>DBGCHZ010000062.1:0-4116 GCA_048355915.1 Clostridia bacterium | reverse complement strand
TCATAAATAATTATTCCTATATACATTCCTTTTGGAGGTTTTATTGATTTTATTTTTCCTGCATCGTCTGTTCCTCTAAAATATATTTTTTGTCCTGTGGATATTTTAGTTACTTCCAACGGACTTACTTTAAAATTGTAGTCGTCTTGTAAACCAATAAATGTCTCTGAAAATTGAGAAATTGTCCATTCTGTTTGCGCATATACTGAATCTTTTAATGTGTTAGTATATCTTCTTATAATAATTGCACACATTTTAGGATTGTTTTCTAATAAATCTACTAAAACCTGATTCGCAAAGGTTGATTTTATACTTCCTCTTCCACCTTCTAGCCAATATTCTAAATGTTCTCTATTTAGTATATCTCTATATATGTTTATAAAGGCTGGTGGCAAATCTTTAGCTGGAATAGATACTTTATATTTTTCAACTTCTTCCTTTTCTTCTTCTGCTCCGATATATTCTCCTGAAGTATCTCTTACAAACTTAGCACTATCTAAGTTTCCTGATAGTGCTTTTTTTACTTGATTCACAAGTATTCCTGTTTGTAATGTTAAATCTTCTTCTTGTAGTCCTAATTGTTTAAGTTCTTCTTTTCCTTCACATTCTGGCATATCTAAGTTTAAAAGCATTTTCATTGTTTCTTTCATTGCTTTTTTATTTCTTCTTACTTCTCCAGATTTTTTACCACCTTTACTACCGTTTTTCTTGGCTTCCTCACGGCTTTGATTATTTGTAAAAGGTATTAAGTTTTTCTCATTTGCCATCAACCTCCACCTACTTTTTTAGCTCCTTTTTTATTGTTTCTATACTCTTAATAATTGTATCTACTATATAACTTAGTATTGCATATATAAGACATATACTTATAAATCCACATATTATAATTATTGGACTTAATATTATTCCTAGTATAATTGTTAACATTGTATTTTCTCCTTAAAATATTCTTTTATAATTTCATGTATGATTTCATGTGAATTTGATACGATATCTGCTACATCCTCTTCTGTATATTCTTTGTCTAAATGTGTTATATAATTTACTATATAACAATGTGTTAATTCGTGAATCAATGTAGCTTTCTTTCTGTCTATTGGTAAATCTTTATCTATATATATTTTTTGTATATCTGTATATGTAATCCCATAATATCTTGTATCTAGGCTCTTAATGTTTTCTTCTTCATTTGCTCTTCTTTGATTTTGTTTTATTTTA
This sequence comes from Clostridia bacterium, assembly GCA_048355915.1. Taxonomy (GTDB): domain Bacteria; phylum Bacillota; class Clostridia; order TANB77; family CAG-508; genus CAG-269. The sequence continues at coordinate 2,898 of DBGCHZ010000062.1, read as the reverse complement.
ATTTCCTCTTGCGTTATTTCTGCAATACTCCATTCTCTATTGTTGATTTTAAACTTCATCAATATATCCCTTTCATTAAACTCTTATTTCTTTTAGCAGTTATCTGCTTTTGCTTTTTGTAGCCTTCGTTTTTGCTTTCTCTTTCATATTTATCACACTTTATAGTATTATCCATTCTTCGTCTTAGCTCTTCTTGACATTCTTTTTTATTTTTACAATTTGCACATATTATTCTTGCATATGTTTCATATATGTTTTCCATATTTCTTCTCCTAAATTATAGAATGCATTGTTTTATGGTTTCTTAAGAAATCTTTTGCACTCCAATATTTTAATCCTTTTTCTTTAGCTGTTTTTATATATCTTTCTGCACTTTCTTTAGTCCATTTTCTTTTCATTTTAGATTTCCTCCGATTTTTATTTTGTGGTGCTTTCTGTAAGACTTGAACTTACTACTGCAGTTTACAAGACTACCATTTTACCAGTTAAACTAAGAAAGCATATACAGGAATTGCACTATTGCCAACTAGTATGCAAAGGCTATTTGCCTCTGGGCAGTACATTTCCAGAAACCTTTTCTACTTCTTGGTAGATAGGTAATTTATTTCACAATCCTTTAACTATATATTAAGGTCGACACTTGTGCTCCTTATAGCCTACAAACCCATAGTTAGTAATTGTTGAAAACTAAAAATAATAACTAAAAAGAGCAGACATTAAGATAACATCTGCTCTTCTTTTATCAATTAAATAAATTAGGGGTGCTTTTATTACAATTTTGCTTTATATTTTTACTACATTTGCTATTATATATTAAAACATATGTATTATATATCATTCAATAACATTTCATATCATTTCATCAAATTTATTTAATGCTATTCCATGTTCCCTGCAAACATGAACATAACTATAATTCATTTCACTTGCTACTGTTACTAAGCTTTTTCCTTGTATGTATACTTTAAACAATATGTTCCTATATGGAAATTCTATTTTATTTATTTGTTCTACTATTTTCTTTTGTTTTTCCTCTTCTGATATTATTATTTTCATCATTTCGTCAAATGAATCTACTAATTTGCTAATACTTTCTGCTTCTGTATCATTTACTTTCCTACTACCGTTTTGGCATATCTGATATAGTGCTATTTAATTTGTTTATTGTTTCTTTTTGTGTCTCTATATATTTCATTTGGTCTTTTATCCATATTTGATTATATTTGTAATTTTTAAGTTCTTCTCTATTCAATCTTCTGTACCTCCATATCTTTTATATTTTAATTCTTTAACTATTTTTATTAAATGTCTGTTTTCTTCTAATTGTTTTAGTAATAATTTCTTTAAATTTGCATTTTCTATTTCTAGTAGTTTTATTTGTTTATCTCTTTCTTGTATCATTAATATTATTAATGTATCTTTATTGTCTTGTGTTTCTTCTAGTATCATTTTTTATCACTTACTTTCTTTGCTAAGTATTTGTATTAACATTTCATTTTGTTGTTTTAACATTTTATTTTCAGTTATTAATATATCCATTTTCATTTTTAAGTCATCGTTAAAACACACTTTTTCATAAATTTGTCTTATCATTTCTTCTTCTCCCATATTAAATTCCTTCTTTCTTCATTTATTCTATTTACTGCTAATATTATTTCATTTGTTTTATTTAAAATATCATAAAAAGTTTCATTTAAAACTTCTCTTAGTTCCATTTTGTTTTCCATTTCCTCTACTGTTATTCCTGCTATTCTTAATTCAGACATTTCTTCTGTTTCTTCCTCTTCCGTTATTCTAAGTTCTGTATTTGTATTAAATTCTTCAGTATCGTTTTCATATAGCCATTCTGTTAAAAATAAATATGCTTTTGCTATACATGCATCTAAATCACAATCTCGATTCCAAAATAACTGCTTATATTGTGCATGGTTTCCTTGTTTGATTTCTATAAACCAATCTAAAACTTTTGTGTATCCAATATCTATTGCTAGATTGTATTTAAATTTATATTCATTAAAGACTTCTAATAATTTCTCCATCATTTCTTTCTCCTTCTATTATATTTAATAGCTTTTCTGTATAATGATATTTAGTGTTCATTCTTTCTTCACTTGGCGAATACATTTCATGTTTCTTTCTGCATTTATCAAATATTTCTCTATCTCTTTTTAAAGTTTTTGTTACTCTATCTAATATTGATTCTTTTTGTTTTAGCTCCTTGTATGTTTTTCTATATTTGCACATTTTACATATTTCCTCTGTTTCTTTTTGTTTTTGTATATAACCTTTCCAATAGTTGTCATCTTTTTCTTCTTTATTCATTAGCTATTCCTCCTAAACTTTATAACAGTTTTGTTCAAATTGTTCGTGTGTTAGTATTTCTACAAGTTTAATTCCATTGCTTAAATCTTCTTTTAATGCTTTTAAATAATCTTCTGACCATATATGTGTAATATCTTCATGTAATACATCTTTTATATGAACTATATCTCCTACTTTTATTAAGTCTGTAAGTTTTAATTTGTGGTTTGCAATATTTTTCCTTTTTACTCTTCTTTCATATATTTTACCATCATTAAATTGTATTATTTCATCTGTCAGAAATTCTCCAGCATATCTGCATCCACTTCCAGCTGGTTCAATTTTATTTACCTTACCGATTAAACCATTTTCAGTTCTCACATACTCTCCTACTTTTATTTCTTCCACTGCTATTCCTCCTCTGCCCAATTTAAGGCGTTTTCTTCACAATAATCATCAAATATTTCATCTAATGAATTTTCTAAATCATTTATATAATCTTGCTTTATCTCTTCAAATATTTCTAACAATTCATCTCTTGTTTTTACTTTTTGAGAAATAAGTTGTTCTGATATTGCTTCTGCATATTGTAAATAT
>DBGCHZ010000061.1:0-1530 GCA_048355915.1 Clostridia bacterium | reverse complement strand
TTAGTTGCAAATCTTATATGTTTTTCGTCTATACTTAATATCTTTATTTTGTCTCCTATATAACTATAATCTTTATTTCCATTGCCTAATTTACAAGGTCCTATTCTTGTTGCATATTTTCCTATCATATTTTTTGTTATTTTCATTTTTCTACCTTCTTTCTTTCAAATATCTATATATTACTCTTTCTATATGTTCTAAGCTTTCGTAATTTGTTATAAACTTTCCATCATGTCTGTGTCTTACGCTTGCTCTTATATTTCTTATTTGCATGTTATATTCTCTTTTATATATTTTTGCTAAGTTGTTTTTACTTAGTCCTTGTTTCCATTTTTGGATTATCTCTTTGTCTGTCATGCTAACACCTCTTTTGTGTTAGTATTAGTTATTTTTTATTTTAATATCCACCATTATTCTCGCTTAACCATTCTGTTAAAAATAGATAAGCTTTTGATGTGCATATATTTAAATCACTGCTTTGTGTTTCGAATAATATTTTATATTTATTGTGATTTCCTTGTTGTATTGTTATATGCCAGTCTAAAACTTTTGTGTATACTATGGATATAGATAAGTTGAAACTGAATTTCCACTGTTCAATTAAATTTATTAAGTCATTCATTATTTCTTTTCTCCTTCTATGATATTTAATAGCTTTTCTGCATAATAATATTTAGTGTTCATTCTTTCTTCACTTGGCGAATACATTTCATGTATCTTTCTACATTTATCAAATATTTCTCTATCCCTTTTTAAAGTTTTTGTTACTTTATCTAATATAAATTGCTTTTGTTCTAATTCTTGTATGTATTTTCTTAGATTGTCTAATTTAATTGCTTTTCTTTCTGCATAACTATTCTGTATTATTTCATTTAAGCATTGCTTTGCTTTTTCTATTTCTTCTTTATTCATTAGCTAGTCCTCCTAAACTTTATATGAATTTTGTTCAAATTGTTCTTTGGTTAGTATTGTTTTTATCTTTACATTATATCCTTTTCCGTTTATCCATTTATTCTCTTCTACATTATATAAAAAATCGCAATGAACATTATTGAACTTAATACAATTAAGTTTAAGTACTTTAGAAATTTCAAATATTCTTGTTATCCTTATTCTATATTTTGCTACATAATATTCTAATGTTACTATATCATTGTCTTCTAGTAGCTCTATGATGTTTTTACTACATTTTTTAATTTGTTCATAAAAACCACTAGCCATGCAACTGTCACAAACATAATAAGTATCACAATCTCTTTTAGTATTTTTTTCTATCTTTATTATTTTGCCAATATATCCCTCATTGTTTCTAATATACTCTCCTACTTTTATTTCTTCCACTGCTATTCCTCCTCTGCCCAATTTAAGGCGTTTTCTTCACAATAATCATCAAATATTTCATCTAATGTACTTTCTAAATCATTTATATAATCTTGCTTTATCTCTTCAAATATTTCTAACAATTCATCTCTTGTTTTTACTTTTTGAGAAATAAGTTGTTCTGATATTGCTTCTGCATATTGTAAATAT
>DBGCHZ010000060.1:0-5271 GCA_048355915.1 Clostridia bacterium | reverse complement strand
AGTTTTAATCCATGTCCCAAAAATAAAATTATAGCAAAAGATACTAAAAAAGAGGTTGTTAAAGAAATTAAAAAACAGAAAAAAGAGTTAGAATCTGATTTCTGTATTATGCCTAAGAGCAAAAAATATAGTCAAAAAAGAACAAGTAAATATAGCGAAAGACATGAAGTATTCTTTTCAAGGGCTTATAGAAATAAAAGCATTAAAGATGGACTTATAGTGTTTTTAACGGAAGAAGACCACAGAGGAACTAATGGAGTGCATGGAAAAAAAGGAGATAAGCTTAATAGATATTTAAAAAAAGTAGGACAAAAAACATGGATGAATTATTACAAAAAAACAGAAGAAGAATTTAGACAAAGATATGGAAAAATTAATTAGGAAGGAGGGAAACAAGTGGGAAATCCAAATTATTTTGCAATAATACCAGCAGAGATTAGATATGATAAAGAATTAACAGCAAATGCTAAGTTGCTTTATGGAGAAATAACAGCACTATGCAATGAAAAAGGCATTTGTTGGGCATCTAATAAGTATTTTGCAGATTTATATAGTACTAGTAAAGAAACAATATCTAGATGGATAAGTCAATTAGCTAAAAAAGAATATATATTTATAAAGATGTTTTACAAAGAAAATAGTAAAGAAATAGATAAAAGAATTATATCTATAAATAAGATAATAAAAGAAGAAAAACCTATTGACGAAAATGACAATACCTATATACAAAAAAATCAATATAATAATGTACCAACAAAAATGAGTATACCCTATATGCAAAAATGTGGGGAGGGTATATACAAAAATGTCAAAGAGAATAATACAAGTATTAATAATAAAGAAAAAGAAGAAGAGGGATTTAAAAAAGTTGTAAATTTTTATGAAAACAATATTACATTAATAACACCATATGTTGCAGAAAGCATAAGTTATTATTTAACAGAAACAAATTTAGAAGCAAATTTAATAATTGAAAGTATGAAAGAAGCAGTAGCAAGAAATAAAAGAAACTGGAAATACATAGAAAGTATCTTAAAAAATTGTGAAGACAACAATATAAAAACAGTACAACAATTTAAAATGAATCAAGAAGAATTTAAGACAAGTAAAAGCCAACAAACTAAAAAAGATATAACAAAACCTAAAATAGAATATACAGAAATAGAAATGACGGAAGAGGAATATAAGGAAAAACTATACGAATAGAAAGGATAAGAAATGTACGATGAAGAAATTGAGAAAACAGTCTTATACTATCTAATTTTTGAAAAAGAAGAATTAAATTTAAGTGAAAAAGATTTCTTTTTACAAAAAAATAGACAAATCTTTAAAGCAATACAAGAGCTAAAAGCAAAAAAAGAAGAAGTTAGTATTTTAAGTATAAAACAAAGAATAAAAAGTGAAAGTAAAGAAATTTTAAAATACTTAACAGATTTAGTAAATTTCGTTTATGTAACTTCTATAAGTTATGCATATAAAGAATTAAAAAGATTAAGCAAGAAAAGAGAGTTAATAAGAATAAGCAAAGAAATAAAAGAAAAAGTAGATAGCAAAGAAGAAATAGAAGTATACATAGAACAAATAATAAAAGAATTAGGAGACATTAATCAAGAAGGCGAAAAAGAAAAGAGTTTTCTAGAAATGCTAGTGGAAACATCTGATTTAATAGAGAAGAAAAGGCAAGAAGGTTCGAGATATGATAACAAATATTTAACAGGAATATTTGATTTAGATAAAGCAACTAATGGACTACACGAAGAAGAGTTTACCGTAATAGGTGCTAGACCACGGAATGGGAAAAAGTACATTTGCATTACAAATAGCTTATAATATAGCAACAAAGGGGATACCTGTTGGAATAATAAGTCTAGAAATGTCAGAAACACAGATAATACAAAAAATAATTTCCAGAGTAGCAAATGTAGATAGCAATAAATTAAGAACAGGAAAATTAGAAATGTTAGAACAACAAAAAATAGCAATAGCAGAAGGAGAAATTTCTGACCTACCATTTTTTATAAATACAAAAACACGAAGCATACAAGAAATAGAAATATATGCAAGAAAATTAAAGAACAAAAATAACTTAGGCTTATTAGTTATAGATTATATACAGTTAATAAAAAACAATAATAGGTTTAACAGTAGAGAGCAAGAAGTAGCAGACATAACAAGAACTTTAAAATTATTAAGTTTAGAATTAAAAATACCGATAATTGGATTATGCCAATTAAACAGAAATGCAGCAAAGACAGAACCAAGTTTAGCAGATTTAAGAGAGTCAGGAGCAATAGAACAAGATGCTGATAATGTAATATTTCTATACAAAGAAAATGAAAGTGAAGAAAAAACAATGGTAGAAAATATAGTAATAGATTTACAAAAGCAAAGGGCAGGAGGATTAGCGAAAGTAGTAGTAAGGTTTGATAAAAAAGTAAGTAGCTTTAAAAATTTGGCAAGGAGGTACTGATGAAAAAAGTAGTAAATGAAGAAGATATAAGAAAAGCAAATAATATAGAAAGATGTAAAATATTATTAGAAATAATAAAAGGACAAGCAATATATACACAAGATTTAAAAACACATTAAAGGAAGTGTAGAGATGAAAGAAACAAGACAAATGAGTTTTGAAGATATAAAACCACAAAAAAGAACAAAATATATGCAAATTTTAGAAATACTTAGCAATAAAGAAATGACAGCAAGAGAAATCGAACTAGAAATGAATAGAAGAGGATATTCTACATATTTTGATATGAATCATGTGAGACCGAGATTGACAGAGTTAGTAAAAGAATATGGAAAAGTCTATGAATGTGGAGTTAAAACAGATAATTTAACAAAGAAAAAAGTGGCAGTATACAAGAAGGCACAAAGATTAAATATAAGTTAGAAGAGGGGATAAGTAATGCAAAAGACTAAACATTATAACAAAGAAACATACAAAATAGAAACTAAAATAAAAGAAGCGTTTGTAATTTTAATAGTATTTATTTTAGGATTATTTACAGGACTATTGGTAAACAATTTAGAATTGCAAAATAAAGAAGAGCAGATAAATAAGCAAGAGGTTGAAATAGATAGCTTAAAAGAAAGTATCCATTTATTGGAGAAAGAGGTGTAGTAATGACAGAAGAAAAGGCAACAGAGAGGTGTGAAGATATTATAAAGAAGAATAATAAGGTTGTAAAAGAGGCAAGAAAAGCAGGAGATACAAATGCAATGCAATTAGTAGCAGAATTAGATACAGAAAGCCTAGCAATAGAAACAATCTTAAATATAATAAAAGAAAGAAACAAGAGAATAAAAGAATTAGAAGAAGAAAAAAAGAATAGAGTAGATTTTCAGAAAAAATACATAGAAGTTACTAACTTATATTTAAATAGCATATCAAAACAAAAAATAAAAGACAAGATAAAGGAATTAGCAAATATAAAAGGAGATTTTGCAACATATATAGCAGTAAGTGAAAGAATAAAAGTTTTAGAAGAATTATTGGAGGAAAAACAATGACAGAAGAAAAGACAATAGAAAGATTAAAAGATTTAATACATACTTGTGACACAGGAATAAAAGAACATGGAGAATATGATGATTTTTTTAAAGAAGATAAAGAAGCAATTAAAACAGTTTTAAACATGCTAAAAGAAAAAGACGAAATGATAGAATTTCAAAAAGATATAAATAAAATAGAAAAAGATAGACACAAAAAGACGGAGAAAAGTCTAAAAGGACAGATTATTAAGAATAACAAAACAATAGAAAAACTAGAAAAAGAAGCACAGAAATATTTTGAAGAGATAATAAAACAAGCTAGAATAATAGACTTAATGGCAGAACAATTACGAGGAGTTCCAATAAATAAAAATATACCCAATTTTGAAAAGCCAAATTTAAAAGAATGTATAACAATATTTACAAATAAAGAAGATTTAAAGCAATATTATAAAAGTAAAGCAGAAAAGGAGTAGAGAATGTATCAAGAATGGTTTGAAAAATATGAAAAATTAAAAAGTAAAGATAAAAAGAAAGCTAAATATTACCCAGTGTGTGGTAGAAAGATGAGGAGGAATAGCAGTGGAAGAAATAAAAGTAGGAAAGTATGGCTTAGAAAGTAAAACAGAAGGAATGTTAGCAAGAACAACAAACGGAATTATTGGAATTATAATAAATGCAAATGAAGACGAAATGATGAATGGTCCCGAATTAAAAGTAAACGAAAAAATATATTGCATTGAAAGAGATTCTATAAAGGAAATAAAAGAAAACATAATAAACTTAATAGAAGTAGGAGACTATGTGAATGGAATATTAGTTACAGAAAAAGAAAGCACACTACTTTATACAGAAATAAAAGGAATTGATGGAAGCGGTTATCATATACCAATTTCACAATATGGCGAAGGAATAAAAACAATACTAACCAAAGAACAATATATGCAGAACTGTTATACAGTAGAAGGGAAAGAAGAATGGAAGAAGATATAAAAAAGAAAATTAATCAAGTAGAAGATTATTTATATGATGTAGGATCAGATTTAGAATATGCACAATACGAATTAAATAGACTTTATGATGCATTAGAAGAGAAACAAAACAAAAGCATAAAAGATGTAAACAACTTTAAAAGAGAACTAAAAAAAGATGGTTTATATAGTGAAAAGCTAGAAGAATTTATAGAACAATATATGATTTACTACAATAAGTAGAGAAAGGATAAAAATATGAGAAATATAAAATTTAGAGGAAAAACCTTAGAAGATTTTTTAAATGATAATATTAATATTGTAATTCCTAAGGGAAAATGGATATATGGTGGAATTACTTATGATACTGATAGAATATGGATTGACACACCTTATTATGGTCAAATAATTGTAAATAAAGAAACAGTAGGACAATACACAGGACTAAAAGATAAAAATGGAAAAGAAATATATGAGGGAGATATCGTTGGTGATAATAAAATAAAGTGGATTGTAAAATGGAATAAACATAGAATGGGTTTTAGTTTATATCCTACAACGGAACAATTATATGATGAAATGCCTATAAATGTAGAAAACAAATTAGGTTTTAAAATATTCGGAAATATTTACGATAATCCAGAGTTATTAGAAGAAAAGGAGTAGAGAAGATGTGTGATAATAGTTTATATTTACAATATGCAGAAGCAATATCAGAACAACTTATTTCTCAAAAAGTAAAAACAAGAGATGAATTGTTAGAAATATTTGAAGAGATAAAGCAAGATTATATAAATGATTTAGA
>DBGCHZ010000059.1:0-5028 GCA_048355915.1 Clostridia bacterium | reverse complement strand
AGTTTTAATCCATGTCCCAAAAATAAAATTATAGCAAAAGATACTAAAAAAGAGGTTGTTAAAGAAATTAAAAAACAGAAAAAAGAGTTAGAATCTGATTTCTGTATTATGCCTAAGAGTACAAAATATAGTACAGTTAGAACTAAGAAATACAATGAAAGACATGAGTGTATGTTCGGACGAGCATATCGAATGAAAAGTATAAAAGATGGATTAATTGTGTTTTTAACAGAAGAGGAGCATAGAGGAACTTTTGGAGTACATGGAAAAAAGGGAAGCAAATTTGATAAATATTTAAAAAGAAGAGCAGAAAAAACATGGATTAATTATTATAAAAAAACAGAAGAGGATTTTATAAAAAGATATGGTCAAAATTATCTATAAAAAATAAAAAGTACATTGAAAACTGAATAAGTAATCAGACTAAAATGCAGTAATACCAATACTTTAAAGAAATATAAAAATATTAAAAAAAGTTTTAAAAAAGTGTTGACAATTACGTGTCGAAATGATAATATATACGTGTCGAAGGGAGGTGGACGATATGAGGAAACTTCTTATGAGAATTAGAAAAGCTCTTGCACCCCGCAAAAGTGAACAAGAGCTAAGACAAGCTCACAACAAAGAGCAAGTCAATTTAATTCTTCAAGGATTAGAAGATAGGGGCTATTAAAAGCCCTACTCCTTCCCCTTGATAAAGTTATTATATATTATTATAACGATTTTGTCAAAGGGAAGGAGAAAATGTATTATGGAGGAGAGAAAATTGAATGTTAGTTTTGCAAAAACGGGAAATGGTTATTTAACAACAAGAATAATACTTCCAATAACAGATTTAAGAGAGATGGGAGTAACAGAAAAAGACAGAGAAGTTATATATTCATATGACAAAGAAAATAAACAAATTATAATTAAAAAAGCAAAATAAAACTACTTACAAACTGCACTGGTCTGGTAAACTTGACAGTTTGAAAGTAGCCTACGAAACCCTTGTAAAAGTGTTTCTATATGTAATTATAACATATAGCACCGATACTTTTCAAGAGGTTTATTAAAGAAAGGTTGAGGTGTATTTTTTATGCAAAAAATAATAAAAGCAATAATAATTTTAGGAATATTTATAGGAGTTCCTTTATTAGCAGAACGTATATCAAATTTAATAACAATGGACATGATTATGAAATGTGTCTATTTCGTATCAGGATTAATTCTAATCCATTTTTGGAAGGAGTGTAGATAATTATGAGTATTGAATATTTAGAAAAGAAAAATAAAGTGTTGAAAGAAATATTATGGAATTTAGAATGTGCAGAGGTAAATTTACAAGATGATATACAGGCATTAGCATATATACAAGATACTTGTGAGACTAAGGAAGGGGAAGATTTTTTATTAAGTCAACATGAAATAAGAAATCAATTACAAACATTATTAAAATCAATGATTTATAATCACGAAAATATGTTAAAAGCAGTTAATGAATATTATAAAAATATAAAGAAAGTAGGTACTAAATAATAATAATTTAATGATATTTAAAAATGAAAAATTTGGAGAAATGAGGACAACAGAAATTAGCAAGATTCCATGTATTGGTTTAGCAGATGCATGTAAAATTTTATATTAAAAACAAGCAAGTAGGGTAAAGTTAAGACTTAATCAAGATGGGGTTACTATTAGTAAGGTCATCAACAGTCAAAGAAAGTAGGTGTAAAAATGTCAAAATATAATAAAGATACTAAATTTTTCTGGCTACAATTAAAGGAAGATTTTTTTGATGATGATGCTATTCAATGGTTAGAAGAACAAAAGCCTAACGGTAGAGATTATGCATATTTTTATTTAAAGTTATGTCTAAAATCATTAAGAACAAACGGAATACTAATAAGAAATGTAGGGGAAATATTAATACCTTATGACAATGAAAAATTAGCGGAATTAACAAAAATGGATTTTGACACAGTCGTAGTAGCTATGGACTTATTAAAAAATATAGGACTTGTAAAAATATTAGAAAATGGCGAAATTTATATGAATCAAATTGAAAAAATGATAGGAGCAAAAAGTATAGGAGCATTTAAAAAACAGCAACAAAGATTATTGAGAGGACAAGAGGCAGACATTTGTCCACCAGAGATAGAGATAGAGAAAGAGATAGATATAAAGATAAATAAAAATAATGAGCAAAAACAAATTTTGCTCGACTACTTTGAAACAATTTGGAAAGAATATCCTAATAAAAAAGGTAAAGCAAAAGCATTAGAATATTACCTTCAATGGATAAAAGGAAGAAAGGTATCAGAAGTTAGTAAAAAGCTAACAAAAGAACAAATGTATCAAGCAGTTAAAAAATATAAAAAAGAATGTGAAAAAAATAGAACAGAACAACAATATATAAAACATGGAGATACATTTTTTAATAAAGCTATATTAGATTACATTGAAAATGACGAAGAAAAGGTAAATGAAAATAGTTATAAAGAAATAAGAATGACAAACGAAGAGTATCAAAGAAAAATAAACGAAGGAGGAAAAAGGTATGTTTGATGAAGAAATAGAGAAAGCAGTATTATATTATATAATTTTTGAAAAAGAACAATTTAATGTAACAGAGAAAGACTTTATAAATATTAAGAATAAAAAGATAATAAATGCAATTAATGAATTAAAACTAAAAAAAGAAGAAATTAGCATATTAACTATAAGAGATAAAATAAAAGAAAAATCTAATGAGCTTTTAAGATATTTAGCTAATTTAGGAGAATATATATCTACAACAAGCCCTGAAACTGCATATAAAATATTAAAAGAATATACCAAAAAAAGGGAAATATTTAATTTAGCAAAACAAATACAGTCAGAGATACAAACAATAGATAAAAGTGATATTTACATTGAAAAAACAATTACTAGATTGCAGAAAATCGAATATCAAACAGAGAAAGAAGAGAAATTTCTTGAGCAAGTAGTCAAGACTGCTGAAGAAATAGAAAAAAAGATAGTAGAGAAGAAATCATATGATTTTTATACAGGATTTTTTGATTTAGATGCATTAACAGATGGCTTACATCAAGGAGAATTAACCGTTATAGGAGCAAGACCAGGAGTAGGAAAAACAACTTTTTCATTGCAAATTGCTGAAAAACTAGCTAATAAAAATAAAGAAGTTACATATGTAAGTTTAGAAATGTCTGAAATACAAATTATACAAAAATTATTATCAAAAAGAACAATGATAAATTCAAGAAAAATTAGAAATGGAGATTTAACAGAAGAGGAAATAGAAAAACTAGCAACAGCTTGTACCGAAGTAAGTCAATTACCAATCAATATATTAACAAAGGCAAATTCAATCCAACAAATCGAAATAGAAGCAAGAAGAATGAAAAATAAAAATAAGTTGGATTTACTAGTAATAGATTATTTACAACTTGTAAGAAATGTAGGAAATTTCAATAGTAGAGAACAGGAAGTAGCAGATATTTCAAGAACATTAAAATTACTAAGCTTAGAATTAAATATTCCAATCATAGCTTTATGCCAACTAAATAGAAATGCTAGTAGAAATGAGCCTACATTAGCAGATATAAGAGAAAGTGGAGCGATAGAACAAGATGCTGACAATGTAATATTTTTATATAAGCAAGATGAGGATAGTAATCTTGTCACAATAGATTTACAAAAACAAAGAGCAGGAAATACAGGAATATTAAAATTAAAATTTAACAAATACAATAGTGAATTTGTTAATGTAGTGAGGTAAATATATGAAAAAAGTAGTAAATGAAGAAGATATAAGAAAAGCAAACAATATAGAAAGATGTAAAATATTATTAGAAATAATAAAAGGACAAGCAATATATACACAAGATTTAAAAACACATTAAAGGAAGTGTTGAAATGAAAGAAACAAGACAGATGAGTTTTGAAGATATAAAACCACAGAAAAGAACAAAATATATGCAAATTTTAGAAATACTTAGCAATAAAGAAATGACAGCAAGAGAAATCGAACTAGAAATGAATAGGAGAGGATATTCTACATATTTTGATATGAATCATGTCAGACCAAGATTGACAGAGTTAGTAAAAGAATATGGAAAAGTTTTAGAATGTGGAGTTAAGACAGATGATTTAACAAAGAAAAAAGTGGCAGTATACAAGAAGGCACAAAGATTAAATATAAGTTAGAAGAGGGGATAAGTAATGCAAAAGACTAAACATTATAACAAAGAAACCTATGAAATAGAAACCAAAATAAAAGAAGCGTTTGTAATCTTAATAGTATTTATTTTAGGACTATTTACAGGACTATTAGTAAATAACTTAGAATTAAAAAATAAAGAAAAAGAAATAAGAGAATACCAAGTTGAAATAGACAGTTTAAAAGAAAGTATACATTTATTGGAGAAAGAGGCATGAAAATGGAAGAAGAAAAAGCAATAGAATTAGTAGAAGAATTTACAAAAATGGATTTTAGCAATCCGATGGGCTGGACAGGATATTATGATACAGAATTAAATGAATTAAGTCTAGCAGTAAAAACAGTCTTAAATATGCTAAAAGAAAAAGACAAAGAGATAGAATTTCAAAAAGATATAAATAAAATAGAAAAAGATAGACACAAAAAGACAGAGAAAAGTCTAAAAGGACAGATTATTAAGAATAACAAAACAATAGAAAAACTAGAAAAAGAAGCCCAAAGACACTTTGAAACAACAATAATTCAAGCGAAAAATTTTTCTAGAAAACTAGATATAAAAGATAAGATGATAGATTTAATGGCAGAGAAAATGGCATTTAACTTTGATATAAACAGTGGAGTAGATGTATATACATATAAAAGACAAATAAAGCAATATTATAAAAGTAAAGCAGAAAAGGAGTAGAGAAGATGTGTGATAATAGCTTATATTTACAATATGCAGAAGCAATATCAGAACAACTTATTTCTCAAAAAGTAAAAACAAGAGATGAATTGTTAGAAATATTTGAAGAGATAAAGCAAGATTATATAAATGATTTAGA
>DBGCHZ010000058.1:0-26781 GCA_048355915.1 Clostridia bacterium | reverse complement strand
TTTATTGGTATCATACCACTTGTTACTTTTGGACTATTTACATTTTTACTTGCATTAAATCCTTCTTCTGATGGTACTTCACTTGTTATTCTATTTAACAAGCTTTCTAATTGTTGCTCTTCTTTTCTTTGTGCTTCTTCTGTTTTCTCTTTTGCTAATTTTGCTTGGGTTAATATTCCATTATCTCCTGTTAGCATTGAAATACTTACTCCTGCTAAGATTAATAACACTATTATTGTTATTACTAAAGCTATTAGTGTTATTCCTTTTTCACTTTTGTGATTTTTTAACATTTTTATCTCCCTTTCTTTTGTTTTTTATATTGGTTATTTTATTCTACAAAATTTCCAATATTTTTCATATTGATTATACTATTATTTGCTTTTATTGTAAATAGTTTTTTTGGTTTTATTAATAAATGTACTAAATAATATTTTTTATTGTAGAGTAGCTGAAAATAGTTGATAATTATGACCTTTTTAGCATTTTGATGTTCGCCTGAAATGAAGATTAGAATTGGTTAGGCTTTCGAATGAGGAATGCTCACGGTACTTGAAGCATGAACGGGTCTGAGTGAGAGAGGCTCATGAAAAAGCCTTACCAATTCTTTCTGAATGAAATAAGTAATCAAAATGCTAAAAAGGTCATAATTATCAACTATTTTCAGCGGTTATTTTGTAAAAGCTATTATATATTAACATTAAATAAATTTTGTATTATTGTATTTTATTTCCTATTTCTTTTGATTGCTTCAACATTAAATCTCCAAACACAGCATATCCTTCTTTTGGATTATTAACTAACACATGTGTTACAGCACCAATAAATTTTCCATTTTGTATTATTGGGGATCCACTCATTCCTTGTATTATTCCACCTGTCTTGTTTATTAAGTTTTCATCAGTTATTTCTATTTCCATACTTTTATTATTATAATTATTTTCTTTATAGATTTTCTTTATTTCAATTTCATATTCTTGTACATTTTTATTATCTAAACTGCATAATATTTTTGCTTTTCCTAGCTTTATTTCATCTCTTAATGCTACCTCCATTTCTTTTGAGGCATCTATATCTAAACTTGATATATTATTTACTTTTCCATATATTCCAAATCCAGTGTTTTTTGATATTTCTCCTATTGTTTGTTGATTTTCGATTGTTCCTTGAATTTTTCCCGGATTTCCTTTTTCTCCTTTGGCTATATTTAAAACTCTTGTTGTTACAAATTCTCCTGATGCTATATTTAATAATTCACCAGTATCTATGTCTGATATTCCATGCCCTAATGCTCCAAATGTTTTAGTAGTTGGTTCATAAAATGTTACTGTTCCAACTCCTGCTGCACTATCTCTTACCCAAAGTCCAATTTTATATTCATCTTCATCAGTTTTTACTGGTGTTATGTTACATTCTTTTATTTGTTCATTTTGTATATATGTTACCTCAATTATATCGCCTTTTGAGTTATTTACATTATCTATTAATTCATCAGTTGAAGATATATATTTATTGTTTATTTTTGTTATTGTATCTCCTTCTTTTATTCCTGTGTTTTCATATGGTTTATATATCTTGTTATCTTTTCCTTCAATTTCTGACATTCCTACTACTAAGACACCACTTGTATATAGTTTTACTCCTGCTATGTTTCCAACTGGTATTACTTTTGTTTTTGGTAATACTGATACATTTATAGCCTTTATTGGTAATTTATCAAATAAATTTAATGTTAATTTTTTTATTCCTGCATCATTTATTTTTTGATTATTCATATTTGAAGATACCATCATACTCTCATCTTTTTCCTTTAAATTTAGACCTAATAGTGTTTTGGTATTTATTTCTTCTCCTTCAAATAGTACCATTTTGTCTGGCATAGATGTTATTACTACTGTATAAATGTATATTATAATTAAAAAAATTAATAATATTAATGATATTGTTTTCTTTCGCATATTTTTTCTCCTTTTTATAAAGCTTATCATTAATATTATTAACTTTTTATTTTATATTATTCTTTAAATTCCTCTGTATATCTGTCATATGTTCTACTTGCTTTATAACTACTATATCTTTCTCTTGCTAGTGCTGTATAATATACACTTGCAACCTTACTATTAGTAGATTTTCCCAAATATTCATATATACTATCAGATTCTAAGTCTAAATTATTATGTGCAACTATACTACCATAGCACCCCATTTCTTTTCTTGGATAATAGTATTTAGCTGTATCTTCACTCCCTATTATGCTTTTTCTTTCAAAGTCGATATTTAAATATCCTATCTTTGGTACAACTGTACTTACTAAATCTTTATCTGTTACCATATGATAATTATTATCATTTCCAACAATATATATTGAGTTTTCTGATATAACCTCTTGATTTTTATTATTATTTATAATTGAATATCCATTATAAACTTTTCCTCCAATACTTAGTCCTTCTAAGAAGCTTATCATTGACATATTATTCATTATTTGTGCCCATTCTTCTTCTGTTAAATTTGGCATTTGAAAATTTGTTGATGCTCCCTGTGTAAAGTTATTGTAGTTTGCTATTGCTATTGATAGATTTTTTTCTATTGTATATCTTATTACTGCTAATCTGTGATTATTGAATTGTGAAGCTGGATCTTCTATATGTCCACTGTTATCAAAAATTCTTTGATTTGACGCAAATTCATACACTACTGATGTTCTCTCATCTACTAAATTTTTTAGTGGTTGTCCCTTTTCATCTACTGCATTTGAAGCTTTTAAATCACTAAGTCCTGATTGATTATAGAACCAATCGCTAAATTCTTTTGCTTCTTTAAAGAATTTTATTGCTAAGTCATTTGTAGTTTCATATTTTGATAAAAATTTTCCTTGTGGCTTTTTTTGTCCGTTTAATATAGAAAACCATTTGTCTGAATTTATGTCTTTATAGTATTTTACTCCGTTTAATTTTAAATATGTATATTCATTTCCATCTGGTAATATTTCTTTTAATGCTTCTTCTTGGTTTATTGGTATTCCTCTATATGTTACATTGTTTCCATTTATTTGAATGTCACTTGGATTATACAAGTATCCATCTCTATGAATATATTCATTATTTACTTTTCCATCTATTTGTATGTAATTATCTAAGGAATATGTTATTACTACATCAGTTGAACCTGTTTTGTATCTACAACTATAAAAAATATATGGTTTTAAACCAGCTAAGTTTTCTCCATCTTTATATGTTGAATTTTCTCCTTGCTTAATATCACTTAAATCGTTTGTATATGATGTATAGATATATATACCATCATACATTGTAAATACTAATGCTGGTACATATTTGTTTAATATATCGCTATTGTACCCTGCCATATTAAAATTAGATGCTATTGAGTTGAAAAAAGTATTTACTGCTGCTTCTATATCCCTAATTTTTGAATTTTGTATGTCTGATGTACTATTGTTTATGGTATTTAATTGAAATGCTTTTACTGCATCATATGTTGCTGTATCAAGTTTTGAATCATATAATTCTTGTAAATTTAATGTAGATATATGATTTTGAGTATAGGCTGATAATATTAGTGATATTGGTAATATTATGATTATAAAAATTACTGCTAAATATTGTATTTTCATAAAATTTCTTTCCTTTGTTTATATTTTAAATTTGAAAAAAGGACGCAATTTTATATGACGCCCCTTAAATTTCTATTTTTTCTAGCATTATTTTACTCCATTAGTTGATACGATTCCTCCATGTGATGCTGCAATAGTATAAGTGTCATTTCCTGTTACTGTATAGAAAAAGTTCTTTAATTGTTGTGATAATGTTGTATTAGTGTTTTTTACACTTGCTATGAAATAGTCTCCTTCTTTAAGTGCTAATACTGCATTATTGTTATTTTTTCCTAATGCTTCTAGAATTTGTGATGTGTACATTGAATAATATACATTTTCACCTATTTTTTCTGTTGCTGTTTGTGATGTTTTCTTTCCTGGATTTTCGTCTAAAACTTTTACTTCCATTTCTACATCATATGTATTTCCGGTTGAGTTAATGCTTTCTACAAATTTACTGTAATTGTCTGATGTTAATTTTCCTGTTGTTCTTACTGTGTCTACAAAATCAGTTGTAGCTGTTTTTACTGCTAATTGTGTAACATCATCTGTCCTGTCTGACATAGTCATTAATGGAAATACAAACATTAAAACTGCGGCTAAAATTATTGCAATTATTGTTATCAATGAATCTCCCATAACTTCCTCCTTATAATAATAAATTATCCTTTTTATTATTGCAAAATATATGTAATAACCCTTTTCTTTACTCTATTTGCTTGTGGTACATTTGATTCAGAATTTTCCGGAGTTGAATCGTCTACTATTTCATCGTCTTCGTAATATACTCCAAATTTTTCTTCTGCTCCTCCACTCCTTATTATTTTATCATATAATCCTTCATCTTGCAATATAATTCCTATTTCTTTGAATTCATTTTTTATATCATTAAATGATTTTCCACTTGGATCTCTATATGAGCTTCCATATAAAATGCAACCTATAAACTGATTTCTCTTTTCAACACTTGCTAGTGCTTGTTCTCTTAAATCAATATAATTAATTTCTTCTTTTGGACTTGTATCTTTTTGAAATATAGTTAATGGGTCTGATTCATTACCATTTTCATAAAAATAAATTTTGTAATTTTCATTGTAAGCTCTATAAATTGCTTGAACTATTGTTTCTACACTTACTTTTCTAGTAGTATCTCCGTTTGCTGGAATATAATTGTAATTATATTCTTTGTCTTTATAGTTTAAAATTATTTGCGAAACCTCTCTAACTTCGGAAAAAGATGACATACTAATTCCTAATGCTAGAACAAAAGCTAATACGGCTGCTGCCATTTTTAATGCGTCTGCTGCATTTTCCATAATATATCATCCTTTCTTTATAATTTTTTAATTTGCTGGTGTAACTGTAATTACATCAACTAATCCAGCATTACCTTTACCTGTACCATATTTAACACTTATGTCGTATGATGCACCTGTTGCTATTTTTGACATATTTGCTGGTAATGATGTAGCATTTTTTTCTAAATTTCCTGTTACTGTACATTCAATTTTAACTTGTCTATCTGCACTATCTTGTGATACATTATTTGCTAATACTGTTTGGAATAAAGATTTTACAACTGACCCTCTTTGTTTACCTTCATATTGTGTAAATTGTGTATTAAATTGTGTTACCTCAACTTGGTTCATTGAGCTATTGTTTACAACTCCTTGTGCTTGGTTATAAATTACAATTCCTAATGTTATAATTAAAATTGCTAATAGTATTGCTCCTGCAATAATTAATGCTTTTGATGCATTTTCCATAAAAAATTCCTCCTTTAAATTTTACTTTTGTTTATATATATACTAAATTTATTTAGTAACTTAAATAACTTTATTATTTTGTTATTTGTTCAAATAACATATATTTAACTTTTTTACTATATTTATGATAATCAATTTTTGTACATTTGAATTTTATTTGGCTATAATATTGCATAAATGTACCTATACCTTTGTTAAATATTTCTTCCATGTTGTGTATTTTATCATCATCTATAAATTTTATATCTATTTTTATTGAATTAGCATTATCTTCTATATAATTGCCTTTATTATCTTTTTTTATATTGTTGTTTGAATTTTTATCAATTGCTTTATTTATTACAGTTGCAACATCTGGCCCAAATATTTCTTGGTTATAGTAACTTTCAAATTGAAAATTTTCCTTTTGTGCTATGTTGTAATTAGCTTTATAATTCAAATAAACATATGATATTGTTGCAATTATTATTAAAATAACTACTAAAAAAATTATAAATTTCTTCATTTTTCACCTGTATAATATATTCTATATATGAAATTTTTTATTAAATTTCACTAAATTCTATTAAATAAACTCTTCCTGTTTCTGTACTTATATATGTCTTTGTTTTATATTTTTTTAATTCTCCATTATTTTGTCTATTGATATCTTCTATTATTTTTTTATTATAATCTTCTTCTAGTTGCTTTATCTCTGTATTTTCTCCACCTTCTATACATCTTCCTTTTAATTTTACAGTTATATAATTGTCTATTCCGTTAGTTGGTGCTGTTTTCTTTTGTAGTTGATTTTCTCTATTATTTTCAGTTGCTAAATTAGCTACTGAAATAATATCATATATTGTTACACTTTCTTTTGTTTCATAATTAGTAAATTGAGTATTAAATTTAGCTAATTGATTTTGTTTTATTGTTTCATGTATTCTTGCTGATGTTCCTCCAAAATTTGCAACTAAAAATACTGTTAAAGATAATATCAATACCCCAATTAGTACACCTGCCGCCATTAATAATGCTTTTGATGCATTCTCCATATTATTCTCCTATTCCTACACAATTAAAATTCATTTCTGTAATTCTACCTGAATTTTTATCGTATTTAGTTTCTCCGGTAGAATCAAAGTATGTTCTCTTAAATTGTGAATACTCATAATATATTAAAATGTCATTTTTTACACTATCTAAGCTACCATATGTTGTTACACTTTTAGGTAACCATTTTTTATCATTTATTTCTTGTATCTTTTGATTTATAGATAAGTTACTACTATAAATATCCATAAAAGATGAAGCATTACTTACTAATTGTGTAATATATTTTTTCTGATATTTATTTTCTAAATTTTGAGGTTTTGTTACTATTTCTGATAAATCTTCTTGTGTATAAGTATTTTTCTTTATTAATAAGTTAGGTCCTGATGGTTCATATCTCAATGCTTGTAATATATTTCTGTCAATTCCCTTTATAGTTATTTTCATTTTTTGAAAACCTATTTCTTCTGCTGTTTTTCTTGCATTATAGTCTATTATTCTATTCATTAAAGATAGCATATCAGTTCCTCTTAAACCTGTTCTATCATATGTTGAAAATTGATTGTTAAATTCAACTATTTGTTGTTGTTGTACTCTTGTATCATTTTTATCTTGATAGTCAGTAAGATTTGATAACATTAATAAGAACGCACCAATTACTATTAGTGCTAACAATACACTACCTGCCATTATTAATGCTTTTGATGCATTCTCCATTAAATTTCATCTCCTTTACATTGTTTGTGACATCATTCCTGCCATTGTATCTGACATACTTGTTAATCCTATGAATACTAATGGTACAATTAAATATCCAACAAACATACATACCATCGGTGCAAATCCTATTGCTTTTCCTATCATACCTTTTCTTTTTATTAATCTATCATTTGATTCTTTTCTCTTTTCTTGATAATAATCTCTTTCAGAGTCTAATTCATCAAATGCGTCTTTGATAGGAATTTTTTCAACTGCTGCTTGTAAGCTTTCTATTATTCTTACTAGTGGCATATAACTTACTGCTTCTTTCATTTCTTCTAATGCTTCCCAAGCTCCTGATTCGTAGTTGTTTACACATTTTGATATTGGTTCTTTAAAAATATTTGCATATCTTTCTAGCCATTCCAATATAATTTCAACATTTACCCTTTCAATTCGCATTAACATTAAAATTATTGTTTGGAACTGCATTACCTCATCTTCCATTTCTATTTGTCGCATTTTTATTTGGAACATAAGTAATGCCATTGGTGCCATATATCCTATTATTGCAAATACAAATGATAATAATATTTCAAACCATTTTATATATTCACTATTTACAATTTGTAATTTTTTATAAATTCTTTCTACTGCTATTTCTATTTCTTCGTCTTCTGCATCTTCATAAAATTTTTGTCTTTTTACCTCTATTTGAATTTGCTTTTCTGTTGTATCTAATTTTCCTCTAAACATATTTAATATTATATTGTCTTGCTCTGTTATTTCCATGGCTTTTGCTTTATCTTTTTCGTCTAGTTCTCCCATAAGATTATAACTTGTAGTCGGCTCTGTATATACATAATCTATTGCTAATTTATGCAAATATGTAAATACTATTATCGACACAATGCAAGTTGTTATTGCCAGAGTTATTCTATTTATATATAGCCATTCCATCTTTAAATGTGATGCGGCATCTTTTAATTGTTGTTGTACTTTTCTGTATTCTTTTGTTCCTTCTTTTGGGATAAATAAATCAACAAATTTCTTTATTATTTTATTTTTATATAATTTTGCTTGCCATGGATTTTCTGTATTTTTTGTATTTATCCCTGTTGAACCATTGTCTTTTAATCTTCTTACTAAGGTATATGATATGAATGTTAAGATTAATATTAGTATTTGAACTATCATTCCTGGTTTTCCATTATACCAACTTGCTGTAAATGAAAAGTTTGATATTGACCAGTTTTTTAATGGTTCTAGTAATAATATTGGTGTTATTGCAATTAGTGATAAACTTTGAAATACATAGTTTAGTTTATCTCTTTTTAATATTTCCAATTGCATTTCTTTTGATATATTATTTATATTTTTTAGGTATAATGATGCACCATCTATTTTTCTATCACCAAATTCTTTTGTTAAATATGATACTCCTGCAAATTCTTTTAAAAATATATTTGGTGCTATATCATAATATTTTTCTAATTCCATTTCTGGATCATCAGAAATTAATATTTCATAGATTTTTTCTCCTTGCCTTGATACATCCATTTCGTCATCTTGTGATACTTGATATATTGCTTCTTCTACCATATTAAACTCATGATATGCATGTCTTATTTCTGAGAAAAAATCTAGTTGTTCTTTTAATAACATTGAATCTTTTTTATCTACTGACCCATCTATTAATGTATCTATCATGAACAATTCAAATATAAGTAGGATTGTCATTATTAGATAATTACTTTTTGTTAATAAAATTGTTACAACAACTATTGGTATAATTAAGGCTAGTGCTTTGGTTAAAATTTTTGCCGAATCTCTTCTTGTACTATACTCATCGTCAATATTTATAATCTCTAATCTTCTACGCAATTTTAATATATATCTTTTTAAGAATGGAACTCTTACATACATTATATATAGTTTTTGAAAAAGTACTTCCGAAGAAAATGATTTTTCTTTTGTTCCTTGCTGTAATCTTTTTATCTGTCTATATTCTGATTTTTGCATTTTCTTTGCTAATATAAAATATGCAATTATCATTATTACTAATAATCCTGCTGCTCCACCCATTATGTAAAATATTATTTGATTAGACACTCTTATATCGCACCTCCTTTTAGCTTTGTTACTCTATTATGATTGTTTTGCTTTTCTTCCTCTTTTTGGTTTTTCTGTTTCAGCATTTACTGCTACTGTTTCTTTTGATTTCTTTGACCAATGTTTTTCTATAAATTTATCAAATGCTTCCACATCTGTTTCATCCATGTTATTTCTCATTTCTCTGATATTTTCATCTGATATTGGATTTGTTATTACATATTCTCCATCTATATATTCCATTATATTTCTATAAGTATATAACTGTTTGTCTGTTGTTTTTGTAAAATAATGTGTTGCATTATCAAAAAACTTATCAAATTTTCCTTCTAATGTTTTTTCTTTTCTATGGTCAAATGTATATTCATTTTTGTCTTCTACTGGTATGCATTCTGTAATTCTTTCTATATATCTTTTTCCTCTAAAATCTTTTACTTGGTGAATGTCAAAATTTAAAACTTGTACAACTTGTTCTTCTGCTGTTTTTTCATCTGTGAATACTCCTGTTCTTAACATTGAGTTTCTTAATGCTGTTACTAAGTTTGGAAATGTTTTGGCGTGGTGAGTAAATAATGTGAATTTTGACGCTACTTGTGCTGCTTGTATCATCCAAGATGCTACGGGGTCTGTTGCAACCTCTCCGATGATATTTACAGAACCGTCAGTTTTCTTTTGAACGTCCAAACCTTCTTGTCCTGAAATTGTATCTGTTTCACGGAATGTTAAAATATTTCTTGTTGGATATATTTTTCTTAAATGTAACTCGAAGGCTGTTTCTTGAACCCTTATGTTCATTGTTTCATATATATTTTCTATCATTCCCATTAATAGTGTTGTTTTACCTGAACCTTGCTCTCCTGTTATTGATGTGATTCTTGCACCTTTTACTAGGAATTTTAACAGTTGTATTGCATCTTCTTTTCCTGGGTCTCTTACTAATTGTTCTAGTGTTGCTCTTTTAACATCGAATTTTCTTACGAAAAATGCCCATGTTTCTGAGAAACTTGGTCTTACTACAACAACACGAGAACCGTCTTTCATTTCATTAATTTTATATCCATTTGTGTCTGATAATTGTCCTGGGTTATTGTATTTATATATATTTTGACATACCCTTTTTAATTCTGCTTCTGTTTCAAATGATAAGAATGCTAATCTTATAGATTTACCTTGGAAGAATATCCATATACTGTCACAAGCTCTTGGTACTTTATGTTCTGCTATTTGATTTAGATAATCTCCATCAGTTTGTGCAACTTGACTTAAAAAACTTTCTGGTAGACCTGATACTCCGCCAGAAACTCCATCTATATTCATGTCTCTTACTTCATCAATTGAACTATATCCTTTATAATGTTGATAAATTCTTTGTACTACTATTGCTAATTTATCTGCAAATGTTAATGTTACTTTTTCATTTTCATATATATCTTCAATTTCTTGTTCAGTAATTACATATGAAGGTTTTGTTTCTCCTTCTATATATTTTAGTTCTGCTAAGTCATATTTTTTTATCATTTCTGTTAAAGCTTCATATCCAAATTCTTTTTTATATACATATATTAAAATATCAAATTTGTCTCTTGCTGTTAAAAGTGATGGGATATCAAATGGTATCGCCTTAGATATATTAGTTTCATCAACCCCATATTCTTGTGCTAATAAATCATATATTAATTCTTTAACATATTTTTTATCATTAACATCTCCATATGTACATCCTTTTAATGCTTTTTTTAGCTCATATTTTTTGTTTTTTCTTCTTTTTAATTCTTCTTCTGAAAGACCTATATCATATAAATTGACTTTTGTTATTTCATCTAATCTTCTTTTTACAAAATCTCTCATTGCGTCTAATGTATATGTTTTATCATCTACATTTATTTTTTCTTCTACCGGCTCTTCTTTCTTTTTCTTTAAGAAATAATATACTGCAAATATTACTCCTAGTAATACAATTAGAGATAATATTATATTTGTTATAGTCATTATTAGGTCTCCTTTCTTTTACAATTTCATTTGTAAATCTTGTAATCTATAAATTATATTTTCAGATGCTCTCTTTACCTCTGTTATAAAAAATCCGTTAACATCTTCTGTATCTGTCATTTTTCTAAATTTCAAAAATAAATCTGGTACACCTGCTTCTTCACTAGCCTCCATAAATAAAGTATTGTATGGAACTGTCAATACCTGATTTTTTTCTCCTATATATCTAGTTATATTTTTTGAATTATATTTAGAATATTTGTCATATCTTCCTACTAATATTAGTCTTTTTTTATCTTGCATTCCTTTTGTATTTGCTTTTGTCTCAGCAAATTTATTTATGCTTCTTAATCTTTGGCTTAAATTAAGTACTGTTACATCTGACATATCTAGTATTGAATTTTTTGTTTCTTCATTTACATTTTCATCTAAGTCTACAAATACTAAATCATAATATTGATTAGCTGATTTTATTATTTCTGGATATATTTTTTCTATATCTTGTAATTCTGGACTATTACATTCTTCTTGATTACTCCCTAATAAAACTTCTAGTCTATCTTTAAATACTACTTTTGTATAATTTGTAATTATATCCGGAGTTATTTTATTGCTTCTTATTATTCTTGTTAGTCCTTCTACTCCATTTTGAACTTCAAGATTTGCATTTGGTCCAAATATTCCTAAATTTCTTCTTTTTTTCTTTTCTTCCCAAAAGCATCTTTTTAAATTGTCCTCTTTATTTGTTGTAGATACTATAAGAATTCTGTAATTATGTTCAATTGACATAAATGTAGCAATTGCTGCTATTGACATTGTTTTTCCTGTTTGTTCTATAATATTATTGTAAAATGTTACAATTGACATATTTATACTCCTCTTTCTATTATTTTCACAACTTTTCTAATACTGCTTTCACTTGCGTCTTTTAATATTTCTTGAACTATATATATTAAACTATCTTTATATTGTGATGTTAATTTTTTTAATCTTATTTTTGAAGCTCTTTGGTTTTCTATTAATGTATTTGCGTCTTCATCATTTAAAATAAAATATATTCTATAATCATTCCATAATGCTTTATATCCTAGTGATAGGAAATTCAAATAGTCATCTTCTTCTTTAGTCATGTCTTTTGAAAATAATATTTTTGTTAATGCTATTGGTTCTTTTAATCCACTCAATATTTCTAATCCTTTTTTTAATGAATATAAATCAAAAGCTGTAACAAAATAATTTTTTTCTGCTTTCATTAATTCAAAGTTTTCTATTCCCTCTTGTGTATCTGCATCTACTAATATTATGTCATATGGTAAATCTTCATCTTCTGAATATCCTAGATAACCTTTTATTTGTCTTAAACTGTTAAATCCAACTGCAACATCGAAATCTTCAAATGTTGTTATATAAGTAACAGTAGGATTTATAACAGGTACAACATATTTTGCTTTTTGCATTAAGCTTGAATCTATTATTAATACTCTATTATTCATCACTGTCAATATCTTTGCCAAATTTAATAGTAAATCTGTTTTATCATACGCTCCTATAAATCCTATCTTTTTCATTTTAATTCCTCTCTTTTATTTTGTTGTATTTGTAGTAGTTGTTGTTTCTGTTGTTGCTGGTGCTGGTGCTGCTGATAAAGAATCTAAATATTCTTTTCTTCTTGTTTGTGAATTTGTAATGCTATCTTCCATTTTTGTTTGAAGATTTTGTGTTGCTTGGTCTCCTGCATTTGTTATTGCTGAATTTATAACATTATTTCTTTGGTTTACACCATCTCCATCATTATATCTTGCCCATAATGCTTGTCTTGCTTCTTCTACAATATTTGGATTTGCATTTATTAAAGACATAACATCTTTATTAGCTGGGAATGTTGGTTCTGATGCTTTTTGAATTCCTGGTTCTGTATATCTTGTAACATATAGTTTTGAACCTACTATTTTATATGCGTCTATAATTGCATTACTAACCATTAATGTTTCTTCTTCTGATAAATTAACTGAGATTGTATCAGTTGCATCTACTTGTGCTATTTGTGGTATTTCTACTCTTTTTTTAGAAGCTACAATATAGTCAGTTCCTGATGGCAACATTAGTCTTATGTCTATGTAGTCACCATTTTGTAAATCTGTTGGTAATACAAACATATTATATTCTTGTTTTCTTACATCATTTCCTTGTTCTGCTTCATCTTCATAAATCATTTCTTTTGATAAAACAGTTCCAGCTGTCATTGCTATTTTTGCTATATTTTTTTCTTTTAGGTCTGTTGGTGTTAGATAATCTTTTGGTGCTGTATTTTTATTAACAGCTGTTGTTGTAAAGTCTGCTTGACTTACCTCTTCTCCTGCATCAACATCTCTATTTAATGTATATACTGTTACCATCGCTAATTTTTCTTGTTTTTCTTTTTTCTTAATATTTGTTAATTGCATAAATAAAATTGCTATTATTATTCCTGTTATTATAAGCATAAGTAACATTCCTAATAAAAATGAATTTCTTGCTTTTCTTTGCATTGGATTTGTTGCCATTACAAATTCCTCCCTTTATATTTATTTTTATATATTTTTTTACAAATAAACTTTATTTTATTTTACATCAACTGTAAATAAAAATCAATCTTATTTTTTCTATGTAACATAAAAATAACACATCTGTAATATTTTTGTAATATTTTAGATATGTTAGTATTTTCATATATTTTCTCGACTTTTTAAGTCGATTTTTGTCTTATAATTTTTACACTTATTTTTGTTGTTTTTTGTCTTTTTATTATACCTGTTTAATTTTAAAATAAACTCTTTAAAACCTCTTTTATAAACAAAATTTTTCTAATGCTAATGCTACACCATCATTATTATTAGTTTCTGTTATATAATCTGCAACTTTACATACTAATGGAGTACTGCCTTGCATAACTATTCCTAATCCTGCATTTTCTATCATCTTTTTATCGTTTATGTTATCTCCTATTGCTATTATTTCTTCTTTTTTTAAATTTAATTTTTCCATTAAAAATTCTATCGCATTCCATTTATCAACATTTGCATGAGATATTTCTGTATAGTGATATTCTATTGGTATATCTTCTGTTCCTTGTTTTATAATCTTTCTTGACATATGTAATACATCTAGCACCTCTATATCTTCTATTTGTCTCAATTTTCTTATAATAGAATTAAATATTGTTTTAGTTTCATCACATACTGTTACTTTCAAAAATTTTTCTTCTTTCATATTTTTTACATATTCATACATATTTTCTACTATACTAATATTGGTTTTTTTATTATCTGGTTTTTTTAAATTTTCTTTATGATAGTACAAAACATTATATTTTAAGCTTGTTGCTAAAATTGTTTTATCTGTATATACATTGTATGCGATACTATTTTCTTCACATATTTTAATTATTTCTAGCACTTTTGCCTTGCTCATATATTTCTCATATATTACTTTATCTTTTTGTATATCATATATCATTGCACCATTTCCAGCTATGAAATATTTTTCGCTTCCTATTTCTTTTGCTATTGCTTTTATTGAATCTATCGGTCTTCCTGACGCAATCATTATGTCTGTTCCCTTTTCAATGCATTTTTTTATTGTATCTATTGTTTTTTCAGTTACAACTCCATAGCTGTTTAACATTGTACCGTCTAAATCTATTGCTACTAATTTATACATTTTTTCCTCCTTGGTTCATTACTAATTAGCTATTATATATTTATTATTCTATAAAAGTCAAGTATATTTCCTACATATTTTTCCATTCTAGTTTTACTAATTATAATTTTAAAATATTTTATAATTATTTTTAATTCAAATATTATTATATTTTTATATATAATTTAACTATTTTATTTTTAGCAAAAATTTCCTGTTTATTTTTTTCAAAATTGCAAATGATAGTATTAGAAAAGACAATAGTTTTTTCATAAAAAGTATATACGGAGGTGAAATAACATGGCAAACAACAGTAATAAAAAATTAGTTCCAGAAGCTATGGATGCATTAGATAAATTCAAATATGAAGTAGCTAGTGAGGTTGGTGTTAATTTAAAAGATGGTTACAATGGTGACATCTCAGCTAAAGATGCTGGTAAAATAGGTGGAAACATGGTAAGAAAATTAATACAACAAGCTGAACAACAAATGAAATAGTTATTTTCACAGAATTGTTAGTTCGTTAATTATATAGTTTGGTTATAGTTAGATTAGAATTTTAAACTATACTTTTATATTAATAAATTATTAACTAATTATACGATAAAATATAATTAATTTGGCAGAAAGTTAAATTTTGTTTTTATATATTTTGTATAAAATACATAAAGGCAGGATTTGATTTCCTGCCTTTTTTTATGCTTCTGGTTCTACTAAACCATAATTTTTTCCATCTTTTAATTTATGTATAACATTAACTTTTCCAGTTTCAACATTTATGAATGTTAAAAAGTTATGTGTTGGTCTTTCTTTTAATTCAAGAACTGCATCTTCTGGTGTTATTGGTTTTATTTCATAGTAAGAAGTTTTTATTATTTCGTTAGATATTTCAGCTATTTTATTATCTGAAATTTCCATTGTTTTTAAGCTTCCTTCTCTCATCATTTTTTCTTTTTTAGTTTTCATTTTTCTAATTTGACCTTCTAATATATCAATATCTTTGTCTATTGATGCATATAGATCTTTGTCTTCTGTTACGGCTCTATATTTTTCTCCGTTTGCTAAAACGCATATTTCTGCTATTTGTTCATTTTTTTCTGTTTTTAAAGTAACATCTGCTTCTGCATCTTCAAAATATTTATCGATTCTGTCTAGTTTTTTTTCTACATAATCGTTAATTGCTTCTGTTATCTTTAGTTCCTTACCTATTATTTTTATTTTCATAAAAATCGCTCCCTTCTTCTTTTATGTTTTTGTTTTTTTATGATATATTTTTATTATATATGTTATTTCGTTTTTTTTCAACTATTTTTGTCTTTTTTAACAAATAATGTTTTAGATTATTTTATTAATTTGGTAATTTATAATAACTAGAACTTATCGTTTTTTCAATAAATTTAAGTTATATTTTTATCTATTTAAAGCTCTCACTCTTTCAAAATTAGTGATATCTTGTTTTATTTTTGAATATTATTTTAAAAAATCTCTTCTAATTTATATTCTTTCTCCAATTTTTCATTAAAATATATTTTCGTTATCAACTTAAATTCTTCTAACGCTTCATTTTTTAAGTTAAATGAAAATAATTTCTTTGCCGGAGCTGTTATTGTATATTTTATTGCATTTAGTGTACTTTCTGACATATATAATGCTGACTTATCTTGTCTGCTACAAGCTTCACATTTTAGTCCATTATCTCTTATACTAAAATATTGTAGTTTTTCTTTTTCTTTACAATTTACACATGACAAAATTCTAGGTGTAAAACCTAGTATGCATAAAATTCTTAATTTGAATATGCTTATTACTAAGTCCATATCTTTATCTGTTTCTGATATGGTATATAATGCATTTAAATATAATTGCAGTATATTATAGCAGTTTTCGTTTTCTTCTGTTATATCTTGTACTATTTTATTTAGATGAATTGCATATTTCAATTTATCTAAGTCTGTTCTTATGTTATAGAACATTTCTATCGTTTCACACGAGTTTATATGATATGTACTTGTTCCTTTATACATTAAATATTCTCCAAAGCAAAAGAGTTGTGTGCCAGCAAGTAAAGCACTTTTGGGTCTTCTTGCACCTTTTGCTGCACACGAAATTTTACCAAAGTTTGGAGTTAATATTGTAAGCATTTTATCGTAATCACCCATATTATTTTCTGATAAAATTATTCCTTTTACTTTTGTTGTTGCCATTTTTATTCTCCTTATATAATTTATCTTTTCTTTTTATCTTTTTTTGATTATTCATATTTATTTTATCTTATAACTTTTTATAATTACTACTAAAATATATTTGGTTTCTGTTCTATATTTTTTTCGCTTTCATTCATTAGATTTGTTTTTTCTGCCATTCCCATTTTTGGCATAGTCATATCTTTTATATTATTTTCTGTATTTTCAAATTGTTTTAATTCTAAAAATGTTTCTATATCACCTGTTTTTTTGAAGGCGTCCCAAGCTATTTGTTTAATCATACATTTCATCTCCATTCTTAAAGTTTTACCTTTAATATTATCTTTTGTATTTTTATATATTTTATACAATTTTTTTCTTTTTGTTAATAGTTTATTACTGTAATTTGAATTTATTAACTATTGATTGATTATCAAGCCAATCTTCTTTTACTTTTACCCAAGTTTTTAAGTTTATTTTTGTACCAAAGTTCTCTTCCATGTCTATTCTTGCTGCTCTTCCTATTCTTTTTAGCATTTCTCCATTTTTTCCTATTATTATTCCTTTATGAGATTCTCTTAAACAATAAATTGTTGCTTCTATGTCATATATCTCTTCTTTTTGCTTATTTTTCCTTAATTTCATTTTTTCTATTTCTACATAAATCCCATGTGGCACTTCATCTTGTAGTAATTTCAACGCTTTTTCTCTTATTGTTTCTTCTGCAAGTTGTCTTAATGTTTGGTCTGTATATTCTTCTGTATCATAATATGCAGGACCTTCCTTTAAGTTCTTTTCTATTTCGTCTAATATTATATCTCTATATTTGGAATTTGTTGCTGAAATTGGTATTACTGCTTCAAAGTTATATTCTTTGCTATATATTTCAATTAATTTTAAAAGTGTTTCTCTTTTTACCAAATCTATTTTATTTATTATTAATATAGTTTTTCTTTTTGATTCTTTTATCTTTTCTAGTATTATTCTGTCTCCTTTTCCAATATCTTCACTTGTTGCTTCTATTAAAAATAATACTATATCAGCATCTGGTATAGTTGCAAATGAGGTTTCAACCATTGTTTCATTTAGTTTGTGTTTTGGTTTATGAATTCCTGGTGTATCTGTAAATATTATTTGTGAATTTTCTCTATTTACTATACCTCTTATCGCTGTTCTTGTTGTTTGAACTTTATTTGCTATTGCTGCAACTTTTTCTCCTACTAGCAGATTTATTAGTGTTGATTTTCCTACATTTGTTCTTCCTATTAATGTTACAAATCCTGATTTGAATTTTTCCATAATTATTCCTCTTTCTTTTCATTTTATATTTTTTGTTTTTACCTTACTTTAAATATTTTTACATATTCTATATAAGTATTAATTTTATTTTTAATTCATTCATTTTAGATATTATACATATATTAGTTATTTTATATTTCATAACTTTAATTTGAATCTTATTATATTATACACCTTTTTTATGCTAAATTTGTAGAATTTGAGAAAATTTTTAAATTATTTTTATTTCTTTTATTTTATTTATTTTTTTCTTATAAATAACTTTAATAATTTATAATTTTCAAACTTTTTCTATCTTTTCAATATAATATTTATTATTTATTGTAGAGAGTTTTATGCTTTTTTAAATATAAAAATAAATATGGAGATTAAATTAATATTTAAGAAACAGACCAGTCTAGAATATAAAATATTTCTAGACTGGTCCATTTTTTATTTCTTATTTTTTGCATATTACGCATATGCTTGACGCTTTCTAAAATTAAGCAGATTTGTAATTTCATTATCTCCTTTAACTGCTTTTTTTGTCTTTTTTGCTCTTTCTTGTTCAAGTTCTCTTTTTTGTTTTTCTGCCATTGATTGACAA
Source organism: Clostridia bacterium (assembly GCA_048355915.1). Classification (GTDB taxonomy): domain Bacteria; phylum Bacillota; class Clostridia; order TANB77; family CAG-508; genus CAG-269. Next base: position 7,821 of record DBGCHZ010000058.1, on the reverse strand, counting down.
ATTGCTTTTTGGTATGTGAAGTGAGTATCTTGTGCTATCTTATTCCAATTATATTCGTTTCTAACTTTATTTTTAGCTTTTTTTGTTATGTCTGCACATAATTTATGGTCATATAACAATTCTAATATTGAGTCTGCTATTGAGTTTGGATTTCCTGCATAGCTTTTCATTCCATTTTCTCTATGTTGCACTATTTCATTTAGTCCTCCAATATCTGATACAACAATTGGATTTTCTGATAACATTGCTTCTAATGCAACTATTCCAAATGGCTCATATGTACTTGGAAATACTGCAACATCTGCTGCTTTATACATTTTTTGTACATCTTTTCCATTCATATATCCTGCAAAATATACTTTATTTGATATTCCCATCGCATTTACTTGTGCTTTCAGTTCGTCTATCATTCCACCTTTTCCACAAATAACAAGCTTAGAGTCATGGTATCCATTTAAAATTTTAGGCATAGCTGAAATTAAATGCTGAATTCCTTTTTCATATACTAATCTTCCCATAAATAATATGATTTTTTCATTATCCATAGCAAATCTTCTTCTAAAATTATAATCTCTTTCTACACCATTAAATAGGTTTAAATTAACTCCGTTTGGAACTACATTTATTTTTTCATATGGTAATCCAAATAGTCTTTGTAATTCATTTTTCATATAATTACTATTAACTATAACTTCTGAAGCTTCATATGTAAGCATCCATTCTGTATCATTTATGTATCTTTGTGTTTCATCATGTATTCCACTATTTCTTCCAGCTTCTGTTGCATGTATTGTTGCAACTATTGGAATATTGTATGAATTTTTCAATGTTTTTGCTGCATATGCTACTAACCAATCATGTGCATGGATTACATCAAAATTTCCTTCTTTTGCTATTATTTCATTTGCTTTGGCAATTAAATTGAAATTTAGTTGCATAATCCAATCGATGAAATTATTAGGATTTATCATATAATTATCTACTCTATATACTTTTACTCCCTTATCATCTTCAAAATATGGTGCATCTCCATCTTTATATGTAACAACTGTTACATCATGACCATCTTTTAATAAAGTTCTTGATAAATCATATACAACTCTTGCTATTCCGCCTACTACTCTTGGTGGATATTCCCATGTTAACATCAATATTTTCATTGATATACTTCCTTTCATTTTTTGTTTTCTTTTGTTTTTGTAAATTTTATACACAATTTAATATATTCTATACAACTTTTCCCAAAAAGTAAACCTTTTTTACAAAATTCTTTTTTATTTTTCAAAATTCGCTTTTTATTTTTCTATTTTTTTGTTTTTTTACTTTCTATTTATTCCTCACATAAATTTAACTATGTTATCTAATTAATTCAAAAATTACAATTTTAAATTCTTAATACTAATACATAATCCTTAAATTGCATTATTATAAATAATTTTTTATTCCATATTTACTGTTAATTGTTATACTGAAATATTATTTTCATTACAAAAAAAGATTTGATTCAAATGTCATATTTATATTTTTATATAACATTTTATCAAATCTTTTTATATTTTACTATTAGTTTTCTACTGGATAAACACTTACTTGTTTTTTATCTCTACCTTTTCTTTCAAATTTAACTTTTCCATCTACTAATGCATATAAAGTATCATCACTACCTTTTCCAACATTAGTTCCAGGATGTACGTTTGTACCTCTTTGTCTTACTAGGATATTTCCAGCTAAAACAAATTGACCGTCAGCTCTTTTTACTCCAAGACGCTTTGATTCACTCTCTCTACCATTGTGGCTACTACCTTGACCTTTTTTATGAGCCATGTTTTTTCACTCCTTTCGGTTCAATATATATATTTCCAATTAATTTACACATTAATTATGCTTCTACTTTTTCAGTAGCTTTTTTTGTTTCTGCTTTTTTAGCAGGTGTTTTTATAGCTGTAATTTCTACTTTTGTGTATGGTTGTCTATGTCCTTGTTTTCTTCTATAATTCTTTTTAGCTTTCATTTTGAAAACAATGATTTTTTTACCTTTACCATGAGAAACTACTTTTCCTTCTACTTTAATACCTTTAACATAAGGATTTCCAACTTGTACTTTTCCTTCTTCTGAAACTAATACAACTTTGTCAAAAGTAACTTTTTTACCTTCTTCTGCATTTAGTTTTTCAAAAAATACAACATCTCCTTGTGCTACTTTGTATTGTTTTCCACAGCTTTCAATTATTGCGTACATTTAAAATGCACCTCCCTTATTTGTATACTCGCTAATCCTTAAAAAAGGTAACTATCATTACATAGTATTTTTTAACCTTGACTAAGCGGATTACAGTTACTAATTTTACCATAAAATACTATTGGTGTCAACTATTCTGTCGAATTTTTTCTAGTTACCTTTGTTTTTTATTTCATTATCAATCTTTTGTCTATTTTTTATTTTCTACTTGGTTTAATATTTCTTTAACGAAATCCTCTACTGCTTTTACTCCAATATCTCCATCTTCTCTTGAACGAATAGATACTGTATTTCCTTCTACCTCTTTTTCACCAACAATCAGCATATAAGGTATTTTTTGTAATTGTGCTTCACGAATTTTATAACCTGTTTTTTCATTTCTGTCATCTACCTCTACACGAATTCCTTTTGTTTGTAGCTTTTCTTTTATTTCATAAGCATAGTCATGTTGATTATCTGTTATTGGCAATATTTTTACTTGTACAGGTGATACCCATACTGGTAGATTTCCTTTTGTTTCTTCTAATAAGAAAGATATAAATCTGTCAGATGAACCTAAAATTGCTCTATGGATAACTACTGGTCTATGTGCTTTTCCGTCTTCTCCTATATATTCTAATTCAAATCTTTCTGGTAATGCAAAATCTAATTGACATGTTGGAATTGTTATATCATGATTTAATGCTGTTTTGATTTGAATATCAATTTTTGGTCCATAGAAAGCGGCTTCTCCTTCTGCTTCGTAAAATTCAATATTTAATTCTTTTAATATTTCTCTTAATTGGCTTTCTGCTGTTTCCCACATTTCATCATTATCAATATATTTTTCTTTATTTGCCTTATCTCTTAAAGATAATCTATATTTAAAAGCTGAAGCTGGGAATCCAAAGTCTTTTTGATATACTTCTTTTATTAATGTTAAAACTCTTCCTACCTCTTCTTTTATTTGGTCTGGTCTTACAAATAAATGTGCATCATTTTGACACATTTGACGAACTCTTTCTAATCCACAAACACTACCACTTGATTCATATCTGAAATCATGAGCTAATTCTCCTATACGAATTGGTAAATCTCTATATGAATGCATTTTATTTTTATAAATTAACATATGATGTGGACAGTTCATTGGTCTTAATACCATTTCTTCATTATCCATTTTCATTACAGGAAACATATCATCTTTATAATGGTCCCAATGTCCACTAGTTTTATATAAATCTACATTTGCTAATGATGGTGTATATACATGTGCATATCCTAATTGAATTTCTTTATCTTGAATATATCTTTCTAAAATTCTTCTAATAGTTGCACCATTTGGTAAATACATTGGTAGTCCTGAACCTACTAATTTATGTGTCATAAATATTTCTAAATCTTTTCCAATTTTTCTATGGTCTCTTTGTTTTGCTTCTTCTAAAAAATCTAAATGTTCTTGTAATTGACTAGCTTTTGGGAAAGATATTGCATATATTCTTTGTAACATTTTATTTTTTTCGCTACCTCTCCAATATGCTCCTGATGATGATAATATTTTTACTGCTTTTACTTTTCCTGTACTCATTAAATGTGGTCCTGCACATAAATCTGTAAAGTCACCTTGTTTGTAGAAACTAATTTCTTCTCCTTCTGGTAATTCTTCTATTAATTCTACTTTATATGGTTGTTCTTTCATTAATTCTAAAGCTTTATCTTTTGGTAATGAAAATCTTTCTATTTCTATATTTTCTTTTATTATTTTTTTCATTTCTTCTTCTATTTTTGCTTTATCTTCATCTGTAAATGGTTTTTCAACATCAAAATCATAATAAAATCCTTCATCTATACTTGGTCCTATTGCAAATTTAACATCTGGAAATAATCTTTTTACTGCTTGTGCCATTATGTGTGATGTTGTATGCCAATATGCTTTTTTTCCTTCTAAATCTTCTTCATTAAATGTGTGTATTATTAAATTACTATCTTCTTTTATTTCATATCTTAAATCTTTTATTTCTCCATCAATTTCTCCACAAGTTGCATTTCTTGCTAGTCCTTCACTTATTTTTTTCGCAACATCAATAATTTTTGTTCCTGATTCTACCTCTAAATTAGAACCATCTTTTAATGTAATTTTTATCATAAGATAACCTCCTTATTTTTATAAAATATGTTATATTAATTTTTTAATTTTGTAGTAATTTTTGTTCAAATCTAACTAACTCAGTATGATTAATTTTCTTATTTTAGAGAACGCTCTCGTTCTTTATTTGCATACAATTTGCATACAAAAATTTTATAAGAATTTATATACACAAAAAACTCCCACAGATATTTAATATCCATAGGAGTGCTATTTACACGGTTCCATCCTAAATTTCACTTTATTAAAGATTATAACGCATCTCACTCGTTTGGCTTATTCACCAAAAACTTAAAGAGTTAGTTTTCAAATATGTTTTCCAAAGTTAGCTTTCAGCCGTTGACTAACTCTCTCTTTTGGTAACCTTTATTCTACTCTTCTCTTATTTGTCTTTTACTTATGAATTTAATTTTATTATATTTTTTCTAAAAAGTCAATAGAAATTGTTTACTTTTCTATGTTCTTATTGTATAATTTCTTTTGTTTATTTATATTTTTGCTTCCATAGCTCAGTAGGTAGAGTGCCACCTTGGTAAGGTGGAGGTCACGGGTTCAATTCCCGTTGGAAGCCCCAAAAAAGAATTCAAACTTAAAAAATCCAAGTTGATAGCAAAAAACCTTTAAACTAATTTTAAAGGTTTTTTGCTATTTTTTTATCACATCAGAAATATGAATTTTTCAAATTTCGTTAGGTAAATTTTTCATTGCTTTTTTTCTTATTCTTTGTATTGCATTATCTACTGATTTAACTGGTGAATCTAATTTTTTTGCTATTGTAACATAGCTTTCACCTTTCATATATCTATCTAAAACTTGTTTTTCAAACTGACTTAATGTTTTATCTATTGATTTTTCTATTTCATCATAATACTCTTTGTTAATAATTGTTTCTAATGGGTCTTCTATTGTTTTACTATCAAAAGTATCCATTAATTCTGCACCATTTTCTTCTTCGTTATCATATGCTGACATATTTAAAGATAAATACGAATTCAATGGCATATGTTTTTGTCTATTTGATGATTTTATTGCTGTTATTAATTGCCTTTCTATGCACATATTTGCAAAAGTCTTAAATGTGTTATTTTTTTCTGCATTAAATGTTTTTATTGCTTTAAATAATCCAATTAGACCTTCTTGAATGATATCTTCCTTTTCAGCTCCAACCATAAAGTATTTTCCAACTTTCAAGTTTACAATTTCTTTATATTTATTCATTAAATATGTAAGAGCTTGTTTGTCTCCATTTCTTATTTCTTTAATTATTTCTTCATCTGTCATTTTGCTATATTCGTTTATTGAAAAAATCACATTTTCTTCTTGCATTCGTCAAAATACCTCCAAATGTACATTTGTATGTATTATATATGCTAGGATTGGTAATGTCAAGGACAACTTTAAAATAAAAAATCATTTTAAACCTATTCAGTCTAAAATGATTTTTTATTTTATTTATTCAATTCATTCTCCATCATTTCCCAAACATCATCTGTTTCCATTCCCTTTTGCCAAGATGCTACACCTGCTAAGTTGTTTTCTTTTATTAATGACATTTTTGCTTTTAAGGAATCTACATCTTCTATCCACATTTTTTTAGTGTTTCCATCTTCCTCATATTCAACATAATTTTGTTTAACATCATCTTTCCATTGTTTTTCTACATCATCTGGTATGACATTTTCTATTTTGTTCATTGCTACTGTTGATTTTTTTATTATTTCTCCATTTGAATTTTCTGTCCATAATCTTGTATAGAATGGAACAGCTAATATTAGTTTTTCTGGTTCTATTTCTTCTGTTTTTAAGAATTTAGTTAAGTTTAGTTTTATCCAATCATATCCTGCATTTGTTCCTGCTTTGTTACTAGAAACACCGTTTTGGTCATATGCCATAAATATTGTATAGTCTGCAACATCTCCTATAACATGTCTATCAAAACACATTGACCAAGTTTCTCCTCCATCTGGTGCTGTGACATCTACACTTGTAACTAATCCTATTTCTTTCATTCTTGGAACTAATTCTATTATAAATCTTGAAAACATATCTTTGTCTTCTTGTTTCATATTTTCAAAATCAATATTTATTCCGTCTAAGTCATATTCTACACATGATTTTACTATTGCATCTATTAATTTTTGTCTTATTTCATAGTCATTCATTATTTTAGATGTAATTCCTAAACTAGATGAAGCTGCTGGTGCATTTGATACCATTGGCCATACTTTATATCCATTTTCATGTGCCCATTCTATATAGCTAATTCCTTTATCTCCTACATTTTCAACAAATCTTCCTTTTTCATCAATATAGAAAAATGATGGTGAAACAACATTTACTCCATCTATTTTTGTACCTGTTCTATCAGGTGCAGAAGCTGTTTCTGAATAATAATCCCAAATTAAATTAACTTTTCCTTCTATTTGTTTTTCCTCTTCTAAGTTTTCTCTTACTGTATATTCATTTGCTAATTTTTTTGTTTTCATATATCCTATTTTTCCATTTTCTGTTCTTACTTTTGAAAACTCTTTATCAGAAGAAATAACTACAACTGTTGAACCTTTTTTTATTCTATCAACTGTTTTTGCTATCATTCTTGTTGATGATTTTATTGATACATTTGATGTTACTATTGCTTTCTTTTGTTCTTTGTTTAATGAGTCCATTGTTATAACTTTGGTATCTTCTATATTTTGAACTTCTATATTGTACACTTCTTTCATTTCTGAAACTGGTAAATAAATCGTATTATTTTTCTCTATTGCATGAGCATATATTTTTTTATTTGCTCCATTTATATTTATTACATTATCTTCAAATCCTATTTCAGCTATTTTTTTATCATATGTTGTTATTATTTTATTTGATTCTTTTTCTTCGTATATATATTTATCAAAGAAATTAGCTACATCGCTTTTTGACAAATATATAATTCCATCTTCTATATAAATATCATTTTTTAAATTTGATGTTACATTCTTATTATTTATTATTAAATTTGTTGTCTTATTCTTATCTAAAATTATAAAGTCACTTGCAAACATTGTAATTCCAAATAAAACTATCAATGCTACTATTAATATAAAAATTCTAGTTATCATTTTTTTCTTTTTATTAATTTCTTCTGTTGTTAACTTTCTTTTTGCCTTTTTTACTTTTTTATTTTGTTTTTCCATAAATTTCTCCTTTGGTTTATTTATTACTACATAATAATATCATAAATTTATGTTTTATCAAGTAAAATTTATAAAAAAATAATAATTTTAAAACGTGCTGTCCCAGATATAAAAATATTTCTGTGGGCTAGTCTTTTTATATTATATGGAATAGATTAGAAATTGTTTAGCTCCTAAAAAGGATAATGTTCCGTGAAATTTTATTTTTATAAAATTTCAGCGAAGAAAAGGTGCCTTTTTTGGAGCTTACAAGTTCTTATCTATGGAATATAATTAAAAAG
>DBGCHZ010000057.1:0-48252 GCA_048355915.1 Clostridia bacterium | reverse complement strand
TGTAAGCTCCCAAAAAGGCACCTTTTCTTCGCTGAAATTTTATAAAAATAAAATTTCACGGAACATTATCCTTTTTAGGAGCTAAACAATTTCTAATCTATTCCATATAATATAAAAAGACTAGCCCCAGAAATATTTTATATATTCTAGGACCGTCTTTTTACTACATAGCTTCTTTTCCAGGAATAAAATAATCAACAACTCCATATATTAAAGCTCCTATTATTGCAGCTATCCAAGATATTGAATAACCAGCGACAAAAAACTGTGTAACATATAAAGTTATAGCAGCAAGTGCAAATCCAACAAATCCTTTACCAAAGGGACTTGCATGTAATCCTGTGAATTTTACAACTAAATAATCTATAACAGTTAAAACAGCAGCAGCGATAATTAAAGTCCAAATATTATTAATAGTAAAACCAGGAGTGAAAAATGCTGTTATTCCTAAAATTACGGCAGCAGCGACTAACCTACCTACAATTTGCCAAACAGTAGAAGTTGATGATTTTGTAGTAGTATTTTGCATATCAGACATAATAAAGACCTCCTTAAAAGATTGGCTTTTAAACAATAATATTTTTATTAAATTTAAGTAAATAAAAATATAGATTTGTTTGTCCTAAGTTTATTATTTACAAAAAAAATAAATTTATTCAAAATAAATAGTATAATAATGTAAAAAATGTAAATAATAAAAACAAAAGTAGGTGTTTATTTTGTTAATAATTTTTTTTAGAGCAATTGTGTTATACATAATAGTGCTAATTGTAATGAGATTAATGGGGAAGAGAGAAATAAGCCAATTACAACCATTTGAATTGGCAATTTCTATTATGATTGCTGATTTAGCATCAATTCCAATGAGTGATGTTGGAATACCAATATTTAATGGAATTGTTCCAATTTTAGGGTTATTAGTAATGCATTTGATTATATCTATTATAAACATGAAAAGTATAAGGGCAAGAGAGATTATTTGTGGAAAACCAAGTATTTTAATATATAGAGGAAAAATTGATGAAAAAATAATGAAAAAAGAAAGATTTACAATAAACGAATTACAAGAGAGATTAAGAAAAAATAATGTAGTTAATTTAGGAGATGTGGAATATGCTATATTAGAAACAAGTGGGGAAGTAACAATAATACAAAAACCTGAAAAAAGAAATACGATACCAGAAGATTTTAATATAATACCAGAATATGAGGGCATTCCATATGATTTAGTAGTTGACGGAAAAGTAATGAATGAAAATTTACAAAAGCTAGGAAAGAATTATGCCTGGCTAAAAAAACAGGTAAATAAGTTTGGTATTCAACCAGAAGAGGCTTTGGTGGTAACTATTGATGGGAAAGGACAATTTTTTTGTCAAAAAAAAGAAAAATAATATTGAAAGAGAAAATAGAGAATGTTTAAAGAAATTTTTATTTGTGTATTAATTTTAAGTATGATTTTTGTAGGAAACTATATAACACAATCATATACATTAAAATCAGTTGATGAAATTTCAAATAGATTAATAGAAATAAAAGATGAAATAGAAAAAGAAACAAGCGAAGATAAGAAAATAAATGATAAAATAAGAGATATGAGTAGCAACTTAGAGAAAAAACATGATAAATTATCATATTATATAGAACATAATGAAATAGAAAAACTAGAAACAGAATTAACATCTTTAAAGAGTTATGTAGAGGTAAAAGAATATGATGAAGCAATTAATGAAATTGATAGAGCTTTGTTTTTATTAAATCACATAAAAGATAAATATGAATTTAACTTAAAGACAATATTATAATAGAAGAAAATAATAAAATAAAATAAAATATAATATAATGATATTCTGTAATATTTATTTAGTTTAAATCCAATAAAATAAGTAAGATATAGGATAAATAAAGTAAAAACTATCGATTAAAATTAAAAATATATAAATTAATATAATATTTTAAGAAAAAAGAAAACTAGGATAACCTAGTTTTCACTTATTTTTGCATATTTTTTTAATTTCTCATAAACTAAATAATTTACTGTACCAGAAGGGAACTTTCCGTCTTTATCTTTTTTACCGGCTGGAACACCAGTTAAAACCTCAATACCTTCTTCAATAGTTGAAACAGAATAAATATGAAACAAGTTATTTTTAACAGCATCAACAACTTCGTCTGATAATTGTAAATTATCTACATTTTGAACAGGAATCATTACACCATGTTCACCAGTTAAACCTCTCATTTTACATATTTGGAAAAATCCTTCAATTTTTTCGTTTACTCCACCTATTGGTTGTATTTGACCTTTTTGATTAACAGAACCAGTGACAGCAATAGATTGATTTATAGGTATTCCAGAAAGACTAGAAAGTAAGCCATATAACTCTGTACTAGAAGCACTATCACCATCTACACCATTATATAATTGTTCGAAACAAATACTAGCAGTTAAGCATAAAGGAATGTCCTGAGCAAACATTTCACCTAAATAACCAGTAAGGATTAAAACACCTTTGGAATGTGATGGACCGGAAATTTCAACCTCTCTTTCAATGTTAACTATACCAGATTTACCTGTATAAGTGTTTACAGTAATTTTTGCTGGTTTTCCAAAAGTATAATCTCCAATACTCATAACTGTTAAACCATTCAATGTACCTATTTCATAGCCAGATGTATTAATCAAAAGAGAATTATCATTTATCATTTCCATATATTTGGCATCATATTTTTTAACTCTATTTATCTGTTCTTCAAGGGCTTTCAAAATGAACTTTTCTGTTACAATTTTAGATCTTGAAATTTTAGCCCAAGTTGCGGCTTCTCCAACAACTTGAATAAGATCATCAAACCTAGTAGAAATTTTATTATGGCTTCCAGCAAGTTTAGAAGCATATTCAGCAAGTCTTGCCATTGCTGACTTATCTAAGTGAGGTAATCCTTCATGAGCACAAAATCCATGTATGATTCTTGCTAATTTATTAAGATTTTCATTAGTTGCAGGAGCATCATCTTCAAATTCAACTTTTATTTTAAATAGTTTTTTAAAATCAGAGTCCATAGATAATAATGTTTGATATATACTAGCACTACCGATTAAAATAACTTTTAAATTTAAAGGTATAGGTTCAGGTTTTAAAGAAATTAAAACCATAGATGAGCGTTGTTCAACAGAATTTTCTATACCTACTTCTTTGACTCTTAAAGCTTTTTTTAGGGCTTCATAACAAGCTGGATTACTAAGTAAATCTTTTGCTTGAAAAATGATATAACCACCATTAGCTTGTTGTAATAAACCTGATTTTAGCATTGTATGGTCTGTTTTTAAAGCACCATAATAATTTTCATACTCTAAAGCACCAAAAATATTATTATAAGAATAATTTGAATCCATGATAACAGGAGCACCTTCACGGTTTGAATTATCTACAAATAAATTAACTCTATAATTTAAAGAAGGGTCAACTTTTTTCATATTAGGATTTGCTGGTTGTTGGTTATTATTATTGTTATTTGTATCTTCTTCTAAAAATACAGGAATATTTTTTAAAACATCTTGTTTAACATCATTTAAGAATTTATTTATTTTTTTATTTCTTTTATATTTAGATTTTAAATAATTAATATGAACATTAACTGTTAGAAGAGCAATATTAGATTGCCATTCAGAAATCCTTTTATCAGATTCTCTTTCAATTTCTTTTATCTGACCAATAACTGTCATAATTTGTTCTTGAACAATAACAGATTTAGCTTCATATTCTTGTTTTAATTTATCATCTAATTTTTCAAACTCATCTTCTTCAACAGGTTTACCATCTACAACAGGCATCATATAAATACCATTTTGTGCAGTGTGAACATGAAAATTATATTTAGCAGCTTCTACATTTAATTTTTCTAATAAAGCTGAACGCTTAGCTTCATATTCTTGCTTTATTAAAGCCTTTTCTTTTTCAAAATCATCAGTATTAAAAGTTTGTTTAATATCTTTTCTAATTTCTTTAATAAATCCGTCCATAGCTTCTTTAAATTCTTTACCTTGACCAGCAGGTAATTCAACTGCGATAGGTTCATTTGGATTATCGAAATTATAAATATAACACCAATCAGAAGGAGCTTTCTTTTTAGCGGCTACTTTTTCTAAATAATTTTTAGTATACATTGTTTTACCAACACCACTAGGACCTTCTAAATATAAATTATATCCCTTTACATCTACTTGAATACCAAATTCTAAGGCCTTAATACCTCTATCTTGCCCAATTCCTTCTTGAATAGGGGATAATTCTTCGGTAGAATCGAATTTAAAAACATTTGGATTACAATACATTTTTAAATCTTTATAAGCTAATTCATTTTTTTTCTTCATTTGTTACCTCCAAAATTTTTTCTTAGTATATACAATTTTTAAAATATTATTTAAGCCTATTGTATATTAGTTAAAAGAAATTGTAAATAAAAAAACAGAAAAATTCAAAAAATTTTAAAAAAAGTATTGACAAAAACTAAAAAAGCATTTATAATCTATAAATGTCAGAGGACAACAGACGCAGGTGTAGTTCAATGGTAGAACCTCAGCCTTCCAAGCTGATGACGTGGGTTCGATTCCCACTACCTGCTCCAAAATAAAAAATTTACAGACTAAGAGAGTTTGTAAGTTTTTTTGTTTTATGAAAGAGGGTGTCCTAAAATAGGAACCCTCTATGATTGTATAGGGAACAATAAGAGAATTTTTTGTTTTGTAATACAAAGTGAAAATAAAATTATGAAAATGATAATTAAATACTTGACAAAAAACAAACAAACGTTTATTATATAGGTAACTAAAAAAGGATGTGAAATTATGGAAGAAAACAAAGTAGTAATTCAAAATGAAATATCTAAAGAGAAAATAAAAAGTTTAATATATACAATTAGAGAAAAACAAGTAATGTTAGATAGTGACGTAGCAATGCTATATAATTATGAAACTAAAAATGTAAATAAAGCAGTAAAAAGAAATATAGATAGATTCCCAGAAGATTTTTGTTTCCAATTAACTGAAAGTGAATTTCAATTTTTGAGGTTCCAATTTGGAACCTCAAAAGCAAATGAAAAATTTAGAGGTGGAAGAAGATATTTGCCATATGTTTTTACAGAACAAGGAATTGCTATGTTAGCAGGTGTTTTAAAAAATGATATAGCTGTAAAAGTCAGTATTAGTATAATAAAATCATTTATAGAAATGAGAAAATTTATATCTTTAAATGGACAATTATTTGAAAGATTAACAACAATGGAATATAAGTTGCTAGAACATGACAAAAAATTTGATGAAGTTTTTAATCAGCTTCAACTGGAAGAAAATATCAAGCAAAGGATATTCTTTGGTGGACAAATATATGATGCATATAGTTTAATAATAGATATTATAAAAAAAGCAAATAAAAAGATTCTGATTATAGATAATTATATTGACGATAATGTTTTAAAAATGCTTACTAAAAAGAAAAATAATGTAGAAGTAGTTATTTTAACATCAGATAAAAGTAATATACAAAATTTAGATATTCAAAAATTTAATAAAGAATATCCTATTTTAAAAGTTGCCAAAACAAACAAGTTTCATGATAGATTTATAGTAATAGATAGTCAAGAAATGTATCATTTAGGAGCATCAATAAAGGATTTGGGAAAGAAGTGTTTTGGAATTAATAAAATCGAAGATAAGAACATTATAGAAAAAATTATAAATTTATAAATCTTATAAAATATAATATAAAAAATTTTTTAGAAGTAACATCACAAAATAAAATTTAATTCATAAATTTATAAAGTAAAAATAAATGTTTTATAAAAAGGAGGAAATAGTATATAAATAGATTATACTATAAAATAAATATGGAAATAAAAGAAATAACAATAAATTCAAATAAAGATAATTTACCTATAAGTATAGCTATAATTACACCTGATACTGAAATAAAAGGAATATTTCAAATTTCTCATGGTATGGCAGAACATAAAGAAAGATATTATGACTTTATGAAATATTTAGCAAGTAATGGGTATATAACCATAATAAATGACCATAGAGGACATGGTAAAAGTATCAAAAATAGTGAAGATTTAGGTTTCTTCTATGATGACAATGCTGAATTTGTAGTAGAAGATTTGCATCAAATAACTAACTATATAAAAAATGAATATCCAGACAAAAAGATTATTTTATTCGGACATAGTATGGGTTCTTTAATTGTAAGAAAATATATAAAAAAATATGATGCTGATATAGATAAATTAATAGTATGTGGTTCACCAAGTAATAATCCATTTACAAACATAGGAATATTTATAACTAATTTACTAGAAAAAATAAAAGGAAATAAATATAGAAGCAAATTTATACAAAATTTAGCATTTGGAAACTATAACAAAAATTTAGAAAATATAAAATCAATAAATTCTTGGATATGTGCTAATGAAGAAACTGTAAAAGAATATGATAACGATTCATTATGTGGATTTATATTTACATTAAACGGATTTAAAAATTTATTTAAACTTGTAAAAGATGTATATAGCAAGAAAAATTGGAACATAAATAATAAAAAATTACCAATATTTTTTATTGCAGGAGAAAAAGACCCGGTTATAATAAATAAAAAAGAATGGATTAAAAGTCAAAAATTCCTTAAAGATATAGGTTATAAAAATATAGAAAGTAGCTTGTATCCTAATTTAAGACACGAAATATTGAATGAAAAAGAGAATTTTAAAATATACGAAGATATATTAAATTTTATAATATAAATATTATATAAAATTAATTTACTTAACAGTAATGATAAAAATAATAAGCTTAAAATACTCTTATACGGAAAAATCATATATAAGTTCAAGATAAAAGTAGAGATTTCATATACAATAAAAAGTAAAGGTAGAAAGACAGGGCTAAATTCTAACCTTTATTTTTTTATTGTGACAAAATAATATTATTAAAAGTATATATTAATTAAAAATATACATATAAATTAATAAAAGGATAATAAAAATAATAAATAATGCATAAATAGTTGATATTTTTGAAAAATTAATATAAAATCAATAAAGACAAAAGGAGGAAGCAAATGATAACTTTAAATGATGTTAGAAAAAATGAGGAAGTTGAAGCACTCATAAAAGGTGCGCAAAAACAACTAGATGGTTTAGGATACACAGAACACAGTCATAGACATATTTCAATAGTTTCAAAAAGGGCAGGGGACATATTAGAAAAATTAGGCTATCCAGAAAGAACAGTAGAACTTGCAAGAATAGCAGGATATCTACATGACATAGGAAATTGTGTAAACAGAGTTGACCATGCACATAGTGGAGCAATAATGGCATACAACATTTTAAAAGATATGGGAATGCCAGTTGAAGAAAGAGCAGAAATCATGATGGCAATAGGAAATCATGATGAAAAAACAGGAACAGCAGTAAGTGATATATCGGCGGCAATAATATTAGCAGATAAATCAGATGTTCATAGAAATAGAGTAACAAATAAAAATTTATCAACTTTTGATATACATGATAGAGTTAATTATGCGGTAACAAATGCAGAATTAAATTTAGATGCAGAGAAAAGAAAAGTTATTTTAAATTTAACAATAGATACAAAATTATGTCCAGTATTAGATTATTTCGAAATATTTATGGATAGAACAATGATGAGCAAATATGCAGCAAAATATTTGAAAATTTGGTTTGAGTTAGTAATAAATGATACAAAATTATTATAATGGAGGAATAGAAATGAAGAAAGTAAAAATATTAACAATAGTATTAGTAATTGTATTAATATCTATGATAAGTGCATTTGGACTATATGGAACAGTACAAAATAGAATGGAAGACAAAGTTAAAGATTATGCATATGCAATGGACCTAAATGGTGCTAGAAATATAAGACTAACAGTAAACAAAGAAAATAAAGAGATTATAAAGGACTCACAAGGAAAAATAGTAGAGTCAGAAGAAAATTTAACAGATGAACAACTAAAAGAAAAAGGATATACAAAAGAAAGTGTAGCAAATAATTCTCAAGAAGCATTAACAAAAGAAAACTACGAAAAAACAAAAAAAATCTTGGAAGAAAGATTTAAAGAACAAGGTATTGAAGAGTATGAAATATCAGTAAATGAAGAAAATGGAGAAATACTAATAAAAATACCAGAAAATAAAAATACAGACAAAGTAGTTAGCAATTTAAATACAGTTGGAAGATTTGAAATAATAGATAGTGAAACAAAAGATGTATTAATGAATAATAATGATTTAAAAGAAGCAAAAGTAATGTATGGTTCTAATTCTACATCAAGTAATGGAACAACAGTATATTTAGATATGACATTTACAAAAGAAGGAACTAAAAAACTTGAAGACATAAGCAATAAATATAAAAAAGTAGAAGAAAAAGAAAATACAGACACAAATGAAACAACAGACAGTACTAATACAACAACTAATGAAGAAACAAATAAAAGTGAAGAAAATACAGAAAAAGAAAAACAAATAACAATGAAATTAGACGAACAAGAAATAATGACTACAAGTTTTGACGAAACAATAAAAACAGGAACTTTACAATTATCAATAGGTGCAAGTGCATCTGATTCAAAAACTTTGCAAGGATATGCTGAACAAGCAGGGACAATAGCTAGTGTATTAAATTCAGGAAATATGCCAGTAAAATATGACATAAGCCAAAATGAATATATATTATCAGATATAACACCACAAAATTTACAATATGTAAAATTAGCAGTGGTAATAGCAATTGCAGTAGCTATAATTATATTAGTAATAAGATTTAAAATGAATGGATTATTAGCAGGAATTTCATTTATAGGATTTACAGCTATTTATAATATTTTACTAAAATATACAAATGTTACATTATCAATTCAAGGAATATTTGGAATTGCAATAATATTAGTATTAGCATATATATTTATTAATATGATGTTAACAAAAATAAAAAATAGTAAAGAAGAAATGACAAAAGAAGAAATTAATAAATCAATTAAAGAAAGTTATAAAGAATTTTTCATTAAAATTATACCTATATGTATAGCAATAGTAGTATTCTGTTTTACAAATTGGATGCCAATTAGCAGTTTGGGAATGGTAATGTTCTGGGGAATAGTATTAATAGCAATATGTAATTTAATAACAGCAACATTATTAAAAATAAGAGCAGAAAGATAGGAGGTATTTATAGTAATGAAAAATATTAGTAAAAATAAAAAAATATTATCAGTATTAGCAATAATAATAGTAGTAGCAGGAATAATAATGGTAGCAACAAAAGGATTTAATTTTGATTTAAGATATCAAAAAACTCAAAAAGTAGAACTATCATTAAATCAAGAATTTAAAAATTCAGAAATAAAAGAAATAGCAAAAGAAGCATTTGGAAATCAACCAATAATGATTGAAAAAGTAGAAGTATTTGAAGATACAGTTGCAATAACAACAACTCAAATAACAGATGAACAAAAAACAAATTTAATTACAAAAATTAATGAAAAATATGGTACACAATTAAATAAAGAAGCAATAAATATAATAGATGTTGCACACACAAAAGGAATGGATATAATAAAACCATATATTGCACCATTTGCCATTGCAACACTTGCAGTATTAGTATATATTGGAGCAAGATATTATAGACTAGGAATAGTAAAAACAATTTTAAAAGTAATTGCAATTTTAGTTATAACACAAGTAGAGTTATTTTCAATAATAGCATTAACTAGAATACCAGTAGGAAGATTAACAATACCAATGGTAATAATAGTTTACTTATTTACTTTATTAGGAATAACAAGTAACTTAGAAAAATGTAATAGCAGAAAAAAAGAAGAAATTGAAAAAAGTAAATAAAAAGAAAGAATAAAGAAGATAAAGAAGATAAAAAAGATAGTAATAAAAATAAATGATTAATTTTATTACTATCTTTTTTTGTTACTTTAACTCTACAACAGTAACTCCCATTTCACCTTCACCAAAAGTCCCAAGTCTAAAACTCTTCACATGAGAATTAGTTTTCAAAAATTGATGTATGCCATTTTTTAACTTTCCAGTACCTTTTCCATGAATTATTCTAACATTTTGAAGGTTAGCAATAGCACAATCATCTAAAAATTTATCAACCACTAAAATTGCTTCATCAACTGTTAATCCCAATACATTTATTTCAGTTTTTATATTCTTAGACTTAGATATATTTTTATAAGACACAGAAGAGGAAATAGACTTATTTTTTGTATTTTTATTAGTATCATTTTTTTTAATTTTTCTCAAATATTTTATATCAACATTCATTTTCATACTACCGATTTGAACTTGAACTTGATTAGACTTAGAAGGAAAACTTAAAACAGTCCCTTCCTTACCTAAAGAAGATATAAAAACATCAAGATTAGGTTTTATATCACTAATATCAAATTTATTTTTATCATTTGAAACATCATCAACAACTGTATTAAAAATATTTATATCTTTTATTTTCTTATTTAAAGAATTTCGTAAATTATCCAAAGATTTAGAATCAGATTTTGATGACATTTCTTTTATTATTTCATTAGCATCTTCTTTTGCTTCTAATAAAATATTTCTAGCCTTAACTTTTGCATTATTAATAATATTTTGTTCTTCTTGAATTCTTGAAAGATTTTTTTCCTCTAATAATTTTCTAAGTTCTGAGGCTTTAAAAAGTTCTTCGGAAATCTGGATTTTTTCTTTTTCAATTTGTGCTTTATCATCATAAATTGACTTTAATAATGTTTCAAAGTCAATATCTTTTTTAGATAACAACGCTTGTGCATTATTAATAATTTCATCACTTAATCCAAGTTTACGACTAATTTCAAAAGCATTACTTTTACCAGGAACACCTATTAATAGTCTGTATGTTGGAGATAAAGTAGAAACATCAAATTCAACAGAGGCATTTTGAAATCCTTCTGTCATTAAAGCATATTTTTTCAATTCCTGATAATGAGTAGTTGCAATTGTTAAAGCTCCTAATTTCTTAAAATTAGCTAAGATAGAAATAGCTAAATTAGCACCTTCTAATGGGTCTGTTCCAGAACCTAATTCATCAACTAAAATTAATGAATTAGAGTTAGCTGTATTTACTATATCCACAATATTAGTCATATGTGCAGAAAATGTACTCAAAGAATCTGCAATACTTTGGTCATCTCCTATATCAGCAAATATATTATCAAAAACAAAAATACTCGAATTTTCATCAGCAGGTATATTTAATCCACAACAAGCCATACAAGTTAATACTCCAATAGTTTTTAAAGAAACAGTTTTACCACCAGTATTAGGACCTGTAATAAGTAGAGTAGAAAAATCCTTCCCTAAATCAACAGAAATAGGAACAACTTTACTTTTATCAATTAAAGGATGTCTAGCATTAATAAGAGAAATATATTTATCATCATTTATTTTAGGTGTAATACAATTTAAAGACTTTGAATATTTTGCTTTTGCAAATATAAAATCTAAATTACCGATAATTTTAACATCATTTTCTAACTCCTTAACATAAGGAAAAAATAATTTAGTTAAATTTTGCAATATTTTTTCAATTTCAATTTCTTCTTCGGATTTTAATTGATTTAGTTCATTATTCATTTCAAAAATGATAATAGGTTCAATAAATAAAGTAGAACCAGCATTTGAAACATCATGAACAAATCCCTTCACTTGTGACTTATATTCTTCTTTAATAGGAATTACAAATCTATCATTTCTGATAGTTATTAAATTCTCTTGAAGATATTTTGAAAAGTTAGAAGAATGTATCATATTATTTAGTTTTGAACGAATATCTTGTTCAATATGTCTTTTCATTTTACGAATTTTCTCTAATTCAGAAGAAGCTTTATCATCAATAGTATTTTCATCAATAATACAAGAAAATATTTTATCTTGAATACTCTTATTAGAATAAAGCTCTGAAAACAATATATTCAATTTGGGATATTCATTAATATCTATAAAATCTTTATTAAAATAATCTTTTAAATTTTCAGCTAATCTAAAAATATTAGCCAAATCCAAAAGAGCCTTAGCAGACAAAGACATATAGCTTTTTAAAGCTTTTAAATATATTTTAATATCAGAAATATCATAAAAAGAAGGAGTAGAATTTCTATAAACTAAATTAACAGCTTCTTCCGTTTCAGCAAGCATATTTTTTACTAAATTTTTATCATTACTTACTTGTAAATTTAATGCTAAATTTTTTCCAACATATGTAGAACAAAATGTTGATAATATTTCTAAAATTTTATTAAATTCTAATTTATTTAAATAGTTAATATTCATTGATAGCGCTCCTTATAAATATCGTAATTTTAATGAATTTGGTGATTTTGGGGTCGGAGTGATTTTTCTCTCCGACCCCAAAATCATTATATACAGGAATAATGTAATAGTCAATAAAAAACTAGAAACATAGAAAAATATAAAAAAGTTATATTAAAATATTGACTCTTACCTTAAGGGAAGGTATATAATAAGTTTAGGAGGAAAAGAATGTTAAAAATAGGAGAATTTGCAAAATTATTTAATGTAACAATAAAAACAATAAGATTTTATGAAGAAAAAGAATTATTGAAGCCTTGCCACATTGATAAATATTCAGGATATAGATACTATAATGATAAGAATATAAAAGAAATGAATAAAATACTATATCTGAAAAAATTAGGATTTTCATTAGATGAAATAAAGAAATATGATACAAAAATAGTAGAAACTAAAATTGAAGAATATCAAGAAAAAATTGTTCAATATACTTCAAATATCAATATTCTTAAAGATATAAAAGGTGCAAGAAAAGAGGGGATAGGAGGTAAAAAATATAAACAAAAGAATAAATTTAAAGGGTACTATGTGAAAGATTACAGAATAATAGGATTTTGGAAGACAATAGCTTTATTAGATAAGAATCAAAGATTTAAATATACAAATATAGATAAAAACAAAAATTTTGAACTTGAAAGGATTACGATAAATCCAGTACAAAATGAAGTAATTACATATATTAATAAAAAAAGTATGATAACTAGATATACTAAAAATTACATATTTAATATTATTGAACCCAATACAATGAGTTCATATAAATATAAGAAAATTAACAATAAAAAATATCTTTTTTTAGAATGGAAAGATAAAAGTTATTATGTTTTAGAAAAAATAGGAGGAATTGATAATATGGAAGAAATGTTTGAAAATAAAGAAAAAATATATACTATATTAAAAAAAGAAGGAAAAGGATTAATTTTAGGAAAAGAAATTATATTACCAGAAGATAAAAGAGGAAATGTTAATACATTAGTTGTAGGTGGTAGTGGAGCAGGAAGAAGTGGAAGCTATATAGTACCAAATGTTTTAAAAATGTCAGGTTCTTATATTGTTCTAGATACATTAGGAGAGATATATCATAAAACACACAAATATTTAAAGAATAATGGATATAATGTTAAAATTTTAAATTATGAGAATAGAAACATAAATATGAATATTGATGAAGAAGATAAATATAAATATAATCCATTAAGTCATATAAAATCTGATGAAGATATAGAAAATTTAGCTAATATATTAGCAGGAGAAGATGAAGATGAATTCTGGAATGAAGCCATTAAAAGCTTACTAAAAGCTATAATTTACTATGTAATTGAAAATGAAGAGAAAAAAGATTTGTTAACTTGTTTTAAATTATTAGGACTACCAAAAGAAGTTTTATTTTCAAATTTTGATGCTTTTTCAGAAAATACAAAGGCATATAAATATTATACAATTTTAAGAACATTTCCTGAAAAGACATATCAAAGTATAGTATCAACAACGATATTAAAATTATCTTTTGTAATAAATGGGATAAAAGAAGATGATAAAGAAAATGATAAATTTGACTTTGAAGAATTAAAAAATGGAAAAACAGCTATATTTTTAACTTTAAATGAGAATCATGATGAGGAAACAAAGTTTAATAATATTTTTATAAGCCAATTTTTATCAAACTATAAAGTTGGCAATGAAGTAAAAGAACATATATACTTAATGTTAGATGAAGTTGACAGATTAGGAAAGATTTATAGACTTTCAAGAAATATGGAATTAGCAAGATGTAGAAAATTATCAATTAGTTTAATTACAAATAATATTGAAAACTTGAAAAAAATTTATGAAAGTTTATTCTACAATATAATGAACTCAGTTGATACACAAATGTTGTTAGGAACTAATATAAAGTCAGATATCATATATTTTAGTGATATATTAGGAATTGATTATGAATTTATAAAAGAAGAATTAAAAAATGATGAACTTTTAATATATGAAAAAGGATTAAAATCTATATTAGCTAAAAAAGATTATTTCTTTGAAAATGAGAAATGGAAAACTATTATATAAAAATGATTTTGGGGTCGGAGTGATTTTTCTCTCCGACCCCAAAATCATCACGAAAATTTTAATTTTCTTCTTTCTTTTTTTTCTCCTTAGGTATAACAATATTTTCAGGTTTTTTATTAGTATCTTTAGGTTTTCCAGGATTAATATGTTCATAAACTGGAGATATATTTAAATTAGAATCATCACCAGATATAATTTCTAAATCTTTATTATCATTCATTATTATAAACCTCCTATTATTATAAATAAATATTGATTAATATATTCATTTTTTTATATACAACAAGTAAAAGTGACCTTTTAAAAGACCTGTGATAGCCTTTCTAATGTAGTTTTGCTACTTTTATATATTTTTCATCAGTTGTAATAAATATTTATTTTTTTAATCTTACCATAGATAATTTTAAGATACAAGTATTTTACTGAAATTTCATTGACATATCAACATTTTTTTGACATAATATATAGAGAAAAAACAAAAGTAGGAGAGAAAATGGAAGTTGAAAAAATAAAGTCAATTATTGAAGCAATACTTTTTTCCGCAGGAAGAGTTGTGAAAATAAATGAATTAATATTAGTATTGGAAAAAAATGAAGAAGAAATTCAAAGTATAATAGAAAATATGCAAGAGGATTATAAAAAAGATAATCGTGGTATCGAAATAATAAAAATTGAAGATGGATATCAATTAGCTACTAAAAGAGAATTATATGATTATATATATCCAATTCTAGATAAAAGAGCAAAACCAAATTTATCAAATGCAGCATTGGAGACACTTGCAATTATTGCATATAATCCTAAAATTACAAGAGCTGAAATAGAAGCTATTAGAGGTGTTTCTGCTGATGCTTGTGTATATAAACTTTTAGAATATGGTTTGGTAGAAGAGGCAGGAAAAGTGGATTTACCAGGAAAACCTATGTCATATAAAACTACTAATGAATTTTTGAGAATGTTTGGATATACATCACTAAATGATTTACCACAATTGCCAAGATATAAATTAGATGAAAATCAACAAATCATAATAGATGATTTAAATGATGAAAAGTACAAAGAAGAAGTCAAAAGTTTAGAAGAAAATAATGAAAAAAGAAATTTAGAAAAAGATGTAGAAAATAAATTTAAAAGTGTTGACCAAGAATATAAAAGTGGTGAGCCAATGCCCGAAAAGGGTATAGAAGGATAATGATTTTAAATTTTATTAGAGTGAATAAAAAGTTAAAATAAGATAAATGAAATGATAAAATAAAAAATAGAAGAGGAGATATATTATGGGAAAAAATAAAGAATTTGTTCAAGATATAACTAATATAGATGAAGATTTTGCACAATGGTATACAGATATTGTATTAAAAGCAGAACTTGCTGATTATACCTCAGTAAAAGGATTTATAGCAATAAGACCATATGGATATGAAATATGGGAAAATATTCAAAAATATGCAGATAATAAATTTAAAGAATATGGCGTAAAAAATGTTTCAATGCCTGCTTTAATTCCAGAAAATTTATTGAATAAAGAAAAAGATCATGTAGAAGGATTTGCACCAGAAGTAGCTTGGGTTACAAAGGGAGGAGAAGAAGAGTTAGAAGAAAGATTATGTGTTAGACCTACCTCAGAAACTGTATTTTCAACAATGTATTCTAAATGGCTAAGTTCATGGAGAGATTTACCATATTTATATAATCAATGGTGTAATGTATTAAGATGGGAAAAGGAAACAAGACCATTTTTGCGTTCAAGAGAATTTTTATGGCAAGAGGGACATACAATTCATGAAACAGAAGAAGAAGCTAAAAAATTCACTTTAAATATGCTAGATGTATATGCAGATGTTATTGAAAATTTATTAGCAATACCAGTATTAAAAGGGCAAAAGACTAAAAAAGAACAATTTGCAGGAGCAGAAGCAACATATACTGTTGAAACATTAATGCATGATGGTAGAGCATTGCAAGGAGGAACATCACATTATTTTGGTCAAAACTTTACAAAGGCATTTGATGTTAAATTCCAAAATAAAGAGGGAGAACAAGAATATGCATACCAAACATCTTGGGGAATAAGTACAAGATTAATAGGAGCAGTAATAATGGCCCATGGAGATAATCGAGGATTAAAATTACCACCAAAAGTTGCTCCAATTCAAGTAGTAATAGTTCCTATTGCACAACAAAAAGAAAATGTTTTAGAAGAAAATAAAAAATTAAATGAAAGGCTAAGCAAGAAATTTAGAACAAAATTAGATGATAGGGATAACTACTCAGTAGGTTACAAATTTAATGACTGGGAAATGAGAGGGGTACCAGTAAGACTTGAAATGGGACCAAGAGATATAGAAAATGAACAAGTTACATTAGTAAGAAGAGATAATCAAGAAAAAATCATAGTAAAAATTGATGAAGCAGAAGAAAAAATAAATGAATTATTAGAAGATATACAAAAATCTATGTATGAAGCATGTAAACAAAGATTAAAAGAAAAGACAACAATAGCTTTAAATATGGAAGAATTAAAGAAAAATTTAGATGAAAATCAAGGATATGTAAAAACAATGTGGTGTGGAAATAGAGAATGTGAAGATAAAGTAAAAGAACTAACAGGAGCACCATCAAGATGTATTCCATTTGAACAAGAACATTTATCTGATAAATGTGTATGTTGTGGAAAAGAAGCTAAACATATGGTAGTTTGGGGAAGACAATATTAAAACAGAACAATATAAGATTTTTTAGTGTCGTATAGAAAAAGTAGCTTTTATAAATTTTCTTATTAAAGATTTGATTTTTAAACTATAATGAGTAAAATTCAAAGATAAGGGAAAAATAATTATAATAAATGGAAAATAAAAAATAATTCATTTATGGAAAAGGAGAGAAACAT
Source organism: Clostridia bacterium (assembly GCA_048355915.1). Lineage (GTDB taxonomy): Bacteria > Bacillota > Clostridia > TANB77 > CAG-508 > CAG-269. The sequence goes on along the minus strand of DBGCHZ010000057.1, from coordinate 30,881 downwards.
ATGAAAAAGAAAATTATCATAGGTGTAACAGTTGCATTATTAGTAATAGCAATTATTTTAGGAATAATATTTATGAATAAAGGTAAAAAAACAGAGTCAGAAACAAATTTAGGAAAAATAGAAAAAGCAGAAGATTTAAGTACATTAATTAATGAAATATACAAAGGAAAAGAAGAAACTTTACCTAGACTAAATACTCAAATAGTAGATGTTAATGATGCAGATGCAATAAAAAATGCAACAGGTTTAGAAAATGGAAACGATTTGCAATTTGTTGCTATATCTGAACCTATAATGAGTTCACAAGCATATTCACTTGTACTTGCAAAAGTAAAAGAAGGTGTAAATGCAAATAATATTGCTAAAACAATGTCAGAACAAATTGATACAAGAAAATGGATATGTGTATCAGCAGAAAAATTGTATGCAACAAATAGTGGAGATATAGTATGTTTAGTAATGTCTAGTGAAGAATGGGCTAAACCAGTGTATGACGAATTTAAAAATTTAGCTGGACAAATAGGAGAACAATATACAAAAACAGAAGAACTTCCTGAGTTACCAGAAGAATTATAAAAAAGCATTTAAAAGTATAGGAAAAGATAAAGAAACAAAAGTTGAATTTGATAATTGAATATAAAATATAAGAAAATTAACAAAAATAAGGGCTATTTTAGAATATAAAAATATATTTTCTATTCTAAAATAGCTCTTTAAATGTAATTTTATAAACAATATATAATAATATGTATGAAATAACGAGAGATTAACACATTAATTATAAAAATTATAAGGGGGATTTTATGGTATTTTCAAGTGTAACATTTCTGTTTTATTTTTTACCAATAGTATTAGTATTATATTATTTAGTACCAAATAAGCTGAAAAATTTAATATTATTAATTTCTTCATTTATTTTTTACTTTTATGGAGAGCCTAAATATGTATTATTAATGGTATTTTCCATTATGTCTACATATATATGTGGAAGATTAGTAGATAAATATCGAGGAACAAAAAAATCAAAGTTGTTTTTGATATTAGAAATTATAATTAGTATAGGACTATTAATATATTTTAAATATGCAGATTTTATTATTAAAAATATCAATTTATGGTTATCACAAAAAATTGATTTAATAAATGTTTTATTACCAATAGGTATTTCTTTTTATACATTTCAGATGATAAGTTATGTAGTAGATGTTTATAAAGGAGAAGTAAAAGTACAAAAAAATATCCTAAAACTAGCAACATATGTATCTTTATTTCCTCAACTAATTGCAGGACCAATTGTAAGATACAGTACTATTGAAAAACAATTAGAACATAGGGAATATAGTATTAATAAATTTAGTTTGGGAGTAAGAAGATTTGTTATTGGAATAGGTAAAAAAGTCATGATAGCAAATGTAATAGGAACATTAGTTAATAATTTTTTAATCAGTGATGAAAAAAGTGTATTATTTTATTGGTTATATGCAATAGGAGTAATGCTACAAATATATTTTGACTTTTCAGGATATTCAGACATGGCAATAGGATTAGGAAAGATGTTTGGTTTTGAATTCTTAGAAAATTTTAATTATCCATATATAGCAACAAGTATTACTGAATTTTGGAGAAGATGGCATATATCATTAAGTAGTTGGTTTAGAGATTATGTATATATACCATTAGGTGGAAATAGAGTAAGTAAAATAAAATGGATTCGAAATATTATGATAGTATGGTTATTAACAGGATTATGGCATGGTGCTGAATGGAACTTTATTATATGGGGAATATATTTTGGAATATTATTAATAGTAGAAAAGATATTTTTACTAAAAAGAGCAGAAAAAACACCTAAAATATTAAAAATAATATATACATTATTTTTTGTAATGATTAGTTTTATCATATTTAATGGAAATGAAATAATGGAAAATATAAAAGGGCTATTTGGAATTGGAAATGTACCAGTTATTTCAAAAGAAAGCATATATTACTTAAAAAGTTATTTTGTTGTGATTTTAATAGGAATAATAGGAGCAACACCTATTATGAAAAACATAGTAAAAAAAGAGAAAATAAAGAAAATTGTAAATATCTTAGAACCAATTTATTTATTTATTATATTACTTTTATCTACAAGTTACATAATAGATGGTTCATTTAACCCATTTCTATATTTTAGATTTTAAATAAAGGGAGGTGCAACAATGAAAGATACTAAAAAGAATGTAATAATTTCAATAGGGTTTGTAATGATATTAATTATAGTATTCATAGCAAATATAATTAAAAAAGATGAAAAAATATCTATTTCGGAAAGACGAAAATTAGAGCAATTTCCAGTAATTACAGCCAAAGAAATATTTAATGGAAATGTATCAAAAAAATTTGAAAAATATGCAACAGACCAATTTGTGAAAAGAGAAGATTTAAGAAAATTAAAAACATTTTTTAATTTTGAAATATATAAACAAAAAGATAACAATAAATTAATTGTAAAAGATAATATGATATATAAAATGGAATATCCATTAAATAAAGAAGCAATACATAAAACATCAAAGAAATTAGGAGAAATTGAAGATAAATATTTAAAAGATATGAATATTTATTACTCCATAATTCCAGATAAAAGCTATTTTTTAGATGATAGCTACCTAAAAATGGATTATCAAGAAATGCAAAAAATTCTTGATAGTAATTTAAAAAATGCCAAATATATAGATATATGTAAAGAATTATCAAAAGAAGACTATTATAAAACAGATATCCATTGGAAGCAGGAAAATCTAAGAAAAGTAGTAAATAAAATAGAAAAAGACATGAATTTAAAAGATACATCAAAAATAAAATACGAAGAAAATGAAATAGGAGAATTTTATGGTTCACTTTATGGACAACTTGGATATGAAATAGAAGCAGATAAAATTAAATATTTAACTAATGATACAATAGAAGAATGTAAAACATATAATTATGAAACAAAAGAAAACGGAAAAGTATATGACTTACAAAAGTATAAAAATTCTAATGATAAATATGATATTTATTTATCTGGTCCAACATCGTTAATAAGTATAGAAAATCCAAATGCCTATAATGATAAAGAATTATTGCTTTTCAGGGATTCTTTTGGAAGTAGTATAGCACCGTTGTTAATAGAAAATTATAGGAAGATAACTTTAATTGATTTGAGGTATATAAATAGTGAGATACTAACAGAGTATATAGAATTTAAAAATCAAGATGTACTTTTTTTGTATAGTGGAGTTGTTTTAAATCAAAATATATTAAAATGATTTAATGAAAATGAAGAATGATTCACATAAAACTTACATGAAATTTTAGTGTGTTAATAAATAATTTTTGCAGTAAATTTATATAATATACATCTATCATTGCATTTTATGTAAATTCGTAGTATAATATATTAGATATTAAATTTTGTATGCCGTTTGATTAAGTTCAGAGGACATATCCTACAAATTACTATAAGGAGGATAACAAATGAAAAGTTATTTTGAAAACAAGGAGATTTGTAAAAAATGCGGAGGGAGATGCTGTAAGCGGTCAGGATGTGGATATCTGCCAACTGACTTTGAAAAATTAAGTTTTGATTACCTAAAAGAACAATTGGATAAAGGAGAAATTTCTATTGTAGCAGTTTTTTATGGGTATAAGACAGATAATGAAATTTTAATAAAACCCATTTTACATTTACGAGTAAGAAATGTTAATCGTCCAATTGTTGATCTTTTGAGTAAAAAAACAAGATGTTCGATGCTTTCAGAAAATGGATGTAAATATTCATTGGATAATAGACCGACAGGCGGAGTGCTTTTAATAGCAAATGAAGATGGATGTTATAATTTACTTCCGGAAGAAGTTAGTATTAGAGAATGGAAAAAACATCAAGAAGTTTTAAAGGATTTAGTTACTCACTACACTTCTAATTCATTAGAAGAAGAGCTAGAAATACAAATAAAACAAGCAACAGAGGAAATTAGGAACGAATTAATATTGGTACAAGAAGTTAGCAAACTTTCAGAGGAAGGTAGAGCAATTTTAGAAACCTTAGCAATGTTGGATAAAGGAATTTTACAAATTAATTAAATGAATAAAGTAACTTTTTAAATAGCAGTAAAGTAAGTGAAGATTTCACTTATTTTACTGCTTATTTAATAATAAAGACGGCATACTTTCATATTGTATGAAGAGATACAATCGTTATTTTTTTGATTTAATTTTTTATATGAGAAATACTATGACATTTTTATTTTATCATAACAAGGTTTATTTTTAAACTTTACACAAATTATTCTATATACTCATTTTTAACTATATACAAATTAGTATATATAGTCTTTTTTAGTTTTAAAATATAAAGTAAAACTAAATTCAATATTAAAATTCACAATTCTTTGGTGTTCTAGGGAAAGGAATTACATCACGAATATTTTGCATACCAGTTAAGTACATAATAGCTCTTTCAAATCCTAATCCGAAACCAGCGTGGTTACAACTACCAAATTTACGCAAGTCTAAATACCAATCATATGAATTAATATCCATATTTAATTCTTTCATTCTATTTAATAATTTATCGTAATCTTCTTCTCTTTGACTACCACCAATAATTTCTCCAATACCAGGAACAAGTAAATCGGCAGCAGCAACAGTTTTACCGTCAGGATTTTCTTTCATATAGAAAGCTTTGATATCCTTTGGATAATCAGTAACAAATACAGGCTTTTTATATATTTGCTCACATAAATATCTTTCATGTTCTGTTTGTAAATCAACACCCCAGCTAACTTTATATTCAAATTTGTTATTTGCTTTTTCTAACTCTTTTACTGCATCAGTATATGAAAGTCTAACAAAATCAGAATTAATTACATTATTTAATCTATCTAATAATCCTTTATCAACAAATTGGTTAAAGAAAGCCATTTCCTCAGGGCAATGTTCTAAAACATAAGAAAAAGTATATTTAATCATTTCTTCTGCTAAATCCATATCATCACTTAAATCAGCAAAGCAAATTTCAGGTTCAACCATCCAAAACTCAGCAGCATGTTTAACAGTATTAGAATTTTCAGCTCTAAAAGTAGGTCCAAAAGTATAAATGTTTCTAAATGCAGTAGCATATGTTTCACCATTTAATTGACCACTAACTGTTAAATGAGCAGGTTTCCCAAAGAAATCTTTAGAAAAATCAACTTGTCCGTTTTCCAATTTAGGAACATTTGCTAAATCGAAAGAGTTAACATTAAACATTTCACCAGCACCTTCTGCGTCACTTGAAGTAAGAAGAGGAGTATTTACATATACAAAGTTTTTTTCTTGGAAAAATTTATGTATGCTATATGCAAAAACGCTTCTAACTCTAAATACAGCATTGAATGTATTAGTTCTTGGTCTTAAATGAGAAATAGTTCTTAAATATTCAAAAGAATGTCTTTTCTTTTGAAGAGGATAACTTAAATCACAAAAATTTAAAATTTCTATTTTAGTTGCTTGAATTTCAAAAGGTTGTTTAGCATTTTCAGTAATTACTAAAATTCCAGTAACTTTTATAGAAGAACTAATAGAAAGTTTACTGATTTCAGCAAAGTTATCTAATTTATCACTAAATACAATTTGAACATTTTTAAAGAAAGAACCATCATTTAATTCTATAAAACCAAATGTTTTTGAATCACGAATAGTTCTAATCCAACCTTCTAAATTAATTTCTTTTTCAGAATAAGTTGATGTATTTTTATATAAATTTCTAATTGTTAATTTGTCCATAATGTACCTCCAAAAATTTTAATAAAAAAATTATACATTAAAATAGTAGAAATTGCAAGGGGAAATCGTAGGTATGTAATATATTCGTTACTATATTATAGCTTTTACAAAGTAACCACTAAAATAGTTGATAATTGACTTTTTTTGATTTTGACTACTTATTTCATTCAGAAAGAATTAGTAAGGCTTTTTCATGAGCTCTAAAACATTAACTGGAAATTAATTCATCAAATAAATAAAAATTTTTTAGCCATAATATTAGTAATATAAAAAGGAGGTTTTTTGAAAATGAAAAAAATTTTATATTCGTTACTTATTATATCCATTTTATTTTTTACTATTCTAATGGGAAAAACATATGCAGTAGCATTAGACAATGTAGATATTAGTACAGATAAAACAATTGTCGAACCTGAAACAGAAGTTACATTAGAAATTACTTTTGGAAAACAATTAGGAGCATATACATTTGATATTGCATATGATAATAACTTGTTAGAGTATGTAAGAACAGATGGAGGAACTGCTAATGATAATGGGACAAGAGTAAGAGTAGTATATTATGATAGTACAGGAGGAACAAATCCAAAAGAAAGTATGTCAATAACTTTTAAAGCAAAAAAAGGAATTACAACATCAAATCCCACAGATTTATCAGTAACAGCAGAAGGTTTAGCAAATGCTGATGCATCTGAAAATTATGATGATATTAGTGTAGCACTAGTAAAAAATATAGTTGTAGAACCTAAATATGAAGATTACAAATTTGAATTAAATTATACAGGAAATCCAATAACAAACGAAGAAAAAGAAATGAAACTATCACTTTTATCAAATATGGGTAGATATTATGATAAAGCTAGAATAATTGCAGAGGTAAAAGATAGTAATGGTGGAAATGTAAAAATATTAGGAACTGATTCAAATAGTATAGAACATGATTTAATTAATAGTGGTTGGGGTGACCCAAATGGATACAAAATAGGAGGAAAAGTAAATCAAGAATTAAATTTGAGAGGTTTATTTGATAAAAAAGGACAATATATAGTAACTTTTAAATTAATAGATAGAAGCAATTCAGATAAAGTAATAACAGAAAAAGATTTTACAATTGTGGTTGACGAAAAAAATCAAGATTCAAATACTAATCAAAACGGAAATAATACAGTAGCACCAAATGGAGGAAATAATACACAGAACAATAATAATGGGACAAATACAATTCCAAATAATTCAATAAATCAAAATATAAACACCAATACTGAAAAATTACCAAGTAATTTACCTAAAACAGGTAAGAATTTATATATTCCTATTTTAGTAATTTTAATGTTTATATTAAGTACAACTTTTTATATAAAATTAAGAAACAATAAAGAACAATAAAAGATAATAAAAAATAGTGCATAGGAGATTTCATTGAAGTCTTTGTATATGAACAATTAAATGCGAGTTGATAGTTATATTTTAGTAGTAAATAATATTAATCAACTCGCTATTATTGATTTTTAATTTTATGGAGAAAATAATATGAAGAAAAGAAAACATGGAAAATATCAAAAAAGAGGATATCTAAAAACAATAATAATTTTTTCTATAATAATATTCTTTTCATTATCTTTAATCCAATCAAATGATGTGAAAACAAAAGAACAAACAGGAAATAAAATTACCATAAATGAAAGCAAAAAGGAAATAACTAAATCACAAGAAGAAAGTAAAAACGAAATAGAAGAACAAATAAAAAAAGATGAAGAAAATAAAGAAATAGTAAATAATGAAATACCAAGTTATTATAATGGATATCCAGTAATTGCAAAGTTAGAAATAGAAAAGATTAACTTAGTTACATTGGTACTTAAAGAACATAATAAACAAACATTAGCGATGTCAGCAACAAAGTTTTTCGGAGCAAATCCAAATGAAATAGGTAATTTTTGTATAGCAGGACATAATTACATTACAAAGAATATGTTTCATAATTTAAAAAAAGTAAATATAAATGATGAGATAAAATTAACAGATTTAACAGGAAAAAGTATAAATTATAAAGTTTACAAAAAATCAACAGTTTTACCAAATGAAACACAATGTTTATCACAAAAAACAAATGGAAGGACAGAATTAACACTAATTACTTGTACAACAGATTCTACCAAAAGAATAGTAATAAAAGCAATTAAAGAAGGAGAGGAAAAGTTGTTAGATGGATAGTTTTATAAAAGTTAGTGTAAATAAAAAAACTAAAATAAAGAAAAAAATTGTAATAGAAAAAAGTAAAATAATAGTATTATGCACGACTTTTTTTATTTTAACAAATATAATTTGTTATCCCAATAAAAGTTATTCGGATAGTAATTTAAAAATAAGTTACTCTGAAAGTAATAAAAATAAAAGCTATTTTGATAGTAGTTCAAATAGAAATTACTACGAAAAGAATACCAATAATAGTTATTCAGAAAGTAATCCAAACAAAAATTATTCTGCAAGTAAATTAGAAGGAATAGAAAACTTTCCAGAATCCTTTAAACCATATTTATATGAATTAAAAAAGAATCATCCTAATTGGAATTTCATTGCTTTATATACAAATTTAGATTGGACATATGTAATAGATAATGAAAATGTTTTTGGAAAAAACTTAGTGCCAAAATCATATTCAGACAGTTGGAAAAATACAAAGCCAGGAGAATATAATGTAGAAATAGATGCAGGATGGGTAGACTGCTCAAAAGAAGCTTTACTATATACAATGGACCCTAGAAACTTTTTAAATGAAGTAAGAGTTTTTCAGTTTGAGGAATTATCTTTTGATGAAAAAATTAACTATATGGAAGGAATAGAAAAAATATTATATGGAACGGAATTTTACAATAGAATGGTAGATTATTTAGATTACAATGGAAATTTAATTAGTACAAATAAAAAATATGGAGATTTAATTTTAAATGCAGGAAGGAATTCGAAAGTAAGTAGTTATCATTTAGCATCAAGAATAAAACAAGAAGTGGGACCTTTCTTATCACATAGCTCAATAAGTGGAAATGTATCAGGTTATAAGGGATTATATAATTTTTATAATATAGGAGCAACAAGTTCAGCAGAACCAATGGGGGCGATAATTAATGGCTTAAAGTATGCAAGAGATGCTAATGGAGCAAGTGAAGAAAGAAAAGCAAAACTACTGATACCATGGAATACAAAAGAAAGAGCAATAACAGGTGGAGGAATTTTTATTGGTTCTAGTTATATAAATATAGGACAAAATACAATATACCTACAAAAATTTCATGTTGATGGAGGAAATAATCAAAATCTTTTCTGGCATCAATATATGACAAATGTATTAGCTCCATATAGTGAATCACAATCTATATATAAAGGATATAAAAATAGTAATTTACTAGATGAAAAAATAAACTTTATAATTCCAATATACAATAATATGGAAAAAATACAAAGTGAAAGTCCAAACATAAAAAAAGAAGAATATGATAATGACAACACAAAAGTGTATGCAAATGTAAATAATGAACTTAATATAAGAACAGGTCCAAGTACAAATTATGAAAAATTAACAACAGTAACAAGAAATGAAAAAATGACAAGAATAGCAAAAGGAAAACAAGCAGGAGAAAGATGGGATAGAGTAATATTAGAAAATGGAATGATAGGATACGCGTTTCAAAATTATATAGAAGAACTACCAAAAGCACAAATTGAAGAAATTAGATTATCAATAGATAATAAGATAATTAATAAAGGAGAAAAAAAGAAATTAGGAGTACAAATCTTACCAGAAGAAGCAAAAGAAGAAAAAATAGAATATAAATCAAGCAATGAAAATATAGCTAAAATAGATTCAGAAGGAAATATATATGCGATAAGTTCTGGAAAATCCACAATAACAGTAAAAGCTGTGGATAATGATGTAAAAGCAAATATTGATATAGAAATATATAGTAAAGTTACAGGAATAGAATTAAATATAGAAAAAATAACATTACAAGAAGGAGAAAAATACAAAATAATATCAACAATCTTACCAGAAGATGCAAGTAATAAAGAAATCAAATACGAAAGTGAAAATGAAAATGTCGCAATATGCGATGAAATAGGTACAATTACAGGAATAAACAAGGGGACAACAAAGATAAATATTAGTCCGAAAGAAAATGAAAATATAAAAAAACAATTAGAGGTTAATGTTATAGAAAAAATATCAGAACAAGATATTAAATTTAGTGAAAATTTAAAAGTACAAGGGAATATAATAACAAGTATTGATGAAGAAGAAAGAACAAAACAAAACTTTTTAGATAATATAATTGTAAGTGAAAAATATAAAATACGAATATTAAACAAAGATGGAATTGAAATAAAAGAAAATGAACTAATTGGAACAGGCACAAAAATACAAATATTAAAAAATTCAGAAGAACAAGAAATAATTACAGAATATATAGCAATAATATATGGAGATGTAAATGGTGATGGAAAAATTAATAGTATTGATTTATTAAAGCTACAAAGACATATATTAGAAATAGAAAGTTTAAATAAATATTCACAAATAGCAGGAAATATAAGTAAAGATGGGCGAAAGCCAACATCAAGAGATTTATTATTGATACAAAGAGATATTTTAGGGTTATCTAAAATAGAGCAGTAGATAGTAATAATGTAAAAGTAAGTATCAATTTAAAACAAAAGTAACAAATATATTTTTATATTTTAAAATTTATATTAAATAAAAAATGTATAGTAATTTAAAATAAAGTTAGTTTGCATTAAATATTTTATGACAAATAGGTTGTAAACTGTAACAAATGTTTAGGTAACAAGTATTTAGAGAATAAATTAAGATAAATAAAATTAGAAAGGAGCATAAAGTGAATAAAATAGTAAATAGTGAGTTAATTAAAATAATAATATTTATAGCAATAATTTTAAATAGTTTTATGATGAGAAATGTACTTGCTGAAAATCTTGAAGATAAAATAAATATAGAAATAGTATCTAGTGAGGACAAAATAAAAAAAGAAGAGGAATTTAGTATAGCAATAAACTTAGCTAATCTATCAGTTTCAGCTTATGATATAGAAATAAATTTTGATAATAATTTTGTAGAATATATATCAAATATGGAAAATACTAACTTAGTAAATGGAAAAATTTTAAGCTCTTGGTATGACACATCAGGAGGAAGAAATGCCAAAGAAAATTGTGAGTTAATCAAATATAAATTCAAAGCAAAGGAAAAGGGAAACAGCTTGATAACAATAAAGGGAAAAATGTATGACAGTTTAGGAAAAGAGATTAAAAATATAGAAGAAAGTAAGATAATCTCAGTAGTAGAAGAAAATCAAGAAATAATGCCAAATACAAACAATGAAGATAATACTAATTCAAAACTAAAAGAAATGAGATTAAATCATGAAGGGATTACACCAGAATTTAATCCTGAAATTACAGAATATTATTTTACAACGGAAGACTTAAATGAGTTAGAGGTAACAGCAAAAACTCAAAATAAAAATTCAAAAGTAGAAATAACAGGGAATAAAGATTTTAAAATGGGAATTAATAAAATAGATATAAATGTAACTGCACCAAATATGATAAATAAAACAAGCTATAAAATATATGTAACAAAAACAAATAATATAGAATTAGCAAATGCAAATTTAGAAAATTTAGCAATAGAAAATGCAATATTATCACCTGAATTCAATGAAAATATATTAGAATATAAAACTGAGGTTTCAAATACAACTGAAAATCTAAATATTCTAGCTATACCTCAAAAAATAAATGCAAAAGTAGAAATAAGTGGAGGGAAAAACTTAAAATATGGAAACAATGAAATTATAATAAATGTAATTGCTGAAAATGGATATACAAGTAGAAAATATAAAGTAAATGTATATAAAAGAAATGAACAAGAACAATTAAAAGCAGAAGAGGAAAAGAAAGAAGAATTAGAAAAATTAGAGCAAATATTACAGAAAAATAATGATGAAAATGTGAGATTAAGTATAGAAAAGATAAAAGATAATGTAGAAAATTTAGAAAAAGAAGAAAGAAATTTCAATTGGTTTTTTATAGCTATTATAACATTGGTGCTAATATTGCTATTAGTTATATTTATAGCTATAAAGAAAAGAAGGAATATTATGCAGTAATATAAAATTAAGAAAAAAGCCAAAAACTATTTACGAGAAAAAATAAAATTGATATAATAAAAAATGTAAAAACGGAGGTGATAAAATGAAATATAGATGCATACCATGTGGATATATCTACGATGAAGAAGTAGAAGGAGTAAAATTTGAAGATCTAGCAGAAGATTGGGTTTGCCCTCTATGTGGAGTTGGTAAAGATATGTTTGAGAAGGTTGAAGAATAAGAAGTTATAAAATAAAAGAATTTTTTAGTAAAAGAACTGTGAAATAATAAGAAAGCACAGTTCTTTTTTGCTAAAAAAAGAAGAATCATTTAATTAAAGTCAACATAAGTTAGAAAAAATAATATATAGGAGTTATAAATACCAATAAATAGAGAATAAGAATCTTCACATTCACAATTTATGTAAAGAAAACATAAAATATAGCAAAAGAAAAAAGGAGGCAGAAAAATGTCAAAATACATAATAGAAGGTGGAAGAAAAGCAGAAGGAATAGTAAAAATCTCAGGTTCAAAAAATTCAAGTTTACCAATAATAGCAGCAACAATTTTAAACGGAGGAAAAACAACCCTATATAATGTACCAGAAATAAAAGACACACAAATGATGTATAAAATATTAGAAACCTTAGGAGCAAAAGTAGCAAAAAAGAATAATAAAGTAATGATAGACACAAGCAAAATAGAAAAACTAGAAATACCAGAAGAACTAATGCACAAGATGAGGTCATCAGTGATATTAGCAGGAGCAATGCTAGGAAAATACCATAAAGCAACATTTACATATCCAGGGGGATGTGATATAGGAACAAGACCAATAGACTTACATTTAAAAGCATTTGAAAAATTAGGCATAAATATTGACAAAAACTATGGAAAAATCAGTTGCTTTTGTGATAAAATAAAAGGGGAAAAAATTGACTTTGAATTTCCAAGTGTAGGAGCGACAGAAAATGCAATATTAGCAAGTTGTTTAGGAGAAGGAACAACAATAATTACAAATGTAGCAAGAGAACCAGAAATCATAGATTTACAAAATTTCTTAAATAAAATGGGAGCTAAAATAAAAGGAGCAGGGTCAAATAAAATAGAAATAGAAGGTGTGAAAAAGCTAAAAGATGTAAGCTATAACATCATGCCAGATAGAATTGAAACTGGAACTTTTTTATGTTTATCAGCAATATCAGGAGGACATTTAGTTTTAGAAAATGTAAATCCATCTCATATAGTACCAATAATAGACAAACTAGAAGAAACAGGTTGCAACATAGAAATAAATAAAGATAAAATGGAAATAATAGCTCCTAAAAAATTGAAAGCAATAGATATAAAAACAATGCCATATCCAGGGTTTCCAACAGATATGCAATCAATATTTGCAACGACATTAACAGTAGCAAAAGGAACATCTATAATAGTAGAAAATATATTTGAAAATAGATATAAATACACACAAGAATTAATAAGAATGGGAGCAAAAATTTCAATAGAAGGAAAAACAGCTATTATAAAAGGGGTAAGAAAGCTATATGGAGCAACTGTAAAAGCAACAGATTTACGAGGAGGGGCTGCAATGGTATTAGCAGGAACAGTTGCCAAGGGGAAAACTACAATAGAGAACATTGATTATATATTGAGAGGATATGAAAAATTTGATAAGAAATTACAAGCAATAGGTATAAATATAAAAATAGAAAATTAAGTAGAATTTAATTTGTTATATAGGAAATCTTCTATAAAATATATTTTAATTTATAAATTAAAGTTTAATATTAGTTTTTTACTTTATGTTGCAAAATTAAAATATTTTATATGATTTCCTATATAACAAAAGATATTATAAGTAAAATAGGGAGGAATTAAATTGCCAAAAAAACCTAAAGAAGAAAATATAGATTTATATCGCTTCAATAATGGACAAGATGAAAATATTGAAAACTTAATGGAAAGAAAAAAAGAACGAGAAAAAAGAGTTAGAGAAAGAAATAATATACAAAAAGAAGAAAATGAATTTGACTTTGATACAGAAACAGTCATTGGTATGACTAATAAAAACAATAAAAAGAAACAAGATGAAATGAAAAAGGAATTTGCAAAGAAGCAAAGAAAAAGAGATAAAAGGCTAAAAAGAATAAAATTCTTCTTGAAATTAATTTTGTTTATAGGTGTGGTAAGTGGAATAATAGCTTTTGCAACTTGTTCACCAATATTTAATATTCAGAATATCGAAGTAACAAATAATAAGCAATTAAGTCCAGAAACAATAATAAGTTTATCTGAATTATCAATAGGTCAAAATATTTTTAAATTTTGGAAAAGCGATGTAGAAAACAAGATAAAGTCAAGTGCATATATTGAAAATGTAGAATTAAAGAGAGTTTTTCCCAATAAGCTTCAAGTAAACATAGAAGAAAGAGAGCCAAAATTCAGTGTACCTGTTTTAGGAGAATATGCATATATAAGTACACAGGGATATGTTTTAGAAATTACTCAGAATCAATTAAACTTACCAATAATTACTGGAATATCAACCAAAGAAGAAGAGATAAAAGCAGGAACTAGACTAAATAACGAAGATTTAACAGAATTAGAAATTATTTTAAAAATTATGAATGCAATGAAAGAAAATCAATTGGATAAAGAGGTTACAAGCATTGACATTAGCAACAAAAATGATTATATTATATATATGCAAAATGAGAAGAAGAAAATTCATTTAGGTGATGGTTCTAATTTAAGCAATAAAATGTTATATGTAATTGCAATAATAAACGAAGAAAAAGATAAAGAAGGGGAAATTTTTGCAAACGGAGACTTGAATCAAAAGTTCAAGGTATATTTTAGAGAAAAAGTATAATTTATACTAGAAAGGTGGAAAAATGACAAATAAAAAAGTAGTCAGCCTAGTTTTAGGAATAATGTGTTTTGCTTTGACCTTAGGAATATGTGTACAAGTTAGAACTGTAAAAAGTACAAATTCAACAGTTAGCCAAAATTATGAAGAAAATAATTTAAGAGCAGAGGTATTAAAATATAAAGAAAAATATGATAATAAGTATAAAGAATTAGAACAAGCCGAAAAACAATTAGAAATTGAGAGACAAAAAGCAACAAAAAATAATTCAAACTTAGAGGAAAAAGAGAATAAAATAAAACAAGGAAATAAACTAACAGGTATGTCAGAAGCAAAAGGACCAGGTGTTATAATAACTTTAACAGACGGAAAAGGTATGGGAACATCAACTTTAAATCCTAGTGAATTATTAGTTCATGATATTGATGTATTAAGTGTTGTAAATGAATTAATAAATGCAGGAGCAGAAGCAATTTCAATAAATGACCAAAGATGGGTAGCAAATACGGCAATATCTTGCAGAGGAAATACAATAGATATAAATGGAGAGAGAATAGGTGCACCATTTGTAATAAAAGCTATTGGATTGCCAGAGTATTTATCAGGTTTACAAAGACCAGGAGGATACTTATATATATTAAAAGAGGCAAATGTAGGAGTTAATTTAGAAAAGTCAAATAATATAACTATACCAAAATATACAGGAGTAATAAACTTTAAATATATGCAAAACATAAAATAGGAGGAAATAGATGAAAAAGGCTATAAAAAAAGGAAAAATAACAATGACAATTACTATTGGAATTGCATGTTTTGCATTAGTATCTGTAATGATGATGCAATTTAAGATAGTAAATGAAACAGATATAACATCAGTGGAAAATATGCAAGAGACAGAATTAAAAAAAGAACTTGCAAATTGGAAATCAAAATATGATGATATAAATCAAAAATATGAAGATACAATAAATAAAATTGAAGAGTACAAAAATGACGAACAAACCAATAGCGAATCAAGTAAATTATTAGAAAATGAATTAGAACAAAATAATATGATATTAGGATTAACAGATGTTCAAGGAGAAGGAATAGTAGTAACATTAAAGAGTGGACAAGAATCAAAAACACCAATAAATGCAGATGATTTATTGATGATAGTGAATTCACTTAAATTTGCAGGAGCAGAAGCAATTTCAATAAACGGCGAAAGAATTATAAATATAACAGATATAACTTATATAACAAATGAATTTATAAAAGTTAATGGTCAAAGAATATTAGAACCATATGTAATAAAAGCGATAGGAAATCAATCATATTTAGAAACAGCTTTAAAGGGAAATGGAGGAACAGTTGAGCAATTAGAAACCCTAGGACATATTGCAACAATAGAAAAAGACAATAAAATTCATATAGATAAATATAATAAAGAAATAAACACAAAATATATAGAATAGAAGCAAATTGGTAATATGTAAAAGACGAAAAAATGAAAAGTGGATAATAAATAAATCTAATTAAATATAAAAAAGAAAGGCAGGAAAGATAATGTTATTTATAGCTATATTAATAGGGTGCATATTAGGTGCTATATTAGGCTTAAATGCTCCAATGATTTCATATACATATTCTAGTTATCTAGCAATAGCCATTATAGCTGCACTTGATTCAGTATTTGGAGGAATTGCATCAGTAATAAAAAAGAATTTTGATTTAAAAATATTTATATCAGGTTTTTTTGGTAATGCAATTTTAGCAATACTATTGACAATATTAGGTCAAAAGTTAAATGTTGATATATATTTAGCAGCAATAGTAGTTTTTGTATGGAGAATGTTTATGAATTTAGGAACTATAAGAAGATACTATGTAGAAAAATGGACAAATAAATTAAAAGACAAAGCAAACAATAAGACAGAAGAAATAGTAAAAGAAGAAAAATAATATTGAACTGAAAGAAAAAATAATATATAATAGAAACCATTATAAAACATTTTTGTTTTGAAAGATAAAATGAAAATAGATATAGTATTAATATTACATTTGGAATAAAAATTATAATTAATATATTTTAAAATTACAATTAAATATCTATAAAAACGATTTATAAAATTATATTTAGAGAGATATAAAAAAGCTTATGAGAAATATAGATAATTGTAATTTTATTTTTAGATAATTGGCGAAAAATGTCAAAAATAAGTGTTACAATATTATTGCGAATTTGTTACAAAAATATTACAATTACTATTGACTTTTTTGGCGAAATGTAATATATATACATTTAGAAAAATTTATACTAAAAATTGGAGGAATTAACTTGGCTATCGGTGATATCATAGTAGGTATTGATATAGGAACAAGTAAAGTTTGTACAGTTGTAGGAGAAGTAAACAATTTTGGACAAATTGAGATTATAAGCAATACCTCATATAAATGTAGTGGACTAAAGAAATGCAAGATAATAAATGAAGATGAAATAAGTTTAAGTATAGCAAAAACAATAAAAGATGCCGAAGATGAAACAAATTTAAAAATTAATTCAGCATATGTAACGATTCCAGGAAAGTATGTAACAATTGTTCAAAATATGATAACAAAAGAAGCTAGAGATAAATATTCAGGAATATCGGTAAGAGATGTTCAAAATGCAATTATGCAAGTAAAAGATATAGAAATTCCTGATGGAAAAACATTAATAGATATTGTACCAGATAAAATTACATTAGAAAATGGAACAGTTGTAACAGATCCAGTAGGAAATTTAAGTTCAAGCTTTACAATAAGTGCACAGATAATATTAGCAGAAAAAGATTATGTTAGACAATTACATAATATTTTTAAAAAAGCAGGATTAGATATAGATGGAATAGTGCCAACAACATTGGCAGAAAGAAATTTAGTTTTAGATAATAATGAATTACATGACAATATAATGTTATTAGATATAGGAGCAGGAAATACAGATATAGGAGTATTTGAAGGTTCAAGTTTTGTATATACAAACTCAATTCCGGTAGGTGGAGATAATATAACTAATGACATTGCAGTAGTTCTTAATATATCAGAAGAAGAAGCGGACAAACTGAAAAGACAATATGGTCTAGCTTTAAAATCTTTTATAGATAATGATAATGATATTATTTTAAACACTTCAAAAGATTCTAATAAAAATAGAATTATAAAAAGTTCAGAATTAATAGAAATAATAGAAGCTAGAATAGAAGAGATATTCTCAATAATAAATAAAGATATTACAAATAGTGGAGTAAAACAAAAAATAAATAATGTAGTTTTAACAGGCCAAGGTATAGTTAATATAAATAAAAGTGATGTTGCTGGAAAAATAAATTTAAATATACCAGTAAAAATATCAACAGGAAGAGCAATAAGTACAGTAAAACCAACATATAGAACAAGTTATGCATTAGTAAGATATATAGCAGCAAGGCCATTTGCTAAAACTGTTTCAAGCAGTATAGATACACAAAACAATGAAAATTTTATAAAAACAATAATAGAAAAAATAAAAGAGTTTTTCTATTCATAAAACAAAAATTTAAAATATAAAGGGAGGAAAAACTAAATGATGGATTACAATGATGATAATAATATTGCAATGATGGATGGAACTGCAACAATAAAAGTTATAGGTGTAGGAGGAGCAGGAAACAATGCTGTAAATAGAATGATTGAAGCAGGAATAAAAGGTGTTGATTTTATAGCTGTAAATACAGATAGACAAGCTCTTCAAACATCAAGAGCAAGTACAAAAATCCAAATAGGAGAAAAAATAACAAGAGGATTAGGAGCAGGGGCTAATCCTGATATTGGAGCTCAATCAGCAGAAGAAAGTAAAGCTGAATTAGCAGAAGTATTAAGAGGAGCAGACATGGTATTTGTTACAGCCGGAATGGGTGGTGGAACAGGTACAGGAGCCGCACCAGTTGTTGCACAAGCTGCAAAAGAAATGGGAATATTAACAATAGGAGTTGTTACAAAACCATTTACATTTGAAGGTAAAAAAAGACTTTCACAAGCTGAAAGAGGAATTGAAAGTTTAAAAGGAAAAGTAGATACATTAGTAGTAATACCAAATGATAAATTATTACAAATAATAGATAGAAAAACATCTATAATAGAAGCTTTCAAAATGGCTGATGATATATTAAGACAAGGTGTTCAAGGTATATCAGACTTAATTGCTATACCAGGTCTTGTAAACTTAGACTTTGCCGATGTAAAAACAATAATGTTAAATACAGGAATGGCACATATGGGTGTAGGTAGAGCATCAGGAGAAAATAGAGCAGAAGATGCTGCAAAAGAAGCAATTCAAAGTCCATTACTAGAAACATCAATAGAAGGAGCAAGAGGAGTAATAATAAACATAACAGGTGGAGAAGACTTAGGATTACACGAAGTAAATACAGCAGCAGAATTAGTACAACGCAGTGTAGACCCAGAAGCAAATATAATCTTTGGTACTGTAACAGACCCATCAATGGAAGATGAAATTCAAATAACAGTTATAGCAACAGGATTTGAAAAACCAGAACCAATATCAAGCTTAGGTGTTGACAATATGTCAAAAACATGGGAGAAAAAAGTTACATCAATTCCATCAAGCTCAGAAATTAGTTCATCTCAAAATGATTTAGATATACCTTCATTTTTAAGAAAGAATAGAAATAAAAATATATAAGAGTGATTTCGGTGATTTCGGGGTCGGAGACAAAAATCATGATTGATTAAAAATAAATTAAAATATTTATTTAATTTCAATCATGATTTTTGTCTCCGACCCCGAAATCACCGAAATCATTGCCTTAAAGAAGAATAATAAAAAAGGTCGTTTTATTTAGATATATTTTTTTTATAAGTTATTTATATAAGTTTTTGTCAAATATTTCTTTGATTCTACAATAGAAATAGACAGTATTTTTATAGCATAGGTAGTACAATATTTTTACAGGTGATTATATGACTATTTATGTTGATGTAGTGTTAATAGAAAATCTAATTATGAATTACATTATTTTATTTGCGACAAGTATAATATTGAAAAACAACTCTAAATTTTGGAGGTTGTTATCAGCAAGTTTAATAGGAGCAATTTATACTGTGATTTCATATATTTCGAATTTAAAAATTTATTCAAGTATGATTTTAAAACTGATTTTATCAATAATAATAGTATATGTAGCATTTAATCCCCAAAATATGAAAAAAATGTGTAAGTCGTTATTAATATTTTACTTAACGTCGTTAGTATTTGGAGGAGCAGCGTTTGCACTAATTTATATAGTAAAACCACAAGAAACATTTATGAAAAATGGTTTATTTCTAGGAGCATATTCTTTAAAAACAATATTATTATCAGGAATTGTAGCTTTTTTTATAGTAATAACAGCTTTTACAGTAGTAAAAAATAAGATTTCAAAAAGAGATATGTTTTGTAATATAAAAATAAAATTAAATGTTAAAGAGATAGAAACAAAAGCAATGCTAGACACAGGTAATATGCTAAAAGAGCCAATAACAAATATACCAGTAATAGTAGTAGAGCATACTTTGCTATATGAATGTGTACCAAAACAAATATTGAATAATATAGAAGAAATTTTAGGAGGTGATTTTTCAAAAATACCAGATGAAATAAAGAAAAAATATATGACTAAATTAAAATTCATACCATTTTCATCTCTGGGAAAACAAAATGGAATGCTTTTAGGAATAAAACCAGAATATGTAGTTATAAAAGATGAAAATGATGAAGAAAAGAAATTGAATGAGGTAATAATTGGAATATATAATAAGTCATTAACTAAAAGAGGAGAATATAGAGCATTAATGGGAATAGAATTATTTTAAAGAAGGAAACTAATTCAAATCTAATAATAAAAGTGAATTAAAGTAATAGATAAAAAAGTGAAAATTTCATTGTTATTAGATAGTATTTGAGTAAAGTTAAGGAGTGATGAGAGACACTTTATCTAATTTCAATAATTATACAATAATAGGTTATAGGTAAAACCTTTATAAAAAACCTAAATATATAATACAAGGAATGAGAGTTAAAATGAAATTTGTAGATTTTGTGAAAAATAGTATTTCTTCAATATGTGCAAAATATTTGAATGATGATGGAAAAATAGAATATTTACCAATATTTTATATAGCTGGTAGTCAAACATTACCACCGCCATTGCCACCAGAGGAAGAAGAAGAAATGATAAAAAAGCTGTCAGAAGAAAATAACTTAGAAGCAAGGCAAATTTTAGTAGAAAGAAATTTGAGATTAGTAGTATATATAGCCAAAAAATTTGAAAACACAGGAATTGGTATAGAAGACTTAATATCAATAGGAACAATAGGACTTATGAAGGGAGTAAATACTTTTAATACAGGAAAAAATATAAAATTAGCAACATATGCATCAAGATGTATAGAAAATGAAATATTAATGTTTTTAAGAAAAAGTAATAAATTAAAAGGTGAAATATCAATAGATGAACCATTAAACAAAGATGGAGATGGTAATGAATTATTACTTTCAGATATTTTAGGAACGGAGCCAGATATTACATCAAGAAATTTAGAAGATGAAGTTGATAAAAAGCTTTTAAGAGCCGCTATTTTAAAGTTAAATGAAAGAGAAAAAGATATAATGGAAATGAGATTTGGATTTAAAACAGGAAAAGAAAAAACGCAAAAAGAGGTAGCTGATGAATTACGGAATATCACAAAGTTACATATCAAGACTGGAAAAAAAGATAATAAATAAGATGAAAAAAGATATTACAAGTAAAATAGGATAATGTATAAAAAACCTTATTTTGGAAATACTAAACCTAAGTATTTTTAAAAGGAGGTTTTCTTTTTGCTAAACAAAGTAGAAATATGTGGTGTGAATACATCAAAATTACCTTTATTAAGCAAACAAGAAAAAGAAGAACTATTTATAAAAATAAAAGAAGGAGATAATGAAGCAAGAGAAAAATTTATTAATGGTAATTTGAGATTAGTGCTAAGTGTAATTCAAAGATTTTATGGAAGAGGAGAAAATGCAGATGACTTATTTCAAGTAGGTTGTGTAGGTTTAATTAAAGCGATTGACAACTTTGATTTAAGTCAAAATGTACAATTCAGCACATATGCAGTGCCAATGATTATAGGAGAAGTAAAAAGATATTTAAGGGATAATAACAGTATAAGAGTAAGTAGGTCAGTAAGAGATTTAGCATATAAAGTAATACAATTTAAAGAAAGATTTAATAAAGAAAATGGAAGAGACCCTAAAATTGAAGAAATTGCAAAAGAATTAGAGGTAACCAAAGAAGATATATCATTTAGTTTAGATGCAATACAAGATCCAGTATCTTTACAAGAACCGGTATATAATGATGGTTCAGAGAATATATATATAATGGACCAAGTAAAAGATAGTAAAAATACAGATGAATTATGGGCAGAAAAAATGACAATAAAAGGGGCATTAGAAAGATTAAATGATAAAGAAAAAATGATAGTAACTAAAAGATTTTTTGATGGGAGAACTCAAATGGAAGTAGCTGATGAAATCGGAATATCACAGGCCCAAGTATCAAGATTAGAAAAAAGTGCAATACAGCATATAAAAAAGTGGTATAAATAAAAATAAGAAGATATTTTTTAATTGGTGTGAAAATGAATTAAAAATATCTTTTTTGCATTATAAATATCTGGTTTACAAAATATAGCAAAAGGTGAAAAATTAACTTAATTGCAGGTAAAATCATAGTGACTATAAAAAATATAATATAATGGTACCATTAAACCAAAATTTTTAGAAATAAAATAATTAATGGAGAAAGGTAAGCATAATACATTAAATTTAAAATTTTATTATGTTATGCAAGGAAATAGTTTAGATGGATGAAAAGGGATTAGATTTTAAACATAAAGAAGTTGTAAATATAAATGATGGAAAAAGATTAGGATTTGTTCAAGATGTATGTGCAGATTTAGAAACGGGAGCAATTACATATATAATAGTTCCAGGGGAGAAAAGTAAATTCTTAAATGTATTTAAAACTAACAATGGAATTACTATACCATGGAAAAATATAAAATGTATAGGAGAAGATATAATTTTGGTCGATATATAAAGAATGTTCTAGATATTAATTTTTTAAAATTATCAACTATTTCCAGCTCCTCTACAATAAAAAACTCAATATAATTCTTGATTTTTTCGCATAATTAAAGTATAATTTAGAAATAGAAAAAGAGATATAGAAGGGAAGAATATAAATGAAAGCAATAGAAATAAGAAACAAATACCTAAATTTTTTCAAAAATAATGGTCATACACAAATACCATCAGCATCATTAATACCAGAAAATGACCCATCAGTATTATTTACAACAGCAGGAATGCAACCATTAGTACCATATTTATTAGGAGAAAAACACCCAGATGGAACTAGACTTACTGATTATCAAAAATGTGTAAGAACAAATGATATAGATGAAGTAGGAGATAATAGACATTTAACATATTTTGAAATGTTAGGAAATTGGTCATTGGGAGATTATTTTAAAGAAGAATCAATTAAAATGAGTTTTGACTTTCTAACAAAAGAATTACAAATTCCAGTAGAAAAATTATCAGTAACTTGCTTTGCTGGTGATGAAGATTGCCCAAGAGATGAAGTTTCAGCAGAGTGTTGGAAAAAAGCAGGAATTTTAGATGGACATATCTATTATTATGGAAAAGATGATAACTGGTGGATTGCAGGAGAAGAAGGACCATGTGGACCAGATACAGAAATGTTTTATGATACAGGAAAAACAGCATGTGGACCAGATTGTCAACCAAGTTGTGATTGTGGTAAATATGTTGAAATTTGGAATAATGTATTTATGGAATATTTTAAAGACAAAAATGGATATTCAAAATTAAAACAAAGAAATGTGGATACTGGTTTAGGTTTAGAAAGAATGGCAATGCTATTACAAGGAAAAGAAACACCATTTGATACAGAAATATTTGCACCAATAATGAATAAGCTAAAAGAATTAGAAAAAGAAGATATAATAGAAAGCAGAAGAATAGTTGCAGAACATTTGCGTTCAAGTATGATGATAATTTCAGATGGAGGAAGACCAAGTAATATTGACAGAGGATATGTTTTAAGAAGACTAATTCGTAGAATGATTAGACATATGAATAAACTACAAATAAACTTAGATGAATTATCAAACTTGATAGAACTAAATATACAAAACTTACAAGAAATGTATCCAGAATTAGAGCAAAATAAAGAAACAATAAAATCAGTAATAATAGAAGAAAAAGATAAATTTGTAAAAACACTTGCACATGGTGAAAGAGAATTCTTAAAAGAAATGAAAAAGGTTAAAGAGCAAGAAAAAACAGAAATAAGTGGAGAAGTAGTATTCAAGTTATACGATACATACGGATTTCCACCAGAGGTAACAAAAGATTTAGCCGGAGAAAATGAAATGACAATAGATATGAAAAAATTTGAAGAATTATTTAAAAATCACCAAGAAAAATCAAGAATGGGAAGCACACAAAAATTTAAAGGTGGACTAGCTGACCAAAATGAAAAAACTATTAGTTATCACACAGCTACACACTTATTACATCAAGCATTGAGAACAGTTTTAGGAGAACATGTAAAACAAAACGGTTCAAATATTACAGAAGAAAGACTAAGATTTGACTTTACACATCCTCAAAAAATGACAAAAGAAGAAATACAAAAAGTAGAAGATTTAGTAAATGAACAAATAAAAAGAGATTTAAAAGTAAAATGTGAAGAAATGACATATGAAGAAGCAAAAAATTCAGGAGCAATAGGACTTTTCACAGATAAATATGGAGAAAAAGTAAAAGTATATACAATAGGAGATTTCAGTAAAGAAATTTGTGGAGGACCACATGTGACACATACAGGAGATATGGGAACATTTAAAATAAAAAAAGAAGAATCAAGCTCATCAGGAGTAAGAAGAATAAAAGCAGTATTAATAAAATAATTCATATTTAGTAATATTAATTATAATTGTCCAATATGATTAAAGTATTTTAAGATAGATTTTGTTATAAAGTTTGTTATAGTATTTTATAACAGTTAATCTTAGTATTAAAAAATAAAATATAAAGAAAGAATAAGTTTATAAAATTTATAATAGATAAACTTTATAAACTTATTATACGAGGAAAAAATATTATGGAAAATTGTTTATTTTGTAAAATAGCAAAAGGAGAAATACCATCAAATAAAGTTTATGAAGATGAAGAAATTTTAGCATTTTATGATATAAATCCAGCAGCTCCAATTCATATTCTTGTAATACCTAAAAAACATATTTCTTCACACAACGAAATATCAATGGATGATGAAAAAATTATTGGAAAAATGCACACAGTAATAAATAAAATAGCAAAAGAAAAAGGATTTGACGAAAAAGGATATAGAGTAATTATAAACTGTGGAAAAGATGGAGGACAAGAAGTAATGCATTTACATATGCATATACTTGCAGGTACAAGTCTAGGAGAAAAAATAAGATAGATAATATAATTATTTACAAGCACAACAAAAATTCATAAAAGTCTTGCGTAGCAAGGCTTTTTGTGGTATAATTTTATTGTAAAATTTATTTTAAAGTAAAGAGGTGAAATACTTAGTATTACTAAGTTGAATTTATGGAAGAAAATCAAGTTAGAGAAAATATAGAAGATTATAGATTTAGTTTTAAAAAATTATTTTTAGTACTTAAAGATATTTTTGGAGGAGGAAAAAATGCTGAAGATGATAAGATATTAGAAGAGGTTGCAAAAATAAAAGCACAGGAAAGTCCTAGAATCCAAGAATTATGCAATAATATTGAAAATCACCAAACAACAGTAAAAAAAGCAAGAAGAAATACAACAAAATCAAATATCAATAAAACATCAGAAATGTCAATTAATAAAAATGAAACAAAAGAACAAAAAATAAATAAAGAAAGAGAACAAAATTTATCGAAGAAAATAGATGAAGAAGAAAAAATACAAGAAATTTAAAATTCTTGTATTTTTTACTTGACAAAAAGCCAAACTACCATTATAATATTATTTGTCATTAAGAAATGGCGAAGTAGCTCAGTTGGCTAGAGCATTCGGTTCATACCCGAAGGGTCATGTGTTCGAATCACATCTTCGCTACCAAGATATTATAAAATGGCTAAAAATAAGGTGTTTCAAGAGATTTGAGACACCTTATTTTTTTCGTTCCCGACTCATTCCCGACTCAGTTTAGAATAGAATTTAATTTATTAACAGATTTTGATTTTATTTTTGTTTCAGAATGCATATACATTTGTGTAATAGAAATAGCAGTATGTCCCATTAATTCTGCAACAGTTTCAATATCTACTCCTTTTTGTAGCAACATTGAACCATAAGTATGTCTAATTGAATGGAATTTTTTATGCGAGATATTACATTCCTTTAATATTTTAGTCCATTTAGAAGATACATTTTTTCCTTTTAATAATTCGCCATTTTTATCTAAAAATAAATATCCTTTTTTCTTAGATATTTTATTTAAAATATCAATTAAAGAAGATGGGATAGGTATAGTTCTAAAAGAATTTTTTGTTTTAGGTGTTTGAATTATTGTTTCTATATGTTTTTTATCAGCACTATCATAGATATAAACTTCCTTTACGGATTTTTCTACCGTAAGCTCTTTTGACTTTAAATTTATATGTTCCCAGTCTAAAGCTAATAATTCTCCAAGTCTTAGTCCTGTTCCTAAATCTAATAAAAAAAGTAATTCAAAATCAGAATCTTTTATATATTTTTTTATTATATTAATTTCTTTTTGATTTAATATTTCAACTTCTTTTCTTTGTTGATTAATAATATCAGTCTTATTTCCTTTTAAATTCAAATTTAAGCAAGGATTTTTGATAAGATAACCACTTTTACAACACCAATTTAAAAATACCTTTAGAATAGTGTGTAATGTATTTATCTGTGTATATGTTTTATCTTTTGATAAGTCATTGTAGTATTTTTGAATTTGAATTGAATTTAATTTGGTAATTTTAGTTCCAGCGATTGGAGATTTTTTGATATAGTTTCTGTAAATTCCTTCATATCTTTGAAAAGTAGAAGGCTTAATTGAAGCGGAATTATTCAAAAAATCAAAAAGCCATATTTTCATTAATTGAGAAACTGTATAATCTTCTGCACTTGCAATTAGACCATTTTTTAAATCATTTATATATTGTTGAGCTTTTTCTTCTGCATCGCTTTTACTATTGCCATAAAATTCTTTTTTTACTGGTGTTCCATCTTCTTTATGCCCAATAGTTCTAGTTATTCTAAAATATTTATTACCATTTTTATTTACATTAGTTTTTATTGCCATTGTAACCTCCTATAAAATAAGATAAGTATTGCTACTTATCCTTAGTATTATTTATTAATTTCCATTTTTCCTACGTATTTACCTAATATTTTAATAGGTGTAGTTTTGTCGTAAATTTGTGTCTTAAAAGAAGGGTCGCTTGAATCGGGTTCAAGAACAACAACATCTCCCTTTTTAGTAAATCTTTTTAAAGTAGCGTCATAGCCATTTACTAAAACGACAGCTATTTCTCCATCTTCTACCATATCTTGTTTGTGAATTAATGCAAAAGCTCCATTTTTAATTACATTGTTCATACTTTCTCCGTTTACACGTAAAAAAAGATGTTCGTCAGGATTTATTATTCCCATTAAATCAGGGTCAATAGGTAAATAACCTTCAATACATTCTTCTGCCCAATTAGGTTGTCCTGCTGATATTTGACCGTAAACAGGGCACATGTAATGCTTATTTTTTTTGTTTAATGATAATTTGTCTTTTATTGACATAATGGAATTGTAGTATTTCCTATCAGTTTCAAGCTCGGTTATATAATCAAGAACTGCAATAATAGCTTTTTTAAATTCGGATTTTTTATTGGGAAAACTCTTATATAAATCAGCAAGTGCATTTCCTTTATATTCATTATTACCATCACCCAAAAGAATTTCTCTGATTTTTTTTATGTAATATTCATCAGCATCAGATTTTAGGAAAAGAGCAGTAGCACGAATTATAGCATTATCAACATCTCGTTTATATTGTTCCTTGGTATAATTTGCGATGGTATCATTTATGTTTTTAAAATTACTTTCACCCATTAAGTAATCCATAGTACATCCAAATATTTCACACATTTTAGATTTTATTTCATCGCTTGGTACACTGTATCCACTTTCATAATTCGCAATACTAGATTTATTATTTAATCCTAACTTTTTAGCTAAGTCTTCTTGTGTCAAATTTATTTCATTTCTTAACTCTTTAATTCTTATAGAAAGAATACTTTTTTTATTTTCCATATTTAATACTCCTTTGAATACATAAATTATAACATAAAGTTTAATGAAAGTAAACACTTAGAAAAAAAATTTATTAGAGCCTGTAGAATTAGGTTGCTATTCTCAAACTTTTTGCAAAAAAACTATTGACAGTTTGAAAATAACAAACTATAATAAGTTCATAGATAACAAACTTGGAGGTGAGAAAATGAAAAGTGACATTTTGATAACTAACACAGGAGAACTTAGAAAAGCTAGAGAATTAAAAGGTTTTTCACATAGAGATATGTCTAAATTTCTAGGAGCAAAAAGTTCGGCAACTTATTATAATATAGAAACAGGAAAAGTAGAACCAAAAATTGGACAAGCTTTAAGAATAAGCAAATTATTAAAAGAACCTGTAACAAATTTTTTTAAATTAAAAGTTTGAAAATAATAAACTAGGAGGTGGCAAAAACAAATGAAAGAATTAATTAAAATTGAAGTAAATGAAAATCAAGAACCAGTTGTAAATGGGAGGGAACTATATGAAACATTAGAAATAAAAACACCTTACACACAATGGTTTGATAGAATGAAAGAGTACGGATTTACGGAGAATATAGATTTTGTAAGTTTATCACAAAATTGTGAAAAACCTCAAGGAGGAAGACCAGAAATTAATCATGCCATCAAATTAGATATGGCAAAAGAAATTGCAATGATACAAAGAAATGAAAACGGTAAAAAGGTAAGACAATATTTTATACAAGTAGAAAAAGATTTTAATAGTCCAGAAAAAATAATGGCAAGGGCATTAAAAATAGCAGAAGGTAAACTAAATGTATTACAACTAGAAAATACACAGCAAAAACAGTTAATAGGAGAATTAAAACCAAAAGCAGACTACATGGATATCATTTTACAGAATAAGTCGTTAGTAGCCATAACAGCAATTGCAAAAGATTATGGAATGTCAGCTAAAGCATTTAATAAAAAGTTGCATGAGTTAAAAGTACAGTTTAAGCAAGGGCATCAATGGTTTTTGTACAGCAATTATCATAATTGCGGATATACACATAGTGAAACAGTTGAATATAGACATTCAGATGGAAAAAAAGATGTAACAATGAATACAAAATGGACACAAAAAGGAAGATTATTTTTATATGACTTGTTGAAGAAAAATGGAATTATTCCAACAATAGAAAAAGAGGTGATATAAATGCCAATACCAAAATATGTATCAGCAGAAGAGTATAGCAGACAAAGTGGAATGGGAGTAGAACAAGTAAAGAAGCTTTGTAGAAGTGGAGAACTGGAACATTATATGACAGAAGGAGGATACTACAAAATAAAAGTAGATAGCGATTCTGTTCCAATAGAAAAATATATAGAAATAAAACAAGAAAATTCAAGATTAAAAACAATACTTGAAACAATATTAAATACAGCAAAACAAGCTGATTAGAAATGGAGGAACACTAATGAAAAGAAAATTAGATAAAAATAAAGTATATGCATTTATAGGACGAGCAGTAACATATCTAACAGGAATAGTATTACTAAATATAATAAATTATAATTTAGTAATTTATGTATTAGATAATTGCATAACAGTTTATAGATAGGAGGAAAGATGCAAGAAGTATGGAAAGATATAGAAGATTATAAAGGATTATATCAAGTAAGCAATCTTGGAAGAGTACGAAGTTTAGATAGATATGTAAGAAGCGGTACTTCTAACAAGAATATTAAAAAAGGAAAAATATTAAAACCTTGTACCACAAAAGATGGATATTTACAATTAAATCTCATTAAAGATAAAAAGAAAAAAGTTTCAACAGTACATAGATTAGTGGCTAAAGCTTTTATCGAAAATCCTAGTAATAAACCATGTGTAAATCACATAGATGGCGATAAACAAAATAACAATGTGGAAAATTTAGAATGGGTGACATATAGTGAAAATACAATTCATGCACTAAAAACAGAGTTAGTAAAGAAAACAAAAGGAAAAAATCATTATAAGAGAGCTGTTAATCAATATACAACAGACGGCAAGTTTATTAGAAGATGGGATAGTATAAAAAGTATAAAAGATGAATGGAATCTAAGACATATAAAAGTGTCAAGTTGTTGTAAGGGAAAAATAAAGACATCTTTAGGCTATGTATGGAAATATGCTGACTAAAAGTAGTGGGAGGAACAAATGAAAAAAATAATACTAATAATATTATGCTTATATTTTAACAAGGGAAGGAGATGAGAAATATGTTTTTAAAAACAATAATTAAGCAAGGAAAATGTATAACAGAGCTTAGCAGAAACATAGAACTAACAAAGAAAAACAGTAAAGAAATACAAAAGCAAATGCTAGATGAATTTATAATGACAATGAATGAAGTACAAGACATAGAAGCTTTAGATGTTCCAGAAAAAGAAAAAACACATATGAGAAATACAATTATAGATAATGCAAGAACGAAGTATGTAACAAAATTAATAGAGTTATCCAACATCTGCCAAGAAACTAGATAACCCTACAATACACATAAATAAACATATGATTTCTTTAATATTATAACAAATAATTTTAAAGAAATCAAGGAGAATAAAAAATGGTTATAAAAGATTTAAGCAAAAGTTTTAA
>DBGCHZ010000056.1:0-1189 GCA_048355915.1 Clostridia bacterium | reverse complement strand
AAAGGCTTTCGATTAATGAGTTAATATTCTTTTCTGCTTATTGCATTTATTTAGTAATTTCTTTATTAAATACATCATTTTATTCCAAATTTTTTATGGGAAAAATATACACACTAATAAAATTGATTTGCATATTTTTGCTATTATTAAATGAAATTATAAAAACTAAGATGAACTTAAAATCTTTAGAGGGGTTGATGGTCGCTGGATTTATATATGTTATTGTTGCATATAATACTAGTTTTGTTAGTGATATTGTTATGCTGTTAATATTTGTATATTGTGCAAGAGATATTTCGTTTGAAAAAATAGCTCGTTTTACAGTATATATTTCTTCTACAATTCTTATGTTTATTATTTTAAGTGCACATACAGGGATAATAATGAATTATGTCGAAATTGCAGATAATAGGCGTAGGGAATATTTAGGATTCAGATATTCATTATATCCATCAGCAATCATGTTTAATATTACAGCTTTGGTCTTATATTTAAAAAGAAGGCATATTGGAATTAAGGAAATATTATTGTTAAGTGTAATGAATTTATTTGTTTTTTATAAAACAAATTCTAGATTGTCATTTTATATGGCAATTTTAATGATTTGTTGTATGGTGTTATTTCAGAAATTTCCGAAAGTATTGGAGAATTCTAAGATAGTTCATATTGGAATGAGCATATCGTTTGTTTTGACTTCAATATGTTCGGTGTGGGTGATGTTTAGGTATGATGCAGGTATTGAATGGATGCGACTTATTAATGAAGTTTTTAATAATAGATTAAAATTTGGAAATAGATCATTAATATTGTATGGAATATCTATGTTTGGTAAAAAAAATATGGAATGGATTGGGAACGGACTGGATTCGGCTGGAAATAAAAGTGCAAAGACTTATTTATGGGTAGATAATTTTTATATATCAATTTTACAAAGATTTGGTATTTTCTTGACGGTTATGATTATATTACTTCTTACAATTACAATGATAAAATGTTTGAAAATAAAGAGGTATTATTTAATGTTTATACTTACTCTGATGGCAGGACATTGTATGATTGATGACTTGTTTTTATATTTACATTACAATACATTTTGGTTTGCAATAGGAGCAATATTGATGATGAAAAGGGTAAGATATAAAGACAAGCTACATGTGAAATATCCAATTATTATTAGGAAAAGAAAATA
>DBGCHZ010000055.1:0-1555 GCA_048355915.1 Clostridia bacterium | reverse complement strand
AATACAAGCGACATGTCAGGTATAAAAGTCAAGATAATTTGACCAATTTGTTGCAATTAAGTGTTCTCAGTTTTTTTAGGATTTAATTTATCTTTGATTCGATAAGATGGACCTGTGATATTAAATAAATATGAATAATGAAGAATCCTGTCTAATATGGCTTTAGTTATCATTTCATCATTTCCTAATATCTGTGGCCATTTATCAAATGAAATATTGCTTGTAAAAATAGTAGATCGTTTAGTATATCTTAAATCAATCAATTGAAAAAATAATTTAGCTTCCAGTGGTGTTATTTCATTAAATCCAACTTCATCAATGACTAGCAGCTTATACTTATAAAAGAGTCTTAGTTTTCTTTCTAAAGTTCCTTCATTATGTGCCTGTCTTAGTATATTGATTAATTTATTAAATTTAATAAAATATACACTATTTCTTCTTATAGCTACTGTATATGCAATTGCTATTGCCAAATGTGTTTTTCCAGTACCAGGGTTACCTACAAATACGATATTTGTAGCATTTTCATAAAAATCCGATTCAATAATGGATCTTATTTTTTCTTCTTTTATACCTGGCTGAAAATTAAAATCATAATCATCAACTTTTCTTAGAAAAGGAAATGCTGCTACTTTTACATTATAAAGTCTGTTATTCTCCTCTTTAGCTATCACTTCCTTATTCAGTATCTTATGCATTACATGCAGTTCTTCTTCAGCTATTTCATTATTCATTACTAATGAATTTAAATATGAATATGCTGATTTCAGTTTTAAATAATTCAATTGTTCCAGTACATCATTAGTCATTGTCATAAATTATATTCTCCAGTTCTTTTAATATTATCTGATTACTTTCTTTAATCGCTTGTTTATCTGTTTTTTTATAATAAAGCTTATGTTCTTCTTTTATATTAAATTTATTATTAGTAATAGGATGTTTTTCAATAATTTTTCCGTTATAATATACGAGAAGTTCTTTGTTTTGAACCGCTAATCCAACACGTTTTCCAATATATTCTTGTGGTAGGGAATATTTATTGTATTTATACTGGAATAGTGATTCATTTGTAACATAGACTTCATTTAATTTAAGGTGATATTTACTTCTAATTTCCTTGCTAGGTAATGGAAGTAGATCACCTTTTTCTTTTTCCAAAAGGAAGTTTCTGGGAAGTCTTGTTGCCTGTGACGGGCGTTCATTATCTTCGCTGTTGATTTTTTCCAGTTTGTCATGTATATCAGGTAATCCGCTATAATGACCATTATAATTTTTAAGCTGATCTATTATTTTATTCTGTGTTTCAGTTTTACCTTTGGTTTCTGGTCTATACGGCATACATGGCATAGGTGTTATTCCATAATCTTTGCAAAATTCTTCAAATTTACTGTTTAATAAAGCTTTATCTTTAGCCGACTGACGAGGTTTTTCTACAAATGCTTTAAGATTATCAATAACCAGTTCTTTAGGAACACCGCCTATTTCTTCAAATGTCTGAGCCAAGAATATTAATAAATTATCAGTTGTAGGCTTTAATATTACCTGCCTATAATTA
>DBGCHZ010000054.1:0-1180 GCA_048355915.1 Clostridia bacterium | reverse complement strand
ACCCGGGGTCTGGGGTTGTATAAAATCTTGTCTGAATATTTCTGTAGGATTATCTGTAATTAAATCTGCATCATGGGTATATATGTTAAAATAGCACTCTGGATCTGTTTTTTGGTTATATGGTCCTTCTCCCACAAAAGAAAATTTGTAAAAACCAATTTTTTCTCCGTCTTTTCTGACTGTAAGGAACCAGACATTACCACTACTTATCGTTTTAAATCTCAATCCGTTTAATGATGAATAAGTTTCCTCTATAAACTGGCCATTCAAATATGTCTGTTTTTTACAAGTAAAAGGTAACTCAAATCTACCACCTTCAGCTGGTAGAATAAAAGGATTCTGTTCCGAATGGATTTTATACACAAATGTCAACTTTCCTTTATCTATAATTAGTGGAATTTTTTCTACTTTTATGCCATTAATAGTAGAGTAAGAAATCTGTAAATCAGCATTCAAAATTTTATCTTCTTTATTAATATTTGAGGTTATATTTAATACTACCTGATCGCCCTCCACTTTTATTTCTATATCAGAAAAAAGAGTTTTATCAAATTCTACCGAAACATCCCTGGGAATAATCGGAACCTCTGAACTTAAAACATCATCTATTAATGTTTTTTTTATAATCGTAATCGTAATAATACGTTTCTCTCCAAGACAGCTAAACGGTTTGGATGCGTCCTTACTTGTTAATACTTGATACTCTGTTTTTCTATTGTTTTCCTCTTTTTGACAGGATAACAATGCTAAAGAAATAAACAAAAGAATAAATACCTTTCTCATATTAATGCAAATTAGTTACTATAAATAAAAGTAATATTTAATATTGTTGAAACCTCAACATCTGATACAATCTTCAAGGTCTTTTGTAGAGTTTACAAACTTATTTCCAGCATTATAAGACAATTAAACAACAAACTTTTTGTTTTGAGGGCTTATTTTGACCGTTATCTTTTCTGTCTTATTGGCATGGTTATAAAACATACAGTATAATTCTGGGAAAAGACGTTGAATTTCTTTATAATGCAAAAACTTTTTTCATGATAAAATTAATAATATCATACTACAAAGATAAGACTAAATCGATGTTTTATAGTTATGGAAGAAAATATAAAATCTAACAAAAACATTTATACACATCTTATAATCAGATATTTATTATTGAGATGCTTAATATTAT
>DBGCHZ010000053.1:0-1795 GCA_048355915.1 Clostridia bacterium | reverse complement strand
AAAAAGAGGAATACATACTTCAATAATCATACATGACGTTGAGGCAATTCGTTTTACATTAAGAAATGATGTTCCATTATCTCGAAAAATTAGAATGAGATTTGAAGAAATTAGTTCATTTAAGAATTGCAGTAAAATCATTGTGCATAATGAAAAAATGAAGTCATTTATGCATGAAAAATGGAAAATACATAAAGATAAAATGGATATATTAGGAATATTTGATTATTTAGTTGAGAATTATAATGAAGAATTATTAGAAAAGAGAAACTTAAGCAGAAAAGGTCCAGTTATCATAGCGGGAGCATTGAGTAAACACAAGGCTGGATATATATATAATTTACCGGAAAATTGTAACTTTAATTTATATGGGATTAATTTTGAACGAGAAAAAGCTTCTTCAAATACAAATTATGTTGGGGCATTTAATCCAGAAGAATTAATTTATAATCTACAAGGTAGTTTTGGCTTGGTCTGGGATGGAGACAGCAGTGCTACTTGTACTGGAGTTTATGGAGATTATCTTAAAATTAATAATCCGCATAAGACATCAATGTATTTGGCAGCTGGAATTCCTGTAATTATATGGGAAGAAGCTGCACTAGCAAATTTTATTAAGAAAAATCATTGTGGAATAACAATAAAGTCAACAGATGAAATTAGAAACATAATAGACAATATGCTCGATGAAGAATATGAAACATTAAAAGCTAATGCGTGCAAAATTGGTGGGAAATTAAGAAGAGGATATTTCTTAAAAAGTGCAATGAAACAAAGTATATAATATTTGTGAAGTTATATTGAACTTCTAATATATGAGGAACAGGTGAAAATGTTTAATCTTATAGTACTTATTTTAGTAACAATTGTATTTTTAATGTTTGGGTATTTAATTACTCATGCAGATATTTTTTCTCCATTTTGCGTTTTTTGTGAAATGTTTTTAATTGCAGAATTTTTGTGCCTTTTTTTTGCAAGGATGTACAAGGTAGAAATTCATTTGAATACTATTTTAGTAATTGCTTTAGGAATGATTGCATTTGGAATTGTTAGTGCTTTTTTTTACATGAAAAGAGTTGATGTTCGAAATTATGGAGAACAACATTCCAGAAATTATATTTCTATAAATTATTTGATTCAACTAGTATTTCTTATTTTGGAATTTCTAGTAGTGTTTTATCATGCTAAATATATAAAAGATGTTGTAGCAGCGTTTGGGTATAGTACTTCATCAATTTTTGATATAGCCGGCAAGTATCATGTCATTACACTGTTCAATTATAATAATTTTATTGAAAAGGCAGTCTCTGCATCTTTTATATATAGACATGGTATTGTTTGGATAACTGCATATGCATATGTATTGCTTTATATTTTAATTAATAATTTAGCCGTAAAGAAAAAAATAGAAATTATACAGATAATATATTTGGGAATTTATGCATTTGATCAGATGTTATCGGGTGGTAGAACTGCATTATTTAGGATGATAACTGCAATTTTGATAATAACGGTAATATGTTTTGGACTTAATAAACGTCGAAATTTTACAAAGTTATTATTTAAAATTGTAGGTATTATTTTTGGAATAATTTTATTACTTATCGGAATCAATATGCTTTTGAATCGTACGGGTGAGAATAGCACTTTAAATCTAATTCTGGAATCAATTTATGTATATATTGGAGCTCCAATACAAAATTTGGATACGTATTTACAAGGAACTCGTCATACACCTGAATTGTGGGGAAGTCAGGTGTTTCGTAATATTTATACATATTTGGGAGGAAAATAT
>DBGCHZ010000052.1:0-1911 GCA_048355915.1 Clostridia bacterium | reverse complement strand
ACTATCATAATTAGTCGGAGCCGCAATAATGACGAAATCTGCGTCTTTATACGCCGCTTCAGCATCAAGTGTTGCAATTAAATTCAAGCTTTCTTCCGACAAATACTTTTCAATATACTCATCCTGAATTGGAGATTTTCTTTTATTAATCAATTCCACTTTTTCAGGGACTATATCAACCGCCATTACCTCATGATGTTGTGATAATAATGTTGCAACAGAAAGACCAACATAACCTGTACCTGCGACTGCAATTTTCATATTTATTTTCCTTTCCCTTAAAATTAATCCATTACTATAAAGAAATTTAATCGTTACAAAGCTCAACCATATCTATCTATTATTTTCAAACAAATTTAAATTTTTTATCTCAAACACTTGATTTCTTTAATCAGTTAAATATTACGATGTAATGAATCACCATTCATTTTAAAGTGCCACAGTATTCTAAAGATTTTGAACCACTTTATCATTACTAAGATTTATCATATTTTGTCAAGTTCTTACCTCATTAACGATACAATAATAATTTTTACAAAATATAATTAATCTCGTATCATTATCATATCCTAACCATAAATATACAGCATACCTCATTTTCTACTGAACACAGAATTTTGAAAAGGCTAGAATATGCAATTAGTATATCCAGTCCAACTAAATGAAACTAATACCCCAATTTTTAATCATTTCATATTCTAAATAAATAATCATTTTACAATATTAAATATCTTATAGATAAAACACCCATAATATTCACTACAAAATACTTTTATCAACGCGATCTTAATTTTGCAAAATATTCCTTAAATTTTGTTCTAATAGACATTATCAAAGGATTTTTTAGTATATTTAAAATAATAACATAACCTAGTACGCTTAAAACCACTGAAAAAAATAACGACATAAAATCATTATTTAAAATTTTGTCACTCAATATACATGCTATAGCTATATATATACATCCCAGTAAAACAGAAATTATAGTCCTCTTAGACAATACAAAATTAATAAATTGTTTCATTCCTATAAAAGTAATAACACAAACAATAAATTCCGCTATTACAGTAGTTATTGCTGCTCCATTATAACTCCATAATTTTATCAAAATAAAATTCAATGCTATATTTACAATAGCCGCTAATGAAGTAGCTAATAATAATATTTTTTCTTTCCTATTAGGTATTACAATACATAACGTATTAAATCCACCTATCACAGCAAAAAGAAGCGCAATACTCAATATTTGTAGCGGCATTGCACCTGCGACAAATTCTTTTCCAGCTATAATTCTTACAATTAGCGAACTACAGCAAAATAACCCCATTACAGCTGGAAGTAATATAGTAATAATACAACTAAAAATTTGTCCACAAAGCCTTTCATATGATTGTTTATCAGTCTCAACATAAGCAGAAAGTTTCGGTAGAGCAACAACAATTATTGCATTAATAACGTTCTTTACAACACCATATATTTTTGTAGCAATATAATATATAGCTACTGCAGAGTCACCAATTATAATACCTAGCATCGTCGTATCAGAATTTATGTATATAGTCATCGCAACATTATTAAAAAATAAATACAATATTGGCTTAACATGTCGTAACATATCCCTTGAAAAACAGATATGCAAACGGATATATTTCCTTATGGTAAATGAATTGATAATTAAAGCACCACATTGAGCAAGCACAACAGTTATTGCATACATAATATAATCGGAACTATCATGTACAAAAATGAACATTAAAATCAATGAAAGTATCTGTACAAAGATAGTACGTATCGTTATTGACCAGAAATCTTCGAAAATATTATTAACCCAGTCAGCACCTATTGTTGTGCAAATAATAGTTGCACTTTGAATAATTAATAATAACTTGTAGTTTTGCAATGGCCTAAATA
>DBGCHZ010000051.1:0-4052 GCA_048355915.1 Clostridia bacterium | reverse complement strand
AATGTATGTATTCTCCAATTTCACTCCCAACATATCATATAAATATATTACAACTGAATTACCTATTGCTAAAAAACTTTCTGTTGCAGATGAACATACACTAATTGCCGCTATGGGATGTAAAACATAGGATAATACTTCTGCCGGATACCATAACTTGTTTTCATATATTATTATATTTGATAAATTTGCAAGATTAACATACTTATTATCTGCATCTCGAGGATGTGGTTTCACAACAATAATATATTCAGATAATTCCGTTGCAATCTTTTTTAAAAAAGCAATTTGGTTACTTTCGTCAATTCCTAGCTCTGAAACAGGTTGTCCCAAAAAAAGTATTACTTTTTTGGATCTTATAGTTTTTTCTAATTCTTCCAAATATTCATTTTTATAAAGGAAAGAATTTATAAACTTTTTATCTTCAAACACATCTTGTTGTTGCAACAATTCCCTATTTCGAGTAATCCACTTTGGTAACAACTTAGGATCCTTTGATACAATAATATCAATATATCTATTCTTTCCTAATTGTTTTACTATTACACTTCCAAATAGAAATTTTTTTACAATTTTTTTTATAGTAACATTCTTCCTTTCTTCGTTATAAATCCCACACCCATCTTCGATCAAAGCAATTTTAGCATTATTATGTTTTTTACAAAATTCAATAACCTTAGCTGAGCAATTCGTCTGATCATTGAAACATACTACCAATTCAATATTTGTTAACAACACTTTAATATGGTTATTTTTTTTCCAAAAGAAATACCCTTCATTCAAATTTGAAAGTTTTGTTTTTTTCTCAGAATGAACCTTCACAATTTTTTTATCTTCAAACTCAACACCCTCATATTCTTTATCCGAGTCATTTATTATTATACTATTTATATTGTATTTTTTTAAAAATGTAGCATAATATAAACTATTAAATAGATGATACGGTGTTTGACAAATAAAAACTACTTTCACGTACCCCCATGCCTCCATATATATTTCATTACTAGTCTTTAAATCTAAATATTTTCATCAATGAAACAACAAGTGCCCTATTTTTATATCAATTTTTCTTAAAATAAAAAGGACAATGTTTAACCTTTACAATTTCTTTCGTTTTTCTAGATATGCTGATAAATTAATAAAAGTTAATATAAATATACAATTATACATATAACTTGTAGTTATAAATGGCTGAAAAATACAAATAACAAAATAAATACAAACAAGACAGCTCAATCCTAAGACTTCAACCTTATCATGAGTGGACCTTTTAATCTTCACTATAATTGGAACTACAACCCCCACCAAATAAACACATAATCCCAAAACTCCACATAACAAAAAAATTTCCAAAACAAAATTATGTGCAGCCATTACTCCATAAATTGTATCAATACTATTGTTTCCGGTTCCCCAAATAGGATTTAATGAAATAATCGCTCTACACCTTTCCCAAATTATACTCCTTGCCCCCAAATTATTTGAATTTGCATTTTGATAAAACTTAAAAACATTATTAACGTATTGAGAAAAATTTGCATTATCTTGAAGTAGGTTTTTAAATATTAAACCAGTTACCGCAATTCCTACTAAAAGTATTGGTAATACTTTTTTTCGATGCTTATACTTATTATTTCTTATTCCGATTGAAATTAAATAAGCTATTATAAGAACACAGGAACAAATCACTACCATTGGTATAACAATTCTAGAGAAAGAAACTAATAATGTAGCTATAGATAAAATTCCAGAAATCCATTTTTTTTTGTCTCCAAAATTTTCAAACATAATTACATATAATAAAGTTACAAAATAGATTCCATTTATTCCCGCTAATAAATTAATCGATGCACCTAATATATAAATATAATTTCTATCATATGATGTTCCTAATACCTGGATTAAACTAATTGAATTAACTAAACTCATAAATATAGATAAAAAAGACATATATGCTTTAAAATCTATTTTTATATAATCCGAAAACAGCATAAGTAAACTACAGAAAAATAGTATACAATAGCAATTTAAAAACTCTTTTATTGAAAATGACCTTTGATGAGACAAATACACACTTTCTACTATAAAAAATAATATTATTACAAATGTATTTACTATATTTTCCTTATTAATGTGCCAATTTCCAAAAAGGATCATAGCCGTAATCATCAACAAACTAAATATAAGAATATAATATCTCCCGGAATATATAAGTAACGAAAATAATAATAAAAAAACAATTGGATTTTTACTAACCTTTATATTCATTTTTTTACCTACTTGTATAATCTACGATAAATATTGGGCATTATAGATGCAATCAAATTATCCCAAGCTACTTTTGAAAACATATAAGACAACAGATTTATTTTAGACAGCAATTCATTTTTCCCTTGAAGTAATTTTGATTTTTCTCGTTTCTCATAATAGTTTTCAATTGACTGGTAATTTTTTCTTCCCATATTTGAATCAATGTAATCAACAATATCTTCCTTTGTTATGTCTTCAACTCTCTCATAATTCTTTCGAAGAAAATTAGATACTAAACGTTGATATGATTTATTTGAATTTGAAATACTAAATTGATTTACCCTATATTTCAATAAAACATCCTTAACATTTCCCATTTTAATTTCTTTTTTTCTGGAACGAAGTAAAAAATCATAATCCTCACAAGAATAAAAATCACGATACAAACCGACACGATTAAAAACATCACGTCTTATTAACCATGTAGGATGTGCTATAACTGACGTATACATAATTGATTTATTAATGGCTTTTGTAGATGTTGGATAGTTAGAGAAATCTAATATTTTATTCTCTGTAAATCTTACAATATTACAACCAATCAAATCCAAATCTCTCCTCAATAACTCTCCGAGTTGCACTTCAAGCCTATTCGAGTAAGATATATCATCAGCATCCATCCTTGCAATTAAATCATACTTGGCCATTTTTATAGCTTTATTTAAACTTAATGGCAAACCCAAATTTTTTTCATTAATAATAAACTTAATGCGCTTATCTTCTTTACAGCAT
Organism: Clostridia bacterium; assembly: GCA_048355915.1. GTDB lineage: Bacteria > Bacillota > Clostridia > TANB77 > CAG-508 > CAG-269. Next base: position 1,010 of record DBGCHZ010000051.1, on the reverse strand, counting down.
TTTTCAATATAATCAATCAAATTATAATTCATGGGATTGTCTAAGATGACCAATATTTCAATATCTGAAAATGATTGTTTTTGAATAGAATTTAACGCCTCTGAAACCATTTCAACCGATTCATTATATATTGGCAAAACAACACTTATCTTATGTCGTATATCTTCCATTAGCTATTATTTCCTTTCCATATTTTGTATTGCCTCATATACACGTCTTGAATTATTTACATCCCAATATTTAAATGTAGCTTTATGTTCATCAATAAAATTTTGATCTACTTCAAAATTTCTTTTTGCATATTCTTCAATTTTATTGCATACATCCAAATATTTTTTATAACTATTTCCAAAAGAAGTATTATGATAATCAAAATATCCTTCATCATATTGATATTTTCTATACTTTTCTTCATCAAATTGATAAAATATTACAGGTTTTTTCATATAAACCATATCAAAAAAAACACTAGAATAATCTGTAACAAGCATAGCTGAACTTTTTAGCAATTCTTGTATATCAAATTTTCTCCAATCAGCAACCGTAATATATTGTCCTACCTTATCAAATACCTCTATATATTGTTGCATATTTCTATGAGGATAAAAAATCACTTCCAGCTTGTATTTATTTATTATATCTTTTAAATCACTACTTGATAAAAGCTCCAACCAACAATTTAAATATTCTGAGTTCTCAATTTTTGAATCAACATTGGCATTTCTTTTTGATTTTAAATTGAACCAATATCTCCACGTAGGCATAATAACAATTTTCTTCTTATTCACTTCAATGTTATGCAAAGAATCAAATCTAGGCATTCCAGTCAAAACTACAGTTTCACTAGGATATCCAAAATTCTTTTTTATGTACTCATACTCTGGAAGTGTAGATGTAATAAATAAATCAATTTTTGATCTATCTCTATACAACCATCTAACATTATTTATTGTAATGCCATGTTGCAAAAAAATATTTTTTGTTTTAAATATACCATTGAGTTCCATAAA
>DBGCHZ010000050.1:0-5684 GCA_048355915.1 Clostridia bacterium | reverse complement strand
TTCAATTGTATATTCTATATATTTGACTTTTGAATTTTCTGAATCACGATAGCTTTTATAAATAAGTATTCCACGCCATAAACAGCATACTAGGATTGCTACAGTACATATAATGATTGATTTTTTTAATATATTTCTTATTCGAGATTGTTTGATTAAATAATTAGCATCCTGATCTTCAAAATAGGAAATAATAATATCAGAAGGATAACCAAACTCATTACATAAATCGTCATAGGTTACATTATCCAAATCAATATTTTCAATTATATTTATTTTTAACCTCTTTAAAAATTTCTTTTCATTTTTTGAAAAAAACGGAAAAAAATGCTTACAATCCTTGATATATTTATTAACATTTCTATTTACTTTCATATTCATTCTCCATAATTCTTTCAATACTATTAATCATTGTTAAATATTCTTCATATAGTTTCCGCATATGTACAATACCTTTATCTTCGATATGATAATAAATTCTTGTCTGTCTTTTTCCAACAAGTCTTTTTTCATCACTTATTAGACCTTCGTCTAATAATCTATATAAAATAGGGTACATAGTGCCTTCAGCTATATGTATTGTGCCATTTGAAATCTTATCAAGAGTTTGGACTATTTGATAACCATAACAGTCACCCTCACTGATTATTTTTAATAACAACATTTCCATTTTAAAAAAGCCTTTTGTATTTTTTGCCATATCATATCACCTAATCAAATTATAAACATATAACATATTCAATGCAATACCTATATAAAATAAGTATTAGTTGACATATGAGTTATTTATGCTACACTGTAATTAAGGAAAGCGCTTACCTAGAATAAAAAAGAAATGAGGAAACGAAAATGAACAAAATTATGAAAAAATCTATAATAAGTCTTATGACGATTTCTAGTTGCTTAGGATCTACAACTTTGTTAGCAAGTGCTAAAGAAGATAATAATGAAATTAATCCACAAACAATTAATATTACAGGAAATACTGTAAATTATGAAACATATGGTAAAAAAGAATGTTCATATGATTTGGACACAGGCAAATTTGAAATTGAAGGTGTAGGTAGTGTTGTTATTACTACAACAGTAACACATATCTATGATGATTCATTTACTGAAGAAGAATATTTGGAAATGGATAAACAAAAAACTATCGAAAACTTTGAAAGATTAAAAAATTCAGTTGAGACATATGAATATAGTGTTACTGGTATTCCATCCAATGCACCAAGTGTACGACAAGCTACATTTCAAAAAAATATAGGTCAAATTGTTGGACAAGTGGGAGAAGTATTAACTCAAATCTCAACAATTACAAAATTATTTTCATGTCCTGGTATGCCATATAGTGGAATGTTTTCTGCTATTTCTAACGTTACGGGTTTAACTGGTAATACATTAAAAGCTGCGTCAAGTAAAATTACATCAGATTGGTATTATGAATTATATAGAACTTCAAAAACTTATTCTGTTGGTAATACAACACAATATGGATATAGATACACTAATAGAAAGATTATTATGCATCCTGTAATAAAAGGGAAAAAATATAGTGATACACCTCTTTCATATGGTAAAACAGGAAGTTGGTGGGTAAATCAAAAACCATATTAAAGGAGATGATAGTTATGGAAAAATACATTATTATTATAGGAACTATTCTATATTTAATATGTTCTCTATATTTTATTAAAAAAAATAAAAGAGATAATATATTTAATTTCATAGGATTATTATTTATGTCTTTTAGTCAAACAACAGGTAACAATTGGTACAATTACAGCGGAGCAATTATAATAGGATGTGATATAATTTTAATGTTGTATTTAACAAGAAAGAAAAAAGATAAAATAAATTAGTTAATTTACTGTTTTATAATTTATAAAACAAGAAGATATGCGATGAATTCTTTCTCCCTTTAGGAAAATATGGAAATAAAAGGTTTCATATATGATATAGAAACCTTTTATTTTGTAATTTTATATTGTAATTATTAATGATAATGTATTTAATAACATATGTATTGCTATAGGTTTCATAATGTTATAATTACTTTTTATATATATTGTATTTGTGATTACATAAAATATAAAATAGTTGATCAATGAAAATATAACTTTGTAATTTAGTGCTGTAATTTCAGTAATACAATGAAAACTGGCAAATAATAAGGCAACTATGATTGTTTTAATCGCTTTATGTTCTTTAAGAAATTTGGTATTTTTAAATATTTGTGATTTAAATAGTAGTTCTTCAACAAATGGCAATAATAATATCGTGATTAAGCCCATGATATAAGGGTGTTGAGCAAATAAAATACTAATAATGTTATTATTTACAGTTGTTTGTTTAAAAATAATTACTGATAGGAATGTTAAAGCAATATTGATTACAAAAATAATAAATGTTGTCACTGCTGTTATTAATGCTCCTGTACCCAATACTTCGTTGATTTGTTCAATTATATTATCAAATTCTTTTCTTGAAATCCTGATCATAAAAAAGAAAAGAAACAGAGATATGATTAATCGTGTGTAAATTTGGTATTTTGAAGGAGTAAAAGATATAATTAAACTCCCTACAAATAAATATCCTACAAAATATAATAATATTGAACTGAATACTGTATGTTCTTCTATAAAATGATTAATTTTATTCATTTGATGGCACACCTTCATTTAAAATTTTTTTAATTCGATTATCGGCATATGTTGCTATAAGAATAGGCGGGATTATTAATCCAATATACAATATACCTTCTAGATCAAAGGGAACAAGTGCGTAACCATTAAATATTATTCCTAAAGAATTGCTGGGAATTTCATCAGGATTAAAATAATTGATTATTAAATAAATATATGTCATGGTAAATAAGCATGTTCCCAATAGACAACCAAATATTTGTAGAGCTTTAATGGCAGTCAATTTTAAAGAATTTGTTTTATTTAATTTATATATAGAATAAGCAGTACGTATGACTACATATAAAATTGCTCCAGCAATGATTATATATGTAAGGTAACTTGTAACTTTTTTTAAAGATAAATATGTTGGAGTAAATACGTCTTCATTAGTTAAGATAGTCATTTTTATTATCCTTCTTTCTTTATTTTTAAGTTAAATTTTTATATATGTCAATGAAGTAAATAGAGTGTCAAAAAGAATGCAATATTACAAAATAATAATGTTAAGATTCTTTTTATTAGAAAATTAGTCCATAATGGTTTTCTCTTGATCGTAACTATAGATACTAATGCAAAGATAAAATCAATAATTAGTAATAGTGTTATTTGTTGATTTTGATTCATTTTCATTATTTCTCTTCCTTCCATAAAAGTTTTTGTCCGCAATTTGAACAGTAATTCATTCCTAATTGCACATCTTTCTTACATTTAGGACAAGTTCCTGTAATCCATTCTCCAAATAAGGGATTCCCACCGTAATGAGTATCATTTTCATCTTTAATTTCAAGTGGTATACATGATTGTTTATTGACTTTGTAATCACATAATTCGGCAAATTCATGTTCACTAAGATCTAGTGCCTTTGCTATTTTTATTAACGTATCAATTCTTGGATTTGTTGTTTTACCATTAATAATACGATTAAGCATTCCATCATCAAGATCAGCTAATTTACTTAATTTGTAAATACTTATATTTCTAGTTTTTAATTTTATTTTCAAATAACTTATATTCATATAATCTCCTTTTTATTGAATAACTGCCAATTAACAGTTATAATAGTTTCATATTTTTATGAAAGGTGGTTGTTGTTTAAATGGGTGAAATGATATTATCAGCCTTAATTTCATTTATTGTTGATACTTTTGGAAATTTTTTATTTAATAAAAAATTAGAAAAGAATGTAGGTGAAAAGGCTGCACTAAATTCAAAAATATCATATATACAAAGCATTGAAAACAAACAAAATCATAACCAGATTAATCAAAATATCATAAATAGCAATGTAATTGGTAATAACAATAAAACTGTAAATTATAATCAAAATATTCAAGTTAAAAATGAAACAAATATACATTATTCTTGGGGACAATCTACTGAAAATGGTGATACCATTATAATAATGCTTTTTCTTATAGGTATTACTATTGCAATATCAGCTTTATTCTTTTGGTTGAAAAATAATATTCCTTATTATTTGATGTTATGCTTTTTAATATTCATAATTGGATTGATTATCAATAAAATTTATTCATATTATCTAGTAAAAAAATATAACTACTTATTTTTAGAAATAGATAAATATATACTATTTTCCGTTGTACTATTACTTGTTATGATTTTGATTTTTTCTAATATTTTTGAACCTCAGAACTTTTTACAAGTAGAAGAACAGTTTAAAGAAATAAAAAGTTTTAAAGCATTATTAGATGTACTTCCATCTTCAGCTAATTTTAATTTCATAGCATATTATTCTATAAAGAACATAATGCAAGTATTAATTGTTGTAGTACCTTTGATGGATGTTATATTAGCACTATTTAAAAAGAGAGAGACTATTCTTCTTAAAATAAGTACTTCAAATTTTATTTTATTTATTTCGATCTATCTCATTGCATTCTATCTATCAAAAGCAATTTTTTATTTTAACTAACCATTATTATTAAGAATTAATGGTTTTTTATTTATTAAAAACCACATAATGATGTTTGTATAGCCAATAGTCTTTAATGGTATTAAAGATCATTAATATAAACTGTTCAATGGATTCCAATAACATATTGTACATTGGTATATCAAATGCAACATCAATATTAAATGTAGGGGATTTTATAAACAAACAACACACTAAATATAAAATTGATAAATGTAATAATTGTGCTAGATACTTGGTCATTACCTTTTCTTCTAAAACAAACTGTTGAAATGAACCGACAGTCATAGTAAATAAAGTCCATATAAAAATCAAACTTCTAAAATATGGTTCAATGAACGATCCAGTAAGATATACTTGATAAGTACCTGTTATCATAATATTTATTCCATAGATAGCCATTAACGACATTAACAGCATTAAAGAGTTTAATGGTATTTTCAGTAATTTTTTTGTAAATAGTATTAAGTTATTGATAAATAAGATCAAGCTACTTACTTGCCGAGTATGTAATGTTAATGAAATTTTAGGAGAACAGTTATCTCCGAAGCCTATATCATATTTATTGCCATTTGTATCAATGTAACTACATTGATTTATTTTCTCCATTTTTAAATGCATTGCTAATCTCCTTAAAAAAATCTTATTACTAAATAGAAAATACCTATTGAAGTTAGAAACATAAAAATAAGAGGTAAATATTTCTTTAATGGTTCTTTTATCAATGGTTCTAAAATCATACATAATAAATAACCAATGAATAATATTGGAACAGGGCTCATATAGCGTGATAAAGTATGTATTAATAAATAATTAACAGAATCACTGTTATAATTCATTACGTATATATTAAATACATTAAAAATAATTGATAAAATTAATAAAATTAATAATTTAAGTGTTTTTTTGTTTTTCATAACGTTTCTCCTTTATTTAATATTGTTTGAATTTTTGAAGTTATTTACTTCATTTTCTACTTTTTTTAGAAGTTTCTTTTCTTTTTCTAAATCTTTTTCATTTGCATCAGGTCTTTTTATATAAAACTGAAGGGCATGTTTTATAATTTG
>DBGCHZ010000049.1:0-63624 GCA_048355915.1 Clostridia bacterium | reverse complement strand
CAGAAATACTTGAAGGATTTTTACAAGTAGAAGTTATTAAATAGGAGGAACGAAAATGGCTACAAAAAAAATAAATTATAAAGATAAAGCACCACTACAAACAAAACCAGAAATTCCAGGAGAAAATAAAGTAAATGCAGAAGATTTAAATCAAATCAAAGAAGTAGTAAATAATAATGCAGATGAAATTGAATTAAGACAATTAAAAGAAGAGGGAAAAGGACTATCTAAAAATGATTTTACTGATGAATTAAAGGCTAAATTAGAAAGCTTGAATAATTATAACGATACAGAAATAAAAAAGGAAATAAGCGAAATAAATAAAAAGGTAGCAGAAAACACTGAAAACGACATAAAACAAGACAATGAAATAGCAACATTAAAAACTAATCACACAAATCTCCAAGAACAAAACACCAAATTAGAAGAAAAAATAAAAAAAGACAGAGAAAACATGATAAATTTGGAAGTAGAAGGACAAAGCATACATATAGAAGATAGTAGTGATTTAGAAGGAAAACTAGAAGTTTTGGGGAATGTGGAGCAAGATGTAAGAGAAGGGTATAATTTATTAGAAAACACATTAACAGATAAGACAGTAAATGGAATAACTGTAAAAATAAATAAAGATAAATCTATTACATTAAATGGTACAGCAACATCAAATACGTCGCTGGACATCACGGGAAATTTTGCAATTACTGAACAATCTATTTTTAGCGGAATGTGTGATGGATATGGATATAACAAAATGCTTATACAAATACAAGGGAGCGATTATAATGTTAATATTCCAAATTCTACCCCACAAGTTTTACAGCCGAAAGACAATGTAAAGGTTAGGATATATATTTATGCAGGAACAAGTATAACAAATGCAATGATAAAGCCACAAATAAATAAAGGAACTGTGGCAAAACCATACGAACAATACGGAGTAAGCCCAAGTCCAGAATATCCTTCTGAAATAAGAGCAGTAGGAGATAAAGGCAGTGTAGAAATAAAGAAAACAACAGCCAATTATTATAATGTAAAAAGTTATGTTGGAAGCAATCCACCTTTAGTAGACAAAGATGATTGGATTACATTAACAGGAAATAATACGGAAACCTCAGCAAAATATTTAAATTATTTTACTGAAAATTTAAATTTAAATATAGGTAAAAATTATTGGATAGTAGCAGAGATAAAAAATGTTTCAGGAAAGGGGACTTTTCATGTTACATCAAGAGATGTTGGTAGAGAAGATGGCCAGTTTTTTGGCAATCCAATTCAAATAGCTGAGATAAAAAAAGGAGATAAAGTTATTTTTCAAAAAACTGCCATGGCTAGTGCAAATTTTGGATTAAGAACCTTTATATCTTTATCTCAGGGGGAAAGTTGTAATATTACATTTAGAATATCTGTATTAGAAACAGAACCTAATAAATCTAATTGGAAATATGTACCTTATAAAAAAGAAACTAAAATACTACCAATACAAAAACCAATGCTAGAAGGAGACTATTTTATTAAAGAAGTAGATGGTTGGAAAGAAGTACATAAGTGGAAAAAAATAATCTTAAATGGACAGGAAAATACATGGCAATTATATGAAACTGGAACGAGAAGATTTGGGTTGGACTTAACAAAAGATTTACCCTTAAAAGAAACAGGAAAATATGCACAAGGTTACTGCACACATTTTGAAGTAGCTACAACAATGAGTATCAATCTAACAATGTTCTTACAAGTAGAGATAGGACATTTTTATATAGGAATAGTGGATAAAAATTCTAAATGGGCAGATGTAAATGCACTAAAAAGTGAATTGCAAAGATTGTATAATGCAGGAACACCAGTTATTTTATATTATAAGTTAGACGTACCAACAAAATTGAATTGTACTCCAGAACAAACAAAAGTCCTAGACGAACTAGACAATTTCCAAACCTACAAACCAGTAACAAATATAGCAACAGATAGCATAGCAAAAATAAAACTAAAATATATAGCAGATACAAAAACATATATAGATAACAAAACAAGTAATTTAGAGCAACAAGTAAATACAATCAACCAATTGTTAAGCACAACAAGGACAAGCTCTGTATTATTAGATAATTTACAAAAAGATATAGAAAGTGAGGTGTTATAAATGCAAATAGCAAAATTATTAGAGAATTTAATAACAAAAAAATTCTACAAAAATAAAGAAGAAATTAACGACAAATTAGCAGTATTTTATGCAGTTAACCAAATAACAGACGCAGAATATACAGCTTTAACTTTAAAAGTAGAAGAAATATATATAGAACCAGTTGAATTGTTAGAAAGTGAGGAAAAATAGAATGGAAAATATAACAGCTATAATAATTGGTTTAACAGCATTAATAACAGCAATAGGTGGACTAGCAGTTGCGATTAAGAAAACAAAAAAAGAAATAGAGGAAACATTGCCACAAAAGATAAAAAGGCAATGCGATATAGATTTAGAAATAGTAAAAAGAATGGAGCAGATAAAGGAATTTCTAAAAGCAGATAGAGTTCAAATTTATGATTTTCATAATGGTTATCATTATGCTAACGGCAGAAGTGCTTTAAAGACAAGTTGTACATATGAAGTGTGTAGGGTAGGTTGCAGAGCATACCAAATGTATTTACAAGCCCTGCCACTAAATTGCATACCACAATTTATAAAAAGGCTGTTAAAAGATACAAAATTGCAAATAAACAACTTAGAAGAAATTAAAGAAGAAATGCCAGCAACATATTATCTAAAAAAGGACCAAGGTATAAAATCTTTTTACGATATAATTCTAAATAACAAACAAGGAGAACCTATTGGATTTTTAGCAATTCAATACGGAGAAGAGAACAAGGTTAATTATAGTGAAGAAGAAACAAACGAAATACTTAGATTAAAGTTTTTTATAGAAGAAAACCTAGAAAAAATGATATTAAATAAATAGAAAGGAAGTAATATTATGAGTAATAAAGTCTATGATATTTTAAAATGGATAACATTAGTATTTTTACCAGCGTTAACAACATTAGTTGGTGTAATCTTAAATTGCTTCAATATTGGTTGTACAGATATAGTATTGACTATAATGACGGCAATAACAACATTTATGGGAGCGATTTTAGGAATATCTAATATTAATTATAAAAAAGGAGAATAAAACAATGGACGATAATATTGTAGAAGAAACAGTAGAATTTTCAGAAGAATTATACAAAAAGAATATTTCAGAAAATGAATTTAATGTTGAATACGAGGCAGGTGAAGATAATGGAAATAACTAATGTGATATGTCCTGAAAGTAAATATGAAATTAAATGTCCTCTTGTTACAGAAAAAGATGGAATATGTGTACACAATACTGCAAATGATGCTAGTGCTATGTCAGAAGTTTCATATATGTTAGGAAATAATAATAAAGTATCTTTCCATGCAGCAGTTGATAATTATAGAGTAGTAACAGGATTACCATTTAATAGAAGCTGTTATGCTGCAGGTGATGGAAGATACGGAAAAGGAAATGCACATAAAATAAATATAGAAATTTGTTATTCTAAAACAGGAGGAGAAAATTTCGAAGAAGCTGAAGACTTGGCAGCTTGTTATATAGCTTACTTATTAAAAAAATATAATTGGGGATTAGACAAAGTAACAAAACATCAAGATTATAGTAGAAAATATTGCCCACATAGAACATTAGATTTAGGATGGGAAAAATTTTTAAATAAAATAAGAGAACAACTGGGAATACAAAACAAACCAGTAGAGAGTAATCAAAATTATAGTGGAGGAAGTGATGAACCAGTGAGAAAATATGTAAATGGTAGCACAAGGGAAAATATTTATTCTGATACAGAACTAACTAAAAAAATAGGATATTTAAATCCAAGAGGAATTTGTGATTGTTTTGGAATATTTAATAATAGACCCATGGTAAGATATAAGGTTAATGGAAGCAATAATTACAAAATAGGTTTTGCTGTTTGGAAAGGTGGGGTTAAATAAAAAAGGGATTGTAAGAAGTCCCTTTTTTATTTGTCTTTGATTGCTTGAATATTGCTTTGAAGATAGTTTTGCATTGTATTAATTAAAGTTGGAAAACCTTCAATTGTAGAATCCATTTTATTTAATATTGATAAATAATTGTCTGTATTATTTGGTAAAAGTTCACCAATTATAGGTTTTAGTTGCATAAGTTCTTTAAGAATGTCTGATTCAATTTCTTTTTCTCTTTCATTTCTGACTGTTGAGAAATCCTTTTTTTGGTAAAGTTTTAATAAGTTTTCATATTCTTTTATATTTTCTTTTCTTATAATATGTATATGACGCATAAAATTTCCTCCTTTTTTATACAATATCATACTAAAGATAAAAATATTGTCGAACTATGTCATAAAACATAAAAAATACCTAAAAACTTAATTGAATTACTTAATTAAAAAATAAAATGCCTTAAAATAGGATTTAAAGAGCCGATTTTTGTTGAGATATTAGCAAAAAATGGCTATTGCAATTTGTAAAAAATTGTGTTATAATATTGACAGGAAAGAAAAGAAATGTTACAATTCGGTTACTAAAACATTACATTTATAAAAAAGTTGTAATATTAGTTGACACAAAAGAATAGATATTATATATATAACTTAATAAAAAAGAATAAGAGCCAAAGCCCTTATTCAACAGTTGTTTTTTGGGGAGTTTGAGTTTTATCTTTTGAGTTTGGATAAAGCTCAAATTTTCTTTTTGTTGATTCATATTTGCATGAATATTTACTTTTGGAGCAAATATGTACGAAAATACATAACCCGCAAAAAGAAAATACCTACACCAATTAACCAGCTTAAAATATATTCAAGCATAGTAGATACCTCCTTCTTTTGTATTTGCACCAAACCATCTTGCGAAAAGTCAGGTGCATAAACTAATAGTTGAGATGCAAGAAGTCAATTACTAATCTATGCACCTAACTCGAAGGAGTCAAAACAACTTGTTCATAATATATCAAAAAATGAAATTAATGTCAATTCAAAATATGACAAAATTTGATATGCAAATTGCATATTCTCAACCACCTTTGTAAACAATAAGCAGAGGTGGTTTTATGATAGTAAAATTAAAAATAAAAGAAGCAAGAGAAAAAGAAGAATACAATATATATGTTAATAAAAACAATACAAACGAAAGTTTGAAAAAATTCCCGACTTTTTCCCGACTGAGTTTCGAATAACTATAAATAACTATGAATGACTAGAATATAAAAATGCTGATTTATCAATGGTTTGAGAGATTTGATGAAAATAAAAAAAGACTATTTTTGTTTCACATCTTCGCTACCATAGAAAAAATGACTAAAAGTAGCTTGTATAACGATACTGGCTACTTTTTTTGTTGCTTATTGATTCTCCTGTGCTATAAATGGGGGGGACTAAAATTTTCTAGTTAGAGTAAAAGTTTCAATTTCTTGATATAATAGAGGTGGTTAGCCAATCATAAATAAAAAATGAGGAATTGTCATGCTAGACAATAATAGTTTGGAACACAGTATATGGAACTGCAAATATAAAGTGATATTTAAAATGGAATAGTAGATTAATGATATTTTATAGAAATGTGAAATTAAAATATAGGTATGAAAATATGTACTTTTGATGTCAAGGTTATTACATAGATAAAGAAGGTAAAATAAAAAAGCAATTACAGGGAGATATAGTAACGAAACAAACATTTAAAAATATTTTGGAAAATCGAATATTTTGTTTGTGATTTTTTGAACTAAATAATTCATTGGCAAAAAATATTAATTGATATACTTATAGAATATTCTATCCATAAATTAAAAGTTCTAAAATTATATACAGTTATAGACAAAAAAGTATATATATGGAAAAATAAATATAGAATATTGATTATTGTAATAAAGTAGTCTATAATGATAGTAATAAGTAAAAGTTGGAAATAAAATATAAAAATAAACATAGATACTAAAACTTTGGCAATAAAAAATGATATAAGATATAGAAACAAAATAAAAACAGTTATTGATATAATTGAGAATAAAGTAATGATTGTAAAAATATTAGATATAATTAAACTTTATAGTAAATGATAATATAATTATTTTCAACTTTAAATAATGAATAAGTAATAAAAATGTATGAACTTGACAAAGTAAAAGATTTCTAAAAGAAGAATAGCTATATACATAAAATATTAAAAGGAGGGAAATGTGATGAAAACAGTAATAATTAGAAGTTTGATTTGTATTTGTATAACTTATATGATAATTAGTATGATATTAAATATTTATTATTGCATTAGTTTAAAACAAAATATAAATGAAATGAATTTGAGTGAAAACTGTGAAATACACCAAGAAGAAATTTATACTCCTAATAATATGACAGTTGGAGATTTAATAAGTTTAAGCAATTTCAGTGGTAAACTAGAAATTACTTATATAAATTTAAAAGTAGGAATTAGTGCTATTATTTTAGGTACTATAATAGCACTATCAACTTTAATGAAAGAAAAACCTAAAATTAAATTTATATTAATATTTATTTTTGGATATATGATTATTAATTTACTTTTTTCTATTCTTGGAGTATATATCTTTCGAAATTATGGAATTGAGATAAGTTTAATGGAAAGATATATTGATAATATAAAATACTAAATTATTCCATGTATTAGTATATTTATAATAATTTTATTAATAAAAAAATACTTTTTGAAAAAAAGTAAATGAAATAATTAAATAATATAATAAAAGAATAAAACTATGCATTTTGATAATATAACTCCAAAATTTTGGAGCTTGTCAGATTAAGATTGTAAATTTTAATATAACACATCGGAAAGTCCATAAAGACTTTCCGATACACTCACTCAAATAAAATTCTACCTCTTAAACAATTTTACTTTTCGCATTTGCATTCTTCAAAATTTGTTTCTATTTCTTCTTTACAACAATGATTATCATTTTCTAGATAGCAATCACATTTATCATGCTTAGAACCTTTTAAACATTTACCTTCATGATGGCATTTGGCACATATTTTCATTTTTTTAGTATCATTTACCCAAATTTGAAGAGCATATTGTTTACCAGGGCAAAGTGGTCCGAATACAAATTCTCCTTCTTTATCTGTAAAAGTATGGCCGATAGGGCGTCTTTCTTTTTTTCCACAATCATATACGATTTCTATTAGTTTAACAACGGCATTACATACAGGCTCTTTGAAGCAATTTTTTACAACTCCATATATTACATCTCTATTATCTTCTGGTAAAGTAATATCTAAATCAAATTGTTTACCTCCTGATATAACACCGTCAACATCTAAAATTGGGCAACAAGGTTTATTATTTTCTAAATCCATTATTAATCATCCTTTCTAACAACAAAATAGTTGTTAATATATAATATGAAAAGTATAAAATAAGTTGTCAAAAAAACGGGAAAAATGAAAATTTTGCATTTTTTAAGAATAAGTGGTATAATAATAATGTAGGTTATATACAAAGGAGGTAATTAGTATGGGAACACAAGCAGAAAGACAAAAATTTTTAAATGATATATCAAATAATGGAGATTTAAAACAAATACAACAAATACCATTAAAAAAATTGAATGCAATAGATATAAACAAAGAAAGAAATAATAGAAATCAAAAAAGTAATATAAACCAAAGGAATGTAAATAAGACAGAGAAATATACTTGTAAAAATAGAAAATTATCTAAAAGAGAAAAGCAAATTAAAATTATGAAAAAGAGAATAAGTGCGTTGTTAGCAGCAGGACTTGTAGCTTTTGGATCATATGGTGCAAAACAATATTATGATAATAATATGAAATCTGTAACACTAGAAGAAGCTTTAAAAGCTGGAAAAACACCAGAAGAATTTGGATTAGATAATTATGAAGTAGAAAAATTTACAGAGGTAAGAGAATCTTTGAAAAATAAAGATGATTTATCCAGAGAAGAAATACTTGAACTAGGAAAAGACATAGAAAGTTTAGAATTATCAGTAATAAAATCTAAAATTGGAAATGAATTTGACGGGTATCAAGAAATAAAAGTAAAACCAAGAGATGCTAATGGGATTTCGACTATAACTGTTAAAAAAGAAAAAGGAAAAGAAATTTTTTCAGAAGAAGAATGTTTATTTGGTGACTATGGAGCTGAAATAGACGATTATATAGAAGGAATAGCTAAGATTCAAAATACAAATTCACAATATGAAAAACGACGAATAGATAGAGATGATGTATTTGATATTTATAAAAAGAGTGTAAAAAACGCAGAAAGATTTGCTACATCAGAAATTACAGTGAATGAAAAAGGTAAAATAAAATTTGATAAAACAACAAAAGCAGATTTAGAAAAAATAAAAGAAAATGAAAGCAAAAAAGTTGCATCAAGAGAAGACGAAGGTAGATAATTTAACTAAAAGTGCATAAAACTTCCACTCCTTGCAAACAATATGTGTAAAACATATTTGCAAGGAGTGGAAGTTTTTTGAAAGTTGAAAAAATATTAAAGATAGATGGAACTTTATTAAATAAAGTACAATTAGAAAATTATTTACAAAAAATTGCGTCAAATCATAATTTAGTAAATAATTCTAAAAAAGAAACATATCCTATACCACATTTAATTGAAAGTTATGAGGTTATAAAGCTAGTATATAATTTATTGAATGAACATTTAAAAATAGGAATTAGCATTCATCCAGCAGGAGAATGGCTATTAGATAATTTTTATATAATAGAAGAAACAGTAAAGCAAATTCAAAAAGAATTAACTTTAAAAAAATATGTTAATTTTCTAGGAATAGGAAATGGAAAATATAAAGGCTATGCAAGAATATATGTATTAGCCTCAGAGATAGTAGCATATACAGATAATAAGATAGAAAAAAGAGATTTAGAAGATTATTTAAAAAGCTATCAAACTAAAAAAACATTAAGTATGGAAGAAATATGGAATATAGGAGTTTTCCTGCAAATTGCAATAATTGAAAATATAAGAGAAATAAGCGAAAAAATATATAATAGTCAAATTCAAAAATACAAAGCAGAAAATATAGTTGAAAGACTAATAGAAAATAAGTCAAAAGCTGAACAAAACTTTACTAATTTTAATAATAAAATTAGTAAAATAGATGTGATAAAAGATATGAAATATCCATTTATAGAGTATATGTCATTCATTTTAAGAAGATATGGAAAAAAAGGTTATAGCTATCTAAAAGCCTTAGAAGAAACAGTAGAAATGACAGGAACGACTATACAAGAAGTAACTAAAAAAGAGCATTTTGATATTGCAGTAACAAAAGTATTAATAGGAAATAGCATAACAAGTATTAGGAATATTCAAAGAATAAATTTCTTAGAGATATTTGAACAAATAAATGGTGTAGAAGAAATATTAAAACAAGACCCAGCTGATGTATATAGTAAAATGGACAATAATACTAAAGAATGTTATAGAAATAAAATAAAAGAAATTTCTAAAAAGACTAAAATTTCAGAAATTTATATAGCTAAAAAAATTCTTGAAATAGCTAAGAACAAAAAAGAAGGTTCAAAACAGTGTCATATAGGATATTATTTAATAGATGAAGGAATAAATGAGATATATGAGAAATTAAATTTCAAAAAGAAAAAATTTAGTAAAAAACTGAGAGCGAAACTTTTTGTAACGGCAAATATAATATTAACATTACTTATCTCTATAAGTATAAGTGCAATATTAAATATAAATATACAAAAGTTATCTATCTTTATAATAGGAATATTTATCTTCCTAATACCATCATCAGAAATTGCAACACAAATAATACAATATATATTAAATAAAATGGTAAAACCAAAAATGATACCTAAAATAGACTTTTCAAAAGGAATAGATATTGAAAATTCTTGTATGGTCATAATTCCAACTATTTTGAAATCAAAAGAAAAAGTAAAGGAACTATCAAAAAAACTTGAAGTATATTATATAGCAAATAAATCAGAAAATATATATTTTACATTACTTGGTGACTGTACAGAAGAAGATACACAAGATAAAGACTTTGATGAAGAAATAATAAAAGAAGGAATAGAACAATGTAAAAGATTAAATAAAAAGTACTCAAAGGAAGATGATTTTCCTATTTTTAATTTCATATATAGAAAAAGAGAATGGAATGAGAAAGAAGGAAAATATTTAGGTTGGGAAAGAAAAAGAGGAATGATAACACAGTTTAATGAGTACATTTTAGGAAATGAAGCAAATAAATTTAAGGCAAATACAATAGAAAATAATAAAGACATACTACCAAAAATAAAATATATCATAACCTTAGATGCAGATACTGATTTAATACTAAATTCAGCATTTGAATTAGTGGGTGCTATGGCACACATTTTAAATAAACCAATAATTGATGAGAAAAAGAATATAGTAACAGAAGGTCATGCACTTATTCAACCAAGAATAGGTATCAATTTAGATATAAGTTATAAAACTATTTTTACAAAGTTATTTGCAGGAGATGGAGGAATAGATTCATATACAAATGCAATATCTGATTTATATCAAGATAATTTTAATGAAGGGATTTTTACAGGAAAAGGAATATATGATTTACAAATATTTTCGAGAGTTTTAAAAAATGCAATACCAGAAAATACAGTACTAAGCCATGACTTATTAGAAGGCAGTTATTTAAGATGTGGCTTAGCAACAGATATATTATTAATGGACGGATATCCAACTAAATATAATAGTTTTATGAACAGATTATCTAGGTGGATTAGAGGTGACTGGCAAATTATAAAATGGATTACATCAAATGTAAGTAACAAAGAAAATAAAATAATAAAAAATCCATTAAATTTTTTATCTAGGTATAAAATTTTTGACAATCTAAGAAGGAGTTTATTAGACATTTCAATATTAGTTGCTTGTTTTATATCTACAATAATCGCAGTAATATATAAGACAGACATTTATCCAATAATTACAATTATGATATTAATAGGTATATTTCCATATTTATTAGAAATATTAAATAGATTAATTATGAAAAAAGAAGGAGAACAAAAGCAAAAAACATTTGAACCTAAAATTACAGGATATAAAGGAATTATTTTAAGAAGCATAGTTACAATTTCTTGTTTACCATATAAAGCATATATATCATTAAAATCTATTATAAAAACAATATATAGACTAACCGTTAGTCATAAAAATTTATTAGAATGGCTAACCTCAGAAGAGGCAGAAAAACAAGCAAAAGACGATTGCTTTTCATATTATAAACAAATGTGGATTAATGTTGTAATAGGAATAATAGCGATAGGATTTTCAATAATTAGAAATAATACAATAGGAATTATGTTAGGATTTTTATGGCTAATAGCACCATATATAATGTGTTATATAAGCAAAGAAATAAAAGAAACAAAAATTTTAGAAAAATTAACCAAAAAAGAAAAAGAATATGTTTTAGAAATAGGAGAAAAAACTTGGCTATTTTTTAAAACATATTTAACAGAAGATAATAATTATTTAATACCAGATAATTATCAAGTTGGAAGAAAAAATAAAATAGTAGACAGGACATCTTCTACGAATATTGGATTATCAATTTTAGCAGTAATTTCAGCATTTAACTTGAAATATATTAACCAAAAAGAAACAATAGATTTATTGCAAAATATAATGACATCAGTTGATAGTTTACAAAAATGGAATGGACATTTATATAACTGGTATAATATAAAAACTAAACAGCCACTAATTCCGAGATATGTTTCAACAGTAGATAGTGGGAATTTTGTGGGATATTTATATGTAGAAAAAGCATTTTTAGAAGAGATTTTAAGTAAAGAAATAACAGAAAAAAAAGAATATCAAGTTAAAAATCAAATAGAAGAAAACTCAGTAAAAAAAATAATAGAAGAAAAAGAATATAAAATAAAAAATCAAATAGAAGGAATTTTAAATATAATTAACAGAATAATAGAAAATACAGATTTTTCATATTTATATAGTTATGAACATCAAATTTTTTCAATAGGATATAATATAGAAGAAAATAAATTAACAGACTCATACTATGACTTATTAGCATCAGAAGCTAGACAAGCAAGTTTTGTGGCAATAGCTAAAAAAGATATACCATCAAAACATTGGAATCATTTAAGTAGGACATTAACAATAATTGATAAATATAAAGGATTAGTTTCTTGGTCAGGAACAGCATTTGAATATTTAATGCCAAATATAAATATGCCTAAATATAAAGGAAGCCTGTTAGATGAATCATGTAAATTTATGATAAATAGTCAAATGAATTATGCAAAACAATTAAATTTGCCGTGGGGAATATCAGAAGCAGCTTTTAATTTAAAAGATTTACATTCTAATTATCAATACAAGGCATTTGGGATACCATGGTTAGGTTTAAAAAGAGGACTAGCAGATGAAATGGTAGTATCTTCATATGGAGGAATATTAGCTATATGCGATAGACCAAAAGAGGTTGTAGAAAACTTAAAAATATTAGAAAACTATGGAATGTATGATAAATATGGATTTTATGAATCAATAGATTTTACACCAGAAAGAGTAGAATATGGAAAAAAAGCAAGTATTGTAAAAACATATATGGCACATCATCAAGGATTGATTTTATTATCAATAAATAATTTATTTAATGATAACATCTTACAAAAATTATTTATGAAAAATCCAGAGATAGAAGCTACTGCAATATTGCTTCAAGAAAGAATGCCAGAAAAAGCTATAATAACCAAAGAAGATAAAGAAAAAGTAGAAAAATTAAAATATAAAGATTATGAAAATTATATTCAAGAAACCTATAATAAAATTGATGAAAGACTTGTTAGAGGAAATGTAATATCAAATGAAAATTATACAATAGCAATAGACCAAAAAGGAAGAGGAGTAAGTAAATTTAAAGATATTTATATAAATAGATTTAAAAAGACAGAAGATTACTTACAAGGAGTAATAATTAATATAAAGAATATAAAAACAAAAAATATAATAAGTACAAGTTATCTACAAAATGGAAATAAAGAAAATAAATATCAAATTAGTTTTATGCCAGATAAAATAACGCAAGAAATAGGAAATGGAAATATAAAAGCAAAAATAAATACAACAATTGCCTCAAATGAACCAGTAGAAATTAGAAATATAAATATAGAAAATGTAGGAAATGACGAAGAGATTTTAGAAATAACAGGATATTTTGAACCTGTATTATCAAAGAAAGAACAAGACTATGCACATCCAGTATTTAATAATTTATTTTTAATGTATGAATATGACGAAGAAACAAAAAGCATAGTTATAAAAAGAAAGAAAAGAGAAAGCAACTGCCAAGAAATATATATGGCAACAACTTTAAATACAAATAGTGATAATATAATAGGAGAAATGGAATACGAACTAGAAGAAGAAAAATTTATTGGAAGAGGAAATTTAGGAATACCTTTGATGGTAAAAAACTCTGTGCCATTTTCTAGAAAGGTGGGAAATGTAACAGAACCAATAGTTGCATTAAAAAGAACAGTAAAAGTAAAACCACAAGAGAAAATAAATTTAAACTTGATAATTTCAGTAGAAGAAGAAAAAGAAAAAACCTTAGAAAATTTAAAGAAATATGAAGCACAAGAAAATATAAAAAATGTATTTGAATTATCAAAAGCCAGAATAGAAGCAGAAAGTAGATATTTAAGAGTAAAAGGAAAAGATATATCAATTTATCAAAAAATGTTATCATATATAATTTTTGATGATTCAACTAAAAGTGTAAATAAAGAAAAATTTAATAAAAGAGAATATAGTCAAAGTGATTTATGGAAATATGGAATATCAGGAGATAATCCAATAATATTAGTAAAAATTCAAAATATAAATGATATATATTGTATAAAAGAAATATTAAAAGCTTATGAATTTTTTAGAACTAAAAATATCAAAGTAGAAATAGTAATATTAGATGAAGAAAAATATAGTTATGAAAACTATGTAAGAGAAGAAATAGAAACATCAATATTAAACAGTCAGATGGGATATTTAAAAAATATTAAAGGTGGAATATTTGTAGTAAATAAAGAAGAAATGGAAGAAAAAGATATAGAATTATTAGAATTTATATCAAGCATAATAATAGATAGTAGTAAAGGTGGACTGGAAAATAACTTAAAAGAAATTGAAGAAGAATATATAGAAAAATATAAAGAAATAGGAAAAGAACCACCAACAAATAATATTGTGTTAGAAGAAAATGAAACTGATGACATAGATATATTGGCTAATAAAGAAAACTTAAAATATTATAATGAATATGGTGCATTTTCAGAAGATGGAAAAGAATATCTAATAAAAATAGATAAACAAAGAAGGTTACCAACAGTATGGGCACATATAATGGCAAATGAAAAATTTGGAACAATAGTTACAGAAAATATGGGAGGATATAGTTGGTATAAAAATAGCAGATTAAACAGAATAACAAGTTGGTCAAATAATCCAAGTTATGATATTCCATCTGAAATAATTTATATAAAAGATGATGAAACAAAAAAGACCTGGTCGTTGGGATTAAATCCAATGCCTGACAATAATAATTATAATATTATATATGGTTTTGGATATTGCAAATATATTCATAAAAGTTCAGGAGTAGAACAAGAGTTAGAAATATTTGTTCCAAAAGAAGATGGTTGTAAAATAGGAATATTAAATTTAAAAAATGCAACACCAAATAGAAAAAAATTTAAAATATACTATTATATAAAACCAGTAATAGGTGAAGATGAAATAAAAACTAACAGTAATATAAATATAAGATTTGATAGAAATAATAATATAATAACAGCAAGAAATTTATATACAAACGAAATAGTAGGAACAAAAGTATATGTTTCATCAAGTGAAAAAATAGTCAGCTATACAGGAGATAAAAAATTCTTTATAGGAAAAAATACTCTGCAAAATCCAGAAGCACTTCAAAAGGTAAATTTAAATAATGAAAACTCAATAGGAAGAAATTCTTGTATAGCAATAGAGTTAGAAATAGAACTTGAAAGTTATGCTAATAAAGAAATATCATTAATATTAGGAGCAGAAGATAATTTGATAGACTGCAAAAATATAGCATATAAATATAGCAAAATTTCGAATTGTAAGCAAGAGTTAAATATAGTAAAAAACTATTGGAAGGAATATTTAGGAACATTACAAGTTTATACACCATTAGAATCTACGAATATATTATTAAATGGATGGTTAGCTTATCAAATAATTCAAAGTAGGCTAATAGGAAGAAGTGGATATTATCAATCAGGAGGGGCTTATGGTTACAGAGACCAACTTCAAGATGCGATGGGACTAAAATATTTAGATATATCTAAACTAAAAAATCAAATAATTAAGCACAGTAAACATCAATTTATAGAAGGAGATGTAGAACATTGGTGGCATGAAGAAACTCGGAAGAGGAATAAGAACAAGATTTTCAGATGATTTATTATGGCTTCCATATTTAGTATTAGAATATATTAAATTTACAGGAGATTATAGTTTACTAGAAGAGGAAACACCATATGTTATTGGAGAAATATTAAAAGAAGAGGAAGAAGAAAGATATGATAAATATTTAGAAAGTGAAGAAAAAGAAAGTATATATAAACATTGTATAAGAGCAATAGAAAAAAGTTTTAATTTTGGAGAAAATGGATTACCAAAAATAGGAACAGGGGATTGGAATGATGGACTTAGTACAGTTGGAAATAAAGGAAAAGGTGAAAGTGTTTGGTTAGGATTTTTCTTATATAAAATATTAGATGGATTTATAGAAATTTGTAAAAGAAGAGTAGAAGAAGGAAAAGAAGATGCAAATATAATTGAAAAATTTGAAAAAATAAAACTTGACCTAAAAAGAGCTTTAAATACAAAAGGCTGGGATGGACGATGGTTTAAAAGAGCCTTTATGGATGATGGCAGTGTTTTAGGAAGCATGGAAAATGAAGAATGTAGAATTGATAGTATAGCACAAAGTTGGAGTATAATATCAAATGCAGGTGATAATGATAAAAAATATATATCAATGGAAAGTTTAGAAAATCATTTAATAGATAAAGAAAATGGAATAATCAAGTTGTTAGACCCACCGTTTGAAAAAGGAAAATTAGAGCCGGGATATATAAAGGCATATTTACCGGGAGTAAGAGAAAATGGTGGACAATATACACATGCAGCCTGTTGGGTAATTATTGCTCAAACAATGTTAGGATTTGGAGATAAAGCACTAGAATTATATAGAATGATAAATCCAATAGAACATTCAAGAACAAAAGATGCATGTAACAAATACAAAGTAGAACCATACTCAATGCCAGCAGATATTTATGGAGCAAGTAATTTAGCAGGAAGAGGTGGTTGGACATTATATACAGGCTCAGCAAGTTGGTATTATGACGCAGGAATAGAATATATATTAGGACTAAAAATTGAAAATGGAATAATGAAATTTGAACCATGTATTCCAAAGGATTGGAAAGAATATTTGATAAGATATAAATGGGGAAAAAGCATTTATAATATTAAAATAAAAAATCCTAATCAAAAAAATACTGGTGTGGAAAAAGTATTTTTGAATGGTAATGAAGTGGTAAATGGAATTAGATTAGATGGGAATAATAGGATTTTTAATGTTGAGGTTATAATGTAGGTATTAATACCGTTATGCTAAAAATATGCAAATGAGACTAACTTTTAATGTATAAATATAATTAAAAGTTAGTCTCTATTTTAATTAATAGTTGTATTAGTAGCTCCTGTTCCTACAACATCTTCTTGTAAAGCTCTCCAAGTATTACATCCAACTATTCCATCAATAGCTAATCCTTTATTTCTTTGATATGCTTTTACTGCATTTTGTGTTGCAGGACCAAATATTCCATCTAATCCATTTGTGCTATATCCTAAGGTATTTAAGTCATCTTGTGCTATTAAAACATAATTACTTACACTACCTCTTTTTAATTGAGGAAATCCTCCTGTACTACAAGCTGACGCTCCAAATCTTTTATCAAAATGCACCCAAGTAGGAGTCAAGCTTATTGGCTCTACAAAAGTCCACACGCCTGAATTGTTCGCACTGTTCCAAAGAACTCTCCTTCTACTACTGCTTAAAGTTTGACCTACATCAAATGCTACACCTGCATAATGTTGACTCTGATTACCATGACCACCTTCATAAGGTCTTTTAAATGCAAATCCCACTGGTATTGGACCTCCAAATATATATCTTTGACTATTCCAACTTTGCATCGTTCTTTTTGTTGTCCATAGAATATTACTTTTACTAGACCCTCTAAATTCGCGCACTCTTAATGTTCCATTTGTATTGTATGGCATAGGTTCTGCTTCGCCTCTGTAATATGTTTCCATTCTATCTCTATCATTATTAAAAACTAATATTTTGGCCATAAAAATAATACCTCCCATTA
Source organism: Clostridia bacterium (assembly GCA_048355915.1). Classification (GTDB taxonomy): domain Bacteria; phylum Bacillota; class Clostridia; order TANB77; family CAG-508; genus CAG-269. The sequence goes on along the minus strand of DBGCHZ010000049.1, from coordinate 46,075 downwards.
TATCTTTTTACATAATATGCATTTTAAATGTTTTTGTTACCAATTATCTTTTAACATATTAAATGTAGATTTTAATGTGAAGCATTATATTTTATTTCTTTTTATTATTGCATAGAATTTCGAGCATATATAAAATTAACAGATAAAAGTGAACTTTAAAAGGTCAAAGGTAGTTTTCTTATATAGCTTTGTTACTTTTTCTATTATCATTTTGAAGTTTTACTAATTGATTAGCAAGTGTAGATATTATACTTTTATTATAATCATTTAATTTCATATATGATTCCAAAAATCTATCATCAACAAAATTATCAAAACAAGAATCGTCTACGCCAATTAAATCATCAAATAAAAAATCTGAACTAATATTTAAAGCTTTACAAAGATTAACAATAGTTGTTGCGCTTCCAAATGCAATGCCTCTTTCTAATTGACTAATATATCTTGTTGACAAAGAAAGTTTTTCTGCTAATTTTTCTTGTGTAAAGTTAGTTTTGGCTCTTGCCAATTTTATCTTTTTACCAATATTTTTTCTTAAATATCTTTCAGTGCTATCCATAAAATTCCCCCTAAATTTATTTATAGTAAAAGTATAACAACAACTTTGATTGATGAAAATGAACTATTAATATGATAAAATGCAAAAATAAAACTAACAATATTACTTGCGCTAGTAAGTGTAAACAATAATATCAATTTTATGAATAAATTTAAGACTTAAAGTAGAATTGTCAAATAAAAAGAGCAACTATAAATTCCAATAGAAAATATTATTAAATTATATAATATAAAAAAGAGGTAAAAGAAAAAGTAGAAAGTCATAAATTAAAAACACTTTTAATAAAGATTATTAGAGGTGTTTTTATGTTTGAAACAAAACTTTCTAATAAGAAAAAAATGAGAACAATTTTATTTATAGCGTTTATAATAATAGCTATTTTAATAATAAGACTTGCAATAATACAATTAGTACAAGGAGAAAAATTATCTCAAATGGCCTATGAACAGCAGACAATGGATCGAAACATAAATCCTAAAAGAGGAACCATTTATGACTCAACAGGCAAATATAAATTAGCTGTAAGTAGTTCAGTAGAAACTGTAACAGTAAATCCTGGAAATATAAGCAGTGAAAGTAAAGAAAAGGTTGCAAAAAAACTATCAGAAATATTTGAAATTGATTATGAAAAAACTTTGAAGAAAGTAAAAAAACGAAGTTCAATAGAAACAATAGCTAAAAAAGTTGATAAAGAAAAAACAGATGAATTAAGAAAATGGATGGGAGAAAACAATATAACAACAGGAATAAATATTGATGAAGATACAAAGAGATACTATCCATATAACAATTTAGCGTCGCAAGTAATAGGTTTTTGTGGCAGTGATAATCAAGGCTTAGATGGAATAGAAGCAAAATACGATAAAGAATTACAAGGGAAAAAAGGAGCAATACAAAAACATACAGATGCAAAAGGAGGAGAAATAGGAACAGAAGGAGAAAAATATGTTTCTGCTATTGATGGTAATGATTTAGTGTTAACAATAGATTTAACAATTCAATCTATTGTTGAGAAATATTTAAAAGAAGCTTGTATAGACAATAAGTGTACAGATGGTGGAAATATAGTTGTCATGAATCCTCAAAATGGGGATATATTGGCAATGGCAACATATCCAAATTATAATCTTAATGAACCATATGAAGCATATACTGATGAATTAAAAGATGTATGGGAAACAATGGAACAAGGAGAAAAAACAAAGAATTTACAAGCAGTATGGAGAAATAGAGCTATTGCTGATACATATGAACCGGGTTCGGTGTTCAAATTAATAACCTCATCAGCAGCATTAGAGGAAGGAATAACTCAAACAGATAAAGAGGGAGAGTTTAACTGCAATGGAGGAATTGAGATAGCGGGAGTAAGAATAAAATGTTGGAGATATTATAGACCACATGGACCGGAAAGCCTAAGAAAAGCTTTAATGAACTCATGCAATCCTGTATTTATAGGTTTAGGACAAAAAATAGGAGTTCAGAAATATTATGAATATTTAAGAAAGTTTAATTTATTAAATCCAACTAAAATAGATTTACCAGGAGAAGCAACAAGTATATTCTTAGCAGAAAATAAAGTTGGACCAGTAGAACTTGCAACAATAAGTTTCGGGCAAAGATTTGAAATAACTCCAATTCAATTAGCAACAGCAATATCATCAATTTCAAATGGAGGAATGAAGATAAAACCAAGAGTTGTAAAACAAATTATAGATAGTGAAACTAAAAAGATAAGAGATATTCCGGTAGAAAAAACAGATAGAGTAATATCAGAAGATACCTCAGAAAAAGTACTTAGTATGATGGAAAGTGTAGTATCAGAAGGAACAGGTAAAAATGCAAAAGTTGCAGGATATAGAATCGGAGGAAAAACAGGAACCTCAGAAGATGGAGTAAATACTAATAAATATGTAACATCATTTTGTGGAGTAGCTCCAATAGATAATCCTCAGGCAGTTGTTTTAGTTACTTTATATAATCCAACAGGAGAAGGGGGACACCAAGGAGGTGGTGTTGCAGCACCAGTAGGAGGTCAAATATTTAGTGAAATATTACCATATTTAGAAGTAAGTCAAGGAAATGAAGATGAAATTGAGAAAATAGAACAAGTACAGACACCTGATATTTTAGGAAAAACAATTAAAGAAGCAGAAAAAATATTGAAAGAAAGTGGATTAGAAATTTCTATAAAAAATAATGAAGAAAATATAGATAAAGAAAATACTATAATAAAAAATCAGACACCTAAGGCAGGAATTATTGTAAACAAAGGAAATAATATCTATATTGAGTATTAAAAAGTGAATTGTTTAATACGTTGAAAGTAACGAAGAAATAAAATATAAGATGTAAGAGAGCGACTATCAAAAAAACTCTTTAAAAACTCAAAAAAACCCTATACAAATAAATAAAATAGTTATATAATGTAAACGATAAAAAGCAAAAATTTGCTTTTTATGAATATTAGAAACCGAAAGGATTGAAAAAAATGGAATTAAGAAAAATATTAGTAGGATTAGAAAATCTAAAAGTAAAAGGAAATTTAGATACAGAAATAAATGGAATAGCAAAAAGTTCAAATGAGGTAAAAGAAGGATATTTATTTGTAGCTATAAAAGGATTTACGGTAGATGGACATAGCTTTATAGAAGAAGCTATAAAAAATGGAGCAACAGCTGTAATGGTAGAAGAAGGATGTGACTTAAAGAGTATAAAATTTAAAGAAGATACAATAATTATTATGGCAAAGAGTACAAGAGAAGGATTAGCAATAACTTCAAGTAATTTTTATAACAATCCATCAACAAAATTCAAGTTAATAGGAGTAACAGGTACAAAAGGAAAGACAACAACAACATACATGATAAAAGAGATATTAGAAAAGGCAGGGCAAAAAGTAGGATTAATAGGAACAATTGCAACATATATAAATGGTAAAAAAATAAAAGATAGTGACAGAACAACACCAGAAAGCTTGGAATTACAACAACTATTTGCACAAATGGTAGAAGAAGGTGTAGAAACAGTTGTAATGGAGGTTTCTTCACAAAGTTTAAAATTAGATAGGGTAGCAGGATGTAAATTTGATATAGTAATATTTACTAATTTTTCAGAAGATCATATAAGTCCAAAGGAACACCCTGATATGGAAGATTATTTCAACTCAAAATTAAAATTATTTAAAATGTGTAAAACAGGAATTGTTAATACTGATGATTTACAGGGAGCAAAAATACCAAGATTATTTCCAGAAAGTAATATAACTACATATGGAATAGACAATTTTGCAAATTTACTTGCTAAGGATATAACAATAACTAATTCATATGTTGATTTTAAAGTAAAAATAAAAGATAGAAATGAAAGAGTAAAAACAGGAATACCTGGAAGATTTAGTGTATATAATTCATTAGCAGCAATTTGTGTTGCACAAAAATTTGGCGTTGACCCTGAAATAGTTAAACAAGCATTATTGGACGTTAGAGTACCAGGAAGGTCAGAAATGGTAGATAATAAATTAGAATTACCAATAATGATAGACTATGCACATTCACCAGAAAGTTTACAAAATATTTTATATGCAACAAAAAGTTATACAAGAGGAAGAGTAATATCAGTATTTGGATGTGGTGGAGATAGAGATTCAAGCAAAAGACCAATAATGGGAGAAATTTCAGGAAAAGTAGCAGATTATACAATAATTACATCAGACAATCCAAGAACAGAAAAACCAGAAGATATTATAAAAGCAATAGAAGAAGGAATATCAAAAACAAAAGGAAAATATGAAGTTATAGTAGACAGAACAGAAGCAATAGAAAAAGCTATAAAAATGGCAAATAAAAGAGATATAATAATATTAGCTGGAAAAGGACATGAAACATATCAAGAAATTAATAATGAAAAGAAACATTTTGATGAAAGAGAAATAATAAAAGAAATAATTGAAAAGATACAAAAATCAAACGAAAAAAATAAATAAAATACATAAGACATAAAGAAAGGTTGGATTAAGGTGAATTTTGAAACAGAGATATTAATTATATCGTTTGTAATAGCAATAATTTTAGGATTAATAATAATACCAATATTAAAAAAAATGAAAGTAGGGCAAATTGAAAGAGATGATGGTCCAAAATCGCATTTAAAAAAACAAGGAACACCAACAATGGGTGGAATTATAATGATGATAACAATGATATTATCAGTAACAGGTACATATGTATTTTTTTCAGTAACAGGAAGAATTGATATAGCAAATAAAATATTGCCAATGTTAATTTTAACATTAGGATTTGGAGTTATTGGATTTATTGATGATTTTAAAAAGTTAGTTTTAAAAAATACAGATGGTTTAAAACCAAAATATAAAATGTTAGGATTACTAATAATATCAGTTGCCTTTGTAATATATTTAATACAAGGAGCACATTTAGGAACGGAAACCTATATACCATTTGCTAAAACATATATAGAGATACCACTTATTTTATACATACCATTTGCAATAATAGTAATACTTGCAACAACAAATGCAATTAATTTAACAGATGGAATAGATGGATTATCATCTAGCGTTTCAGCAATAATTGTAACAACTTTAGTTATAATTGGAATTTCAGTAGGATTACCAGAGGTATCAATATTTGGAAGTATAATAATAGGAGCAATATTAGGATTTTTAGTATTTAATCTTCATCCCGCAAAAGTATTTATGGGAGATACAGGTTCTTTATTACTAGGAGGAGTTATATCAGCCTTAGCACTATATATGAAAATGCCATTAATATTATTAATAATAGCATTAGTACCAGTATTAGAAACTTTATCTGTAATATTGCAAGTAGTATATTATAAGAAAACAGGTAAAAGATTATTCAAAATGGCACCACTACATCATCATTTTGAATTATCAGGCTGGAAAGAAAATAAAGTTGTAATAATATTTAGCACAGTAACACTTTTATTATGTATAATAGGATTACAAGTAATATAACTCACAAAAGACTTAAAAAAGGGAGGTTCATATGACCAAAAAGAAAACAAATAAATTTTCAAGTTTTTTGAATAATCCCGTGGATTTTACTTTGGTAGTAGTAATATTATTATTACTGTCATTAGGCTTAGTAATGGTTTTATCAGCAAGTTCTCCATCAGCATTATCAGATGGAAATAGTTATTCATTTTTCATTAAACAAGCGATATTTGCTGTTGCAGGGTTAGGAGCTATGCTATTTATTTCTAAAATTGATTATAGATTTTATAAAAAATATTATATATTAGCATATGCCATATCTATATTATTACTAATTGCAGTTTTGGCAATAGGAAAAAATGTAAATGGTGCAACTAGGTGGATATATATAGGTACAGACGCATTATCAGTACAACCATCTGAAATTGTAAAATTTTTAATGATAATATTTTATGCAGCAATGTTAACTAAAAATAGAGATAGATTAGAAAAATACGGCAAAGGATTTTGGTTTCATTTAGCATTAGTTTTGCCAATAATAGGATTATTAATAGCAGAGCCACATCTTAGTGCATCTATTGTAATAATAGGAATTATTTCAATCATGATGATAGTAGCTGGTTGTAAATTTTGGCATTTCTTAGCAACAGGAGTAGTAGCTGGTATTCCAGTACTAACATTATTGATAGTTAAAGCACCATATAGATTACAAAGAGTAACAACATTTTTAGACCCATGGAAAGATATGAGGGGAGATGGCTGGCAAGTTATTCAAAGTTTGTATGCTATTGGTTCAGGAGGATTATTTGGAGCTGGACTTGGTGAAAGTAAACAAAAATATCTATATATTCCAGAGCCACATAATGACTTTATTTTTTCAATATTAGCAGAAGAACTAGGATTTATAGGTTGTGCAGCAGTATTAATACTATTTGCAGTATTTATTTGGAGAGGTGTATTAATAGCAATGAAAGCCCCAGATATGTTTGGGAGTTTAGTTGCAATAGGAATAACAGCACAAGTTGCAATACAAGTTATAATAAACATAGCAGTTGTTACATCATCAATGCCAGCAACAGGAATGCCGTTGCCATTTTTTAGCTATGGTGGTTCAGCATTGTTTATATTGCTCTGTGAAATGGGAGTTCTATTAAACATTTCAAAAGCAGGAGCAAAAAGAGAGTAAAGGGATTATTTTCTATATAATAAGAAAAAGTGACAATTAAAATACATACAATAGTTATTTATATAATTTTGTTAATTTTCTAAAAATTTGAAAATAAATATAATAGATGATAAAATAGGAGGGATTAATGAATACTTATGAATTTTGAAATTGGAATTAAAGTATTCGTTAATTCTTCTTTGATATTATAAGAAAATAAAAATTGATGTTTATATATTATAAAATATAATTAAATGTAATTTATAAATTTATATATTAATTAACTTATTATTACAAAAAAGAAAGGAAAGATTGAAAAAATGAAAGTAATTATAGCAGCAGCAGGAACAGCTGGACATATTAATCCGGGATTAGCTATTGCTAATAAAATAAAAGAAGAACAAAAAGATTCTAAAATTATTTTTATAGGAACTACTCGTGGACTAGAAAATGATTTAGTACCAAGAGCAGGATACGAATTAAAAACTATTGATGCATATGGACTAAGTAAAAAGATATCAATAGAAAATATTAAAAAAATGTATAAAACATTTAAAGGATATGGAGAAGCAAAGAAAATTATAAAAGAATTTAAACCAGATATTGTAATAGGAACAGGTGGATATATATGTGGAGCAACAATTGCTTCTGCACATAGTTTGAAAATTCCAACATTACTACATGAAAGTAATGCATTTCCGGGAAAAGCAGTAAAAATGTTATCTAAAAAAGCAGATACAATTTTAGTATCTTTTGAGGACGCAATAGACAGAATAAAAAAAGCTAAAAATGTTGTATATACAGGAACACCTGTAAAAATAAAAAAGAAAAATTATAGTAAAGAAGAAAAAAGAAAAATTATAACTGATATAGGATTAAATGAAAATAAGCCAATTGTATTAGTATTTGGTGGGAGTCAAGGAGCCAAAAGAATAAATGAAGCTATTGAAGATATAATAAAAAATAAAAAGAATAAAGACTATCAAATGATATGGGCAACAGGACCTAAACAATATGATATAATAAAAGAAAATTTAGGTGATAACAATATTAATATAAATGCTATAAAAGATATAAAAGTAGTACCATATATATATAATATGGAAGAAATTATGAATGTGGTAGATGTAATAGTAGCAAGAAGCGGAGCAATGACCATAACAGAAATTTCAAATTTAGGAAAGCCATCTATATTAGTACCTCTTCCAAATGTAAGTCATAATCATCAACTATACAATGCAAAAGTTTTAGAAAAAATTGATGCCGCTAAAATAATATTAGATAATGAAATGAAAGGTGAAATATTAAATAAAGAAATAGAAGAAATTGTATTAAACAAAAACAAATGTGAACAAATGTCAAAAAATGCATTGAAAATTTCAACTACTAATGTGGAAGAAAAAATATATAATGAAATTATAAAAACAATAGAGAATAAAAAATAAAAAATGTTACTGGATAGTTGTTTTTTAATTGGTCGCTGGAACTGGATGATAATAATGACTTTTTTGAATTTTTGACTACTCATTTCATTCAGAAAGAATTGGTAAGGCTTTTTCATGAGCCTCTCTCACTCAGACTCCTTCATACTTCAGGTACCGTGAGCATTCCTCATTCGAAAGCCTAACCAATTCTAATCTTCATTCCAATCGAACGTCCAAAATTCAAAAAAGTCATTATTATCATCCAGTTCCAGCTACTCTACAATAGAAACCATTATCATATAACTAAAAATTTAAAAATAGGAAGGAAAGAAATGTTAAAAACAATACAATTTAAAATAATATTAGTGTTTTTCCTAATAGGAATAATATTAATAAGTGGAATAGGAATTGCATATATAAATTCAATAAATGTATTAAATACACAAATAGAAAGTGGCGAAATACAAAATTTAGAACAAGTTACAAACTATTTGCAGGGAACACAACAAAATAATGTAATAATTTTAATAATAACAAGTTTAGCTTTTATAATATGTGCGATAGTAATTTCATTATTTTTATCAAAATTTGTAATATATCCAATAAATAAATTAATAAAAAGTGCAGAAAAAATAGCAGAAGATGAACAAAAAAATAAAGGAAAAATAAAAGTAATAAAAGAAAAGAAAAATAATGAGGTAGGAAATATTGAAGATGTGATTGATATGATGACAGTTGAGTTAAAAGAAAAACTAAGTGAAGTATCAACACAAAAAAATCAAATAGAAACAATACTTTTACATATGACAGATGGAATAATTGCTTTCAATATGGAAGGCGAAATAATTTTAATAAATCCAGCAGCAAAGAAATTTTTAAGTATAAGACCAGAAGACATTACATTTGAAGATATATTTAAAAAATTCAATTTAGGAATAAATATGGAAAAAATTATATACTTGGAAAATTGGACCTCAACAGAACAAAGAATACAAGTAGAGGACAAGTTTGTAAATGTGTTTTTTGCACCATTTAAAAATGAAGAAGATAGACCAAATGGAGTAATAGCAGTAATTCAAGATATTACAGAACATGTAAAACTAGATAATATGCAAAAAGAATTTGTGGCAGATGTATCACATGAATTAAAAACACCAATAACCTCAATAATGGGATATGCAGACACATTATTAGAAGCAGATTATGATAAAGAAACAAGAGATAAATTTTTAACTGTAATAGCATCAGAAGCAAGAAGAATGGCAAGATTGGTTACAGACCTTTTGACTTTATCAAGATATGATAGTAATAAAAAGAAAACCAAAAAAGAACAATTTGACTTAGGTGAATTAGTAAAAAGATGCCAAGACAAATTAGGAATAGAAATAAAAAAGAAAAATCACATAGTAAATTGTTTTGTAACAGCAGATGTACCACCTGTATATGCAGACAAAGATGATATAGAAAGAGTTGTTTTGAATATTTTATCAAATAGTATAAAATACACACCAGAAAATGGAGAAATAAAGATATATGTAGGATTTGTATATAATGATGCATATATAAAAATATTTGATAATGGAATAGGAATCCCAGAAAAAGATTTAAGTAGAATTTTTGAAAGATTTTATAGAGTAGACAAAGCTCGTACAAGAGAAATGGGAGGAACTGGACTAGGTTTATCAATAGCAAAAGAAATTTTAGATAAAAATGGTGGGAGTATAGATATAAAAAGTGTTGTGGGACAAGGTACAGAGGTAGTAATAAGAATTCCAACAAAGTCATAATTTGTGGTTGTGATTTCTGGGTTAGAGCCAAATGATTTCGGGGGTGGTGATTTCGGTGATTTTTGGGTCGGAGACAAAAATCATGTTTTTATAATTTTCGAATAAATAAAAATAATTATTTGAAAATTTACCATGATTTTTGTCTCCGACCCAAAAATCACCGAAATCACCACCCCCGAAATCATTTCAAATTATGAAATTACAATATTAAAGTATTTATCAATCTAAAATATGATTAAATTTGACCATAAAAAATGTTTGATTTTAGTTGAAAAAACTGAGCTTATAATGTATAATAAAATAGTTAAAAATATGTAAAGGAGAGATTAATTTGAGTCCAAAGATAAAAGAAGCATTGGAGTGGGTGTATTGTATAATAATTGCCATAGTATTAGCATTATTATTTAGATATTTTATAGGAACTCCAACAATAGTAAAACAAGTATCAATGTATCCTACATTAGTACAAGACCAAAGATTATGGTTAAATCGTTGGGGAAGAACAACAAAAACTTTGCCTGAAAGGGGAGATATAATCACTTTTGAGGCACCAAGTAAAAAGATGTATGCAGAATCTGAAATAGATCAAAGCAATCCAATAGCAAAATATGAAAATGAACCAACAAATATATTTGGAAAATTTACTAAATATGTTTTAGAAATAGGAAAAGAAAGTTATATAAAAAGAGTTATAGCACTTCCAGGAGAACATGTTCAAATAAAAGATGGAAAAGTCTATATAAATGATAAAGAACTTGAAGAAAAATACTTGCAAGATGGAATTATAACAGATGTAATAGGAGCAGGATTTACAGATTTCGTAGTCCCAGAAAATTGTGTTTTTGCTATGGGAGATAATAGAAATCATAGTACAGATTGTAGAGCTTTTGGATGTATTCCATTAGAAAAAATAGAAAGTAAAGTTGCAATAAGAATATGGCCACTTAATGTTTTCGGAAAAGTAGATAAGGAGTAAAAATGTTTGATAAAATTATTGGTAATGATAAAATAAAAGAAATGCTATATAAATCGGTAAAAGATAAAAAAACATCGCATAGTTATTTATTTGTAGGAATTGAAGGAATTGGGAAAAAAGAAATAGCAAAAGAATTTGCAAAAATGTTATTATGTATTAATGAAAATAAATATTGTAATACTTGCAAATCATGTATAGAATTTGACTCAAACAATAATCCAGATTTCCTATATATTGAACCTGATGGAAATAGTGTAAAAATAGAACAAATAAGATATATACAAAGAAAAATTCAAGAAAAACCAATAATATCTAATAAAAAAGTTTATATAATAAATGATGCAGATAGAATGACAACAGAAGCACAAAATTGTTTGTTAAAAACTTTAGAAGAGCCTCCTGAATACAGTACAATAATATTAATAGGCTCAAATGAAAATATGTTTTTAAATACTATAAAATCTAGATGTATGATAATTCATTTTTCAAAAATAGAAGATGAAAAAGTAAAGAAATATTTAGAAGAAAATTATGAATTAAAAGACATCAGTCCAAATATGCTAGAAATATTTCAAGGCAGTATAGGAAAAGCAATACTGTTAAAAGATAAAAAAGAACAATATGAAAAAATAGAAGCAATAATAAAAAGTCTAAATCAAAAAAGCATTATTGATATTTTGAATATGTCTGAAATATTGTATAAATCAAAAGAAGAAATATTTGATATTTTAGAATATATAAATGTAATATTAATAAAATTAGCAAAAACAGATTATGAATATATAAAATGTATAAATATTGTAGAAGAAACAAAAACAAGATTAAAACAAAATGCAAATTATGATATGAGTATAGATAATATGCTATTTAATATGTGGGAGGATGTAAATTGAAAAATATCATAGGGGTAAGATTTAAAAAGTTAGGAAAAATATATTTCTTTAATCCTAAAAATTTAAAATTAAAAAAAGGTGACAAAGTCATTGTTGAAACAACACAAGGGGAAGAATATGGAGAGGTCGTAATTCCTAATAGATTTGTAAATGACGAAAAAATAATAGCACCACTTAAAAAAATTATAAGAATAGCAAACAATAAAGATAACAAACATTATAATGAATGTAAAGAGATAGAAAAGAAAGCTTTTGAGGTATGTAAAAAGAAAATAAAAGAACATAAATTAAAAATGACATTAACAGATGTAGAATATAAATTTGACAATAGCAAAATTTTATTTTATTTTACAGCTGATGGAAGAATAGATTTCAGAGAACTAGTAAAAGATTTGGCGGCAATATATAAAACAAGAATAGAATTAAGGCAAATAGGCGTAAGAGATGAAGTAAAAAAAATTGGAGGGAATGGAGTTTGTGGAAGAGAACTTTGTTGCTGTACATTTTTGAGTGATTTTGAAGCGGTATCAATAAAAATGGCAAAAGAACAAAACATTTCATTAAATCCTTCAAAAATATCAGGTAATTGTGGTAGATTAATGTGTTGTTTAAAATATGAAAACGATGTATATACAGAAAAACTAGAAAAATTACCTAATATAGGAGCTATTGTAGAAACAGAAGAAGGAGAAGGCGAGATAGAATCAATAGAAACTTTAAAAGAAAGAGTAAGAGTTAAAATTAAAGATGGTGACTCATATATTTACAGAAAATATGATGCAAAAGATATAAAAGTAATAAAAGATATAGGGCAAGAAAAAATAGATTCAGAAGAATTAGAACATAAAAAAGAATTAGAAGAATTAGAAAAGTTAGAAAAAGAGGAAGAGGGACTAAGAGAGACAGAATAGATAAATCAAAACATAATTATTTAATTTATTATAGAAAAATTAATAAAAAATAAAAATTTGACTATATTTAGAAAAGTGGAAAAATTTATAGTAACTTAAATAGAATTATAATATAAATTAAAATTATTGATAGGAGGTGAAGAAGAATGGCATATAAAATAACAGACCAATGTATATCATGTGGAGCTTGTGCAGCAGAATGTCCAGTTGGATGTATATCACAAGGAGATGATAAATTTGTAATAGATCAATCAGCTTGCATTAGCTGTGGAACTTGCTCTGGAGTTTGCCCAGTTGGAGCACCAGTTGAGGACTAGTGATTTTGGGGTCGGAGACAAAAATCATTTCATAAAGTAAAATGATTTTATATCAAAGATTTAAATTATTAAAAATAAGGAAATATAAAATAAAAAATTCTTATGATTACTAAAAATCATAAGAATTTTTTATTTTTTATATAATAAGTTTTTAATTTTAAAATATTGTTTAAAGTGGAAAGCTGATTTTTGTCTCCGACCCCAAAATCACCAAAATCACCAAGATAATTAATCTCTATTTGTAATTTCCTCTAATTTTAAAAGTTCATCCCATCTTTCATCAACAATTCTTTGGAATTCTTTAATCATCCATTGATTTTCAGGAGTAAACATATGCTTGAATCTTTTTTGTGGTTTTAAAAATTCTTCTATTGGTAATTTTTTTGCTGGTTTATATGTTATATGGTAAACTCCATTAACTACTTCATATAATGGCCAATAGCAAGTTTCAACTGCTAATTTGTTTATTTTCATTAAATCTTCTGTTGGATATCCCCAACCTCTAGGACAAGGTGCCATTACATTTAAGAATGCAGGTCCTTCTGTATAAATTGCTTTTTCAGCTTTTTCATATAAATCTTTAAAATTCATATAAGCTATTGTTTGAGCAACATAAGGAATATGGTGTCCAACCATTATTTTTGTTAAATCTTTTCTAGCTTGTGCTTTACCAGGAATTACTTCACCAGCAGGAGAAGTGGTTGTATCTGCAAATTTTGGTGTTGCAGAAGATCTTTGGATACCTGTATTCATATATGCACCATTATCATAACATACATAAACTAAATCATGTCCTCTTTCCATTGCTCCTGATAAAGATTGTAAACCTATGTCGTAAGTTCCTCCATCTCCACCAAATGCAATAAATTTTGTTTCTCCTTCTTGTGGTAATTTTCCTTGTTTTTTCATTGAAACATAAGCTGCTTCAGCTCCTGATAATGTTGCTGCTGCACATTCAAAGGCCGTATGAATAAAAGAATCTGTCCATGATGTATAAGGATAAATAAATGTAGAAACTTCCATACACCCAGTAGCTGTTGCAACTACTGCATGGTCTTCTGGTTTTAATGCTCTCATTATGTGTCTAGCAACAGGTGGAGCTCCACACCCAGCACACATTCTGTGACCTGAAGTAAATCTTGAAGGTTTATCTGCTATTATTTCTTTTAAATTATATGCCATTAGTTAACACCTTCCTTTCTTAATCCAAAATATCTATAAGGATTTTCAACTTTTCCTGTTTTTGCAATTTCAAGTAAATCATTATATACTTTTTCAATATCATCTGCTTTTGTATCTCTACCACCAATACCATAAACATAGTTTACAGCGGATACAATTTTATTATTTACATACATAGCTGATGTTACATCTTCAAATAAAGCACCTCCAGCTGCATTTAAAGAATCAGCTTTATCTAATATTGCAATAGCTTTAAGATGTGATAAAGAATTTGCAACTTCATCAACTGGGAAAGGTCTAAATACACGAATTTTTAATAAACCTGCTTTTATTCCTTTTTCTCTTAATTTATCAACTACAAATTTAGTTGTTCCAGCAGTTGAATTCATACAAACAATAGCAATTTCAGCATCATCTAACTTATATTCTTCAAAAAGACCATATTTTCTTCCGGTCATTTTTTCAAAATCTTTAGCTACATCTAAAATTACTTGTTTTGCATTTCTCATAGCTTCTGCTTGCATAGCTTTGTGTTCAAATAAATAAGCTTGTAAATCTAAAGGACCAACTGCAATAGGTTCTTTTTTATTTAATAAGTAATGTTCAGGATGATATTCTCCAACAAATTCTTTAACTTTTTCATCTTCTACTAATTCTATATTTTCAATAGAATGAGAAGTAATAAATCCGTCTTGACATATCATAAGAGGTAGCATTACATCTTTATGTTCAGCAATTCTATGAGCCATTAAAGTATTATCATATGCTTCTTGATTATTTTCAGAAAATAGCATAACCCAACCAGCATCTCTAACTCCCATTGCATCTGAATGGTCATTATGAATGTTTAAAGGACCTGAAACAGCTCTATTTACCAAAGACATTACAATTGGTAATCTTAGGCTTGAAGCGATATAAATCATTTCCCACATCAAAGATAAACCATTGGCAGAAGTAGCTGTCATAGCTCTTGCTCCGGCAGATTCAGCTCCAATACAAGCACTCATAGCACTATGCTCACTTTCAACAGCAACAAATTCAGTATCAACTAAACCATTATCAACAAAAGTTGAAAAATATTGTGGTATTTCTGTTGAAGGAGTGATAGGAAAAGCTGCCACAACATCAGGATTAATTTGTTTCATTGCAGTTGCAGTTGCTTCATTACCACTTAATCTTTCTCTAATTCCCATTATTTAAACACCTTCCTCTCTCATTTCGATTGCTCCGAAAGGACAAACTTTGGCACAAACGCCACATCCTTTACAATAATCATAATTAAAATCTTTTCTTTTTTGATCTTTTCCAACTGGAATAGAATCTTCTGGACAAACAGGGAAGCAAAGACCACATTGTTTACATTTTTCAGATAAGAAAACAGGGTATGAACTTCTCCAATCTCCAGTTTTAAATTCTACTGAATTTCCAGCTGTATAAATATCTCCACCAGGAGTTAATTTCTCCATAGGTGTATTTGAATTTATATCTGTCATTATTATAACCTCCTATCTTTATAAATAACAATTGTTAGTACTATTATTTATTTTGATATTAAATATTTTTAGTCTAATATCTTAATCTTTAATTAAATCTCTTTATATTTTAAGTTTTATACTAGTTTTTCTATTTTTATTGTGACTTAAAATTAATAATTTCATTAATTTGTTACATAAAAACAAAAAACACAAGATTAAAAATACATTAATCTTTTTAATTCAATACTGTAAGCTATTGAACTTTTTTAACTTCATTTAAAGCTAATTCTAAAGCTTTCATATTTCCATCTATAACCTCAGGTTTTTTTGCAAATTTATGTTTAAATGAACCTTCCATATCTTTTAACAATGCTTCATCGCTCATTATACCACTAACTTTAACTATTGCAGCTAACATTGGAGTATTAGGAAAATATCTTCCCAAAGCTTCCTCAGATACTTTTCTTGCATTAATTGTATAAATAGACCCTTTATAGCCTTTTAGATGTTCTTTTAAAACATCAGCCGGTTTTGTGCTGTTTATGATAATAGCACCAGATTCTTTTAAACCAGCTGTTACATCAACAGCTTCTAATAAAGTATCATCAACGACAACAACATAATCTGGTTCATAAATATTACTATGAATTGTAATTGGTGTGTCACTTATTCTGTTATATGCAGTAATAGGTGCACCCATTCTTTCAGGACCATATTCAGGAAATCCTTGAATATATTTTCCTGTATTAAAGGCTGCGTCAGCAAGTAATAAAGATGCAGTTTTAGCACCTTGACCACCTCTACCGTGCCATCTAATTTCTATCATGTTATCCATTAAAATGCCTCCTTTTTATTTATTTTTATGGATTTAGTATATGACGAAAAAGCTAATGTGTCAAGAATTTTTAAATAATTCGACCACTTGGAATTATGAAAAAAATGAAGAAATTTAGCCGAAAAATAATAGCAAAGAAGATTAATGTAAAATTGTGATGAACTACTACTATAAAGAGATTTTTTTGATGAAATAATGAAAAAGAAAATTTCTTGAAAAAATATAAAAACTAATATATAATAATGTAAAATATATTTATACTTATATAAGAAAACAAAAAGAAAGGGAAAATATAAAAATGCAAGATATTTATCAAGAAACAAAATACATAATGAATAAATATAAAATAAAAGCAAACAAATCATTAGGACAAAATTTCTTAGTAAGTCAACAAGTTGTAGATAATATAGTAGAAAGTAGTGAAATAACAAAAGAAGATTTAGTAATAGAAATAGGACCAGGGTTAGGAACACTAACAAAAGAACTATTAGATAGAGCAGGAAAAGTAATTTGTATAGAACTAGATAAAAATATGATAAAAATTCTAGAAGATAGATTTTCTTTATACAATAACTTTGAAATAATATTTAATGATGTACTAAAAGTGGACTTAAATAAAATAATAAAAGAAGAAAAAGAAAATAACAATTTGAAAAATGCCAAAATTGTTGCAAACTTACCATATTATATAACAACCCCAATAATAATGAAATTGTTAGAAGAAAAGTTAGACTTAGAAAGTATAACAGTAATGATACAAAAAGAGGTTGCAGATAGACTTATAGCAATACCCGGAGAAAAAAACACAGGAGCAATCACATATGCAGTGTACTATTATTCAGTAGCAGAAAAAATTTTAGAAGTACCAAAAGAATCATTTATACCAGAACCAGAAGTTACATCAGAAGTTATAAAATTAAATATTAGAAAAAATGAGATTGTAAATGTTACAGATAAAGAATTAATGTTTAAAATTATAAAAAATGCATTTATGCAAAGAAGAAAAACATTACTAAATTCATTAGCTAATGCAAAAATATTTAAGTCAAAAGAAGAAGGCAAAGAAATTTTAGAAAAACTAGGATTAGATGAAAACATTAGAGCAGAAAAACTTTCTTTAAAGGAATTTGCTGAAATGACTAATTTACTTATATTAAAATAGGTAAACTTTTATAAAAATAAAAGATAAAGCTAAAAATGTTGAAAATGTATAAAATTTAACAAAGAAAAAGTTAAATTGATAAAAATAAAATAGCTTTATGTATATACAGCAAATATGTATTTTAAAATAGAATTATAAAATATATAAATAATTAAATAAAATTTATAAAAAAGAATACTTGCAAAGTATTCTTTTTTGGTATAGAATAAAAAGTGCCTAATAATGGTAAAATAAAAGTATAAAACTTTTAAATATAAAGGAGGAATTTTTATGTCAGTAAAAATAGGAATTAACGGATTTGGAAGAATTGGAAACCTTTCATTCCAAGCAGCATTAGCTAAGGAAGGAGTAGAAGTAGTAGCGATAAACGACCCATTCATCACAGCAGATTATATGGCATATATGACTAAATATGATACTGTTCATGGAAGATTTAATGGAACAGTAGAAGAAAAAGATGGAAACCTTATAGTAAATGGAAAAGAAATAAAAGTATATAACGAAATGGATCCACACAATATTCCTTGGGGAGAAATTGGTGTTGAATATGTATTAGAATGTTCAGGAGTATTTACAACAATGGAAAAGGCACAAGCTCACATTGATGCAGGTGCAAAACAAGTTATAATCAGTGCACCATCAAAAGATGCTCCAATGTTCGTTATGGGAGTAAACAACAAAGAATACAAACCAGAAATGAATATAGTATCAAATGCATCTTGTACAACAAACTGTCTAGCACCACTAGCAAAAGTTATAAACGATAAATTTGGAATAAAAGAAGGATTAATGACAACAGTTCACGCAACAACAGCAACACAAAAAACAGTTGATGGAGCTTCTAAAAAAGATTGGAGAGGTGGAAGAGCAGCAGCAGCTAATATAATTCCATCATCAACAGGAGCAGCAAAAGCAGTTGGAAAAGTTATACCAGAATTAAACGGAAAATTAACAGGTATGTCTTTCAGAGTACCAACAGTTGATGTTTCAGTTGTTGACTTAACATGTAACTTAGCAAAACCAACAACATATGAAGAAATATGTAAAGCTATGAAAGAAGCATCAGAAAATGAAATGAAAGGAATTATTGAATATACAGATGAACCAGTAGTTTCTTCAGACTTTGTTTCTGACCCACATACATCAATATTTGACGCAACAGCAGGAATTATGCTAACAGATACATTTGTAAAATTAGTATCTTGGTATGATAACGAATGGGGATATTCAAATAAATTAGTAGACTTAGCTTGTTATATAGCTAGTGTAAAATAATGATTTGGTGATTTTGGGGTCGGAGACAAAAATCACCAATAGTTGAGAGTGTATTTGTATTTTGAAACCAAAATTAATAATATCGAATAATTAGTTTTATTGCTATATACAATAAAGGCTAAGCAATAAAATAATGTAATAAAAAAGAACACAAATCTCTTGAAATGTGTTCTTTTTTATTATAAAATAGCAAAAGAATAATAAAAAGGCAAAAAATGTATAAAATAAGATTAACTAAAAATTATTTTTTGTTACAAGGTTCAAATCAAATATATTATTAAGAAAAATAGTATTAAAAAAATTAATATTGTAAATTTAAAAATATTAGTTATTTGATACCATTAATATATATTTTGATTATTAAAGGGAGGAATTTTTAATGAACAAAAAAACAGTAAAAGATATTGATTTAAAAGGAAAAAAAGTATTTGTAAGATGTGACTTTAATGTGCCAATGGACGAAAATGGAAATATTACAGATAACACAAGAATAGTTGCAGCATTACCAACAATAAAATATTTATTAGAACAAAATTGTAAATTAATATTAGCATCACATTTAGGAAGACCAAAGGGAGAATTCAAACCAGAATATTCATTAGCACCAGTTGCAAAAGAATTATCTAAATTATTAGGAAAAGATGTAATAATGGCAAATGATGTAGTAGGAGAAGATGCTACATGTAAAGCTAACAACTTAAAAGAAGGAGAAATTTTATTACTTGAAAATGTAAGATTTCATAAAGAAGAAACAGAAAATGATCCAGAATTTTCTAAAAAATTAGCATCAATGGCAGAAATATTTGTAAATGATGCTTTTGGTACAGCTCATAGAGCACATAGTTCAACAACAGGAATAGCAAGTTATTTACCAGCTGTTTCAGGATTTCTAATTGAAAAAGAATTGAAATTCCTAGGAAATGCAGTTAATAATCCAGAAAGACCATTTGTTGCAATTTTAGGAGGAGCAAAGGTTTCAGATAAAATAGGAGTAATAGATAGTTTACTTGAAAAAGTAGATACTTTAATGATAGGTGGAGGAATGGCATATACATTCTTCAAAGCACAAGGTTATGAGGTAGGAAATTCAATATGTGAAATGGACAAACTAGACTTAGCAAAATCAGCAATGGAAAAAGCAAAACAAAAAGGTGTAAAATTAATGTTACCAGTAGACACAAAAATAGGAAAAGAATTCAAAGCAGATACAGAAAGTAAAACAGTAAAATATACAGAAATACCAGCAGATTGGGAAGGATTTGATATTGGAGCAGAAACAATAAAAATGTTTAGTGATGAATTGAAAAATGCTAAAACAGTTATATGGAATGGACCATTAGGATTATTTGAATTTGACCAATTTGCAATAGGAACAAATGAAATAGCAAAAGTTTTATCACAAATAGATGCAACAACAATAATAGGTGGAGGAGATTCAGCAGCAGCAGTAAAAAAAGCAGGGCTAGAAGATAAAATGACTCATATTTCTACTGGTGGAGGAGCATCATTAGAATTTTTAGAAGGAAAAAAATTACCAGGAATCGAAGCTTTAATGGATAAATAAAGAATAGTATAAATAAAAAATAGAAGATTATATGTTTTTAAATGTATAATCTTCTATTTTTAAATTATATAACAAGTAAATATAACCTTTGTGAAGGCTTGTGATAGCGTTTATAGTGTGACTGTACAACTTTTTAATTGCCTAAAAAAATCACTTTATAACTTGATACTATGTTTTATGTGGCAGTTGAATTACTATTGTAATTTTTATAAAACTATTTATATAAATTTACCATTTTATTAATCTAGTTAATAGAAATATAGCGGGTTATCAAATTAATATAAGAAATAATTTATAAAATAATAAAATAGAGTAATTATAAATTTTGAGTTGTAGTATATAAAAAAATAATGGAATGAGGATTTTATATGAAAATACTTGAAATATACTAACTTTTGATATAAAATAAAAATGCTGATTAAATATAACTATATTGTGAGCAAATACAAAATTTATGCAATAGATTATGATTGTAATAAAAGGATGTAAAAAATGAATGATTATAAAAAAAGCTTAAAAGTAAATGATAAAAAAGAAAATAAAGAAATTAAAAGAAATTTCTATAAAATATACGAAAAAGGAAATAATGATAAAAAAATATATAAGGGGAGTACGACTGCAAATTTAGAATTATCTCAAAATTTATATTTAAATGGAGTATCATGTTTTGTAATAGATGAGAAAAATAGAATTTTAATTGAAAAAAGAGCAAATACAAAATTAACAGCGAATGAAATAGACTTATGCTCAGGGCATACAGATAATAACGAAACACCAACCCAAGCAATGATTAGGGAATATGTAGAAGAGTTACATTCAGGAACAGAAAAAGAAAAACAAATAGCAAGAGAAGAAGCAATAAATGGTTTGAAAAAGTTAGATGAGTTAGATTTAATATTTCAAAATAAAGGAAAAGAAAGAAATTTTTTCATACAGTTTTATATGCTAAAAACAAAAATGAAACAATTCACACCACAAGTAGAAGAAGTACAAAATATAGCATGGGTTCCTTATAAAGAATGTTTTGAACTAATAAGACAAGGAAAAACAAAATTTCCATATGATAAAAGATATGAAAAAATGTTTATGAAAATAGAAAAACAAATAGAAGAAAAAAATATAGAAAATAATAAAGATTTTAATATAAGATAGAGAGGTTTTTATGATAATAACATTATCAGGAGTAACAGGAGTAGGAAAATCATATTTAAAAAAAGAAATTGAAGATAAATTAAAAATAAAAGCACAAACAATAGTAACAACTAGAAAAAAAAGAGAAGGAGAACAAGATGGAGTTGATAAAAAGTTTGTGACAGAAGAAGAATTTGAAGAGCTTAAAAGAAAGAAAGATATAGTAGTAACTTTTGAATTTTTAGGAAATAAATATGGATATCCAAAAGCAGAAATGGAATCAAAAGAAAATAGTGTTGTTGAATTACATTATTCTATAATATATCAGTTAAAAAAAGAAATAAAAAATACATTTTCAATATACATGATTCCAGAAAATATAGAAATAGCAAAGCAAAAATTAAAAGAAAGAAATTTACCTAAAAAAGTAGAAAAATTAAGACTAGAAGAAATTGAAGAGCATTTTGAAAAATTTCAAAATGATGAAAATTTAAGAAATCAATTTGATTATATTTTTTATAATGATTATACAGAAAAATCAATACAAAAGGTAATAGAACTGTTAAAAGATATCTGTATAAAGAATAATAATGAAATAAAAATATAATTAATAGTATAAAATATAAAGGGAGGAATTTTTATGAGAAGAAAAGTTATTGCAGGAAATTGGAAGATGAATATGCTTCCTAACGAGGCTATTGAATATATAGAAAAATTATCAAAATTAGTAAAAGATACTGAAAATGAGGTTATATTATGTGTGCCATACACAGATTTATTTTATGCTTTATTAACAGCACAAAATACAAACATAAAAATAGGAGCTCAAAATATGCACTTTGAAGAAAGTGGAGCATATACAGGAGAAATATCAGCAAAAATGTTAAAATCAATAAATGTAGAATATGTAATTATTGGACATTCAGAAAGAAGACAATATTTTAATGAAACTGATGAAAGCGTAAATAAAAAAGTAAAAATGGCTTTAAAAAATGGATTAAAACCAATAATTTGTGTTGGAGAAACATTAGAACAAAGAGAGGCTAATAAAACAGCAGAAATCATAACAAAACAAACTGAATTAGCATTAGAAGGTTTAGGAGAAAATGAACTTAAAGAAATAATAATAGCTTATGAACCAATATGGGCAATAGGAACAGGAAAAACTGCAACAAGTGAAGATGCTAATAATTCTATAAAAGAAATAAGAAACAAAATTGCCACAATATATGGACAAAATGTTGCTGATGGGGTTATAATACAATATGGTGGAAGTGTAAAATCTAAAAACGCAAAAGAATTATTTACAATGTCAGATATTGATGGAGGATTAGTAGGTGGAGCAAGTCTTGACCCAGAAGAATTTTCAAAAATAGTTGAATATGATAAATAATAAATAAGTAAGTCACGAAAGAAAAAATATATATTAAAATAATGAGATAGCATTAAATAAGAATTTCATATATAATTATGAAAGAAATTTGCAAAAAAAGAAGGATGGTATAAAATGAAAGATGATAAATTAACAATGTTAATGATATTAGATGGATTTGGAGACAATAAAAACAAAGACGGGAATGCAATAAAACTTGCAAAAACTCCAAATATAGACAGAATAATGAAGAGTTATCCAAACACAGATATATATACTAGTGGGTTACAAGTTGGATTACCAGAAGGACAAATGGGGAATTCAGAAGTAGGACATACAAATATTGGAGCAGGAAGAATAGTATATCAAGAATTAACAAGAATTACAAAATCAATAGAAGATGGAGACTTTTTTCAAAATCGTGAATTTATGGCAGCAATTGAAAATTGTAAAAAGAATAATTCAAAATTGCATATTTTAGGATTAGTTTCAGATGGAGGAGTTCATAGTCATATAAGACATTTATATGGTTTACTTGAAATGGCAAAAAGAAGAGATTTTGAAGATGTATATGTTCATTGTTTCTTAGATGGTAGAGATACACCACCAGCTTCAGCTGAAAACTATATAATAAAATTAGAAGAAAAAATGAAAGAAAAAAATATTGGAAAAATAGCAAGTATTTCAGGTAGATTTTATGCAATGGATAGAGATAAAAGATGGGAAAGAGTACAAAAATGCTATAATGCACTTGTAAATGGAGAAGGAAATAAATCAGGAAGTGTAGTAAAAGCAATAGAAGATTCTTATCAAAAAGAAGTATTTGACGAATTTGTAGAGCCAACTGTAATTTGTAACGGAAATGAGCCAATAGCAAAAATAGAGGAAAACGATTCAGTTATATTCTTTAATTTTAGACCAGATAGAGCGAGAGAAATTACCAGAGCTTTAATAGATCCAGAATTTGATGGATTTGAAACAAAGAAAAATATGAATTTATATTATGTATGTTTCACAAATTATGATGAAACAATGCCAAATGTTCATATTGCTTTTGAAAAAGAGCCATTACACAATACATTTGGAGAATATATAAGTAAATTAGGATACACACAATTGCGTATTGCAGAAACTGAAAAATATGCACATGTAACATTTTTCTTTAATGGTGGAGAAGAAAAACAATATGAAGGTGAAGATAGAATATTAGTTCCATCACCAAAAGTTGAAACATATGATATGAAACCAGAAATGAGTGCATATGAAGTAACAGAAAAAGTATTAGAAGCAATAAAATCTGATAAATATGATAGTATAATATTAAATTATGCAAATACAGATATGGTTGGACATACAGGAAGCTTAGAAGCTGCTATAAAAGCTGTTGAAGCAGTAGATGAATGTGTAGGAAAAGTTGTAAAATTAGTAGAAGAAAAGAAAGGAAACCTATTAATAACAGCAGACCATGGAAATGCAGAGCAAATGATAGATTATAGTACAGGAGAACCACACACAGCACATACAACTAATCCAGTACCATTAGTATTAGTAACACAAGACAAAAACTTAAAACTAAAAGAAAATGGTAAATTAGCAGATTTGGCACCAACAATGCTTGATTTAATGAAGCTTGAAAAACCAGAAGAAATGACGGGAGAAAGTTTATTAGATAAGGAATAAGGGGATATGTTAAATCATACAAAAAAGATAAAGGAAATATATGAAGATATACAAAAAAAATTATTTTATATGATTCCAGAAAAATGGGAAAGTTTGTATTTATATAGTTCTGTAATTGATTTAGGTAACAATGAAAAAACAGGAGAATTATTTTTCTATTATATTCCTAAGGGAATATTTAGAAAAAATCCTGTTAATGTATATGAAATTCCTACTAAATTTAATATTGAAGAAAATCAGTATTTACAATTAGTTGAAATTTTATATAACGAAATAAAAATGTTACGAGAAGAATTTAGAAAATCAGAAACAGGCAAGTTATGGACTAACCTTACTATATCAATTCAAGACATGAGATTCAAAGCAGAATATAGATATGATGATTTATTAAATGATATATTTGATAGTTATGAAAGACATGTCATTTGGAGATATAAATATCTTGGTATTGGAGTAGAACAAGTAGGAAAAAAAGAAAAAGATATTTTAGAAAAATATTTTTCAATGCCAAAACAATTAGAAAAAAAAGAAGAATATAGTATGGGAGTATATATTGAACAAGACATAAAAAATATAATAGAATATAATACAGAAACCGACCAAAATACTAACGAATATGAATATAATTTTGAACAAGATGAAGAAGAATATGAAGAAAGAAAATATAATCAATTTAGAAGTACAAAGATTGAGAATACATGGGATAATCGAAAAAAGAAAAAAAACAAAAAGCCTTTGCAAATTGATAACTTTGGAGAATTCAATGTAACTCCATTTGGAATTCCTGATAATTCAGAAAAAAGTATGGAAATAAATTCTAAATTGAAAAACGAAAAAACAAGGAAAAAAAGAAATCAAATTTTATTTTCAGATGATGAATTTGATATATAAATAGTTTATAATTTTAGGTTAAACCTAATAAAATAGATACCATAAAACTAATAATTGAAAGGAGCAATTAAAATGATTTATTCAAAAGAATTAGAAGAAATGTGCGTAGTTGCAAAAGGAGTAGACCATGGACCAGCACCAATTCCAGAAGAGGGAAAATGGGTTAAAGCTAAAGAAATAAAAGACATTTCAGGTTTAACACATGGTATTGGTTGGTGTGCACCACAACAAGGAGCATGTAAATTAACATTAAATGTAAAAGATGGTGTAATTCAAGAAGCTCTAATAGAAACAATAGGATGTTCAGGAATGACACATTCAGCTGCTATGGCAGGAGAAATATTAACAGGAAAAACATTATTAGAAGCATTAAATACAGACTTAGTATGTGATGCTATTAATACAGCAATGAGAGAATTATTCTTACAAATAGTATATGGAAGAACACAAACTGCTTTCTCAGAAGGAGGACTTCCAGTAGGTGCAGGACTTGAAGACTTAGGAAAAGGACATACATCACAAGTAGGAACAATTTATTCAAGTACATTAAAAGGACCAAGATACTTACAACTAACAGAAGGTTACATAGTAGAATTAGGATTAGATAAAGATGATCAAATAATCGGATATAAATATGTTCATATGGGAAAAATGATGGAAAACATCAAAAAAGGAATTGACCCAATGGAAGCAATAGAAAAAGCTTCAGGAACATATGGAAGATTTGACGAAGCTGTTAAGAAAATAGATCCAAGAAAAGAATAATATAAAATTAGAATTATATTAATGGAAAGAATATAAAAAATATTCCATATATTAAAAGCAAAATTAGATTAATTTGGAAGATATAATAAAGGAGGAAGATTTATAATGGCAGTAACATTTGAAAGTTATGAAAGAAGAATAGACCAAATCAAACCAGTAATGGAAAAATACGGAATAAAAGACTTTGAAGATGCATTAAAAATATGTACAGATAAAGGTTTTAATCCATATGAAATAGTAAAAGGAGTTCAACCAATATGCTTTGAAAATGCAGCTTGGGCATACACATTAGGAGCAGCTATTGCTATAAAAAAAGGATGCACAAAAGCAGCAGATGCAGCAAAAGCAATAGGAGAAGGATTACAAGCTTTTTGTATACCAGGTTCAGTTGCAGATGATAGAAAAGTTGGATTAGGACATGGAAATTTAGCATCTATGCTACTTTCAGAAGAAACAAAATGTTTTGCTTTCTTAGCAGGACATGAAAGTTTTGCAGCAGCAGAAGGAGCTATTGGTATAGCAAAATCAGCAAATAAAGTAAGAAAAGAACCATTAAGAGTTATATTAAATGGTCTTGGAAAAGATGCTGCACAAGTAATTTCAAGAATAAATGGATTTACATATGTAAAAACAGAATTTGATTTCTTTACAGGAAAAGTAAATGTAATAGAAGAAATACCATATTCAGATGGAGAAAGAGCAAAAGTAAAATGTTATGGTGCAAATGATGTTAGAGAAGGTGTAGCTATAATGTGGATGGAAGATGTTGATGTATCTATTACAGGAAACTCAACAAACCCAACAAGATTCCAACATCCAGTTGCAGGAACATACAAAAAAGAAAGAATAGAAGCAGGTAAAAAATATTTCTCAGTTGCTTCAGGTGGAGGAACAGGAAGAACATTACATCCAGACAATATGGCAGCTGGACCAGCTTCATATGGTATGACAGATACAATGGGAAGAATGCACTCAGATGCACAATTCGCAGGTAGTTCATCAGTACCAGCCCATGTTGAAATGATGGGATTAATTGGAATGGGAAATAACCCAATGGTTGGAGCATCAGTTGCAGTTGCAGTTGCAATTGAAGAAGCTATGAAAAATTAGTATATAGACCTTAAAAACTTTATTTATATTTTTATATAAATAAAGTTTTTTATATAGAAAAAACATATAGAAATTATTAAGATTTAAACAAGCGATAAACAAAGAGATATATAATGAAAAAAATTTAATAAAAATAGCAAAAAAGATTAAAATGTGGTATAATACATAATAAAAAATATAATGGAGGTATTCACATGAAGAGAATTATAATTAATCGGTCTAATGAATACAATGAATATATCTTTAAAATATCAGGATATATTCCAAAAGAACTTGAAGAAGATTTACAAGAAATGCTAGAATGGTTTGTTGAAGTAAAAAATCCATCGATTGAAGAAATTAAGGAAGAAATTGAAGAATTTACGAAATATCACAAAAATCGTAATGGAATAGTTATTAAATCTACAATAAATGTAGAAAATAACGAAAACGAAGGCAAAACAGGTAATGTTATTGAAATTAACTGGCACCTAAGAAGAAAGCTTAATAGGTATTTTGAAGAATCTTTTTTGAGATAGTACAAAAAAGTAGGTTGAATGTTCTTGTTCAACCTACTTTTATAACAAAATTATCTTTTACTTTGACTAGATATAGTTTGGAGTAGAAAATAATCAAAAGTAACATAAAAACACAACAATACTATATTTTTTGTAAATAAAAAAATTTAGTTATATATTTTTAAATATAATACATACTAATATATAATTAGAGGAGTATTTATGAAAAAAAAGTATATAACATCAATTTTAATATCTTTAATAATATTTTTTCTGATTTCAGTATTTATATTATCTTTTTTGGCACATATTCAAAATTTAATAAACATAAATACTTTAAAAAATTTATCAGAAATAACAAAGCAAGATGCAGAAAAAATAGAGAATAAAATTCAAGAGCATATGCGTATCTTAGGAACAATTTTAAATGAAATAGAAGAAAAAAAGCCAACAACTGAGCAAGAAATTTTTAATATATATAATAGGAATTTAGGAAAAGATGAATTTTCTAGAATAGCAATTTTGTATAAAGATGGGAGAACTTTAACAAGTGATGGAATAATAGTAGACTGGTCAGAAGATATAGATTATTTTTTTGAAAGTGATAAAATAAAAATTTCAAAACAAACACATAGCAAAGTTAATAATAATGAAATAAATATGTATTCAAAAAAGACGGTATTTAACAATGAAAAAGTTGTAATTATATTAGTAATAGAAACAGAAAAATATGAAGAAATGTTTACACAAAAAATATATAACGGGAGTGGATTGGAATATATAATAACAGATATAGGAGATATTGTTGCCAATTCAGGTAGAAAAGATAAAGAGGTTAATATTTTTGAAGAAATTAAACAAATTAATGGTAAAGAAATAGATAAAGTAGAAAACATTAAAGAAACTTTATCTAATAATACAGTAGGTAAAATGATTTATTCAATTAATGGACATGATTATTATCTAACTTTTGAAAAGTTAGACATAGAAAATTGGATATTAGTTGTAATAACACCAGCTAGTATGATTGCAGAAGAATTAAATAATTTATTAAAGATAGTTTTAGTAGTTTTAACGATTATTTCAGTAATTATATTTATAATTATTTTATATGTTTTAATTTCAAATGTTAAGAAAAAAGAAGATTTATATAAATTAGCATATATTGATAAAATAACAGGATTAGGAAATTATAACTATTATAAGAAAAAAATTACAGAAAACCTAGAAAAAAATACTAAAAAGACGATTATTATTTTGGATATTAATAATTTTAAATCATTTAATAAGAAATATGGATATATTATTGGAAATAAGATATTAAAAGCATTAGGAAAAGGAATAAAAGAAAATGTTAGAAAAGAAGATGTAGTTTGCAGAATAGCAAATGATAACTTTGGAATTTTTATTCTAAATGAAATTAATATAGAAAAATTTGCCAAAAGGCTTAATGAAAATTTATCTAAGATTTATGTAGATGATACTTATTATAATGTAAAACTAACAATAGGAATACATGTAGGAAATGAAAAGAAAGTTGAAGAATTAATAGATAAAGCAATAATAGCACATGATAAAGTAAAAGGGATATACAATAAAGAATATTGTTTATTCAATAGTAAACTAGAAGAAGAATTATTTGAAGAAAATGAAATAGAAAATTCTATGGAAGAAGCAATAGAAAAAGAAGAATTTGAGATACTATATCAACCAAAAGTTTCAGTAAAGAGTGAATTAGTAGAAGGAGCAGAAGCTTTAGTCAGATGGAATAAAAATGGTCAATATATTTCTCCACGGAAAATTCATACCAGTTTTTGAAAGAAATAATTTTATAATAAAATTAGATGAATATATTTTTGAAAAAGTATGTAAAGATATTAAAAAACTAAAAACTCAAATGCAAAATATGCCGATAATTTCAATAAATATTTCAAAAGAGACCCTAATAGAAACTAACTTTTTAGAAAAATATTTAAAAATTTTAAATAAATATAAAATTAGTGCAAGTGAAATAGAACTAGAAATTACAGAAGGTGTAGCAATAAATAATGAATTATATATAAAAGAAATTTTAGAAAAGGTAAAAAACAATGGCTTTAAAATAGCAATAGATGATTTCGGAACAGGATATTCCTCTTTGAATATGTTGCAAATTATGCCAATTGATATTATAAAAATAGATAAGTCATTTATAGATAAAATAGATAAATTTAATAACGACAAAAATCTTATTGAAATAATAATGATGATAGCCCAAAAGATGAATTTAAAAACAGTCGCAGAGGGAGTAGAAGATATAAAACAAGTAGAATATCTAAAAAGAGTTAAATGTGACTTAATTCAAGGCTATTATTACTCTAAACCAATAAATTTAGAACAATTTATTGAATATATAAATAAAATGAATAAAAAGAATAATAGATAAAAAATATTTCATGAGCCAAGTTAAGCATATATTTTTATAATTACAATAGTTAAAATATACTAAAAAATATAGAAAAAGAAATTGAATATGAATAAAAAATAAAAATTAAAAAGGAATTAAATATGGAAATAGAAAAAATTAAAAAATCAAAAACAAAAGAAATAGGAAAGAAAATAGAATATTTTGAACAAATAGATTCAACTCATAAATATGCTAAAAATATAGCGTCAAAAAATGAAGAAAATGGAAAAATAATAATAGCAGATATGCAAACAGCAGGAATAGGAACAAAAGGAAGAGTATGGCATACAGGAAAAGCAAAAAATATAGCGATGAGTATAATTTTAAAACCTCAAACAACTATCAAACAACTTGAAGGTTTAACAATAAAAATTGCAAATTGCATGAAAAAATCTATATATGATTTATATAGCATAGATTTAAAAATAAAAGAGCCAAATGATTTAATGTTAAATAATAAAAAGATATGTGGAATTTTAACAGAAATAAGTACAATGGGAGAAAAAATAAATTATCTAATTATAAGCATAGGTTTCAATGTAAATGAAGACAATTTTTCAACTGAAATAAAAGATATTGCAACATCTTTGAAGAATGAATTTAAAAGAGATTTTAAAAGAGAAGAAATAATAATAAAATTTTTAGAAAATTTAGAAAAAGAGTTAGAATTTTAAACAGAAATAGTTAAAAATCATATAACCCCAAATTATTAGAGAAGAAATCTAATAATTTGGGGTTATTTAGTACTAAAATTAAGAGAAAGATTATTTTTTAGGATAATTTCATCTTATTATTTTAATTAGAGAAAAGTTAAAATTTATATAATTAAAAGTTCTAAATTTAAGTTTTAAAAATATAAATTTAATATAAGAAAAAATAGGATAAAGAAAAATCATATTAGTTAAAGTAAGTATTAAATTACTAAATCAAAAGATATAAAATCTTGCCTATTAAATAGGAGTAAAAAAGGTTTATAGGAGTACCACAAAACCTAAATATATTTTGGAGGAAAACAATGGATAAGATACAAAATGTTCAAAATAATGTTTTCATTAATATAATAAAAGGTATTGTAATATCATTCATTATTACAATGATATTATTAATAATATTATCAGCTATATTAACATATACAGATACATCTGAAAGCATAATGTCACCAGCGATAATTGCTATAACAACAATAAGCATACTGATAGGAAGTTCAATTGTTAATATAAAAATAAAGAAAAATGGAATAGTAAATGGAGCAATAATAGGGGGAACCTACATATTTATGCTATACATAATTTCTAGTATAGTAAATCAACAATTTTCTTTAAATATTAATTCAATAATAATGATTGTATTAGGTATAGTATTTGGAATTTTAGGTGGGATAATAGGTGTAAATAAGAAATAAATATTTTAATATAAACAATAAACATATAAGTAGTATAAAAGCATTAATTAAAGGATTGAAAAAGTATAAGATAATACAAAATAAGATAATAAAAAATATATTGATTAGAGTTAACAATAAAAATATATAAATTAATCTATATTATTAGTTCCAATATCTCTATTCCAATAAGAAATAAGCCTTTGCTTTTCAGATTTTGGAACTAAAACCATTCTAAAAGCTGAAAAGGGTTTATCATAGCTATATGTACATTCGCTACCATCTGATTTAGGAGATAGCCAACCAATTTTAGGAATATAAATTTGATAAACTATCGAATAATCATCATAACTGGTTAATGAAAAATTAACACTAGAAAGTCCAAAAAGATATTGCTTTGCTATATTTTCAGGAATTGGCTTTTTCACATTTTGAGCCACATTACCAGATTCATTTTGACCAATTCCTCCTAATTCTAAACATAAAGTTCCAAAAAAGTAAATTAATTGTTTATTAGAATTCATATCACACCATAAATTATTCCCAGGGATATACCCATAAGTATAAGGCGTTTCTGAAAAAGAACAGTTAGCTTTTGAACCTTCACCCCAATAGTTATAATCAAAAACTCTAGATTTTAGAAATGAATTATCAATATTGCCTTCTGTTGCAACCATAAGAGCTTCAGTTTTCTTTATAGATTTATCTATAATAGCTTGTTTACCTGAAATTTTGCCACCCACTTTAAAACTAGTGTCAGGATAAGAATTATAGTTACAATATTTTATTAAAATGTTAGATGCTTTTTCTATTGATATAAAAATTTCAGAAGAATTTTCAGCATAATCAGTTATATTTAAAGGATAATATATTGGAGATGTGAAGATTTTATTTAAACTATTTGAAGAATTATTTAAATTCCAACCAGATAAAGGTCTAAGATTTTCATTAGAATTAATTATAGCATTAGATTTTTTGTCTTGAATAAGATTTTCAGAAAATGTAAATTCAGGAGCAATATTATCAATGATAATTCCAGTATCAAATGTTTTTTCTGAATTGAATTGATTAGAGGAATCTATTAAAATGCTTTTAGGAAAAAATAGACTTAGTTTACCATTACCCTCAACATTTGTAATAGTA
Source organism: Clostridia bacterium (assembly GCA_048355915.1). Classification (GTDB taxonomy): domain Bacteria; phylum Bacillota; class Clostridia; order TANB77; family CAG-508; genus CAG-269. The sequence continues at coordinate 13,159 of DBGCHZ010000049.1, read as the reverse complement.
ATTTTATATGTTTTATCAATATGATTATCAGAAAGTAATTGCAAATCTAAAATTTTAGGATAAATAAGCTGATTATCGATTTTAAATTTAACAGTTTGTTTATTTATATTATTAATAAGTAAATTTTTTTCAGTGATTTTAAAAATAAATGATAATGTATGAGTTTTATTTGCATATTTTTCATAACCTTTATTATTATTTGTGCTATTAATAAATTGTATGTCAGGACTAAGGACATCTATATTAATATTTGCTACAACAGTAGTATTCTCGAATATATACTTAGCAAAAGAAATATTTGACATAAAAGGTAAGAAAAATAGAAAGAAAAGTGTTGTTACAAAAAAATAAAATTTTTTCAAAAAATACCTCCTAGTATAATAATGCTAAGTCGGAAATGACTCTACATTATTTTATTTTTTTCTCAAAATTAAATTTGAATTAAAATATAAAAATAAAGAATATGAAATATAAATTTATTATAATTACAAAAACTGTGAATGTCAAGAATTATTTTTTGTCGAATTTTGCGATGAAAAATGGAGAAAATAGCCAAAAAAACATTGACAAATACAAAATATGGAATTAAAATGTAATTAATTTCAAATTTCTTAATAATTCAAAATTTTTAAAGTCAATTTAACTTAAATCAAAATTTTTAATCAAATTAATCAGATTAAAGAAAAACAAAAAATTAATATAAAGGAGGAATGAATATTTGAGTAAAAAGAAAAAAGCAATCATTATAGTTTCAGTTTTACTTGCAATATTATTATCATTCATAGGAGAAAAAACATTTTCTAAATACTTAACACAAGTTAAAGGTGAAGGAGTTGCCGAAATAGCTAGTTGGGATTTTAAAGTTAATGGAAAAACAGATGAAGTTCAAACTATAAATTTATCATCAACATTTGACAATGAAACTTTAATAGGAAATAAAATAGCGCCTGGAACAAAGGGAAGCTTTAATATAAATTTAGATGCAACAGGTTCTGAGGTAGGAATAAACTATAAAATTACATTTGATAGTGAAACACAAAAACCAACAAATTTAAAATTCAAATATAATGATATAAGCTATAATTCTATTAAAGAATTAGAAAGTGCATTAACTGGAACAATCAATGCAAATGATTCTGAAAAAACAAAAACATTTACAATAAATTGGGAATGGCCTTTTGAAACAGGTTCTAACACAAGTGAAATTAATAAAAATGACAAAATAGATACACAAGAAGCACAAACAATTTCAAATTATACATTTAATGTAAATGTACAAGGTGTACAAGTTTCACCTAAATAATAAGAAAATAAGAAATAAGGAATATGAATAAAAAAAATATATATAACATAGTTTTAATAATATCAATAATTTCAATCATAAGTTTAATTTATATAAAATTTTTTTCTAAAAATATTAATATCAAGCCATTCGGCATAGAAATTTTAAAGGTAGAGTCAGATAGTATGAAACCAGAATTTAGTAAAGGAGATATCATAATAATTCAAGAAAAAAAGGAATATGAGGTAAATGATATTATTACATTTCAATTGACCGATAGTGAAAAAATAACTCATAGAATTATTGAGAAAAATGAAAATACATATTATACAAAAGGAGACAACAATAATGCAAAAGATGAAGCTGGAATACAAAAAGATAATATTCTAGGAAAAGTAATATATATTTTCAATTAAAAGGAGGATGAGTTACAAGATTGTTTTCAAATGAATAAAAAAATTAAAGATAAAATAAAAAATATAAAAAGAGAAAAAATTAGGGGAAATATTCTAAAAAATATTTCTCAAAAAAATACAGCTAAGATGAATAAAGTTGAAATTACTAAGGTTGAAACCAATAAAGCCAATACAATATTTTCTAAAAAGTCAATTAATAAGAAATACATATTTTTATTTCTATTATTTATAATCTTAATTATATTTTTATTTTCAAAAAATAGTTTAGGAAAACAAATGTCTAACACAAAAATAAATACAAACTCAGAAATAGCTAAACCTATATTAATAGTTGAAAATAATCCGGCGATAGATATAACAAACAAAAATAATAAAGGATATTATGATTTTAAAATAAAAAATTATAATGAATTAGGAGAAATTAATGAAATTGAATTAAGATATAATATAGAAATATTAAATGAAGAAAATAAAGCAATTAAATTTAAACTATATAAAGGAGAAGAGGAGTTACTATTAGAAAAAAATAAAACAAAAGATATGGTTATTAAGAAAAATGAAAAGCAAGAAGAAAATTATAAATTAGAGATTACATATGATAAAAATTTAATAAACTCATTAGAAGATATAATCCAAAATGTACAAATAAAAGTACACTCTGAACAACTAAAATCTTAATGGAGGCACTAATGAAAAACAAGAAAAATAAAAAAATAATAAGTTTAATAATTGTAATTTTAATAGTAATAATTTTGGTATTTTGTATTCTACAAAAAAGTAATTTATTTCAAGATAATTTAATATTTTTTAAAATTTTGAATTCAGATAATAGTAATAAAAATTTACAAAATGACCCTATATTTTATAATAATATAACTGAATATAAAGAAGCAAATAATCCATTATTCTTCTATGTGACATATAATAAAACAAAGTTTAAAAGTATAAACTTAATGGATACAATAGATAAAAAAACATTAGTAAAAGAAAAAATAGCACCAGGTACAAAAGGTCATTTTGAGATAATTTTAATCAGTAACAGAGATATAAATTATAAAGTTATTTTTGAAAATCTAAATGAAAAGCCCCAAAATTTAGTATTTTCAATTAAAGGAAGTGATAAAGAATATTATAATCTAAATGAATTACAGAAAGATTTAATAGGAAATTTAGAAAAAAATAGAGTAAAAAGAATAGATGTGAATTGGAGATGGATATATGAAAATAATTTAGCAAATAATTTACAAGATACAAAAGACGGAATAAATTTAGATAAGTATAAATTTAATATATATACAGTTTCATATTAAAAAATTAGATTTAAAGAATAAAATTAAAGAGTTAATATAAAAGATAAAAGCAAGATGAAATGTTGAAAAGCATTTTATCTTGTTTTTTTAAACAAGTTATTATTTATACACTATGTATATAATAAAATTCAAGTAATAATATAAAAAATTATAAAACTATTTAATTTATATAAAAAATATGCTAATATAAATAAAACTAAAAGGAGGCAAATAATGAATAGAATAAGAGTAGCAGGAATAGTACCATTAAAAAATGGATTTGCATTTATGCATAGAAAAGATGTTATAAAAAGAAAAGATTTTCAAGATTATTACACTTTTCCAGGTGGAGGACTAGAAGAAGGAGAAACATTAGAAGAGGGAACAATTAGAGAAATAAAAGAAGAATTTGGAATAAATGTAAAAGTAGTAAAAAAACTATATGAAACAAAGTCAGAAAAATTCAATCAAGAAGAATATTTTTTTCTTTGTGAGTATATAGATGGAGAATTTGGAACAGGAGATGGACCGGAATATAACAATGACCCTAAATACATCGATAGTGGAAAATATATACCTGAAATAATTAATAGAGAAGATGTAGAGAAAATATTATTACTACCAACAGAAATAAAAGAAAAATTTGTTGAAGATATAAAGAAAAATAATATTTAAAAAATAAAAACTTATGTTTGACATTTATTTGTTTGTATGGTATTATATAGTAAAATATGAGAATGGAGTGAATAAAATGCCAAAAAAGAAACCTGAATTGAATAGAAGAGAAAAATCAATATTAAATTTTATTGAAAAACAAATAATGACACAAGGTTATCCACCATCAGTAAGAGAAATTGGAAAAGCAGTTGGATTAAGCTCAACTGCAACAGTACATGGATATTTAGCAAAATTAGAGGAAAAAGGATACATAAAGAAAAAAGATAAAAAAGGAAGAACTTTAAGATTATTAAAAGGTTCATCAGGAGAAGAAAAAGTAATGTCTAGTAAAGACTTCTACACACAAAAAGAGTTGGTAGAAGTTCCAATTATAGGAAGGATAACAGCAGGAGAACCAATTTTGGCAGTAGAAAATGTAACAGATACATTTCCAATTCCAATAGATTTTGTTGGGAATTCAGAAAGCTTTATGCTAACTGTTAGAGGAGAGAGCATGATAGAAGCTGGAATTTTAGATGGTGATTATATTTTGGTAAAAAAACAAAATTCAGCACAAAATGGAGAAATTGTTGTTGCTTTAATAGAAGATGAAGCAACAGTAAAAACTTTTTATAAAGAAAAAGACCATATTAGATTGCAACCAGAAAATTCTACAATGGACCCTATTATAGTACCAAACTGTGAAATCCTTGGAAAAGTTGCAGGTGTATTTAGAAAGATGTAATTCACAGAAAATTCACAATCAAATTATTGACAAATGACACTATGTCACATATAATTATGAGAATAGTGTCTTTTTGCTATTATATAGTAAAAATCAACTTTTATTTTGAAACTATATAAGGCAATTCATTCATAAAAATTAAAGGTTTATAGGTAAATCCGTATTAAAAACCTAAATATATTATACAAGGAGAGTAAAATGCTAAAAGTTTTAAAAAATTTAAAGAAAACTTTGGGTTCTGTAATTGCAATAGTAATATTGCTTTGTATCCAAGCAACTACTGATTTGGCACTACCAGATTATACATCAAAAATAGTTAATATTGGGATACAAGCAGGTGGAATTGAAAAGGCAGTACCAAAATTAATTTCTAAATCAGATATGGAAAAAACATTGTTATTTACAGAAAATGATGAGGAAATTTTAAATAATTATACATTATTAGGAGAAGAAAAAAATAAAGAGCAAGAGAAAATCTTAAATAAATATTTAGGAAAAGATTATAAAGTAGAAGCAAATACAATCTATATCTTAAATGAAATAGATGAAGAAACTGAAAATAATTTAGAAAAAGATTTATCTGGTGCTTTAATGGGAGCAACTGCTATTTCTAATGAAGAAACAGCAAATCAAATAAAACAAAAAATATTAGAAAATGTTCAAGAACCACAAAAAACATATATGCAAAGCAAGACTTTATTAGAACTAATATCTAATATGCCAGAAGAACAAAAAAATCAAATTTTACAAGAATTTACTAAAAAGATAGATGAAATGAATGACTCAATAAAAGAACAAGCCTCAGTCTTAGCAGTAAAACAATTATATAAAGATTTAGGAGTTAATACAGATAAACTTCAAAATGATTATATAATATCATCAGGATTACAAATGCTAGGAGTAGCATCAATAACTATGGTATCAGCAGTATCGATTATGCTTTTATCAGCAAGAGTTGCAGCTATGCTAGGAAAAACATTGAGAGAAAAAGTATTCAAAAAAGTTTCTCAATTTTCAAATGCAGAATTAAATGAATTTTCAACAGCGTCATTAATAACAAGAACTACAAATGATGTGCAACAAATTCAACAATTAATAACTCTATTATTTAGAGTAGTTGTTTATGCACCAATTATTGGTATAGGTGGATTTGTAAAAGTGCTTACAGAAACAGACAACTCAATGGCTTGGATTATAGGAATAGCGATATTTGCAATCTTAGTAATTGTTGCAACATTATTTGCAGTAGCAATGCCAAAATTCAAAAAATTGCAAGAATTAACAGATAAATTAAATGAGGTAACTAGGGAAATATTAACAGGAATTCCAGTAATAAGAGCCTTCCATAAAGAAAAGAAAGAAGAAAAAAGATTTGATGATGCAAATAAAGATTTAATGAAAACAAATGTCTTTGTAAATAGAGCAATGTCATTAATGATGCCTTTATTGATGTTTGTTATGAATGCAATAATGATTTTAATAGTTTGGGTTGGAGGTCATAAAATAGATGAAGGAATTATGCAAGTTGGAGATATGATGGCATTTATACAATACACAATGCAAATCGTAATGTCATTCTTGATGATTTCAATGGTTTCAATTATGCTTCCAAGAGCTGCTGTTTCAGCAAAGCGTATAAATGAAGTTCTTGAAACAGACCCTTTAATTAAAGATAAAAAAGAAACAAAAAAATTAAATCCAAATAAAAAAGGATTAGTAGAATTTAAAAATGTTTCATTTAGATATCCAGATGCTGATACAGAAATATTAGAAGATATAGACTTTACAGCAGAACCTGGAAAAACTACTGCCATAATAGGAAGTACAGGTAGTGGAAAATCAACAGTAGTAAATTTAATCCCAAGATTTTATGATACAACAGAAGGAGAAATATATGTTGATGGTGTAAATGTAAAAGATGTATCACAAAAAGAATTAAGAGATGTTATAGGATTTGTGCCACAAAAAGGAACTCTATTTTCTGGAACAATAGAATCAAATATTAAATATTCAGATGAAAATATGTCAGATGAGCAAATGATAAGTGCAGCAGAAATTGCACAAGCAACAGAATTTATAGAAAGCAAAGAAGAAAAATATAAATCACCAATTTCACAAGGTGGAGCAAATGTATCAGGAGGACAAAAGCAAAGAATATCTATTGCAAGAGCGATTGCAAAAAATCCGGAAATATTTGTATTTGATGATAGTTTTTCAGCATTAGATTTTAAGACTGATAGTAAATTAAGAGAAGCCTTAGCTGAAAAAACGGAAAATAAAACTGTAATAATCGTAGCTCAAAGAATAAGCACAATATTAAATGCAGACAAAATTATAGTATTAGAAGAAGGTAAAATGGTAGGAGAAGGAACTCATGAAGAACTTATGAAGAATAATGAAACATATAGACAAATTGCACTATCACAATTATCTGAAAAAGAATTAGGACAGAAAGGAGGAGAATAAATGCCAGGACCAATGGGAGGACCTATGGGAAAAGGTCATAAAAATACAGAAAAAGCAAAAGATTTTAAGAAAACTACAAAAAAATTAATAAAATCATATCTTTCTAAATATAAAGTAGCTATATTTTTTGTAATATTATTTGCAATAGGGAGTACAATATTTACTATTGTAGGACCAAAAATATTAGGAAATGCAACAACAGAGATATTCAATGGCTTAATGGGAAAAATAAATGGTGGAGCAGGAATAGACTTTGGTAAAATAGGACAAATAGCACTAATTTTATTAGGTTTATATATAATAAGTGCATTATTTTCAATTATACAAGGCTTTACTATGACATCAGTATCACAAAAAATCACATATAAATTAAGAAATGACATAGCAATTAAGATAAACAAATTACCAATGAAATATTTTGATAAAAAAACACATGGAGAAGTTTTATCAGTAATAACAAATGATATAGATACTTTAAGTATGAATTTAGATCAAAGTATAACACAAATTATAACCTCAGTGTGTACAATAATAGGAATACTTGTAATGATGTTTTCAATAAGTTGGCAAATGACTTTAATATCATTAATAATATTTCCAATAGCAGGATTGTTAATAAAAACAATAGTTGCAAAATCACAAAAATATTTTAAAAGGCAACAAGAATATTTAGGTCATGTTAATGGTCAAGTAGAGGAAATATATGGAGGATTAAATATAGTAAAAGTATTTAATGCAGAAAAAAAGGTAACTGATGAGTTTGAAAAAGCGAATAATGAATTATATAGGTCTGCTTGGAAATCTCAATTCCTTTCAGGATTGATGTTTCCAGTAATGAATTTTATATCTAACATAGGATATGTTGGAGTAGCAGTAGCCGGAGGATATTTAGCAGTAAAAGGAACAATAACAGTAGGAAACATACAAAGTTTTATACAATACAACAAACAATTTACTCGGACCAATTAATCAACTTGCACAAATATCAAGTATGTTACAAGCAATGGCAGCAGCAGCAGAAAGAATTTTTGAATTCTTAGAAGAAACAGAAGAGGAGGTAACAACAAAAGGAAATATAGATATTTCAAAATTGCAAGGAAATGTAGAATTTAAAAATGTAAAATTTGGATATGATGAAAATAAAACAATAATTAATAATTTTAATGCAAAAGTAAAAGAAGGCCAAAAAATAGCAATAGTAGGACCAACCGGAGCAGGAAAAACAACAATGGTAAAATTATTAATGAGATTTTATGATGTAACAGAAGGAGAAATTTTAGTTGATGGGCATAACATAAAAGACTTTGACAGAGGAGAACTCCGTAAAATGTTTGGAATGGTATTACAAGATACATGGCTATTTGGAGGAACAGTAAAAGATAACATAAAATATAGCAAAGAAGAAGCAACAGATACAGATGTAATACAAGCAGCAAAAGCAGCTCATGTTCATCACTTTATAAAAACATTACCAAATGGATATAATTCATTGATAAACGAAGAATCAACTAATATATCAGCAGGTCAAAAACAATTATTAACAATAGCAAGAGTAATATTAGCAAATCCAAAAATATTAATATTAGATGAAGCAACAAGTTCAATAGACACAAGAACAGAAATACAAATTCAATCAGCAATGGATAACTTAATGAAAGGAAGAACAAGTTTTATAATTGCACATAGATTATCAACAATAAAAAATGCCGATTTAATATTAGTAATGAATCATGGAGATATAGTAGAACAAGGAACTCATGAAGAGTTATTAGCTAAAAATGGATTTTATGCTGATTTATACAATAGTCAATTTGATGAAGAAGAGGAATAGAAAAAACTAATAGAATTTTAAATAAAAAATAGGAGACAGTACTAGAATATAAAAATATTTTCTAGTACTGTCTTTTTTAAATTAAATATTCAAATCTAAACTTTATATTAGTCATCATTTCTTTTTCCAAAGATAGATAATATTCTTAAAAATATGTTTATAAAGTCAAGATATAATTGCATTGCACAGTAAATATGAATTTTTTCTGTATCAATACCTTCTACACTTTGCAATAATTTTACTTTATTAATATCATAAATTGTCACTCCTAAGAAGATTGCTAATATAATCCAATCTAAGATTAAATCAAAAGTTCCACTTTTTAAAATAAACAAATTTATAATTGTAAGAACTAAACCAGCAATTAAAAATACAGACAAATACGGTCCCCATTTGCTTAAATCTTTATTAGTTTTATAACCTATTAAAGATAACACAGCAAATATTAAAGCTGAAATAGCAAAAAGATAGATAATAGAACTTAGTTCAAAAACTGCAAAAACTACTGCAAGTGTTACTCCATTTATCATAGAATAGATAAAATATAGAATACCAACTAAAATAGGCGGTAATTTTCTATACAGAAAACTAAATAATAAAACAGCCACAAGTTCAATTATTAATAAAATTGTAAAAGAATCTTCTACTAAAATTTTAAAATATAAACCTGAGGAATAAGTGTACCATGCAATAATTCCTGAACCAAGTAATCCTAGGAACATCCAGAAAAATGTTTTTCCTAACAATTTATTTTGTATTGAATTATTATTTTCTCCCATAAAATCTCCTTTCTTTCATTATATTAATACAAGTATATAAATAATAAAAAAAATATGCAATAATTTTTAAAAAATATATGATAATATTTTATATATTTATATTGATTTTAAAAAATATATTGACAAAAATAAAAGAAAGATGTAATATTAAATTAACATATGAACATATAATCATATGAAAGGAGGAAAAATAATGGACGAAAATTTATGTGAAATTACTATAATCCATGAAGATGTAGTAAAAGAAGTAAAAAAAATAATGCCAAAAGATGATGAAATATATGACTTAGCAGAGTTTTTCAAAGTCTTTGCAGACTCTACAAGAATGAAAATGATATATGCTTTAATGGAAAATGAACTATGTGTATGTGATTTAGCTAATATAGTAAATACCACTCAATCAGCAATCTCGCACCAACTAAAAATACTAAGACAATCAAAATTAGTTAAATTCAGAAAAGAAGGAAAAGTAGTATATTATAGTTTAGATGATGAACATATAAGCCAAATAGTAAAGAAAGGTCGTGAACATATTGAAGAGTTATAGATATAAGCTAGAAGGGCTAGACTGTGCAGCATGTGCTAAAAAAGTCGAAGATAAATTAGCAAGTACAGAAGGATTTCAAGATGTAAATGTCAATTTCTCAACTTTAAAATTATCATTTAAAACAGAAAAATACGAAAATGACAAAAATTTAAAAAAGATAGTTGAAGAAATTGTAAGAAAAGTAGAACCAGATGTAAATGTCATAGAAAATCCAAATCAAGAAATAAATGATAAATCAGAAAGAAACAATTTAGATATTATTAGAATAATTATTGGAGTTTTAGTTTATTTTATAGGAATAAAATCAAACTTAGGAAAAGAATTTTCAATAATATTTTTAGTTATTTCTTTAATAATATTACTTTACAAAATAGTACCAAAAGGAATAAAACAAATAGTAAAGAATAAATGTTTAGATGAAAATGCATTGATAGCAATATCAGCAATAGGTGCATGTTTTGTGGATAAAGCAATGGAAGGGATAATGGTTATAACATTATATGAAATAGGAAAAATATTAGAAGCAAAAGCAATAAGCAAAACAAGAAATTCGATTTCAAGTTTAATGGATATAAAACCAGAATATGCAAATATAAAAGATAAAGAAGAAATAAAGAAAGTAAACCCAGAAGAAATAAAAATAGGAGATATAATAGTAATAAAAAGTGGAGAAAAAATACCACTAGACGGAGTTATCATAAAAGGAGAAGCAGAAATAGATAACTCAGCCTTAACAGGAGAAAGTCAGTTAATAAATGCCAAAGAAAATTCAAAAGTACTATCAGGAGGAATTAATGTCCAAGGATTAATTGAAGTAAAAGTTGAAAAATTATATGAAGATAGTACAGTAAGTCAAATTTTAAATTTAGTGGAAAATGCAACAGATAAAAAAGCAAAAACAGAAAACTTTGTTTCAAAAGCTGCTAAAATTTATACACCAATAGTACTGGGATTAGCAGTACTTGTAGCAATATTTATGCCAATATTTTTTAAAGGAGTAACATATCAAGAAAGCATATATAAAGCGTTAATATTTTTGGTAATATCATGTCCTTGTTCAATAGCAATATCAGTACCATTAAGTTATTTTAGTGGAATAGGTAAAGCTTCTAAAAGAGGAATTTTAGTAAAAGGGAGTGATTACTTAGATAGTTTAAAAGACATTGAACAAATAGTATTTGACAAAACAGGGACAATAACAACAGGGAATTTTAAAATAGATGAAATAAAATCTTTTAATGAAAAATATAACGAAAAAGAAATTTTAAAATATTTTGCAATGGGAGAAAGTTATTCAAATCATCCAATAGCAAAATCAATACTAAATGAAATAAAAAATGAAGATATAGACATAAAACAAGTAAAAGAGTTTGAAGAAATTGCAGGTAAAGGTCTAAAATATAAAATAGAAGATAAACAAGTTATTATTGGAAATAAATCAATAATGAACGATAGTAAAATTACTTTAAACCAAGAAGAAGGAACTATATTATTTTTAAAAGTTAATGACGAAATAGTAGGTAGTATTAAATTAATAGACGAAATAAAACCAGATGTAAAAACTACAATGAAAAAACTAAGCAATTTAGGAATCGAAACAAGAATGTTCACAGGAGACAAAAAAGAAATTGCACAAAAAATAGCAAAAGAAATAGGAATAAAAAAAGTAAAATATGAAATGCTACCACAAAACAAATATGAAGAATTAGAAAAAGTTTTGCAAAATAAAAAAACAAACAAAAAGATAGCATATGTAGGAGATGGAATTAATGACAGTCCAGTACTAGCAAGAGCAGATATTGGAATATCAATGGGAGGAGTAGGTTCAAGCTCAGCAATAGAAGCTTCGGATATTGTAATAATGACAGATGAATTATCAAAAATTATAGAAGGAATAGAAATTTCTAAAAAAACTAATAGAATAATAATGCAAAATTTAGTTATATCAATAGGAATAAAATTATTAGTTTTTATATTAACTCTATTTGGACTTTCAGATATGTGGGAAGCAGTATTTGCAGATGTGGGAGTAACATTAATTACAGTATTTAATACATTGAGGATTTTGAAATAAAAGTTAAAATGATATAAAGAATAATGAAAAAAATATAATGATTTATATAATAGATTTCTTAAAATATGTTGATTAATCAAATAAAAGCGTGAATTTGAAAATATATAACAAAACAATCAAAAATGCACAACAAAATAGTTAAAATTCGCACGATATTATTGAAAAAATAAAAATATAGGAGTTTATAATGAAAAACTTAAAAGAAAAAGTAAAAGAAAAACTATATGAATTAGCAGACGAAAAATATAAAAAATTCCATACTGCTTTATGCCCAGGAGTAGAAAATATTTTAGGAATAAGAGTGCCAATACTTAGAAACTATGCAAAAGAAATAAAGAAGGAATATAACTTAGAAGAATTAATTCAAAATATAGATGACCAATATTATGAAGAAATAATGCTAAAAGGAATGATAATAGGTCTAGAAAACAAAAAAGATTTTAACACAATTAAAGAATATATAAAAGACTTTGTACCTAAAATAAATAATTGGGCAATATGTGACACATTTTGTGCAGGATTAAAAATTACTAAAAAATATGAAAAAGAAATGTGGGAATTTATAAAAACATACTTAAAATCAGAAAATGAATTTGAAATAAGATTTGCAATAGTAATGATTTTAGACTATTATATAAAAGAAGAATATATACTGGAAGATTTTAAAATATTTGAAAATACAAAAAGCGATAAATATTATATACAAATGGCAGTAGCTTGGGCAATATCTATATGTTTTATAAAATTTTATGATGAAACAAAAGAATTCATGAAAAAATCTAATATTGAAAAATTTACATATAATAAAGCAATACAAAAAGCCATAGAATCATATAGGATTACAGAAGAACAAAAAGAAGAATTAAGAAAAATGAAGAAGAAAATATAAGAAGATTTTTCCTATACAATAAAAAAGAGGCTGTCCCAGATATAAAAATATTTCTGTGGGCTAGTCTTTTTAATTATATTCCATAGATAAGAACTTGTAAGCTCCAAAAAAGGCACCTTTTCTTCGCTGAAATTTTATAAAAATAAAATTTCACGGAACATTATCCTTTTTAGGAGCTAAACAA
>DBGCHZ010000048.1:0-71701 GCA_048355915.1 Clostridia bacterium | reverse complement strand
ATTTAAAAGGAAAAAAGCAAACAGTTAAATCTAATTGTTTAACTGCTTGCTTAATGATAATTTACTATTGGAACTTATTGGAAATATTACAAATTGTAATATTTCATGAAATTACCCTGAGAACAAATAAAGACAAACATTGAAAAAAATCTTGTTATACAAAGTGATGAAGAATTTGAAAAAGTATATATTGAAAATGGAGGGTCAGAGTCAGAGGTTAAAAATGTAAATTCTTTCTATGATTCTGAAACAGGAAAAATGTATATTAGAGATACAGTAGACTCAAAAGTAATAACAAGTGCTATTGTTACAATAATGGGGGACATTATGATATATAACGAAGAAACAGGAGAAGTTATATATAACAATACTCAAGGAAATTTAGACAAAGAACCAGATGCTAATATATCAACTCCAAATGTAAATACATCAACATCTCCAACAGAAGATTTAGGAAAAGTTCCAGAAACAAATTTATCAGGAGAAGAAACAAATACTTCAACATCAAACAAAGAAGAAATTGGAGATAAAGATTTTACAGTAGAAATGCATGAAGATGAAAAAAATACAAATGATACTAATATCAATGTTGAAAACATACCTTCAAATGAAGATATAAACATAAAAGATGAAAATAAAAAAGATACTTCAATTTAAAGCAAGTATGAAAAATAACTATAAACAATAAAAATAGATATATCTGATTAATAACACTATCAAACTTTTTAGTTTATAAGCAAAAAAGTGAAAATAAGAGATTTAGATAAAATAAGTGTGGAGGAAGATATGGAAGAAGCAAAAAATGAAGTGGATATAAGTTTTCAGGAAATTCAAAAAATATCACTAGAGATTTTTGGAATAGCAAAAGAAAAAATGTTAACAGATAAAGTGATTGGAAATATAGAATTAGACAAATATAAAGAACAATTAGTTAATTTGTTGAAAGATGTTAATTTTATAAATGAATTAGAAGCTAAGAAATTAGTATCAGAAGCTATGTTGGACATAGATTATATAATAAAAGACGAAGTAAGAGTACTAAGTATGAGATTAGGTTCAATTTACAGAAACAATAAAAAATAAAATAAATAAGAGGTGTCATTGATGCGAATAACGTTAATAGGCAAAAATACTCTTTATGAACTTTCTCTTCCTAAAACAGTAGAAGGAAATTATTGGTTAACAGATCAAAAAGAAATCAATGAAAAAAAATTAATTAATGTAGAGGGAAGAGAAGGAAAATGGCAATTAGTACCAAATGATAAAATAAATATTATTGATTTAAAATTTATAGAAACAGATGATAAAAATCATGAAATAAGAGTATATCAAAATAATCAGCCAAGAAAAGCAATTGTTTTAGAAAATTATAAGATGTATGGAGTATCATTTAATGATTCTAAAGGATTGTTTATTCTTTGCTGTTTGCCAACATTTGAAAGAGACTTTAAACAATTAAATATAAAAAAACGAGAATTATTTTATATAGGAAGTGATCCAAAAAATCAAATTTCTTATAAAAATCATATTATATCAAAAAAACATGCTAAAATATATTTATATGGTAATAATTGGATGATAGAAAATTATGATATGAATTTTGGAACATTTGTGAATGGAAAACCTGTTATAAAACCAAGAATGCTATTTAATGGTGATATTATTTTTATAATGGGGTTAAAAATTATATTCATGGGAGATACCATTTTTATTAATAATCCTGGAGAAAATTTATATTATAGTGGCGACATGTTTGAAATAACAGAAAAAAAGATTCAAAAAGTTATAAAAAAGGGAGAAGAAGAAGAAAAGAATATAGAATTGTTTGAAGAACAAGACTATTTTTCAAGAGCACCAAGACTTACCAATATTATAGAAACAGAAAAAGTAAAAATAGATGCACCACCACAAATTCAAGATAAAGAAGAGATGCCATTAATATTAACATTAGGTTCTTCTATGTCTATGGGTGCAATAATGTTAGTTTCTTTATATAATGCAATAGATGGAGCAATGAGTGGAACAGCTTCAACAAAACAAACAGTTACAGCTGTTATTATTGCGGTAGCTATGCTAATTAGTATTATATTATTTCCTATTTTAACGGCCAAATATAATAAAAAGAGAAAAATAAAATATGAAGAAAAACGTCAAAAAAGATATAAAGAATATTTAATGCAAAAAAAAGATACTATAGAAAAAATTATGTTAAAGCAAAAAAAGATATTATATGAAAACAATTTATCACCAGATGAATGTGCACAAGTAATATTAAACAAAAGTGGGAGACTGTGGGAAAGAAAAATTGACGATTATGATTTTTTAACAGTAAGACTAGGTGTAGGAGATGTTAATACAGCTATTGATATACAGTACCCAGAAGAAAGATTTACTATGGAAGATGATAATCTTATTGATATTTTACATGATATAGCCAATAATTCAAAGGTTATAAAATCAGCACCAATTACAGTATCACTTACAGAAAAAAATGTATTAGCTATAAGAAAAGATGAAAATATTGAAAATTTTATTAGAAATATTATTATTCAATTAATTGCTTTTCAAAGTTATGAAGATTTAAAATTAGTATTTTTATTAAATAAAAAAGATGAAATGGATTTCAGCTTTGCAAAAATGTTACCACATGTATGGGATAGAACCAAACAAATGCGTTTTTTTACTTATGAAGAAGATGAAATGATGAATATTTCAAAATACTTAGAGCAAGAATTGAAAGATAGATTGCAATACAGAGACAAAGACTATAAAACATTTAAACCATATTACTTAATTATTACAAATGATTATAAAAAGATAGAAAATTTGAAAGTAATAACAGAAATCTTGAAAACAAAACAAAATATGGGATTTAGTATATTATGCATAGCAAATGATTTATTACAATTACCAAATGAATGTAAAACATTTATAAATTTAGATATGGCGTCAAAAAAGGGAATGATATTTGAAAATGAAATATCTTCAACAAATCAAAAAGAAATTACATTTGATAATTCTACAACAATTTTATTTGAAAGAATATTTGAAAAATTATCTAATATTCCAATTAGATATACAGAGTCAGGTAGATATTTATTACCAAATAATTATACATTTTTAGAGATGTATGATGTAGGAAGAATTGAGCAATTAAACATATTAGAAAGATGGCATAAAAACGATTCTACTTTATCATTAAAAGCACCAATAGGAGTAGATACAACAGGAGCACATATCTTCTTAGATATTCATGAAAAGTTTCATGGACCACATGGATTAATTGCAGGTAGTACAGGTTCAGGAAAGAGTGAATTTATTATTACATATATATTATCACTAGCAATTAACTATCATCCAGATGATGTTACCTTTATTCTAATAGATTATAAAGGAGGAGGATTAGCTGGTGCTTTTGAAAAAGGAACAATTAGATTGCCACATTTAGTAGGAACAATAACCAATATTGATACAAATGGACTTCAAAGATCACTAGCTTCTATACAAAGTGAATTAAAAAGAAGACAAATTATGTTTAATGAAGCAAGGAATATGACTGACGGAGGAACAATAGATATTTATAAATATCAAAAAATGTATCATGAAGGTATTGTTGAAAAACCAATGCCTCATTTATTAATTATTTGTGATGAGTTTGCAGAGTTAAAACAACAACAACCAGAATTTATGGATGAATTAATTAGTGTATCTAGAATTGGACGTAGTTTGGGAGTACATTTAATATTGGCAACTCAAAAACCAGCAGGAATTGTAAATGATCAAATTCGTAGTAATAGTAAATTTGCAGTTTGCTTAAAAGTTCAAGATAAAGAAGATAGTGTTGATGTTATAAAAAGACCAGATGCTGCTACATTAAAAACGGCAGGACAATTTTATTTACAAGTAGGAAATGATGAATATTTTGTATTAGGACAGTCAGGTTGGGCAGGAGCTTCATATTATCCAGCAGATGAAATAGAGAAAAAAGTAGACAATTCAATACAATTAATATCAAATATAGGAACAACAATTAAACAGGCAGATGATACAATACAAAAAATGTTAATAGATAAAGGAGAACAATTAACAAATATTGTAAAATATTTGCATTTGCTAGGAAAACAACAAAAAATAGAAAGCCAACCACTTTGGTTAGAAGATATTCCAGAAACAATTTTTGTAAAAGATATTAGAAAAAAATATCATGTTAAAGTTGAGAAGAACCTAATTAATCCAGTTGTTGGTGAATATGATGATCCATCAAATCAATCTCAAGGAGTTGTAGAACTAGACTTTTCAAAACTTGGAAATACAGTAATTTATGGAAATGCAGAAAGTGGAAAAGAAACATTTTTAAGTACACTAGTATATGATATGGTAACAGCATATACTAGTGAAGAAGTACAATTATATTTATTAGACTTTGGAACAGAAACCTTAAAATTATATCGTGAATGCCCACAAGTAGGTGATGTGGTATTTATCAATAACAAGGAAAAAATTGATAGATTATTTAATATGCTTCAAGAAATCATGAAAGAGAGAAAAGAAGAGTTATTAGAATATAATGGTGATTATGACTTGTATTTGAAAACAAGTGGTAAAAAAATGCCAATGATAATAATAGTTATTAATAATTGGGATGTATTTTCAGAAACATATGGAACAGATTATGAAGACGCTTTTCAGACAATTGAAAGAGAAAGTACAAATTGTAGAATAGTATTTGTTGTGACAGCAAGTGCCTATAATTCTATGAGATATCGTTTAACGCAAAACTTTAAAAATAAAATAGCATTACAATTAAATGATGAAAATGATTATTATAATATTTTTGATAGTGTTGGAAAGAAAAGACCTTCACATATATTTGGTAGAGGTTTATTAGAATTGGAAGATAAAGAAATTTACGAGTTTCAAACAGCTAAAATATGTGAACCAGAGCAATATTTACCAAAAATAAAAGAAGAAATCGAAAAATTAAAACAAAAAGCATATAAAAAAGCACCACCAATTCCTGTTTTACCGGACAAAGTTACATTCCGAGAAGTAAAAAAATATATAGATGGAATAGAACAAATCCCGTTAGGAATTATTGAAAAAAATTTAAAAGTAGCTAATTATGATTTTAAGAAAAATTTTGCTACATTAATTACCTCAAAAAATATGGAAGATGCTATACAATTTACAGTTAATATTATAGAGGAATTAAAAAATCTAAAGAATATAGATACAGTTATATTTGATGCAGAAAGAAGTTTATCAACTAAAAGAATTGATTTAAAAGACCAATATACAGCATTTATTACTAAATTAAATAAAGAAAATAAAAATCATACCATATGTATATTTATTGGTATAGATAAATTTTTAGCAGATGTTGCCAATACAGGTATTGATTTTAATACTATTATAAAGCAATTGGAGGAAAAACAAAATTATAGCATTATTATTGTAGAGAATGCTAACAAAATGAAAGTGCACGAATTTGAAGAATGGTATAAAAGCTATATTACAAAAGAAAAAGGTATTTGGATTGGAAATGGAATTGACAGTCAATACTTAATAACTATCAATTCTAGTAGAAAAGAATTAGTTAATGATTGTGGACGTAGTTTTGGATATATTATAAAAGATGGAATTACTACATTGATAAAACTTCTAGAAATGAAAGAGGATGAAGACGATGAATAAAGTATTAGTAAGTGTATATGTGCCAGCATTGGAAGAAAATTATGATTTTTGGATTCCAATAAATAGGAAGGTATATAGAGTTATACTTTTATTAATAAAAATTATTAATGAAAGTAGTGGGGATTATTATAGACCAACAACAATGCCATTATTATACGATAAAATAACTGCAAATCCATATGATATTAATTTAACAGTAAAAGAAAATGCAATACAAAATGGAACAGAAATGATATTAATTTAAGTATTATATGATAGAAAATGAGAGTATATATTAAAATAGGAATACTAAAATTAGAAGGAGGACTGTCTTAGAAAATATAAAAATATTTCTGAGATAGTCTTTTTTTTATAAAAATATTTGAAATAGCTAATAAATTAAGATATTATGGATATTTTTAAAATAATTTACTGGAAAAATATTGAAATTATTTAAAAAATATGATATTAATATACATAATAAATTGCAAATTTAAAATCAAAAATTCAATAAATAAAAGGAGGTTTATTATTGTATTATTTTAATTATAATGACTATATAAAAACAATACATACAATAAATTTAAAAAATATATCATTATTAGCAGAAGAAAAGATAAAATATACAATAAACCAAAGAGAAGAAACATATAAAAATTTCATAAAACAAACTTTAAATAATAAATTAATAATCTCAAAAATAATAAATATCTTTTTATCAGAAAAGAGAAAAATTGTGTCTAATAATTTGAAGAGTTATTCTAAAATTAATTCAAAAGTCTATAATTATAATTCAAAAATATTTTATTTAAAACAAAATCCAAATATTTTTTTCTTAATAATATACCAAAACAAAATAGATGCAAATATGCAATATAAAATTTTATTAGAATGTATAAATATAATAAAAAAATGGAAAAAAACAAATAGCAGCATACAAAATAAATTACCTATTGTTATTCCAATAATTATTTACATAGGTAAAGAAAGATGGAATATACAAAAAGAAATAAAAGAGTTGAAAACTACAACCTTTGGAAGAAATAATATTAATTTCAATTATAATTTTATAGATATAAATAAAGCAATGAAAAATAAGCAAGAAAAAGAAGCGATAGAAGAATTAATTTGTATAGAGAATTTGAGATTATAAAATATAATTAAAGTGAACCACAAGTATTAAGTAAAGAGTTAATAATTGTGGTTAATTTTTTATATTGTCCAATTAAACATAATCACTTTTAAAGCGTATTTACATAATATATATAAAAGCTATAAAAGGAGGAGTAAAATGGAATCAATATTAGATGTTAAAAATATAAGCAAAAAATATCAAGGAAAAGAAGGAGAAATACTAGCTATTGAAAATGTGAATTTTAGAATAAAGGAAGGAGAATTTGTATCAATAATAGGACCAAGTGGATGTGGAAAATCAACATTACTTTCAATAATAAGTGGACTAGAAACAAAAACAAATGGAGAAATATATATTGAAGGAGAAAAAGTAGAAGGTATTTCACCTAAAATAGGATATATGTTACAAAAAGATTGCTTACTAGATTGGAGAACAATATGGAGTAACACTATATTGGGGCTAGAAATAAAAGGAAAAGTAAATGAAGAAAATAAAAAATATGTAGAAAATTTATTAAAAAAATATAATTTATATGAATTCAAGAATAAATACCCATCAGAGCTATCAGGTGGAATGAGACAAAGAGTTGCACTAATTAGAACACTTGCAATAAAACCTAAAATATTACTTCTTGATGAAGCTTTTTCTGCCTTAGATTATCAGACTAGAATAATGGTAACAAATGATATATATAACATATTAAAAAAAGAAAAAATAACTACATTAATGGTAACTCATGACATTTCAGAAGCAATAAGCATGGCTGATAGAGTTTTAGTTTTAAGTAAAAGACCAGGAACAGTAAAAGATATACACAAAATAGATTTTGAAATGGAAAATAGAAATCCAATAAATTGCCGAGAAAATCCTAAATTTAGTAAATATTTTAATACTTTATGGAAGGAGCTTGGTGTAGATGAATAATTTAATAATATCGAAAGAAAGAAAACAATATTTAAAGAAAAACAAGAAAAGAAAAGTAGTAATATTTATAACGCAAATAGCAATATTAGTAGTATTTTTAGGAATATGGGAGGTTCTTGCAAACTTAAATGTGATAGATAGTTTTATAACAAGTAAGCCAAGTAGAATATTCGAAACATTTATGAATTTAGGCTCAAATGACTTACTAAAACATATAGGAGTAACAGTATATGAAACAGTAGTAGGATTTTTATTAGGAACAATACTAGGAACAATTATAGCGATTGCATTATGGTGGTCAAAATTTTTAGCAAATGTTTTAGAGCCATATTTAGTAGTATTAAATAGTCTACCTAAAGTAGCACTTCGGACCAATAATAATAATATGGGTAGGTGCAGGAACACCGGCAATAATAGTAATGGCGATTGCAATTTCATTAGTAGTAACTATATTAGAAAATCTAAATGGATTTATAAAAACAGACAAAGATTTAATAAAAATGGCAGAAACATATAATGCAACTAAGTTTCAAATATTAACTAAAATAATTTTACCTGCAAATATTTCTACATTTATTAATTCTTTAAAAGTGAACATAGGTCTTTCTCTAGTAGGAGTTATTTCAGGAGAATTTTTAGTATCAAAAGCAGGATTAGGTTATTTAATTGTATATGGAGGGCAAGTATTTAAATTAGATTTAGTAATGGCAAGTGTAATTATTTTAGGAGTGGTTGCAGGATTAATGTATTTAGCAGTATTAATGCTAGAAAAATTAATATTAAAATCAAGAAAGTTCAAGTAAAATAAAAATATAAATATGTAAAATAAATTGAACCGTCTTTATTAAACAAAATAGTTTAATAAAGACGGTTTTTGTAAGTAATAAAATAAAATTTTAGACTAATAGCATAAAAAATTAAAATAGTATAGATATAATAAATTAATACACAATTTAAGGAGATAAACATAAAATATACTAAAAAGGAGGAAGAAAATGAAAAAGAAAACATATTTAATAATGATAATAACTTTATTAATTGTATTAATTTTAGGTGTTTTTACATTCAAGAAAAAAAGCAATAATAGCAAAGATGGATTAACAGAGGTAAAATTGAGCGAAGTAACGCGTTCAGTATTTTATGCTCCACAATATGTAGCAATTAATAAAGGCTTTTTCAAAGAAAAAGGAATTGAAATAGAATTAACAACAGGTCAAGGAGCAGATGCAGTAATGACATCAGTATTATCAAATCAAAGTGACATAGGATTTGCACGGACCAGAAGCATCAATATATGTATATAATGAAGGAAAAGAAGACTATACACAAGTATTTGCGCAGATGACAAAAAAGGATGGTTCACTCTTAGTAGCTAGAAATAAAACAGACGAATTTTCTTGGGAAGATGTAAAAGGAAAAACAATTATTCCAGGAAGAAAAGGTGGAGTTCCATTTATGACATTACAATATGTACTAAGAAAAAATGGAATAAATCCAGAAACAGATGTAATATTAGATGATAGTATCAAATTTGATTTAATGGCAGGTGCATTTGCATCAGGGAATGCAGAATATGTAACATTATTTGAGCCAACTGCTTCAATGACAGAAAAAGAAGGAAAAGGATATATAGTAGCATCAGTAGGAGAAGAAGCAGGAGATATACCATATACGGCATATTTTGCTAAAAAAAGTTATATTGAAAAAAATGAAGAAATAATACAAAAATTTACAGAAGCAATATATGAAGGTCAAAAATGGGTAAAAGAACATACTGCCAAGGAAATAGCAGAAATAATACAAAGTTTCTTTCCAGATACAAGTGTAGAAATGTTAGAAAATGCAGTTAAAACCTACAAGGATATTGAGGCTTGGAATGAAACACCTGAACTAGAAGAAGAGAGTTTTGAAAGATTACAAGAGGTGATGACACAAGCAGGAGAATTAACAAATAAAGTCCCATTTGAGAAAATAGTTAATAATAAATATGCTGATAATTTAGAAGAATAAAATAATAATATTTGAATAAGTTAAAAATTTAATATAGAAAATATAAAATAAGAAACTGTTAAATTGTTTGATATAGTAATTTTTATAATCAAATAATTTAACAGTTTAAATTTCCGATATAACAAGTAAAAGTTACCTTTAAAAAGACCCGCAATAGTCTTTATAGCGTAGCTTCGCCATTTTTCTTATTTTTTAACAACTACTTTTTTAGATTCATTTTCTTCCAAAAAATCAGCATAAGTTTTAGTAATATCAATTTTAGACTTACCTTGCTTAATATTAGCATCTTGTTTCAAAATCAAATCTACATCATAAAATTCTTTTAGTTTCAATACATTATCTTTTTTATGACCAATAACATTATTAACATCTAAAGGATTTACAGTAACTTGAACTTCTTTTACTTTGACATTTAATTTTTTGATTTTTTCAACAATAGCATCATACCACAAACCAGATTCAACAAGTTGTCTAAAAGCTGGGTGATATGGTCCGGCAACAACTTCACTTTTTTCACTTGATGGGTCTGAAATCTCATCAGTATTTTGCAAACCAACTCGTATTATATCAATATTTTTATCAGAAAACATTCTAACAAGCTGTTTACAAGTTTCAACTGCTTGTGGTAAAGGTAAGGCCTTATATATTCCATTTTCATATTCTTTTTCCAATTTAGTATTTTTTACAACTAAAACAGGATAAATTCTAACCATTTTAGGCTTTAATTTTATTAATGCTTTTGCAGTATTTATTTCATCTTGTCTTGTACTTTCAGGCAAACCAACCATCATTTGATGACCTAATCTAAAACCATACCATCTAATTAACTTAGAAGCTCTTTTTACATCTTCAAAAGTATGTCCTCTATTTGCTCGTTTTAGAACGAAATCGTTTGCAGATTGAACACCTAATTCAATTGTTTTTACTTTATATTTTTTAAGTCTTTTTAAGATATTTTTATCTATATAGTCAGGTCTAGTAGAAATTCTTATACTTTCAA
The DNA here is from genome assembly GCA_048355915.1 of Clostridia bacterium. Lineage (GTDB taxonomy): Bacteria > Bacillota > Clostridia > TANB77 > CAG-508 > CAG-269. The sequence goes on along the minus strand of DBGCHZ010000048.1, from coordinate 60,959 downwards.
CTTTTCCTGATTTAACATATGTATATGCAAGTTCTAATAATTCATTTTGTAATTCTTCATTAATTGCTGTAAAACTACCACCAAAAAATGCTATTTCAATTAATGCCTCTGAATCATTTAAATTTTCTAGGTAATTATCTATTATGTTTTTTGCTTGTTCTTTTGTCATATTCTTTTTTTGACCACTAATTGACTTTTGATTACAAAAAATACAATCATTAGGACAACCTAAATGCGGCACAAATATGGGAATTATATATTGATGTTTCATAGATTTACCTCTTTTCTATTTTAAATTTTCTAAAGCTTTTTTTGCAGCTTGCATTTCAGCACTTTTTTTACTTTTACCAGTTCCATTTGCTAAAATCTTACCATTAAAAATTACTTGGGCTTCAAAACTTTTGTCATGGTCTGGACCTGATTCGTTTATAATTTCATAAGAAATTTTAACATCGCCATGTTCTTGTAATTTTTCTTGTAATACGGTTTTATAATCTTTATCACCAACATGAATTGTAGCAAGTTTAATTTCATCTTTTAAATTTTCAATAATAAATTTTTCTGCGATATCTAAACCACCGTCTAAATACATAGCAGCAATTACCGCTTCAACACTATCAGCAAGTATAGCTGGTCTATTTTTTCCACCATTTACAATTTCAGATTTTCCTAAAAATAAAAACTCACCAAAGTTATGTTTTTTAGCAATTTTATATAAGCTTTTTTCACATACCACAGTAGCTCTAACCTTAGTCATTTCACCTTCATGCAAATTTGTATAATTATTATATAAAAACTTACTTGATATAAATTCTAAAATACTATCACCAAGAAATTCTAACTTTTCATTGCTATTCACATTTTTTTCATAAGCATAAGAAGTATGTGTAAAAGCATTTTTTAATAAATTTTTATTTTTAAAAGTATAACCTATTTCTATTTCTGCTTGTTCTATATTCAAAATTTTCACCTCTTAACTTCCAATATTATATACTATTTTACAGATTTTGCAAGGGATTTGTGGATATTTAGTAAAGAACTGTTTAACAAAAAAAGCTATTAAATTACACTTTTTTTTATAAATAGCCAAAATACAAATAATTCTCTAAAATTCCCATTTGAATTTTATCAAAATTTGTAGACAGAAAAATTTTAATATTGTATAATATGAATGTATATTATTATGGAAAGTGAGGGAATATATGTGTTAAAAGATAAAGAAGAATCTATAACAAATAATAAAGATGAAAGAAATTTATCAGAAGTATTCAAAGAATTACAACAAATTAGATATACACAGCAAGAAGCACAAGTAAAAACTACTAGTACTAAACCTAGAAAAAAAACGACTAAGCCAACCAAAAAGAAAACAAAAGTTGTAATGGCATCAGAAGAGACATCATTTCATCAAAATAAAAAAAGTGTAAGACTTTCTAATCTAATCATAATTCTTTCAGTTCTAATATTAATAATAATAGCTGCATTTCCGAAAGATGTATTTTCCAAAGAATCAGCAATAAATGAAACAGATGAAAATAAAAAAGAAAAAGTAGAAACAGCAACAATACCTAGTGACTTTGAAATAAATAGAAGAGCTTTAAATATGCAGAAAATAATTTCAGAAAATTCTAGCTTTGAAAAAGTAAAAGAGCAAGTATCTGAAGACAGAAATATAGATTTTGAAATAAAATCTCAAGCAAATGCAACTCTTCCAAGAGGAGAACAAATTGTTTTACAAAAAGGAGCTTTAGGAAAAGAAAGTGTATCTTTAGTAAAAACATATGAAAATGGGGAATTTATTGAAGAAATTATATTAGAAAAACATACAACACAAGAACCTGTACCAGAAATACTAGATATAGGAACATCAGATTTCTTAGCAAAATTAAAAATTCATCTTGGAGATATAGTATATTTAACAACAGATACAAGTTTAAGAAAAGAAGCAAATGATAAATCAGAAGAAGTTGCAAAAATAAAACAAAGTTTAGATGTAAAATTATTAGAATTACCAAATGAAGAATGGTGTAAAGTATCTTTTGATAATATTGAAGGATATATACCAACAAAAAATCTAACATCAGCATATGTAACACCTAATATAGTAGAGAAAAATAGAATTCAAAGAATTTTAATTAAAGTTAATATAAATATGGAATTAAATAAGTCAACAGGATTGACATTAAAAGACTATCAAAAAATATTTAAAGGAATACCAAATGATACAAATAAGATTTTTGAGAGTAATGCAGAAGTATTTTATAATGTAGATAAAAAATATAATGTAAATGGACTATTTATAGCATCAATAGCAATACATGAAAGTGCTTGGGGAACATCACAAATAGCACAAGAAAAACATAATTTATTTGGATATGGATCATATGACCAAACACCATATGAATCATCATACGATTTTGCTACATATGAAGAAGGAATAGAAACAGTTTCAAAATCTTTAGTAAAATATTACTTAAATCCATCAGGAACAAAAATCTATGGAGGAGAAACAGCAAGTGCATGGTATTACAATGGACCAACATTAGAAGGAGTTAATCAAAGATATGCTAGTGACCCTGACTGGCACAAAAAAGTATTTTCTTATATGGAAATGTTATATAATAGACTTAAATAAAAGGAGTCAATATGAAAAAAATTAGAATTAAGAATTATAAATTAGTTTTTACAATATTAATATTGATATTATGTGTCACATCATTTCTATATTATGATTTAGTTTTTAAAGAAGTATTTGCAAGAGAAGAATTTACAAATCAAATTGTAAAATCAGCAGAAGAAAACAAAAATCCAATATTTAAGATACACAAGATAATTGTATATAGCAGTGCAAATGCTATTGATAAAAGTGAAAATGAATCATTAAAAGACCTAAGTATATTGCAATATTCAGATATTGCAATATACTTAGATAATACAAGTACAGTATATGATATGACAAGTGAAAATACTGTTAAAGAGTTATATATAGATAATGTGAAAATCACAACAGGTTCAGATAAAGGATATCAATATATAAATTATAAAAATGCGTTAGATTTTGCTAAATACAAAGAAATTGCAGAACCAGAAAGTGAAAAAATTGAGTATAATATAATAACAAATAATAATCAAAATGATAATACTGACTATTCAAAACCTACATTTTATTCAGATTGCTCAAATCCAATTACTTTAGAATATATGAATCAAGATATTATAACAAATTATGCAGCATCTAGTGATGCAAATACAGTATCATTCAATGGAAAAGTATTGCAAGAAGCAAATATAAATCTTGAAGACATAAATTATAATTTGAGTTTTAATATTAATATAATAAACAACTTAAATGAACACTTTGTTTGTACTGTAAAACTTAATATTGATTTAAATGATGAAGATGGTGGCATTTATAAAGGTTATAAATATGATACAAATACGGTTTCAGGGTATGAGTATGAATTTATTAAGATATCATAAAATAAAAATGGCAGAAATATAAATTGAAATAAAATTTATATTTCTGCTATTTTTATTATTGTTTTTTTGTGTATTTATGATATACTTTAAAATATTAAAATAGGAGGAAGATATGGAAATTTTACATACAATAGAAATATACTTTTTATTATTCATAACATATGCATTTTTTGGATGGCTTATGGAGGTAATTTGTAAATTAATACAAGAAAAAAGATTTATAAACAGAGGTTTTTTAATAGGACCATATTGTCCAATATATGGATGGGGAGCACTAGCAATAACTATTCTACTAAAAAAATATTTAGATGACCCAATAGCACTATTTTTTATGTCTGTAATTATATGTTCAGTAATAGAATATTTAACAAGTTATATCTTAGAGAAAAAATATCATGCAAGATGGTGGGATTATAGTAATAAAAAATACAATATAAATGGAAGAATTTGTTTAGAAACATTAATTCCATTTGGACTTTTAGGAATGGTAATATCATACTTTACGAACCCAATATTTTTTAGTTGGTATTCATCTCTTAGTGACATTGGATTACATATAATATCAGGATTACTATTATTAATATTTATTACAGATAACATTGTTTCATCTAGAATAGTATCTGCAATCAAATCAGAAGGATTAAAAGCAATAAAAGATAATACAGAAGAAATAACACAATTCGTAAAACAAAAACTAAGAGAAAAATCTATGCTTCATAGAAGACTGGTCAATGCCTTTCCAAATATGAAGGATATACATTTTAAAATTAAAAAATAAAAAAATTTATATAAAAATATTTGATATAGGATATTTTGAAGCTAATAAAGTAGAAGATGAAAAAAGTAAAGCAGATATACATAATAGCATTATCAAACAGGATAGAATGTTGAGGTCTATCCTGTTTTTATATAAAAAAAGTATGTGTAATTGCGATACACATACAAGAACAAATGACATTCGAAGAACTTTGAATGTTTTGTTTAATATAACTATATAATAAGATTTTTGTTTGGTATTTATCAAATATTTTCCACTTTAAATTAATATAGGGTTACATTAATATTAATCAATATATAAATCATTATATAGTCCATCTTCAAATTGGAGGCGACACCCGGATTCGAACCGGGGATCAGAGTTTTGCAGACTCGTGCCTTAGCCACTTGGCTATGTCGCCGTATCTAATTAATTATATGCAAAGACTTAATTAATAGTACCAAAATAGAAAAGATAATTAAAATTCTATATGGAGCGGGAAACGGGGCTCAAACCCGCGACCTCTGCCTTGGCAAGGCAGCGCTCTATCAACTGAGCTATTCCCGCATAATTAAGCAATTATTATGATACCAAATAATAAGAATATTGTCAAGTAGTATTAAAAGCTTTTTTCAAATTCTGATAATTGGGTGAATTTTAATATTTGTTATGCCAAAATTTAATAGATATGATTCCAATATAAAATAACTAAAAATAATATTTAAAACTTTTATATTATACATTTTAGAATTCTTCAATTTGTATAAAATACTAAAAAATACAAATACTTATATCAAGGTGATGTCATGAACAATATAAAACACATTGAAGAAAAATACAATATAAAAAAGAAAATAACAGAAATATTAGGAACAATATTAGGTTCATTCATAATAGCAATAGGCATATCATTATTTTTGTTGCCAAATCAACTATCCTCAGGAGGAATTGCAGGAATAGGAACAATTATATATTACCTATTAAAAATACCAATGGGAACAACAATTATTTTACTAAATATTCCATTATTTTTAATTTCAATATTAAAAATAGGGAAAAGTTTTTTTGTAAAATCATTAATAGGAACAATGTCATTATCAATTTTTATTGATTGGCTAGATAAATTTAAACCATTAACACAAGATAGATTTTTAGCATGTATATATGGAGGAATAATAATAGGCGTAGGAACAGCCATTATACTAAAAGTAAATAGTTCAACAGGTGGAACGGACATGGTAACATATATAGCAAAAAAATACAAACCAAATATAAGAACAGGAAATATAATGGTTATAATAGATATTATAATTGTAACATTAAATATGTTTTTTTTCAGAGAAATAGAAATTGGATTATATTCAGGAATTGCAATATATTTAATGGGGAAAATAATAGACATATTATTTGAAGGAATAGATTTTACAAAACTCATTTTTATAGTATCTGAAAAAAACGAAGAAATAGCAAGAAAAATAGGTAAATCAATTGAAAGAGGAACAACTGGGATATATGGAAAAGGAATGTACACGAATGAACAAAGATTGATATTAATGTGTGCAGTAACAAGGGGAGATGTATCAAAAGTAACAGAAATAGCAAAAAAAATTGACAAAAATAGTTTTATTATAATAACAAATTCAAGAGAGGTATTAGGTCAAGGATTTAAAAGAACATAAATAAAAAAGATTTCAACAAAAGTAAAAATTAAATACGACATAAATATACACAAACTAACAAAAATATAGTATAATTACAATTAGTACGAGAAGAAAAAACGAATAATATTCAAACTTAAAATCGATTTAGACTAATAAATTTTTATAAAATAAAAATGTTATCAACTTTAAATTATTAATAAAAAATTATACATTGTAACATCTACTTAAAGAAGGGAACGGAGTAAATATGAAAGAACAAAAATATATAATAAAAAGTCCAAGTTCATTTGAATTAAAAGACATATTTGACTGTGGACAATGTTTTAGATGGAATAAAGAAGATGATGATAGTTATACTGGAATATGGAAAAATAATGTAGTAAATGTAAAAAAAGAAAATGAAAATATTATTTTTACAGGAGTTAGTAACGCTGAAAATTTTGAAGAAGAAATAAACAAATATTTTGATATGAATAGAGATTATGAAGAAATAAAAGAAAAGCTATCAAAAATAGATGATAATATGAAAACAAGTATAGAATATGGAAAAGGAATAAGAATTCTAAATCAAGAATTATGGGAAACAATAATTTCTTTTATAATTTCAGCCAATAACAATATACCTAGAATAAAAGGAATAATAGAAAGACTATCAAAAAACTATGGAAAGAAAATTGAATGGAATGGAAAAGAATATTATACATTTCCAACACCAGAAGAACTAAAAGATGTAACAGTTGAAGAATATAGAAATTTAGGATTAGGATTTAGAGATGTGCGATTATATGAAACTACAAAAATGGTATTGGAAAAAGAAATTGACTTAGAAGAATTACAAAATAATCCAAACACCATAGAGGTAAGAGAAAAACTTTTAACATTATCAGGAGTAGGACCAAAAGTTGCAGATTGTATTTTATTATTTTCAAACTTAAAAAGATTTGAGGTATTTCCAATAGATGTTTGGGTAAGAAGAGTTATGAATGATTTATACATAAAAAATGAAGATGAAAATAAAGTAAGTAAAAAACAAATTGAAAATTTAGCAAAAGAAAAGTTTGGAAATTTAGCAGGTCTTGCACAACAATATTTATTTTATTGGAGAAGAGAAGCATAAAAGTAAAGAAATAATTTCTAAAATAGTAAAAAGATAATTATTAATATAAAAGATAAATAAGGAAGGAGAGTATGTTGTATTTAGGTTATTAAATATATCATACAAACAACAAATGGGATTAAGAATAATTTATGGAAAAGCAGGAACTGGAAAAAGTAGCTTTTGTTTTTCAGAAATAGCAAACTTAGTAGAAAAACAAGAAAATATATATTTTATAACACCAGAACAATTTTCATTTACAGCAGAAAAGAACTTAATGAATTATTTAAAAGAAGAAGCTGTAATAAATGCAGAAGTAATAACATTTAGTAGACTAGCACACAGAATTATGCAAACAATAGGTGGAAACTCAAAAAGTACACTTTCAAAATGTGGAAAAGCAATGCTAATTTATTCTATCCTAGATAATAATAAAAATAATTTTAAGTTTTTAGGAAAATCTGATGAGAATATAGAAACAGCAATGCAAAGTATCACAGAAATGAAAAAACACGGAATTAGTCTAGAAAAATTAAAAGAAGAAACGGAAAAATTAGAAGACAAATATTTAAAAACAAAATTAGAAGATATTAAATTAATATATGAAAATTTTGAAAATCAAATATCAGAAAAATATATTGAAGAAACAGATTTACTAACAATACTTTCAAAAAATATAAAAGATGTAGATTTTATAAAAAATAGTATAATATATATAGATGAATTTTCGGGATTTACAAGTCAAGAATATGAAGTAATAAAAGAATTAATAAAATATGCAAAACAAGTAAATATAACAATGTGTATAGATGAATTAGATTTTAACACAAATCCTGATATTGATATTTTCTATTCAAATAAAAAGACATTAAGAAAAATAATAAATCTTGTAAATCAAGAAAAATTAGAATTAGAAGAACCAATAAAATTGGAAGAACAATATAGATTTAAGAACAATGAATTAAGACACCTAGAAAAAAATATATACAATATAAAATCCACAAAATATGAGAAAAATGTGGAAAATTTACATTTATTTTTAGCTAAAAATCAATATTCTGAAATAGAAAATATAGCGAAAACTATAACAAAATTAGTTAGAGAAAAAGGATTGAGATATAAGGATATAGCAATTATAGCCAAAAATATAGATACATATTCTTCTTTAATTAGAAGTATTTTTTCTGACTACGAAATACCAGTATTTATAGATGAAAAAAGAGACCTAAATCAAAATATAATTGTACAATACATAATTTCAATTTTAGAGATATTGTCAAGCAATTTTTCAAATGAATCAATTTTTAACTATATAAAACTAGGATTTTTAGATATAGAACAAGATGAATTATTCAAGCTAGAAAATTACTGTAACAAATGGGGAATAAAGAGAAATAAGTGGAAAAAAGATTTTGAATATGAACTAAATGATGATAATAAAAAGCAAGAGATAGAAAGACTAAATGAAATAAGAAAACAAATTATAAACCCACTAATAAAATTAAAGAACAATATTGATAAAGAAAGAACAGGAATAAATATATCAAAACAATTATATGAATTTATGCAAGAAAACAATATTGAAGAAAAAATTTCTACCAAAATAGAAGAGCTAAAAAGCTTAGGCTTAATAGACATAGCAAATGAATATATAGCTAGTTATAAAATAATTTTAGATATTTTAGATGAAATAGTAATCGCATTTAAAAATGATAAATTAACATTTGATAAATATAACAAGATATTAAAGATAGGTTTGAAGAATAGTGGGTTAGGAAAGATTCCGGGAACTCAAGACCAAGTGACATTTGGAGATGTAGATAGAACTAGAAGCCACAAAGTAGATACCGTTTTTATAATAGGTTTAAATGATGGAATATTTCCAAGTGTAAATAAAGATGAAGGTTTTTTGAATGACAGTGACAGAGAAATTTTGAAAAATGATGGACTAGAACTAGCAAATGGAACTATTGAAAATCTTTATGAAGATAATTTCAATATATATAAAGTATTTTCAACAGCAGAAAATAATATATACATGTCATATTCTTCATCAGATAGTGAAAGTAAATCATTAAGACCATCAATGTTAATAAATAAGATAAAAAAAATATTCCCTAATCTTTCAGAAGAAAGTGATGTAATAAATAAAAAATATGAAATAGTAAATAAAAAAATAACATATGATGAATTAATCGAAAATATCTATAAGCTAAAAAATAAAGAAAAAATAGAAAATATTTGGTATAACATTTATGAATATTACAAACAAGAATTAGAGTGGAAAGAAAATTTAAAAGAAGATTTCGAAGGATTACAATATACAAATCTTCCTAAAAATATAAAACAAGAAAATATAAACAAATTATATGGAAATACATTAAATACAAGTGTATCACGATTAGAACAATATAGAAAATGTCCATTTTCATATTATTTACAATATGGGCTAAGGCTTAAACCAAAAGAAGAATTAAAAGTTCAAAGTTTTAATACTGGCTCATTTATGCATGAAACGATAGATGAATTTTTCAAATATGTAAAAGAAGAAAAAATAAATTTACCAGAACTAGATGAAATACAAATTCAAGAAATTGTTTCGAAAATAATAGATGAAAACTTAAATTTATCAAAAAATTATATATTTACAGCAACAGCAAAATATAAAATATTAGTAAAAAGGCTAAAAAAGATAGTTAGTCAAGCTTTAAAATATATAATAGAAACATTAATATATAGTGATTTCAATATAGAAGGAACAGAAATTGAATTTGATAAAAAAGGAAAATATAAGCCAATAATTTTAGAATTAGAAGATGGAAAAAGAGTAGAAATAAAAGGAAAAATAGACAGAATAGATACTGCAACAAGTGATGACGGAAAATATTTACGAATAATAGATTATAAGTCTTCAAGTAAAAATATTGACTTAAATGAGGTTTATGCAGGTTTACAAATTCAATTATTAACATATATGGATGCAGTATGTAAGGAAGAAGATTTAATTCCAGCAGGAGTATTTTATTTTTCACTATTAGAGCAAATGATAAAAGCTGATAAAAAAGTATCAGAAGAAGAAATTGAAGATATGATAAGAAAGAACTTCAAAATGAAAGGGTTAATTGTAGCAGATGTGAAAATAATAAAAATGAATGATAATACCTTAGAATCAGGAAGTTCAAAAATGGTACCAGCAGCAATAACAAAATCAGGAACAGTAAGACATGACTGGACTAATGGTGTAGAAAAAGAAGAATTTAAAATATTACAAGATTATATATATAAAACAATAAAAGATATAGCAAAAGAAATACTAAAAGGAAGAATAGAGTTAAAACCATATAACAAAGCAGGAAAAACACCATGTGAATATTGTGAATATAAAGCAATTTGTGGATTTAATCCAAGAATGAAAGATAACAAATATAATTATATAGACCAAAAAACAAAAGATGAGATAATAGAAAAAATGAAAGGAAAATAAAATATGGATTTATCAAATGAGAATATAATTCATGTGAATAAAAATGGAGTTCAATATATTCAATTTAGAAAGCTATTAGAATATAGTGATATAATAAGACATGCTTATAGCTTAGGAACAGATGTGAATTTTAGAACAGCAAAAGTAAATAAAGAAAAACTTTCAGAAGATGAATATAATTTAGCAATAAACTCATATGAAAACTTGTGTAATGCAATAGGAAACAATTATATAAATACGGTAAAAACTAATCAAAAGCATACAAATACAGTAAAAATAGCTAACAAAAAAATAAAAGAAAATGAACCAGATTTCAATTTGAAAGAATACAATGAGACAGATGGAATAGTTACTAATAAGAAAAATTTAATATTATCAACAACAAATGCAGATTGTATTTTATTATTGTTTTTTGACCCAATAAAAAAAGTAATTGCAAATGTTCATTCAGGATGGAGAGGAACATTACAGAGAATTTCTACAAAAGCTATTGAAAAAATGGAAGAAGAATATAATTGTAATCCTAAAAATATAATATGTTGTATTTGTCCAAGTATTAGAAAATGTCATTTTGAAGTAGAAAAAGAAGTAAAAGATATGTTTGAAAATGAATTTAAAAGTATAATAGAAAAAAATAATATTATAACAGAAACTGTTTCAAATAAAAAATGGACAATAGATACAGTATTAATAAATCAACTAATACTAGAAGAAAAAGGGCTAAAAAAAGAAAATATAATAGATAGTAAGATATGTAGTGTTTGCAATTCCAACTTAGTACATTCGTATAGAATAGAAAAGGAAGGATATGGATTAGAAACTGCAATAATAGAACTAAAATAAAGGATGTAATAAATATGTTTGAAACATGGGAAGAATTAGAAGAATCTATAAAAGAATGTAATAAATGTAAATTATGTAAAACAAGGCAAAATATAGTGTTTGGTGAAGGAAATAAAAATGCTAAGATAATGTTCATAGGAGAAGGGCCAGGAGCAGATGAGGATAGACAAGGCGAACCTTTTGTGGGAAAAGCAGGGAAATTAATGAATTTAGCATTTGATACTTTGGGAATAAAAAGAGAAGAAGTATATATTGCTAATGTTGTGAAATGTAGACCACCATCAAATAGAAATCCAGAAGATGATGAAGCTTTTGCGTGTTTAAATTATCTAAGAAATCAAGTATTATTAGTAAAACCAGAAATAATAGTATTATTAGGTAGTGTAGCACTAAAAAATATATTAGGAAAAGAATATGGAATAACAGCTTCCAGAGGAAAATGGATAGAAAAAAAAGGAATAATGTATATGCCAACTTGGCATCCAGCAGCATTATTGAGAGATGAAAATAAAAAAATAGACTTTATAAAAGACTTAAAATTAGTTATGAAAAAGTTAGGAAAGGAATTATAAAATTGAGAGACTTTAAGGAAATAATAGACAGTATCCATAAAAGCGAAGAAAACATTAACTTTAAGCGAAAAAATAGAGTAAAAAAAGAAGAAACTAAAAACTGGATAACTACATTGTTGAAGATGGTAGATAAATCAATGAAACCAATATATGAAAAAATAAAGGAAGAACAATTAGATGATCGAGAAATAGAAAATATATCGTATAATATGATAGAAGGAATAGAGGAAATATTTAAAGATTATTTAATAAAAATTTCAGACGCTATGGCATTAGGTGGATTTTCACATATGTATAATTCATATAAAGAATTATACTATAATCAAGAAGAATTAAAAGAAATTTATGAAAAAGTAAAAGATGAAAAATCATCTAGAAAGTTTAAAATCACTAAAAGCATAAGACTAAATAAAGAAAATGTAGTTAGAGAAATTTTAAATAATTATAGAGAAATAAGTGACGGAATATCAGATGAAGATAGAAGATTCATTATTGAATACCAAAAATCACCACAATTTAGAAAGTTTCTAAAAAAAGAAGTCGAAGAAGAGAATATAAAAGAAATAAGAGAAATGCAAAAATTCATAGGAAATGAAAAGATGAATTTTATGAATTTTTTTAAGGAACAAAAAAGTAATGTTGAAAAGAACACTAGAACTGCATATATACAATCTATTATTGTACTTGTGAATATTTTAGATCAATTGAAACTATTATCTAAATATCAAAGAGAATATAAAAATGATTTAGAAAAGACAAATTTAGAAGAATTGAGTTATGAAATAAGTGATGGAGAAAATGAATTAGGAATAAAAGAAATATTTACAGAAAACTTTTTAGAAAAACTACCAATAAAAACATTAATGGCACAAAGTGCATTTTGGAGTAATAGACTAACAAAAGAAATAGAAAGAATGAATAATGCAAAATTTATTAGCAAAGATTTAGGGTTGATAGAAAAAATAGCGAAATTTAGAATAGAAAAAACTAATGGAAAAGATGAATTAATAAATGAAGATATTATAGAAAAAGAACTAGAAAAAATAAACTTTTTAAATATTGCGGTAGAAAAAATTGTAGTACAAGTAGAAGAAGATATTAAAAAGAATGGAACAGAGGGAGAAGTTGATATAGGACCATATATAAGGAAAGTATCAGCAGATTATCAAGAAGAATATTTAGAATATTTTAACAAAACATTACCAATGTGTAACAATATAATAGGTGACGATATAGAGCAATTTATAGTAGCAAAAAATATGATAAATAATTTATATAAAGGGAAAAGCGCAATAAATTTTGCATTAATAGAAGAAGCTTTAATAAATGAAAAGATACAAAACTGGGGATACATAGAAGATAAAGAAGATGAAAAATATATACTTATAGGATTTGACATCGAAAAACTAAGTGGACCTTTATTCTTACATATGCCATTAAAAGAAATGAAAGAATTTTTAGAAAGAAATAAATTAGAAAATAAAATACCAATTTATCAAGGCGAAAAAGATTTTGAAATCAATGGAAAATCAATTACAAGAAAATTACTTATGCCGATAGATAATTCAAAAATTAAGAAATTAGAAGAATTCAAAATAAATCAAAGTGAAGAAATTGATAAATTTCATTTTATTGAACATTGCAAATATATTGCTAGTGGTGATACACAAAAATATCCTAAGCATTTAAAGAAGGTAAAATATATAGGAAAAGGCAAAAAACAAAGACAAAAATTAGTTATTCAAAAAGAATATATTGATTTAGATACAAAAGAAAAATATCAAAAAGATAAAGATGGGAACTTTGAGAAAATAGAAAGTTATACTAGATAGATGGTCAGTCAAATTGACAGAGTAAATTGTAAAATATAAAATAAATTAGAATTTATAATAAAATGAAAAGAGGAATATGATGATAGAAAAGATTGAAGAAAAAATAAATTATTGCTTAAATTGCAAGGTAAAACCATGTTCTCAAAAAGGCTGTCCATTAAATAATAATATACCAGGATTTATAGAAGCATTGAAAAAAGAAGAATATGCAGAGGCATATAAAATACTATCAGAGACTACTGTATTATCTGGAATATGTGGTAAGATATGTCCTCATGCCAAACAATGTCAAGGTTCATGTGTAAGAGGAATAAAAGGAGAACCTGTATCAATAGGAGAGTTAGAAAATTTTGCATATGAAAAAGCAAAAGAACAAAATTATAGATTGGCAGATTGCTATGATAAAAAAGAAAAAAAGAATAAAAAAGTAGCAATAATAGGAGGAGGACCATCAGGACTAACATGTGCAGCATTTTTAGCAAAAGAAGGAATAGATGTTACTATATATGAAAAATATAAATATTTAGGTGGATTATTAGTATTTGGAATACCAGAATTTAGATTAAAGAAAAGTAGAGTAGAAGAGGTAGTAAAACAAATATTAGAACTAGGAATAAAAGTAAAATATGAAAAAGAATTAGGAAGAAATTTGAATTTAGAAGAATTAGAAAGAGAATATGACGCAATATTTTTAAGTATAGGAGCGAATAAATCAAGTAAAATGGGAATTCAAGGAGAAGAAATATATGGAGTATATGGTGGAAATGAATTATTAGAATATAATCTACATCCAGATTATAAGAATAAAAATGTTGCAATAATAGGTGGAGGAAATGTTGCGATAGATTGTGCAAGAACGGTAAAGAAACTAGGGGCAAAAAAAGTAACAATCATATATAGAAGAGAAGAAGAACAAATGCCAGCAGAAAGAAAAGAAATAGAAGAAGCAAAAGAGGAAGGAATAGAATTTGTATTTAAAAATAACATAGTAAAAATTGTAGGAGAAAAATCAGTAGAAAAAATAGAATTAATAAAAACAAAACTGATAAAAAAAGAAGGAGAAGAAAGATTATCTCCAATTAATATAGAAAATAGTAATTATATAATAGATATGGATTATGTTATAATGGCATTAGGTTCAAAACCATCAGAAATAGTGAATAAAATAGGCCTTGAATTAAATAAATGGGGAAATATAAAAATAGATGAAAAATATAGAACATCAAAAGAAAAAATATATGCAGGAGGAGATTTGGCAGGTGTTAAAGGAACTGTTGCTTGGGCTGCATATTCAGGAAGAGAAGCTGCTAAAAATATATTAGATGAAATTGTTAACTAAAAAGTAATAGTAATTTCATTAATAGTATTGGAATTAAAATATGTATCTATTTATGTTTAATTATGTATATGTAAGAAATTAAAGAAATGTTATATATGTTTATCTAATATATATAAATCAAAGAAATTTAATAGTATTTTATATAATAGTATATAAAAAGTGCATATAGATAAAAAATTAAGTATATATTAAAAAAGAAGTTATCATATAGTAAAAGTATATGATAGCTTCTTTTAATTTACTTAAAATTCATCATTTTTATTATAAATATTATTAGATTTATTTCCTAATATTAATCTTTTTAAATATTTAAATAAAGAAGATATTTTACTTTCCTTCTTTACAATCAAATTAAGTGAAGAAACATCTGTGCCATTTTCTAAGGCATTATATTTTTCTTCAAGCAAATCCATTTTTTGAATATAATAATCATTAAAAAATGTATATCCATCACAATAACCTAAATAATGTTTAAAAGAGTAAAGTTTTTTTCTATAACTTTCAATTTCTTCTAAATTAGAAATTTTTTCAAATGTACTATCAAAGTAACTTGAAATGATAAGATTCTGAGTTCTTAAAAAAGTTAATTTTATTTCATTTTTTAGTTCATCAATTTTTTTTACCATATCATCAACTTTTTTTGTTTGTGAATCAGAATTTATAATTTTATTATTTAGCTTAATAATATCTTCTTCAGCAAAAAGAATATCATCAATAGCATTTTGAATAGTCATAAAAGTTTTTTTAGAAGTTATATCAGCAAATAAAAATTTAAAGTCATCATTACTATTTAAAGTACTTTTGAATAAAACATCTTCGCCAACTAAATATGCTAATTGATTTACTAAACAACATTCTAATGGATAATATGAAGGACTAGTAGTTTCAAAAGTAATTCCAAAATATTTAACATATTCTTTTGGAATACCAATAATCTTAGAAGACATAAGTTGAACAGATGCTTCATTAAGTCCAAGTCCATATATTTTAAATTCGGTATAATCACATAATCCCATTTTTAATAAATAATTTTTTTTATCCTTTATCTCTTGTAGATAATGTATGCATTCATGAACTGCAAATTCTTCCATATCATCATCAGGTATATGCTCATTAAAATAAATAGAAGAATTTTTATAAAAATAATTTGCCTCTGCCATTCCAGCAGGCATTTTAGCTTTATACATATCTAATCTTGACAATTTAATAAACAATTCATTTTCATTTAAACCATAATCAGGGAATGTTTCACAAAGTTTTGAAGCGATATTTTTTGCAATAGAATTTATTTTTAAAGTATCTAATTTTTCAATAACCTCAATTCCATCTTTTTTTAAATCTGATTTAATACTCATATAAAACTCCTTAAAATAATCTAATAATATTATATAATAAAAATAGCGATGATAAATGTCAAAAATATTAAAATTATGTGACATTTAGATTACGAAAGAAATATAGTTGAAGAAGAGAAAAACTTAATAATAAAAGAGCTAATAAATAGATTTATAAATAGAATTAATTAAAAAAACAAGAAAAATAATCAATGTATAAGAAAAGAGAATATAAGCAAATAGAATGTCGAAAAATGGCGATGGAAAAATGTTGACAACATAGTTTCAAGGATATATAATGTTCTTACATTAATTTTAATTAGAATTAATAGTTCAAGAAAGAAGGGAGGAATGACTATGACGCAAGAACAAAGAGATGCTATGCTTATTGAGATATTATCTAAAATAAATAATCAAGAAAAAGGTTTGTCTACGATAATGAACAAATTAGATGAACATGAAAAAATGATTTTAAAACTAGATGAGAAAATTGATATTGTTCGTGATGAATTAAATACAAAAATAGATGTAGTTTATAATGAATTAAATAACAAAATAGATAAAGTATATGAAGAATTAAATAATAAGATAGACAAAGTGTATGAAGAGTTAAATAATAAGATAGACAAAGTTTACGCAGAGCTAAACAATAAGATAGATAAAATTCATGAAGAACTAAACAATAAAATAGATAAAATTCATGAAGAGCTAAACAATAAAATAGAAATATTAAATAATAAGATAGATAAAGTTCATGAAGGACTAAATAATAAAATAGACAAAGTTAATAAAAATCTAAGCAATAAAGTAGAGACTTTAAAAAATAGAATAGAATTTGTAGACAAAAAATTTGAAAAATTATATTTTGAACTAGATATGCAAATCAAGCAAATATACATAGAGCATGGCAAAATGCTAAGAGAGAATTCAAAAAAATTAGAAATAGTTGAAAGAGACTATGGATTAATGTTAGAATACCAGCAAAAGAAGATTCAAAGTTTATAATCAAATAAAAATTTATATCAAGAAATTATTTCATAATCAGGTTAAAAAATAACCTATTAGAGTTTAAAATCCAATAGGTTATTTTAAATATTATTTTATTACTATATTATAAATCTTATTTTTTACATAAATTTCTTTAACTATATTTTTACCATCCAATTTAGAGGAAATCGCATTATGCACTTTTTCTTTAACAGAAGATTCATCTTCATTTAAAGAAATATTTATAGTAGCCTTTAATTTTCCATTGAATTGAATAGGTAAAGTGATTTCATCAGCAATAGTTTTATTCTCATCATATTTAGGCCATTCCATATAAGCAAGCATTTCATTTCCACCTAATACTGTTTGCCAAAGTTCTTCTGTTATATGTGGTGCAAATGGATTTAAAAGTTGTAAAAAAGTTTTAAATTCAGCCTTGTTAATAGTTTTTTCTTTATAAAATTCATTAACCATTGACATAAAAGTTGATATTACAGTGTTAAATTTCATTTCTTCTATATCAGAAGAAACTTTTTTAATAGCTCCATGCATCATTTTTTCAAACTTTGGAGAATAACTATTTCCATCAACTAATATATTTTGTAAATTCCAAACTCTATCTAAGAATTTAGAGCAACCTTTAATACTTTCCATAGACCATGGAGCTGTTTGGTCAAATGGTCCCATAAACATTTCATAAACTCTAAAAGAGTCAGCACCAAAATCATTTACAATGTCATCTGGGTTTACAACATTACCTTTTGATTTAGACATTTTTTCGCCATTAGAACCTAAAATCATTCCATGAGAAGTACGTTTTTGATAAGGTTCCTTAGTTGGTACTACACCTATATCATATAAGAATTTATGCCAAAATCTTGAATATAATAAGTGTAGAGTAGTATGTTCCATTCCACCATTATACCAATCAACTGGTGACCAGTATTCTAAAGCTTCTTTGGAAGCTAATGCAGAATCATTATGTGCATCCATATATCTCAAATAATACCAAGAAGAACCAGCCCATTGAGGCATAGTATCAGTTTCTCTTGTAGCATTAGAACCACAGTGAGGACAAACTGTATTTACCCATTCAGTATGACGAGCAAGAGGAGATTCTCCGTTTTCTCCGGGTTCGTAATCTTCAACTTCAGGTAATCTTAAAGGCAATTCAGATTCAGGAACAGGAACCCAACCACATTTATCACAATGAATCATTGGTATAGGTTCACCCCAATAACGTTGTCTTGAAAATACCCAATCGCGTAATTTAAAATTAACTTGTTTTTTTCCGATATTATTTTTCTCTAAGAATTCTAATACTTTATTTTTAGCGTCATTAACAGATAATCCATCTAAGAAATCAGAATTGATTAAAATACCATTTTTAACATCAGTGAAAGCTTCTTCCTCAATATTACATTTAACATCATCAGATACTGATTTAATAACTTGTTTAATAGGTAAATTGAATTTTTTAGCAAATTCATAGTCACGAGCGTCATGACCAGGAACAGCCATGATAGCACCAGTACCATATGTAATTAAAACATAATCAGAAATCCAAATTGGAATTTCTTTACCTGTAAGAGGATTTATAGCCTTAATTCCTTTTATTTCACAACCTGTTTTTTCTTTATTTAACTCAGCTCTCTCAAAATCTGATTTTAGTGAAGCTAAATGTCTATAATTTTTTATCTCATCCATATTAGTTATTTTATCAGCTAATTTTTCAATAATATTATGTTCTGGTGCAACAACCATATAAGTAGCACCAAATAAAGTATCTGGTCTAGTTGTATATACAGTTAAAGTTTCTTGAGAATTTGAAATTTTGAAATTAACTTCAGCTCCTTCACTACGACCAATCCAATTAATTTGTTGAGCTTTAATTTTATCTAAGAAATTAACATCATCTAAATCATCGATTAATTTTTGCGCATATTTAGTTATTCTTAACATCCATTGACTTTTTTCTTTTTGAACAACAGGACTACCACATCTTTCACAAACTCCATTTACAACTTCTTCATTAGCAAGTCCAACTTTACAGCCAGTACAGAAATTAATTGGCATTGTAGCTTTATAAGCTAATCCATGTTTATAAAGTTGTATAAATATCCATTGAGTCCATTTGTAATATTCTGGATCAGTAGTATTTATTTCTCTTGACCAATCAAAAGAAAAACCAAGAGACTTTAATTGTTCTCTAAAATGATTAATATTTTGCTCAGTAGTGATTTTTGGATGAACATTAGTTTTAATTGCGTAATTTTCAGCAGGTAAACCAAAAGCATCAAAACCAATAGGAAGTAAAACATTATATCCTTGCATTCTTCTCTTTCTAGCAATAATGTCTAATGCAGTATAACTTCTTGGATGTCCAACATGAAGACCTTGTCCAGAAGGGTAAGGAAATTCAATTAAACCATACCACTTTTTCATAGTATAGTCATTTTTTGCATTAAAAGTTCCTTCACTATACCATTTATTTTGCCATTTTTTTTCTATCTCTTTAAAATTATATGACATAAAAAAGCCCCTTTCAAAAAATATTTTTTGTATTATATAACAAAATTAGGAATAAAGCAAGAATTTACTATTATAATTCTATTGCATAAAAAGGTGAAAAATGATAAAATTTGCGTTGAGGTGTTAAAAATGATAAATATAACAAAAGCAAAAAAGGCATTTAAAGAATATATCCAAAACTATGATATAGACAATCCAAAAGTAAAATTAAAAATTGCTCACATTGAAAGAACAGCTAATATAGCAAGGAAAACAGCTGAAAGTTTAAATCTAGAAAAAGAAGATATAGAATTAGCTGAATTAATAGGATTATTACATGACATAGGAAGATTTGAACAAATTAAAAGATATAATACCTTTGTAGATTATTTAAGTGAAGATCATGCTAAATTAGGTGTAGATATCTTGTTTGAAGAAAATTTGATAAGAGAATTTATAGAAGATAATAAATATGATAGAATAATAAAATTAGCAATATTAAATCATAACAAAGATAAAAACAATATAACAAAAAATATAACAGAAAAAGAAAAATTACATATAAAATTAATTAGAGATAGTGATAAAACAGATATAATATATTTATTAACATTTGAAGACAAAAAGGCAGCATGGGAAAAGGAGGATTTGTCAGAAGAAATATTTACAGAAGAAATATACAGAGAATTTATAGAAGATAAAAATATATTTTATCCAAATATGCAAACATATGCAGACAGACTAATAGGACATTTTGCTTTTGTCTATGATTTTAATTATCAATATGGATTAAAAATAATATATAATAATGAATATTATACTAAAATTTATAATAGATTTAAGTTTAATAATAAAAAAACAGAAGAAGAATTTAAAAACATATATAAAATAACTATTAACTATATAGAAGAGAGATTGAAGAAAAATAATGTAATATATTCAAAAAACAAAGAGAAAGATGATAAAAATAAGAATAAAAGCCAATGAATATATAGAAAAATATAAAGGATGATAAAAATTGGGCAAAAAATTATTAATAACAGAAAAGCCATCAGTAGCAATGGAATTTGCTAAGGCATTAAAAATTACAACAAATAGGAAAAATGGATACTTAGAGTCAAATGAATGGATAATAACATGGTGTGTTGGACATTTAGTAACAATGAGCTATCCAGACAAATATGATGAAAAATTAAAATTTTGGAGATTAGATACACTACCATTTATACCAAAAGAATGGAAATATGAGATAATTCCTAATGTACAAAATCAATTTAATATAATAGAACAATTAATGCATAGAGAAGATATTGAAGAAATATATAATGCAGGAGACTCGGGAAGAGAAGGAGAATATATACAAAGACTAGTATTTATGATGGCAAAACCAGATCCAAAAATAAAAATAAAAAGAGTATGGATAGATTCACAAACAGAAGAAGAGATTTTAAGAGGAATTAGAGAAGCAAAAGATGAATCAGAATATGATAGTTTATCAGATAGTGCATATTTAAGAGCAAAAGAAGATTATTTGATAGGAATAAATTTTTCAAGACTATTATCAATAATATTTGGAAGAAGACTAGCAAAAGATATAAACGAAGAAAAAGCATCAATTTCAGTGGGAAGAGTAATGACCTGTGTGCTAGGAATGGTTGTTTCAAGAGAAAGAGAAATTAGGAACTTTGTAAAAACAAAATACTATAAAATAGTTGGAGAATTAGGAGAAGAAAAATCATCATTTAAAGCTGATTGGAAAGTAACTGAAAAGTCAGAATTATGGGAATCTCCTAAACTATATAATGAAACGGGATTCAAAAAAGAAGATGAAGCCAAAAAATTTATAATGAGTTTAGCAGGAAAAAAAGCAAAAATAGCAGAATTGAAAAAAACAAAACAAAAAGAAAATGCTCCATTATTATTTAATCTAGCAGAAATACAAAATGAATGCACAAAAAGATTTAAAATAAAACCAGATGAGACATTAGAAATAATACAAAATTTATATGAAAAAAAATTAGTTACATATCCAAGAACCGATGCGAGAGTATTATCAACAGCTGTTAGTAAAGAAATTACTAAAAACTTAAATGGAATAGCAAAAGGATTCAAAAATGAAGAAATACAAGGATATATAAAAAAGATGGCAGAAGAAAAGTACTCTACTAATTTAGCAAAAACAAAATATGTAAATGATAGTAAGATAACAGACCATTATGCAATAATTCCAACAGGACAAGGATATGAAAACTACAATAGTCTTCCGCAATTACAAAAATATATATATATAGTAATTGTAAAAAGATTTTTGGCAATATTTTACCCACCGGCACAATATAACAAAATTCAAATGACGATAGAAATAGAAAAAGATGAAAGCATTGAAACATTTACAACAACTGGAAAAGTATGTGTAGATAGAGGATATTTAGAAATTTTGAAACCAAATGAAAGTAAGAAATCCACAAATGGTGAACAAAATGTGGAAAACATTGAGAATAACAAGGAAAATGACCTCGAAATATTAAGTAAACTAAAAAAAGGTCAAGAAATTGAAGTTAAAAATTATGAAATAAAAGAAGCAGAAACCTCACCACCAAGTAGGTATAATTCTGGTTCAATAATATTAGCAATGGAAAATGCAGGTAAGTTAATAGAAGAAGAGGAATTGAGAGAACAAATAAAAGGCGCAGGAATAGGAACAAGTGCAACAAGAGGAGAAATTATAAAAAAATTAGAAAAAATAAAATATATAGAAATAAACACAAAAACACAAATTGTAACTCCAACGAAAAAAGGAGAATTAATTTATGATATAGTAAACCAATCAATGCCAGATATGTTAAATCCAAAACTTACTGCTAGCTGGGAAAAGGGACTTGATTTAGTTGCTAAAAAAGAAATAGAACCAGAGGAATTTATGATAAAATTGGAAAAGTATATAAATTCAAAATTTAACAGGTTAATAGTTAAGATGTAAGGTAATTTATCAATTCTAAGAAATTACTAGACCAAATTATCCAAAAAGAAAAGCAAACTATAATTATATAATTTGCTTTTCTTTTTAAATCTAGAATCTTGAGACATCAATGAGTCTATTTTTAAGAGAAAATCTAATTGGTACCCCGGCACCATCACCTACTCGAGTAGAATCGAATAATGCTTTTTCAATTTTTCCTTCATCTTCGAAAGTCAAAAGACTAATAGCTTCTTTTTCGATTGCTTCTGCATCTTTAACAGGATCCAATTCAGGACGTATTTCAGAAACTGTGATTAAGGCTTGAGTAGCATATCTGTTAATAACAGATGTAAACCGGTTCAAGATAAAGTCACCTTGTGAAGGTGAATAACTTAACTCAACGTTGAAATCTCCTAATGATGTAGTAATAATGTGTCTCATATTTTTTCCTCCTTGATCCCAAACAGGGATGATGAATATTAATTGTTAAGTAACTATTTACATTATACATCAAATTTACATAAAAGTCAAATAATTATGTATTAAAAAAGTAAAAAAATGTTAAAAAACATATAATACTAAGTATTTTAAAAAGAAAAATACTTTAAATTTTTATAAATATATAGTATAATATGAGAATAAAATTAAAAATAAGATTGAAAATTGCAATACACAAGCAAAGGGTGAAAATAGAAATGAATACAATAATAGGAGAATTAGGCAAATCAAAAAAATTTGTAGACCTAATAAAGCAAATAGAAGAAAAAACAAGTCCGATAACAATATCGGGCTTAACTAGCGTGGGAATGTTAGAACTATTATCAAGTATAAATGAATATGCCAAAAAGCCAATAGCAATAGTAACATATAATGAAATACAAGCAAAACAAATAATGGATAATTTAAAAGTATTCACAGATAAGGCAATATTTTTTCCAAAAAAAGAAATAGTAACATATGACTATGTAGCAGAAAGTAAAGAATTACCATATGAAAGAATAGAAACTTTAAATCAAATAAAGGAAAAAAGAACACCAATAGTAGTAACAACAATAGAAGCAATAATGCAAAAATTGCCTAGCAAAGAAACTATTTTTAAAGATACTCTAAAATTTAAAGTAGGAGATATATGTTCACTAGAAGAAATAAAACACAAACTAATAAAGCTTGGATATACTAGATGTGATCTAATAGAAGGAAGAGGACAATTTAGTATAAGAGGTGGAATTTTAGATATTTCATTAAATGACAAAACAGGAGTAAGGATAGAATTTTGGGGAGATGAAATAGACTCAATAAGAAATTTTGCAATAATAAGTCAAAGGTCAATAAAGACATTAGAAAAAGTAGAAATAACTCCAGCACATGAATATATTTTAGAAAAAAGCATTGAAGAGGTTTGCAAAAAAATAAAAAAATTAGAAATGACTGAGAAACAAGAAGATATAATGCAAGGAGATATTGAACAGATATTAGCTGGAAATTATATAAGTAAAATTGACAAATATTTTGATTGCTTTTATGAAAATACATCAAATTTAATAGATTATTTTTCAGATAAATATATAATAGCGCTAGATGAAGAAAGAAAAATTGAGCAAAGAACAATAAACATTGAAAATGATATCGAAAATTTAGAAAAAGCATTAACAGAAAAAGAAAAATTTATTCCACAAGCATTAATAAATATAAATAAATACGAAGATATACAAAATCAACTAGAAAGAAAACATGGAAATTTAATATACTTGGAAAAACAAGATTTTTCAACAGATAAGACCCAAGAAAAGTATAAATTTGAATACAGAGAAATAAATTATTACAAAAGTGAAATAGAAGGTTTTTTTGAAGAAATAAAAAATGCACTATCAGATAAAAAAAGTGTATATATACTTGTTGAAAATAAAGAAAAGGCTAAAAAGCTGAAAGAGATTTTAGAAAAAGAAGAAATAATTGCAAATATTGAAGAAAAACTAGATAAAACAATAGTAGTAAAATCAACAGAAAAAATAGTAACAATAGGAATAGGAAAATTAAGTTCAGGATTTGAAAATTTTGAAATAAATCAATTAGTAATTTCAGCAAATGAACTAATTAGTGGAGAAAAAAGAAAGAAAAGAGTATCACATGAGGCATATAAAGAAGGAGAAAAGGTAGTATTTGCAGACCTAAAAATAGGTGA
This sequence comes from Clostridia bacterium, assembly GCA_048355915.1. Classification (GTDB taxonomy): domain Bacteria; phylum Bacillota; class Clostridia; order TANB77; family CAG-508; genus CAG-269. Next base: position 35,922 of record DBGCHZ010000048.1, on the reverse strand, counting down.
CTATGTAGTACATAGGACTTATGGAATAGGAATATATATAGGTGTAAATACAATAAAAGCAGATGGAACAACAAAAGATTATATAAAAGTAAAATATCAAAATGATGATATTTTATATGTTCCAACAAACCAAATGGACTCAATAAGAAAATATGTAGGTGGAGATGCAATACAACCTAAAATAAACAAATTAGGAAGCAAAGATTGGGAAAATACAAAAACAAAAGTAAAAAAGAATTTAAGAGAAATTGCAAAAGAACTAATAGAATTATATGCAAAAAGAGAAAAGACACAAGGATATAGTTTTAGTAAAGATACACCATGGCAAAACGAATTTGAAGCAAAATTTCCATATCAAGAAACAGATGACCAACTAAGATGTATAGAAGAAGTAAAAAAAGATATGGAAGGCGAAAAGCCTATGGATAGATTACTATGTGGTGATGTAGGTTATGGAAAAACAGAAGTAGCGATAAGAGCAGCATTTAAAGCAGTTATGGATCAAAAACAAGTTGCATATTTAGCGCCTACAACAGTATTGGCAGAGCAACAATATCAAGAATTTAAAGAAAGAATGGAAGAATATCCAATAAAAGTAGAAATATTAAACAGATTTAAAACACCTAAATATCAAAAAGAAGTAATAAAAAAATTAAAATTAGGAGAAGTTGATATTGTTATAGGGACACATAGATTATTAAGTAAAGATGTTGAATTTAAAGATTTAGGACTATTAATAGTAGATGAAGAGCAAAGATTTGGAGTAAAAGACAAAGAAAAAATAAAGCAATATAAAACAAATGTAGATGTGTTAACAATGACAGCAACACCAATTCCTAGAACTCTACATATGTCAATAGTTGGAGTAAGAGATATGTCAGTTATATATGAACCACCACAAAACAGAAGACCAGTTCAAACATATGTATTAGAATATGATTCAGAAGTAATAAAAGAAGCAATAACAAAAGAATTGGAAAGAGATGGTCAAGTATTTTACATATTTAATAATGTTGAAAACATACAAAAAAAAGCAGATGATATATCAAGATTAGTACCAGAAGCAACAGTATCATTTGCTCATGGAAGAATGTCTGGAAAAGAAATAGAAGAAATAATGGAAGATTTTGTTGAGAAAAAATCAAATGTATTAGTATGTACAACAATATTAGAATCAGGAATTGATATACCAAATGCAAATACAATAATAGTAGAAAATGCAGATAGAATGGGATTAGCTCAACTATACCAAATAAGAGGAAGGGTAGGAAGAGCAGACAGGCAAGCATATGCATATATAACATATAAAAGAGATAAAATGTTATCAGAAATTGCTGATAAAAGACTAAAAGTAATAAAAGAATTTACCGAATTTGGTTCAGGATTTAAAATAGCAATGAGAGACTTAGAAATAAGGGGAGCAGGAAGCTTATTAGGAGAAATACAATCTGGTCACTTAGAACAAGTAGGATATGATACATATTGTAACTTATTAGACGAAGTAGTAAAAGAAATGCAAGGTATAGAAATAAAACCAGAAATAGATATACAAATAGACTTAAATGTAACAAGTTATATACCAGAAGAATATATACAAGATTCAAATCAAAAAATAGAAATATACCAAGATATTGCATTATGTAAGAATGAAGAAGACATACAAAATGTAACAGATGAGATAATAGATAGATTTGGAAATATGCCAGGAGAATTAGAAAATTTACTTGCAATAGCAAGAATAAAATATTTAGCAAAAGAACAAAAAATAGTTAAAATAATGAGTAAAAAAACAGCAGTGGTATTTATGTTTGAAGATAATAAAATAAATGTAGATATAATGGAATTAATAAAAGAATATAGAAATAAATTAAAATTTTCTTCTGGAATAAAACCTATGATAACTTTAGAAATAGGCTCAACAAACGAAAGACAGATATTAAATGATGTAACAGAATTTTTAAATAAATTTAAAGAAAAAAATAAGTTAAATATATAATATTTTAAAATTAAAAGCAAAAAAGGAGAAATCATATTTGGATTTCTCTTATTTTTAATTATTAATTCTAGGGTATGGTTTAATTTCATTGGTTAATCCAAGCAAATAATCAACACTAGTATTATAAAAAGAAGATAATTTTATTAAAGAATTTACAGGTATATTAATTTTTCCAAGTTCATATTTACTATAATTAGTTTGAGAAATATTCAAAATAGAAGCTATTTCATCTTGTTTTAAATCTTTATCTTCCCTTAAATCTTTTAATCTTAACATTAAATAAATCTCCATTCAAATATTTTTGATAGACTAATAATATAAATATTTTATAATAGTTGTTTAGTGACTATTGACAAATAGTCATATTTTAACTATACTTATTTTAATTATAAATAATGGAGGAAAAACAAATGAAGAAAATGAAAAGAGATTCAGGAATTACTTTAATTGCATTAGTAGTTACAATAATTGTATTACTAATTTTAGCAGGAGTATCTATTTCAATGTTAACAGGAGAAAATGGAATAATAACTCAAGCCAAAAAATCTAAAATAGAAACAGAAAATGCAGAACTTGATGAGCAACAAAAAATAGATAGTATAAATAGCTTTATAGAAAATTATAAGCAAGGAATTATAATAAAAAAAGTAGAAGATGAAGCACCAGGAGTACTAGAAGGAAGAGGAACACAAGATAGTCCATATATAATAAGTAGTATAGAAGATTTATTAACATTTTCACATAATGTACGAGAAGGAAATAATTATGAAGGAAAAATTATAGAGTTAAAACAAAATTTAGATTTTCAAAATGATAATTCATATGCTAATCCTAATAGAGAAGATTATGCAGAATATGGATATAAAGGAAAAATAAAAGAGATACTTACAAGGAAAACAGGATTTATTCCAATAGGAAATACAAACAATAACAACACAAAAGAATTAAACAATTTTTCAGGTACTTTTAATGGGAATAACTATGCAATAATTAACTTATACATAAAAGAACAAACAAAAGAAGATAAATGTTATGGTTTATTTGCAAAGAATTTAGGAGAAATTAAAGATTTAAAATTAATTAATTGTAAAATAAATGTTGAAGGAAAAAGTCCACAAGTGGGAGGAATAGTTGGAGTAAATTATGGTAATATAAAAAATTGTATAACTAGTGGAAAAATAGAAAACAAAGGAACACTGTGGCTTTCAGTAGGAGGGATAACAGGAAATTTACAAAAAAATGGTACAGTTATAAACTGTGGAAATGCAGCAGATATTATATGTAATAATATTGGAGAAACAGGCCAAGCTGTTGCAGCTGGAGTAGTTGGAGTATCAAATCATCTTGATGACTATATAAGCAATATAGAGAATTGTTATAATACAGGAAAGATAATATCAAATTCAGAAAATAGTGATACATTAGCAGGGGGGATAGCAACATTAATTGTTGATTGCAATATAAAAAATTGTTATAACACAGGAGAAATAAATGGATATAGTGTAAAAAATGCATATATAGGTGGAATTGCCGCAGCAGCGGGAGATAACTATGAATATTATAATTTAGAAAATTCATATAATACAGGAAATATAATATTTAAAGGAAAAATAGATGATAATAATGATACACATATTGGAGGAATAATAGGAAAAAACTATAATATAACATCAAAAAATGTATTTAATAAGGGAAATATAACAATCGAAGGAGAAAATAAAAATATAAGAATAGGAGGAATAGCAGGAGGATATGCAGCAGGACATATTATAAATGGATATAATGTAGGCAAAATAGCGGCGCTAAATACACAAAGTGATTCAATAGGTAGCATAATAGGTTCTAAATCAGGAAATTGCAAGAATTGTTATTTCTTGAAAGGAACATATGATAAAGGAATAGGAACTTTAAAAGACGAAGGACAAAAATATGAAGGAGTAGAAGAAAAAAATACTATACAAGAATTTCCAACAATTTTAGAAATTGTAAATAAAGATGGAAGCTTTAAAGATGATATAAATAACATAAATAATAAAGAACCAATATTAAATTGGCAATAAAAACGATAAAAATACAATATATTGCAAAGAAATGTAATATATTGTATTTTATTATTTTTGGAAATTATATAATATAATAAAAAGAATAAATGATGTTAAATAAGTAAAATATAATAATAGATATTTAATTTTATTGTGGTTTATGATAAAATAGAGGAAAATTTTAGGAAGGAATTTAAAAATGCAAGTTATAACAAGCAAAGATAATGAATTAATAAAAAACATCAAAAAATTAAAAGAGAAAAAATACAGGGACTTAAAAAATGAATATATAATAGAAGGAATAAAAATAATTCAAGAAGCAATTCAAGAAAATGCAAAAATAAAGCAAATAATCATATGTGATGACTGTGAAAAAAGTTCATATATTCCACAAGAAATGATGTATGAAATTGCAAAATATGAATGCATATATGTAACAAATAAAATATTTATAAGCCTAACAGATGTAAAAAATCCACAAGGAATAATGGCAATAGTAGAAAAAAACAATTCAAAAGAAGAGAAAATTGACTATAATCAAGATATCATAGTAGCCTTAGATGACCTTCAAGACCCAGGAAATCTAGGAACAATACTAAGAACAGTAGACAGTATAGGAATTAATCAAATATTAGTATCAAAAGGAACAGCTGATAGCTATAATCCAAAAGTAGTTCGTTCAACGATGGGAGCTATATTTAGAGTAAAAATAATTGAATGTGAAGATTTAGAAAAAACACTAAAAGAAATAAAAAAACATAAATTTGAAATTTTAGTAACCTCATTACAAACTGAAAATAGTATATATGACATTAAATACAATAAAAAAGTAATAGTAATAGGAAATGAAGCTAATGGAGTAGAAGAAAAAATACAAAATATGGCTGATATAAAGGTAAAAATACCAATGTTAGGAAAAACAGAAAGTCTAAATGCATCAGTAGCAACAGGAATAATATTATATGAATATGTTAGGCAGAAGATAAAGGGATAAGAATTAATAGCTTTTACAAGGGAGACGCTGGAAATAGTTGATAATTATAATTTTTTTGATTTTGACTACTTATTTCATTCAGAAAGAATTGGTAAGGCTTCCTAATGAGCCTCTCTCACTCAGACCCCTTCATACTTCAGGTACCGTGAGCATTCCTCATTTGAAAGCCTAACCAATTCTAATTTTCATTCCATGCGAACGTCAAAATGCAAAAAAATGATAATTATCAACTATTTCCAGCTTCTCTACAATAATGACCATTATCTTGTAACAAATAGAAGATATAAAAATAGAACAATATTGAAATTAAATTATTAATTGAAAGGAAATATAAAAATGAAAATAAATATTGTAATGGTAGAACCAGAAATACCACAAAATACAGGAAATATTGCAAGAACTTGTGCAATAACAGGAGCAAAATTACACTTAGTTCACCCATTAGGATTTAAAATAGATGACAAATCAATAAAAAGAGCTGGATTAGACTATTGGGATAAACTAGAAATAGAAGAACATAATTCATTAGAAGAATTTTTAAATAAATATAAACCAGAAGAACATAATATGTTTTTTGCAACAACAAAAGGAAAGACAAAATATACAGATATAGATTACTCAAAAATGGAAGAAATATTTGTACTATATGGAAAAGAAACAAAAGGGTTACCAGAAGATTTATTAGAAAAATATTTAGACCAAAAAACAATAAGAATACCAATGCTTCCAACATTAAGGTCATTAAATTTATCTAATTCAGTTGCTATAATTACATATGAAATACTAAGGCAAAAGAATTTTGAAGACTTGCAAGAAATAAGTAATTATTTTGATTAAAAGCATTGAAAAAACTTATATAAAAATATATAATAACACCAACAAAAGAAAACAATGCAAATACAAAGGAGAAAATAATGAAACCGTTTAAATTTATACCAGAAGGCTGGAATGAAGAGGAAAAAAAGATTTCTAGCATACATGAAGCTAAAAATTTAATAAGCACAAAAGAAATATTGCAAGGTAAAGTCGAAAGTTATGATGAAAATTATAACTTACATATAAACTTAGGAAATGGAATTAAAGGAATTATTCCAAAATCAGAGGTTGAAAACACTAAACAAGGACAAGACATAGACACCAAATTATGTGTAGGAAAGTTAAATAAATATGTTCAATTCAAAGTTGAGGGAATAAAAGGAACAGATACATTACTTTTATCAAGAAGAGCTGTTCAAGAAGAAGTTGTAAATTCAATACAAAAGGACTTAGAAATTGGACAAGTTATCACAGGAATAGTAAAAAATATAAAACCATATGGAGCATTTATAGAAATTGGTGGAGGAGTAGTAGGCTTAGCACATATTGAAGATTTATCAATTGCAAGAATAAAAACCCCATATGAAAGGCTAAAAATTGGACAAAAAATAAATGTTGTGGTAAAATCAATAGATAAAGAAAGTGGCAGAATAAATTTATCATATAAAGAAATATTAGGAACTTGGGAAGAAAATATACAAAAATTTACTCAAGGAATGAATGTTCAAGGAATAGTAAGAGAAACAGAAAAAAACAGAAACGGAATATTCATTGAACTTACTCCAAATTTAGTTGGTATGGCAGAATATAGTGAAGGGCTTGAATATGGTCAAGAGGTTAATGTCCACATTAAAAAAATTGACAAAGAAAAAAGAAAAGTAAAGCTAAGCATAAATAATTAAAAATAGAAATCAAAAGAAAAAAACAAAATTAAATAGATTTAAACAAATTAATATAAGTTTATAAATTTTAAATTAATAGATATTTCTAAAATTTAAGGAGGATTAAAAATGGTTGAAGATAACGAAATTAAAGCACAAGTATCTCCATTTGCAATAAGAGAAGGGGAAATAAAAACTTTTGATGGAAAAGATGGCTATGTATCAATGAATCAAATAGTACATAAGATAAATATAGGACATATTAATGAAATTCATTTTGCAATATTAGATTTAGTTAATGAATTTGAATTTATTACATCAAGACAACTATATCAAATGCTAGAAATAAAAGGATTTGACCCAAAATCACAAGACAAATTAAATAATAAATTAGAACAATTAGTAAAATCAAAAATTTTAACAAGATACTATTTTACTTCAGATGAAGGAAAAGGAATTTATAGAATTTATTGTTTAGAGAAAATGGGAAAATACTTATTAAATTCAAAAGAAATAGACTGTAAATGGCAACCTTCAGATAATACAAAACCTGTACCAATGATAAAGAAAAGACTAGCAGGAAACCAAACTTTAATTGCATATTTAAGAAAAGTTAAGGCTTTTGACAGTTATATAGTAAAACCTGCAATAACAGCGAAAGTAACAGGAAAACTATTCAAAGCAAGTGGGGGAGCAGTTAAATTAACTAAAAATAATAAATCTATTCAATTTGTTTTTGAAGTAATAAGAAGAGAACAAGATTGGGAGAAAAAACTAGTTGAAAGAATGAGATTATATAAAGATTTCTATGAAAACTATGTTTTAGGAGATTCAGGATTTTCTAGTATGCCACAATTAATATTAGTTTGTGAAGACGAAAAACATATGGCAGAAACTTTCAAAGAAATTGTAAAAAATCAAGTTGAAATACCACAAATTAAATTATACTTTACTACTGATTTAAGACAAAATAAAGAAACATTAGAAGAAACATTGGTAGAGTTTAAATTAGTAGATGGAAAATATAGAATGGAAAATGTTGAATTAAAATTGTTGGGAATGTAATTTTAATATAAACAGATATAGTAAATAATAAATTTAAAATTGTTGAAATAATATAAGTAGTATATAAAATATTAATAAATAGAGTAGGTAATAAAGTTAAAATTATCTACTCTTTATTAGATAATACTAACAAAAGTTTAACTAAAAATATTGACATAGTAATTGGTTTATTATAAAATACAAACAGTAGTTCTGGAATAAAACGAGAGGTGATTTGTATTGAGTAATATAGAAAATTTGAAAGATTTAATTATATATCAAAGCCAAAATAATGAAAATATATCTGTTGAGGTTTTATATAATGAAGAGGACTTTTGGCTAACTCAAAAATCAATGTCAAAATTATTCAATGTAGCAGAAAACAATATAACATATCATTTACAAAATATCTTTAAAACAGGAGAATTAGAGAAAGATTCAGTTACTCAAAAAATTAGAGTAACTGCTTCGGATGGAAAAAAATATAATACAAATTTTTACAGTTTAGATGCTATTATAGCAGTTGGTTATAGAGTAAATTCAAAAGAAGCAACAGATTTTAGGATTTGGGCAACAAAGAATTTAAAAGAATATATAAAAAAAGGATTTGTTGTTAATAGTGAAATGCTAAAAAATGGACCAAAGTTTGGAAAAGATTATTTCGATGAATTATTAGCTAAGATAAAAGAAATAAGGGCAAGTGAAAGAAGATTTTATCAAAAAATAACTGATATATACAAAGAATGTAGTTTTGATTATGATAAAAATAGTGAAACCACACAAGAATTTTATAAAAATGTTCAAAACAAGTTACACTTTGCAATTACTGGAATGACAGCACCTGAAATAATTTATAATAGAGTTGATAGCAAAAAAGATAATATGGGTTTAACAACTTGGAAAAATGCACCAGATGGAAAAATACTTGAAACAGATGTAACAATAGCTAAAAACTATCTTTCACAAGAAGAAATTACAGAGCTAAATAATTTAGTATCTATGTATCTTGACTATGCAGAAAGACAAGTAAAATTAGGAAAAATTATTTCAATGAAAGAATGGAAAGAAAAGTTAGAAATATTTTTAAAAATTAACGAATATAACATTTTAAAAGATAACGGAAAGATAAAAAGAGAAATAGCAGATAAGTTAGCTTTATATGAATATAAAAAATATAGAGTTATACAAGATAAAAATTATATTTCAGACTTTGATGAATTAGTAACAGAAACAAAAAAATTAAATAAAATATAAGCGAAAAATTACAATTTTCTTTTTGTAGTAAAAATAAAAATTAATAAGAAATAAAAATAGGCTAAAAAAGAAGAAATATATTAAAATTAATAAAGAAATAGCTTTAATAAATTAAATAAAAATAAGAAAAAATTCTAAGTATAAATTAAATACCTAGAATTTTTTTAGCTCTATTAATATCATCGTTAGTAGCATCTTTAACACCGTCTAAATCATATTTTAGACCTAATTTTTTCCACTTATATTCACCCATACTGTGATAAGGCAATAACTCAACTTTTTGAACATTAGTAAGTGTAGTTAAAAATGATTTTAATTCTAATAAATCAGCTTCATCATCAGTATAACTAGGAATAAGAACTTGTCTAATCCATACAGGAATATTATTATCACTAAGATATCTAGCAAATTCTAATTCAAGTTTATTACTATGGCCAACTAAGTTTTTACATTTTTCATCATTTATATGCTTTATATCAAGTAAAACCAAATCAGTTAAAGACAATAGTTCTTTTACATCATCTGTTAAAGCAACCATTCCTGAAGAATCTATACAAGTATGTATGTTCTCAGTCTTTAATTTCTTAAATAATTCAATTAAAAATTTCACTTGTAACAAAGGTTCTCCACCAGAAACTGTAACACCACCATTTGGAGTTATATAATTTTTATATTTCATTATTTTTTCAAAAACATCTGTAAGAGAACGATAAGAACCACCATTCATATCCCAAGTATCTCTATTATGGCAGTATTTACATTGCAAGTGACAACCTTGTAAAAAAAGTACAAACCTAATTCCAGGGCCATCAACAGCACCAAAGGATTCAACTGAATGAATTTTGGCAAAATATTTTATATCTTTTTTTTCTAACTCTATATTATTCACAATATATCCTCGTATAACAATTAAAAGTAGATTTTGGAAAGAGTCAAATGACTCTTTTAGAGATTTTCTTAGTTAAACAAGAAAAATCAAAAATCCTATTTAATAAAGCTATAATCATTATTGCTTTTGCGATTTTCTTCATTACAGTCCGAAAACTCGAATCGGCGAGAAGAAAAAGTAACAGAGCTACTTTTCATGATTACATGTTATACGAATTACTCCTTTCTTAAAATATAAAATTTATATAGACAAAACATTATATAAATTTTATTAAAAACAAATAAAATTATAAAAATATTTTATAAAGAAACACCAAATCGCACAATCAAACTGAAACGATTTGGTGAAAACTTAAATATTAAATTCTTTCATGAATTGTTCTATTTATTACATCTAATTGTTGTTCTCTAGTTAATTTTGTAAAGTTTACAGCATATCCAGAAACTCTGATTGTTAATTGAGGATATTTTTCAGGATGTTCCATAGCATCAACTAATAAACTTCTATCAAAAACATTAACATTTATATGATGTCCAGTTTGTTTAAAATAACCATCTAGCATAGTTACTAAATTTGTCACTTTTGTTTCTTCATCTTTTCCTAGAGTTCCAGGAGTTATTGAAAATGTGTAAGATATACCATCTTCAGAAGAATCAAAAGGTAATTTAGCAATAGAGTTCATTACTGCTAATGCACCATTAGTATCTCTTCCATGTAATGGGTTTGCACCAGGACCAAATGGTTCACCTGCGCGTCTTCCATCAGGAGTATTCCCAGTATTTTTACCATATACTACATTTGAAGTTATTGTTAAAATTGATAATGTATGTTTTGAATTTCTATAAGTTGGATATCTTCTTAATTTATTCATAAACATTTTTACAATTTTAACAGCTATTTCGTCAACTCTTTCATCATCATTACCGAATTTAGGAAAATCACCTTCTATTTCATAATCAGTAGCTAAACCAGTTTCATCTCTTATAACTTTAACTTTAGCATATTTTATTGCAGATAATGAATCTGCTACAACTGATAAACCAGCAATACCACATGCCATTGTTCTTAGAATATCTTTATCATGTAAAGCCATTTCAATTGCTTCATATGAATATTTATCATGCATATAATGAATTGCATTTAATGCTTTAATATATATTTTAGCTACATAATCCATCATTTGACTGAATTTTTCCATAACCTCATCATAATTTAAGTATTCAGAAGTTATAGGAGCAAATTTTGGAGTGATTTGTTTTCCAGAAACTTCATCTCTACCACCGTTTATAGCATATAATAAAGTTTTAGCTAAGTTTGCTCTTGCACCAAAGAATTGCATTTGTTTTCCTATTTTCATTGGAGAAACACAACAAGCAATTCCATAATCATCACCTAAAGTAATTCTCATTAGGTCATCATTTTCATATTGAATTGAAGATGTCTTTATAGATAAATTTGTTGTATATCTTTTGAATCCATCAGGTAATCTTGTAGACCATAAAACAGTTAAATTAGGCTCAGGAGCTGGTCCAAGATTTTCTAAAGTATGAAGAACTCTAAAAGAGTTTTTAGTAATTAAAGTTCTTCCGTCAATTCCCATACCACCTATACTTTCAGTTACCCAAACAGGATCACCACTGAATAATTCGTTATATTCAGGAGTTCTCAAAAAACGAACAAGTCTTAATTTCATTACAAAATGGTCCATAATTTCTTGAACTTCTTCTTCTGTTATAGTTCCATTTTTTAAATCTCTTTCAAAATAAATATCTAAAAATGTTGAAGTTCTACCAATACTCATAGCAGCACCATTTTGATCTTTGATAGCACCTAAATATCCAAAATATAGCCATTGAACAGCTTCTTTACTGTTATTTGCAGGTTTAGATATATCAAAACCATATTTTAAAGCCATTTCTTTTAAAGCCATTAAAGCTTTTATTTGTTCTTGGATTTCTTCTCTTTCACGAATTATTTCTTCTGTTAAACAATCAACATCTAAAATAGATAAATCATTTTTCTTTTCAGCAATTAAAATGTCAACACCATAAAGAGCAACTCTTCTGTAATCTCCAATAATTCTTCCTCTACCATAACCGTCAGGAAGACCTGTAATTAAATGAGAGCTTCTAGCTGCTCTGATGTCAGGAGTATAAGCATCGAAAACTCCATCATTATGAGTTTTTCTATATTTATGAAATATTTCCTCAACTTTAGGGTCAACATTTCTATCATAAGCTTCACATGATTTTTCTACAATTCTAATACCACCAAAAGGCATAATAGCTCTTTTTAAAGGTGCATCAGTTTGAAGCCCTACAATTTCTTCTAAATCTTTATCAATATATCCAGCTTCATGACTATTAACTGTTGATATTGTTTTTGTATCTATATCTAGAACTCCACCTTTAGATTCTTTTTCTTTTTTATAAAGTTCTAAAACCTCATCCCATAATTTTCTTGTTTTTTCAGTTGGATTTGCTAAGAAATCAGAATTACCTTCATAAGGTGTATAATTGTGTTGAATGAAATCTCTAACATTTATTTCATTTTGCCAGTCACCTTTTTCAAATCCATTCCATTGATCAAATTTCATAATTTACCTCCTTTAAATTATATATATTATTATCAATTTTTACCGATAATATAATAACATAATAGAAAAATATTATCAATAAAATATATAAAAAAATAATACACATAAATTCGGAAAAATAATGTTGCTTTTGCAACAAAAAACTACTTTTCTTAATTTATAGAAAAGTAGTTTTTGGAATTTATTCAGCCTCAGCAATTATTTTAGCAACTTTATAAATTAATCTTTGCTTATCAGCAGTACAACTTTTTATTAAATCATTAAATTCTTGTGTTAAGTAATTTTCAGAATCACTAGAAGCACCATTTAAAATATAACCTTCTGAAACATCTAATAAGTTACACAATTGATGTAATCTCTTTAAATTTATATGAGAGCTACCTCTTTCAACTCTACTTAAAAATGCAATAGAAACATCTAATTTTTCAGATAATTCATCTTGAGTATAATTTTTAGCAAGTCTTGCTTGTTTTATTCTTTGGCCTATTATTGAATAATCAAGAGCCATAATTAATCACCTTCCAACTTTCTAGTTTATTTTTACTATTTAAGTTATATAACAATAAGCTAGAAAAGTCAAGGAAAATCTTATGTGCAATAGGATTAAATTAAGAAAAGTCTTAATAATATGTGGCAATTTTAAATAAAATTATAATAAAACTAATATTTATATAAAGCAATCAAAACTATATTGATTTAAAAGATATAAAAAGAAGAGAAAAAATAAGAAAAAAAGAGATAAAAAGAGAAAAATAAAAACGAGATATAAAATTTATAAATTAATAAAAAAAATAAATGGTAAATCAGCCAAAATAAAGTATACATAATTTGATTTTGGGAAGGATATGTAGTATAATATAAAACAGTCGCGCTAAAAGGAGAGTGAATATATATTTTAAAAAGAAAACTAAAAATCTATACAAAAGAATTTTTGAAATATTTTAACATTACGATTATAGCTTTTGGTTTAGTAGTAGCGATTATATTAATAAAATATAAACCAATGTATAAAGTAAGTATATCAGGTGAAGAATTAGGGTATGTAGATAGTAAATTGGCTTTGGAAGAAAATATTAAAGAAGACATTATAAAGAATAGCAATAAAAATGTAGAATCAGTAGATTTGCAAGAACAACCTATATATGAGTTAAAACTAGTAAATAGAATTGAAAATACAGAAAAAGATAAAATAATTGAAAAAGCAAAAGAAGAAGCAACAGTAACATATAAATATTATGAGGTAGCATTAAATAACAATGTAGTAGAAACTGTTGATACAAGTAAAGAAGCAGAAGAGTTAGTCAATGAAATAAAAAATGATGGAATTAATGAAAATATCAATTTAAGTATAGTGGAAAAATATACAAAGAATGAAGAAGAAATAAAAACTAATGATTTAGAAATTGCGAAAGTAAATATAGAAAATAAAGTTTCTGAAACAATAAAAGAAATAGAAGAACAAGAAGAGGAAAAAAATGCAATAGCGAATATAAATGGAATAAAATTAGCAACATTACCAGTAACAGGTACAATTTCTTCTAGATATGGTGTAAGTAGTAGAATAAGAAGGTCTAATCATACAGGACTAGATATTGCAGCAAAAACAGGAACACCAATTAAAGTAATGGCAGATGGGGTAGTTACAAATGCAAGTTATAGTGGTTCATATGGAAAGCTAGTAAAAGTAGACCATGGGAACGGAGTTGAGACTTGGTATGCACATACTAGCAAGATGTATGTAAAAAAAGGACAAAAAGTAAAAGCAGGAGATATAATAGCTGAAGTTGGTTCAACAGGAAATTCAACAGGTCCACATTTACATTTAGAAATAAGATTAAATGGAGAACATATAAATCCACAAAAATATGTATATAAATAAAAAAGTATTATAAATGAATAAGTCGCTTTTGGAAGGACAATGTTCATTTATAATACTTTTTTATTTTCAAGTAATATTAAACATTTCAATAGCATTTTATTGTATAGAAAACTTTATGAAGAAAATAAAACACAACATAATTTGAAAATATTTGCAAAAAAATAAAATATTTATAAAAAATATGACAAATTAAAGAAAACAATATATAAAATAAATTTTTAAAACCATTGACAAAACTATTGATTACTATATAATGTATCTAACAAAAGAAAAGGAGGAATTTTTATGCCAAATGAAACTAATGTTGACGAGGAATTAAAAGTAAAGAAAATGATAGATGATTTAGTAGAAAAAGCTAAAATAGCTTCAAAGCAATATTTAGAACTAAATCAAGAACAGGTAAACAACATTGTTAAAGCTATGTCAATGGCTGGACTAGAACATCATATGGAATTAGCTAAAATGGCAGTAGAAGAAACACAAAGAGGAATATATGAAGATAAAATAACAAAGAATATGTTTGCAACTGAATATATATATCATAGTATCAAATATGAAAAAACAGTTGGTATAATAGATGAAAATGAAGAAGATGAATATGTAGAAATAGCAGAACCGGTGGGGATAATTGCAGGAGTAACACCAGTAACAAATCCAACATCAACCACAATGTTTAAATCAATTATTTCAGCAAAAACGAGAAATGTAATTATATTTGGATTTCACCCATCAGCACAAAAATGTAGTAGTGAAGCAGCAAGAATTTTAAGAGATGCAGCAGTTAAAGCAGGAGCACCAGAAAATTGTATATTATGGGTAGAAGAGCCATCAGTATTAGCAACAAAAATGTTAATGAATCATCCTGATGTAAATTTAATATTAGCAACAGGTGGAACAGGAATGGTTCGTTCTGCATATTCTTGTGGAAAACCAGCATTAGGTGTAGGACCAGGAAATGTACCTTGCTATATAAATAAAACGGCAAAATTAAAAACATCAGTAAATGATTTAGTGATGTCAAAATCATTTGATAATGGAATGATTTGTGCTTCAGAACAAGCTGTTTTAGTTGATAGAGATATTTACCAAGAATTTGAAAAATTAATGAAAGAATCAGGTTGCTATTTTGTAAATGATGAAGAAAAACAAAAATTAGCAAATAGCATGTTTGAATATACAGAAGAATACGGATATAAATTAAAATCTCATATTCCTGGACAATATCCATATATGATAGCAAGAGAAGCAGGTTTTGAAGTTCCAGAAGATACTAAAGTTTTAGTAGTATATGAAGAAGGAATAGGAGAAGAATATCCATTTTCAAAAGAAAAATTAAGCCCTGTACTAACATATTATATAGTAGAAAACGAAGAAGAAGGAATTGAAAAATCTGAAAAATTAATTGAATTTGGAGGATTAGGACATTCTGCTGTTATTCATGCAGAAGACAAGGAAACAGTATTAAAATTTTCAAAAACAATGAAAGCAGGAAGAATTATAGTAAATTCACCATCTACACATGGTGCTATTGGAGACATATACAATACAAATATGCCATCACTAACACTTGGATGTGGGTCATTTGGAGGCAACTCTACAACTGCCAATGTATCATCAGTTAATTTAATAAATATAAAAAGAGTGGCAAATAGGAGGGTAAATATGCAATGGTTTAAAGTTCCAGAAAAAATATATTTTGAATCAGGCTCAATAGCATACCTAGAAAAAATGCCTAATATAGAAAGAGCTTTTATAGTAACAGATGAAGGAATGGTAAAATTAGGATATGTAGATAAAATTTTATATCATTTAAGAAATAGACATCAATATGTTCATTCTGAAATATTTAGTAGTGTAGAACCAGACCCATCTTTTGATACTATAATGAAAGGTGTAGAAGCAATGAAAGCTTTTAAACCAGATGTAATTATAGCATTAGGAGGAGGAAGCCCAATCGATGCTGCAAAAGGAATGTGGTTATTCTATGAACATGAAGATGCAGATCCAGAAGGATTAAAATTAAAATTCATGGATATTAGAAAAAGAACATACAAATTTCCAAAGCTAGGAACTAAATGCCAAATGGTAGCAATACCAACAACATCAGGAACAGGTTCAGAAGTTACATCATTTGCTGTAATAACAGATAAAGAAAAAAATAAAAAATATCCATTAGCAGATTATGAACTAACACCAGATGTAGCAATAATAGATCCTGATTTAGTAATGAGTCTGCCAAAGACTGTAACAGCAGATACAGGAATGGATGTATTAACACATGCATTAGAGGCATATGTATCAAATATGGCATCAGATTATACAGATGGTTTAGCCGAGAAAGCAACAGAATTAGTATTTGAATACTTAGAAAAAGCATATAGTAATGGAAACGATAAAAAAGCTCGTGAAAAAATGCATAATGCAAGTACGATAGCAGGAATGGCATTTACAAATGCATTTTTAGGAGTAAATCATTCAATAGCTCATAAAATAGGAGCAGAATTTCATTTGCCACATGGCAGAATAAATGCAATATTATTACCATATGTAGTAAGATATAATTCAAGCAAACCAAGTAAATTTGTATCATTCCCTAAATATGAATATTTTATTGCAGACCAAAAATATGCACAAATTGCTAAAAAAGTCGGGTTAAAAGCAGATACAGTAGAAGAGGGGGTAAATAGCCTAATTGATAAAATAAAAGAATTGAACAATAATTTAAATATTCCAAAATCATTTAAAGAGGCAGGAATAGATGAACAAGAATTTTTAGCAAAAGTAGATATGTTAGCTGATAGAGCATTTGAAGACCAATGTACTACTGCTAATCCAAGAGTTCCATTAGTTAGTGAAATTAAGCAAATAATGATAGATAGTTATTATGGAAAATAAAAAAAGACTATTCATAAAATATTTTTATGAATAGTTTTTTTAATATATAAGAAAAATTGATTTTATATTGACTAGGTATAGATTTTTTTACTACAACAAATAAAAGAGAAACTAAAAAATAAAAATAGTTTTGTAGTATAGTTTTGGTACTTTTTGTGTAAAAT
Organism: Clostridia bacterium; assembly: GCA_048355915.1. Lineage (GTDB taxonomy): Bacteria > Bacillota > Clostridia > TANB77 > CAG-508 > CAG-269. Next base: position 18,472 of record DBGCHZ010000048.1, on the reverse strand, counting down.
TCAGAAAAATTATTGATTTTTTAACAGTAATTATGTTAATATAAAAAAATACATAATTATAAGATAAAAAGAGTAGTTATTAAATGACCCTTTAGTGCATGGAAAGGATGAAATACAATGAAAGAAATATTAGGAAAAATTATTAATAAAAAAAAGAAGGAAGATGAAAAGGTAAAAAAGATAGTAGGAAATATAGAAGAAAAGTTCAATGAGACAGAAGGTGAAGAGGCAGCAACAAAACAAGCAGTTGAGGAAGCTTTAAGAAAATTGGAGAAAACACCAGGTTTATCAGAAGCAGTACTTAGAGAATTATTAGTAAGACAAAACATATCAAATTCAGTAACAGTAGAAACAATAAAAAATATTCCAGAGAGTGAAATACCAAATGATAAAGTTGTAGAGGTAGTAGAAAAATTATCTGATAAATTGCCAGATAATAAAATGCTAGAAATAGCAGATGAAACAACTTTAGGATTACAAGGAAAACAAAAAATAGTTGCTGCTGTTTCTGACCCTGATAAAAAAAGAAAGAAACAAGAAGAATTAATATTAAATGAATTGAACAAAGTATATAAAGAAATTGATGGAAATTTTGGAGAATTTACAATTGCAGAAAGAATAGGAAAAATTTTTCAAATTAAACCAGAATTATTAGAAAATGATAAAATTAATAAAATTATAAATGAAATTCTAGCTAAGAAGATGGTCATAAATTATATGAATTTTGATAGTACAATGCCACGAAAATTTTCAGGAATAAAGAATGTTGAAGATATGTTAAAAGAAAATTTTCCTCAAATAGCGTCATATGAATATAAAAAAATCCCAAGAACAGATAAAGAAAAAGCTAAATATGAATTTAAGGAAGAGAAATTTAGAGGAGATTTACTAAAAGAAATAGCAAAAAATATAGCAGAAAATTATAAGAAAAATGGATATAAGAGATTAGTAATACCACAATCAGAAGTTATGAGAGAAATAAGCCAGAAGGAAGAAGAAGAATTTATTAAACAAATATCTCAAGAGGTACAAAGAAAAGGTGGTAAATTAGATGCATTATCAGAAGTTGATGCAAAAGGGCAAATTAGAGGAAATGTTGAAGAAACTGAAAAGATAGAAGATTATGTTACAAAACTTGGAGAACTACCACAAAATGTAAAGTTTGATTTTATAGAACAAGGAAAGAAAATAATTACAGATCAAGATTTATTAAATATTAGTAACTATTGTAATAAAGTAGGGTTATATCAATCATTAGCAGAACTAGGACAAAAACAAGCTGAAAAAGTAGTAGACTCGTTTATAGAAATAATAGAAAAAAGAAAACAAATACAAAAAAATAAACATAAAGATATAGAATCAATAGAAAGAGTACCAAAAGTAAAATCGTCTAAATATAACAAATTTGAAGAGGAAAGATAAAGAAGAGTTAAGTAATTGATAGTTAGTAAATATCAATTACTTGACTTTTTATTATAGTATGGAAAAATTAATTCATCAAAAAGACACAAATAAAATATAAAAAGGAAACAATAATAATATAGAATACGCATATACTAAAGATAGAAAATAAAATCATACAAGGAGTGAATGCGTATGAAAAAGAAAAACAAAGAAGTAAATTTAATAAAAGTTGAGAACTTTTTAAATTATCAAGAAAAAGTTGAAACTAAAGGAAATACATTTCAAAAATTAATGATAATATATAAAATGGCAATAAAAGAATTAGAAACAAAATTAGAAATACTAAAAGAAGAATTTAAAATATTTTATGATTATGATTTGATAGATCATATAAATACTAGAATAAAAAAACCAGAAAGTATAATTACAAAAATGAATAAAAAAGGGTATGAACTTACATACAAAGATATGATAGAAAATATTAATGACATAGCAGGAATAAGAGTAATAACCCCAATAATAAAAGATATTTTTACAGTAAAGAAATTAATAACTAAAATACCGGGGATAAAAGTATTAAAAGAAAAAGACTATGTATCAAACCCAAAAAAAAGTGGATATTCAAGTTATCACATGATTATTGAAGTACCAGTAACATTATCAAAAGAAATAATATATGTCAAAGTAGAAATACAAATAAGAACAATGGCAATGGACTTTTGGGCAAGTTTAGAACATAAAATGAAATACAAAGGAAAAGGTCAAATAACAAGAAAACAATCTAAAGATTTAGTTGCATATGCAAAGATAATCAATAAATTAGATGGGAAAATAATGTTGATGAGAGAATAGAATAATAGTGATATGAATAGGATTAATAAAATCTACTATTAAAACTTAATAAAATTTATTTAATTATTAATATTAAAAAATTAGAAAAAATGAGGATTTAAGTCAGAAAGTTTAAAAACCTCATTTTTTTTGAGCAATAAGAAGGATTTATGTAAAATGCGTCGAATAATATAATTACGGATAAATAATTGAGATATTTTAAGGAAAGTGAGGCTAAAATGGCAAGATATAGTGATGAAATTATTGATGAAGTAAGACAAAGTAATGATATTGTAGATGTGATTTCACAATATGTTCATTTAAAAAGAAGTGGCAGAAATTATTTTGGATTATGTCCATTCCATAATGAAAAATCACCTTCATTTTCAGTATCACCAGAAAAACAAATATTTCACTGTTTTGGTTGTGGAGTAGGAGGAAATGTATTCACATTTTTAACAAAAATTGAGGGGATAAATTTTGTGGAAGCAGTACAAATGCTTGCAGATAGAGCAAATATACAATTGCCAACCTTGGAAAATAATCAAGATTCAGCAAGAGAAATATTAAAAGCAAAAGTATATAAAGTAAATGAATTTACAGCAAACTATTATCATGAAAATTTATATAAACCACAAGCAAAAGAAGCTCAAGAATATATAAAAAAGAGAAAATTAACAAATGATACATTAAAAGCATTTAAAATAGGCTTTTCTGGCAAATTTGATGAACTATATCAAGAATTAAGAAAGCAAGGATTTGAAGAACGAGAAATACTAGAATCAGGATTGGTAAACAAAAATGAAAGAGGTCAATTTATAGACAGATATAGAAATAGATTAATGTTTCCAATATGTGATGTAAGAGGAAGAGTAATAGCATTTGGAGGAAGGGTATTAGATGACTCAAAACCTAAATACATAAACTCACCAGAAAATGTTGTGTATAGCAAAGGAAGACATTTATTCGGGTTAAATGTAGCAAAAAAATATGACATAAAGAAAAAGTTATTAATAGTAGAAGGATATATGGATGTAATATCTTTACATCAAAGAGGAATTCATAATGTAGTAGCATCATTAGGAACAGCACTAACACAGCAACAAGGATATTTGCTAAGAAATAGTACAGAACAAATAATATTAAGTTATGACTCAGATGAAGCAGGACAAACTGCAAAACTAAGAGCAATGGAAATATTACAAAATATGGGATGTGATATAAGAGTGCTTCAAATGGAAGGAGCAAAAGACCCAGATGAATTTGTAATAAAATATGGAAATGCTAGATTTCAAAATGTAATAGACAAAGCAATTTCAGTAATAGAGTTTAAAGTAAAAATCTTGAGACAACAATTGAACTTAGAAAGTACAAATGATAAGATAAAGTTTTTAAATGAAATAGCAAAATTAATATCAAAAATAGACAATAACATGGAAAGAGAAATTTATATAGAAAAAATTTCTAAGGAATATGATGTCTCAAAAGAAGCGATTTATGCTGAAGTAAATAAACTTACATATAAAGATACAAAAGATTCAAAAATACTAGAAAAAGCAAAACCAGTAATAAAAAAACATACAAATAATGATAATAATGTATCTGAAATAATAAAAAGAAGAGAAAATACTATATTATCAATATTGCTATTAGGAGATTTGAACATATATCAAATTATAAAACAAAATATTCCAGCAGAAGAATTCAAATATGAAATAGATAAGAAAATCGCTAAAAAAGTGTATGAAGAATTTGAAAAAGGAAATAGTAATATAAATGCAATAATAGACAATTTAGAAGAAGAAGAACAAAATCATATCACAATGATAATGGCAGAAGACTATGGAATAGAAGATATTGAAAAAGCAATAGATGATATAATACAAAGTTATGAAAAAGAAAAATTAAACGATAGAAAATATGAAATATTAGAGCTATTAGAAAATGAAGAAAATCAAGATGATAAAAAAAGTTTAGAAAGAGAACTTAGTGAAATAATTATAAAACTTTCAAAAATTAGGTAGAGGTGAATTTGATGTCAAATAAAAAAGAAGAATTAAAAGGAAATTTAGAAGAATTAAATATTAAAAAATTAGAAGAAACTAGAAAAAAAGTAAAAGAAAAAGCAACAAATAATAAAGATACAGAGGAAAATGAAAAATTAAAACAAGAAAAGGTAAATAATATATTAAAAAAAGCAAAAGAAAAAGGAAAAATAACATATGGAGATTTAGCATCAGAACTAGATGACGCTAATCCTGAGCAAATAGATAAAGTATTTGATGCGTTTGAGGAATTAGGAGTAAATCTTTTATCAGATGATATGGAAGAAGAACCAGATTTAGAAGATTTAAAAGAAGTTGAAGAATTAAAACTAGATCAAATTACAGATACAAGTTATGAAGGTATAAATGTAGATGACCCAGTTAGAATGTATCTAAGAGAAATAGGAAGAATACCACTATTAACATTTGACGAAGAGCTAGATTTAGCAAAAAGAATCTTAGAAGGAGATGAAGAAGCAAAACAAAAATTAGCAGAATCAAACCTAAGATTAGTTGTAAGTATAGCTAAAAAATATGTTGGAAGAGGAATGCTATTTTTAGACTTAATACAAGAAGGAAATATGGGATTAATAAAAGCAGTAGAAAAATTTGACTATACAAAAGGATTCAAATTTAGTACTTATGCTACATGGTGGATAAGACAAGCGATAACAAGAGCAATAGCAGATCAAGCAAGAACAATAAGAATTCCAGTTCATATGGTAGAAACAATAAATAAATTAATAAGAACATCAAGACATCTATTACAACAATTAGGAAGAGAACCAAGTCCAGAAGAAATAGCTCAAGAAATGGAAATTCCAGTTGAGAAAGTAGTAGAAATTCAAAAAATAGCACAAGATCCAGTGTCTTTAGAAACACCAATAGGAGAAGAAGATGACAGTCATTTAGGAGACTTTATTCAAGATGATGATAGCCCAGCTCCTCAAGATTCAGCAGCATATACAATGCTTAGAGAACAATTAGAAGAAGTAATGAATACATTAACACCAAGAGAAGCAAAAGTATTAAAATTAAGATTTGGATTAGAAGATGGAAAATCTAGAACACTAGAAGAGGTAGGAAGAGAATTTAAAGTAACAAGAGAAAGAATAAGACAAATAGAAGCAAAGGCATTAAGAAAATTAAGACATCCAAGTAGAAGCAAAAAATTAAGAGATTATATGGGATAAAATACGGAGGCATATATGGAGCAATTTAATAATTTTTTAAACCAAATTACCTCATTAGAAATAATAGATATATTAATTGCATTAGGAATAATCATATTTTTTAGAATTTTTAGTTCAAGCATAGCATATATGATTATTAGAATGTTTAAATTGAAAAGTAAAAAAGCGAAAGACATAAGAGAAAGCGCTTTTTATAGGCCATTACGATTATTCTTTATAATATTAGGAATATATTTAGCAATATTATTCTTAAAACAGCCACTGAATATAAATAATGAAACTATGGGATTTGTTACTAGAATCTTTAAAATTATTAGTATAATAGCATTTGCAAATGGAATTGCTAAAAGCTTTACAATTCATTCAACATTAGTAAATAAAATGAAAAGAAACTTAAAAAAGCAATTAGATGATGCTACATTAGAATTTGTATTGAAGATAATTAGAGCAATAATTTATGTAATAGCAGCTTTTATAGTTTTATCAATATTAGGAATAAACTTAAATGGTCTTATTGCAGGACTAGGAATTAGTGGATTGATTGTAACACTTGCAGCACAAGATACAGCAAAAAACTTATTTGGAGGTTTGGTAATATTTATAGATAAACCATTTAAAGTAGGTGACTGGATTCAAATGGACAATTTTGAAGGGACGATAGAAGATATTACATTTAGAACAACTAGAATAAGAACATTTGAAAATTCACTTTTAAATGTTCCAAATTCTATTATATCAAATGCTTCAGTTATAAATTGGAGCAAAATGGAAAAAAGAAGGTATAAGACTAACCTAAGAATAGAATTAGGAACTCCAATAGAAAAGTTAAATATATTGAAAACTAGAGTTGAAAAAATGTTACATGATAGAGAAAGAATTGATGATGACTCTACTATTGTTAGATTTGATGACATAAATGAAAGTGGAATTAATATGCTAATATATACATACACTGATTCAGTTGGATATGATAGTTATTTAGCAGAGGTTGAAGATATAAATTGTAAACTTATGAAAATAATTGAAGAAGAGCATATTAAATTGGCTTATGAGAATAAGAATGTATATTTGAAAAATTAAAGTTTAAAAAGGTTTGACAAATTCGAAATAATGTGATAGTATTTAATTACAAAATAAATGAACATTGAATCGCAGTTTGTTCAATTTAGTCGTCTGTGTACCACGAATACACAGATTTTTTTTGTGAAAAATAGAGTAGACCACGAATCTACTCTATCGACTAATTATTGCTTTTTATTAGTCTTAACACTGTTGTTTATTTGCATATGCTTCTGTTGTTCTAACTTTTGTTGTAAGATTATGTTTTTCTCTTTTTCAGCTATGTACTTTTCAGCAAAGTGCAAAATTAAATCGCAGTTATTCAATGTTAGTCCCCCTTTCCGCCCTTAAAAAGGGCTAACCCTTTTTTTACGTCAGGTTGGTAATATTTTACAATGATTTAAATTAAAAATCAAGCAAATGTTTATAGTTTATACAAAAAATGTTTTTAATATATGATTTTTCTGTATATAACAAGTTTTTCTAAAAAATTCATCATATACATAATATTAATTTTTTCACAGTATAGACATAATTAATATGTATAATGTATAATATAGTTGAAATAAGAAAAGGAGAGCAGTATTATGATTAATAATTGTATACTAATTGTTGATGATGAACAAAGAATGAGAAAATTAATTAAAGACTTTTTAGTAGCAAAAGGATTTAGTATTTTAGAAGCAGAAAACGGAGAGAGAGCCTTAGAAGTTTTTGAAGAAAATAAAAATAAAATCAATTTAATTCTACTAGATGTTATGATGCCTAAACTTGATGGATGGTCTGTTTTAAGACAAATTAGACAAGAATCCAAAGTTCCAATTATAATGCTAACAGCCAGAGGAGAAGAACAAGATGAATTATTTGGATTTGAATTAGGAGTTGACGAATATATTTCAAAGCCTTTTAGTCCTAAAATTTTAGTAGCAAGGGTTGAAGCTATTTTGAAAAGAACAAATCAAGATATAAAAGAAATAAAAGACTATGGAGGAATAGAGATTGATAGAGAAGGAAGAACTGTAAAAGTTGATGGAAAAATAATAGAATTAAGTTTAAGGGAATATGAACTATTATCATATTTAGTAGAAAATGAAAATATTGCTTTATCAAGAGATAAAATTTTAAATAATGTTTGGAACTATGATTATTATGGAGATTCAAGAACAATAGACAGTCATATAAAGAAAATTAGACATAAACTAGGGAAAAAAGGAAAATATATTCAAACAATGAGAGGTGTTGGATATAAATTTGAGGTTAAATAATTCTAAGAGGACGGTAAAAAATGAGCAAATTAAAAGAGGCACTAAAATCAGTAAAAGTAAAACTATTTTTAATGTTATCATTAATAATCTTATTGATAATTTTATTTTTGATATTAGTAAATAATTTTGTATTTGGAGAATTTTATTTATACAGCAAAACACAATCACTAAAAAATGTATATGAAATTATTAATGATTATTACAATAGTGGAGCAAATATTGATATAGATTCAGAATTAGAAAAAATAGCAATAAAAAATAATTTTGATATATTAATTAGAAATGACCAAAATATTAATGTATTTACATCTAATAAAGATTTCTTTTCAACTTTAGGACAGATGAATGAAATGACAAATTCAATGAGTTCAGGACAAATAATTGAACAAGATGAAAAATATAATATAAAAAAAATGAAAGATGTAAAAACAGGAATATCTTACGAACTATTATCATCACAACTTGACAACGGATATTTATTATATATTAGAATACCGTTAACATCTATTGAAGAAAGCGTAAAAATTTCTAATAACTTTTTATATCTAATGGCAGGATTTACTATACTAATATCAGCAGTTATAGTATCATTTGTAACAAGAAAATTTGCTGACCCCATTTTAGAATTAAATAATATTGCTAAAAAAATGGCTAATTTAGATTTTAGTCACAAATATAGAATAACAGATGCAGAAGATGAAATAAATAACCTTGGAAAAAGCATAAATGTAATGTCAGATAAGCTAGAAAGAACAATAAAACAACTAAGAAGAACAAATATAGAACTAGAAAAAGACATAGAAGAAAAATCCAAAATAGATGAAATGAGAAAAAGCTTCATATCAGATGTATCACATGAATTAAAAACTCCAATAGCTCTAATTCAAGGATATAGCGAAGGATTATTAGAAAATGTAAACACAGACGAAGAAAGCAGGAGATTTTATGCAGAAGTAATACTAGATGAAACAAATAAAATGGACAAATTAGTAAAACAATTATTAGAATTAATGACAATTGAATATGGAAAAAGAGAATTTAATGATGCCAAATTTAATGTTGTAGAATTAGAACAACAAATAATAGTAAAATCACAAGTAATGCTACAAGAAAAAGAAGCAAAAATGGAATTAGTTTCCCCAGAAGAAATAAATGTAATAGCAGATGATTTTTATATTGAACAAGTAATTAGTAATTATGTAACAAATGCACTAAAACATGTAAAAGAAGTAAATGGAGAAAATTATATAAAAATATATAATGAAGTAAATGTAGAGAAAAATAAAGTAAGGATTAAAGTTTTCAACACAGGAGATAATATCAAAGAGGAAGATATGGCAAGAATCTGGAATAGATTTTTTAAAGCCGATGAATCAAGAAATAGAGATGATGGCGGAACAGGAATTGGTTTATCATTTGTTAAGGCTATTATGAATAATTATAAAAATGAATATGGTGTTATGAATAAGGAAAATGGGGTTGAATTTTATTTTGATTTGGATTTAGAAATATAATTTTTAAAAATATATGAAATATATTAAAAAGAGTTGTATAAGGTTAAAAGAAAACCTTCTTATGACAAAATAAAAATGTCATAAGAGGGTTTTTAATATGATACTGAGATAATATAAATAATATATAAAATAATTTAAATAAAAAACTAAAATAAATGTGACAGAAAGTTATACTAAATTAATAGAAAGAAATGTCGAATTTTGCGATGAAAAGTTCTTTACAAATGTAAAAAAATGTATTAATATATAACTATAACATGTTAAACAATTTTTTCGAAAAAATTTAAAATCAAATTTGCAATTTATAAAACTTAATACTAAATTAGTTCAAAATTTTCCAAAATAAAACCATAAAAGAAACAAAAGAAAGCTAAAACAATAGGAGGCATTTGCATGTATGATACGATATACAAGCAGATATATAAATATAGTTAGTTTTATATTTTTAATAATAATATGTATTATATTAAATAGTACAATTTTTAATATCAATTTAAAAAATTCAAAATTAAAAGTAGGATTTACAAGTGAAAATCAAGTTTTTAATCAAAACATTCAAAATCATCAAAGTAATTATAATTTTATTAATTTATCAAATAATATTTTAAATTCAGATATATCCAAAGAAATATCAACAAAAAGTAAAGAAAAAGTGGAATGGTATATAGAAATTCCAACAATTTCATTAAAAGCACCAATTACAGAAGGTACAACAAAAGCAAGTTTAGATAATTATGTAGGACATTTTGAAGAAAGTGCAACTAAAAAAGGAAATATATGCCTAGCAGCCCATAATAGAGGATATAAAAATAACTATTTCGAAAATTTAAAAAAATTGAAGATAGGAGATGAAATATTTTACAAAAATAATGAATATGAGCAAAAATATGTAGTATCGAAACATGAAATAATAAAGGATACAGATTGGGTAAATTTAGAAAACACAGAAGAAGATAAAATAACATTAATAACTTGTGTTGAAAATGAACCTAATTATAGACGATGCATTCAAGGAGAAAAAATAGAGAGATAAGCTAGGTTTATAGGTAAATCCTTAAAAACCTAAATATAAAATATAAGGAAGAAAATAGAATGAATAAAGTTAAAAATATATCTAAAAAAATTGTAATAACAATAAGTTTAGTGATATTAAACACAATGCTATTTATAAATTCAGTAATAGCAGGTGAAATGAATTCAACACATATTTATTCATCAGGTTCTTGTGGTGAATTGTTAAAATACAAAGGAGGACTTGTAATAGTTGAATATGCAGAATATAAAGATAATGGAGTATCATATCCAGCATATTGTTTAGATAAAACAAAACATGGTGTTGAAGGAGATTTTTCATATGATGTTTCTATAAAAGACGCAATAAAAGATGTAGGCTTATGGAAAGTAATAGTAAATGGCTATCCATATAAAACAATAGAAGAATTAGGTGTTGCTAATAAAGAAGAAGCTTTTACAGCAACAAAACAAGCTGTTTACTGTTATGTACATGGAAATAAATTGAGTGATTATGAAGGAATAGGAGAAGCAGGGAAAAGGACTTTAAATGCTATGTATAAAATAATTGATAATGCTAATAAATCAACAGAAACTCAAATATCAAGTACATTAACAATAAATAAAAACAGTGATGAATGGAAACAAGATAGTAAAGACAAAAACTACATATCAAAAACATATAGCGTATCAGCAGATACAGTTATAGAAAAATATAAAATAAAAATAGAAAGCGAAAAAGGACAAGATATTGAAGGAATAAAATTAGTAGACGAAAATAATAATGAAAGACAAGAATTTAATGCAAATGAAAAATTTAAAATATTAGTACCTTTAAAAAGAACTAATGAAAAAGGTAAATTTAAAATAAATGTAGAAGCAAAAGTAAATACAAAAGTAGTATTATATGGTGCTGCTCCAAATACAGGATATCAAGATTACGCATTAACATCAGCAGGTTATGAAGATGGAAAAGGAACAGCGAAAGACGAATATAACAAAAATGAAACAAAAATAATAATTATAAAACAAGATGAAGAAACTAAAAAAAGATTGGAAGGAGTAGAATTTGAATTATTAGATGAAAATAAAAATGTAATATATAAAAACTTAAAAACAGACGAAAAAGGAAAAATCATTATAGAAAATGTAATTCCAGGAAAATATTATATAAGAGAAACAAAATCAATAGATGGATACAAAATATATGAAGAAGATATTGCAGTAAATGTAGATTTAAATCAAGAAATAATGGTAACAGTAAATAATAAAAAAGAAGATAAACCTAAAATAGAAACAAGTAAAAAAGAAAAAGAAGTAAAAAGATTGCCAGTAACAGGCATGTAGTTAATAAAATAAAAAAATCGTTTTGAATTAGATATAAAATATTTTTATTCAAAGCGATTTTTTAGCTATAATTTAGTAAGAATTCAGTAATTTGAAAGTTAAAGGTAATTTAATTATCAACTATTTTCAACTACTCTACAAAAAAGTATTATACACTAACAATTTTGAAAATAAAATATTTATAATACTTGTTTTTTGAAAAAATATATAGTATATTGAATAACATAGGAAATGAGAAAAAACAGATGTGGTTTGCCTCCTACATAAGAGGAGGTGAGGCGTATGATAGAAATACAAGAATTATTATTAATAATAAAATTACTTTTTGCTGGTTTAGTATCAGTAACTATCATTGCGTTTGCCTTGATTATAGCGATAGTTGTAATTATTAGCAAACAAAAATAAACAATAAAAAAACACATCTGTAACTTGGCGGTTCAATGTGTTTTTTTAACATATAACTGGCAAACCACTTTGTGGTTTCTTCATTTCCTATTTATATTATATACACATTATTTAATTTTGTCAAATAAAAAGATTAAATAATAATTTTAAAAATTCATATTAAAATACGATTAAATAACATATTGAATAAAAATAAAACATCTGATAAAATATATAAAAATAAAAAAAGAAAGGAGAGCATAATATATTTAAAATTCTAAATATATCATGCAACAAAAAATGATTTCACAATTAATAGTTTTAACAATACTAATATTAATAAATGCATATTTTGCGGCAAGTGAAATAGCCTTTATATCATTAAATGACGCAAAAATAGAAAAACAAGCAAAAGAAGGAAACAAAAAAGCTAAACAAATAGAAAAAATGTTAAAAACACCAAGTAAATTTTTAGCTACGATACAAATAGGAATAACATTAGCAGGATTTTTATCAAGTGCATTTGCATCTGAAACTTTTGCAGATAAAATAGCACCATATTTATATAATATGATACCAGCAGTAAGTTTAGGTGTATGGAAAAGCATATCAATAATTTTCATCACAATAATACTATCATTCTTTACACTTGTATTTGGAGAATTAGTACCAAAAAGAATAGCAATGAAACACTACGAAAAAATATCATTTGGAACAATAGGAGTAATAAGAACAATATCAATAATAACAGCTCCTTTTGTAAAATTATTAACATCTGTGACAAATGGAATCTCTAAAATATTTGGAGTAGGAGAAAATGAAGAAGAAACTGTTACAGAAGAAGAGATAAAAATGATGGTAGACCAAGGAGAAGAAAGTGGAACAATAAAGGAAGATGAAAAAGAACTTATAAACAATGTATTTGAATTTAATGATATAACAGTATCAGAGATAATGAGACATAGAAAAGATATTTTTGCAGTAGATATAAATATAAGTACAGATGAACTTTTAGAAGAGCTTTCAAAAGAAGAATATAGATATAGTAGAATCCCTGTATATGACGAAACAATTGATGAAATAAAAGGTGTTTTATATGTAAAAGATGTATTAAAAAATATAAACAAGAAAACCTTTAAAGTAAAAAATGTTATAAAAGATGCATATTTTATATCTCAAAACAGACTAATAAATGAGGTTTTTAAAGAACTACAAAAAAATAAAAAACAATTAGCAATAATATTAGACGAATATGGTGGAACAGCTGGAATTGTTACAATGGAAGATATATTGGAAGAATTAGTTGGAGATATATATGATGAGTATGATAAAGAAGAAAGTGAATACGAAAAAATAGACGAAAACACATATATTTTATTAGGAAGTATGCCAATATTTGATGTAAATAAATTATTAGAAGCAGATATACCAGAAGGAGAATTTGATACAATTTCAGGATTTCTTCAAGATAAATTAGGAAGAATACCAGAAGACAAAGAAAAGCCGATTATTGAAACTGAAAAAGTAACATATAAAATAGAAAAATCAGAAGATAAAAGAATAATAAAGATAAAAGCTTGTAAAAATAATATAGAAAAGATAGAAGAAGAAAGTTTATAGGTAACTCTTGCTAAAAACCTAAATATATAAAAGAGGAAAAAAGTATGAAAAAGAAACATATAGTTGGAATAATAATTATAGCAATAATAGTAATTGCAACAGCTGGATTTTTTATAACAAAAAAAGTAATTGAGGACGGAAAAAAATATGAAATAGAGAAAATTGATAATTATGAATATTTTACATTAAAAGTAGAAAATAAATATGGAGTAATAAATAAAGAAGGAAAGCAAATAGTAAATGCAGAATATACAAATGTGATTATTCCAAATCCACAAAAGCCAGTATTTATATGCTATACAAATGATAGTACAAAAGTATTAAATCAAAATGGCGAGGAGATATTTACAAAATTTAAATCAATAGAGCCAATAAAATTAAAAAATATTGCAAGTAGTTTAATGTATGAAAAAAGTGTATTAACATATAAAGAAAATGAAAAATTGGGACTAATAAATTTAGAAGGAAAAAAATTAACAAAAGCTATTTATGATAAAATAGAAGGATTACCATATAAAGAAGGAGAATTATTGATACAAAAAGAGGGAAAATATGGAGTTATAAACTTAAAAGGAAATCAAATTATAAAACCACAATATGACCAAATAAATGTTGATGGATACTCAAATAATGAAAATGGATATAAAGACGCAGGATATATTGTTGGAAATAAAACAGAAGAGGGATATAGATATGGTTATATAAATATTAATGGAAAAGTAATATTGGAAACAGAATACAACGAAATACAAAGAATAACAGATGTGAAAAGAAATGATATTTATTTAATTGCTGCAAAAAATGGTCAATATGGATTATTTAAAAATAAAGAACAAATAATAGGAAATGAATATCAATCAATAACATATAACTTAACAGATGAAACATTAATATTACAAAAAACTAAAAAATTCGGAGTTGCAAATTTAGATGGTAAAATTATAATACCAGTAGAATACAAACAAATAGATAATACAGGTATATATATATATGCAACTAATGAAGATGGAACAGAAAATGTATATACAAAAGAAGGAACAGAAATACAAGCTGATAGCAATATAGCAATATTGGAAACAGCAAATGAAAACTACAAAATAAAAATCGATAATACAAATGGAACAGTATATAGTATAATTGATAAAAATGATAATATAATAACAAAACAAACTTATTCATATATTGAATATTTAACAGGTGATAATTTTATAGTTTCATTGGATGGAAAACTAGGAGTTATAAATAGTAATAATGAAATAAAAATAGATATAAAATATGATTCAATAGAAAAATTACAAGATACAGATTTTGTAACAACAACATTGGCTAAGAATAAAACAACACAAATATATGACAAAAATATAAATAAATTATGTGATTTATCAAATGCTAATATAGTGGTAGAAAAAGAATATATAAAAATATATAATGATGAAATAACAAAATATTTTAGTTTATCAGGAAAAGAAATTTCAAATAAAGAGGCATTAAAAGGAAATAAAATATTTGCAACTGCAAATAATGGAAAATGGGGATTTGTTGATTCAAATGGAAATATAGTATTAGATTACCAATATGAAAAAACAACAGATTTAAATGAATACGGATTTGCAGGAATAAAATTAGATGGAAAATGGGGAGTAGTTAATTCAGACGGAAAAATAATTGTAGAACCACAATATATAATAAATACACAATTAGAACCAAGTTTTATTGGAGAGTATTATAAAGTAGAATTTGGGTTTGGAGAATTTTATTATACTAAATAATTATAAAAAAAGAAAAAGTTATTCTAAAAAAATATAGAGTAACTTTTTCTTTTTAGTTACATATTATTCATAGTGTTGAATATAATTAAGCATTTATGTGAATATTTAAAATAATAGTCTATAATTTATAGGAGGTTAGGAAACTTGAAATTAGGATTAGCCTTATCTGGTGGAGGTATAAGAGGAATAGCTCATGCAGGAGTATTAAAAGCTTTGGAAGAAAATAATATAAAAATAAACGCAATAGGAGGAACAAGTTCAGGCTCTCTTATTGCTACTTTGTATGCCTTAGGATATTCACCATACTATATTTATATCTTATTTAAAAGATATGCAAGTGATATAACACAAATAAATGCAAGTTCAATAATCTCAGGTTTAGGTAGCTTTGTGAAAAACAAAAAAATACCGTTATTAGGGTTGAAAACAGGAAATAGTATAGAAAAAGCATTTGATGAATTAGCCAATAGAAAAGGAATAAAAAATATAGGAGAGATAACAAAAATGCCAATAGTAATTCCAACAGTTGATATAGAAAATTCCAAGGAATATATTTTCACAAATAATATACCAAAATCAAAAAAGAAAGATAAATATATTACAGACATTTCGATAGGAAAAGCAGTAAGAGCAAGTAGTAGTTTTCCAGCAGTATTTTGTCCATGTGAATATAAGAATCATAAGTTTTTAGATGGAGGAGCATTAGATAATGTACCAGTTACAGAAGTACGAAAACAAGGAGTGGATAAAGTAATTGCAGTAAATTTCAAAGCAGATGATATTGATGAGAGTAGTAATATGATGGATGTTGCAATGAGGACTATTGATATAATGGGAAATAAAATATCAGAAGAAAGTTTAAAAAATAGTGACTATATTTTAACAGTAAGAACGGATAAAACGGGATTGCTTGATACAAATAAATTAGACAGTTGTTTTGAATATGGATATAAAACTGTTATGGATAATATAAAAGATATAAAGGATATATTAAAGTAATAAAACTTGTAACTAAATAAGATTATTATTAATATAATGATAATAAAATACTATAATATTTCGAGAAATAACAAGTGAATCTTAATAATATTAGAGATTTTAAGAATAAATATAATTTCAAATTATTTAAGAACAAATTAAAAAAAATTTTATAATAAAATATAAAATTATTAAGCTAGAAAAAATTAGAGAACTTGATAATATCGTAATTTAGAAAATTATAAATTTTAATTATTTATGAAAGGAGATATAAATAGGTGGAAATAAGATATTTTGACAATGCAGCTACAACAAAAGTAAAAGAAGAAGTACTAAAAGAAATGTTTCCGTATTTATCCATAGAATATGGAAATCCATCATCAATGTACTCAATAGGAAGAAGAGCAAGAAAAGCAATAGAAATTGCAAGAAAAAAAGTAGCAGAACTAATAAGTTGTCAACCCAAAGAAATATATTTTACAAGCTGTGGGTCAGAAAGCGATAATATGGCATTAAAAGGAATTGCATATGCGAATAAAGAAAAAGGAAATCATATAATAACTTCAAAAATAGAGCATCCAGCTATATTAAACTCATGTAAAACATTAGAAAAACAAGGATATAAAATAACATATTTAAATGTAGATGAAGAAGGAAAAATAGATATAAATGAACTAGAAACTGCAATAAATAAAGACACAATATTAATAAGTATCATGTTTGCAAATAATGAAATTGGAACAATAGAGCCAATAGAACAAATTTCTAAAATAGCTAAAAAACATAATATAATATTTCACACAGATGCAGTTCAAGCCTGTGGAAATATAAAGATAGATGTAAATAAAATGGGAATAGATATGTTATCATTATCTGGACATAAAATAAATGCTCCAAAAGGAGTTGGGGCTTTATATGTAAAAGAAGGAATAGAATTTGACAGATTTTTAGATGGTGGACATCAAGAAAAAAATAAAAGAGCAGGAACAGAAAATGTTGCAGAAATAGTAGGATTAGGAAAAGCTTGTGAAATTGCTAAAAATAATTTAGAATTACACATAAAAAAATTAAAGGAGTTAAGAGATTTTTATATAAATCAAGTAGAAGAAAAAATAGAAAACATAAAAGTAAATGGTCCGAGAGATAATAGGTTACCGGGAAATGCCAATATTTCATTTAATGGAGTAAATGGGAGTGAATTATTATTAAAACTAGATGAAAAAGGAATTTGTGCCTCAGCAGGAAGCGCATGTTCAACAGGTTCAAGCAGTCCATCGCATGTGCTTACATCAATAGGACTTGACAGTAAAATGGCTGAGGGGACATTAAGAGTTTCATTTTGTGAGGAGAATAGTAAAGAAGATGTGGAATATTTAGTAGAAAATTTAAAAAATATTGTTGCAGAGTTGAGAAAGAAAAACAATTTTTTATCTTGATATAAATCTATGTTGTAAAATAAGAGTTATAGGAAAGCGTAAAAAACAATAGTAAAACATTGTTGATATATATGAAACACTAAGTTAATAAAAATAAAAGAAGATATTTTAGAAATATTTTACTACAATGTCTTGAATTAATAATGCTTAAAGTATATAATTTACTTGTTCAATATGTATTAAATTTTTTGTGATTTTTAACTTAGTACATTTGAATAGAAATTTTAGATATGGTGAAAATATAATAAAATATATAAATTGTTTGCGATTTTTTATTTTATTATTTTTTCACTAAAAAAACAAAAGAAAGGATTTAGATAATGAAGGAATTTAGGGGGAACTTTAATAAAGGTATTACATTAATTGCATTGGTTATAACAATAATAGTTTTATTAATTTTAGCAGGAGTAAGCATATCAATGCTGACAGGAGATAATGGAATATTAACCCAAGCAAAATTAGCAAAAGAGAAAACAGAAGAAGCACAAAGAAAAGAGGAGCAACAATTAGAAAGCTTGTTAAATAGAATAACAAGTGAAGTACCATCAGAAGAAGGATTTAATGCAAGTAAAAATGTAAATAGTCCAAAAGTAACAAGTGGTATGATACCAATAAA
>DBGCHZ010000047.1:0-367562 GCA_048355915.1 Clostridia bacterium | reverse complement strand
ATTTAAAAGGAAAAAAGCAAACAGTTAAATCTAATTGTTTAACTGCTTGCTTAATGATAATTTACTATTGGAACTTATTGGAAATATTACAAATTGTAATATTTCATGAAATTACCCTGTAACAAGGTAATGCCACCTTGTTTTTTTTATATAAAAATGTTAAAATAAATATGCTATGCAAAAAAAATATATTTAATTTTAAATAGTTTTATTTAGAATTATTTAGTTTAGAAATATAAATTTTGTGACCGGATTCGTGTAATGATATTTTATGTATATAAAAAGCACGAAAAAGCGAACAAATTCTACAAACGTACAAGTTTGTTTAGCATTTACACGAATTTTAAGAATATAGACATCTTTTTTATTGGTCACAAAGGAGGAAAAATGTTCGAATTAGTATCAGATTACAAGCCAACAGGCGACCAACCAAAAGCAATAGAATATCTATCAAAAGGAATAAAAGAAGGAAAAAAATTCCAAACGCTTCTAGGTGTTACAGGTTCTCGGAAAAACTTTCACAATGGCAAATATAATTCAAAAAGTACAAAAACCAACACTAGTTTTAGCACATAACAAAACACTAGCTGGACAACTATATTCTGAGTTTAAAGAATTCTTTCCTAAGAACAATGTAGAATACTTTGTATCATATTATGACTATTACCAACCAGAAAGCTATATTCCATCATCAGATACATACATAGAAAAAGACTCTTCGGTAAATGATGAAATAGATAAACTGAGACATTCAGCAACATTATCACTATTTGAAACAAGAGATGTAATAATAATAGCCTCAGTGTCTTGCATATATGGATTAGGGGATCCAGAGGACTATCAAGAAATGATGTTATCACTAAGACCAGGAATGCAAAAGGGAAGAGATGAGGTATTAAAAAAATTAATTACAATGCAATATACAAGAAATGAGATAGACTTTAAAAGAGGAACTTTTAGAGCAAAGGGAGATATTGTAGAAATATATCCGTCAGACAAATCAGAATCAGCAATTAGAGTTGAGTTTTGGGGAGACGAAATTGAAAAAATAACAGAAATAAATCCATTAACAGGTAAAGCAATAGGAACTAGAAGACATATTTTAATTTCACCAGCATCTCACTATGTTACAACTAAAAATAAGATGGAGAGAGCCATAGTTACTATTGAAGAAGAATTAGAAGAAAGAATAAAATATTTCAAGGAAAATGATAAACTAATAGAAGCTCAAAGGATAGAAGAAAGAACAAATTTTGATATAGAAATGATGAAAGAAACAGGATTTTGTTCTGGAATAGAAAATTATTCAAGACATATAAGTGGAAGAAAGCAGGGAAGTCCACCATATACTCTTTTCGACTATTTTCCAAAGGATTTTTTATTATTAGTAGATGAATCTCATGCAACAATTCCACAAGTTAGAGCAATGTATAATGGAGACCATTCTAGAAAAGAATCATTAATAAACTATGGATTTAGATTGCCATCAGCATTTGATAATAGACCATTAAAATTTGAAGAATTTGAAGATAGATTAAATCAAGTGGTGTTTGTTAGTGCAACACCGGGAGATTATGAAAAAGAACATAGCAAAGAAAATGTAGTTGAACAAATTATTAGACCAACAGGTTTATTAGATCCAAAAATAGAGGTTAAACCTGTAACAAATCAAATTGATGATTTAATAGAGCAAATAAGATTAAGAATAGAAAAGAAAGAAAGAGTTTTAGTTACAACATTGACTAAAAAAATGGCAGAAGATTTGACTGAATATTTAAAAAGTGTAGATATTAAAGTGAACTATATGCATTCAGAAACAAAAACCTTAGAAAGAATGGAAATAATAAGAAATTTGAGGTTAGGCGAGTTTGATGTTTTAGTCGGAATAAACTTATTAAGAGAAGGACTAGATATTCCGGAGGTATCATTGGTTGCAATATTAGATGCTGACAAAGAAGGATTTTTACGTTCAGAGAGGTCATTAATTCAAACAATAGGTCGTGCTGCAAGAAATACTGATGGAACAGTTATAATGTATGCAGATGAACTAACTGATAGTATGGAAAAAGCAATTAGTGAAACAAATAGAAGAAGAAAAATACAAGAAGAATATAACAAAGAACATAATATAACACCAAAAACTATAACTAAATCAGTAAGAGATACAATAAAAGTAACAGATGCAGAAGATATTGGTGTAGAATATAAATTAGAAAAAGAAGATGACATAAAAGAAACAATAACAAAGTTAACAGATGAAATGCTAAAATTTGCAGCAAATATGGAATTTGAAAAAGCGGCGGAATTGAGAGATAAGATAAAAGAATTAGAGAAACTATTGTCATAAAATATGAAATTATTTTATCGCAAAAAAGTCATATAACTTTTTTGATTTTACAACACAAGAAACGGTTTATAGGCAAAACCAATAAAAACCTAAATATGTTATATCAAGGAGAGAAGAGAATATACAAAACAGTATATTGTAATGAACTATGAAAATATTAATAGTAATAGACCAATATGACGGAGCAAATAATGGAACAACGATTTCAGCAAGAAGATTTGTAAAATATTTAAGAAAAAATGGAAACACAGTAAAAGTATTAAGTACAGGAGAGAAAGAAGTAGATAAATATGTACTAAAAGAAGTTAAGCTAATACCTATTGCAAAACAAATAATAAAGTCGCAAGGAATGACTTTTGCTAAGGCAGATAAGGAAATATTAGAAAAAGCAATAAAAGAGGCAGATATAGTTCATTTCTATATGCCATTTAAACTATCAATAGAAGGAATGAAAATTGCTAAAAGGTTAAATAAACCAATGACAGCAGCTTTTCATGTACAACCTGAAAATATAACATCTACTTTAAAACTTGGAAATAATGAAACAGTTAATAATAAAATTTATGAGTTATTTAGAGATAAATTTTATAATAATTTTACACATATACATTGTCCTAGTAATTTTATTGCAAATCAGTTAACAGAACATGGCTATACTGCTAAATTGCATGTGATATCAAACGGAATTGAAAAAGATTTTAAATATAACAAAACAGAAAAGCCAAAAGAATATAAAGATAAAATTATTATTACAATGGTAGGAAGATTATCAGAAGAGAAGAGACAAGATTTATTAATAGAAGCAGTAAAGAAATCTAAATATAGTGAAAAAATTCAATTGATTTTTGCAGGAAAAGGACCTAAAAAAAGAGGCTATGTAAAATTAGGAAAAGAATTAAAAAATGAACCTGTTTTTGAATTTTATAAAAAAGAAGAATTACAAAATATATTATCATTTACAGATATATATGTACATACAGCAGATGTAGAAATAGAAGCAATATCATGCATAGAAGCATTTGCAACAGGTTTAGTCCCTATAATTGCAAATAGTAATAAATCAGCCACAACTCAATTTGCAATAGACGAAAGAAGCTTATTCGAAGCAGGAAATAGCAACAATTTAGCCAACAAAATTGATTATTGGTTAGATAATGAGCAAGAAAGAAAAAATATGGAAAAAGCATATGCAGAACAAGCAGAAAAATACAGAATAGAAAATAGTATAGAAAAAATAGAGGAGATGTTTAAAGAAGAAATTGATGAGAGAAGATGTGAAAGAATTATCAAATGAGGAATTAGAAGATGATGCTCAAATATTTCATATGTGGGAGCCTTTAAGTTTCAATGTTACAGATGACTATAAATACATTTGTCATAATTGGATATTTAATCTGATATCAAGTATTTTAACATTAGTAATATATCCAATATTATATATTTTTAATAAAATTTGTTTAGGGTTTAAAATTGAAAATAAAGAAAAACTACAAGAAATTAAAAGTGGAAAAGTAACAATTTCCAATCATATACATCCATTAGATTGCACAATGAATGGAATAATAAATTTTCCTAACAGAGTATATTTTCCTACATTATCTAGTAATTTCAAGATACCAATAATAAGACATATAATAAGAATATTATATGCAATACCAATACCATCAAAAGTAAGTCAAAAAGAAAAGTTTTTAGGGGAAATTAATAAAGCTTTAAAAAATAATAAAACAGTACATATGTATCCAGAGGGAGCATTATGGCCATATTGTGAAAAAATTAGGAAATTTAAAAATGGTGCATTTAAAATAGCAGTAAAAGCAGATGTACCAGTAGTACCTATTTTATATGTATTAAAAGAACCAAAAGGAATTTATAAATTATACAAGAAAAAGAAATGCATACATGCAGTGGTACTAGATCCAATATATCCTAACAAAGAAATACCTTTGTGGCAACGAGCAGAAGAAATGAGAGAAAGAACTCATAAAATTATGATGGATTATCAAACTAAAATAGTAAATAATTAAATCATTAGACGATATTATTATCATAAAATGAATATAATACGAGTATATAAAATAATTTGCATGAAGCTTATATAAACTTTAAGATATACTCCATATACTAAATAATAATTAAATTATTATAATAGAATTTGTTTCAATATCAAGAATATACTGCAATAATTATATAGTAAGAGTTCTATAATCAGTTGTTTTTATACTGAAAGTAGAACTTTTATTACATAAAAAATTATAACTAAATGTAACTTTAAATAGTTTTACTTATGTAAATTCACTACTTTTCCTATTAAAGCAAAATTATAAAACTCTTAAAATAATTAAACATTAAATTCTAATGTAATATTTTCTACTATACTAGCACAGTTAGTTAACCGGCATAAAATTTTTGTTTTATTTGGGAACAATTTACTAAATACATATGATTTTCTAATTTTGAATATTCTATATCATTTTTATTAAGAAAATCAATGTCATCTGAGTCAAGCCAAATAGATATGAAATCTTGTGTTGCTTCATTTACTTTACCATATAAATATCTTGAAAAAACCATTATTATATCCTCCTTAAATTTAAGTTATTTTTAGTATAGTAGAAAAATATTAAATTTAACTAGAAATAGTATAGTATAAATGATTTGAAAAAAATGTCATAATCTGCTTAAAATATTGAAAATTAAAAAATAAAGTGATAATATATTTAAAATAAAATATTAAGGAGGTACTATAATGAATTTATTTATACACTATCCTAAATGTTCTACCTGTCAAAAAGCTAAAAAGTGGTTAGAAAATAATAATATATCTTATGTAGAAAGAAATATTGTAGAAGAAACACCAACTTTTCAAGAATTAAAGGAATGGATAGAAAAAAGTGGAAGGGAAATAAAAAAGTTTTTCAATACTAGTGGTTTAAAATATAAAGAATTAAATTTGAAAGAAAAATTAAATGAAATGACATTAGAGGAAAAAATAAAATTATTAGCTTCTGATGGAATGTTAATAAAAAGACCGTTGTTAGTTACAGATAAAGAAATATATATAGGATTTAAAGAAAAAGAGTGGGAAAATATATTAAATAAATAATAATAAAAAATAAAAGAGTAATTTTGAGTGATTAAAAAGTAATACACAACATAAATTTCTCTTTTATTTTTAATTATAAAAATGTTTTTTAATTATCATTATTGTTTATAACTTCAACTACATCAGTTGAAGATTCATCTCTTACATTTCCACCAGGTCCGATATAATCAGCTTTACCAAATGCTAATATCATATAGAAAACAGATGGTAATAATACTAATCCAACTGTAAATCCTGCACCTTTTCCAAACGATTTTGCTAAGTTATAAGCTTGATAAATGCTTACACCTAATATAATAAGTCCTCCAACAACAGGAATAAAACCTAATAGGAAAGCACATACAATCCATGGTGAAAGTCCTGAAATTTTAAATAATGTTATAACATTATAAATAGGAATAATAGATTTCCAACCTTTTTCTCCAGCTTTATTAAATAATTTCCAATTTGCAACAATTTGAATTACTAATATAACTATTGAGAAAAGTAGAAATACACCCATAAATGCTCCTAAAGCTGTACCTAATGTAGCGTAAAGAGTAGCATCAGCAGCACCTGCACCATAACCTTCATAATAGCTTGGATAGTTAGTGTAATAACTATTGTACATATAAAATCCCTCCTTTATTTTTTATACTTAGATTTTTACATTTTTCTACAAAAAAGTCAATATAATTTTAAAAAATATTGTATAAAATTTTTGCGTTTGATATAATTTAAACAATTATTTAATAATATTAAATTAGGAGGGAAAAGATGAAAAAAGACATAGAAAATGATAAAAATATTTGTAATTGTAATCAAAAAGATGAATTTATAGAAAATTTATTTAATGAATATTTACCTATAAAAGACAATTTAACACAAATGTTAAATGAAATACAAGAACATTATGGATATATACCAGAAAAAGCACAAAGAGATTTATCAGAATTTTTAAATGTACCATATGCAGAAATATATGGAGTTATAAAATTTTATTCAAGATTTACATTAAAGCCAAAAGGAAAATATAATATATCAGTATGTTTAGGAAATTCTTGCTATGCAAAAGGTTCACAAAGAATAATGGATAGATTAAAAGATAGACTAAAAATAGAACCAGGAGAAACTACAAAAAATGGTTTATTTTCAATAGAAGAAACTAGATGTTTTGGCGCTTGTGGATTGGCACCTGTATTTGCAGTGAATGGAGAAATCTATGGAAAAGCAACTGTAAAAAAACTAGATGAGGTTTTAGATGATTTAGAACAAAAAAATAAATAGAAAAAGCATAAATGAATTGATGAGAACTCTTAAAAATTAGATTTATTTGCTAATATAAGAAAATTATTAAAATTATATAGGCAAATCAAATATAAGAATAAAAATAGAGAGTAACAAAATGATAAAAAGCTATATAACCTAAATAATTTATATATTTGAGGATATATAGCTTTTTATCATACTTACTTTTTTAATAACTAAAATTTAATTATTTGTTATTATTGTTTTGTCTTTCATTATTTTGATTATTTGAATTATTTTTATTATTCTTATTTTCTTTATTTTTCTTTGCCATTAAAAGCACCTCCATTCAAGATATTAATAATAGTTTGCCTAAAAATTTTTAAAATATACATTTGAAAAAATATTTTAAATTTATTAAATATAAAAAATTAAAGAATTTATAGCGTTTCTAAGAATATTGCACAAATTTTAAAATTGTGATATATAATATATTAAAAAAGACAAAGTATTTTATAACCATAATTTAGAAAAGATGAGAAAGGAACGGAAGATATAATGGAATATATCAATGAAAAGTTAAATGAATTTAATGAGTATATAAGATTTAGAAAAGTAGCAATTATAGGATTAGGAGTAAGTAATTTACCACTTATGGAATATTTATATGAAAAAAAAGCTAATGTAACAGTATTTGATGAACGAGATATTGAGAGTATATCTAAAAATATAATGGATAAAATAAATACATATGGTTTTAGTTTTAATTTTGGAAAAGAAGCTTTAAAAAAATTAAAAGGATTTAATGTGATTTTTAGATCTCCAAGTTGTTTACCAACTAGAAGAGAACTAGTTGATGAAGCTAATAATGGTGCAATTGTAACAACAGAAGTAGAGCTATTAATGAAAATGTGTCCTTGTAAAATTGTTGGAGTTACTGGAAGTGATGGAAAAACAACAACAACAAGTTTGATTAATGCAATCTTGAAAAAAGCTGGATATAATACATTTTTAGGTGGAAATATCGGTACACCATTATTTACAAAATTACCAGAAATGAGACCAGAAGATATACTTGTTTTAGAATTAAGTAGTTTTCAATTAATGGGAATGGAAATAAGTCCAGACATTGCAGTTATTACTAATATAACACCAAATCACTTAAATATTCATAAAGACTATGAAGAATATATAGAAGCAAAGAAAAATATTTTAAAATATCAAAATGAAAAAGGAATTTTAGTTTTAAATTATGATAATGAAATAACAAGAAATTGTGAAAAAGAAGCAAAAGGAAAAGTTATTTTATTTAGTAGTAAAAATAAATTAGATGATGGATATATAGTAGATGAAGATGTAATTAAAGAGTGCGAGGACAAAATAAGAAAACATATTTTAAATGTAGAAGATGTCATTTTAAGAGGAAACCACAACTATCAAAATATTGCAACAGCAATTGCGGCAACATCATCATTAGTAGATATAGATACAGCAGTAGAAGCTATTAAAGAATTTAAACCAGTTGAACATAGAATAGAGTTCATAAGAGAAATAGATGGAGTAAAATGGTATAATGACTCAGCAAGTTCATCACCTTCAAGAACTTTATCAGGAATAAATGCCTTCAAGGAAGAAATAATATTGATAGCAGGAGGATATGACAAAAATTTAGATTACACACCACTTGCAAAACCTATAATAGAAAAAGTAAAATCACTAATATTAATAGGGCAAACTTCATGTAAAATTTTCGATGCTGTAAAATCAGAATTAGAAAAAGAAAATAAAGAATTAGATATTCATATGTGCGAAAACTTAGAAGAAACTATAAATCTTGCAAGAAAAGTAGCAAAAGCAGGTCAAGTTGTTTTATTTTCACCAGCAAGTGCTAGTTTTGATATGTTTAAAAATTTTGCTGATAGAGGAAATCAATTTAAAGAATTAGTTAAAAAAATTAATTAATAATATTATTATGAAAAATAGATTATACTAATGGTAATGCAATAGATAAAGCACAATAAAGATAAAAATTAAAACTTATATAAAAAGTAAAAGAGAGTTCAAATTATGAACTCTCTCTCTTTAAAATACAGGCTACTTATTATTAAGAAATAAAAAAAATTTAATTTCTTCAATAAGTTTAAAGTCTTTTTGTAAAAAATGGATCTTATTTGAATTATTTTCATAAAAGTAAATTATTTCGTTAGCGATACCGATTTTTGTTTTTACATCAGAATCTACTAAACAAGCATTTTCCCATTCTTGAATTAGAAAATCAAAACTAGTACTTAAATTATTTTTTTCAAATTGTTTCATATTTTACCTCCATAGTTATATAAGTAGCCAGTTAAATTATTTATATTATAACATAAATTTTGTAAAAAGTGAAATTTATGCACCAATATAAGTAATATAGCATATTGTATAGAAAATAAGAAGGAGGTATAAATTTGTATAATATTTATGAAGATTACATAAGAGAGATAATTGGATATCCAAACAATGGTAATAATAACTGCTATTCTTGTAACATGAATACAGAAGAAACTAATTATAATACTTCACAAGTTATTAAAAGCAAAATAGAAGAATGTTATCCAGAAATATATAAAATTATATATCCAATGGTAAAAAAAGCTTGTAGCGATAGTTTAAACTTAAATACCGAAGAAGAAATAAATAAAATTACAGATGAAATATATAATGCAATAGAAGACAACAATCAAATAAATATAAACATTAATTTGGAAAATACAGTAAGAACACAAACAGAAGAAAATACAAATAGAGGTCAAAAAGAGGGAATAAAAAATATAGAAAATAGAAGCAAACCCAATATAACAAATGTAAATGAAAGAGAAACAAGAAGAATTAGCAATAACACATTAAGAGATTTAATAAAAATACTAATAATCAGAGAATTACTGGGTAGACCAAACAATAGACCACCTAAACCACCAAGACCACCACATAATAGACCACCGTTTCCAGGTTTTCCAGGTGGAGGAGGTCCAAGACCACCAATTATGCCTAGAAATTTGGAATATCCACAAACTTATTATGATATATATGAAATTTAATTTAAAAGCAAAGAAAACAGATTTGTATATTTAAATTCAAGTAGTAAAATATACAACATATTAATTGTATTTATAAAAATCATAAAAGAAAAATTTACCATTTTTTCAAATATTCTTTTAGAATATATTATTTTAAAATGAACAAAATATATATAGTAATTTTTGAAAGGTGGTAAAAATATGAAAGTTAATGAATGTATGTGTAATGATGTTTGTTGTGTTAATCCAGACACAAAATTAAATGAAGTCGCAAAGTTAATGGCTGAAAGACATATAGGCTCAATTCCAATTTGTGATAATAATAATTGTATATGTGGGATTGTAACAGATAGAGATATTATTTTAAGAACAATCGCTTGTGATAAAGACTGCAAAACAACACCTGTTAGTGACATAATGTCAACAAAAGTTTGTACTTGTCAAGAAAATGATGAAATGACAGTGGCAGAAAACAAAATGTGTCAAAATCAAATAAAAAGATTACCCGTATGTGACAAAAATAATAAAGTTGTAGGAATATTAAGTTTAGGAGATATTGCTCAAAATATAAATGAATTGGGAAAAGACCAAGTATCAACTGTTATAAGTGACATTTGCTGTGAAAAGAAAAATATGAACGCAGAATAAAGCATAAAAATAAAATATAAAACAATAAAAAGTTCGAATTGTTAATAAGATTTAATGATTTGAACTTTTATTATTTAGTGAATTTTATTAATTTTTTTTATTCATTTATATATGCAATAATAATTTTTCAATAGTGATAATTTTAGCAAATTTACATATACTTATTAAAGGAGGATTTTAAAAGTATGATTTTTAATATTTCATATTGGACAAAAGTAGGAACAAGAATTTTATATGTAGCATTGCTATTGTTAGGTTTATACCTAGCATTAAAATTATCAATTTTTTATATGCCATTTCTAGTAGCATTTATTATTTCTTTATTAATAGAACCAATGATAAAATTCATAATGAAAAAAACGAATTTAACAAGAAGGACAAGTTCAATAATTATATTTATAATTGTATCATTAATAATATTAGGTAGTCTTACATGGATTATTATTACATTATTTTCAGAATCCTCAAGATTATTGCAAGGATTAAACAACTATGTAGATAAAGCATATAATCAAATTCAAGCATTTATAACCACATTTGATTTTGATAAAATTCATTTATCAGATGAAATAGTATCAGTAGTTAATAATTCAACAACAAATATTTTAGAAACTGCCTCAACTTGGCTTAGAAATGCACTAACAGGATTAATTAACTTTATTACACAAATTCCTACAATTGCAATTTGTGTGGGTATAACTGTTATTGCACTATATTTTATATGTGTTGACAAAATATATATCTTAGACCAACTAGAATATCATTTACCAAAAGTATGGTTTAGAAAAATAAATTTACATTTAAAAGACTTAATACAAACCTTAGGAGGATATTTAAAAGCTGAAGCTACATTAATATTAATATCATTTATAATTTCATTAATTGGATTATATATATTATCTTTTTTAAACTTTAATATTCAATATCCTCTTCTAATGGCATTATTAATAGGATTTGTAGATGCTCTGCCAATTCTAGGCTCAGGAACAGTAATGATACCATGGGCAATAATATCAGGATTAAACGGAGATTTGAGATTAGGAATTGCTATAATAACTCTATTAATAATAATGTCAATAGTAAGACAATTTTTAGAGCCTAAATTAGTAAGCAAGAATATAGGAATACATCCAATATTTACACTAATTGCTATGTATACAGGATTCAAATTTATAGGAATAATGGGATTATTAATAGGACCTATTGTATTAATCATTTTTAAAAATATATTTGCTAATTTAATAGACCAAGGATTTTTTAAAACAATATTTGATAGAAAGTAATTAAACAAGATTTTAAAAATTTCTAACATAGAAAACGAAAAAATAGAAAAGGAAAGAATTTTTGGATTTAAATATTAAGGAAAAGAATTTTTAGGTTTAAATATTCAGGCAATCGTATAACAGGTTATATATTAGGAATATTATTTGTAAGTTTATAGGAAAAACAAAAAACAAATTTAAAATGTCATAGATAATTTTTACCTATGACATTTTTTATACTATATTAATTTCTTACTGGATATAACATAAAAGTAAATATTATTCCCACTCTATTGTTGCAGGTGGTTTAGAGGTGATATCATAAACAACTCTATTAACATGATTTACTTCATTAACAATTCTTGAAGAAACTTTTTCTAATATTTCATAAGGAATTTTACTCCAAACCCCAGTCATAAAATCTGTTGTTTCAACAGCTCGTAAAGCAACAGTATAATCATAAGTTCTTTCATCACCCATAACACCAACAGATTTTAAATTAGTTAATACTGCAAAGTATTGATTTATAGATTTATGAAGACCAGCATTAGCAATTTCTTCTCTAAAAATACTATCAGCTTCTTTTAATATATCTAATTTATCATCAGTTATATCACCAATAACCCTTATAGCCAATCCAGGACCAGGGAAAGGTTGTCTAAATACTAAATTTTCTGGAATACCTAACTCTAATCCAGTTTGTCTAACCTCATCTTTGAATAAATCTCTTAAAGGTTCAACTATTTCTTTAAAATCAACATAGTCAGGTAAACCACCTACATTATGATGGCTTTTAATAACAGAACTTTTTCCTAATCCACTTTCTATTACATCAGGGTAAATAGTTCCTTGAACTAAGAAATCGACAGTTCCAATTTTTTTAGCCTCTTCTTCAAAAACTCTTATAAATTCTTCACCAATAATTTTTCTTTTTCTTTCAGGATCTGAAACACCAGATAATTTTTCTAAAAATCTATCCTTAGCATTAACTCTTATTAAATTAATATCAAATTGATTTCTAAAAATTTCTTCAACTTCGTCACCTTCATTTTTTCTAAGCAAACCATGGTCAACAAAAATACAAGTTAAATTTTTACCAATAGCCTTACTTAATAAAACTGCTGCAACAGAAGAATCAACTCCACCTGATAAAGCACATAAAGCTTTTTTATCTCCAATTTTTTCTTTTAAATTTTTGATACTTTCTTCAACAAATGAAGCAATTTGCCAATCAGCAGAACATTTACAAACATTAAATAAGAAATTTTTGATTATTTGAGTTCCATTTACAGATAAATTAACCTCAGGATGGAATTGAATTCCATATAATTTTTTTTCGGTATTTTCCATAGCTGCATTAGGACAGTGAGCAGTAGCCCCTATATTTCTAAATCCATCTGGAACCTCAGAAACAAAATCAGTATGACTCATTAAGAATGTATTAGTTTCATCAAATGTATCAAATAGGGAAGAGGTATTATCTATTTTTACCTCAGTAGCACCATATTCTCTTTTATCAGCTCTTGAAACTTTACCACTTAAAGTATGAGTCATTAATTGCATACCATAACAAATACCAAGAATAGGAATTCCTAAGTCAAATATGCCTTCTGCACATCTTGGAGAATCTTCTCCATACACACTTGCAGGACCTCCTGTAAAAATTATTCCTTTTGGATTTTTTTCTTTAATTTTTTCAATTGAGATATTGTATGGTACAACTTCTGAATATACATTGCATTCTCTGACTCTTCTTGCAATTAGTTGGTTGTATTGACCACCAAAATCTAGTATTAAAATTAGTTCGTTATTTTTCATAGTTACCTCCAATTTTTATTATATATAAATAATAGCATATAAGGACTAAAAAGTAAATAATCTGTAAAATAATAAAAAAACATCCAAAATAATTGACGAAAAGAGTATACATAAATTGACAGAAGAGGAAAACTATGATAAGATAGTTATGTAAAATAAAAAGGAAAAAGGTGAAAAACAATGTATAAAAATAATATTATTTCTATTTCGGGTATGCCAGTAAGTGGAAAAAGTACAACAATAAATACAATTATTGAAAAATTAGAAGGAGAGGGATATGATTCTTCAAAAATCCATCTCATATCAACAGGTAAACAATTTAGAGAGGTTTTTAATGATATTATAAACATTATTAAAAATTATAGAATTTATGAGAAAGGTAATAATTTAGATAATACTGAATTAACTCAAAAATTATTAAGTCAAAAAGAATTTAGAGATATTATTATAAAAACAATTGTTAGATTAAGGAAAAACAATTATGATATAAGCAATTTTTCAATTGAACAAGCAAATAACTTAGAGGAATTTAAAGATTTAAGAAATAAAATTGATGAATTAATTGATACAAATATACATAATTTAGGAAACGAAATTAATAGTGAAAAATATGAAGATGAAATATGGCTTATAGATTCAAGGTTAGCTTTTTCTAATATTCCAGATTCATTTTCTGTTAGATTAACAGTAGATGATAATATTGCAGGAGAGAGATTGATGAATGATAAAACAAGAGGAAAAGAAGATAATCAGTATAAGTCAATAAATGAAGCTAAAAAAGCGATAATCAATAGAAGAAATGGCGAACAAAAGAGATATTTAGAAAGATATAATGTAGATTTAGAAGATACAAATAATTATGATTTAATAATAGACACTTCATATTCAAATATTGAAGATATTGCAGAAACAATAATAAAATGCAATAAAAAATATAGAAAAAATGAGTATTTTGGTAAAAAGTGGGCAAGTCCGAAAAAATTTTTACCTACACAAAGTGAACTAATGACAGTTTCAAAAGGTGCATTTGTGACACTAGATCAAATAATTGAAAATATTAAAGAACAAGGATATTACGAAGATGAAGAACTAGAAACAATATGTGTAGATAATAGGAATTATATTGTGGAAGGACACCATAGAAATTTTGGAGCAGCAAGAAATGGAAAAACATTAGTGCCATATATTACTATTGCAGAAAATGATGAATATATACCAGGTTCTAAAAACACAGCTAGAACTTTTTCAAAAGCTACTTCAAAAAGTATTTTATTAGGACATGAGTGGATTATAGACGAAAATTTTTCATATGAAAAGATATATCCAGGTATATACAAAGAATTAGAAGAAGAAAGAGAAGAGGAAAGATAAGAATTTATAACATAAAAAGAAATCAAATTTATTTTCGAATTGTGATTTCTTTTTATGTTATATAGAGATAAAGAAAAAAATTTTATTAGTGCAAAGTTATCACAATACCTCACTAGTAGGAATATAACTCTCATCAGGAGGATACACATACTCCTCATTAGGCTTATCAACTACTTTTAACTCAGTAACCTCAACAATAGGCATATCACCATGATAATCACCCTTGGTAATTTTACCAGTCATTTCAACCCAAGTACCATCTTTAAAATCTTTCGCAAGTGCATAGTCACAAAGAAATCCGACAACAACATACTGTCTATTAGAAGAAATAATCATATCCCTAGCTAAAACAAATTGACTATTCTTTAAATCAGAAACTCTATAAACATAGCCAACAAAATTAATTTTTTTACCAACATATGTATCAATATTATCATGAACAGATTTAAGTACATTGGTATAATTTTTAGTCGCTATTTTAAAAGCATCTTTTTGTGGCATACATGAAGAAATTTCTTTAGCAGTACTAGCACCATTGAAAACTTTAAAAGTGACAAAAAACATTATAAAAACAATTAAAATAACTATAAAAGTAAAGAAAAACTTAAAAATTTTGCTTCCATTAACTTTAAAATTATATATAAACATAAATAGCTCCTTTTTATTAAATAAATTTAGTAAAATTTATGCAGAAAAAACAATTTTATGAAAGAAAAATTATAACACCTATCTTTATTAAGTTTTTAAAGTAAAACTCTTGATAAAATAATAATTTAGTGGTATAGTTACAAGGAAAAATATAAACTTAGGAGGAATAGATACAAAATGGGACTATTTAAAACATACAGTGAAAAAGAAGTAAAAAGAATAAAACCAATAATAAAGAAAATAAATGACATGGAAGAAGAAATTTCTAAATTAACAGACCATGAATTAAGACAAAAAACAGATTATTTTAAAAAACAATTAGCAGATGGTAAAACTTTAGATGATATATTACCAGAAGCTTTTGCAGTTGTTAGAGAAGCTTCAAAAAGAGTTTTAGGAATGAGACATTTTGATGTTCAATTAATAGGTGGTATTATTCTACATCAAGGTAGAATTGCTGAAATGAAAACTGGAGAAGGTAAAACATTAGTAGCAACATTACCAGTGTATTTAAATGCTCTAGAAGGAAAAGGAGTTCATGTTATTACTGTTAACGATTATTTAGCAAAAAGAGATAGTGAATGGATGGGAAAATTATATAAATTCTTAGGACTATCTGTTGGTTTAGTAGTAGCCGGAATGGAACCAAAAGCTAAACAAGAAGCATATGCAGCTGATGTTACATATGGTACAAATAATGAATTTGGATTTGATTACTTAAGAGATAATATGGTTATATATAAAGACCAATTAGTTCAAAGAGGATTACATTATGCAATTGTCGATGAAATTGATAGTATTTTAATAGACGAAGCAAGAACACCTCTTATTATTTCTGGTAGAGCAAATCAATCATCAGATTTATATAAAAAAGCTGATAATTTCGTATCAAAATTAACTCCAAAAGTTATAGTTGAAGAAGATGTAAAAGATTTTGAACAAGCAGAAGATAATGAAAATTATGATTATATAGTAGACTTAAAAGCAAAATCTGCTTCACTTACATTAAAAGGTATTAAAAAAGCAGAACAAGCATTTAACTTAGAAAATTTCAATGATTTAGAAAACTCAACATTAGTACATCATGTAAACCAAGCTTTAAGAGCACATGGAGTAATGAAAAAAGATATTGACTACATTGTAAAAGATGGAGAAGTATTAATTGTTGACGAGTTTACTGGTCGTATTATGTATGGAAGAAGATACAATAATGGTTTACACCAAGCTATCGAAGCAAAAGAACATGTAAAAATAGCAGATGAATCAAAAACTTTAGCTACAATTACATTCCAAAATTATTTTAGAATGTATGATAAATTATCAGGTATGACAGGTACTGCAATGACAGAAGAAGCTGAGTTTGAAGAAATATACAACTTAGATGTTGTAGCAATTCCAACAAACAAACCAATGGTTCGTAAAGATGAAAATGATGTAATATATAAAAATGAAAAAGCTAAATTTAATGCAATTGTAAACAGCATTAAAGAAAGTCATAAAAAAGGTCAGCCAGTTTTAGTAGGTACTGTATCAATTGAAAAATCTGAAAAATTAAGCAGTTTATTAAAAAAAGAAGGAATAAAACACGAAGTATTAAATGCTAAATATCATGAAAAAGAAGCTGAAATAATAGCACAAGCTGGTAAATTTGGAGCAGTTACAATAGCAACAAATATGGCAGGTCGTGGTACTGACATTATTTTAGGTGGAAATAGTGAATTTTTAGCAAAAGAAGAAATGAGAAAGAAAAAAGTATCTCATGAAATCATAGAAGAAGCAAATACATACTATGAAACAGACAACCAAGAAATATTAAAAGCCAGAGAAGAATTCAAAAAATTAGTAGACAAATATGATGAAAAAATAAAAGAAGAAAAAGAAAAAGTTGTTGAAGCTGGAGGTCTTAAAATAATTGGTACAGAAAGACATGAATCAAGAAGAATTGACAACCAATTAAGAGGACGTTCTGGACGTCAAGGAGATGTGGGAGAATCTAAATTCTATATTGGATTAGATGATGACCTAATGAAAATCTTTGGTGGAGATACAATAACAAAAGTATATAATTCAATAGGGGCAGATGAAAATATGCCAATCGATTCAAGAATTATATCAAAAGCTGTTGAAAATGCTCAAAAGAAAGTAGAAGGAAGAAATTTCAGTATTCGTAAAAATGTATTAAAATATGACGATGTAATGAATGCACAAAGAGAAATCATATATGCACAAAGAAGACAAGTACTAGATGGTGAAAATATACATGAAAGCATATCAAATATGATACAAGCAGTTGCAGAAGCAATGGTAAATATGTATGTTGAAGATGAAGAAGGAAATGTAAATGTTGAAGCATTAAATCAAGATATATTAAATACTTTTGGAATTGAAATGTTAGATGCTATCAAAGAAAACTCAAAAGATTCAAATAAAATTTTAGAAGAATTACAAAAAAGAGCAGAAGAAAAATATAAAGCCAAAGAAGAAGAAATTGGTTCTGACGAAATGAGAGAACTTGAAAGAATAGTAATGCTTAAAGTAGTTGACGAAAAATGGATGAACCATATTGATAATATGGATGAATTAAAAAATGGTATCGGACTTCGTGCATACGGACAACAAGATCCAGTAGTAAAATACAGAATTGAAGGTATGGATATGTTTGAAGAAATGATAT
Organism: Clostridia bacterium; assembly: GCA_048355915.1. Taxonomy (GTDB): domain Bacteria; phylum Bacillota; class Clostridia; order TANB77; family CAG-508; genus CAG-269. The sequence continues at coordinate 349,402 of DBGCHZ010000047.1, read as the reverse complement.
CAGACATTAAAGTTGATGTTACAAAAATTCTTATGAATATTAGACAACAAACAGAAAATAAAAGACAAGAAACAGTAAAAATTACAGGCGCAGCATTAGAAGCAATTCATAGTGTTGATGGTGGTTCTAAAATAGGAACTGATGTTGATAGAACTATAAGAAACGAAGGACCAAAGGTTGGAAGAAATGATCCATGTCCATGTGGCAGTGGAAAAAAGTATAAAAATTGTTGTGGAAAATAGCATAAATAAGTACTTTTATAGCTTTATGAAATTTAAAATATAATTTAAAAAATCGTATTTGTTAGCAAAAAATGAAAATGCGAACAAAAATTATTAGAAATAGAGAAGTGTAGACATATAAAATATGTTGACACTTCTTTTTTGTTACAAAAAAATGATGAGTGTATAAATAAGGAAAAGGTAATTAAAAGTTCATTTATAGACGCAACAAATTATTTTGGATTTCTAAAATATAATCCGGCATGTGATTTACAAATTCCAAGAGTAAAGTGTTTGAGAAAATGGAAATTAGAAAGAAAGCAAATATAATTTGATCTTATGTAACAAATAAAATTATAAATTTTGAGAATTTTGTATAAGTAGATTGAATTTTTAACATTTATATGATACAATACAAATGTTCGCAAGAACTAAAAGGAGGTTTTTATGTTGGATAATAAAAATGGAGATATTATAATATATCAAACAGATGATGGTTTAACAAAAATAGATGTTAAAGTTGAAAATGAAACAGTATGGTTATCACAACAACAAATGGCAGAATTATTTAGTACTTCAAGAACGAACATCGTAGAACATATAAACAATATTTATTCAGAAGAAGAATTAGATAAAAAATCAACATGTCAGAAATTCCGACAAGTTCGAAAAGAAGGAAATAGAAATGTTTCGAGAGAAATTCCTTTTTATAATTTAGATATGATAATTTCTTTGGGATATAGAATAAAATCTAAAGTTGCTACTAATTTTAGAAAATGGGCAACAGAAAGATTAAAAGAATATATGATTAAAGGGTTTACTATGGATGACGAAAGACTTAAAGGAAATGGCGGAGGTAATTATTGGAAAGAGTTACTGGCTAGAATTAAGGATATCAGGTCATCTGAAAAAGTATTGTATAGGCAAGTTCTTGATTTATATGCAACAGCTGTAGACTACGATCCAAAAGACAGTAAATCAATTGAATTTTTTAAAATTGTTCAAAATAAATTACACTTTGCGACACATGGACATACCGCTTCAGAAATAATATATGAAAGAGCAGACTCTGATAAGCCATTTATGGGATTAACAACATTTGGAGGAGATATTCCGGTGTTAAGTGAGGTAATAATTGCTAAAAATTATTTAAGTGAAGAAGAATTAAAAGTTTTAAATAATTTAGTATCAGGATATTTTGATTTTGCAGAAATACAAGCAATAAGGCATAATCCAATGTATATGGAAGATTATATTAAACAATTAGATATGATACTTTCTTCAACAGGGGAAAAAGTATTAATTGGTGCAGGCAGTATTAGTCATGAACAAGCAATTACAAAAGCAAAATTAGAGTATAAAAAATATCAAGTAAAAACAATTAGTCCGATTGAAAAGGAATATTTAAATACTTTAAAAGGATTAAGCAATAAAATTGAAAATAATAATAAAAATGGCTAATCATTATAATTTATGGTAGGCTTGAAATTAAGATAAAATTTATTAAAAAAATTACATCCTAATCAGTTTTCATATTCAAAGGTTATAGATAAAATTGAATGTTCTAGAGAATTTTTCGATTTCCATTTATCTTGGAAATCGAAATGTAATAGTGACATAGAAAAAATAATAAATACTAAAAGAGGATATACAAAAGTATTTTTTATTAACTTCAAGGAAAAAAAGAAAAAGCAACGCTTTTTCTTTTTTGGATTTTTTAGTGATTGTTGAAATATATTTTATATACCTCTAACAAACTACGAAACTGTTCTTCGTTTATTAAACGAAAGATAAATTCTATGTGTTTAGTCATAATAGGGTTAGAATCAAATACAGAAAATTTATCATTATCAGATAAGGCAACTGCAATTGCTAACTTTAAAACACTAGATTTTTTAGATGTAAAAACATGTTCTTTAATATAGCGCATATTAAAGATTTCTGAATAGTTTTTAATATCTCTTAAAGAAACGGAATTATTATTGTTATGCAAGTATTCTAAAATAGCTTCTCTTACAAAATATATAAAAGCTTGAAGTCTTTGCATACGTAGTTTTTTACAACCAAATTCCTTATTTCCTTTTGATAAGATATTATGTTGCAAGAAGAGAACAATACTTTCAGGAAGATCTTGATTTTCTTCAATAGGCATACATTCAATTAAAGAAATATTCTCACCTGAAATAGTTTTTTTATCCTCTTTTGCCATGTCATACAAATAACAAGAGATTAAATTAACTAATTCAGAATTATCAGCTATGGCATTAGCAAGCTTTTGAATGTCTTTGAGTTCGTTTTCTGATAATAAAATAGTTTCTTTTGTCATAAATTTAAATCCTTTCTGATACATACAGTATATACTAGTTACATAATTATTATAACATAAAAAATCAATTATGTAAAATATTAGAAAATAATTTTAATATTAATACAATATATATCTTGATTATGATATGAATAGATTATATAATTAAAAAGAATAAATAAAAATATAAATCAGGAGAGTGATAAAATGTTAGAATTAGAAGAAAATTCAAAACTAGTTCAAGAATTAAATCAAAAGCTAAAAGAATTGGGTGAGTCACTTTGACATAAAGAATAAAGAGGAAAAATTAAAAAAATTAGAAAGCCAAACATTAGAACCTGACTTTTGGAGCAATTCTAAAAAATCAACACAAGTTTTATCTGAAATAAAAAAGATAAAAGGCAAATGCGTAAAATATAGAAAAATAGAAACAGAAATAAAAAATATAGAAGAACTATCAGAACTAGTAACATTAGAACCAGACGAGGAAATTGCAAAAGATATATTAAAGAGTACAAAAAAATTGGCTAATGAAATAGAAAAATTAGAAATAGATACTCTATTATCAGGAAAGTATGATAGTAATAATGCAATTATAACAATACACCCAGGAGCAGGAGGAACTGAATCACAAGATTGGGCAGAAATGCTTTATAGAATGTATGTAAGATGGGCAAATAAAAACAATTATGAAATAAGAGAATTAGACTATTTAGAAGGCGAAGAAGCAGGTATAAAAAGTGTTACTTTTGAAATTAATGGAGAGAATGCATATGGTTATCTAAAAGGAGAAATGGGAGTACATAGATTAGTAAGAATATCACCATTTGATAGTGGAGGAAGAAGGCATACCTCATTTGCGTCATTAGAAGTGTTACCTGAAATAACAGATGATATAGAAATAGATATAAACCAAGATGATTTAAGAATAGACACATATAGGGCTTCAGGAGCAGGAGGACAACATATAAATAAAACCTCTTCTGCTGTAAGAATCACACATATTCCAACAAATATAGTTGTAGCTTGTCAATCAGAGCGTTCACAAATTCAAAACAGAGAAACAGCTATGAAAATGTTAAAGTCAAAACTTTTAGATTTAAAGGAAAAAGAACAAAAAGATAAAATAGAAGATTTAAAAGGAGAACAAAGAGACATTGCATGGGGAAGCCAAATTCGTTCATATGTCTTTTGCCCATACACAATGGTAAAAGACCATAGAACAAATTATGAAATAGGAAATGTAGAAAGTGTAATGGATGGAAATATTGATGGATTTATAGAAAGCTATTTAAAAAGTCAAATATAAATATAATATTTAACAAATTTGATAAGTTCATAAAAAATTCACATAAATTTCATATTCTAATTTTAAAATGATGATAAGGAGAGGTGAAAAAAATGAAAACAGAATTAAAAGAAATAATATTAATGGGTCTAGGAGCTTTATCATTAACAGATGAAAAAGCAGAGGAATTAAAACAAAAATTATTAAAAAAAGGAGAAAAACTATACAATGAAGGGTTAGTAAAAAATGAAGAGCTAAAAAGAAATATACAAGAAAAAATAAAAGAAAATACTAATATTCAAGTTACTCCTGTATCAAAAGAAATTATTGTAGATTATATAAATTCTATTGATGACCAAGAAAAAGAAGAGTTAATTATGCTATTAAATCAAGATAAAAAAAGTTATAAAACAGAAAATGAAAGTGAAAATAAGAACGAAAACGAAAAAGAAAAAGATGAAGAAAAAAACAACGGAAACGAAGAAAAATAAAATATAAAGGTCGATAAAGATGGATAAGAGAACAAGATTTAGAGAAATAATTTCAATCTTAAAAAATAACAATATTACATCTGGACTTACACCAGAAAAGCTATGTTCTATAATAACAGAACTAGGACCTACATTTATAAAAATAGGTCAAATAATGTCTAGTAGATATGATATTTTTCCAAAAGAGTATTGTGATGCTCTATCACAATTGAGAGCAAATGTTATACCCATGGAATATAGTGAAGTTATTCAAATTCTAAAAGAACAATATATAGATTTAGACGAAATATTTTTAAGTATAGAAAAAACAAGTATTGGTTCAGCGTCAATTGCTCAAGTTCATAAAGCACAATTAAAAAACGGTGAAAATGTAGCTATTAAAGTACAAAGAAAAAATGTTTATGAAACTATGACAGTAGATGTCCAAATTATAAAGAAAATAATGAAAATTTTACATATTAACTCTATAATAAAGCTAATTGACTTAAACAGTGTAATAGATGAAATGTACAATGTGGCGAAAGAAGAAATGAACTTTGAAATTGAAGCCAAACATTTAGAAGAATTCAAAGAAAATAATAAAGATATAAATTATGTATATGTTCCAAAAGTATATTCAAGTTTAGTCACAAAAAAAGTTTTAGTCATGGAATATATTGATGGCTTTAATTTAGCAAATACAAAATTGTTAGAAGAAAATGGATATGATGTAGAAGAAATAGGATTGAAATTGTCAAATAATTATATAAAACAAGCTTTGGAAGATGGATTTTTTCATGCTGACCCACATCTTGATAACATTTGCATAAAAGATGGTAGAATTGTATTTCTAGATTTGGGAATGATGGGAAGAATTAGTAATAAAAATAAAAGTTTATTAAAAAAAGCTGCTAAGGCAATTGTTGAAAATAATGTTTCAGAACTTGAACATATATTATTATGTATTTCAACAACAACTGATAGTATAAACCATGCAAAACTTAGAGATGAAATTCAGACTGCATTAGACAAATATGTTAATGAAGATATAACAAATATTAATATTATAGAATTTACAAGCTATATAAGTAAAATTTTAAGAGAAAACAAACTATCACTTGATAAAAATATTGCTCTTTTAATGCGTGGAATATGTGTAATGGAAGGAACATTAGAAAAAATTACTCCAAACCTTAATTTATTATTAGTATTAAGTAATAATATTAAAGAGGAATCATTAAGAGAATTATTTTCAAAAGATGTATTAGTAAGTAAAGGAAAAAATCTTATTGCAACTGCTAATAGTATAAATGAACTTCCTAATGAACTACTTAATTTTATAAGAGATATAAATCATGGAGAAACAAAATTTGATATTGAAATGGCAAATTCAGACAAACAAGTAAATAAACTAGAAAAAATGCTTCATCAATTAATCATTGGTTTATTAGATGCAGCTGTCTTATTAGGTGCTAGTATTGTAAACAATCAGGCATTGAGATGGATATATATTGCTTTGGCTGTAATCTTTACTATATGGCTATTAATTAATATGTTAAAAGATCATTTTCATAATGGATATTAAAAATATCTTAAAATATGATTTCTATAACGGTTATTATAAATTGACAATAAAAAAAATTTCGAATATAATACAAGAGAGCTAAATTTAATTAAGTTAAGCTCTCTATATTAATTGATAAAAGAAGGTGCTCAAATGAATGACACAATAGTATTAAAATTTGGAGGAAGTTCAGTTGCAAATAACGAAAGACTAAAAATAGTTGCAGAAAAGATTATAAATCTGCAAAAAGAAAAAAATAAGATAGTTGTAATACTATCAGCACAAGGAAAAACAACAGACAAATTAATTGAAGAAGCTCGGACAATTATCGAGCAATGTTCAAAAAAGAGAAATGGATGCATTAATAAGCTGTCGGAGAACAAATATCAGCAGCAAAATTGAGTATATTACTAAATAGTATGGGATATAAATCAATATCCTTAACTGGTTGGCAAGCAGGAATATATACAAATAATACAAATCAAAATGCCATAATTAAAAATATTAATACAGAAAGAATAAGAAAAGAACTAGAAAATGAGAACATAGTTATAATCACAGGATTTCAAGGTGTAAATGAAAATATGGATATAACTACATTTGGAAGAGGAGGTTCAGATACAACAGCAGTAGCAGTGGCAGCAGCATTAGATGCTAAAAATTGTTATATATTTTCAGATGTAGATGGGGTATATACAACAGATCCAAATGTTATTAAGGAAGCCAAAAAATTATCAGCATTATCATATGATGAAATGCTAGAAATTTCTAGTGAAGGAGCTAAGGTATTACACAATAGATGTGTAGAAATAGGAGAAAAATTTAATATTCCAATTATAACAAAATCTACTTTTAACAATAATCCTGGAACAGTGATTTCAGAAACAATAGAAGAAAATACAATAAAAAGTGTAGTAAAAAAAGATATTTCAAGAATTTCAATTATAGGAAATGGAATTATAAGAAATACGAAAGCAATAAAAAAAGTAATTGAAATAATCGAAAAAAATAAACTTGATATGTTAGACTTTAATGTATCTGAAAGTAAAATTTCTATTGATTTTAAAAATGTAGTAAATGATAATATTTTAGAAGAAATTCATTCTATAATTTAAATAAAGTATTTATTTTATAATAACAATATGCTATAATAAAATTATTAATAAATGCAAGGAGGCTTATAATATGAAAAGTAAAAATTATCGGAATTCCAAATTAAAGCATCAAATCCTTTATGAAAAAGATAAAGGGAAAAAAACTTTATATTGGAAGTTAACCACAGAACAAAGAAAATATGTAGAACAGGTACTTAAATGTAAGGTAAAACCATATTTATACGAAATCAGAACTAGAACATTTTTTAATATATCTAAGTTGGACTCTATCCTAAAAGATATACATTATGCACATAAAAATGGGAAACCAACAATTGTTCGAAGATTGAACAAATCGGAAAAAGAATTACTTGATAAATATGGCGTACGGAATAGACCAATAAAGTATGAACTGGATTTAACTACGATAATCAACTAAAATTCATATTAAAGACCAAAAGGCAGTTGCTATTTTTAGTAACTGCTTTTTATAAATTATTCTACAAAAAATATTTGAAAAATAATTTGAAAATTGACAAGCATATCATAATATGATACCATCCCGAATATACATTAAATAGATGTATAAATAGTAGCAATGTAATAAGAATAAAAAAGGAGGAAAAAAATGCAAAATCAAACAAAGAGACGGTTTATTGCAGCAGGAGATTTAGTTGCTGATTGTTATTATCAAATTGATAATGGCAAAAAGAAATTAATAAAAGTGGATGGAGGAGCATCAAGGTTTAATGTCATAGCTAACCTAGCTAAAAGAGGTTGCAATACAAAAATACTTTCTGGATGTTGTACTGACCAAGTGGGAAAAATGATATTACACTTTATGGACGATCTAAATGTTGATACAAGTGATGTAATACTTAAAGAGGGTAGTACAAAAAAATATCATATTATCCCAACTAATTATGAAAGTCATTTATGCCAGAAAATATGCCCTATTTGTGGAAAAAATACATGGTATAATGAATCGATAGAAGATATTGATTATTATATTAGTAAAATTCAAAGAAGGGATGTTGTAATTCTCGATAGTATAGAACTTGAAATGGAAGAATTACTTTATAGTAATAATGATAAAGTTTTAGATTTAGGAAGAATAAAAAAACTATTACCATTATCTAAAACTCAAATAAAACATCTATTAAGAAGAAAAATAGAGATTTTACAACTAAATGAGGTAGTTGAAAAATACTTGTTTGCAATTTTTAATATAGAATCATTAAAAGAGCTCAATAAAATTTTACATCCAAAATTATTGATAGTAACAAGAGGAAAAAAAGGAACAGATTTTTTGCATAGAAATCGCATTTATTCAAAGCTTCTTAAAAATCCTCAAAAGGAAATTGATGATACAGGAGCAGGAGATGCATTTCTTTCTGTAATTATTCAAGAATATTACAATAATAACAAGATGGTAAATCAACAATTTATAGATGAAACTTTTGAAAAAGCTGTTAAAGTAACATCAGAAGTTGTTTCTCATCTAGGTGCAAGAGGCCATCTATATGAAGGTTATTATCCAACAAACACATGTAATTGCATGTGCGAAAAGTAGAAAAAAGACACACTAAAAAATGTAATAAGACATATTTTTAGTGTGTCTTTTTTAAATTTAATAATACTCAACTAACAAAACTATCAAAATAAGATTTTTCGATTATTATGAATAATTTTAACTATAAAAAATAGAAAGGAGATAAAAATATATATGAATAATAAACAAGAAGAGGATATTAAAAAAATTAAAGAAGAATTAGAAAAAGAAGAAATAAAAAATATATATCTTACATTTGTAGATTTTACTGGTAATATTTTATTTAAAAGTGTAGGAGTTAAAGAATTAATAAGAAATACACATGTTTCTTGGTTTGATGGAATAAGTGTAAATGGAAATTTAATACAAGAATTTAAAAATATAAAAAACAGTGAATGGATGGTATTATTACCAGATAGTAATAGTTTTTATAAAATACCATTTATACAAGACAAAAATCAAAAATCTGCAATAATATTATGTGATATAAAAAAACACCCATATGACACAAGAAGATTATTGAAAAAAGTAGTAAATGAATATTTAAAGATTGGAATAACTCCAATCGTGGGACCAGAACTAATATACTCTATGAAATTTGAAGAAAATCAAGATACAACACCTACTGAAGAAAACTATTATTCTTCTTTACCTGTAAGCAAACGAACACAATTTAATAACAACTTAGTCAATAACATACTAGAATCAAATATCGATATAGAATATTATATGCCATATGGAAAAACTCATAATAGAATTGATTTAGTCCCAGATATTGCAAATATAAGTGCAGATAAATTATTTATATGTAAATGGTTTGCAGAAAATTTAGCATATTTAGAAAATACAAGCATACATTTTAGTAACATAGATGAAAATGAAATTTCAAGTTGTCCAATACATTTTAGTTTATGGAAAGGTAATAGAGAACAAAATTTATTTTTTGATGAAAAAGATGAATTTGAGCTAAGTATTTTAGGAAAAAAATTTATAAATGGAATTATCTATCATAATAAATTTATAAAAGCTGTAATAAAATCTTGCACAAATTATCCATTAAAAGAGCATATTACTAAATATTCTACTATTAGAGATAATTCATTAATTTCAGTTCCACTATATTTCAAAGAAAAACAAAAAAAGGACAGAGTTGGTTGGAGTAAAAGATGTATATATAATGGTATAAATGCAGATTGTAACTACTATTTAGTAATAGCTTGTATATTGTATGCCGGATTATTTGGAATTACAACTGAAAAAAACATTGAAAAATTAGCTAAAAGTGATAATTATTCAAAAAAAGAATTAATAGAAGAGGTTAAGGCGAACAAATATTTCAAACAATTATTAAATGAAGATTTAGCAAATAAAATAATTCAAAAACTAGAAAATTATAGTGAAATATAATAATAAATTAAAAAATAAACAATAAAAGTAATTAATATAATCTAATTAAACAATTAGATAATTAGAATGAAAACCATAAAATAAAAGCATACAAAGTAAATATGACAATAGTTATAAATTGTCTTAAAAAATTTAATGTAACTTATAAATGTTAGCTTAATATAGATAAAATTTAATAAATACAAAGGAGAGAATAGTATGAATAAAGAATTTTGCTTGTTTCAAGTAGATGAAAAAAGAGTTATTTGGGAAGTTACAAAATATTGTAATTATAAATGCAAACATTGTTGTGCTTCTGCAAGTAAAATTGATACAAAAGATGAATTAAACACTGAAAGAGCATTAGAATTGTTAGATGAATTAAAAGACTATGGAGTTAAAGAAATATATTTTTCAGGTGGAGAACCTTTTTCGAGAAAGGATATTATTACTATCTTAGAAAAAGCAAAGGACAACAACATTAAATGTAATATTTCAACAAATGGTTCATATTTAACTGAGGAAATTGTAGAAAAATTGGCAAGTTTAAATTTAAACAAAGTACATATTAGTTTAGATAGTGACAATGAAAAAGATTTTAATGATTTCAGAGGTGGAGAGTATTTCGGACCTACAATAAATGCTATAAAATTATTAAAAAAGCATAATATCTATGTTAGAGTGGGAACTGTTATATGGCAAAAGAATATAAATAAATTAGAAAGAATGATAAAATTTTTAAATTCTTTAAATGTAGATGAGGTAGTTTTTAATTGGTTAATAAAAGTTGGCAGGTTAGTCGAAAATGATGATGTATGTGTGGATATAAAACACTTTGACAAAACGGTTTTAAAAATAAAAGAATACGAAGAAAAGTATAAAGATAGTATAAAAGTATCTATGCATAGAAAAGAAAAATTTTGTAACAGTAATACTCTATGTCCTGCCGGAGAAAAGTTCTTCTATATATCACCAAACGGATATGTTTCTCCTTGTTCATGGATTAAAAAGATGGATAGTAATTATACAAGTAGAAAATGCTTAAAAGATAGCAATTTTAAAGATATTATAAAAGAAGATACTATTCAGCATTTTAATAAGATGAAAAAAGCAAGATACGATATATATAAAACAGGATGTCCTGCAATTTGTAAAGAGAGAAATAAAACATATTTTTCAAAAGATCCCTTGTTAAAGGAGGAAGATTTATGAAAATATTAAATTCATGCCCCTTCAATTTAAGTGATGAAAAAACAAGAATATTATGGGAAATTACTCCTAGATGCAATATGAATTGCAAACATTGTTTGTTTTATCAAAATACTAAAAAAGGAATAAGTAAGGAATTATCAACAGAAGAGGTTTATAAGATTATTGATAATGTTTCAAAAGATAAAAATATATCAGCTATTTGGCTTTCAGGTGGAGAACCTCTATTAAGAAAAGATATTGTAGAGGTTTGTAAATATATTTCATCTAAAAGTATAGTTCCGTCATTAAGTACAAATGGTATATTGCTTAATGACGACTTAATAGATAAATTATATTATGCAGGAGTTAATTATATTCATTTAAGTTTAGATGGGGCAAAAGCATATACTCATGATTCTTTAAGAGGCGTTCCGGGGGCTTACGATAAACTTATGAAAGTTATGGATTTATTGAAAGAATCTCCTATAAATGTAGGAGCAAGTTTTATGGTCACAGAAGAAAGCGTTGAAGAATTAGAAGAGGTTGTAAAAATTGCAGATAATAAAAAATTAAGTGTTTTAAGTTTCTATTTAGTAGCAGAACTAGGGAGAGGAGCTAAAAATTTTAATAATGATAAAAGAAATTTAATTGAGAAATTATCAAATAAAATTGAAAATATTGAGAAGAATAGGAACAAAGAATCGAATTTAAAAATAGAAGTATTTCGTGCTGACAAGCCAGATGAAAAAGATAATGTTTTACAAGAATGTAAAGGATATCAATTTTTAAATATCACATATGATGGAAGACTAGGACCATGCCCATGGTTAATGAAATCAGAAGAGGGATTTGATGTCGGTTCATTATTAGAAAATGATTTTATAGAGTTAGAAAATATCTGTAAAAATAAAATGAAGCAAAAGATTAAAGAACGAAAAAGTAACATTTCTCATTGCAAATCTTGCCCTAATAATGAAATATGTGGCAAAGGATGTATGGCATTACAAAATCTTAATAAAGGTAATTTATATAGAATAGACCCTATATGTCCATCTATTTAGAGATAAGATATTATTTATTAAATTTTAAAGAAAGACAATAGTTATTTTAAGTTTAAAGTATAAGAAAAGTAACAAAGTGAATAAGTAAAGTTATTTAGTTTTTTACTTTGTTACTTTTACTTATTATATAGGAAGATTTTTATATGGAGTAAAAATAAAATATGATTTTCCTATATAAGAAAATTTATAATTGAGCTTAAATTTTATTGTATGGGTATAAAGAAATTTATAAAACAACTGAAAAAATAGGAAATTTTATTTTTAATATATATAGTTATTTTCCATATAAGAATGTATCATTTAATAAAATTCCCAAAAATCAAAAATATGATAATATTGAGATAAATATACATGTAATAAGATTAGATAATAAAGCAAAAAGATTTATAAAGTATTGCAAAAATGAATATATGCAATTTGATTCTATGAGTTTGCAAGTGTTTTATGACAGTTTAAATAAATATCTAGACAAGTGTTATGATTTAAAAAGTCATATTAATAAATATTATAGAAGAGGAAAAAAAGTTTTTGCAATATTTCCATATACTAATGATAATTTTTATATACATTATTCATATGATAATAACAATATATACTTAATAGGAAATGAAGACAATCTTGATAGAATTATTTTAGACTTTTTAACATCTAGTTCTGAAATATTGCCGTTACATTCTTCGGCAATAGGAATAAATGAAACAGCATTGTGCATATTAAGTGATAGTGGTTGCGGAAAAACATCTCTTATGTTAAAATTGCTAGAAAAACATTTCCAATTCATTACTGATGATAGCTTATTTTCAATAAATAATAAAGTTTATAGAGTAAGCAATATAATAAATGTAAGAAAAAACTTTGCTGAGAATAAAATAATAGATGACTATATTAAGAAAAAAATTAGTAAAAATACTTATCAAGAAAAATTTTCAATAAATTTAAGCTATTTTAAAAATAATATAGGATTTGAATTAGGTAATTCGTATAGTAATAAAAAATATTTGTATATAAAAAAAGAACATTGCAATTTAAAAGAAGAGGAACATAATGTCATAAAAATTATGAAAGAACCTTTTCCTTCAATATCACATCAAAGTTATTGGTGTTTTCATTACATAACAAATAATTATCTAAAAAAAATTCCAAATATAGTAAAAGATTCAATTAATTATTGGGAAAAAGAATTAAAAGATATAAAATATTTATCTTCAAATGATTTATGGAAAAATAGGGGGGATATTACTGAAAAATTTATTAGTAGCTGATTATGATAACACTTTATATACAGACGAGATAAGTCTTTTAAAAAATATAAATAAAATAAAAGAATTTAGAAAGTTAGGAAATTATTTTGCTATATCAACATCAAGAGGATATACTTCATTGATGAATGAAATAGAAAAATATAAAATACCATATGATTTTATATGCACAAATAATGGTGCAGTTATTTCTAATAATAAGGGGAAAATAATATATAAGAATTTTCTTAATATTGAAGATTTTAATAAAATAGAAAAAGTATTGGAAAACTACTATAACATAGAAATAACCAGATACTATCTAAATAGCATAAAAATCCAAAATAAAGAAAAAAGCACAAACAATTATGATATTGTACCAGACGAAATAATAGGATATAAAATAAAAGGAAATATCGAAATACTAAATGCTATAAAAAAATCTTTTGAAATCATATTAAACAATTTTGAAATATCAATAAAAGAAAACAAAAAGCTATTTTTAAATTCCAAGAAAAATACCAAGGAAAAAGCAATAAAACAATTACTTAAAGAAATTACTTTGAACTATCAATTATCTTCTTTATCATCAGAAAAAATAATGGTATATACCGTTGGAGATGACGATGTAGACTTTGGAATGCTTAAAAATTATAACGGATTTAGAATGGAAAAAAGTTCAGAATTATTAATGAAAAATATAAAAAAATCAACCAAATCTGTTGAAGAATTGATAAACTATATTGAAAATTGAAACCAAATGTGAGATTTTTTGGGTCGAGAATTTGGAAAATTTTTGAGACGAGATTTTGGGGTCGGAGACAAAAATCATGGTTGTACAATTTTAAATAAAAATAATTAAATGATTTAAAATCAATTTTAAGCCTTTTCATATAATTTATTATATAATTATTATCTGATATATTTTTCTAATTTCGAAATTTTACCATGATTTTTGTCTCCGACCCCAAAATTAGGTTCTAAAAAAGACAAACTTTGAATATATATATCTTAGATAGAAAAATAGGGAGGGAATTAAGCATGACAATAGATGAAAGAAAAACAACTATAAGTACAAGCGTAATCCAAAATTTGATATTAGAAAATAGGGGAAAATTAAGTATATCAGGAGTTTTAGATGTATTAAGTTTTGATGACCAAGTAGTAATGGTCGAAACAGAACTAGGGCTTTTAACAGTGAAAGGAGAAAATTTAAGAATAAATAAATTAAGTATAGATACATCAGAGGTAATGGTAGAAGGAACAATCTCTTTATTATCATATAGTAATAAGGAATCAGAAAGAGAAAAAACAAGTTTTATGAGTAAGATATTTAAATAAAACTTGGTGGAGGCATAATGTATGTTAATAAATCAAACCTTATTATTTTTAATATTTACAATTAATGGTGTTCTAATAGGTATTATATTTGATATATTTAGGATTTTGCGTAAAACCATAAAAACTTCCGACTTGGTTACATATATAGAGGATTTCTTATTTTGGATAATAACATCGGTCATTTTACTTTATTCTATATTTACATATAACAATGGAGAGCTTCGCTTTTTTATGTTTTTAGCCGTAATTTTGGGTTTTGCAGTATATCTTTTCACAATAAGTTCGTATTTAATAAAGATAAATGTAAAAATCATAAATACGGTAAAGAAAATCTTTTTGAAATTATTTGAAATAATCTATAAACCTTTTATAAAAATATTTAAGATATTAAAGAAAGTAATATTTAAACCAATACTATTCATAATTATAAATATAAGAAAAAATATGAAGAATATCAATAATAGCCTAAAAGATAAAAAAAATAGCAAAGCTACATATGCAATAAAAAATGACAATATTTTAAAAAATACGAATAAAACCACTAAAAAATCTAAGTATAAAATTCCAAAGAAAAAAATATTACAAAAAAAGCAAAAAGATACAATAAATTTGCAAAAAAGTTAAAAAAGTAGAAGGATTTTTATTTTTATTGTAGAATATAATAAATAGAATGAAAAATCAAGGAGAATACTTATGAAGAAAAACAAAATAATTAGAAACATAATTATTTTTATAATTTTAATATATGTAATTTTTACATTAATAAATCAACAAAAAATTTTAAACCAATATAGTGAATCAACTCAAGAATTAGCTAAAAGTGTAGAAGAAGAAAAACAAAATAGAGATGAATTATCTAAGAAAAAAGAAGATGTAAACTCTTTAGAATTTATAGAAGAAATGGCAAGAGAAAAATTAGATATGTATCATCCTAATGAAAAAGTATTTATTGATCAGGGAAAATAATCTTAGTTTGATATTTTCCCATTTTTTTGTAAAATTTCTTTTCTTTTTTTCCAAAATATGTTATAATATACAATATTTAAAATCTTAAAAAGTATTCACAAGATTTCCAAAACAAAATTGAATCAAATAAATAAGGAGGATTTATGTCAAATTTAGAAGAAATGAACTTATTAACTCTAAAAAAGATTGCAAAAGAATGTAATATAAAAAATATATCAAAATTAAAAAAAGAAGAATTAATTGAAGTACTAAAACAAGTATCTTTACCAGAAACTTATTTACAAGAAGAAAGCCAAACTTATGACGAAAACAATAATTCAAAAAATGAAAATAATGATAAGGAAACAATAGAAAAACAATATGATGAAAATGGAAATAGAATAATAGATTACAAATTAACTAACGAAGGTGATGAAATCGTTGAAGGAATACTTGATATATTACCTGATGGTTATGGATTTTTAAGAGGAGAAAATTTCCTATCAAGTGAAAAAGACGTATATGTTTCAATGGTACAAGTAAGAAGATTTAACTTAGATACAGGTGACATCATCAAAGGAATCTCTCGTTACAGAGAAGGAGAAAAATTCCCATCATTAATATTTGTTGGAGAAGTAAATGGTGAACATCCAGAAAAAGCAATGAAAAGAAAAAGATTTGATGAATTAACACCAATATATCCAAATGAAAGGCTAAAACTAGAAACAACACCAAACGATTATGCCACAAGAATTATAGACTTAATGTGTCCAATAGGAAAAGGTCAAAGAGGAATGATTGTTGCTCCACCTAAAGTTGGAAAAACAACATTACTAAAAAAAGTAGCTAACAGTATATCAAAAAACAATCCAGAAGTTGAATTAATAGTTTTATTAATAGATGAAAGACCAGAAGAAGTAACAGATATGAAAAGATCAATAAAAGGCCAAGTAATACATTCAACATTTGATGAACTACCAGAACATCATGTTAAAGTAGCAGAAATGGTATTAGCAAGAGCAAAAAGATTAATAGAACAAGGAAAAGATGTTGTTATATTATTAGACAGTATAACAAGACTTACAAGAGCATATAACCTAGTTATTCCATCTTCAGGAAGAACATTATCAGGAGGAATTGATCCAGCAGCATTACATAAACCTAAAAAATTCTTTGGTGCAGCTAGAAACATTGAATTTGGAGGAAGTCTAACAATATTAGCAACAGCCTTAATTGACACAGGAAGCAGAATGGATGATGTCATATTCGAAGAATTCAAAGGAACAGGAAATATGGAAGTTCATTTAGATAGAAAATTATCTGAAAGAAGAATATTCCCAGCAATAGAT
This sequence comes from Clostridia bacterium, assembly GCA_048355915.1. Lineage (GTDB taxonomy): Bacteria > Bacillota > Clostridia > TANB77 > CAG-508 > CAG-269. Next base: position 332,397 of record DBGCHZ010000047.1, on the reverse strand, counting down.
ATAAATAAATCAGGAACAAGAAGAGAAGACTTATTATTAACACCACAAGAAAAAGAAACAGTTTTTGCTTTAAGAAAAGCAATGAACAGTATGTCAGTTGCAGAAGTAACAGAAGAAGTTATTAGCGAGATGACAAAAACTAAAAATAATGAAGAATTTGTTGAAAAGATGGATAGTTATTTAAAGAGATTTAAATAAAAAATAATAAAATAAAAGTATGCATTTTATTATAATAAATTTAGTATTTAGGCAAATAATTTAATTAATGCAGTAAATATTAAGTTAAAAGTATTATTTTGAAACAAAATTATAATAAAAATGATATATATTGAGGTAAAAAATGAAATATTTAGTAGTATCAGATATACATGGATCATATTATTATGCTAAAAAATTAGAAGAGATAATTAATAAAGAAAATCCTAACAAAATTATTTTATTAGGTGATTTATATTATCACGGACCAAGAAATTCTTTAACAGATGAATATAATCCAATGGAAGTATCCAAAATATTAAATAAATATAAAGATATTATTATTTGCACAAGAGGAAATTGCGATGCAGAAGTTGATGAAATGATTTCTGAATTTCAATTTGAGGAACATATTGAAATAAATATAAATGGAGTAGATTTCTTTTTTAGCCATGGTCATGTATATAATATGGATAAAATTCCTCCAACTGGCGATGTTATTGTATATGGGCATTTTCATACAGGATATATAAAAGAAGAAGATGGATTGATTTTTGCTAATCCTGGTTCAATATCTTTGCCTAAATATAATACTGCTCATAGCTATTTGATAATTGATGATAGTGAATTGATATTGAAAGATATTGATGGGGGAGTTATTGAGAAGAAGAAATATAGAGGGGGAATTTTTAGAAATAAGAATTAATTTTATGGAATTAATATAGATTATGGGGGCTTTTATAGTCCTTTTATTTTTTTGTGGGAAGAAATTAGATTTCAACTGGTATATTAGATAGTTTTCGATAAATTTTATTTTAAAGTTCATTTACTTATCCAATTTTACAAGAATAATATATTAATTTGTTTCACATCATTGACTAACATACATAATTTTTTCAAAATTGTAAAAGACAATTGACAAATTAAAACTTATATGATAAATAATAGATATTATTAATATTTTAGTGTATCTAAAATTAATATATTGATATGTATAATATTTATAGAATAGGGGGAGTGTTGATACAACATTCTTACATTTATAAATATACAACATTGCACAAAATCAAAGTTGTGTAAAAAGTGAGCTTTTTTCTATATATTTCCAATAATCTTTAAAAACATTGAATCATAATAGATTCAGAAAAACGGTAAACTAGCCATAAAATAGCAAGTAGTAAACAAGGTGCTGAATATAGCATTATTTTTTTTGCCTAAAAATAGAAATAAAAAAATAAAGGTCATAAAATGCCATAATTTTATAAAACCTTTATTAAATTGTCATAATATTTGCAATAAAATGCACATTTGACAAAATATGAGATATAGTGTATATTTATTTTGCCTTTCTTGAGTTTGGAAAGGAGGGAATTTTGCAAAACTTCAAGAACTTCATTACTCTGTTTTTAGAGCTTTTAATTCTTAAGTTAATTCTTAACATATTAAAAGAACTAGATAAATAGGGAAAAGGACTAGGTTTAAAAGTTGGTTACCTAGTCCTTTTTTATTTGCAAAACTTCATTCATTTGCTTAAGCTAAATATATATTAGCATATATTTTATTATATGTCAAATTTTATAAAAATATTATTTTTTTAATATTTCTATTGCAAAACTAAAAATATGAGGTATAATATACCACATAAATACTAAAGAGATAATTGTTATAATAATACCAATTATTATTTTAGTAAATTTATTCATAGTGAGGACACCACCTTTCTATGGGATATGGTTTATAAGTAGCTTAATCGCTACTTATTTTTTTCATTTATTTTAACTTTGTCTTTACAAATTCCTTTTATACATTCTTCTGTATCATTACCTAAATCACATTTAAAATCATTAAAAAATATACAATTTATTTCATCTGTCATTTTTTATCTTCCCTTTCTTTTACTAGTGCAATTTTTCTTATATTTTCTCCTATTTCTTCGTTTGTTAATCCTAAAGCTACTATTATTCTTGAATATGTTGTTATTTTAGGCACATTTTCTCCTTTTTCTATTCTTAATATTGTTCTTGGGTCTATTCCTGACATTTCTGCCAGTTTTTCTTGTGTATAGCCTTTTTTTTCTCTTTCTTCTTTTAACATACTTATCACCATTCTTATTTTATTATGAATTTTTATAAATGTCCTTGACATACTTGTCAGTTTTTGCTATGATATCCTTAATGACATACTTGTCAGGAAATATTCTTCTGGGAGCTACCTGACAGCTCCTAGAACACCTTAGTCAGGAAGGGAGGAAGTCTAAATGGAAAAAGATATAACAAAATACTTTGATAATGAAGACTTAGACATTTTAAGAACAATAATTTTAGAGAGATTTACATTTTATACTGATAAAATTGTAGAAAATTCATCTTTAATGGTAAAAGCAGAAAATGAAGAATCTTTTATGAAATATAAAAAAGATTATGAATACAATTGCAAAGTAAAAGATGTATTAGATTCTTTTTATGAATATTTGTTAGAAATTTGTATTGAAGAATAGGAGGAAAATATGAAAAATTTATTTAATCTTGAATGTGTGTTCAAAGGAGTAAGCAAAAGAGAAGGTGGAGAGTTTACAAACGATAAAGGACAAGTAGTAAAATATGAGCCATCATATGTAGTAAAAATTGATGAACCATTAGAAACAGGAGATGTAGCTGAAAGAAGATTAAAATTTCCTATAACAAATAATACTTTATATCACAAATTGAGTGAATTAGAAGTATATTCTAAAATTATATTAGTATGTAAAGTAGAATTATACAATGGAAATGCGAAAGTATTACCAATTGATATCGAGGAATAAACATATGAATGAAAATGAATTGAATAATACAATTAGCACAGTAGCTAATAATAGAATAGATGAAATAGCATATAATACTGGTGTAATAGCTAATTCTAGTTTGTTTCTAGTAGCCCTAATAGTTGTTATACTAGTATGTTATATCTTATGGAAGGTATTAGATAATTTCATAAGTTATTAAAAAGTTATTAAAAAGTTATTAACTTTTATGTACATAAATTAATATATTAAAATTTTAATATGTTAGGAGGTTTTTTAATGAAAGAAGCAGTACCAAATTTTACAATTACTGCTGATACTGTAAGCCCAGTAACTAATGCAATAAACAGTGGTTTAACAACATTAGTACCTATTGGTATAGGAATTATGGGTACATTTATAGGTATCGCATTAATAAAAAGAATAATATATACATTCTTATAATTATAAGAGTATATGAAGAAGAAGGCTATTGGCTAGTTTTTAGCCTAAGTCTTTTTTTATATTTTATGAAAGGAAAAAAATAATTATGAAATTAAAAAATAAGATATTTTTAATATTAGGTATATTCTTTATTATTTTATTAGGAATGATGACAAATTCAAAAGCTACTATGGAATTTGAAATGAGTAACGGAGAAATATTGAGTTTTGAAAGTATACCTACCGATGGCAATCCAGATTTTCTAATGTTTAAGTATGATTTATCTCCTACTGTATATCGTATAGATTATTATACATTTGATAATACAAAAGGTACTTTAGTTTCTGATAATGGTTTAGCTTATGCTTTTTTAAATGATAATAAATTTCCTGGTGCAATAAAAAAATATGAATATTATTCAGATAGTTCTGGAAAAGGTTTTGTATATAGTAATAGTTTTAGTACTACAACTTTAAACCCTAATTATAAATGTTATTATAGTACTCAAGATATACCTGTTGCTAATTATTTGGGTAATGGTCTTTATGAAATAACAGATGAAATACTTTTTCAAGGAGCTCCTCTTCCAATCCCGATGGTGGAACCGATGGAGGTGGGCAAGGTGGAGGAGCTACCGACCCTAATAATCCAGATAGTGGAAATGATAATACCGGCATTCTTAATAATATTTGGAACGCTGTTAGTTCTATACCTGATAAAATCAAAGAACTTGCTACAAATGTAGGGAATTTTTTTAAAGGTTTTTGGCAAGGCTTAACTGATACTTTAAATTCTTTTGGAGAAACAATAGGTAATTTCTTCAAAGAAATAGGTCAAGCTATTAAAGATGGTTTCTCAGGTCTAGTACAGTGGTTTGTTGATATTATAAATGGAATTGGAGATATTTTTAGTTGGTTAGGAAACTTCTTTAAATCTTTGTGGGATTTCTTTATACATATTTTTGTTCCAACAGAAGAACAATGGAATGCAATAAAACAAGATTATAGAGAGTTAGGAGATACCTTCAAAAATCATTTACCATTTATAGGTTTCTTCTCAGATGAGCTAGAAAAAGCCAAAGATATAGTATATAACGAAGATTTCTTAAACATAAAATTCCAAGGTTGGTCATTTGATTTAGGAATAATTCATTTTACTACACCAGATATTAATTTCACAGGAGTATTAGAAGCATATGAGCCATACAGAATGACAATTCGTAGTTTCTTAACATTTATAGTTTACTGTCTAGGTGTAGTATATATTGTTAAATATGTTCTTAGATATGGAGAAACAGAAGGAAATAGTAATGTTATTGATGGACAAACAAGTTTTTTTGATAGGGGGAATGACAAATGATAATTTATTTATTATTACAAGGTTTAGATAGTATTTTATTTTTTGTAGTTTCTTTATTTCCTACTTTAGAAACACCAGCCTACATCATAACTGCTCTCCCTCAAATTCTTCGAACTGTAATGGGCTTCAATTTATATTTACCAGTATTAGAAGGAGTAATCTGTGTAACTATGTGTATAGGATTTACAGTAGGATTTCGTATATTTCAAATTATTGCTAGTAAAATTGGTCTTTCACTTTGATTATTCAATTCATTTTATGGCTGTCCGACTTTATGTCGGCAGCCGGAAAGGATTGCAAGTGCAAATGTATAATATAATAATATTTTTAATAATAGTAGTATTTATAATCTTAGATGTAATTACATTCGGATTTATTCATAATTTAATAATAAATTTCTTTAAGGCATTGCCACTTTTCATAAGAGATATATATAGAAGTGATAAAAAAGTATTTAGAGGTTATGGCTTTTGGTCATTTTGTGGTTTAGGTGGTTCTGGAAAAACACTCTCAATAGTTCGTTATTTATTAAATATTAAAAAAAGATACCCAAATGTTAAAATCTTAACTAATTTTGATTTTAGCAAAAGAGATGGAGATATTAACAGTTGGAAAGATTTATTAAATACAGAAAATATAAATGTATATGAAATAACACAAAAAGAATATGACAAACGAATTAAATGGGGTCAAAGGCACGTTTTTATGTGTTTAGATGATAATAATAGGATAGTTTATAAAAAACGTGTAAATGATGGCGTTATATTCGGATTTGATGAAATACATTTGACCTTTGAAAGTACAAAATGGCAAGATGCTCCAGCAAATTTATTAGATTATGTTTCTCAACAAAGAAAATTACATAAACAAATATTGGGAAGTTCTCAAGTTTTCACTAGAATTGATAAAAAATTAAGAGAACAAACTAACTATGTAATTGAATGTAAGTCTATCTTTTCAGGTAGATTAGTAATAAACAGTTATTATAAAACAGTAGAATATATAGCTAATGGGGAAAAAATGGATAAAGGCACAAGAAAAAGAAAAGTACATCGTCGCATTAGTTATGTAGCATACGATAATATAAGACAAGCATATAATACTGAACAAATTATGAAAGAATTAGGAAAATCTAGAAGTAAGGAAAGTGTACTTGTAGATTTAATAAAAGATTTAGGAGGAAATAAGAATAATGAGTAAAGATAGAATAATACATCTATTATCAGATGAAGAAATAGGCTATATATTAACAGGATTGAGAGTTCTGGGGCAAAGATATACAGAACAGAGTTGTGAAGATGATGTCTTTTTCGTTAACCAATTGTACGATAAAGTAGAGAAATCTTTAGATGTGGGGGTAATAGGAAATGAAAGAATGTAAAAAGAAGAAATTAGTAGAATTTATGGAAAATCAAGAAAATAGAATGTTAACAATATGGTTTTTAACATTAATAACATATGTAATATCATTTTTATTGATAAAAAACACCTTCGTTCTTTTGTTTGGTTATTTTGTAGCTTATCTAATTTATAGTAGAGTATACAATTTAGTGCTAAATAAAATAAAAAGTTCTTTAATGAATAATACTAGCGAAGAGTAGCTCTGATATGCAGGGGGGTGTGATTAGATTCAATTAGATATTCTTGTGAGGAACGAACTAGAATGTCTTATTGTTTTCTATTACAGGAGGGGGAATAGTCCCCCTAAACAACTAAAAAATAGAAAAAATAAAAAAAGTTGACCCCGTATATCTAACAAGCGGGGTTTATGGTCATATTTGGCACCTTTTTTTACATTATTTTTGAAAAAAAGTAGTATTTTTATTTACAGTCGCAAGGCTTTGAAACTAGTTTACATTTTATTTTTGAAAAGTGCTGTTTTTTGACCTTGTCTGACTATTAGAAATGAGGTATGAAAATGTATAATAAAAAGATAGAACATAACAACATTTTTTATTCTGTTGATATGTTAAGATTGAAAACTTATATGTCTTTTTCTACATTCTCAGAACTTGAATTCAGATTAAAGTTAGTCTGGAAAGATTATATCAAACAGGAATATACAAGTCCAAAGATAAATAACTTTTTCTATAACTATGTAATAGAAATTGAAGAAGGTCAAAGTTTTTGGTTTGGTTTCTTACATAATACTGAGAAGAGAGATGAAAAGAATGAGTTTTACAATTTTACTATTGAATTTAACCCTAATAAATTGAAAGATAATAATATCTTGTTATACATTTTGGGTTTGTCAGGAAAGTGGTTTCTAAAAAGTTTAGATTTAGCGATGGATTTAAAAGTAAATATATTAGATTTGAATGTTGATTTTTCAGGTCGTAAACAAATGAAAATATTTTCTAAAGGATATGATGATAAAACTATCTATATTGGAAAAGATGAGGCTAGAATTAAAATATATAATAAGAAAATTGAAAGTAAATTAAATATATTAGGAGATTTGACTAGGGTAGAGGTATCACGAAGTTTTGATGATTTTCCTATAACTGATATAAAATTCTTTAAGTTTGGAGATAAATTTCCGAATATATATTTGAATGAATATGTATATAGTTTATCTGATTATGATGATAAAACATTGTTTGCCATATTGTATGCAGTTCAAAATGGATTTCCATTAAAAGATTTAACTAAAACTTATAAAAGAAAAATAAAAAATTTATTACAAGGTGGCTACAAAATACTATTTGATGAAAAATCAGCAACACAAGTAATAAATCAAACAATATTTTATTATTTCATAAAAAATAATAAAGTTGTGTTTAGATAGGAGGAATGAATATGTCAAAACATTTAGCTGATGTATTTATAATATTTGATTTTTTAATATTACCAATAATAAATTTTATAATATTAATAAAGATATTAAATAAAAAAGAAGTAGAGAAGAGAGAGGACAAGTAGTCCTTTTTCTTTATTTCCGGATTGATAACATTGCACAAAATCAAAGTTTTGTGCAAAAAGGCATAGGGGTAAAATATATGGACTGCCTCTACAGGTGTCCTACTATCTATTGCTATATATTGCTATATCTAGCTGTTCTTACACTTTATATCTTATTATTTAATAACTTATATTATTTCTTTAATAAATTGTCTTAAATCTAATTCTAATGTGTTAATACTTATAGTTATAACTTTTTATTTATATCTAAATATTTTTTCTATATAATTCTTTTATTTTTTTATCAAAATTTGCAAAACCTTTATATCAACCGTATTTAGCCTATTTTACAGACAACAAACTATATGTCTTAAAAATAAAAACGGCCTAAAATCGATTCTCGTGCGTTACTTTTTTGGCACTTTTTTGTAATTTTCTTGTAGTCTATTAAAATCAGTATTTTTACATTATTAATATAAAATTATGTGTAATTCATATTATTGAGTAACTAATCATAAATGATTAACTTATTAACCTTAATATAAAAATGCCTTAAAAACGATTTTAAAGTGTTTAGTAATTAAAATATTTTTATAACTAGTATAATGAATTTTTAATTAGCAATTTATAAATTGTGTACAAAAATATTTATTGTAAATTTATTTATAAATGTAAATAATAAAATTTATAAATTTAACTTTGCACAAAATTATTTTTGATTTATTTTAACAAAAAATTTTTTTATACTAATTTAGATATTTTAATTTTTATGATTTTGTTTTATAAAATTATTATATAGATTTTGGTGAAGTTACAAAACTCGTTTTGAAATTAAATTTGTTATTTTTTTAAAACTCTTTTTAAATTTCTAATTTTTCAAAACAGCCCCTCTCTCCTACTCTCCCATTTTTCCTGAATAAAGTAAATATTATCCAGCATTTAATTGAACACATAATCCGTTATTTTTCATACCTTCCTTTATTATTAATTTACCTATTTCTGGTATGTTATCTATGTTGTTACTCTTACTTTGAACTTGTTCAGCTTGAGTTGCTAATACTTGTTCATAAGTATATTTTAATAAAGCTTTTTTTTCTTGTCCTATGTCATTAGCAGTGTCGTTACTATTTAACATATAATCCAAATTATAGGCATATAACTCTAAAGCTCTCAAAATTATTTCGACTTGTCCATCCAATAGATTTAACTCTACAGAATGAATATTATTAGTATCGAATTTCACTTCTAAATCTTTCATGAGTTCCTCCTTATTATATCGTATTTAAGCACAATAAGCAAGAGCATCTTCCATTTTAAATTGTGCTAATGGATGCTCAAACATGACATCTTTAACTTCTTGATTGTCTAAATGAGTATAAATTTCAGTTGTATCAATATGAACATGACCTAACAATTCCTGGATAGTTTTAATATTTACTCCAGACCTATAAAGAAGAGTTGCGCAGGTATGTCTTAATGTATGAACTGTATATACATTTTCATCAAGTTCTGCTTTTCTATATGCTCTTTTTACAATTTTATTTATTGTAAATTGACTCATCCTATATCCGTAGAATGTAAGAAATAGAGCATTATTGTGTTTTTTATTATTATCATGTGAATTATCTCTTATTTTCAAGTATTTAATAAGAGCATCTTTTGTTTTTTTATTTAAATAATTAGTTCTTTCTTTGTTACCTTTACCAATAATAGTGAATTTATTATCATCTAAATTTATATCTTCAATATTTAGATTTTTGATTTCAGAGAGTCGTAAACCACAATTTAAGAATATATGAAGCATTGCATTATCTCTAATTTCAATTTCATCTGTACTATTTTCATAAAGATTAATAAGTCGTTTAGCTTCATCTAATGATAAATAATTAGGTAACTTTTTCTCAAGTTTTCTTTCACTATTAATTTTTTTAAATGGTTCTTTAAAAATAGTATGTTTTATGTTAAAAAGGTAATCAAAGAATGTTTTTAAATGTTCAATTTTTATAACTCTTGAATTATTCTGATAATGTGATTCTGCTAAAAAGAATATAAAACTATAAATATCACTATTATTTAGACTTCTAATTTCATTTAAGGTAATATCTTCTATAGTATTATATTTATTCTTAAATTTATGAACATTAATAAATTCTAAAAACTGTTCTATTGTAACAGTCATATTTTTTATATATACTTGTGATAGATTTCTAATTGCAACAAGGTAATTTGCAAAATCCTCAACAAATTTAGGTGTTTTTATTTCACTCATAGTATATTATTCCTTCCTATCTAAAATATTAAAATTTTGCATTAATTCTTTTAGTTTCTTATCAGAAACATGTGTATAGACTTGTGTTGCATCTAAAGATTCATGGCCTAGTATTATCTTTAGTACAAATATATTTGCATTAGCTTCATTGTAAAGAAGTGTTGCACCAGTATGTCTTAAAGTATGTGTATGATATTTTTTGCTTTCTTTTCCTTCAGCTTCAACTAATTCTACTAGTTCAGATTTGATAATATTTTGAACAGATCTTTTAGAAATTCTTTTTCCTCTTGAACTAAGAAATAATGCATTATAGTCCTTATTGCTTTTATCTAGTTTTGGACGTATTTTTATATAAGCGTTTATAGCTTCGCAAACAGCACTATTAAGATATATAATTCTTTGCTTATTTCCTTTTCCAGTAACCTTTAATGTTTGTTCGCTATTATCTATTTTTAAGTCAGACAAATTAATTCCTACTAATTCTGAAAGTCTTAAGCCACAATTTAAAAATACACATGTTATTGCATAATTTCTTATTTTATATCTACAATCGGAACTTATAGTATTTGCGAGTAATCGTTTGCTTTCGTTTAAATCTAAATATTTAGGTTGTCTTTTTTCTATTGTTGCAGATTCCATCCACTTTGTTGGATTTACATTAATTAGATTGTTAGTTTCTAAATATTCATAAAGTCTTTTCATTGAAGCTAATTTTCTATTCCTTGTTTTACTAATATTTTCTAATGTATTATCCAAAAAAAACAAATAATTGCTCAGATCATTTTGATTCATTTTTTCTAAATCTTCTATTGTTACATCTGTTATTTCTATATTTCTAAACTCTTCTTTACTTATAGTATTTAATCTGTTTCTATCATTTAAATATAATTTAATATATCTAAACAAACATCTTAAATCGTAAAAAGCTTCATCAATAGTTGTCTGTGCACCAAAATCTATATATCTTTTGTATTTTAGATAATTATTAAGGAATTCTGGACTTTCTTTTTGATATTGCAAAAAAGACATACTTTTCTAACCCCTCTCGTGATATTCTATGTAATAAATTTAGCATATCTTCTTTTGTAAAAACAAAGGTGCAAATCCACTAATTTTTTTGGATTTGCACACTTGACAAATATTTTTTTAATAGTCAAATTCTCATAATAATACACAACAATATCATAAAAATTATAAATATATAATCATTGAAATAATATCTAACATATTTTTTCATTTGAAATGAAGGAAAGAGTTCTTGATTATTTTTCTTTCATATTTACAGTTATCAAAAGTTTTTCTTTATTGGCTATAATTTCTTCTGCTATTTTCAATAATATGGTTTCATCTTGATGAACATTAAACATTGTCTTAATTTCTTCAATAAAATCATTAAGTGTTCTTTCTTTATTAGCACTATTATAAATACTATCTAATGCTAATACTACATAAGCTATACACCATTCTCTATCTATAAAAATTCTCTCCATTTTATTATTCCTCCGTTATAATTGGTTTATTTTTTATTCTTATGATTCTTTAGATAATTTATTTGTTCTTCATCTTCTTTTCGTATTTCTTCATTTGATTTACTTATATTTCCTCCTAATATAACTAAATACATCATCACTGCAATTAATAATGATGTAAAAAAGATAATAATCCATAATACTTTCATCAATATATATTCCTCCATTTTTCTTTATTATGTTAAATATAATCTGCTTTATTTTAATTCATTAAATGGTAATCAGCTACATTACTCCTCAGGAATCTCACCTATCTGAACTCAGACTTGTTTTCATGGCTTGGGACGCTCTTAACGCTCGTTCTATGACTAAACAAGAGTATTATTATTTGCCTTTATTAGTTATCGCCTTATTGGTTGCTATCCAATATTTAAGTTTATATAGTTCTGCTTCTATATAAAACTAGCTCTTAATAAAGGATTTATTTAATGAATGTTATTTAATTTTCAATGTGCAATTTATCTCTCAAAAAACGAAATAAGTGAAAGAGTTTTTACCCCTTCACTTATTTGCTCACAAAATGCCGTTTTGTACTCCCCTATTCTTCAAAAAATTTTTTTATTTTTTTTAATCCTAGTTCGAGACTTTTTTGTATCTGACTTTTTTGTACCTTTTCTAGTTTAGCCACATCTCTTATTGTAATCTCATTTACAATATGTAAATCTATTCTTCTAAATTGTGTACTTGTCAGGTCTTTCAATGCTTCATTTACTTTTTCTTTTTCTATATTTTTTATAACAGTTTCCTCTACACTTTCAACTGGTTCAAATGCTCTTTTATACATATCCTCTTCTGTTAAGTCTGATTGTTCTAAATGTCTACTTGTTTCATTTTTTATTTTTATATATGCTTTTTTAGAATTGGTATAAGTATCAAATATATCTTTATCAATTTCAATTCTACAATCCTGTTCTACACTATCTCTAAAAGATATATAATATTTATCCTCATCCTCCACATATTCCAAAGTATAACTATCTACTTCGTATCGCACTTCTCTTTCCTCCTATTCATTTCATTTTTTTGAAATGAACTCGGCGGATCACGACAGTGTCTTTCATTTGTATCTAAAAAAAAATTAAGTACACATGGAAAACACGCATACCTAATTTTTGAAAACAAACATGATAATTTTGTTAGAAAATATGTTATTCTATTAAATTTATTATAGCTGCTAACATTAGCAAAATTCTCTAACATATAAAGACTCCTTAAAGAAAATTGACTTAACAATTTCTAAAAGGAGCTTTCTTAATCTTTTGGGGGATATTTTTTACTCATCAAAGTCCAAAATATTTTTTGTAATTTTCCTCTGTTTTTATAAAATCTTTTGTAGTGTCTCCTTTTCAGACTTTGATTAAGTTAGCTGCATTATATTTTGATTTCCACAATCAGTGTTGAAAACGGCGATAAACGGGACACTTTATTTGATTTCTTTGTAATATTTTTCCATTTTTGTATTGTGTTTACATAATTTTAGTGATATAATATTGGTGAATTTAATTATTTTTTGTTTTTTTGGGGGTGTCTAAAGTAAATGATAAAAGTTCTTGTCGCTGAAGAAAATGTTGCAGAAGCGAATAAATATTGTAGGTATTTATCAAAGTGTCGTGATTTAAAAATTAAAACTGTAAATAGCGGAGATCAAGCATTATCTACTTATTTGAAAACAAAACCGAATATATTTATTTTAGATTCACACTTCAATGATATAAATTCAACCGAAATAATTGATAGATTATCTATAACTTATAATGAAGGAAATAATTCTAATATACTTTTGACTGCTAACTCAGCTGAAGAACAGGTTACTTTCGTTAATGTATCTAAAATCTATAAATTTTTTAAAAAACCTGTTAAACTACGAAATTTATATAATACAATTAGTCAAATGAACGAAAAATATAAATATGATGATTTTAATGAAAATGAAATGAACTTACTATTACGAGAATTAGGATTTGTTATAAACTCTCCTTGTACTGATCTTATGATAGAAGCAATTACCGAATGTTATCATTTTACATATTTAATACATGATTTAAAATCTTTATTTGAAATACTCTCATATCATCATAAAGATATGGACGAAGAAGCAATTCGTTCTTCACTTAGAACATCATTGAAACCATTAAATAGAAAAAGGCATATATTACAAAATCATCCTATTGTAATGCAATTTGAACAAGGAAAAAATATATCGCCTGGAAGATTTTTAGATGTCTTTGTTGGTTATCTACACATACAAAAAAATCAAGAAATATTTTTTTAGATTTTAAAATATTTCTTGATTTTTTATTATTTTTATTGTTCTTTGCTTTTTTTATACTCTTTATATTCTTTATATTGTTCCAAAATAAATGGTACTTCAAATTGATATTGTTCTTCAGATATTATTGCATTAAATTTTCGACCTGCAATATTATAAATTTTTTCAATTTCATTTTTAGGCATTTCCTCTGCAAATATATTGAATACTGGAATATCGCTATCTAATTTTTCTTTTGACTTCTTTACTATCTCAAATCCATTCATATCTTCCATTTCAAATTTAGCAAATACCATTTCAGGTTTCAAGTCAATAATCTTATTATATGTTTCTATTCCATTTGTAGCTGTAGCAACTACATCAGCAAATCCCAATTTCTTTATTGAATCTACTATTGTATTTCTAATTTCTTCATTATTATGAGCAATTATAGTCCTAATTTTATTCTTTCCACTTATTCTTTCAAAGTCGATGACTTCTTGCTCTAATGCATTTCCTAAATAATTATCTTTTCCATTTTGTGTTTGGATAATATCTGCATTTGGAAGAACTACTAAACTCTTTTCAAATTCAGATTGTTTTTTATATTGGACAACTTTTATATTTTCATACTTTCTTAGTTGATTAACTTTGCTTTCCAATTCAGCTTCAGTTACTCCAAATAAATCTTTATTTTCTAATGCTCTTTCTCTTATAGGCATAAATTTTAAAAATTTCCATTTTTCTATTTTATAATTATTTAAAAATTCTCCTAATTCTTCTAATTTCTCTATACTTTTATTAGTAATTACAGTATTTATTCCTACTTTAATTTTTTTGTTTTTAGTTTTCTCTAATACTTTTTTTATAATTTCTAAATGATTATTCTTTTTTCCTAATAAAACATTTATATTGTTATCAGTAGAGTCAATAGATAAATTAATTTCATCTAAGTTGTTTAAAATATCTTCAACATATTCTGTATCATTTTCAGCAATAAAAATACCATTGGTAACAAGTTTATTGATTATTCCTTTTTCCTTTGATAATTTCATTAATTCATTAATTCTTGAATATAATACTGCCTCTCCACCAGTCCATGTTAAATGTGTTAATCCATTGTTAATTAGATTATTTAATACCTTCTCATTTTCTTCAAAGGATAAATCTGCTATATTATTGAATCCAAAGCAATATTTACATCCTTGATTACATTTAGTTGTTATTTTCCAACATACTTTATTTTTACTATACATATATATATCCTCATTTCATATATATTTTTATACAATAACATTATATGTGAAGTAACACAAAAAAACTATTCTTTTTTTATTAAGAATAGTTTTATTTTAATTAACATAATTTTACGTTTTTATTATTCTTTATTTCTTAAATAGTTTTTAATAAATGATTTTGACACTTTTGAAAGTTCGCCTTTTAAGTATATTAAGTTTAATTTTACACTTGGCAATTTTATTGGCAATTCTACTTCATACAGTTCTTTAGCTTCTAATTCTCTTTTTACTGACTTTTTAATAACATATGCTATTCCCATGTTTCTTTTAACTGCATCTACTCTTACTTCTGTAGCATCAGACATCATGTTGCTTTTTATATCAACATTATACTCTCTTAATGTTTCCTTTAAGCATTGAGTTGTCTTTGTATTTTCAAGATTTAATATACAATTTAAATCTTGTATTTCTTTTATATCTTGAATTATTAATGGAGCTTTTGAAACAAATATGTTTTCTATTTTTAATATTTCTTCAACAACTACATTAATTCTATCCAGATCACTATCTATTATAGCAAAGTCCATCTTATGTTCTTGTAATAATTCAAGCATTTTATTAGTATCGGCTTCACATACTACTTTTATATTTATTTTTGGATACTGTCTCTTTACTTTTTCAATTTTATCCATTAAAAAATATGTTGTAAAATGAGATGGACAACCTATTGTTATATTTCCAGTCTCTATATTATTCTTATCTTGAGCCATCTTTTCTGCAAAATCGAAACTAGAGATTGACTTACTTACTATTTCATATAATTCTTTTCCATCTTCTGTTATTTTAAGTCCTTTTGGTTCTCTATTAAATAGTTTTAGTCCTAACTGATTTTCTAAGTTTGATATTTGAGTACTTATATTAGGAACAGACACATCTAATTTTTCAGATGCATCAGATAAACTTTTTGATTCGACAACTTTACAAAAAATCTTATACAAGTTTAAATTGACATTTGACATATTATACACCATCCTCTGAAATTTGTTTAAGTTTCATTTCAGCTTTTTTTATAAAATAATCTTTAGTATCCAATGGAAGTTTTAATTCATTTAGCTTTTCTTTTAATTTCTCTACTGTATTCAAATCTTCATTAGTTTCTACTGTTTCGATTTCAATTAGTTTTTCTCCATCTTCTATATCTTTTAATGCAATATTTAATCCTTCTTTTCCATAAACAATGTTGTTTTCTTTAATATTCATTATTTCTTTATACCCTATAGCATTTAAAAATTTTTTGCCATCATTTATATTACTAATATCACAATCAATATTCTGTTGGCTAATAATATCTCCATTACTTGCTATATTCTTTTTCTTATAGGTCATTTTAAATACTTTGTGTTTATCTGACATATATTGAGTAATATCTCTTATTAAAATGGAATGTTTTAATATTTCTCTTGGCGTTAATTTATGAATATCTATATCTTTAGGTATAAAATAAGTATCATCCAGTAAGAATCTATCTACTATTTCAAACCCTTTGCTTTCGATAATATTGCAAAATTCTTTTATACTACATTTTAATTTTACAGTTATTTCATTACTCATTCTAAATTTCTCCTACAAAATATTGCGTTTGACACTCTTTAATTATACCATATTATGTCAATTTAATCAAGTGAAATCAGCTTATTTCCAGGATAAAGACATGAAAAAAATTTAAAAAGTCTGAAAACAATATAAAAATAAAGCAAAAATAGTTTTCAATATATAAAAATTACGATATAATATCTTTGAAATGGAGCTAAAGAAAAAATGGAAATTAAAGAAATAGAAATATCAAAATTAAAAGAGCTAAAGGAAAAATCAAAGATGTTAAAAGATGAAAGACAAAAAGGAAAAATAGTGTATAAAATCTGGGATATTGTTATGGTTGTAATATTAGTAGTCTTAGCAGATTGTAATGAATGGGAAGAAATTGAAGACTATGCAAAAGATGAAAAAAAATTTTTACGCAAATTTTTAAAGTTAACAGGTGGAATACCATCAGCAAAAACTTATGAAAGAGTCATAAGTTTAATAGATTGTCAAGAGTTAAATAAAATATTTGTAGAATTTGTAAAAGACATTCAATTTATGGAAGACAAATTTTTCAAAGATATATTATCATTTGATGGAAAAGTTGATAAAGGAAGTGCTAGAAATAAAGGATATATATCGGAAGAAACAAAGCCTTTAAATGTTTTAAATGTCTATTCAGATAAATTACAAATGTGCATAGAACAAGAGATGATAGAAGAAAAAACAAATGAAATAACAGCAATACCAGAAGTAATAAAAAGATTAGATTTAACAAATGTAATATGTACATGGGATGCATTAAATACACAAAAAGCAAATGTAAAAGCTGTAATATCAAATGGTGGTGACTATTGTGTAACATTAAAAGCAAATCAAGGAAATTTTTATACAGATGTACAGGATTATTTTGACGAAGATAGATTAATGATAATACAATCTGGATATGAAGGTAGTTATCAATTAACAAGAGAAAAAAATCATAGTGCAATAATTACGTATGAATATTATCAAACAGAAAAAATAAATTGGTATGAAGAAAAAGAGTTATGGGAAGGGTTAAAGAGTATAGGATTAGTAAAGAAAACTATCGAAAAAGCAGATGGAACTAAAACAAAAGAAAAGCGCTACTATATATCAAGCTTATTGTTAAATATTGATATATTTTCTAATACAATAAGAAAACATTGGAATGTAGAAAATAAATTACATTGGCAAATGGATTTTGCTTTTAAAAGTGATAATAATACAACAATGAATAAAAAGGCATTATTTAATTTACAAATCATAAAAAAATTCTGCTTAACAATATTGAATGAAGTCAAAAAAGTTAAAAATAAGAGCTTAAAAAGAATTAGAAAAGACATTTCAAGAAACGTAGAAAAAGAGACTGTTGAAATATTCAAAATACTACGTAATTTTGATACTTCAACAGTCTCTAAATCCAAGTAAGACAATGGATATAGACATTAGAAAAATTTTTCATGTCTTTATCCTGATGCCTATTTTTTAATACTTTTTGATAAAAAATACACCGAAGTGTATGCACTCTAAATATTATCTGCAATATTTTCGTCTTAACAGAGTATTAGAAAGCTTGTCTTTCTAAATGTTTTTAGGAAATGTTTTTTATTCATTTAGTGAAATTTCGCACTCTCAAGAGCATTTTTTACCCATTCATTTGGTGAATTTCTGCATCAAATCTGCTTTAAATTTTTGTTCTTTTATTAACTCTTGAAGGCTTGTCATTCAATGTGTATAGGTGATGTGTACACACTCGCTTCCCTGCCCTCATTTTTAATGAGGTATTTTGGATTTTATATGCATTTATGTCTACTTATTTAAATATACTTATCCTTAAATCCTCTTAGCCGAAAAAATAATGTGCTTTTAAAATTTAGTCAAGGCTGTGCGATAGCACATTCATTTTAACCTAGACTTGTTTTTATAAAGCACATTAGAATTAATTTGAGAATTTATTAAGCACTAACTAAGTCATAATATTTTCCATGTTTTTTCATTAGTTCATTATGATTTCCTTCCTCTATTATTTTCCCATTTTCCATAAGTAGAATTTTATCACAGTTTTTAATTGTAGATAATCTATGTGCTATTATAAAACTGATTCTTCCTTTCATTATTTCATTTATAGCATTTTTTATAAGTTCTTCATTTTCATAGCTCAATGACGATGTTACTTCGTCTAAAATTATCATACTTGGATTTTCTATTAGAATTCTAGCAAAATTTATCATTTGCTTTTCTCCTTGTGATAATAAATCCTTATTCTTGTTTAAATTTGTTTCATATCCATTTTCAAGACTCATAATTTTATCATGTAAATTTAATCTCTTGCAAATGTCTTCTATTTCTTTGTTTTCAATTTCTTTATTTGCATAATTTATATTTTGATAAACATTTCCTTCAAAAATAACAACATCTTGTAATACATAACCAATTTGCTCTCTTAAATCTTTCATTTTGTATTGTTTATAGTCTATTCCATTTATTGTTATTTCTCCATCTTCTAAATTATAAAATCTGCATAACAAATTTACTAATGTCGTCTTTCCTGATCCAGTTCTTCCTATAATTGCAATTTTTTCTTGCTCTCCAACTGTTAAATTTATATCTTTTAAAATTTGTTTTTCTCCATTATATGAGAAATTTACATTTTTTATTTCTATATTCTCAATTTTTGATAATTTGATGTTTCCATCATCTTCCTCTTCTTCGAACTCAGCATCAAATTTTAACATTTTTGCAAATGATACATAAGATTTATTTACTCTATCAATATAACCTATTGCTACATCAAAATGCCTTTTAATTTCTGAAGTAGCATTAATAAATATCATTAAACTTCCATAAGTAATAATACCCGTTAATATATCAATTCCTCCAATATACACGACAACAACTGTAGCAAGTAATGAAAAGATATTATATGTTAAAGTATACTTTCTTACGACCTTGTCTAAATTATAAGATTCATTATTATATTTTTTTATCAATTCTTTCATTTTGCTTAATCTGTTTTTTTCTACCCTTAATGATTTTATATTCTCAAATCCATTTACTTGCTCTGTTATCCACTTTGTAATTAAAATATTTAAATTCCTTATTTCTTTCATTAGATATATTGTTTTTTTATTTGATACTATTAAAGCAATATATCCAATTAAGTACATAGCTATTAATAATAAACTTAATTTTATATTTATAAACAACAATATTACAACATTTGTTAATGCTCTAACTGTAAATCCTATTAGCTGATTTCCGTTTTGTGTAAAAAATGCAGATAGATTATTAGAATCATTCATTTCTAATTCAAACAATTCTCCTGAATTACTTTTATCAAAAAACTGTATTTTTGACCTTATTAATTTATTAAAAATATCTTTTCTAGCATAATTTGAAAAATCCCTTTGTAGATGATGTCTTAACTTGCAATTAAATATCCCTTCTGCTATATTTATAATAATTTTTATAATCATTAATATTGTTAAAAACATAACTAATTTTATATTTTCTTTGGCAATAGCATTATCAAATAAAGAATAAGTCATAAATTGATTTATTACTATCCATATTATTGATGATAAAATATATTCTATAATTGTAATTATAATTTTCTTTTCAAAATTTCCATAATGAAACATATCTTTAAATTTATTCATCTATTTCTCCTACCATATTTTTGCATATATCAATTAATCTATAATAATTTTTATTTTGATTTATTAGATTTTCTTGTTTATCTATTATTATTTTTTTATTATCTATAAAGAATACAGTCGCATTACTTGGTATTTTAGATAAATCTTGTGTAATATATATTGCTATCATATCTTTATTATTCTTTCTTAGATTATTTTTTATTTTATCCTTTGTTATATTATCTACCTTGCTTAATACATCGTCAAAAACTATTATTTCTTTATTTTGCAATAATGTTCTTGCAATAGCTATTCTTTGTTTTTGACCACCACTTAAGTTAATTCCTCTTTCTCCTAAAATTTCATTATATTGATTTGGAAATTTCTCAATTTCTTCATCTAATTCGCATATTTTAGCAATATTCTTTATTTTTTCTAAATTTTTATAATCTTCTAACACATCAATATTGTTTTTTATTGTATCTGAAAATATAAACGGTTCTTGAAAAACCACTCCTATGTAATTTCTAATTGTATTTCTATTTAATTCTTTTATATCTATTCCACCTAATAATATTTGTCCATCATAAGGTATAAATCCAAGTAGCGTTTTTACTAAAATACTTTTTCCACTTCCATTATTCCCCACTAAATAAATAGTTTCTCCTTTTTCAATTTTAAATGAAATATTGTCTAAAATTTTAGTTGAATTGATTTTTATTGTCACTTCTTTAAATTCTAAGCTTATATTGTCTAATTCATATTGTTTTTCATTTTTATGTTCTTCTTCTAATTTTAAAAATTTGCTTATTCTATCAGTCGGAACTAAAAAATGATTAATGTCATTAACCATATATATAAGTTGTACCACATATTCTAGTAAATTACTTGAATATGTCATTAAAATCATTAATTCACCTATATTCATCTTTCCATTTATTATTAGTAGTCCTCCTATAAGAAATATTGCTGGGTCTTTAAATTTTCTCATACCTGTTCCTATTAATTCATAATAAATCAAGTAGTCTATTAGTTTTGTGTCATTCTTTCTATATTCATCACTAATAATATTAAAGTCATTAATTTCTTTTTGCTCTCTATTAAATATTTTTATCATTTTAGGATTATATACTGCATTCATTGTTCTTGAAATTAAGTTTTCATGTAAATCAATATTCTTGTTAACTATTGGTTTTGTTATCTTTAAATATACAACTGACATAATAGATATAATAACTATAATTATACCTATTATTGAGCTGACTATAATATTAATGTTCAATAGTTCATACATTGAGAATAATAATATAAATATAGAATCTACTATTAAATTATATTTGCTAGTTACAAAATCGACAAAATAATTTGCATCACTACTTACTCTTTGAAGAATTTGATTTTTTTCATATTGGATATAGTCTCCATACTCTAAATATGTCGTATGCTCTAATAATTTTGATTTTAAATTTTTATTCATTGTTAATCTAAATTTTGTATTAAACATACTTTTCATATAATTTGATATACTAATTATACCAACAATTATAAGCATATAAATAGCAAGTACAGTTAATTTAGATTTAACGTTATCACTATAAAAACTATTTCTAATATATTCTGGCAAACTGCTTGTTTGCATTATTACACCATCTACTGCAAATGAAATAAATTTTGTAAGATATATCATTAGAAATGATGATATTAAACTACATATTAAAATTTCCAATATATATTTTTTTGCTCCTTCAATTGCAATTTTTAAAACTTTTTTCATAATTACCTTCCTTATTTCATTTTCATTCTATCATAAGTTCCTAAAAAAAGAAAGTGCTTTTCCAAACACTTCCAACCTAAGTTTTATCTCCAAACATTCTTATTTTTTCGTTGACAAATTGTTGACATTTCCAACATGAATTTATACTGCATCGCATACCATGTCAACCTCTATCGTTACCTTAATTTTATGATTTTCTGTTCTTTTAACCTTCTTTTTGCCTTTTCTATCAAAACTAATAAAATCCTCAAAAGCAGTAAGTTCAACTATTTCATCGTATCTTTTAGACATAGCACCGAACAACATTCCACATGTGAAGTGTGCTGAAACACTTTCACTAGCAACCTTATATGACATTATATAAAAATTTCTATATACTGAAAAATCAACAAAATATAGAAACTAAATCTTATATAACCTTATATAAAAATTTTTTATCATTTATTATCACTTGTGTAGTGGTGGCAAATCGCTCGAAAAATTTTTTCATGTCTTTATCCTGGCGTATTTCCCATTTATATGCTTATCTAATTAATCTATACTATTGTTTCAACTATGTTTTTTCCAATTTCTTTACTATATTTTTCATATTTTGCTGCGAATTCTTTACAAGATATTTCTATAACTTCTCTTCCTAAGCAAATTTTCACTTTATCCATTTTTATTGCATTCGACATTCCTAATGAAACTATTAATAAACAACATTTTTCTACAACTTCTTTTCCAAAGTCAACTAAATTTTCTCCCTTTCCTTCCTTTGCAATTTCTGTAATGAATTTATAATATAATTCATCTCCTAATAAATTATTAGCCATATCAGCATAATTAACATTTTTCATAATCTTGTACCTCCTATTTTTTTATACTACTATTGTAATATCATTATATTAGCATTTTCAAGTTCAAAAAAAATTTTCTTAAAAATAGCAATAAACATAGAAAAATACAGGGGTTGATGTACTTTTCTATGTTTATCATTTTTTGAAAATTTGACCTAAAAATCAGAAAAATATAAATATTTATAGAAAAAGGAGTAGCAAAACTCCTCTTTCTATGTTATGCAGCTTTATTTAACACTTCTTTTTCCCAATTATTTAAAAATCTTATTTGATTATTGTTAGGATTTCCATTATTCTTTGTCCTACTTTGTACTATTTTTCTTTCTTTTACTTCTATTGTTACAAGTGATTTATTTGGTGTACTCGCTTCTCTCATAAAATATATATCACATTTCCCTTTTGCATACTTTTCAGCATAATTTCTTACACAATGATTTTGTTGAGTACTTTCATCTTCTAAGGATATAAAACTTTCTGCTGGCATTACAATATATTTTTTATTACTATAGGTATTTTGCTTTAATTGTTTATATCTTCTATTTATTGCTCTATTTACCTTTGCATTGTTTTTTATAAGTATTTGTCTTGAATATTCATCATGTTTCTCTTTCAGATTTTTTGGAAATAGATATTTTTTATCTTTCAAATCCATTTTTAGTTTTTCTAAAAATCCCAAATAATCTATATACATCTGTATATCAAAATTTCTTTTATTTTTTGCATATTCTGCAAACTTTTCAATTGAGACATATTTTTTGACTTTTTCTAAATCAGAGATATAAAATTTGCTTAAAACTTTTATATTTTCAATATTAGGCTTTTTATACATTTTTAAGATGTTCAATTCATTTCTATTTATGTTATTTTTTTTCATAAATTCGTAATAGCTTTTGTCTACTCCAAATCTTTCTTTAAAACTTTTGCCTTTATTAAAATCTCCAGAACAAACTGCTAATTTATACAATCCCATTTTTGCTAATAATTCTGTGCTAGGAAAATTATTTAATAAATGATATTTTATATCAATTTCATCATTTTCCTTTGCTATTTTCCACAATTGAGAATATTTAAGTTCTGTATTTTTAAATAGTTCTTCTAAGTTTTTATCATATACTTTTCCATAAGTATCTAATGATCTATAATATTTATTATACCATCTCCACTTTTTTCCTGTTTTTGTGTGATTAATAAATAGTTCACCCCACATAGTGCCTACTGCCCTATCATTAGCAAATTCCATTACATTTTTCATATCCTTATCAATAACTATTCTTCCATACTCTGCTGGTTTAGAATGATATATTTCATTTTTTGTATATCTAGTAAATATCTCAAACAATCGTATTACCCATTTATCTTCTAATCTATCAAGCAAAACTAATACATCTTCAAATATATGAAAACTATAATTACTTTGTTTTATCAAATAAGTATTATGGCATTTAGGACACTTATCATATTCATTAATTTTTTTATTTGTTTCAAATTCTGTATTACAATTTCTACAAGTACATTTTCCCTTTGTTTTTATAATAAAGTTTTGTTTTTCTTTCTGTTTCTTAACAAAAAAATACCAACCTTGTGGCATTCTTAATTCCTTATCTATTCTCTCCATTAATATTCTGTATTTTTTCTTTAAATAAGCCATATATTATCACTTTCCTTTCATTTATTAAGCTACATTTAATATGTTCTTTTCCCATAAATTCAAAAACTCTTTTTCTTCTTTATTAATCGCTGTATTTCTTTTTTCATATTTTTGTCTTACTTTTCCATCCAATACTTCGACTGTTACTAATGATTTATCTGGATTTTTTAACGTTCTTAAAAAATATATATCAGTAATACCATTAGCATATTTTTCACTATAATTACTATATACGCAATTATTTTGTTGATTTGATTCATCTTTCATATCATTTAAAGTTTTTGCGGGTCTAATACAAAACTTATTATCATTATAGTTATTCCTTTTTAATTCTTCATATCTTTGCTTTATTTTCTCATCTAACAACTTATTTTCAGCAATTTTAACTTTTTTCATACTTATATCATGTGCTTCAGAAAAATTTGCTGGTAATAATTTCTTTTTAGTAAGTGGTATTCCTATTTTCATTAAATTATCTATATAATCTAAATAAAGTTGAATAGAAAAATTATTTTGTGTTTTTGAATATTCAGCCAGTTTAACTAAGCTTATATAGTTATTTGCTTTTTCTAAATCATTTAAATTAGAAAATGATATTCTTAAAAGACTTCTTATTATTTCTATATTAGGTCTTTGAATCAGTTTTAATACATATAATTCCTCATATGATATATCGTGTTTCTTCATAAAATCATAAAAGTTCTTTTTTACTCCAAACCTTTTTTCAAAACTTCCTTTTTCAAAGAACCATTCAGCATGATTTAATGCTAAATTATATAATTTTAATTTTAGTAAGAGTTCAAAACTTTCATATTTTGCCTTTTCAAATATGTTATAAAAATTGTTATATCTAACATCTTCTAAATGATTGATAGCATCACCTAAAGGTATATATTGATAAATAGTTTCTTTTTTCTTTTCATCTATATCTCTAAGATAGATAGCATCATATCCTTTATGCTTATAATATTCTCCTGCAAATACTCTCCATTTTTTTATTTCTTCATCATGATATATATTTATTCCCTTTGGACATCTGTTATTTAATAAAGTAATATCATATTCAGGTACATATCTAGCAAATTCTGCAATACTATTTGTGAATCTTCTAATCCTATTATTATAATATCTATATACTTGAAAATATCTCATAACTAATTTATTATTAATATTATCAACTATTGCTACATTATATAAGAAGAAGTAATTTTTTAGATTACTTCTTTTTATTTCATATTTTTTTCCGCAAAATCTGCATATATCATGATATTTGTAATTTCTATCACTTAATAGTTTTCCATATGAATATTTTCCACAATGTGTGCATTCATATTCTTCTTTTCCATGTTCTATTAATAAATTATGCTTTATTGTACTTTCTTGTATGAATTTCTTCCACTCTCTAGTTAATTTTTCTTTTTTAGGCATCTTTTCTATAAATTCTCTTATTTCTTTTTTTACATACACAATTTGTTCCTCCTTATTAAGCTGCAAATAATGATATTTGTTCTATATCTTCTTTTTTACTGTTATCACTAGTATTTTCGTTATTATCATCAATGTCAAAAATAGATCCAAAGTTATCCTCGTTTTCTTTAGTTTCAACTTTACTTACATCTCCATGTTTTCCCCTATCTAATCTGGTTTCTTTAATTCCTAACTCTTTATTTGATTTCATAAAATATTCTTTAGCCCATTTGAATACTACTGCATCTTCTATAACAGCTACTCCACTTTTTGCTTGTTTCTTTGCTGTATCTTTAATATATGTAGCCATATCTTTTAAGTTCTTTTCTTCATTTAAAAATGCTTCATTCATTTCTGTTTGAAGCATTAAATGATTTACAATAATAATTAAATATTTATCTTTTTGACCTTCTAGCATTTCAGCTAATCTCTTTATACCTTTCATTCCTATTCCTACCTTTTTATAAATTTATACATTTTCTATTTTGTTAGCTTCTTTAATGTATTTTCTAATATTTTAATAGCATTTTGCCATCCTGTTACATATTCATATTTTTTAAGATTACCATTATCATCTAATATATTTACTTGCCATAATCCATCTATGTCAAACCACTCTTGTATGTGTTTTGTACCTTTCATAGTAGTTGTAGTTGCTCTTAAATCTGAAATATTAGGAGTATAAATTTCTACATCTGCTCCTCCATTTCTACTTATTACATTATATTTAAATGGTTCTGGTAGTTTAAATTCTTTTTCTATTTTTTTTCTTTGAGCTTTATCTATTTCTTCTCTTTCCATCATTTCATCAAAATAATATTCAGACCAATATTTTAATATTTCCTCATAATATTCCTTGTCTATTGCTGTGAATTTTAATTCAACTATATCATCATTGGCACTGGCCATACCACCTGCTTCTAATACTATGTTCCCTTCTGGACTTACCCATATAGCACCTCCTTCATCATCTCTTAGTACATTTACATATTCACACCCTCTTACATTTGGTAACACATACAATATTTTAGTATCGTTAATATAACTATCTTCCATTATTTCTTCATCTACAGTTATATTACCTAAATTTTTTATTTTGTCTTTGCAATAATCCATAAATAGTTGTTTATAATTTGATTTTTCTTTTTCTATACTCATCTATTTCTATTCCTCCTATTATTAAATAAATTAAGAGATGAATTTTACTTCACCTCTTATACACAATTTTTAAAATATATTTTCTTTAATTGATTTATTATATTCTTTTAGTTTCCAAATCAAAAAATTATTGGCTTTATATTGCCCTTCATCAGAAATTCCTGCACTTCCATTCAAACTATCTAAATATTGGCATCCAGCTTTTGATTTTGATATATACATATAATATTTTGTTACTACATAATTTTCTAATTCTATATTTGAATAGCGACTGCTTAATACTAGTATTGCATTCATATCTGTAGCTTTTTTCTCTAATAATTTTATAAATAATTCTTTAACTTGTTTTTCTTCTTTGTCTGTTATTCCTGCTATATAAGGTCTTTCTAAAAATAATGTCAAATATTCTTCTTTAGTTGAAACTTTTGGTTTGTCTATTGGAATATCTTCTAAATCTATGAAAGCTAATGATGTTTCTGTTCTTTCTTCATTATTATATTTTCCTTTAGTAAGTCTTATCATTGCTCTTGCTACCACTCTTCCATTAATCTTAGCATATAAAACCTTTTTATTGCTATCAAAACAAGCTAATAAACATCTGTTATACATTCCGTCTTTATATGAAAGACATGTTCTTTGTGGCACTACACCTAACATCATAGTACTATAAAAATCATCATATTCCCCTACTTCAATTATTCCATTATCAATTTTAGAATTTGCCATCCAATTCTTTACTTGTATTTGACTTAAATCTTGATTTATTTCTTTTTGTAGATCATCAGTATAATATTTTAATTTATGAAACTCTCCCATAAGTTGAGCTTTAACAATTAATCTATATGAATTTTTTTGCTTATTATTTTCACAATTTCTATAATAAGTCAATGCTAACTCTGCACCATTATTCAATAAAAATTCTTTAATTGTTTTTGAATGTTCAGAAATAAAATCCTCATTAAAATCCATAACTGTAACTAATTGCTTCCAATATGTATCTATTTCTTCAATATTTTCTTTGATTTCACCTAATGTTTCATATTTCTGTATTATATCCTTATTTCTAATTAAATATAATAATTCTATTTCATTTGTTATTTCAGAAATAAATCTTTCTATATCTTCATAATTAATTAGTAACTTTATTAGATTTTCAACCTTTAAGTCTTTTATATTGTAGAAATCTTTTTCTAGCCATTTATACAATGGTTTGATTTTTAATTTTTCTGCCAATTTAATAATTTCTGATTCTTCATATTTTTCTGATAACAATTCTTTTTTTAATAACTGTTTTAAAATCAAAATTCTCTTATCAATTTTCAATTCTAACAAATTATTATATAGTATAAAATATTGACTTGGTTTATTATACAAATTTTGTATTTCAGAAAATGTATATACTTTTTCATCTAGCCATTCTATATTAGATTTACCTTTAGTCATTGTTTTTAATTCTTCTAAATCCTTTATAGTTAATGCATTTATATTAAAATACTTTGTATAAAATCTTTCATCAAATAACAATGAATTGTTGTTTAATTCAAAAAAAGTTTGTGAATTATCTTCAATTAATTTTATAAAGTTTCTTTTGTTATTCACAATAGCATATATCAGAATTTTTTCTTTTATTTCATTAATCATTTCTAATTCAAGATTTGCTATCTTGTTTCCAAATATGAAATTAATGTAACTACTTCTGTTTTGAAATTTATAGATATAATCCTCTTCATTTACTTCTTTTAGCTTATTTTTGATTATTTTTAAATCATAAACACTACATTTATTTTCTATCCATCTCTCTAACATTTTTGTATATATATCATATGGAATTTCATTATATAATTCACTTATTAAATTATAAATTTCTATTGAATTTTTATGTATTAATTCATAGTTTTCTAAGTTTAATGCAATATCAATTTTATTATTATGAAAAAAATGTATGATACTTTTTAAATAATTATCTTCATTTAAAAGTTCATACACTCTTCTAATATTCTCATGTGGAATTAAGTTATAATCTGATAAATATGGCAGAATAAATAAGTCTTTCTCGACTTCAGTAAGTTCTGAAGCAGCTATATTATATTGTTGATTCAAATATGTTAAATTTTTAGCAATAATGTTTTGTTCATTTTCAGTCTTATTTCTAATATCGAAATATTTTATAAACTCATAGTGACTTTGATCTGTTAAGTTTTGATTTTCTAATGCTATCTTTATTTTATCGTAAGCATAATCTGTTATTTTCTCATTATTCTTTTGAACTATTTCTAACAGATTATTTATCTTTATTAGTAAGCCTTCATCTACCTCTAACAATTTTAAATATTCTATAAATTTTGCGTTTCTTATAAGTTCTGCCTGTATATTATACTTATCTTCATATAGTTTACTGTCTAATTCATTTTCTTTTATCATATCACAACACTTTGTTAATTTTTCAGTTTTAAAATATTTTATAAACTCTAATTTTAATTTATTTTCATTTAATCTTTTAATTGTTTTTATATTTTCTAATACTACTTGCATTACTTATTACTCCCTTCTACATAATCTAGTATATAATTTTTATATTTTTGAACAGTTATATTCTTATATCTTAATAATTTATTACAAATTTTGTTAAAATATATTATTTCATCTTCTATAAATTTATGATCTTTTAAATGTTCTTTAAAATATTCAATTATAAGTTTTGCTCTTATTTCTCTATCTTCCGCATCCCAAGAATAATGGTCAAGAAAATCATATATTTTGTCAAAGTTTTCTTTTTGAACTCCTCTAAAATATTCAGTTAACTCATTTTCCTTTTTTTGCTTTTCTTGTAATTCTTTTTGCTTTTTTTCCTCTATCTCCTTATTTTCTTCTATTTCTAATTCTTGTTGTGTCAAATATTTATTTCTTAAAAATTTATCTTTAGATAAACTTTCATCAATTTTTATAATAGCAAAATATATCTTTCTCAATTCATCTTTTGATATAATATTTGATATAAATTTATCTTCTAATACTGTTTTAACAAATTCAATATATGTTTCTGGTGTTGTTTTATATACATATTCATTTAAGTAATAAAAAAATTCTTTATTTTCTTCAGGTGTTAAAAATTTTCTTTCTATATCTAAATTTTTTTCTGAATAATAACCTCTTCTAGCTTTTAGGTAATTCAAGTTAAAACCATATTGATCCGTTTCTTTTATACTATGTTCTTGTAAAAAATATTTTAGAAATAGAAAAGATTTCTTATTTTTTATTTCTGCTACATATTCTTTCAAATGTTCTATTTCTATTTTCTCTTGAATATCATCATTATTTTTAATATCTATATATTTAATAAAAAACTTCTTTAAATCTATAATATCCAATTCTACTAATTTGGCAAAAATAGAATTGCGCCAATACATATATTTTTCAAATGATGTTAAATATGTTTTATTTGTTAATTGTTCATATTTTTTTATACAAGTTTCTATTTTTTCTTTATTATAATTGTTCAGCAATAAATAATTGTCAAATAACTTCATATATTCTTTTTCTTCAATTTCATTTGCAACTATATCCCATTTATTATCTAAAATGTTAAATTCAAATATATTATCGTCCAATGTCTTATATAGTTCTATAAATGTTTTAGGATTTTTTATACTCAAGCATTCGTTTAATACATCTTTTATTTTACAATATCCATAACATTTTATATCAAAATTCCAATATATTTTTATTACTTCTTTTATATAATCATATATCTCTTTAGAATAGTCTATTTCACTATTAATAAGTGTCTTACACATATTTACTGCTATTTTTTCTTCTACTATTGAGTTTTTCATTCTTACTGTATTAGGAACAGGTTTATATTGTAATAGCACATAATTTAAAAATGATATTTCTTCTTTAGTATAATTATTTGCTATTAATACATTATAAGTTTTAGCATCTTCTTTAATCAATGCTGTAGGAATTGAAATTAATGCTCGAAACAACTCTATATCCTTTTTTCTATTTTTATTTATTACTGGATACAATTTTCTTATCAGCCATTCGTAAATTCCTACATTATCGAATATTGATAATGTATTATTATTTCCGATTAATTCTTTTAATTGTTCTTTAAATATTTCATATCCTTCATTAAAATCCTCAAAAATTGATAATACAAAAATTAAATCTTCTGTTCTTTCATATTTTATTATTTTTAATTCTTGTAACATTCCATAATATTTTTTATTATCATATAAATACAGTGCAGCTTTTAAATAAATATCATTTTTAGCCATTTTTTCAATGTTCTTTATAAAATTTATCTCTTGATTTCCTATAATCATTTGTTGTGTTATTAATTCTTTTGAATATGCTAATGCTAATGTTATAGCTCTAATATCTTCTATATTTGTTCCTATTTTTTCTTCATATCGTTCTAATAGTTCTCCCAAGTACTTAAATTGATACTTTTCTATTACATTATTTTTATATTTTGCCTTAAACCATATATGATTTTCTTCTAAAAATCTTAATAATTTGTTTTTATCTTTATCTGTAGTAAACATTACAAATGTTACAATACTATTAAATAATTCTATATTAAAAATCTTTTCATATACCTTGAAATTTCTCATTTCTTATTCACCTTATCTTTCATTTTATTAATTAAATTTCAGTTCCATAATTTTCTAAAAATGCTTTTAACCTTTTTCTTAATTCTCCATTATTACTGTTCAATATTTTTTTCAACTCTGTTTCAGTCAATTTAGTACAATCCCATTCTGTTTCATCAAATCCATAACAACTACAATGATATCCTTCTACCAATACATATTCGTTTTCTTTTGATTCTGGCATATCCTGTAATAGAATTAGTCTTTCCATGTCATAATCTATTGTACTTGTAGTTGCAAATAATATATTGTGTAACTTAATCTCTTTATTTTTTAAATTATATTTTTCCATCTCAATTGTTTCTCCTTTATTTTTTAGGAGATGAAATAAATCTTTCATCTCCTATGCTACTTTTTTAAATGACTTGTATAAATTATCTTGTGAATTTAGTTTCATATATTTTTTATAATTTTCCAAGCCATATTTATTAATTTTAATTTTCTTTTCATTTTGAATATCAGTTATTAGTTCTTCAGTATTATTATAATTGTAAAATAATCTAATGAATCCTTTATCAAGCACTGTTTTTGACCCTTCATATTGTTTTATAAGGTTAAACTTATATTTGTATTTTTTCTTTCCTCTGTGATCACTAATTCTTATTCCACAACATGCTCCATAATCTAGTTTTAGATATACACTTTTGGTTGTCCTAGCATAATACTTATGAACTAAAAAGCCTCTCTCTATTAAACTTTTTATTAACTTATTTGATACTTCTATTTCTTGTCTTCTTTTCAATAAGCAATTTCCCCTTTAAGCTATTTTTATATTCTTTTCGTTTTCTTTTAATTCACTACCAATATCATTTTCATTTAATGCCACTCTAAATTCAACTTTTATATTTTGTCTTTCTAATGACTTTACAGTATTTTCATACATTAAAGTACTTGTATGTAAAATTGTATATTTGTCTGCATATAAAAATACTTCTGATGCATTCATTCTTTGAACAATACTCAATATTAAATCTTTATCAATATTATTAGGAATACCTATAACTGTTTTATTTGTATTATTAAATAGCTTATGTGCTAATATCATTTCTGTAGCAATAATAATACTTGTACTATTATCTGAATTATACATATCAATCCAATTAACTGTATTATCTTTTAATATCATAGGCCAATTACTTGCTTTTGTTCCATTATATTCATTATTGCTACTAAACCATATATTTTCTGTATCTAGCCTATATTCATTATCTAATAAGATTCTTAAACCTTGAATTTTATTATTCAGAGTAACTGGAATGAATATTCCTTTGTGCGATTTATATGTCCATTTGAAATCGGTATCCTGGAAAAATCCAGGAATACCATCTAACTTTAAACCTTGTTCTTGTAATTTCATACATATTTCTTTTTTCTTATTGTTATTATTTTCTATACTTTTAAATTGATTTTCCTTAATATAATCATCTGTAAAATTCATTTCTTTTAACTTTTTATAATGTAAATCATTCAAATTTTGCATTTCCAAAAAATTTCTATAAACTATATCTCTGTAGTATTCATCTTTTACAGGATTATTATAGGTATATGGTATATTATCTAATACTGGTGTTTCTTTTAGTAATCTTTTAAAAGCTTCTTTTGTAGAAATATATTTCAAATTTGCATATAAATCTATTGAACTACCACTTAATCCACACTTTTCACACATATATACATTTTTTATAGTATTAATTTTTAAGTAACCATTTTTTTCTTTTGAACTTTGGCAGAACGGACAAATAGCATAAATATTACATCCTTTCGTACATGTTTTCTTGAGGTGTAATTGATTCACGACATTAGTTATATTTATATACTCATACACATTATCATTTTGCATATGTATTCTCCTCTCTTTTGTTTAATCTGATAGCATATCATATACTTCTTGTGTTTCATACCTTAAAATAATTTTTCCATAGTCAAATCCGTTATACATTGGTCCTAAGTATCCTTCTACCGTTGGCTGATTATCTAATTCTTTTCTATGTACTGCTATTCCCTTTTTTCTTTTCTCACTATAGTCTTTAGTCAATTCATTAGATATTTCATTTATTTCTTCTCTTGTCAATATCCTATTGTTTAATTTACCACCAACAAATTTATATAAATATTCTATAGGATTGTATAAATTATAAATCCAGTTTTCCAAATCTTCTATAAATAGTCCAGTTTCAATTTTTTTACTATTTTCGATAATATTTATTTGAGAGCACGAAATGATTTCTATTTCAAAACATCTATTTATTTTTTTATCTTTTAATATTATAATGCTACCTTTATTTTTATCTTCATTTCCTAGAATCCTTACTACAACATTATTAGATTTTAATTTTTTATTTATTTCACTTTCTAATTCTTGAATCTTTTTTATCAATTTTATTTTCTCCTCTCTATGCAGCCATTAAATTTTCCATATCATCTTCATAAAATGGCGTATATAATCTCATTAATTCTTTATTTGTTTTTTCATCTACTAATATTACTACTGCTCCTATTTCAAAAAAATATAATTGAATATAAGTCATAAAAACATTGATTATATCTGTATCAATGGCTGTTACTTCTAAATCAAATTTGTAATCTAATTTAAACATTTTTAATGTACTAGCATAGGCAAGTATCATTGCACCACTTCCGCAATTCATTTCTATCATTTTCCCATTATTAGCTTTTTTGTTTATATTAATAACACCTTGTAACTTTTTTCCTACTTCTTGTATTGGATTATTATTAATTAATTTCAAATAACTCTGATTAGTAATTTTTTGATATATTTCTCCCAATATGTCATAAGGATCTTTTTCATGACAAAATAATCTAGTTAGTTCTATTGATAATGCATAAAAATTAGATTGTTCTTCTTTTTCATAATTTTGAAATATCTTTTCATACATATTGCTATTTTTTTGACTATAAGATACTTTATTACTTAAAGTTATTGCAAATAAAGATACAAAATCCTTGAAAACTTTTTCTGGTGAATATTTATCTTTATTGAAATTTAATAATTTTATAAACACTTCATATTTATTATCCATTTAAAATTCCTTTCCAATAATAAAAGTGGATATATTTCAATCCACTTTTATATTTAATATTCAATTATTTTTTACCTCAAAATGGCAAGTCATCACTGCTTGTTATTTCAAAGTCTGAACTTGTATTGTTGTTGTTTGCAAACACATCACCATATTGACTAAAAGCATCCTCTTTTTTGCTATCTGCAAAATATACTTCTTCTGCTATTACTTCAGTAGCATAATGTTTTTGTCCTTGCTCATCATCCCAATTCCTAGTTTGTATCCTTCCAACAATTCCAACCTGTTGGCCTTTCTTAAAATATTTACTACAAAATTCTCCTGTTTTAGCCCAAGCTATAATTGGAATAAAATCAGCTTGTCTTTCTTCATTTTCTCTTACGAATCTTCTATTTACTGCCAAACTAAAATTAACAACTATCGTGTTGTTAGTTTGTGTATATCTAGTTTCTGGATCTTTTGTTAGTCTTCCTATTAAACATACTTTATTCATTATCTAATTCCTCCTTGTTTCTATCTAAATCTTGCTTTACAAATTTTATTAACTTATCTTCTAAGTCTTTCTTATTTTTATACTTAAACACTTTACTTTTTAACCTTTCATCTAAAAGTCTAACTTCTTTTTTACTCTTGCTTATTCCTATAAACATTAATATTTCATCCATATCTATTTTCTCCTATGCTATTAATTTTATTTCTTCCATTACTATGCTGCCAATTCTTTCTTCTTGCTCTGTTTCTTCCTTATACAAATCAACCCAATTGTTATTTTTAAATGGATTTCTTTTGTTTCTTATATCTTCATCAATATATAAATGACTTGATTTTGCTTGGTTCATTAGTTCTTTTGCTTTTTTAACTGCTTTTCTCTTATTCTTATATCCACATTCTATAAATAATGCATCATCTTCACCATTTTCAAAATCAGCATAAAATTTTTGATATACTATGTAAATTACCATGTTATCCTCTTTTCTTTATAATTTTATTATTAAAAATTTAATTACTTCATCAGTTATCCTATAAAATCGTTCAATTTCTCTTATTGCAAATTCTCTCATCTTTTCTTCCACTTGAAATTGATACACTAAATAATGTCCTTCATTATTTTTCCTTATTTCATAAGCTAATTTTTTTATTCCTAAATCATCTTTTTTAGTTATTTCAGCAAAATTTCTTATATTATTTTCTATTTTTAAGATAACTTTGGAAGTTTCCTCTTTGCTTAAATCTGTTTTTATAATTATTACATTTTCATATTCATTCATTTTATAAATTCCTCCTCAAAAATAAAAAGCTATCTTATTGATAACTTTAAAATTTATGCTGCTAATGGTATTTCATAGCAACCTTGTTCTTCAATTTCCTTTTTTATTGATTTTTCTCTTCTGTCTAACACATCTTCATAATCATATAAAATTTCTAATTTGTTATATTTGATTACTAATGATATTATTAATTGAGTATTTGGTATTTCTTGAATATCTGTAGTGGATTCCGCATCATCAAAGAATATTGGAGCATTTATACCAGAAATATTATTAAATACATTCGATATTTCTAAACAAGCTCTTGCTTGTTGCGATTTGGATAGTTTTTTATAATCTCTTCCCTCATATTGTATATTACAGCACTCCACTATCTCTCCTGTTGTTTTTACTACTTTACTAAATTCAATATCAACCTTATTTAAATACTTCTTAATTCGTTCTTTTTGTGCTTCAATTACTAATATTTTTAATTTATTAGCAATTTTCTTTTGCATTTTATTAAGTTCCAATTTTTCTAGTATTTCTTTTTGTGCTTTTTCACAAATATTTAATGTTTCTTTTGCCTCTTGTACTCTTTTACTTTTTATTTGAACTTCTTGATTATGAAATAAAATATCATTTTTTTCTTTTAGCAAATTATCTATTTTTTCTTTTATATTATCTCTTTCTGTCTGTAATTCTTTCATATCATAAGTACTTAATTTTTCATAAAGAGCTTGTTTTTCTTTCTTTTCTTCAGCTAATTTTTTTGCAGTTTCCTTTAATTCATTTGCTTTTTCTTGGAATCTATTCATTTCCTTTTGAAAAAATTGTTTTAAATGCTCTCCTGCTTCATTATCTTTTATTTCTTGTCTACAAGATGGACATATTGGATGCTCATTTTCAACTTGTTTTAGCTTTTTGTTTTCTCTATTATATTGTTCTGAAATTTTTTCTAAATCTTCTTTAATAATCTCTTGTAGCCTTCTATTTATTCCCTCTATGTTTCTCTTTAAATCTTCCAAATTAGAATTATCGAAATTCATTGATATACTTTCATATTTTTCTTGTAAATCTTTTAACTCCTGTTCTCTTGTAAATTCCAATAAACATCCTTCTTGCTCTAATGCTATACTTCTCAATGTCTCAATCTTTCCGATATTTTTATTGTATTCTTTTCCTAATCTATCTATATCAGCATTTCGAGCATCTGTATAACTACTTAAATTTTCTATTGGTTCTTTTATTACCTGTTGCTCATATTCATTTAGTAATTCAAATGTTTCTTCGGAGTCAATAATAGGTAATATATTTCTAACCAAATCCTTTTGTTCTTTTGGTTCTAAAGTCCAAAAATAATACGGATTATGTGCTACTAAAAATATATCTTTATTTTTATAGAATTGAGCTAAATTTTCTTGTTTTATTTCTTTGCCATCTAAAGTTAAGTGTATTTCTTTACCTTTATCTCTAATAAGTCTATGTTCTATACCAAAATTGTCTACAAAAGTTATATCAACGATAACATTGCTTACTCTTTTAGTATCATTGGCAACTTGTTCTTTTTCTTTTCCATTTAAACTAGTACCTGTTAGACACCAATTAAAAAGACTTCCAACTGTTGTTTTCCTTTGGAAATTTGCTCCTACAATATATGTTTTATTTTCGTTAAATTCAATATTGAATCCATCTGGCAAATCTTTGTACCCAACTACATTATTAATACTTTTTATATACATTTTTTCAAACCTTTCTATCCAGCTTTTTCACCTAATGAAAATATATTATCAAAATCGTTAATATCTGGATCACCTAATATTTTATCTATACTATTTTCATCTAAACTTCCTTCAGCATCTACATTTTCAGTAACAGTATCATTGTTATTGCTTTCTTCATTATTTGTTGTGTATTTGTCTTTTTCAGCATCATCTATCGTTGGAATTGCAAATGTTTGTGTTATAGCATACTTATAAGCACCACTTAGTGCCTTATATACAGCCCAACCTTCTTTGTCTGCTCCTTCTCCTGGTATATTTACATCCATATAATCACATTTTCCATCTTCATTTGGTTCTGCATCATAAAATCTATATACCATGTCTATTATTACATCATTTCCTTTTTGTACAACTTGATTTAGCTTTAATGGTATCATAATAACCTTTTCTTCTATCATTGCTTCTCTTGCTCTAATTATAATACTCGCAATTGATGCATAATCAAATCCTTTTTCTTCATTGGTTTTATCTTTAATTATTGGACCAATTTTAGTCATAACATTTAATATTTTTATTGCTATCATCTTTTATCCTTTCCCTACAAATTTGTAGATTACTTTAAACTTTTAATTTTAATTTTTCTTTCTATAGAAAAAACCTCTACATTATTATCATTTTCACAAAATTCCATTGTTCTTATATCTGTTAATCTATCTTCATTTAACAAAACATATTGAAATGGTATATTTAAGTCTTTAAATTCTTTCATTGCTATTTCTAATGTTCTTATACTTTTATTGCTTACAGGCCAGAATACTGACTTCCATCCTATGATTATATAATCTTTACCATCTCTTTGAAATTTTCTGTAGATATCTAGTTTTTTGAATTTATTATTGCTAATTGGCTCTTTTTCTTTAAGTTTTGCTTGTATTAGTTCATAACCTTGTTTTGTCGTGCAAAATCTTACTTGATATTTTTCTGTTTTGTTTCTTTTTTCCCCTAGAACTCTTTCTATTGACTCTTCATTAAACCAATCTTTTTCTCCAAATACTAGCTCTACATAATAATCTTCGTAAAAATCATCTTTTCTAATAATAAAGCCTAATCTATTTTTTACCTCTCCAAAATTTTTTCCCATACCACTTATTTTAACTAATTCGCCATAGTTATATTTATTTCTCATATGTTTTATCCTTTATTTAGTTAATTCTTCTTTTAAAACATAGTAAAAACTTTTTGAATATTTTTCTATTTTGCTCTTGTTTTCCTTATAAAAATTGTGTATAATTTTAGCAATATAAACTATAACTTTAATAGTTATAAGTAGTAATATTATTAGGGATTTTTTTATTATCTTAAACATTTTAAAAATTTCCTTTCATATTAATATAAAAAAATAAAGCTGTTTAAGTCCTAATTAAACTGCTTTTTTTAATTCTTCATCATTAAATTCTGTTACTGTTCCATCTGGATTTATAATTTGTATAATTTTATATTTACAAAGGATATTCATATTTTCTTCAACTTTTGCACTTTCTACTTCAATTATAGTTCCAACTCCATATTTTAATATATCTTGATCAGCTCGTGGATGTAATATATACTCTACATCTTGATTATTCATATCTTGAAATATAATTTTATCAAATTTATTTCCTTTAACTAAAGTTGGCATAAATTTCTTTGTTGTCATACGATTTGAGAAACTATCTTTTTTTGTTTCTTCTATTTTAGCATTTTCTTTTTCTTCCTTAACTGGTTGTATTTGTTCTGCTTTTTCTACTTTTGAAGTTTCTTTTTTGTCTTTTTTTTCTTTTTCCTTTATTGTTGTTTTATCTGCTAATTGTTTATTTTCTTCTTTGGTTTCAGCTAATTTTGGAAGTGCATCTGTTACTAATTGAGGTTTTATATCTGTTCTATGTAAATCTATACTATAATAAGTACCATATGCAAGACTTTGTTGTTCTGTAAGTGTTAATTCAAATGGAACGCCTACTATACTCATTCCAGCTCTTTTATATTTAACAATTTCAGATGCAATATTAGATAGTGAAATTCCTCCACTTGTACTTAGATTCCATACTCCTCCTGCTTCTATTCCATCTAATGCAAATTTTAATGTACCTTTTAACTTACATTTACCACTTTGTCTATGGCTACATTCTTCATTACATTCTACTTCTATTTGTGTATTATTATTTTTAGAATCTTTTCCAACAGTTATTGCCTTTGTTCCATTTCCTATACATACAGCTTTACCATTCACATATCTTTTAAATTTAAAATTAAATGGATTTTCAGATGTAAATCTTATTTTTAATTTCGTTGGTTGTCCTGGATATAATTGTTTAAAGATTTCTACCATGTCATAACTTGTACCTTTATCCTCTTCAACATGAAAATATGGTAATTTTTCTGGTATTCCTTTCTCATTTTTCTTTCCTGTCTTTATATTTCCAATTACTCTTTCTCTGACTAAATCTTGTATATTCATATTATTTTTTTCTCCTTCCATTTAAGCAGCAATATCTTCTATTTGTTCTTCCGCATAATCTACTAATTCTATCAACTGCTCTGTTACTTTTTCTTTTAAATTTTCGTAATCTTTTTTATTAATATAGGAATCTTCACTTTCAAATTCATTTTCTTCAGGATTTACATTATTAATTTTAACATCATTATTACATAATAAATTTTCGAATTCCCATATAATATCTTTTGCTGTTTCTTCACACCAAGATTTACTAACTAGCATATTTTAACACCTCCTGATCGTATGAATATTCATATAACTTTTCTAAGTCTAACTCAACTACAGGTAGTCTTAAAAACTTTACTGTTACTTTTTTAGGAATATTCTTTACAATTCCTAAATCTAGTAAAAAACTTATCAAATTACTATTAGCATAATTATCTATAACAACTTGATTTTCTTCCAATTTTTCTTCTACATTAACTGTTACATTTGAAATATGGGATAAATTTTTATCATCTTCTACATGACCATAAATAGCTAAACTTAACTTACCTTTTTCATATTCTCCTAAATCAAAGAAACAATCTCTGTACTTTACACAATTCGATTCATAGTTAAATGTTTTCATTTACATTTCCTCCAATCTCTTATAAACTTTATTTTTTTGTATTCAAAAACAAATAATCTATCCTCCTTCCTTATTTTTACACAAAAAAATAACAAGTCTAATTCTTTCAAATTTTACTTGTTTTTTTTGTTTATTTAATTTTAAGCACAATTCCCCCTATAGCTGTGCTTTAACTATAAGTGGCATATTTTAAAGTGCTACTTACTTTACCTTTGCTAAAATTGCAAAGTCCTGCTGATATAATCAGCTTTACCCTGATAATCAGGTATAACTATAAAGTTTTTTCTTTATAGTTACTAATTTTGAATACATTTATATTATAACTCATATTTTATCAAAATGGAATAGGCACATAGTAAATTTTCTTTATGTTGTGGCTCTAGCACTTTGAAGCTTTTTTGTATCCGCTGAAAAAAATGGAAGATGTTTACTCTTCCATTATCTTTTGCAACATTTCTATTTTTTCATTTGGCATTCTCATCAACAAATTTCTAATAGACATAACCGATTCTCTAACGGCTGATGCTGTACAATTATAAATTTTAGACATTTCACAAATTTTTTTCTTTTTCCCTTTGTTTTATCTAATCCAAAATACATAATAAATCTTTCTTTTTGTACAAATAGCAATAAATTATCCATAATCTCTCTTTTTCTCTCAAATTGCATCTATATCATCCTTTCTAAAATTTCATTATCACTAATTCTAATACTTTTTATGATAATACTTTCTTTAAGACTTCTTTGACGCCATCTTGAGTAACTGGTTTAACAATGTATTCATTAAATCCAACTGTATTTATGAAGAAATCTCTTTTATCTTTACTAACTGTATGTATAATAACTGGTGTAGAAAAATTTTTTAGATTCTTTAATTTTTTTAAGCATTCTTCTCCAGTTCCATGTTGATAAATATTATTCGAAAAAATAATATCGTAATGCTCTCCGTATTTAATCTTTTCTACAATATCATTAACAGTGGGTACAATCTCAACACTAAATCCTAAGCTTCTTAATACTTTTTCTGTATTGGTGTAAGATGAAGATAAGTAATCCCCTATTAGAGCTTTCTTTCCTTTATATATTGGATCTTTTTTTATTTCTCCACCGCAAACACTAAAAGTGTCAATTTTAGAATATTTTTCATTTTCATATAAATCTACTAATTTCTTTAGTTCTATATTTTCTTTCAAACAAAAAGAATATCTATCCATAATCTCTTTAAGTGTCTTTTGATTTTCCAATTTTTCTTGCAAATACTTGTTTTTTTGAGAAATTAACATATAAATTCCAGTAATTAAAATGAGTAAGAATATTCCTAAAATGCAATACCACACAAAAATACCTCCTTCCTATAAAAATTAGCTTGCTATATTTTTATTTCATCTAAACTTCCGATTTAGTTATATGTTAAAACTTTATTGAACATAATACAATAGTAGTATGTCAAAATCAAAAGGAGGTGGCAAAGATTGTTACAAAGACAAGAAAAATAATAGCAAATAATATAGTCTATTTTAGAGTAAAAAAAGGTTGGTCACAAGAATATTTTGCTGAATTGTTGGGTACAAGTTCAGGCTATGTTTCCGAAATGGAAAACGAAAAAAGAAATATATCAAGTGATTATATAGACCATATCGCCAATATTTTTAAAATTGAGCCACACGAATTATTGATAAATCGTTTACCTGTTGATATAAGACGAATAGACAGACATAAGAGATAATTGGGACTTATCTCTTATATTTTTTATAGCAAGTATTCTTATTATAACATACAAATCAAGTTTTGAATATATATTCCGAATAAATAAACGGCTCTTAAATATTCCGTTTGAATGCTACAATGTTGTAGAGGTGAGTAAGATGAATGATAGTATCTTTGTATATAAAGATTATGGAAATATAAAATTTGATATAAAGTCAATTATGGATAGAAAAAATATTTCTGTAAATCAAATTGTTAAAAAAACTGGATTACATCATCAAGTCATAAGAAGATATTATGATGGAACTATTGTAAGATATGATAAAGATGTTTTATCAAAATTATGTTTTGTTATTGGTTGTGATTTAAATGATTTTATGCATTATGAAAAACCGAAAAAATAATTTTTGCCATTATGAAATAAAAATAATAAGAAGTTTTCTCCTTATTATTTTTTTATATTATAAATTTTTCCTTATAACATTGGATAATAATTTCGTTTTTC
Organism: Clostridia bacterium; assembly: GCA_048355915.1. Lineage (GTDB taxonomy): Bacteria > Bacillota > Clostridia > TANB77 > CAG-508 > CAG-269. The sequence continues at coordinate 289,335 of DBGCHZ010000047.1, read as the reverse complement.
TCATCTTCAGTTAATTCTCTTTTAACTTCTTTTATTTTATAATCAATTCGCTCTACAACATTTTGCATTGTTAAATCGAGCTTTTTTGTTGAAAATACCTTTTGATTTCTAATAATTGTTCTCTCTATTTTTTCTTCTCTATTGCAAAAGAAATATAACATTATAGCTGCACCTAATATTACTCCTAAAATTAAAAATATATATTTTTCTTCCATATCTTTTACTCCATTCTTTTCATTTAATGATTTCCTTTTAAGTCATAACCTACGAGCTGTAGTTTTATTTCTATTTCAGATATTTGATAACCTAATAAACCAATTGTTTTAAGATTAGTTTTTGTTTTATTTACTAATTGCTTTATTTTTAATATATTATTTTCTTTTAATATTTCTTCTATATCTTTTTTTAGATTCAATTTTTCTATATTTTCTTCTAACATTTTACTTCTCCCTACATTCTTTATTATACAACCATTTTCCATAATTTTCAAGAAAAAACAACATAAGAGCTACTATTTCTAGCAACTCTTAAAAATAAAAGGGGATGTTTGTGCTAATTGCTTAACTACAACTAGCACTTGTTTTACTGTTATTTTAATATATTATCTGCTTCTTCCTCTGTCAAATATCCATATTCAATCATTTTCTTCATAACCTGTTTTTGTCTTTGCTTTGCAAGTTCTGGATTTTTAGTAGGTGCATATACAGATGGAGCATTTGGAATACCTGCTAATAAAATACATTCGTAGTCAGTCATTTCATTTAACTCTTTATTGAAATATCCTCTACATGCTTCTTTTGGTGTATAATAACCATCTCCAAAATAACTTGTATTCAAATATAACTCTAATATCTCATCTTTATCACAATTCTTTTCTATTTCAAATGCCATAAATACTTCAGCAATTTTTCTCTCTATTTTCTTTTCTTGCGTAAAATAGATGTTTTTGGCTAGTTGTTGAGTTATTGTACTTCCTCCTTCAACAAAACTCATTGCTTTTATATCATTAAAAGCTGATCTCCCTATTGCTATTATATCAATTCCATTATGCTTATAGAATCTGTGATCCTCAACAGCTATTACTGCATTTTTATACATTTGTGGTAATTCTGAAAAGTTTGTATAATTTTCTTTGTCTTTAATTTCTGCAATTTTATCTTCTACACTTATTTGTTCAATTGCTTGTTTATACATATCATATCCATTACCTACAAATAGTAGTGCTATACTCATCGAAATTAATACTACTATAAAAATTATTCTTTTTAATATTTTCATCATTACCACCTCTTTCTTTCGATTCCTACTGCATTTATTACTATATCTAATGTTAATTATACTATATTAAAATGACAAGTAAGTGACTTTATAACTATTTTTTTACTGTTCTTCTTTTATAATATTTTTACTACCCCAATATGTAGCCAAGAAGTACATTCCATAAATTACTCCTATAATTAATACTGTTGCAACTACTGATGGTAATAATTGTTCCGTACTTGCTAAACCTGACATCATTGAAAGTGCAAATTGTATTCCAAATATAGAATGTATAATTGCTAAAATAAGTGGTAATATGAAAAATATTCCTATTTGTCTAAATAGTGCTTGATTTATCATTTTTTCATCACAGCCTATTTTTCTTAAAATAATATATCTTTGCCTATTATCTGAACTTTCTGTTAATTGTTTTAGTGCTAAAATAGCTGAACTTGCAATTAAAAATATTATACCTAAGTAAATTGCTATAAACACTACCAATGTTGCTATTCCTACACTTGATTCTATAATAGCAATTTTTGTCATTCCATCTATTTCAAGTCCATTATCTGCTAAATTTTGTATAAGTCCTGAATTACTACTTGTAAAAATTGCTTCTATTTTTTCTTTTTCTTCATCTGTATTTGCGTTGTAATTTGCTACTAACAATGTTTGTTCTTTTTGTTCTTCTTTTAAATTACAGCTATCTGGTACTAATATAATTCCTGTATTTATATGGCTTGTTGACATCATAATATATCCAGACTTACATTCATTATATTTAGAAACATATTCTTTTCCATTTATTACAAGTGTATTTTCATTTTTTAATACCATATTTCTCAAATTTTTTATAACATCAAAATCACAAAGAACTATATATTCATTATCTTTTAATTCATATTCTTCTTGTCCATATAATCTTGCTATTTTATTGTAGTCTGAAACTTTTACAAATTGTTCTGCTGTTTCATATCTTAACATAGGATATGTGGCTTTTACCTCATCAATATTATTTTTAAAAAATGTTCCCCAAGTTATGCTATTATCTGCATATATTGGTATTTCTACTACATCTTTTAATAGATTCATATCAAATCCATTTTGTATTAATGTATGTTCTATTGTTCTTGTAGAATCCTCTCTAGCCTCTTTTGTATAAATTTTTTCTATTCCATATATTGTTGCTTTTTCTGGTAAATTTGCTGTTTTGTATAAATTAATATCTACTGGTGTCATTTCTTTTAAATCTTGTTGCATTGTGTTTCTTAAAGATAAACTAGATGATAATACTGAAATTGTCATAAATAGCATTAAACATATTACACTCATACTAACTACAGTTGTATTAATTTTATTGTTTAATTGTCTTAGCACAAACATGTTCGTTCCTTTTAAATACGTTTTTTTCATTGATTGTACTAATCTTAATATAAACCCTGATAAAGACCAAAATACTCCAATTGTTCCAACTATTCCCATTAATATTGGTGGCAATATTTTATCGGCTGTATCAAGTGTTTGTACCCCTGCTGTTACTTTCCAATAGCTATATGCTAATATTCCTGCTGACATCAAAAATACTAATATTGAAATAATTGGATTTTTTAATTTAATAGTTTCGTTTTTCTTAATTGCTGTAAGTAAATTTATTAATTTATATCTTGAAATTGTGATTGTGTTAAAAAACATTACTGCAAGATACATTACTGCAAAATATATACAAGTTTTTATACATGCACCTTTTGAAAACACAAATTCAAATTTTGTCATATTTGCTTCAAATAATTTTGCAACTAATACTGACATAAATTGTGATGCAAATATTCCAATTACAATTCCTGCTATTAGTGATAATATTCCTACTAATATCGTTTCAAATAAAATTATTTTTGATATTTGTCTTTTTCCCATTCCAAGTGTCATATATATTCCAAACTCTTTTTTTCTTCGATTTATCAAAAAATTATTTGCATATACTATTAAAAGTCCTAATATTACTGCAACAAATACTGATACAAATTCTAACATTCTAATCATCATTGTTATAATATCTCTTTGTGATTGTGATACTTGTAACATGGCTTGTTGACTATCTAAAGAGTTAAACATATAAAATATTGCTACTCCTAAAACTAATGTTATAAAATAGATAGCATAATCTTTAAAACTTTTTTTCATATTTTTAATTGATAACTTAAATAACATCTCCAAGCTCACCTCCAAGTAAAGTTTGAACTTCTATTATTTTTTCAAAGAATTGTTTTCTTGTGTCATTTCCTTTTGTTAATTCATTAAAGATTTTCCCATCCTTTATAAATAAAATTCTATTTGCATAACTTGCTGTAAAAGAATCGTGTGTAACCATTAAAATTGTTGCATTTAATTTTTGATTTAATGCTTCAAAACTTTCCAATAATTGTTTTGCTGATTTTGAATCTAAAGCTCCTGTTGGTTCATCTGCTAATACTAACTCAGGATTTGTAATAATCGCTCTTGCTGATGCTACTCTTTGTTTTTGCCCTCCAGATATTTGATATGGATATTTGTTTAATATTTCTGTTATATTTAATTTTTGTGCAACTTCTTTAACTCTTCTATTAATTTCATGTGCATTTACTTTTTGAATTGTTAGTGCTAAAGCTATATTTTCATAAGCTGTTAAAGTGTCTAATAAGTTAAAATCTTGAAAGATAAATCCTAATTCTTCTCTTCTAAATTTATTTAACTTATTGCCTTTTAATTTTGTAATATCCTGCCCTTTAACTATTATTTTTCCTGCTGTAACTCTGTCTATTGTTGAAATACAATTTAATAGTGTTGTTTTTCCGAGATCCGCTTGCTCCCATTATTCCAACAAATTCTCCTTTTTGTACATTAAAGCTAATATTGTCAATCGCTTTTGTTAAGTTTGATTTGTTTCCATAGTATTTTTCAATGTTTTTTACCTCTAATACATTTTCCATTCCAAAAACTCCTTCCTTGTTTTGTTATATCTATATTATCATATTTTTTATTTTCCAAACATCGATTTACCTTACAATAACCTTACATTTTTGTAAGGTTAGAAAAAGCTAGCACAATGTCTAGCTTTTAATCTATATTATTATTTAATTCAATAGCAAATTCAATATATTCGCCATCATTTTTCGCCATTATTTTTCCTTTATGCAATTCAATGATTTCTTTTGCTATTGCTAATCCTAATCCTGTTCCACCTGTACTGCTTTGTCTTGCCTCATCTGCTCGATAGAATTTATCAAATAATTTTTCTAACTTATATTCAGGAATTGCATCTCCTTTATTTCTAAAAACAATCTTAATTTTTTCGTTTTCTTCATTAATTTTTATTTCTATATTTGTATTTTCATAACTATAATTGATTGCATTTTTTAGTAGATTACCAAATGCTCTGGCTAGTTTATCTCCATCACCTTCATAATATAAGTGTTCAGGTTTTGTAATTTTACATTTTAAATTTCGTTCCTGTAACATAGGATAACACTCATCAACTAACTGCTCTATTAGAAATGGAATATCCAATTTTTGTTTACTTATAGGCATATCTTGTATATTATATCTAGTTATTTCAAAAAATTGATTTGTTAACTCTTCAACTCTTAATGCTTTATCTAATGCTATCTTGATGTATTTTTCTTGCGATTGTTTTGAAATATCTTTTTCATCTGTTAATAAATTCAAATATCCTATTACTGATGTTAAAGGTGTCTTTAAATCGTGAGCCATATACATTATCAAATCGTTCTTTTTGTTTTCTGCTTCTCTTGCTGCATTTTGACTATTTATTAAATCTAATCTTATTTTGTTCAATTTATTTTCTAACAAAATTAAATCATTTGATAATTTTATTTCTTTATCTGGTTCTTTTATAATTTTATCTACTGACTTCATAATTTCTAACATTTTTTGACTCATATTTCTTGTAACAATAAAAGTAATACCTATAAAAATAATCATATAAAATATGACCATCATAATAGTTTTATTTCGTACAAAAAATAGATATAAACTTCTATTAAAACTCGATACTTCATTTGCTATTGTATCATTATAAAATCCATCTACAATCAATGAAAATATTAGTATCACAACAAAAGTATAGCCTAGAATTTTTAAAATGCTTTTAGTTGCTATATTATTCTTCAATTTAGTTATTTCTCTGTAATCATTCAATTTTATAACCCACTCCCCATACTGTTTTTATATATTTAGGATTTTTGGTATCTTCTTTTAATTTTTCTCTAATCCTTCTAATATGTACCATTACAGTATTATTATTATCTAAATATTTTTCTTTCCATACTTTTTCAAATAGTTCTTCTGAACTAACAACCTCACCTTTTTTGCTTGCAAGATAAAGTAAAATATCAAATTCTATTGGAGTTAAATCGATTTCTTTATCATACAATAAACATTTATGCTGTTCTTTGCATATTTCCAAACCATCAATATATATCTTTTCCTCATCAGTTTTATAATTGTTGTATTGTTTATATCTTCTTATTGCTGATTTGACTCTGGCAACTAATTCGAGAGAATTAAATGGTTTTGTGATGTAGTCATCTGCACCTAATGTTAATCCTGTAATTTTATCTTGATTTTCAATTTTTGCTGTTAGCATTATAATTGGAAAGTTTAGTTTTTTATTTCTAATATATTGACATATTTCAAATCCGTTTTTTCCTTTTATCATTACATCTAATATTGCACAATCTAATTTAACTGTATCTATACATTTTATTGCTTCATCTGAATCGTAAAATTTATATATATTATAATTTTCATTTTTCAAATAAACTTCTACTAAATCTGCAATTTCTTTTTCATCATCTAATATCAAAACATTCATCATAATCCTTCTTTCCCTTGAATTATAACATATATTTTGCTTTTTTTCATCTGTTTCTTCATTTCGTAAGAAAAAGTTAAGATTTATTTAAGTATTTTTTAAAACTTATTTTTCTTTATTCTTGTATAATAAAGACAAGTTACAAGGAGGAGAAAAAAATGAGACAAAAAAAGAAAAAATTAAACATACAAAAAATATTATTTTTTATACTATTTATAATTTCAGCAGTATATTGTATTAATAGATATACTGTTAATACAAATATAAACCAATCATTATTACCTAATAGTATTAATAATTCAAACTATAAAATTATAAAACAAGATACCAATAAAAATTATTCTGGAATAGGTCAAGAAAAGATTAATAATAAAGATGGATACTTTACAACATTTACAACGAAAGAGAAAAATAAAAGAACATATATCGAATATAAACAAAATGGTAATTCTTCTTGGTCTAATTCGGAATATTGGAATGGCACTATGGCTGAAAATGGATGTGGAATAACTGTAATGTCAATTATTTTAAGTGGTTACAATAAAAACTATACTCCAGAAGATCTTAGGCAAAAATATTATCCAGTATTAAATTATGATAATCTGTCTAAAGAATTATCTTCTGTTTATGGAATTGATAATTCAGACTTTTATTATGATTCTACTCATTTATCAAATAAAAATATAATAAATCATTTAAAAACTGACCGCCCTATTATCATTTGTGTATGGAATAAACCAACTGACAACAGGTGGACTACTGCCTCTCATTATATGGCATTACTTGCTACTGATGGTAACAATATGGTTTATGTTTCTAACCCTAATGGATTAAAAAATAATAGCAAAAGTTCTGGTTGGTATAATATTAATGAAATAACGCCTTATTTAGCCAAAGCATTATATATTGAAGAATATTAAAATTAGAGAGTTCAAATTTGAACTCTCCTTTTGATATAATCAAAATGTTTCGCTTATAAAACTACTTTTAGGAAATACAATCTTCACTTCTGTTCCAACATCTTTTTCCGAATTTAGCTCTAAACCTAATCCTAGTTTATTACATAATTTCTTACACAAATATAATCCAATTCCTGTAGCTTTTTGTCCTCTTTTTCTTCCATTTTCTCCAGTAAATCCTTTTTCAAATACTCTAGTAATTTCTCCTTTTCTAATTCCAATTCCATTGTCTTTTATGTATAAAATCGTATTCTCTTTTTTAATTTCTGAATAAATTTCAATTTTCTTACTATCTTCCTTACTGTATTTTACTGCATTTTGTATAATTTGACTTAAAATAAACATACACCATTTATGATCCGTATAAACAATTGTATTTATATCATGTGCATCTATGTTTATTTTATTTTGAATAAGATTTCTTTTATTTTTTATAATAGAAGAATTTACAATTTCTTTTAAATTCACTTTCTTTATGTAATAATCTTTTTCGACTGTATTACTTCTAGCATAAAAAAGAGCTTGTTCAATATAGTTTTCTATTTTGTCTAATTCCTCATTGATACTTTCTGTTACTTCTGACTTATTGTTTTCTATTATCATCTTTCCTGCTGCTATTGGTAATTTTATTTCATGTATCCATAGTTCTATATACTCTTTATAATCTTCTTGCAAATATTTATATTTATCTACATTCTCCAACATTGACTTTCCTGTTTCTTGTACTATCTCTTTCAAGATTTTTCCCTCTTCAAAACCAGGATTTCCTGTTATTTCTGCAATTAGATATTTTTCACTTAATTCCATCATACTTTCTTTTAAATTGTTATAGTAATTTTTCTTTTTATAGTATTCTATAAAAAAGTATATTAAAAATAATATAATAGGAGCTAGTCCAACATAGATTCTAACAAATATTGCTATTTCTGATGGCAATAGCAATATTTGAGAGGTTATACTTGCAAATAAAATTAATATGATATATGTAATTCTATCTTTCAAAAAACTTTTAAAACTCATTTTAATATATATCCCTGTCCTCTCTTAGTTTCAATAGAATCTTTTATTCCTAATTCTTCTAATTTACCTCTTAATCTAGTCATATTTACTGTTAAAGTATTATCATCTATGAAGTTTTCACTTTCCCACAAGTAATTCATAATATCTTCTCTTGATACAATTTTTCCTTGATTTAATACCAAGTAATGTAATATTTTTAACTCATTTTTTGTAAGTTCTATCTTTTTATTTTCTGTTTCTATCATACTTTTAGATACATTTAAAATAAATCCATTACACTTTATTTTTTCTTGGCTCTTATCTGCATTTTGGTTTCTCTTTAAAAGTCCTGTAATTTTTGCTAGTAGAATTTGAATATTGAATGGTTTTGTTACATATTGATCTGCACCATAATTCAAACTTAATAGTTCATCTATTTCATTATCTCTACTTGTAACCATTATTATTGGAACATCAGATGTCTTTCTTATTTCTTTACAAATATATTCCCCATCTGTATATGGCAAATTTATATCTAATAATATTAAGTCTGCGTTTTCTTCTAAAATATCTTCTACTGCATTATCAAATTTTTGCAATATTACTGAATCATATCCGTTTTTATCTAAAAATATTTTTAATTCTTTACTTAATTTTTCATCATCTTCTACTATTAGTATCTTTGACATATTTTTTTCACCTACCACACACATTATAGCATATCTTTTTTTATTTTTCTATAAGTGCAAATCAATATGATCTGCTTTTGTATTATTTATTTGTTATATTGTTCTTGCACAGATTCTGGCATTTCATCAAATTGTACTTCTTCCCAATTTACAACACCTCTAGTCATCATCACTTTTAGTTTTAAATAGGCATCTTCTCTTAATTCTCGTGTTGTTTGAAAAGTTATTTCTTTTGATTTTCCATTTTTATTATAAGATGTTAATGTATATTCATAGTTCATATTATGTTTTGATATTTTTTCTACTTTTGTATTATCTATTTGAGTATAATAATCTGAACTCTGATATACAAGCATATAATATGCACCACAACATAATGCTATCACTAATACTATTCCTATAATAACAATTATCTTTTCCTTTATTGTTTCCATAGTGATTCTCCTTTCTTTTTTTTCATTATAAATCTCTTATACATACTTTGCCATCGATTTACCTTACAATAACCTTACATTTTTGTAAGAAAAGCAAAAAGAATAGTTTTTTTACACCTATTCTTTCAACATTTTATTTTCTATTTTATTTTAAATTTAATTTTATTCTTTTTGAAATATAGACTTATGCTAATTGCTAATACAATTAATATAAAAATTATAATTATAGTAATTTTATTTTTTATTTCTTATTACCTTTCCAAATTTAATTAACTATATTCCAACTGTTTCCTTTATCTTCTGAACAATATTTTTTAGAATCTCCACCATTATAATCTCCATCTGATCCTTGCCCTATTTCTAAATACATTTTTTCATTTTCTATTGTTGGTAAATTATAATAATCATATATATCACTTTCTAATATAGTTACTTTTGAAAATGTTTTTCCACAATCTCTTGTAATATACAAATCCGAATTTTCTCCACCAGTTAAAGGCATTGTTAAAAATCCTGTATTTTCATCAATAAATTTTATTTGACTTGATGTTTTAAACCTTTCCTCATTTTTCTCTCCAATACCATTGCTTATGTCAGTCCAAGTTTTTCCACCATCAACTGTTTTTGATATTTTTCCAAAGGCTGTTCCCATTGCTACATCTTCAAATTCAAGCATAAATCCAATATTAGCATCTATAAATTGTATATTTTGGATAGAACCTTTATCTTCTAATTCGACAGTTTGCCAATTAACTCCCATATCATCTGAATATACTAAATATTTTTTCTGATTTTTAGTATAATAAAATATAGTTTTTTCTTTTGAGATTTGATAATTGTATTTATTGTAACTTGAACTACCATTTGAAAAATCTCCTGGTACTTCTATTGTATTTCTTCCATCATAACTAATATATAGAATACCATTTTGTATCTTATAATCATTAGCAGCTACACTAACAACATTATAATTACTTAAATCATTTGCATTTTTGTATGTAGTACAATATAGTTTTTCTTTTACTGTCTTTTCCATTGAAACTTCTGTTAAGGTTATTGTTCCATCTCTTTTTATAATTTCTGTCTTTTCATCTATTTTACAATCTTTATTTAATGCAATTACATATTTAGGTGTTTCATTTTTATACAATACAATTGCTAGTGTTCCATATTGTTTAATCTTATCATATTCAAATTCTTCTGACTTTTTATCTTTTTTAATCTTTATCCCTTTAGAATCCATAGACATCTCTATTTGAGTGCCATATTGACTTCTTGTTTGCCAATCACCTGAAATAGCCGTTGTTACATAATAATATGATATGCCATTACTTCTATCTCCATAAGTTGCAACAAATTCTCTTAATTTTCCATCTTTATCCTTATATGTAATGCTACAAACATCATTTACTAGCCATTGATGTTTTATCTTTCCTTCTACTGCATAAGAAAACTTTTCTTTTGGTTTAGCAAAGATAAATAATTTTGCATTTTTATATAATATTGTTTCTCCTGTTTCTTTATTCTGCTTTAATACTAATTCATTTGAAAAGTCGCTCGAAAAGCTGACAATACACTTATTTTTAAATCCATTGTTAAGCATAAATGCAAAATTGGTAGTAGTCAAAATAATTGCTACACAAGTTACTATTATATTACTTATCAATTTATTTTTAATCTTGCTATATTGAGTAATATATATTGAAGGAATTATAGCTGTAATAACAATAATTTCATTTATAATATAATAAACAATGTCTGATACATATTCATAACCATGTTTTCTTAAAATAGTTATATATCCAAGTTGAATAATAAAACAAATTACAAATACTACTGTTGATATTATTGTTATAATCTTTTGTATTTTCTTTCTCTTTTCCTGTCTTTTTTCTTTTTCCTTCATTATATTTTCAACTGCTTCTTGAATAGCTTTTTCTATATCTATTTCTTCTTTTTTACCTAGTTCTGCATTTAATATTTCTGAAGATGTGATTCCAAATGTTTCTGCTAATGAATTTATTATTGTAATATCAGGAAAACTTAATCCTCTTTCCCACTTCGATACTGCTTTATCTGTAACATTTAATTTTTCTCCTAATTCTTTTTGTGTCATGTTAGATTTTTTTCTTAGCTCTTTTATGAACTTTCCAAATTTTTGATTATCCATTTTTTATGACTTCCTTTTCACTTTTTTCGGTGAAAATTTTATCATTTTTACTTAATTTTATCAACCGACTGTTAGTAGAGTTTTTGTTTTTGCTTGAAATATAGGCTTTTTCAAAAGAAAAAAATTAGATATTTCTACCTAATTTTAATCGTACAACATATAATTATTTATTTTTTCTACTCTATATTACTAATTTTTTATTCTGCATTTACTAATAAATCTTGCGTAGCCATACCTTTTTCGTTGTATTCTATTTCTATAGCTCCGCCTTTTGGATCTAATGCTTTTAATTTATCTATATTTTCATTACTATTGTTTATAACTGTAACTTTTATTTTATTAGTATCTTCCATAAGTGCTGAAGAAACTACAAATGTTAATTCTTTATTTTGCATGGCTTTACTTATTTTATCTTGTAATTTTGTTAAATATTCATAAGAATATGTTGCTTTTTTAAATTTTGTTTTACTTTCTGTTATTCCTAATATACTACATATTTGTTTTCTATTAGCTGCATTATCTTCACATAACAACACCACATTATTACCATTATTATCAATATATTTACCTGCATAATAATCTGTATAATTGTTATTTAAAACTTCATTTACATGCTCATTTGCACCAATGTCTTTGTCTTCTACTATTTTGTTTTCTTTACCAGATTTATTAATTTCAGTAATGATTGATTGTAGCAAATTAACTAATTCATCTTCTGTTATTCCTACTGTTTCAATATCAAAATTGATATTTTCATAACTAAATGTTACCATATACATTTCTTTATATTTGGATATTATAAATTCTATATCTCCTATCATAGACACTTTATCACTACTATCTATAAAATAATCTCTTAATGGTTTATCTATTTCAGAAAAAGCTATTACTATCTTATTTATACTATCTTTTCTATATTTAAATACATAATCGTGTAATACATCGTATTCTTCTACATTTATATCTTTTCTAGTATATACATTATAACTACTTTCAAGCTTGTATTGATCTGGTATGTTTGTATTTTTGATAAAATCAAATTTCTCTGGTAATTTTTCAATATCTATTATTTTTTCATCTGCATCTAAACTGGCCATTAGTGGTTCTTTAATTTTATTAATATTCAACTTAATATCTAAATTTTCTTTCTTACCATATAAATCTTCTGTTCCATTATTTTTTGCTATTTCAGTATTAGAATCATTGTTAAGAAAATCTATGCTAATTAATAAGCTAAAGCATAAAACAAATACTGCACAAATTGATGATACCCAATAAATTAATTTTTTATTATTTTTACTTTTCATATCAAACTCCTTTCTGATGTTTGATACAGCTATCTTTTCTTTTACATCTTTTCGTACTTGTTCTTTTAAATTGTTATTTTCCATAGCTATAACCTCCATCCTCCAAATTTGTTTTTATTTTTTTCCTAACTCTGTGAAGTACCACTTTCACTTTGCTTTCAGAAAAATTCAATATCTTCGCAATTTCTTTAACTGTTTTTCCTTCACTATAAAACATTATAAATACCTGATATTCTTGACTTTTAAGTTCTTTCAATGTGCTTTTTATTATGTCATTTTGGTCATTTTCTTCCGTAATTTTTTCCAAGTCATTATTTGAAATTAATCTGTTTTCATATTCTGACAAGTCAAATTTTAGTTCTGATTTTCGATATTTATTTTTTATAATATTTTTCGTAATTCCTGCAATATATGGCTTTAATTCTGTACCTTCAGATAACTTTCTCCCATTTTTTCAAAGGGCCACAAACACATCTGATATTATTTCTTCAATATCTTCATCTGTTATATATATGCTTGCACCATTTTTGGTTATCATATAAACATAACCATAAAAATCATCTATGATTTTGTCTATATCAATAGTTTTGTTTACTAAATAATCCTTTAAAATTTCATTTTTCAATTTAGATCTAAATCTCCTTATTTATTTTTCAGTTAACTTTCATATACATAGTAACATTTTTTTGAAAAAGGTTACAAACTTTTTCAAAATTTTATAAAAAATAAGGTTAGTTAAAACTAACCTATAAATCTGTAAGTTGTTATTTACTTATTATTTTTTTATTCCAAGATTTTTCATTGCATTTCGGACATTTCATATATCTTGTTCTATTTATGTACATAGACCATAAAACACTTGAATATGTTGGGATATATTTATGATGGCATTTTTGACATTCATAATATCCTGCTACTTGTTCTATTCTTATTGCAAATGATACTCCAATAATAAAAGGAATAATTCCAATTACTATAAGTAATTTTCATCTCTAATAAATTTTGTTCAGCTTTTTCATTATAATTATTCATTTTAATCATCTCCCCACTTAATAATTCATTTACACTTATTCTAAGTTCACTACATAAATCAAGCATTATTGATGATTTTATATCAACTAATGGTTGAATAATATATAATAAGCACTATAACTTTCTATATTTCAAACAAACTACATGTAATTTGTTGCTACTCTTTCATCTCAATATAATTTATACTAATTTTTATTTGCTTATAATATCAAGTGTATGCATTGCTCTTGTACAAGCTACATACAGTAATTTTGTCTCTAGAATATCTTCACTATATTTATTAGAATCTGAAATAATTACACTATCAAATTCTAAACCTTTTGATAAATATGAAGGTATAACAATTACTCCCCCAGTATATTTATCCAAATTCTCTGAAATTAATTCTGCATTAACTCCATAATTCGTAATTTCTTTATGCAATTCTATACTCTCATTAAAATCTTTTGTGATTATTGCAATATTTATGTGCCCAACTTCTAATTGTTTCTTTATTATTTCACATATTTTTATAATTTTATTATTTTCGCTATCAACTTTCCAATGTTGTACTTCATCTCCATGTCTCTCAATTGGTTGTGCTAAAATAATATTTTCATTATCCGTAAATTTATTTATTACTGTATTTGCTTCATTCATAATTTCCATAGAAGTTCTATAACTTTCTTTTAAAACCTCTATTGATGCCTGATTGTTAAATACATTTTGATTTAATTTTTGCCAATTGTTAGTTCCTTTATATGAATATATACCCTGAGCTATATCGCCTAAAATTGTCATTGACATATTAGGTTTAACTAATTCTTTAAAGTTATAAAATTGAAATTCTCCTAAGTCTTGTGCTTCATCAATAACAATATGTTCTAATTTGATATTATTAATATTTCCCCAAAATTTATTTTGAATATAAAATAATGGTGCCAAATCTTCATACTCAACTTTTTTGTTTTTTATATTTTCTTTAAATGTTCTTAAAATGTATTCATATAATTCAGATTCTACATATTTCTCAAATAAGATTTGATTATTAATAATTTTTTTATATACTTGTAAAACCTTTTCAATTTTAAAATTTTTTAAATAATCTATTACTAATTTTTTTCCACCTTTAAAAAGTTGTTGCATTTCATATTCTGTTTCTTTAAAAATATTTAATCTTATTTCTTTTATTTTATCTTCACTTAAATCTTTATCTATATTATCTAATTTATTCTTTCTTTGTTCTGATAATTTATCTATTAACTCATCTGCAATATTACTAACTCTTTTTTGTAATACTGCTGTTAACATTTTCTTACTTTCATTTATTGAATTATTTTTAAAGTAATTCATAAACATATCTATTACTTCATCATTATTGAATATTACAATGCCAGAAATTTTAAAATCTTCTTTTGGCAAACTATTCTGCAAAAATTCATTAATAAAATCATCTATTAATTCTTTATATCTTAAAGAAGATTTAAAATTTGCAGATTTTTTTATTAAATCTGTTTCTCCATTTTGATTAACTATATTAGATAATTCTTCATTTATTGGATTAATTTTAAAATTTGCATCAATATTTTCAAGCATAAACTCTTCAAATGTTTGCTGTTTTACATAGTCTACACCCAAATCTGGTAAAACATTTGAAATATAGTTCAAGAAAAATTTATTAGGAGCAATAATTAGAAATTCTTCTGGCTTAAACTCTTTCTCATAAGTATATACTAAATAAGCTATTCTATGTAATGCTACTGTTGTTTTTCCAGAACCTGCTACCCCTTGTACAATAAGAGGCTTTGACATTTTAGCTCTAATGATTTTATTTTGTTCCGATTGTATTGTGGAAATAATATTTTTAAGCCTAGATTCTGAATTTTCTGTAAGACATTCTTGCAAAAATTCATCATTTGTAGTTATATCTATATCTTGATAATCCTTTAATATAGAATTTTCAATAGTATAAACCCTTTTTTTACTCAAATCTCCTTCTATTATTCCATCAGGACATTCGTATTCTACTTTGCCCAACTGCCCATCATAATATATACTTGAAATAGGTGCTCTCCAATCAGTAACAACTACTTCATAATCATTATTAAATATTCCAGTTTTTCCAATATATATTTTTTGTATATTGTTCTGTTTATTTTCTTTAAAATCAATTCGTGCAAAATATGGTACAGAAATTGCTTTATTTAAATTTTTTAACTTATTGCTATATTCTTTACTCATATTTTGAATATATTGTTCATCAGCATTTCCTTTTAATAAATTACTATACAATATTTCATATTCTTCTATATTGCTTTTCACAATTTCTATTGTATCAGATACTTTTTTTATTTCCTCTTTATCTATCATTTTCTTTTCCAATCTATATAACTTATTTTTGACTAAAATATAATACCATTTTTTCATAGATTTTTCAATTATTTGAATCATTTTTATACTAAAACTTGAGAAACTCAATGTTTTATGTTATAATTTCTATATATTTAAACAAAAGTTATCATAATGTTAGGAGGATTAAAATGGACGATTTCAAAAAATATATTGGCAAAAAAGTAACAGTAACAGTTGACAGAAAAATGGGTTCAAAACATCCAAAATGGGGATATATATATCCAAATAACTATGGATACATTCCTAATACAGTAAGTGGCGATGGTGAAGAACTAGATGCATATATACTTGGAGTTTTTGAACCTGTTGAATCTTTTGAAGGTGTTTGTATTGCAGTCTTACATCGTTTAACCGATGATGACGACAAACTTATTGTTGTTCCTGAAAATGTTGATTATACCGATGAACAAATTAATGCTCTCACAGAATATCAAGAAAGATTTTTCAAACATATTATTATTAGATAACTTTTTATTTAAAATCCTCGCTTTTTTTATTAAATTAAGTGAGGTATTTTATTGTATTATTAAGTTGTCATAATAACTTCCTTTTATTGACATTTTCATTATAAAATAGTATAATTACTTTATAATATTTATATAAGGATGGTAAGTATGAAAAAATTTGATGTAATAAAACGTGGTAATGATCAGATTCTTGTAATATCTGGTGCAAGTGGTGTTGGTAAAACAACAACATGTGCATTGCTTGGTATGTTATACCCTGCCAAATATGTACATATTCCTTTTGATAGAAGTAGAGCATCAAGACCTGGAGAATTTGGTTCAAGACATGTTGATTTAGAAACAATGCAAGAAAAATATAATGCTGGCGAATACTTTAATATTGCTCCTGTAACACATGGTGGTTTTGCTGCAATTAGAACTGCCGATATAAAAAAAGCCTTTTCTGAAGGAAAAATAGCTGTACTTGAATATCCAATAGAGCAAATTGATATATTAGAGAAAACCTTCCCAACAGCTGAAGTAACTGGTGTTGAATTAGTCGCTCCATCTGAAAAAGAAAGATTTAGAAGATTAAAGCAAGACCATAAATATACGGAACATCGTATTGAAAGCGACAAATTTGGTTCTGGTAGAATTGATAGGTACAAAAATGATGATTTGCTTACTTTAGATGACCATAATTTAGTATTAATTACGGAAAGAGATAAACTTGGAGATACTGTATATGAAATTGATAGATATATGAGGATTCAAACTTTAACATTGGCTAAACTACAAGAAGTAGAAAGATTAGGTGGAATTAGTGGAGTTCAAAAATTCTTAAAATCTTTACGAGTTCCTAAACATAACTATACTGAATCTGAACATTATGAATTTCTAGAAAATAAATTACCAAAAACAGAAGATTTTGAGAGATAATCTCTCAAAATCTTCTTTACTTTTACATATCTCTCATAAAATTTTTATCATTAATTATTAATTCGATTGTTTCTTCTTGATTAATATTAGTAGTGTCAATAATTTTAGTATTAGGAAAAATTTCCAATACTATTTTTTTATAAATTTTTTCTCTTTTTTCAAATTTATCTACATCCATAATCAATTTATCTGAACCAGTAACTTCATTACCAGATTTAGCTCTTTCATGAAATCTTTTTATTCTTTCTTCCATACCAACCGTAATATAGAAAGAATCCATTTCTGGATAATTTTTTAATAGTTCTTTTAATATAGATATTTCTTCTTCATCTTCTTTATCGCCTTTTTCAATTTTACCAGCTAAATATTTAATTATCCATAACGAATCTAATAAAATTAATCCATCTTCTTTATAATTTTCTATATCCTTTTGTATGTTTTCTTGAAGTAATGGTTTCCATTCTTCTGGAGATAGCCATGTATTTTGTTTTCTTACATTTTCTATTAAATCAATTGGAGTTAAAAATTTCTTTTTTATTTTAAAAGTATTTGGTATTTTTTTATTAATTCCATTAACAATAGTAGTTTTTCCCGAAAAATCCATTCCACTAAACAATTTAATTTTAGACATTTTTTCAATCCTTTACTTTCTTACTTTTTTATAAATTCTAATATTTTATTTATTCCTTGTTCTACTGATAAATCTGAAGATGTATCAATTATTATATTTTCTTTTGATTCATTTGCTTTACTTACAAGTTCATTATAAACAATCTTAAAAAATTCAGGATTATCTCTGTAAAAATCATGTACTGGTGATTCTTTACTTTGATCCATTCTTTCTTTTATAATTTCAAATGGTGGAATGCAAAATACACTTAATGATGGCTTAACCAATATATCATTTTCTACAAATGCTTTTGGTATATCATAAATGTTATAATCAGACTTAATATAATCGCCGTATGCCTTTATATATGTTGTTATTGCATCAAAATATCTATCTTGTAATACAATTGTATTATTATTTGCCAAATAAGGTCTAATAATATTTTTAGTATTTATTATTAAATCCGTAAAAAAATATGAAACAGTAATTGGCATATCTTTTTTGCCTAAATTCTCTTTAAATTTTTTACCTAAATCAGTATATGTCATTGCACCATGATTATATACAGCCTCAAATCCTAATTCATTTATTTTTTCAATTAATAGCTTGCATGTTGTTGTCTTTCCACTACAACATATGCCTTCAAATACTATAAAATTATTCATTTTTACTCCTATCTTTTATTTAGAACAGTATATCCTCTAAAATATTTGCTGTCCTTTGTAAGTTCTATTGGAAGTTGAGCTTTTGAAATTAAGTTATGAACTTCTATCAAATGTCTATCATAATCATAATCTACATCTGTTGTATTTGGTTTTTTCCAATCTTCTATTTCAAGCATTTCTTCGTAAACTGAATTTGATTCATCTTTTTCAAAATATTTAACTTTATCATAAGAAACATATAAACGATCTCCATCTTTTTCTACTATACTTACCTCTCTTTTCATATTTGCAAATAATTTTATGCTCAATTCGCCTCTTACATTTATATTTAACTCCTTAATAAATTCATTTACATCTTTATACTGACCTCTTAATTTTGTTCCAAGTTCGAGTTTAGACACATAAGGCTTTTCAGGATTACATTTATTTGTCTTATACAAAAATCCCTTAAATTGTTCAGTAACCATATTACTACCTCTCATGACATCTCCCCTATTTAATATAGTAAATTCATTATCATCATAGTAAGTTTCATGTTTTTCTTTTTCAAAACTTTCAACCAATTTATATCCATTTTCATAAAGAAATTCAAGAAACTGTTTTGAAGTATATTTTTCATTCTTCTTTATTAAATATTTAAGTTCTCTTTCATAATTTTCAAATTCCATACAAAATACCTCTTTTCAATTCTATTTAATACTTATAAATACCCCTGTTTCTCTTGGAATATTTATAGCACCATCTTTTTCTCTTATATCTTCAAAATAATTATATAAATTTGATAAACTTTCATCTGAATAACCTGAAATAGATTTAGTTGACTTTAACCAATCTATCAGGTCTTGTGTATTAGTTATTGCAAGTGTATTTTCATAATCAAATCTTTGAACATTCTCAAAGTATTTGCCTAAAATTTCACAACCATTTTGAAGGTTGAAAGGCAACTGTTCTGTAAATGCTGTAGATGTTGGCTCAAATTTTACTATTGCATTATGTAAAAACGGTCTCATTCCGCCGTTCCCATCTGTTGCAGAATAAAATACTCCATTATCTTTTAATACTCTTTTTACTTCTAATAATGCTTTATTTAAATCTGGTACATGAAATAACATATGATTTGCAATTACAATATCAAATGTTTCATTTTCATACGGAATATCTTGTATATCAATTTTTTCAATTGAAACATTCTTCTTTTTTGAAAATTTTTCTCTAACTAAATCTAACATGCCTTCTGAAAAATCTGATAATACTAAACTACAACCATTTGGCAAAGTTTCAATTTTTCCTTCCCAGTGACTTCCGTTTCCACATCCTAATTCTAAGATTTTCATATTTTCTTTAAAAACATATTTATCAAATAACCAATCTGCAAATTTGTACTTATTAGTTGTGTATTTTTTATAAAAATTAATTCTCATAGCTAGATTTTTATCGTTTGAGAATTGATTTTTAACATTTTTAGTTACATTCATAATAGCCATATATATTTACCTCCATTCTATATATAAAAATCATTTATAATATTACATTTATTATATAATTAAATTATAAAAAATTAAAGTTTTTTTTAATTTTACTATCTTATAAATGGATTTTCTTTACCATCATAATTTAGATTATATTTTTCACACAAGGCTTGTCCACTTCTATTTATTGAACTATAAAAATCAGAGTTGCTTCTAATTTGAGTCAAAACTTTTTCATTAAGTTCTTCTTCTGTAATTCCTCTTTCTACATTATCTAAAACCATTTTCATAAAGTCTAAATCTTTTAATTTCAATTGATAGTATAAATTATAAAATGATTTTTCTCCAGTTGAGTCAATAGCTTTGGGAGATGAAATAGGATCAATAATCATATCATATAACTTCATGTGTGATTTATGCCATTTTTTCAAAGCATTGTAAGTCATTTTTACCTTTGGATCTACAATTTCATATTTATTATTATCATATAAATCATTTTTTACAATCTTATCTTCTTTCTTTAGTTTTTCTGTATATAATGTTCCATCAGCTGCAAACATTTCCGAAAAAATTCCTTTTGTAATAATCCAATCATACTCTCTTAAGAAATCATAATTTTCTTTAAGTTCTTCAAATGTTGTATTATCATCGAATAATATATAGCCTGCTTGAACATATATTCCATATTTTTTCAAAATATCTAATGCCTTTTTATTTGCAGCTAGATTAGCACTTTTATTCATTCTTTTTAGTGCTGTATCAGAACCATTTTCAATCCCACAAGCAAATGAATGAAATCCTGCCTCTTTTAAATATTTTATTTTACTATCTTCAACTTGGTCAGCTTTTAAAGAGCCTCTTAATGAAACATCGATACCTCTTGCTTTTATTTTTTCACAAAACTCCTTTGCCCATTGTTCATCTCTATCATGTTCTAAGAAACTATCATCTATAACTTTAATATATTTAACTCCCATATTTTGAAGCTGTTCTAATTCATCTATAATATTATCAATACTTCTACCTCTCCATTTACTTCCATTGGATAATTTATTAAAAGCGTTAACAGAGCAAAATAGGCAATTTCCCATACAACCTCTTGCAGTTAAAATATTTACCGTAGATTTTCTGTCTTTTGCCATTTTCATTGTATCTCTTGCTGGAAATGGTATGACATCCAAATCAGATATTAAATTTCTTTTTTCAGTTCTTACTATTTCTCCGTCTTTTTCAAAAGCAATACCTTTTATATCTTCAATATTTCTTTCTGAATTTCCAGTAAAATAATCAGATACTTCAACAATTGATTCTTCTCCCTCTCCAATCATTGCTATATCAAACACACCATCTTTTACAAATTTTGGTGGATTAAACGATGGTCCAAAACCACCACACATTAATTTAACTTCTGGTCTAGCTTTTCTTATTCTTTTGGCTAATTCTATTGATTTATCATTGTTTGACATATAGCATGAAACTCCAACAATAGATGCATCTTTATCAGACAAAATTCTTCTCAATACTTCTTCATCGCTTAAGCCTCCAAGCCATCCATCAATTATTTCAACATTATATCCACTCTTTCTTAAAACTGCAGTTAAATATGATAATCCTAAATTTTCTTCAGAGGTTCTATGTGTATCTGGCGACAAAGTTGTTAAAATAATTTTATCTTTTCTTTTTTCCAAAATATTTTGAAGGTATTCTTTATATTCTTGAATATTGTTATCATCATCTCCTTCAATATTGATAATTCCCTTTGATTTATCTATAATAACACATCTTCCATATTGTGTTGTAAAAAGGAAATCATTATCTTCATAATTCAATCTACACATATTTTTTACTTTTTCATTAGTAAGAGTCATATTTTTTCTAACAACTATTTCTGATTTCATATTAACTCTCCTTTATTTTTTTGGTTTTCCTATCCATGTGCATAAATAATTTTCATGTACTAATTGTTTGTTGCTTTTTTTATAATTAATATTATTCTCTATATCAATATCTTTAAAGCAAAATGGATCTCTAGCATACAAATCTTTTTCTCCTGTTTCACATTTTTTGTATGTATATGCCATAGCAAAACATCCACCTCTACATATGTCAGCTTTATCACAGTCTTTACAACCTTCAATATTTTTATAATTATCTTTTCTTGTTTTAAATGCTTTAAATTGCTCTGAATTTATAATATCAAATATATCATCTTTTAATAAATCTCCAACTCTATAATCATGCATATATACACATGGAGATACAGGTATTTTACCATCTGGAGTTATAGAATTTATTCTCATTGAATAGATTCCACAAGCACATCCTTTAACTTTATTATTTTGTGTTAACCCTGATAAGATTGGTTCACTTAATTCAACAGTATCGCATTTTTCAAATAAATATTTATAATTTTCCAACACCTGTTCTTTTGAAGGTACAAGTTTAAAATGTTGTGGTTGTATTGGTTTAAGTAGATTAAATCTTATATTTGAATCATATTTTTTTGCAATTTCTAATAATGCATCAATTCTGTCTTTTGTAAAATTCCAGTTCATTGCACACATTATAATTCCTGATTCAATATTATATTCTTTGCAAATTTCTAAAGCTTGAATAGCGTATTTATAAACATCTCCACCTCTATTTTCATTATGTTCATTTTCAAAAGGTGAATCCAAACTAATATCTACATCATTTAATAATTCTAAACATTCAGGATAAGTATTTTTTAATGCAATAAGACTTATTCCAGCAGTTGTTATACCTACCTTTATATTTCTTTTATTCAGCTCTTTTAATATATATGGTAACATACTGTTTTTAACATCTAAACCATTTGTAAAAATTGGTTCATTACCACCTAAATTAACTGTTTCTACATTTAATTTTTCAATTTGTTCTATAACTTTATCAACTATTTCTTTTGTTAAATTTTGCCCTTTCTGTCTAACTGAAAAAGAATAGCAATGTTTACATCTACAAGGACAGTCATTTCCTAATGTCCACCCTATATTTTTTATCATAAAAAATCCCTCCATTTACAACAAAATTATACCATTTTATGTAAATTATGTCAAATAAAATTTATAATTAACTCTTAAAATTTCTCTACATATATATAATTACATCAATTTAAAACAAAACCATAAAACGAATTTATAATAAAATCCATTTTATGGCTTTCAATTAATCTATTTGCTCTAAATTAATCAATTCATTTTTTCTAAAGGTTAATTTTAATAAACATGGTGATTTTATGTTTAATATTGTATTTTCGTTATAGACAAGTTTAACATTTTCATTTACTGTACACCAATTTAATAAAAAGAACTTTATTGAACCGCCATGACTAATTACTGCAATTCTTTTTCCTTCATATTCTTTAAGTATCTTGTCAAAAAATTTATTCATTCTTTCTCTAGTTTGCTCTGCACTTTCTCCATCAGATGTTCTAAATGTTCTATCTAACAGTTGCTCTTGTGAAGGATCTCTTGTATTTTTATCCTTCATAAATTCTCCTAATTCTTTTAAATTTCCTAATTTTCTTTCACTTAAGTTATTGTCTAAATTAAAAGGTAAATCATTTACATTTGCAATATATTTTGCTGTTGCTTTAGCTCTAGTATAACTACTTGACCATATTACATCTAGATTTTGTAATTCTTCATTCTCACTTAATCTTTTTGCTTGTTCTTCCCCTTCAACAGATAAT
Source organism: Clostridia bacterium (assembly GCA_048355915.1). Lineage (GTDB taxonomy): Bacteria > Bacillota > Clostridia > TANB77 > CAG-508 > CAG-269. The sequence goes on along the minus strand of DBGCHZ010000047.1, from coordinate 265,383 downwards.
ATCTCTTTTTCATTAATCAATTGTGAATCTTCACTTGTATTTCTTATTCCATTTTCATCAACAGTTTCTGCATGTCTTATTAAATAAACAATTGTATCTTTCATAACCACGTTTCCTTTCCATTATTTAATTACAATTATATCAATTAATGCTTATTATTTCAACTATTATTAAAATTCAATGTCAATATTTTTTTTATGTCATTATTAAAAAATATTGACATACTATTCTTGCCATAAAATTTAATTTGTATATTTGTAATACAAGAACTAAATTACTAACTGTTGTTATGATTATACAATAAAGAGTAGATAATTTCAACTAATCATCTACCCTATCTATTGTAATTTTTCACTTAATTGTTCCACGTCATTGTATATTCTATTTCATTTGTGGCTTTATTTATACTCTTGCTTGTAATTTTAAAATCATTCTTTTTATAAAAATTGATAGCATTGGTATTTTTCTGATAAACACTTAAAGTTAAATTTTTTCCATTTTCCTTCACTTTATTTAATAATGCCGTTCCTATTCCTCTATGCTGGCTATTTGTATTAACAAAGATTCCTTCAATATAGTTTTCGTTCATTCCAATAAATCCTATTATTTCATTGTTATCTACATATACATATATTTCAGCTTTAGGCAAAATATTTCTTACATAGTCATAATCATTTTCCCAATATTCTTTTGAAATAAAATTATGAGCTTCTATATTTACATTTTTCCATATTTGCATTATATCATCTATATCACTGTTTTCAAATTTTCTTATCATAAATTACCTCTTAATCATCTCGATAAATTAGAAATCGTGTTACTAATCATCTTTCCAAAAACTATATATTACATCGGCAAATTCCTTTGGATTATCTATATTTACTTCGTGTCCTGCATTCTTGATAATTTCAAATTTACTATTTTTTATAACTTCATTTAGTTTAATAGCACTTTTCATATTTATATTATTTTTTTCTCTTTCTCCACAAATAATAAGTGTCCTACATTTTATATTAGGAGTTTTTTGAGGTATAGTCAAGTTTTTCATCGAATCCATTAAAGTTATCAAATCTTTTTTACTACAACCAATTTGTTTAAAAACTTTTTTGGGCATAAATTTATATATAATATTTTGTATAGTAATAATTGATTTTGGTATCTCGTAAGGTGTGCCACTTAATATTATTGAATTGACCTTTTCTGGATATTCGTTCACATAGTCAATAGCAAGTATTCCACCTAGAGAAAGACCAACTATATTTAATTTTTCCTTAAAACTATTACAATAATCAGCAAATATTTTATATAAATTTTCATAACTTAATTGATAATTTTTTGCAAGATTAAATAAATTAGGTGTTTCAACCTCAACTTTATTTTCTTCCAATAACTCTTTAACTTTATCCCAACTACTTTCATTTTGCCCAAGTCCATGAACTAATATGTTTATCATCTTAAAACTCCCTTACATATTGTATTTTAACAATTATTTTTATATGTTATTAAAGTATGTGCAAAACCGAATATGATAGAAGATATAATTAATCCCCAATGTTTTAATGTAATACCGCAAACAAAAAATATTATTGTAGGTATAATTGCTAAAGTTATTGTTTTTAATAAAGATTTACTTTTAAAATAACATATCCATATAATTAAATATAATAAAAGTAATATAACATTGGCAATCAGATAAACCAACATATATCCTGCACTTTTAAAACCAGATATTCCTATTGGAAAGATAGTCAACATTAAAGATACATATCTTCCTATTTGCTCCAAAAACATTTATCCATCCAAACTCCATGCTACTGAATCTCACTTTCAACTTGTAATTTGTATTTTACTTTCCTATCTTAAATCTACTATATTTTTTGTCAAAAACTCTATATCAATGGTATATTTCTTTTTATTATTGTCAATATATACAGGAAATTGCTTTATATTTTTTTCTTTTATTATGTTTTCTGGATTTATCCAAATATTTTTACTTTTAAATATATACTTATTATTATCTAGTGGATTGTTCCATTCACAAATAATATTATATGGGCATTTTCCATTTACTCGGTATGAAGTATTTAAAACTGTTTCAACATAGTTCGCATATATTAATTCTCCATTTTCTTTTAATCTTTTTTCTAATTTTCTCTTATTAATTTTTACTAATATCCCTGTTCCTCCTATTATTAGAAAAATCAATCCAATTCCAGGAAATATTAAAAATAACAAGTCCAAAGATTTCACACCTATTTTGCTTGGGTTATCTTTGTCATAATATATTTTTATTTCTTTACCTTCATAAAAACTAGAAGAATAACTATTTAATATTGATTCGTATTCTTTTCCTTCAACAGTATATGAAACATATACTTCGTGATTTCTATTATGATTAGTATTTCTATACGATGATATTTCTGTAATAGTTCCTACTGTATCTACTTTATTTGCATAGTTAAAGATATTTCCAAACACAACCAATCCAATTATAACAAATATTGCCCCAATACTGGCAAATATAATCCATATTAAATTTTCTAACTTGTTTTCTTTCATAAAATCCAATCTCACTTTCAAATTACTATTTTTCTAACTAATTACTAAATTGTAAGTTGTTGCTTTAATAATATAATTTATGTCAAAATAACAATTCAATATATAATTCATTTTTTTGGTATTTAGCTGTAATCATTCCTCCATTTAATTCAACCAATTGTTTTGCTATTGCAAGTCCTAATCCAGAATATTTTTTCATATTTTCTAAAGTATAATATCTGTCAAAAATTCTTTTTACAGTCGTTACATCTAATTTGCTGGCTTTGTTTGAAAAAGATATTTTTCCATTTTCACTTAATACAATATTGCAATTACTATCACTATATTTAATAATATTTGATATTAAATTTTCAAAAATTCTAATTACCATATCTTTATCTATATTTCTATATATCTTTTTTTCACATATATTAATATTTGGAACTATATTTTTTATTTTAAATGAATTATAATAACTTGCTATTGTTTCTTCTAAAATATTATTTATGCAACAGTTTTCTTTATTTATTTTTCTCTCTGTGTCTATCCCTATTGATAAATCTCTTAACTGCTCTGTAAGAGATGTCAATTCTTTTGCTTTATTTTTTATAATTTCTACACATTCTTTTTGTTTTTCACTTAGGCTTTCTTCTTTAAGCGTTTCAACATAACAATTGATTGCTGTAAGTGGTGTTCTTAAATCATGTGAAATGTCAGTCATTAATCTTTTTAACTTTTGATTTCCATTTTCATATTGTAATTTTTGATTTCGTAATTCCTTAAATTCTTTATTTAGACTATTTGTTAATTTTTTTATATCTTTATCATTTGAAGTTATTGTAATAACATTATTAGTATCAGAATTTAATATATATTTATATATGCTTTCAATTTCTTTGATTGATTTTTTCATAACATATATTTTTATCACACTTCCTACACAAATACAAAATAATACTATTGTAATCATTAATAAACTAATATTCACTTTTTTCTCCTACTTTAATTCTTTTTTTGAAAACAAGTATAAACCACCCATATTAATGACACTAATTACTATAAGAGAATATATTGGCATTTGATATAACTTTTTTATATCTTCTTCAATTTCTTCTTTTGTGTATAGTTGTTCTCTTATTTCATTAGAATCTGTTAATTTTGAATTATTTATTAGACTGGCTTGTCCTTGTGGTAATAATAGATATATTGTTTTAGCAAAATTTACTATATCATCTCCTGGATAATTAGGATTTAGCTCTTTACTTACAATAGTTCGGACACCATTATCCCAACTTGAACTTGTTATGTATTTAGGTTGATTTGCAGTTTCTCCTATAAGCATTTCTGCAACAAACATAATAATAAATATAACTACACTCATAACTACAGATATTGTTATCTCTGAACAAATCATTGATATTAAGTTAAAAATAGAACAATATATAATGATAATTAATACTACATTTAATATAATAATTGATAATTGTGATATTGGCATTTGTAGTGGTTCATATATTTTACTTCCAATTAAAAACATTATTGCAATATAAATAAGCTCACAAAATACTGATACTACTATACTAATTATTAATTTTGATATATATATTGAAATTCTATTATGTCCAACTATTATTTTATTTCTAATAATTCCCTCTGAATGTTCTTTTCCGACAAATACACTCACAAACATTGCAATGAAAAGCCCAATATATATAATATAATCATATAAAAATTTATCTAATTGTTCCTCGTGTGATGTAGTCAATATTCTAATTCCTGCTACTAAAATTGTTGCAATAATAAACAACCAAAACATAATTTCTTTTTTTAATCTAAAAAAACCTGCTCTTAATAATTTAATCATTATCTGCACCTCCAATCAAATTTAGATAATAGCTTTCTAATGTTTCTCCTTTTTCTTGAAGATCACTAACAATGCAATTTCTTTTTGAAAGTGCAGATACAATTTCTGTAACATTAACCTTTTCATATATATCAATTGTTTCTTCTGAAATAATTTTATAAGGTATTTTTGTTTCTTCTAAATATTTAACACATTCCTTTATATTGTTTAATTTTAATTGTGTTCTTTTTTTCAAGTTTATTTCTAATTCTTTTTTACTAATTTCCTTTACAATTCTACCTCTATCCATAAAACCATAGCAAGTTGCAATTTTAGATAATTCATCCAAATAATGACTAGATATTAGAAATGTGATTCCATTTTCTTTATTTAATTTCAAAATCAATTCTCTTATTTCGATAATCCCTTCTGGATCTAGCCCATTTATAGGTTCATCTAAAAGAATAAAGTCTGGTTTTCCTACTAATGCAATTGCAATTCCTAAACGCTGTTTCATTCCTAAAGAAAAGTATTTTGCTTTTTTATTTTTTGTGTTGTCAAGTTTAACAATTTTTAATATTTCATATAGGCTTTCTTCATCTGGAATACCTACAATTTTATATTGTTCTTTTAAATTTTCCTCTGCTGTCATATTAAGACAAATTGAAGGTTTTTCTATAATTGCCCCCATTCTCCCTCTATTTCTGTGAATCTCTTTATTTTTATTTGAAATTCCATAAATTGAGTATGTTCCGAATAGTAGGCTTTTGCAAATCACAAATTACCCTAATTAAAGTTGTTTTTCCTGCTCCATTTTTTCCTACAAGTCCATATATTGAACCTTTTTCAATTTGCATATTCAAGTTACTTATTGCTTTAAATCTTCCATATCTTTTTTCAAGATTATTGGTTTCTAATACATATTCCATAAAATTATTCTCCTTTCTATTTCATTGTAACAAGAAATAGTAAAGAAAACAGTTAAGAAAAAGTAAAGTTTTAGTAAAGTTTTTTATTCTTTGATTTTAAATCCTATTCCCCATACAGCTTCAAGATATTCTACTTGTGTAATTTTTCTTATTTTCTTTCTTATATTGCTTATATGAACCTTTAAAGAACTTTCGTCGCAATTTTCTGAATCTATACTCATTAAATCTAATAATCTTGTTTTCGTAACTACTTTACTTGGATTTAATAATAACTCTTTCATTATTGTATATTCTGTTCTAGTTAATATGATTTTATTGGTTTGAATTTTCATAGTTTTATTATCTTCTAATAGTTCTATTTCTTTATATTTTAAATTTTTATTTTTGTTACTACTTATTCTTAATTGCACTTGTATTCTAGCTAAAAGTTCAATTTTTTCAAAAGGCTTTGTAATATAATCATTCGCACCTTCTAATAATACTTTAGCTTTATCAACAGAAGATGTTTTAGCACTAATGACTATTATAGGAAGAGTCTTATTTACTTTCTTTACTATATCTTCTCCATTTATTCCAGGTAGCATTAAGTCTAAAAGTATTAGATCTATATTATCATTTTCTATTATGGAAATAGCTTCTGTACCAGAATAAGCACTTATTACAATGTAGTGTTCTTTTTTTAGAATGTCCTCAATAATTTTATGAATTGTATTGTCATCTTCTACCACTAATATTTTTTTCATTTATTTCTCCTAAATTATTTATTTGTATCATACTTATACTCAGCGATAACTTACTATTTCTACTATAAGTTTATTTTTTAAATACAAGTATTGCTTTAGCTGTTGTTGTTTCAGTTAATGTTACTAATTCATAACCATCTTTTAACATTTCATTAGCTTTTTCTTCCACTCTTTGTGCCATATTATCTGCTTTTGGAGAATACTCTATAACAACTGTTTTATACATCCTTCCACTTCCTAGCTTATTATATATTGCAATTTCTTTATTAACTATTATACTAATAATAATAAAGTTCCAAATACTATGCCAATTAGACCAATTATTGATTTTTTATTTAATTTTTCTTTTAAAATAAAATATGAAAATGCAATTGTTATTACTATACTTAATTTATCAATAGGAACAACAACACTTGCTTGACCATCTTGAAGCGCTTTATAATAGCATAACCAAGATAAACCAGTTGCAAATCCTGATAATATCAAAAACAATAAGCCAAGAAAAAAATAAAATGACTATTGTTCTTATTGCTGTTGCTAAATTAGAATCTGTATTTTTATTCCTATCTTAGCAAGTATTGCTGTTATTCCTGCAAAAAATGCAGAGCCAAAAGCACATAAAATCCACACAAAATATTCCTTCTTTCAAAATCACTATATAATTGAATCTATCCACTCTTTTACTTGTTCTATATCTTTTTTGTTTGGATGTTTTAATGCCTCATCAAAGTTTTTTATACTAACTTCTAAATTTTTATCTTCCGGATGCTCTTTTATTAGTTGTTCATATCTACTTCTGATACCAATTGGCATTTTCCCCTGACAATAAAAATATCCTAATATCTGATTTGTATCATTTATATTTTCTTTTACTCTATTAAACAATGTTTGATAATATTCTACTTGTCCTCCAAAACCTGCTGTTCCAAAATATGCAATTTTTTTGTAATTTAATTTTGTTAAAAATTCTTTTATTTCACTTGAACAATTTCCTTTATCTGTCCAAGAACCCACAATATATATATCGGCCTCTATGTTATTTTCTGGTTTCCCAAAATAAACTATATCTTCATTACTTAATTCTTCTTTTATAGCTTCAGCTATAATTTTAGTATTCCCTGTATTACTTGAATACACAATTGCTATTTTCATATTTTTAGTCCTTTCTATTTAATTGTAATTTATCTTTCTACCTCTTTTTTATGATTCAAATGTATTCCAATATGTCCTATTCCTAATATTATTGTAGAAATAATTAGAAATATATTTTTTCCATATATACCTAGTAATAGAAATGCTAATACTGGCAATGTTGCTCCTGCTACTGGAACACATAACAAACTACTATAAAAATCTTTCATTGTTTTTTTACTTTTAAAATATCTTATCCAATATATTTCATATAAAATCATTAGTATAAATGCAATTAGCAATATAATAGACCAACTAGATATATTGTTTATATTAAAATCTATAAATATTAAAGATATACAAGTAATTAATATTTCTCCAATTCTTTCAAACCAAAGTAATACTTTATTCTCATTCTTTACATATTTAGCATAATCTTTTGGCTTATTTTTAGTCCATATCATATTAGGTATCATTAACATTACCAGAAAAATCAATCCTATATATGAAAATCCCAAATTAACATTCATTATTTTATCCTTCTTTCATATTGTAATTTGTTATTCGTAATTCCAGATTCCTAAATGACCTTTAGCATTTATTGGTCTTTCTAATATTTCAATATTTTTTAATATCCAAGCATATCTACCTTTAGCATATACTCCAGATATATATTCATTTTTATTTTTCTTTATTTTCTCTATAAATTCATCAGTCATTTCAATACAATCAGTCAATTCACAAGAGCATATTATATTTCCATAATTTAATTCATTTATATTAACTAATGACATTAGTTCAACATTGTTCTTATATTCTTTAGGTATTTTAGTAGAACTTGCATGAATATATAATTTTCCTCTATAACTTGTTTTCCAACTTCTGGTTTCAATTGTTTTAACTCCATTTTTTATTAGAGTTGCGTATGGCTCGGTTAAACTTAATACTTTCAAAAAAAATCACCTCTATAACTTACTATATACTTGTGCAACTTATTGTAATTTATCGCTATTGCTCTTCTATAAGTTTCTTTAATTTTTCTAGTGCCTCCATTTCCATTAAACCATCTAATTCATTTTCTGCCCATTCAAAATATTCAAACTCTGTTCCATCACCTTTTTCAGTACAAGTATATTTTACAAAATAATCTCCATTTAATCTTTTTAAAGTAAAAGTTTTTGGTGGTTGAAAATCAATCATTTCATACTCATTCCAAATATTATTATTTACCCCTATATTTTTTAACTTAGTACCTAATTTAACAGGTCTTTCTATTGGTATCTCTTTTTTTATTGAATCAATCCATTTGGGTACATTATCTGATTCTAATGAATATTCAAAAACTTCCTTTACTGGTTTATTAATAAATATTGTTAATTTATTTTCTTTCATACTTTAATCCTCCTCGATAAATTACTATAAATCTAGTAAATCATAAATTTATGATTTATCTGTCCCAACCACTATCTTCTTTGCTAACCATTTCATCCATTCTTTGATCCACATCTTCAATAGTTCTAATTGGTAAACCATCAACTTTTGCACCTTTAGGCCAAGTAATTTTCTTTCCTGTTTTTTGTTCTATATACGCATCTATTTCTTCATCTTCCATCTGTATTAACTTTTCATAAGGTATTCCTATTCTTTTTGAAAGTAATTCTTTAGTTTTATTTGATAATTGATAACTCATTTTACTTTTCCTCCTTATTTTACTATGACTTACATAAATCCTTATTTAGATTAGTTATATCACAAAACAAGTAAAAAGAATAGCATTTTGCAACTATTCTTTAAACTTTTATTATTTAATTGTTTTTATTGCCTCTTCTGTTATTTTATCTTTATCAAATTTATTAATAAAAAATATAATAATTCCTACTATAATTAAAACTGCTGCATATAGAATTATACTCATTTTCCAATCACCTATTGCAAGATTCTCTCCTGCAAGTGTTGATAATATAACTGATGGAAATCTTGCTAAACTAGATATTAATATAAATCTAATTGGCTTTATTGGTAATAATCCTGCTATATATACTAACAAATCTTTCGATGTACCTGGTATCAAAAATAATATAAGCATTATTAATTCTATTTTCTTTGGATTCTGAAATAATTTACTATTTTCAATTTTAGCAACCTTTTTCTCATCACAAAAATCATATACAAATTTTCTTCCAAACTTTCTTACTAAAAAGAATATTGTTGTTGATATTATAAAAGCTGATACCATAATAAATATTGTTCCCAAAAATCCACCATAGCACATTCCTGCAAGTATTTCTATTGGTTCTCCTGGTACTATTATTAGAAATATTTGTGCTACTTGAAGTCCAAATAATGATAACAAACCAAACATTCCAGAATTATCAACTTTTTCTTTAAATGCAATCTGCCCTTCTATTGAAGACAGATCCTTCATTACTGGAAATAAATATGTTGTTATTCCTATAAACAATGTTAATACTAATATTGCTAAAATAATTTTAAATACTTTTATTTTTGTTTTTCTACTCATGCAATCCCTTCTTTTTTTGTATATCTTGACAAATTTTCTATTAAAATTCTAGTTACATCTAATTTTGAATAATTATATTTTCTAAAAAATCCACTATAAATTTCTTGTAATCCATTTACATTTTTAAAATCTTCTGGTTTTATTATTGTTGGTAAATTCATATCTATATTTGCTTTTTCAATAACATATTTTACAAATTCAGCACAATAAAATGATTTTTCTTTCCCTATTTTTTTATGAAATCCTACTGCAACCAATCCCACAATATTAAATTTATAATCTTCTTTATTTGCTTCAATTTGTTTTATATTATTTTTTAATTTTTCGTATTGTTCTTCTGTTACTTCATAAGAATATACTCTTGCCATTGTTTTATAAAATCTTTTATATGTTCCTTTATCTATATATTCATGCACAAATCCACCCCAAAACGGATTATATGGATGTAATCTTCCAAAGCTATACATTTCTTGTAATTTGTTATCTAATGCGATAGAAACATGAGAAAACTCATCTTTTGTATATGTTTTTATGATTTTTGATAATGTTGTTCCTGTATGTGTTAAAACTATATATATTTTTTTCATTTCTATCTACCTTCTTCTATATTTCTGCTAAACTGCACATCTGTTGCAACAAAATAAATTCCATATACAAGAATAAACAATCCATATATTATTCCAATATTTCTCCATATTTCCTCTGTTGTTACAGCTATCTTAAACATTTCTCCAACACTTAATATTGCAGGAATACTTACTATAAATGGTAAAAGCATTGGTATTGCAAAATAGAAAAATAATTGTTTAAATATTGTTCTATTCATTTCTAGCTCATCCATTCCTAGTTTTTTTAGTAGATCATATCTATATTTATATTTTTCTGAATCACTTAATTGTTGTATTGCTAAAAGTGTTGCTGTTGCCATTACAAATATTAATGCTACATAAAATGCTAAAAATGATATTATTGCATAAAATGATTTTGCTTGACTTGTTCTTGCTCCTCTAGTTTGAACACTTCCTTGTGGAATCTCACTACTATATTCATATATTCCATTCAAATCTTCTCTTGTAACTTGTTTATATTCCTTTGGAATAATATCATATAAATCATTATAGAATTTCTCATCTGTTGTTTCTTCTGTTTGTACAACGAAATTATTTTGAAAATCGAAAGTAAATATTGGAGATTTTTCAGCATTTCTTAATTCTTGATCTTCTTTATTTACTGCATCTATTAATTTTTCTGGAACTATAACTGCATAAATATATCCATTAAATCCTACTTGACCTAGATTATCATCTATTACATCTTTTATAACCATATTTTGATTTGCAATTTTTATATTGTTATTTTCTTTTGTATATTCATCAAATCCATTTTTAGCTGTTTTTAAACAATTTATAATTATTTCATTTTCTTTTAAATCCATTCTTTCAAGTCCAAGTATTTCTCTTAATCTATTATAATCATTAACACCTATTACATATTCAATTTTTTCTCTGCTTTGACTTTCAAATGGTGTATTTTCTAATGCTTTTGAAAGTCCTGCTGTTTTTATACAATATAGCCTATATTCGTGCATAGATTTTACTTTTGTATTTGCTTCTATATATTTTTTATATTTTGTAAAATCACTATCATTTGCACTTATCATTATCTCAAAAGGATATCCCATTTCAATTTCATTATTTAACATATTATTCATTAGTAATGCTACATTTCCACCTATTAATATTATTGTAAACATTAATGCTATTGTTCCCATTGTTATGCTCATTGTATTAATTTTTGAGGTTAAATTCCTATATAAAAACATATTGTCTTTTTTATATTTTCTAGTTTTATTTTTCAAAAATCTTTTTACTATAAAACATGAAAAACTAATATAAAATAAATAGATTCCTACTATCAGTAATATAATTGCTGTAAAAATATCTCTACCTGCATTATCCGCATTAGTGAATGCTCTATGATTAATAAGTAATGCTACACTTAATAAAATTAGTGAAATTATAAATACCACTATATTCCCTTTTGATTTTTTTATAATATTATTTTCATTTTTCTTATCTGCATATAACAAGTCATATACTTTTGTTTTCTTTATTTTTCTTCTACAATTTAATAATACTAATACAAATATTCCAAAAAAATATGCTGCTGTTATTCCTACTGCTTTTATGTTAAATGTTAGTTGAATCTCATAAGGTTGATTAAACAAATTCATAATAATTGAAGAAAAAACTTGATATAGGAATGTTCCTGCAAAAATTCCAACAACAAATGCTACTACTCCAATTACTAAATTTTCTAATGTAAACATTTTGGATATATCTTTTTTCTCTATTCCTAAAATTTGATATGTTCCAAATTCTTTGCTTCTTTTTTCTAACATAAATTTCATTGTATAATTGATGAGCCAAGCCATTACAAATATTATTATTATACTAACTCCAGTTATAGCCTTTGAAAAATGTTCCATATATGTTGAAAGTTCAATTATATCTTTTGATACTGCAATAGAATTAAAACTAAACATCAATGCAACAGATATAATAACTGTTATAAAATAAATTACATAATCTTTAGCCTGTCTTTTGGCATTTCTAATTGATAATTTACCTAACATCTCTTGTATCACCTCCAAGAAGTGCTAAAACATCTAGTATTTCATTGTAAAATTCTTTTCTTTGTTTTTCTCCTTTTTCTATTCTGTTAAAGATTTTTCCATCTTTTAAAAATAATATTTTACTACAATAGCTTGCTGATAATGGATCATGTGTAACGATTAAAATTGTTGCTTTCATTTTTGTATTCATATCTTCCATTATTTCTAATAATTGTCTTGCTGATTTAGAGTCTAATGCTCCTGTTGGCTCATCTGCAAGTATAATTTTAGGATTATTTACAATTGCCCTTGCTGAAGCACATCTTTGTTTTTGCCCACCTGATACTTGATATGGGTATTTATTTAAAATATCTTCTATACCTAATTTTTTAGCAATTTCTTGTGTTTTTGTGTCTATTTCTTTTTCTGGTATTTTATTTATTGTTAATATTAGTGCAATATTTTCTTCTATTGTTAGTGTATCTAGTAAATTAAAATCTTGAAATATGAAGCCTAGATTTTCTCTTCTAAATTTTGCAATATCTTGTTCTTTTATTTCTGTAATGTCTTGTTTTCCTAAATAAATGTGCCCACTACTTACATTGTCTATTGTTGAAATACAATTTAATAATGTTGTTTTTCCGAGAGCCACTAGCTCCCATTATTCCTATGAATTCTCCTTCTTCTACATCAAAGCTAATCCCATCTATTGCTTTTGTTATATTGTCTTTGTTTCCATAGTATTTTTGTATTTTTTCTACTTTTAGTATTTTTTCCAAAATAACCACTCCTTACTTTTGTCTTTTTATTTAGTATAAAACATCTTTTAGCTTTTTCATATAGAAGTAACTTGCATTTATCTTACAGTTTTGTAAGATAAAAAATTCCCCTTTCATAATAAAAGGGATTACTCATTTATTTTTTTGTTCCTTGGTATTGTAATTATCATTTCTGTATATTCATTTTCAATGCTTTCGGCTTTCAGATTCATTCCTATTTCTTCGCATAACCTTTTGCATAAATATAGTCCAATTCCTGTAGATTTTTTCTGGTTTCTTCCATTTGTTCCTGTAAATCCTTTGTCAAATATTCTATCTATTTCGCTTTTCTTAATTCCTATACCATTATCTTTTATTTTTAATTTTACATTTTCTTTATTTTCTGTTGTTTCAATTATTATTGTAGCATTTTGTTCTTTTTTATATTTGATACTATTTATAATAATTTGATTTAATATAAACTCTAGCCACTTTTCATCTGAATAAGCTGACACATCTGTATTTTTTAGTTCTACTTTCATATTGTTTTGTATCATTATTTTTTTATTTCTTGATAAAACATTTTTTATAACATCTGCTAATTTTATTTTTCTTATCATAAAATCATTTGATACTTGATCTAATCTAGCATAAAATAATGCTTGTTCTACATAGTTATTTATTTCTTCTATTTCCTCATCTATTTTGTTTGTAATTTCAGATTTATTATTTTCGCATAACAATTTTGCGGATGTAATAGGTATTTTTATTTCATGTACCCAACTTTCTATATATTCTTTATACTCTTTTTGTGTATTTTTAACATCTGTTACATTTTCAAGCATTGACTTATTAGCTCTTTTTAGTAACTTATAATATGCTAAATTTTCTTCTCTTTTTGGTTTATCTATTACTTCAGATATGAGATATTTTTCATCTAGTCCATCCATTATTTTTTCAATATTTTTAATATATTTGTTTTTCTTCCAGTAATTTATAATAACTCCTGTAACAAAGAAAATTAAAGATATTGTGATTATTACAATACTTACATCTTTATCAATTTGCATTGCACCTGTATAAGCTATTATAATCATACAATATACAATAAATCCTAATGTATAATTTATTTTATCTTTAACATACCTACTAAATTTCATAATTTATATCCTTGACCTCTCTTTGTTTCAATTAAATGTTCTACTCCTATTTTTTTTAATTTTTCCCTTAATCTTGTTATAACAACACTTAAACTATTATCATCTGCATATACTTCATTATCCCATAAATAATCTATAATCTCTGTTCTTGCTATGATTCTATCTGTATTTTTAAGCAAATAATATAATGTTTTAATTTCTGTTTTTGTAAGTTCTATTTCTTTATCATTATATTTTATTTGTGATTTTAGAATATCTAATGTTATTCCTTTATATTCTAATTTACTTGATTTTTGTTCTTTAGGATAAACTCTATTTAATAAGTTTTGTATTCTTGCTAATAGAACAGGCACATTATATGGCTTTTCTATATAATCATCTCCACCTAGCATAATTCCATTTAATTCATCCATTGAGCTATTTCTGCTTGTTACAAATATAATTGGAAGTTTTGATTTTGTTCTTATTTTGCTGCATATTTCATATCCATTTTTGTTTGGCAAATTTATATCTAATAATATTAAGTGACATTGTTCTTCTAGTATTTGTTTTTCTACATTTTCAAAATTTGTAGTTACTTTTACTTCATAACCATTATTTTGTAATAATATTTTTAATTCTTCTCTTATCTCAATGTCATCTTCGACTATCATAATTTTATACATTTTGTTTCCTCTTTTCATGTGCTATTATACCACTTTTTGTGCTATTTTAATATAGTTTTATTTATTTCTCTTGTTAGCAAATATATGATCCATGTATTCATCTGGATAATATTTATCTAAAAATATATCTAATTTATTTTCACAAGCTATATTGTTTCTTCTTTCTGTTTGTCTATCTGTTGCTACACAGGAAATAGTTATATCAAATAGCATAAATATAGATAATGTTAAAGTTGCAATTTTTAATGTGTTTTTATCTAATTTTTGTTTTAATTTGTCTACAAATGGCTCTATATATGTAATATATAAAATTCCTGCTATTCCCCAGTAAGTACAATGCAATAAACTTGTCCTACCATTTATATTGAATAAAAGATAAGAATAATCCCATGATATTGTTCCAAATGCTTTTTCTTGAATGTACGAACATAAATATTCTGTTATTCCACCTAGTAACATACTTATTAAAAATACTTTCGATTTTTCTCTTGTTTTTATTAGTTTAAAAACAATGTAATATACAATTCCTCCGATACCATATACTGGTGTAAATGGTCCATATATTAATCCTTGTCTTGATTCAAAATATCCTTTTTGAAATAGAACTACTATCATTTCAAATATATATCCTAATATACTTCCAATTATAAATACCCAAAATATTATTATTAATTCCTTTATTATCTTCTTTTTCTCCATTTGATTACTCCATATTTTTTTGTTAATTATATCTCACTATTTTGCTTCTTGGTATTGATTTACCTTACATTAATCTTACATTTTTGTAAGATTAATAAAAGCTACTATTTTTAATTCTAGTAGCCTTATATCTATTCAAAATATTTAATTATAAATGTTGTTCCTTTTCCTATTTCGGATTCTACAGAAATTGTACCATTATTTTGCTCTATTATTGTTTTTGCTAATGCAAGTCCAATCCCTACACTATCTCTTGAAGAATTTTTACCTTTGTAAAATCTTTCAAAAATATGCTTTATATCTTCTTTATCTATTCCTTTTCCATTATCAATAATTCTAATCTCTGAGTACACTTTGTTTTTATTACAAACAATTTGAATTTTGCTAGAATTATTAGAATATTCTACAGAGTTTTTCAATACATTAGAAATTGCCTCTACTTGCCATCTTATATCACAATTTATAGTATTTTCTATATTTCCAGTTACTACAATTTCAATATCCTTTAAATCACATAAAACTGATACATTTTGTATTGCTGTACTTAAAATATCAACAACTTTTTCTTCTTTATTGGTGAATTTTATTGTATTTGTATCAAACTTTGATAATTTTAATAAGGCTTGTACTAAAAAATTAATATTTGTAATTTCTCTTTTAACATCTTTTATAAATTCACTTCTTGTTTCTTGATCCATATTCGGATTATCTATTATATTATTTAGCATAATTGTTATTGATGTTAGTGGTGTCTTTAACTGATGTGAAATATCTGATAATGAGTTTTTTAAGTTCACCTTATCATTTAATGAATTTTCTGCTTGTTCTTTTTAGCATTATAGTTGTTTTATATACTTCATTTTTCAATATTGAAAGCTCATCTTCTGTATTATCATCAATATTTAACTTATAATTTTTTCTGTTTATTTCTTCTATATATTGTGTTATTTCTTTTAATTTCTTGTCTTTTGAATTATTATATTTCAAGAAAACAATTAGCAATGAAATCCAAAGCAATATTAGTATTCCTACATTTAATATTATAAACATATTAGAATATTTGTCATTTTCCATTACAATAGATTCTTTTTTCAAATCAATTCCATACTCTTTTAAGATATTACCATTAGCTTTTTCATCACCATTCAAAATCTCTATTACATCACTTTTTTGTATATCTGGATATTCTGTTGCTATTTTAGTTACTATTTGGTCTATTTTATTATTAAAGTTATTTGTATAAACACTATATTGATAAAGATTAAATAATGCAAAAATACTTGACCAAATTAATATTACAAATATACTGATTATTATTGATTTTTTCAATTCTATTTTATTTTTCATTTTCATCAATTCTATATCCTATTCCCTTTATAGTTATTATAATATCTGTCTGCAACTTTTCTCTTATCCTTTTTAGATATACAGTTACTGTATTGTCATTCACATCATTTCCTGTCCATTCCCAGATTTTATCTATAATTTCATTTCTTGTTACAACTTTGTTTAGGTTCATAAATAGTAGATGTAATATTTTTATTTCTAAACTTGTAAATTCTATTTTTTCTTTATTTCGATATACTACCATTTTATCTATATCAAATTTAATATCTTGTATTTCTATAATTTGATTTTTCTTTGTTCTCAAAATAATCTTTTTCATTCTTACAATTAATTCTTTCGTAGAAAAAGGCTTTGTAATATAATCCTCTGCTCCTAGTTCTAAACCTTTTACTATTGTTTCTTCATCATCTTTTGCAGTTAGAAATATTGTAGGTATATTTAACTTTTTTATTATATTGTTATATAAATCTAAACCATTTCCATCTGGTAAAGAAATATCTAATATTATAAATTCGATTTTCTCATTTTGTAGAAAGTTGCTAGTATCTTTAATATTTGTTTTATGAACTAAATTATATTCATTTTGCTTAAATGAATATGTTAAGCCTTTTGCTATTAGCTCATCATCTTCCACTAATAATATTTGCATGTTCATTCCTCCGAGCTTATTATACAATAAATTTAGGGAGATTTCCACCTCCCTATGCTTATATATTTTCTTTTCTAATAGTTTCTATTGTATTTTGCTTATTTATTTTTGATATTGAATATCTCATTATAATAAATATTAAGATAAATACAAAGATTACAGAAATTATAATAGGTTTTATAGGAATATACATTCCTGCATCTATTTTTACTGAAAATGCTTTATACATTGCTAATGTTCCAAGTAACCCTAAAATAATTCCATATAATAAAGATTTTGTTCCATAAAATAGTGTTTCCAAATTAATCATTCTATTAAATTCCTTTTTAGTCATTCCTATACTTTTTAGCATCGCAAATTCTTTTTGTCTTAATTCCATATTTGATGTAATGGTATTAAATATATTGGTAACACCAATTAAAGTAATAACAGCAATAAATCCATATAAGAAAATATTTGTTACTAAAATCATTGATTTTTCTTCTTTTGCTACATCTTCTAAATTCACAATTGTTAAAGAACTGTCTTTTTCTTCTATAGCTGTTTGTAATTCAGTAGTATTATTAGATTGGATAGTAATTGTCACATCGTCTGAAAAATCAATATTTTTAAATTCATTTTTATTAACAACAAGATATCCACCATCATAGAAAACTCTTTCAAGTCCATAAGGTTTAATCTTGCTTACATCTCCTACTTTAATTTTAAGTTCTTCTTTATTGTATTCTCCAACTATTGTATCTCCTTTTTCATATTTATATAATCTTTTTAGTTCTACTGCTCCTGTTTCCTTATCATACTCATTATATTCATCACATAAAATCCCCGTATCTTTTACATCTTCAAATTTCACACCTATTTTTTTACTATATTCTTTAAATGAGGCTTCATCTAATGCTACCAAATACAATCCACAATATTTTTCTCCTGATAATTCTTCTGTAATTAATTCTTTACCATATTCATGAATTTTGCTTAAATCTCTTATTTCATACATTCTTTTAGGTTGATATAAAATATGATAACTTTCAACACTTTCTTGTTTTACAATTTTATTTATTTCTTCATCAGTAAACTTTGAAGATTCAACAATAAAATTATAGTCATAATCCTCATAATATTGTCCTGTTAAGTCAAACATATTAGTTATAAATGCGTTCATAGTAATAAATATAAACACACTAACTGCTATTGATATTACTGTTGTTCTATATTTTTTCTTACTTCTTTTTAAATTTTTATATGCTAAAACTCCTCCTGTTTTAAATACTTTTTCTATTATCTTTGGGGTTTTTAGCTTTTTATTCTTTATTTTTATTTCATCTGAATTTCTTAATTGTTCTATTGGACTTACTTTTGCTGCTTTTTTTGCTGAACTAATTGCTGATAAGTATATTGTTATAAATCCTAATATAATAGAAATTATTATAGGTATAATCGAAACCTTAAATACTATTCCATTTGCATATCCAACTAGTGCATCACTTAATAAAACATTTACTATTTTCAATAGTACAAAATCTGCAAATAACCCTGATAATATTCCTAATGGTATTCCTATCAATCCTAATGCCATTGCTTCAAAAATAACATTTTTCTTTATTTGCTTTCTTGTTGCTCCGACACTTGAAAGCATTCCATACATTTTTATTTTTTCTGTTATTGATATTGCAAATGAATTTCTTATACAAAATACACTTGTAAATATAATAATAAATATTACTACTCCTATTACTGAATATAACATGCTAACTGTTGAGTCTGAAAAAGCAAATACTTCCCATCTTAATATTTCACTATTTATCTCATGTTTATATTTTGTTTCTCCACCATTTTTTTCTATTACATCTAGATCATCATAATTTACTCCTAATAGCTCTGAAATAGATGATTTATACTCTTTTGGTTTTTTTAATGATAAATATGCCTCTGTCTTCCCTCTATTTAGATTTGTAGTTATCATTGTATAACCAGGATCACCAGTATTTTCAAAGGTATAATCCGGTCTTTCTATCATTCCAACAACTTTAAAAGTATGCTTTTCACTATCTTCTATTTTTTCATGTTCACTATTATATGAACATGAAGAATCTAGTTCTATATTATCTGATGATATTCTCTTCCCTACATCTAGTGTAATTGTATCTCCTATTTTTATATCACTTTTCCCATTTGTTATAATGTGTTTACTTATAATAATTTCATTTTCATTTTTGGGGAAATTTCCTTCTATTAGTTTAAATTTTAAAAATTCAAATGTGCTATTCTCCATAGAATATAGATGTATATATGGTTTATCTTTATTTTGACTTGTTTTTAGTTCTGCATACCCAACTTCTTGTATTTGCTTAATATCTTTTATATCTCTATTATTTTTTATGTCTTTTATATCATTTTCTGTAATGTCTGATAGTTTTATATGATAATAACCTCTTTTACTAATAGCACCTTGTAATAATGTTTCTCTAAAACTTGTAGCCATTGTTGCTACTGCACAAATTAAAGCTACAGATAATACAATACCAATTATCGTACTTATAGTTCTCTTTTTATTTAATTTTAAATTCTTTATAGATAATTTGTTAAGAATATTCATTACTAAACCTCCTTAACGATCTTTCCATCTTCTATTTTGATAATTCTATCAGCACATTTTGCTATTTCCATATTGTGAGTTATCATTACTATTGTTTGTTTGTAATCTTTATTAGATTTTTTTAATAATGCTACAATTTCATCACTTGCTTTAGAGTCTAAGTTCCCTGTTGGCTCATCTGCAAGTATTATGGCAGGATTTGTTATCATTGCTCTTCCTATTGAAGTTCTTTGTTGTTGTCCTCCAGATAATTCATTTGGCAAATGTTTTCTTCTACTCTCTAACCCTAAAACTTTTATTAATTCATCTAGTTTTTGTTTATTTATTTCTCTATTATCTAAACTTAGTGGTAATGTGATATTTTCTTCTACATTTAGTATTGGTATTAAATTATAAAATTGATATATCAACCCAACTTGCCTTCTTCTGAATATTGCAAGTTCATCATCATTGTACTTATATATATCTTTTCCATCTATCAATACTTTTCCACTTGTTGGTCTATCTACTCCGCCAATTAAATGTAATAATGTTGATTTTCCACTTCCACTCGCACCAACTATTGCAACAAATTCTCCTTTATCTACTTTGAATGAAACATTGTCTAATGCTTTTACTTGTGTCTGCCCTTTTCCATAAATTTTGCTTAAATTTTCTACTCTTAATATCTCCATAAAAAATTGCTCCTTTCTTTTATGTTTAAATTATATTACATTCAAAGTGACAAGTAAATGACATTAAGAAAAAAGATTAATATTTTTTAATTATTAATCTTTTTTCGCAAATTGTAATTTATTTCTTTATTTGATGATATTATTTTTAAGACTAGACCATAAATTACTATCCATTTCCATTTGAACTCCAAGTGTATTTATAATTTCATAATCTTTCTGCGAAATTTTTATATTATCTCTTTCAATAGAAACACATAATACTTCAAAAGCCAAGCCTAATTCATTATGATCTAAATACTCATCTATATCTTTTTTATCTTTTTTCGTTATATTTAAGTTATTAGCAATTTCCATTATTTTTAATTGAATATCCATTATAAACACACTCCTAAATTGTAATTTATCTGATTAATAAATTATAACTCTATATATAATTTTTTTCTCTTATCTGTTACAAAATGTATATATTTAATTAATAATTTCCATGAAACAATACCAATTATAAATAATACTATACCAACAATTATCGATAGTACAAAACCTAAAATTGGATTTAAAGAATAGCTTCCAAATTCAAACATTACAAATGGTACATCAAATTTGAATATATATCCAATTAATTTAACTAAACCAAATATAGGACATAATATAGCACTTATGATAAATGTTGGTGCAATAATTCCCAATGTTGGAAGGATAAATATTCCAGTTAAACTAACTATGATATAAAACAAAAATATTTGTCTTACTTTATTTGATTTTTTTACTTTTTCACCATTAAATAATTCATTGATTGATACATTATAAATTTTACATATTTCTTTCATAATAGACGGATCTGGTAAATTTCTACCATTTTCCCATCTACTAACACTTTTAACATTAACATTTAATTTTTCAGCAATATCTTCTTGAGTCAAATTGTTTTCTTTTCTTAAACTAGCTAAAAATTTTCCTACTTTATCTTGATTCATAATTTTATCTCCCTTCCAAAATATTATATATAATTCAATTAAATATTAACAGGACATATAGTGAGAGTTTATATTTCTACCATTAAAAATTACTATATTGTGTTTAGATTATAACATAAAAGGCAAGTAATTTTCAACTTAATTACCTGCCCTATATATTGTAATTTTATATTACAAATTTAATTTAAAATTCTTTCTTTAAATATATTTTTTCTGATATTTTGTATGAAATAAATATCATGCTAATCATAATTATAGGAATTATAAACATCCAATAATTTTCTAAAAACATCATAATATTTTGAGGTATATTCATCTTGAAATTTTTGAATAATAAGCTTGCCAAAACTCCTATTCCAAATACTCCTACAAATAAGATAATTCTACCTTTTTCTATTCCAAATTTAAAAATCATAGGAAATATAATGGATTGTAAAAATATAACTGCAAATAATATACCTAGCATAATAGAAAGTGTTTCTTCATAATTCAAATTCTTATTATAATATCCTATAAATATAGAAAGAATAGTTGTAAGAACAGTAGAAGTAATACTTAATATTAAGGCTGCAACATACTTTGACTTTATAATATTTTTTCTTCCATTTGGAAAAGTAATTGCATAAGCGTCCCACTTGTTATATTCATCATAACTAAAAGTTGACATAAACAAAACAACACTTATAAAAGCAGGTAAAAATGATATATCACTTGTTCCTGTAATAGCCATAATCGTGAAAATAATAAGCATTATTCCTATCAATTTCAGATTACTTTTAATCATCATTAAATCTTTTTTTACTAATCCTTTCATTATTTTACCCCCTTAATCATTAAGACCATTAAATCTTCTAAAGTTATTTTATCAATAACACAGTCATTATATTTTTTACTTAACTTTTCCTTATCATTGATTAAAAATTCATAATCATATTTATTCTTTTTATAGCAAATATAATCTGCTTTATCAATAGTATCAAACTTATCTATATCACATTTTAGTATTCCAAAGCTTTCTAAAATATCATCACGAGTTTTATCAAGAATTATTTTTCCGTTATCTATAAAAATAATTTTATCAGCAATATGTTCTAAATCACTTGTAATGTGAGTTGATAAAAGTATTGTATGTTCTTCGTCTTGAATAAAGTTCATAAATATATCTAAAACTTCATTTCTAACTACTGGATCAAGACCACTTGTTGGTTCATCTAAAATTAAAAGTTTAGGGTGATGAGATAATGCTGTTGCTATTTCTAATTTTTTTCTCATACCTTTTGAAAAAGATTTAATAACTTTATCAAATGGTAAATCAAAGTCTTTCATATACTTAAAATACAAATCTTGATCCCAGTTCTTATAAATATCTTTCATAATACCATTAACATCATTAGGTGTTAAAATCTCAGGAAAAAACGTATTATCTAAAACAACGCCAATATCTTCTTTTATTTTATTTTCTTGTATGCGAAAATCTTTATCAAATATTTTGATACTACCATTGTCAATTTTAATAATGTTTAAAATTGATTTAATTAAAGTAGTTTTACCGGCACCATTTTCACCAATTAAGCCGACAATAAGACCACTTGGAATATCTAAACTAATTTTACCAAGTTCAAATTTATCATACTTTTTTTCTAAATCTTTTATTTCAATTGCATTTTTCATTTATCATCACTCCCATAAAATAATTCAAATAAATCTATAATTTCATCTTTTTTTATTTCAAACTTATCTGCAATATTTATAATTTTCGTTATGTGTTCTTCGATTTCCTTTTGTGCTTGTTCTTTAGCAAGACCAACATTTTTGGGAGCAACAAAAGTTCCTTTACCCTGTCTTGAAATTATATACCCCTCTTGTTCTAACTCATCATAAGCCTTTTTAATAGTCATAACACTTATTTTTATATCTTGTGCTAAATTTCTAATAGAAGGTAGGGTTTCATCTTCTTTTAATTCATCATTCATAATTTGATTGATAATTGTATTTTTTATTTGTTCATATATAGGTACAGAACTACTATTACTAATAATTATCTTCATAAACTCCCTCCTCTTGTTATACAGTATATAACACTATATAACATTTGTCAATAGTATATAAAAAAGAGCCTATCATTTTACTGATAAACTCAAATGAGTTCAAACTCATAAATTCAAATTCATAATAAGATAAACTTTAATCTAATTACAAAATTGTAATTTGTAGGGATGATTATAAAAAACTAAAGTTATATTATTTTTTCTTTGCTATAACATTATATATATGCCAATGTTTCATTTTTCCTAGTCCAGTCTTTCCATCTTTCTCAACTTCATTAAATTCTATTATATCAAATGAGTTTTTAAACAATTCCAATACTTGTTCTTTTGATAAAAATACCATTTGTTCTTTTATCTTTGCCCAAGAATCGTTTAATCCAAAAAAGTTCCCAACAAAGTATCCGTTCCTTTAAAATACTATTAGCTATTTTTTTCCAAAATTCATCGAAATAGTCTTTATTACAAAATGGAATACTAAAGTTAGCTACCAATAAGTTATTTTTCTCTAATTCTATATTTTCAAAGTCTTGACATTCAAAATTAAATTTTTCTAATTCTTCATTATTTAACTTACTAGATATAATTTCACTTGTATTTTCCTTATCTATTGATAATACCTTCCATCCGTTTTTTATTAAATATATTGTATCTCTACCCGCACCGCAACCCAAGTCAATAGCGTATTTAGGGTTGCTATTCATATTTATAAATTTTTTAACCATTGGATGTGGTAAAGCATTTTCGGTATTTTCATAATATTTTTGTATATCGCCCATTAATATCAATTCCTTTCCATTTATAACAATAATTATAACATATTATTTTATAAAAAGTAATAGGAGAGTGAAATTTTATTTTTTCACTCTCCCGTTGTGCTTTCAAAACTTTTTCCAGCACTGAGGATCTTTTGAATAAAAGTCACCAGTTAGGCATTTTGCAACTGAAGGACAACCTCTGCAAAAGTTTTTGATTTCGCATTTAGAACAATGCTCAAACTTATCATACTGACGATACTTGTCCATTTCTTCTCCAGTAAAAATATCGTAGAAAGACTGTTCCGGAACCTTACCTACAGGAGTTTCACTTCTTCTACAGGCATATACTGTTCCATCCGCTAAAGTTGTAATGTGGGTAATTCCACAATGACATCCATCAAGAACAAGATTATCAGGATTGTTAACTTCCTCTGGATTAAATAATCCCTTTTCATAAAGATACAATTTCCAAAGGTGGTCTTTTAATGCAAATCTTGTATCACATTCCTGATTCTGCATATATTTTTCCCACATTTTGTCCAAAAAATCTCTATATTCTTCCGGAGCAACCAGCAAATCAAAATCTTCAGGATTAGGACAATATCTTGCAAATCCAAAATTGCTAACTTTGTATTCTACTACAATGTCTACAAGTTCCGGAATTTCTGCAATATTTGTCTTAGAAACAGTTGTCATGATAGCTGTTTTGATTTTGCTTCCCTCAAAGTACTTAAGAGCATCTAAGGTTGCATCAAAAGAACCAGGCTTGCGGATGTAATCATGAGTCTTCCTTAATCCATCCAATGACATTTGAAAGTTAATACAACCTAAATCTTCCAGTCTCTTAACTACATCATAATCTAAATGGAACGGATTTCCTAAAAGCCCAAAATGAACTTCCTTTTCTTTGAGGATTTCAAGAAAATCCCAAATTCTTTTATAAAGCAATGGATCTCCACCTGTAATTACAAGAAAAGGATCTCTTTCCAATTTATCACAAGTCTGAAGAAAGTCCTCCAAAATCGCTTTCAATGTGTCTAAATCAAGTTCAAGACCACATTTTTTGTCTTTTCCTTCGTAGATGTAACAATGTTTGCACCGCTGGTCACATCTGTCTGTAATATGCCATTGCATACTAAATTTTGTTCTTTCTGCCATTACAAATCCTCCTTTTAGTGCAAGAGACACCTCTAAAAGAGATGCCTCTGCTTTGTTGAAACTAATGTGTGTTGTCGACACTACACATTCTTAGTTCATCTTTGTATTAACTACAAGATGTACTGCAAGATGTGCATGATCCACAGGAACTACTGCATGCCGAGCAACCGCTTGAGCAGTTACAAGAGCAGTCTGCAGCAACTACTTTTACTCCAGCTCCGATTAATTTAGCCTTTGCAGACTTCATAAAATTCTGAGCAGAGTTCTTCCCAATGTAGTTTACACTAGGATTCCAATAATTTGTCCGTGCCATTTTGCTCATAGTGCGTTCTCCTTTTTTTTAAATTTCAACGAGTTGCTTGGAACAATATTTACTGTTCCAAATAATACATAAAATGTATTACGGTTACATAATACTATATTGGGAATAATTTGTCAATATATTTTGTAATTAAAAACTCCCCTTTATCTCAGTAAAAGTTTGAAATTTTTATTTGTATTTTTATATTTATTTTATGTAATATATTTCCTATGTGAATTTTTAACATTATTTTGATTAACCATTGCATATTCCATTGTTGTATCTATTTTTATATGTCCTAATAATTTTTGAACTTGTTCTATTGGCATACCCTTATCAATAGCCATAGTCGCCATCATCCTTCTAAATTTATGTGGATGAACTTTATTTATATTAGCTTCTTTCCCTAAATTTCTAATTAAATTTTCAATCCCTGATATTCCCAACCTGTTATAAGGTTTAATAAGAGATACAAATAGTGCCTCATTGTTATCAGTTCTCATTTTTAAATATTTCTTTATATACATTTTGCTTTTTGCACTAAAATAAACTTCTCTTTCGCTATTACCTTTACCCAAAACAATACAACTTCTTTCTTGAAAATTCATATCTGATATATTTAATCTTGTAATTTCTCCTACTCTCATATCAGTTGAAATTAATAGTTCTAATATTGCTAAATCTCTTACATTTGAACAAGTATCTCTTAATTTTTCTAAATTTTCATCTGTGAATGTTTCTTTGACTCTCCTTGTAGTTTTCACTTTATGAATCCTTCTAACTGGACTTTTTACAATATAATCCTCATTTTCAAGCCAAGTAAAGAAGCTTGATAAAGTTCTCCTTATATTATCTATTGTTACCATACCAGCTTTTGAATTGCTTTTATAATCTGCTAAATAGTTTCTTAATATTTCAGTAGTAATTTCATCTATTGGAAGATTTATTGTATCTAACATTTTAATTATATTATCTTTATAGTAATTTAAAGTTCTAGTAGAACATCCTTCAATTTCTTTTGAAGATATAAATTTGTTTAATATATCCGTATTATTCTTTAGTATTTTCTGTTTTTCAGTTTGTTCTATGCTTTCAATTTGATAATTTAAACATATTTCTGTAAGTATTTCTTTTAATTTTATTCTTTGGTTATTGTCTAAAAAATCTTCTGTTGTATCAATTACTTTTTCTACAAATAATTCTCTCATGACAATTACCTACTTACATTTTTATTTGATAATTTGCAATATATAGAACTCTATCTATATTATACAATATTTAATTGACATAATAAAAGATGAGCATAGTCTATATACCCATCTAAATGTTTATATTTTTGTTCAAATTTCAAAATCAATCTCACCGACAACTTACTATTTGTTGAGATTATACCACAATAATAAAAAATACTCCATACATTTGCACAGAGTATTTTTTATGTTTTTTAGTTTTGCTTATCTTTATATATTTTTATAATATCTTTAAGACTCATTTTTGTTCCATAATTTAATATTGCATTTGAATATATCTTTATTGCTACTTTAGCTATAACTAATATTGTCACTAATAAAATTGCAATAGAAATTGCTACATCTGTTCCACTTGCTAATCCCATCATTATTCTAAAAGGCATACAGAATGGTGATGATATTGGAAATAGTGAAGCAAATACATTAAGTTCACTTGTTGGATTTATCATTGTAAAATATGATAAATAAAATCCGACAACAGCAAGTATTGCTACTGGGCTATTTGCTGATTGTATATCTTCTGGTTTGCTCACAGTTGATCCAGTTAGTGCATATAACAAAGCATAAGTAAAATATCCTAATATAAAATATATTATAGTGATAATTCCTAGATATGCTGTAATATTAGACATATCTAATACTGCATCTAATAATTCAGGCTCTAAAAATGCTTTAGCACTTAATAAAGCTGTTCCTACAATCAATATCATTTGTAGTAAACCTACAATTCCAATTCCCAATGTTTTGCCTAATACTATTGTTCTAGGACTCGTTGATGTTACTAATGTTTCCATTATTTTTGATGTTTTTTCTGTTGTTATCGAACTTGATACTTGGTAAGCACAGAAATATATTGCATAAAATAATACTATTGACATTGCCATCATTGTAAATAAATTTCCACTTGCTTCTTTTTCATCTGTTTGTTCTAAACTAAATTCAAAATTAGGTGTAATTGATTGTAATTCTTCTTCTGTTAAGCCTAATTTACTAATTTGAATATTAGTATATAAAGAATTTATAGCACTTACTATCGTTTCTGGTACTTCATCCATAAAATTAGTATTTTCCACTATATATCTAATTTTCACATTGTTATCTTGTTTTTCTACTATTATTGCTTTAGCAATTTCTTCGTTCTCTATTTTTTCTTTTATTTCTTCAAAAGATGCTGTTCCCACTTCTATTTCATATCCTAAATCTGCCTCTTTTAAAAGTTCTAAATTACCTTCAAATATATTTTCATTATCTACAATTAAAAGTTTATCTTCACTATCTTCTCCTTTAATTGATTTTATTATATTTGGAACATTAAAGCCTATTACTATTAAAACTAAAATAATTAATGTTGATATTATAAACGATTTTCTTTTTACCATATCTTTCATAGTAAATTTTATTACAGTTATTATATCTTTCATTCTACTCACCCACCTTTTCTATGAATATATCATTTAAAGTAGGCTTTTTAATTTCAAATTTATCTACTTTAATTCCTTCAGTAATTAATTTATTTAAAAGTTTATGAGCTGTTCCTTCATCATTTATTTTTATAACATAGTTATAATTTGCTACATTTTCTATTTCTAAATTAAACTCTTTAATATAAGTATCTATATCTTGCTTTACATCAATTTCTACTCTATTAGCTGGGTATGTTTCTTTTATTTGTTTTAGATTGCCCTGTAATACTGTTTTTCCTTTATTTAATATTAAAATATCACTACAAAATTCTTCTATTGTAGCCATTTGATGTGCTGACATTATTACATATTTTCCGTTTTTAACTAAATCAATTATAATATTTTTTAATATTTCTGTATTTACTGGATCTAACCCACTAAAAGGCTCATCTAATACTACTAATTCTGGGTTATGTATTATTGCATTCATAAATTGTATTTTTTGTTGATTTCCTTTTGATAGTTTTTCAGCTGGCATTTGCAAATATTCTTCTACTTTTAGTTCTTTTGCCCATTTATTAATAGCTGTTATAGCATCATCTTTTTTCATACCTTTTAATTCTGCAAAATACATTAATTGATCCATTATTTTTGTTTTAGGATATACTCCTCTTTCTTCTGGTAAATATCCAAAATTAACATTTTCCCTATCTACCTCTTTACCTTTCCAAGTAATTTCCCCACTATCTTTTTTAATAATTCCAAGTAACATTCTTATTGTTGTTGTTTTCCCTGCTCCATTTGTTCCAAGTAAACCATATACACCTGGTTTTTCTATACTAAATGAAATGTTATCAACTGCAACTTTTCCTACGAATGTTTTTGATACATTTTTTAATACTAAACTCATTTCGTTTTTTCCTTTCATTCATTGGTTTCTATTATAGCATAAGATTATAAATTATTATATAATTTTGATATTTTTCTTACTTATTTAGATATATTATTTTAGAGTATAAATTACTATTCGTATTTAACTTTATTTCGTTAATTGATAACTTTGTTCTATCAATTCTTTAACTAAATTATTGTCCACTTTTTCATCCACAATAATTGTATTCCAATGTTCCTTATTCATGTGATATGCAGGTATTATATAATCATAAGTATTTCTCAATATATCAGAATAATTTGGATCTGTCTTAACATTAAGGTATAACTTATTATTTACATTCATTAATAATGCAAACCACTTTTTATTTTTCAAATGTTTCATTGTTACAGATTCAAAGTCATCTGAAAATGGACAATCTTTATATGTATTTTCCAATGTTAAACAATATTTTATTATTTCTTCTTTATTCATAACTAAATCCTTATAATAATCTACTAAATTTTTTACTATATTTATCTATATCCTTTGTACTTTGACTTACAATAAAATCTGTTACCTTAATTTTTAATCTTTCAACTTCATCATTTGTATAATTTTTATCTTCTACATGTATTCCTGCTTCATTAAATAATTGAATATCTTTGCTTGAAAATTGCACTATTTGTTCCTTCTTTCATTTATTGTTTCATTAAAATTATACCTTTTATACTTGGATTTAATAATTTTATAAAGTCCGTGGCATCTTGTTTTGTTCCAACTACACTACCATAATGAATTGGAACTGCTATTTTAGGTTGTATTTCATTTATTAATTGTGCTGCCTCTTTAAAATCTATTGTATATGTTCCTCCAACTGGAACAAAAGCAACATCACATTTTACTTTTCTATTTTCTTCTGTAATGTCAGTATCTCCTGCAATATAGTATCTAATATCATCTAGTGTGATGCTATAACCAACCCAACCATTTTCTTTTGGATGAAATGTCTTATTTGTATTATATGCTAGTATTGTTTCAAATTTAATTCCTTGTACCATATACTTTTCATTTGGCTCTACTGTAATAATTGCATTTTTATTTATTCCTTTTCTTAATAGCTTTGTTAATAATTCTTCTGGTATTATAATAATTGTGTTTTCATTTATAACCTTATCTATATCTTCCTCAGAATAGTGATCATAATGGTCGTGTGTTATAAAAACAATATCTGCATCATTATAGTTTTTCTCTATTTTAAATGGATCAATATATATGACTTTTTCTTTATTTATTTTTATACTACTATGGCATAAAACTTCTACATTTTCTAACATTTTTCTGCCTCCTTGTGAATTTTTATGTACTCAAAGGCATTATACCACAAAAATTTTTTCTTTGTACTAAATTAATTAAAATTTAATCATATTTTTTTAATTTTATTGACTTTAATTGATAACTTTGATAAATTGTTAAAAAATACAAAAGATGTAATTATTTGTCGAAGGGGGTGAATATAATGAATAAAGCTGAATTTGTAAATGCAATGGCAGAACAAACTGGTCTTTCTAAAAAAGATTCTGAAGCTGCTATTAATGCTTTTGTAAATATTGTTTCTGATGAATTAGTAAAAAAAGAAAAAGTTTCTTTAATAGGATTTGGAACTTTTGAAACAAGAGAAAGAGCAGCTCGTACTGGTAGAAACCCACAAACTGGAGCTGAATTAAAAATTGCTGCTTCAATAACTCCTGCTTTCAAACCTGGAAAA
The DNA here is from genome assembly GCA_048355915.1 of Clostridia bacterium. Taxonomy (GTDB): domain Bacteria; phylum Bacillota; class Clostridia; order TANB77; family CAG-508; genus CAG-269. Next base: position 233,988 of record DBGCHZ010000047.1, on the reverse strand, counting down.
GCATTAAAAGAAAAAGTTAATCAATAAAAAATAAGGCGTACTAGGAATTAAATTCCTAATACACCTTTTATTTTTTATTTCAAAATCATATATTCTATTCTTCAATAATAATTACCCAATAACCTTTTTTATTATTTCTAATTCTTTTTAATACTCGTTTTTCTTTTAATTCATTCATATTTCTGTATTGGTGAACTATTCGTTATTTTCTTCTAATGAAATTATAACTGTAAAATAATGCACCGAAATAAATTTTCGTATATACTATTTAAATGTTTGTCCTTGTATTTTCAAATTATTAAACTATGGTCTCAAAGATGTTATTGGAATAATATATATTCCTGTTTCTTTATCTTGTATAACTGCCTCATAATGTCCCACTATAATACACATAAATTTTGGTTTTTTATTTACATTTTTATAAAAAGTCATTAAACTTTTTTTAGCATCTTCAACACTACCATCACTTAATTTTATTTCTACCGCAGCATATTCCCCATCTCTAAATTCTAATATGCTATCAACTTCATCTCCTGAAACATTATCTCTAAAATGATACAAATGTCCATCCAAATAATCCATATATATTCTTAAATCTCTTTCTACTAATGCTTCAAATAGTAATCCAAATGTTTCGTGGTCATTTAATAACTTATCAACAGTTAAATCCAAGCTAGCACATGCAAGAGATGGATCTACTAGATGTCTTTTAGGTGATTTTCCTATTCTTTTTGATGAACGATAATTTATACTAAATGCTTCTTGATTTGCTGTTAAATATAAATCATCTAAAACGCTTACATAATCTGCTACTGTTAATCTACTCGCAATTAAATCATCAGTATTCTCAAATTCTTCAATATCTTTTACTATTGTATCATTTCCGGCAATAGTAGTTTCATTTCTTGAAAGAGAACGAATTAACATTCTCATTTTATTTGAATCTCTTTTTTTATCTTTTCTTTCATTAATATCTCTAGTAATAACAGACTCTATATAACTTCTTGGGATAACCTCAATATCATCTCCCTCTTTATCAATATTTTCTGGCCATCCTCCTCTTATAATAAGTTTTGCTAATTCATCTAATTCAACTTTTCTTATATACTTACAATTAACATTACCCGAAAACATTTCTTCAATAGAAACATCTCCTGTAGAATCTCCTGATTCGTATAGGCTCATTGGATTCATTTTCATTATGGCGATTCTTCCTGTTCCAGAATGAAATATCTCTTCTTCTCTTTCTTCTTTAGAAAGTGATGTAGAACCTGTAAGAATAAATTTTCCTTTATCATGGTCGCTATCACATTCATGTCTTACTGCATCCCATATACTTGGGACTAATTGCCATTCATCTATAAGTTGTGGTCTATCTTGGTTAAAAATGTATTTTGGATCTACTTTAGCTAAATCTCTTGGACTTTTTTCAGTCATGTATGAAACACTATTAGCATGTTTTAATGATGTCCATGTTTTTCCACACCATTTTGGACCTTGTATAGAAATTGCTCCAAAAATTTTTAAATATCTGTCTATCTTATCATCTATTAATCTTTTACGATAATCTTTTTTCTCTAAACTCATTTTTATCAACCTCCATATACATTTTAGCATATCATTATACATTTTTCAATACTTTTAATATACACTTTTTAATATTTTTGATATACACTTTTCAGAAAATTATACATTTATTTTAAAAAAGCTAATATTTATGACTTTTTTCACAATATTTCTATAGATAACAATATAAATATACATTTTTCAATATTATCAATATACACTTTTCACTAATTTTGCTATACATTTTTCAATTTATCCTATCAACAATTTCTAATGGTGAATAAGTACATATATAACAAGATCTTTTGGTATTTAAAAACTGTTTTCTATAATCTTTTGTTTCAATAATTATTATAACTCTTTCTGCCTTTGATATTTCATCAATTTTATCAAATAAAGCTTCTATTTCAACTTCCTTAATCGCGATTATATCATAAGTATAATAATCTGTTTGCATATGCACATTTACTGGAAGTTTCCCTTTTTTTAATATTGGATTTCTGTCTAAATAATTCATAACAACATCAAATGCAACAATATTCCTATTATTAATTTCTTTTTTTGCATACTTTAAAATACCTTTCTTTACATCTTTACTTATAACCTTATTGCTAATCAAATTATTTATATCTGTTTCGCTACAATTACATAATTTCATTATTTGACTTTCTCTTAAAGAATCAAAATCCCATAATAATTTCATTATATTTTTTTGTTTATCATTCACTCGCATCACTTCCCATTATCTTTATTAAAGAACTATAAATCTTGCGTTTTTCAGGAATTATTTTGTAAATCTTAATTATTACTTTTTCTCCTGGAAATGGTGGCCTATCTAGCCAAGTTGGTAATATGCAAACAGTATCTACTCCTTGTGCGATATTAGCAAAGATTCCATTATCAGTATATCCTGTAATAGTTGCTAAATACTCACCTTTTTCTGTAAAATCTTTTCTTATATTTTTAAATGGATCTTCTAGCAAATCTTTTACTGATATTTTTATGCTTTTATTTTCTTCAGATTTTTCTTTTATAATAACCTTTATTTTGTCATTTACTTTATACATTTTAGAAACATCTTCAACATATCCATATTGTAAATCTTGTGCTTTAACTATAAAATCTATACCTATTACTTCAATTCTTATAAACTTTTTCCATACACCTACAATTTTCCCATATATTTTATCTCCCACTTGTACTTTTTTTATATTAATTTCTTTTAATCTTTCCATAGCCTTTTTTCTCGAGCCTATCGCTTTTTCACTTATTCTATCTGCTTCTACTATAATAAATTTTATCTCTGCTCCCATCATATTTCTAAGTAGCTTTTTATCATTTTTAGAATCTTCCGATATTTCAGTTGCTGGAATTAATACTCTAATTCCATTGAAATCTATAATAGCGCAAGTAATTAACTCTTCTTTCATTTGTTCATTTTCTATTGCTATTATTTTTCCTGTTAAAATTTTTCCTTTTTCTTTAGATGAATTGATATTCTGCCATACTATCTTTTTTTGTAATTCATCTGTCATAACTTTTCACCTTCTTACTTTTTCTATTTAGGTTTTACGGTCTAACCTAAAACCACTAAAAATCTTTAAAACTATATTTAACCTTTTTAGGTTGCTGCTTATTTTTTTCATTTTCTACATTGTCTTTAAATTTTTCTCTTTGTTCTTCTATTGTCATATCTTCCATCTTACTTGCTTCAATATGTTTAGAATAATCATATTTATTACATATAAAAGGTTTTCTACCCCTAACTATAACTATCTCTTTATTATTATCTAATTTTAATAATTCATCTGGATTCATTAAATTTCTTTTATTTGTTGCTATGTTTTCCATTCCATAAGTAAATTTACCATCAAATCCCGCTTCTTTCCTAATAGCATTAGTTTCTACAGTTGCAACTCCAAGATATTCAGTGATATACTCCGCTGTTAAAATATCTCCGACAACCCATGCATATTTTGGTATCGGCGTTACCTAATATTTCTTGCCAAACATCATTATCATATCTATTCTTTAACTGAGCTATATTTTGGAATATCATAAATATATTGATACCCCTACTTCTCGTTGTTGCTAATTTCTTCTCAAAATCTACAATTCTACCTATGTTTGTAAACTCATCTAATATCAATGATGTTTCAACTTTTAATCTACCATCTGGATTTTCATCTGCTTGTTTTATTAACTTTATGAACAAGAACGAAAAGAATAATGTCGAAAGGAAGTCAAATGCACTATTTGTATCACTTGTAACAACGAATACACAGGTCTTTTTATTTCCTATATTCTCAAAATTAATTTCATCCTTATTTGTGATATTCCTTATTTTATCTGTTTGGAATATTTGAAGTCTTGTAGCAAGTCCTGTAACAACTGATTGTTTTACTATGTCTGTTGCTTGTGCATATATGTTATAACTTAGTTTTGTTGGACCTTCAGTATCATAAAACAATTTATCTATTTGTTTTATATTTCCACTTGCTAATGCATCATAGATAAATCCCATACTCTTGTCTTCTTCTTTTTTTATATAGTTAATAACATATAACAATAATGCTTTTAGTAAATTTTGTTCACCTCTATTCCAGAACTCATCTCCACTAGACCTTCTACTTAATTGTGTTCCCTCTATTACTATTTGACTAAAGATTTGTGCATCTGTTTCATCTTCGACAAAGTTTATAAATCTTGCACCATTTGAAAATGTTGGATTTACTAAGTTAAATACTTCTACATCATATCCTTTTGTTTCAAGATATTTCGCAAGTTTTCTGTATAATTCCCCTTTTGGATCAGTAAATACCAAACTCATCTGTCTTTGAATTGCTTCTTGCACTTCCTCTTGTACCAATTCAATTCCGTTCGGTATTGCAAAACCACGAGACTTTTTACTGCCGCTGGAGCCAAACACAGCAATATTTTTGTTTAAATATGTGTTCATAGGTAGAGTAATTATTTCTTGTTCATCAGTTTCTCCTAGAATAATTCCATCTCTTTTTCCTATACTTAAATATTCTTGTATTTCTTGTTTGTTTCCCCAATCCGCTGTTCCAAATGTTCCATCTTTCTTTTTTAGATTTACACCTTCTACTTCTATCTTTGCGTTCTGTTTTGTTGTACTTATATTTTTTGCAACTAATATGATAATTAAATTTAATATTACCCATATAATAAATATTGTTCCATTTCTGAATATTACAGTAAACAAATTCAAAAAATTTATATCTATCGTGTTTAAATTAGTATTAAAGCATTTTTCTAGTATTTTCATAAAACCATTAATTAATGGTATTAAAACAATGTAAGAAAGTAAAAAAAATAAAGATATTTTACTTTTCTTGTCTTTCCCCATCAATACCTCCTAGCCACTCGTCCATTTCTACAATGTTTGTTTTGTTAGTTAGTATTTCTTCTATTTTTTCTTTATTTTCTTTTAAAGTTATAATATCTATTTTTCGTATTATGTTTTTATTATTATTGTAAAATTTATTTAATCCATAAAGTCTTTCTGTATCTATAAACGGCATAAAAAATATATAAGTTCTATCTTCTGTCATATAATCTGCTTTTACCCAGTTAGACAATAGAACTTCTGTATTAGAATACATCTGCTTAATAATTTCATAAAAATCTATATCTTCATATCTTCTCATTAAATTAAAATTTTCAGGTGTTGGATTTATTATTACTGTAGAATCATTTCCAAATACAAAATTTCTTTTTGCTTTTATCAAATTAAAATCTTCTACAAAAATCATTATATTTTTATAGCTGACTAATTTCCTTATATCATTTAATATTTGACTTACATAAGGTTTTCTTTTATCATTGGCTATATAATAAACAATAAATTCTTTTTCCTGAAATATCATCTTTCCTAAATATTTTCGAGATTGCTCTGTAAATATATCATCATCTTTTATATTCCAACTAGCAATAAAATCAATATTACTGTCTAATGTCAATGCTGCTACTTTTGCTATTTCATTTAATCTATCAACATATTCTTTTCTTCTACATTTGTAACTATAATCATATCCAAATTCTTTTACTAGCCTTGTTCCTTTATCATCCAATTTTATATATAACCTGTTTACTCTTCTTATATACCTTTCGCTCTCTAAAACTTTCAACCTTTTCCTATGATAATCTGTTGTTCCATATATCAGCCTACAATCCGAACCAAGCATCAGCTTATACTTACCTAGAAACATCAAAACTTCTGTATCTTTTCCGAGTTAATCTTACCATCCCATTCCTTTATCCACTCCTTCCTTTTTTCTTTTCTATATGACACACCCTTTTTGCACACCTTAATCCCTACTATGTGTCTTACACGCTAAACAAGACACAGGGTGTTTTTCTCTATTGCCTTATTTTTAGGCATTTTTAATATAGTCAAACTCTCCGTTTGAAAATACCCTAAAAACTGTTCAAACGGATACTTTGACCTATCCGCTTGAGTCTCATTTTGTATCCGCTTCTATTTGATTTTTAATAAAATCTAGCATTTTTTCCCCTCTAAAAACATACACTTCTGTATATGGTTTTTTCTTTTTATTGGTTGTTCCAAGTACACCATAAAACATGTTATTTATATTGTCATCTGCTATTACTTTTGATAGTACAAGACCATCTACAATAGGTTTTATAAACTTATTATCTATATCAATATTCTTCTGATTTTCTACTACTTTTATAAATACAAACACTAGTTCTTTGTTGAATAAATCTTTATATTCTTTTGTCTTATCCATAACATTTAGCATTATATTTTTATATGCACAATTATTAATATTTTTGTACTTTGGTATTACTTCAGGAATGTATATTTTTAAAACATCATTTTCTACTGTTGCACTATATCTATCATTCAAATAAGTTATTTTATCTTGTTCATTTACTTCATATTTATTGCTTAATTTTATCTTGTTAAACAAATTATTTCTTATTCTTTCAAAACTTCTTAAATAATTCTCTACATGCTTATTTTCAACAATTTCTTGATTATTGATAATAAACTCTGTTTCATCTCTTAAATCTTCTAATTCTGTTAAAATTTCTTTTTGCATATTGTTTAGTACCTCCCATATAAAAATTATTAAAAGAAGATGCAAAAGCTTTTTTGCTCTCACATCTTCTATATATTTATTCTTCTACTGTGTCATCATATTGTTCTGATATAGTTTCTAATATTTGTAGTCTTGTTTCATTATCTAGTGGATATGAAAAATCTTGCCTAAAATTTCTATTTTTCACTTTTCTCTTTGGCATACTAATATATCTACCATTTTTTCCATCTAATAATTTAATTTCTCTTATGATAAAACAATTATCTATACAAATACTCGCTGCTGCTAGTAAATCCCCTTTATTTATTTTTTTAATTCTTACTTCTGTAATATTTAACATATAATTTTCCTCCTTATAATCTGATTTTTATTTTAGAAAAAGAGTGATACGAATATCACTCTAAATTCTAGTTATTTTTGTTTTTTCTTTTTAATACAACTATTCCTGTTGTTATTCCTAATAATGAAATTATTGCACTACCTATTAGCAATATATAATTCATTTCACTACCAGTTTGAATCTTTGGTATTAGTTTATTATAATAAGTGAATGTGCATATAGAGTCATTATCTTCTAATAATTCTCCATCTGCAAAAGTCCCTTCATTATTTATCTCTATTTTAACGACTTTGTCTGATAGTTGATATCCGAATGGAGCTTTTGTTTCCTTAATATAATATGTTCCATACCTTAAATCTTCAAAAGTAACTGTTCCACTTTCTTTGTCTGCTTTAACTTCTTTGATTAATTTTGTACATTCTGGATCTTCATATATTCCAAACTTAAATTTTGCTTTTATTGTTTCTTTTGTTTCGCTATCTGCTTTAATTACTTTTATCGTTTTTAGTATTGGCATATCTTTCATTTCAACTAACTGTGTTTCTTTGTCAGTAGTTACTACAAAATTTATAGACTCTGCAACTTCATATCCATAAGGGCAAGTTTTTTCTGTCAATGTATATTCCTTGCCTTCTTCTAATCCAGTAACATGATGTGGCTCATTTGTAGAAGTCCATTTGTCTATGACATTTCCTTCTTTATCAGTTACTTCAAGTTCAGCTCCTGGTAATTCTTCACCTGTTACTAAATCAGTTTTAGACACTAATACCACTTTATCAATCATCTCTATTTTTTGAGTTTCTTTATCCTTGCTTACTGTAAATTCTATATCTGTAGCTTTAACATATCCATCTATTGCAATTTCTTCGTGCATAACATATGTTTCGCCCTCGATTAATCCTTGTATTCTATGTGGTTCTTTTCCAGATACCCATTTATCTACAATGTTTTTCGTTTTTGTATTTGTAACAATTATTGTAGCACCTTCAAGTTCATCTCCTGCAATATCTTTCTTGCTCATTTCTACAATTTTGTCAATCATTTCTATCTTTTGTGTTTCTTTGTCTTTACTTACTGTAAATTCAACATCTGTTGCAATTACATATCCTTCAGGTGCATATTCTTCATGTAAAGTATATGTTTTCCCCTCTACTAAATTTTTAATTTTATGTGCTTCATTAGTAGAAGTCCATTCATCAACTATGTTACCCTCTTTATCAAATACTTTTAGTTCAGCACCTTCTATTTCTTCGCCGCCTATGTCGTTCTTAGTCATTTCCACTATTTTATCTATCATTACAACTTTCTGTGTTTCATTTGTATTTTCTACTTTGAATTTAATTTCTGTAGCTTTAACATATCCAAGCGGTGCTAAATCTTCTCTTAATGTATACTCTTTTCCAACTGTTAAGCCTTCTATAGTATGTGCTTTATTTGAAGAAGTCCATTTATCTATTACTTTTCCATTTTCATCTATAACAGATAATTCTGCTCCTGGTAGTTCTTTATCTCCTGTAATTGTGGTTTTTGAAATTTCTACAAGTGTAGTATCATTAACAATTTCTCTTGTTTCTGTATATACTTTTGTAGTAGTATCTTTTTGTGTGAATTTAACTTCATATTTTGTTTCATTTAGTACTAATCCATCTAGTGTTTTAACTTCTTGTAGTTCATATGTTCCCATTGGTAATTTTTCTATTTTTAAATTACCTTTTTTATCTACATTATAAGTATTTACTTCTTGTCCTTTTTTATAAATAATTGAGCCATCAGCTGGATCAATTATATCTACTTTTGCACTTAGCTTAAATTGTATTCCACTTAAATCCGATACATCTACTATTGATGTATCTACATTTTCTTTTAAGGCTACTGACTTATCTACTATTAGAGTTCCAAATGGCTTATTATTTTTAATCTCAACTGTTTTAATATAATCTCCTGTATTGTCTTGATCGTAATCTTTAATTGTATCTACTTTGAATTTTATTGGGCTATCTAATTGTAAATAACCTGATGGTATTTTTATCTCTGACACTTCATATTCACCTACTGGTAGTAATAATGGTGTTACAACAGTTCCTTGTTCATCTCTTATATTATCATAACTTCCATCTACTACTACTAAATTTTTTGAATTAGTAGTAAATGAATTATAAACTGTACTACCCACTTTTTGTGTTATAATTTCACCTTTTTTATATATAATTTTTCCATTGCCTCTATCATAAATATCTTTAGCTGCTTTTATTTGAAAAGTTGCACTATTTAAAGATACTATTTTTCCACTATCAGCATCTTTTTTTACTAATTTTATATATGTTTCCATTTGTTCATTATTTACATATAAATGTTTTATTTTTTTAGCAATCTCTACTACTTCGCTTTCATCTTCTGTAATAGAAAATGTAAAGTCTGATGAAACATAGAAATCTTTTGGAGTCTTAGTTTCTTTAACTAGATATTTTCCGTATGGTAATTTATTTTGTGTATAAGCATCTCCATTTTCATCTGTTACAATACTTTCATAGCTTGGTGCTATTTTTTGTGCTTCAGCAACTCTTTTTGAATCTACTTTTACACTATTTCCATACTCATCTAATCCGTTCCATATTTCTGCATAACTATATCCTGAATCTAGTGCTTTTTCTACATCCGAATATAATTTCATTGTAAATTCTGCACCTTGTAGTCCTGGAACAAGACCTGAATTCTCTTTTATTCCACTTTTATAAATATGGACTTGCATTTTCTTAACTGCTTCATTACTAGTTATTACTTTTGAAATTACTTCTGTTTTTTGGTCTTTATATTCAAGATTAGCTTCATATTCTTTTGTATCTAATAAATATCCTAATGAAGAAACAGACTCTTTAACTAGATATTTCCCAAGTGGTAATCCTGTAACATCTGTTGTGTTTCCTCTATCATTTGTTGTTCTTGTTGAAACTAAGTCACCTTTTGAATAATGCTTTATAGTATGTGCTTTATTCCATATATCTTCATTTGCATAAACTTCATATTTAGCATTTTCAAGTGTTGCATCTCCTTGAGCAACATTTCCTTTCTCACTATCTCTTTTTATTATTGTAATAGTCCCTGTTGGTTCATCATTGATTACACCTTCTATTTTCAATTCTACAATAGGTGTTTTATTGTTTATGAATTTTAGTTCTGCATCATATATTTTGTTGTTTAACAAATAACCTGTCGGCGCTTTTATTTCTTGCACAGTATATTTTCCCATTGGTAGTTCTTTAATTGTTGCGATTCCAGTCTTTTCGTCACTCACTATTGTTGCAACTGTATCTCCTTTATTAAAGTATGTTTTAGTTTTAGCAACATTTGTAATCTTATCTTTTGCCTTTACTATAAATTCTGCATTTCCTACTGCATCTCCATTATCATTTACTTTATAAATATAGATTTCTCCTGTAGGTTCATTGTTTTTAAACTCAACACTTGCTGTTTCTCCAGCTTTAACAATTACTTGTTTTATATTCTCATCAATTAAATATCCATGAGCTACTTCTGTTTCTTTTATATAGTAAATTCCAGGTTTTAATTTATCAAATAATATATTTCCATTTTTATCTGTTATACCAGTATTTACTTTATTAGTACAATTTTCATCTGTGTATAATTCAAATTTACATTCACTAACTGCATTTCCTATATTATTAACTTTTTTAAGCAATATTTTTCCACTTTCTACTTCTATATTAAAATTAAAGAATGTTGGGTCTACATAGCTTGAAAAGATAAGGTCCTGAACTGCACCTGATGTAAAATGAAAATATATATATGATGACATTTCGTGTGCACTATATTGTGTCCCATTAGGCATTAGTCTATAAATACCATATCCATTAGAACTAAATGATGCTGAATTTGCATTTGTATTTCCATCTACTGTAACTATTAAATCATTACTTCCTTGTATATGATTAAAAGTTATGCCATTAGTTGTTTGGTTGAATGATTGATATGATGCTAAAACACCATTTACATCTGTAAAAGTTTTACTTTCTCCTATTACTGTCTTTTGTGTTTGCCCATTAAACGATACATTTGTATTATGATAATTATTATATATTCTTTCTGTTTCGCTTAACCATGAAGAATATATTGAAGATGACATATAACCATTTTTCCACGAGTCTCTGCTTGGTGCACCATATTGAAAATTGATATTATTTCTAATATATTCCCAGACATACTGTTGTGTAGCACATGCATCCTTTCTTGCTTGTGCCGAATTAGGCAATCCTGCACCATGTTTCATTGTGTATCCAAAATATATATATTCTGCAATTCTTTGATAAGCTCCACTATTTAATTCCGCTTTAAATTGTGTATCATATTCGTAAATCCCACCATTTGGACTTGTCTGTCCATACTGACTACAAAATACCATATAAGCATTTCCATCATAAGTAGCATAATGTAATTCATGTCCGATATGTTGACAAACTTCCTGCAATGACTCCAAAATTTGCATTTGAATTTATATCTGTAATGTAACTTGCAAATACTGATAAATTACTACTGCTAATTATAATCATTACAAGCATCAATATTGCTACAATTTTCTTGATATTTTTCTTTATTTTAATCATTTTATCAATTCCTTTCCATATAAAAAAGAGCCTGTAAGCTCTTCTTTCTTATTTTATAATTTTTAAACTTCTTCTGTATATTTTTTTAATTTTCTTCTACCCAAAAATAAAATAATCCGCAAGGACATTCTTTTACTGCATAATTTCCAGACTTCATGTCTTTCATATAATTCTTACATTCTGTCCAAGCTGCATCCCAAGTCTTATAATATCCATGCTCATTTTTACCAGTCCCTTGCCAATGCTTTTTTCCTCCTTCATCACACCAGATTGGTTCTTCCTTTTTAGGTATTGAATCCGCATTATTTGTACTACTATTTTGTACATTACTGCTTGAATTTGAAGAACTATTTTGTGTTTTTTTATTATTCTTTACATCATTCTTTTTTGTACCTTGAATCGTTCCAGAATTTTTAGATGTTGCATTATTTGTGAATTGTTCTTGCTTTTCAATTTTTTCCTTCTGTGTTTCTTCTGCTTTTTCTAATATATTGATTTTTAATTCTATTTCTTTTTTATTACTATAAATATCTTCAACAGATGCTATTGTTGTTTGTTCTCCACTTATACTAGAATTAATATTGGATAAATTTACTACTAGTTCTTTCGTTGGTGACAAGTCAGTAACATTAAAATATTTTTTAAAATCAAATGAAGATAAATCAGTATTATAATCTATTCGTATATTTTCTAATACTTCTATATTAGGAGCAATAGTATCTTTTATTTCTATTTTTTGTTTTAATATTATATTTTTATAAATTATATTTATTTCATACACCCCTACTGCTGGATAATCTTTATCTTTTTCATTTTCAATATTGTTTTCTATACTAATCTCTTGTTTATTAATAAATTTATATTTTGATAAATCTACTAATTCTTCAATATTAGGATTATATGTATTTCCATATTCTATAACTACATTATCTTTTATAAGTGAAATTCCATTATTTCTTTTTTCTAAAAATAACATATATGTTATTCCAAAAATTATTACTAAAAATAGTATTATTACCAAACCTATTAAAACTTTTTTCTTCATATTCATCACCTTCGTATAAGAGTATATCATAAATTTTATACTTTTCCATAGTTCAAAAATAATTTTCTTTTCAAAGTGCTTCTAACACTATAAAAATCAACTGTTTTTAAGCATTTAATTAACTTTTTCTAATTTTGCTACTATATAATACCTCTGATCCGTTGGCGTTGTATGATTATTTAGGTATGAACATGTTGATAATTTTACTATTTTTTTGATTTCACTTACATTATCTACAGAATATTTACTTGCTTTTTTGTAATATTCTACCTGTTCTTCAAAATCTAATAACTTAATATTGTTTTCTTCCTTATTTATGCCTATTGAATAACAACTAAATACTGTTGCTTTATAATTTTGATTTTTTGTGTATATCTCAAAACTAGAATGCTTATCAAAAAATTCTTTATTCATATATTTGCCTAATTCTGAAAACATAATTCCACTTTTCATATTGTGTCCGTATAATACTGTTTCATAATCTTGAAATGGATTATTATTTAGCGTAAATATTGAACCGTTATTATTATATTTTCCACCAAATGAATGTTTTAAATATTTTAAGTTATCAGTATCTTTAAGAATTGGATAATCTATATTTGTATCATTTATTTTGATCCAGCCAATAATATCTGTATTTATATTCGATAATTTATCCCAATCAATTATTGTTTTTTCTGTGTTTTCTTCTGTCTTATTCTTTGTAAACACATCTTCTATTAATTGTAAATTAGAATTATTGCTTACTTTATATTGTAAAAAATTGCTAATTAAAAAATACGAAGACACAAGTAATATTATTATACATATAATTATAACAATTCGTATAATCTTTATTTTTTATCACCTCCTAGTCATATATTTTTTTCTGCACATCACCTCCTTAAATGTAATATTTTTATTATTTAAGTATTATTAGTATAAATTGTATTTTTATTTAATGTATTATCTTTACATTCTTCACTAATGGGTAATATCATTTTAAACCCAAATAATATAAATACAGTTGTAAATATAATTAAACAATATTTAAGTATTCTTTTTATTATTTTCATTTCGTTCTCCTTTAAAACCTACTAAAAAAAGAATTAGATTTGTCATCTCTAATCCTTTTTCGTTTTTTTAATTTTATATTAAATGTTTTCCTATATAAGTCTGCTATGTCTCTAAAATTATTTGGATGTTCTATAACGTCTTTTATCTGACTTGGATAAAAATTGCCATAAATAATATCATATATTCCTAATTGTAGAGCTAATTTCGTTTCTTCTTGTTTTTGATTTTTTAGTAATAAAATTACTCTCATATTCATTTGCTTTAATATAAATAAGAACTCATGTAAATCTCCTTCTACTGCTTGTGGAGATATAATAACTGTTTGTCCTTCAAATGTATTATTTTCAATTAGATAATCACTATAATGTGCTACTATTGAATCTCTTAAATTCATTTGAATTTCTTTATCTATTTCTTCAATTCCTGTATAAATTACTATCATCTAAATAAATTCCTCCTTTTTCACAATTTCTAATGGATCAATTAATTCTCCATTTTTTCTAATAGTAAAATGACAATGACAACCTGTTGTAGCTCCGATTTGTTGGATTTCCTTTGTCATCTTTATATGGATTATTTGTTACACCATACACATTTTTCGGTCCTACTTTTCCGATAATTTCTCCTTTTTTCACTTTTTTTCCTACTGATACTATAAATTCAGGTGAACTATGACAATAAGAAAATTTATATATACCATCTGTACTTTTTATAGTGATAGTATATCCACCAGCACCACCCCAACCTACAGATGTTACTTCACCATCCATAATACATACTAGTTTGCTTCCTTCAGGTGCTGCTATATCTATTCCAGTATGATAAGTAGATGCTCCTGTTGTAGGTGCATCTCGTTTTCCAAAATTGCTTGTTATCTTATATTGTCCGTTTAACAGGCCAATCTGTTTTGTCTGTCATTTCTCCACCACCAAATATTTTCTCTACAAATTCCCAAACACTTTCAAAAAAATTCTTTGCTTCATCTTTTTTATATTCAGTATTATAATAGGCTAATTCTTTTTTCATATCCACTTTATCTTCATTATTAAAACCAATATATAATATATCTGTTATGCTACAAGCTATGGATAAAAGTATTACTATGATAATAATAGGAACTATAAAAGGTTTTATTATCATCAATACAAATCCTATTACTTTTTGTTTCACTTTATTTTTAATCATTGGCATCATCCTGTTCTATACTTATTATCTTATTTGTGCTTTCTTCCATATCTTCTTTTCTTGTATTATTGATATTAGGTCTATTATAAATTCTGTTATTATTTATATTACTTTCGTTAGTCTTGAAATTTCTTCCCTCAGCCATATACATACCTAAATTCATAAATTCTTTTCCTACATTAAATGCTTTTCTAAATCCACTTGTTGATTGAGGTGTTTCTGTATTATTTTCTTTTCCAACCATTGTTGTATTTTGTGTTTGCTTTGTTTCGTTATTTATATTAGTTTGATTTACTGGTCTAGCTTTTTCTGCAAAATTTTGTGAATAGCTTTCATAACTACTACTAGCGATTGGCTCTGCTTTTATACCACCTGAAGCTCTACTTACTACTTTACTAATAAAGTCATTTCCACCATTGGTATTTGTATTTTCTCCTTTAAATTGATAAGCAATCGTTTTTACTGTTTGTCCCATTGCTGCCCCCATTCCTATTCCTTTGTTTGCTAATGCTTCATTGTCGACACCTGCTATTCTACTTACTAAATTTTGCATTGTATTTTGTAGTGCATCTGCCAAAGGTAATATCATCATAGCCCATAATAAACTAACCGCCCATCCTGCACTTTTTGGTAAAAATGTTAGATATATTAAAAACAAAAATGTATAAACAAATTGCATAAAAGCATTTATTACAATTTGACCAAACCATATACTTGATGCTATCGTTCTTTTATTTATAATCCAAAATACTGCAACTATTGGTGTAAATATAGTAAATACAATTAGTGTGAACTGTCTTATTATAAATTTGATATTAACTTTTACAAATAAATAAGCAAACATTGCAATCACTATCGCTGTTGCTATTGCATTTCCTGTGTTAATACTTGTTAGTAACGAATTGCCTAGAAGATCATCTAAACTACCATGACTATTTGCAACTAATAATTTTACTAATGAATTGTTTAACATTAGCATAAACTTAACAAAAATTGGTGCAATTCCAATAGCGGCTGCTCCGAAAGAACAATCTCATTAAATTGTCTTTTACTTCATTTCTTTTATCTGGACTAATTCCAGCGACTATCATTTTCCAAGCTAATATTACTATTGCAATTAAAATAGGTCCTCCAATTATTCCTGCAATTCTCCAATACCAAGTCATTATCAAATTCCAATTTTCTTGTGTAAATGGCGATATATCTGTTTGATTATTTCCAAAGATTAGTTCATCATAATTTTTAAAACCGACACCAAAACTTTCATTTGTTGTTAAATCAAAAACTGTTTCCGCTATGCCTCCGAATCATTTTTGCTATAATCTTTTCAAATAGTCCACCTTCATCTTTATCTATTGTTTCTTCTATTTCTGACTTATTGTCTTCTTTATCATCTGTAAAAAAATTAGCTTGAACATTATTTGTAAAGCTAAAAAAAATAAGTATTACTAAAAAAATACTTATCAAAACTTTTTTCATTTTCAATTACTTCACCACCTTGCCTATGTTGTAATAAATTCACTCTCAAATTTTGTCATATCTATTTTTATTGCTCTGACATCTCCTCCTCTAATTAAAATACATTCTCCTGGTCTTGCTTTTGTTAATATTTCTTTTACTCCTGATGGTAATTTAAAAAACTTCATTATTTCATCAATACTTCCTATAGACTGCTTTAATAAAATTATTGTATCACAACAATTTATTATAGCTTCAGCTTGATTACTTTGTCTCATTTCGGATAAATTTTGAGTAGCTAAAATCATTGCCACTTTTTTCTTTCTTGCACGCCTCGCCAAGTTTTCTAAGAAATCTGAAGTTTCCTTATTCTTAAATAAATTCCATGCTTCATCTACTACTACATATCTTTTGTTTCTTTCTTTTGTGGCCATATATTTATTTGTTATCCAAGTAGTTAATACTAGACACACATAATATCTCATAATTTCATCCTTAATCTCCGAAATATCAAAACATATTATCTGGTCGTTTATTTTTAATGTACTCTGGCAATCAAATATTCCTAATGTATTTCCATTTAAAAAATTAGAAATAGTACTTGTTAATTCTTTGTTTTTTATCTTTTCTTTCATAACTCTATGAAAATCTGTTAGTGTAGGCATTTTCTTTTTTATATTTCCAAATGTTATTACTCCTTCGTGTTTTCCACCTTCTTTTTCATAAATTGAATCTCTGTCTTTCGTTATTTCTTTTTCTCTATAAACTTCCC
This sequence comes from Clostridia bacterium, assembly GCA_048355915.1. Classification (GTDB taxonomy): domain Bacteria; phylum Bacillota; class Clostridia; order TANB77; family CAG-508; genus CAG-269. The sequence continues at coordinate 216,857 of DBGCHZ010000047.1, read as the reverse complement.
TTACAGCTTGCTCAATATCTGCTATTTCATTAGGTTTTAAAGTTCTGTTCTCATACTTGTTTATGATTCCATTCATAATAGATCTAATTTCTGTTATTTTGCTATCAATATCTATAAATCCTTCATCCTCATCTATATCAATGTCAAACAAATTTATTCCTACTGGTATGCTTTGTCTAACTTTTATAATTCTTCCACCTAATTTTTCAGTTTGTGCTACATATTCTCCCTCAACATCTAATATAGATGCTCTCCTATTTATTAGTGCAGTTCTTCCAACTATTGTTTTTACTGTTACAGACTTTCCACTTCCTGGTACTCCAAATATTGCAATATTTGCATTTGCTAATCCTTGTGTAAAAGTTTCTAAATTCATTGGAAGTCCTGTAAATAAGTCTCTTCCTAAATAAATACCTTCTTTTACACTTGATTTTGTTCTTGCTATTGGGAACATCGCTGCTAACCCTGCTGTTGTCATATTTCTATTATTATCACTTATAATATTGTTGTTTAATGGTAATGTTTCTTTTAATGCATCTAATTGTTTAAAATATAGTGGTCGTATTTCACACGATTTATTTGCAAATTCATCTCTTAATAACTTGCTTTTTTCATTCAATTCTTTAAGACTTGTAGCATTTACTCTTAATGTAATTTTTATAAAGAATAGCTTATCATTATTTATTTGTATATTTCTTCTCATTTCTTCAAATGATTGTATATTTTCTTCTAGTTTATGCAATTCTTCAATATTTCCTTGCTTTTCAAACAAAAGATAGTCTGACTGCAATTTTGTAACTTTATGAGTCAAATATTTTATTACATTTCTTTCATCTGCAATTTGCACTTGTGTAGAAATATCAACATCTCCTATTGTGTTTAAAATATCATCTAACCATCCAATTCCAATATAACTTGGATAAAACATCAATACAAAAATTCTAGCATATTTGTCATCTCCCATATAAATATAATCTTGTTTTTCTTGTATAACTTCAGGAGCAAGTAATGATATTAATTGTGGTTGATTATCAAAGAAATTTTCATCTTTTATTTTTCTTCTTTTTTTGTATAATTCTATTTTCTTCTCTTTGATTCGTTTTCTTTTCTTATATGGTCTAATCTTTCTTTCTCGTTTTATCTGTAACATATAGTTCGAAACCTCCTTTCTGCTCAATATCTGCTACCTTATTTTTGTTTCCCTTGTGCAACTGTTCATATATTAGTTCTACAATTTCTCTATCATTTAATAATCTTGTACTAACTTTTATATTAAGCAAATGATATCTTAATAATTGATAGAATTCTTTTAATTCTGATTCAGCTACTTTTCTATTATTAAAAGATGATATTACCATATAATTTTTTCTTTCAAATAAATTTTGATCTTCTTGTAACTTTTCTAAATGTGCTATTATTTGATTAGCATATTCTTTTACATTATCATTAGCATTTATTGTGCTTATTTTTATTTCTTCTAACATATCTCCTATTTCAATTTGTTTTTTTACTTCTAAAAATTGAATCGGAAATTTAAGCATTTGTGCTATACTTATTAGTTCTCTATCAACATTTGCTTTTTCTCCATCATGCAATAAACTGTATTCTATACTTTCTAATTCTATTATTATAGAATGTTGGTTTTTATTTATTGTAATTACCTGATTATTAAATCCATCTATTCCCCATAAATTGCTAAGTGTCTTTTTGCCTTTTTTTATATTTGACTTGTCTATGGGTTTTACTTCTTGTAAGTTGTTTTTCTTTCTTGTGTATATTAGAGTTCCTATCATAAAGATAATTCCAACTAATATAAAAATAAATGCAATTATCATTTTCTTCCTACCTTTCAAATATAAAAATTTTCTTTCTAAAAATGTATTTTAGAACATTGAAAAAGTATTTATCTGCATATATATTACCTATTTTCAAAAAAGCAAAAGTCATAAGTATTGCTACTACACTTAAAAATATTATTGTTTTTACTATTGTTGAAATATGAAAAAATAATATTCCTAATGATATTACACTTGCAATTACATATAACATTTGTCTTAATGATAGATAACCACCGAAATACTTTTTCTTCATGTGTAAAATCAAATGGTACTTTATATAAACTCAATTTCTCTACCTCCTAACCATTTGCACTTCCACCTGTAATTAATGCTCCACCACCATTTGTAGCAATGCTTAGAATAATTCCAGAAACTATAAGGGATAACCCTAAAAGCATTGTTCCAGCACATACCCAAGCTAAAGCTCCTATTGATTCACTTCTTTTATTAGCATTATTTGAATTTACTATCATTTTTAAGGCAATAATAACGATACTCACAAATACTAAAATTCCTCCGTATTGGCATTGCTAATTTAATAACAGCATTTTTTATATTTTCTGTAGCTTGATTTACTTCAGCAGTGCTAATACTTCCTTGAGCTGCGAATACTTTTGTTGGCAATAACATTAATGTTGTAGGTATTACCCATAACTTATTTTTAATTTTATAATATTTTTTTCTTAAATTCTCTTTGTTGATTTTTCTCATCTCATAACCCTCCTTGATTTGTTGCGAATATTTAGGCTATGGTATGCATCACTTTCTTTAGTTATTTTAAAATACATTAAGTAATAGCGGTATTCCTAATGTGATTATAATTAATACTAAAGTTATTATAAAATTCTTTATCCCAAATTTTATTGCTTTTTCAGATTTCTTTTTGGCTCCGAAATAACCATATTAATAGACTTACAATTATCCAAATTGTGAATAACACTATAGATATCGTAAATCCTATTCTCATTATGTTTTGAAACATAATATCTAAATTTCCTGTCAAATTATTAACATCATAAGTAGGTATCATTTTTCCTCCTTGCTTTCAGCAAAACATAAATCGTTGTCAAAATCTTGATTTTGTTCCAACGATTATATGCTGTGTTATAAAAGCTATCTAGCTTTTTCTAATTCTTTGATTAAACTTATATAATAATACTCAAAAAAATTATTTATTTCTTTGCTTGTATCTTGATATTCTTCTTGTTTATTTTTACAATTATCATAAACATATATTAATTTTTCTCTTGTAGCCCTATTTAATAATATACTTCTGTTACTAATGCTTAAATCTTTCAAAGCATATATAATTATTTTCAGTTTTTCAATATTATCTTCTGTAAATATTTTTAGTAATTTTTCTGTATAATTCAATTCTAGTTTTTCTAATATTTCCATAAATTTTACTTCTTGAACCGATGTCATATTTTCTGGATTTTCGCTTTCTTTTTTTATAATATAATTAAAAAGTCTATCTATCTTTATATTTATATTATTATCTTGTCGTTTTTGAGACATACCCTCTGACATTTTTATAGTATAGGGGTATGTCATTTTTGTTACATAGGGTATGTCATTAATATAAATTCTTCTTTGTATAATTTCATTCTTGTTATTTCTTATTAAATCCACATATACAAAATTCAATTTATTAAGATGCGATATCCAATTAGATATTGTATGAGCTTTAGAATTGAACAAATCTGCTAAATAGTTATTTGATGCATAACAATATCCTTCTTTATTTGCCAATGCTGTTATAACAGCATAAAGTAATTTTTCATTTGACTTTAGTTCTTCATTAAATAAAACTGTCGAGGGTATTACTGCATAATACCCTATTTTGCTTTCTTCATTCACATATAATATATCACCTCCAAAAAAAATAAGCCAAAATGGCTTATTTAAATGTGTAAAAATCTATTTTTTAATAATTTATACATTTGACTTTAATTTATAATAGAGTTAGCTCACTTTACTTTCTTTTTGTTCCACTCTTGATAATAAATTTCTAACAGTTCCATAATCTTATTATCAATTTGTTTGTTTGAATAAGCTTTAGGAAAGTAATGTCTAATTTTATCATAAGAAGTTCTAAACTGCTCCTTTTGATTAGGTTTCTCTTCTCTCATTATTTCTTCAATTTTATTGTCTGTTAATGTTCCTTTTTCCTCAAGATTTCTTAATAGTTGAGCTTGACTTAAAGTAGGGGTTGATTCATTATACTTAAAAATATCATACAGTAAGTTTTGATTATCTTCATTTATATAAGACATTTCAACTGCTGGCCTTAAAGCTATTCTTTTCGCATCAACTAACTCTAATAAATCAGGTATCAAATAAGTAAGTCTAATATATCGTTGTATTGTTCTAGCACTTTCTCCAACTTCTTCTCCTAATATTTCAGTTGATATTTTATTATCTGACTTCTCGTCCATTGGTCGAGAAGTATTTTCTAATTGTTTCCCTTGATGTTTCATAGCTTCCAATTTCATTTTATAGGCAAATGCCTTTTCAGAAGGAAGTAATTCTTCTCTTTGAATATTAGAATCTACCATCAAAATAGTTGCTTCATCATCAGTCAAATTCTTAACAATACAAGGAATTGTTTTTAATCCTGCTTTTATAGCTGCATGTTTTCTTCTGTGTCCTGAAATCATTTCATAGTCTCCATTAACTCTTTGCCTAACTATTGTTGGAAGATATACTCCTCTTTCTTGAATACTCTCTATAAGTTTATTCATATCTTCATCATCATTTACCTTAAAAGGATGATTAGGAAAATCGTGTATAGAGTCTATTGAAATTTTAATTACTTGCTCATTATCAGCATTATCTCTTTCTGCTTGTGTTGTAAATAAACTATCTAGTGAGGTAAGGTGCATTTTAGGATTTTGTTCTTTCATCGTTCAATACCTCCTCTACTAAATTTTCATATGCTTTTGCTACAGTTCCCTTTTTATCATATTCAAATATACTTTTTCCTCTAATAGATGCTTCAGCTGTTTTTATTGCTAATGGTATTTCAGTATCATATATTTTCACATATTTACCATAGTTTTTATCCAATTCTTGCCTAACATTTTTTGAGAGATTTGCTCTTCTATCTACTAAAGTCAATAATATTCCTTTAACTCTTAAATTTGGATTTATTGTTCTTCTTACTTTTGAAACAGTTTCAAATAAATATGTCATTCCCCTCATTGCAAGGTATTGGCTTTGAACTGGAATAATTATTTCATTGCTACAAGCTAAGCAATTTATAGGAATTAATCCTAAAGATGGCATACAATCAATTAAAATATAGTCATATTCATTTTTTACTGTATTCAAACAATTTTTTAATATAAATTCTCTGCTCATAGCATTTCCTAAAGAAAGTTCTATTGCAGAAAGACTTATATCTGAAGGAATAAGGTCAATTTTTTCTTCATGATGTAAAATAGCATCATGAATTTTGATTTCTTTGTCCATTATTTCAGCATACATTAAATCTGCAAGAGTTACTGGCATATCTTCTTGCTCATAATACCCTAATGAAGTAGTTAAATTTCCTTGTGGATCTGCATCAACTAATAAAACCTTTTTGTTTTCTTTTGCAAGAGCCACTCCAATAGAAAGTGTTGTTGTTGTTTTACCAACACCACCTTTTTGATTTGCAATCGCAATAATTTTTGCACTTTTCATAAATTCCTCCTTTTTGGAAATATGAAAAACTATTGAGATTATTATAATTCAATTTTTATGTTAGATATTATTTCAATAACTATATTTTATATAATAAATTTTAAATTGGAAAAATCTTTAAAGATATAAGAAAAAAGTTTATTAGATTAAAGAATTAATATTTGAAAGATTATTACTAAAGGGGCTATTATTATCAAAGTTTTGTGCAATAAGAGATAGGGATAAAATATATGGATTTGAATTTAAGTTCGAGTAATTCCAAGTTTCTTAATTCTAGATTCTTAAAATCAATTTTAAACTAATTTAATATTTTATCTTTATAATTTTTATCTGAAATTATTTTTCAATTAAAATTTAAATTTATTACTTAATAATTTTTTATTTCATGTTATATTGTATATAAAATTTTCAAAAATTCCCCAAATGCCTATTTCTCTATATTCGCCATATTTTGCTAGTAACAAACTATATGTCTTGAATTTTAAAGTGTCTTAAAATCGATTCTCGCGCATCACTTTTTTTGGTATTTTTATCTTTTTTAAGCTTTATAAGATTTGCTCATTTTTGATTAATTTTTATAAAATTTTCACTACAACTAATAAACTATAATTTGTAAATTGATATAAGCCATAGTTTTAAAATTATATATAATTTTATTACCTTATTTATTAAATTGCTTAAAATCGACTTTAATACTTAACAAATATATCTAATAAGATTAGTTTTAAAAAATATTTTAATTATAAACTTAAAATCAATTAACTTGAAAATTGTTCACTTTTTTGGATATTATGTTTTGTTTTTTTATATTTTAAAAACATTGCACAAAATTTTTATTAATATTTTTAATTGTAAATTTACTATCATAATTTTGATTTTCTTTTTTATGAAATTATTTTTATATTATAATTTTTCTGAATCTAATTTTATAAATTAAACTATAAAATATATTTTTACTATATAACTTTAAATATATTACAATTTATGTTATAACTATTTATTTTTCCCCTCTCTCCTACTCTTTGTTATTTTTATATAGATAAAATTAAATTACTCTTAAATTTGCTTTAAATTGTACTTGTTTTCTTTTATATGATTTGGAACAGTTGACTGTTTAAAAAAACACAATAGATTGAATTATCTACTGTGTTTTTATTTGTATATTTACATACTTTTTAAAAGTATATAATCTAATTTAATTTTACTATAAGCATCTTTTCAAAATTAAATGTAAAAATCAAACATCGTACCATCTAATATAACAAAATCTTCTATACCATTAATAACCTGATAAAATTTTATCCTCTTAATTTATGAACTAATCCCACAAATCCTCTCCACATAGGAATATTCCATAATTTTTCTTTTAACAATTCTTTTTTATAATTAAGCCCTGTTAAAGAATATGCTCTTCCATAAACATTTTTTTCATATTCCGTACATTCCCACGAATATTCAATTTTATCGTTCATCATATTCATTGTTATTAATTCTTTTGTTAAATTAATATTTTCATTTAAAGCTTTTCCGTTTCTAATTTTCTCATTATTTGGATTTTTATATGTATCTTCAAATATTTCTGTCATTTTATTTATCATATTTTTTGATGTGAATTTATCTAAAATTCTTTTTCTACAATTTTCTTTATATTTCTCTAAATTGTTTAAAACTTTATCTATTTCTATAACATAATCATTTATTTCGTTTAAATCATAATCCTCTGAATAAATTGCTTTTTCATCTTGCATACATGTTACAATTACTCCAACATCTTCTGTTATAAGTTCTTTTTGTCCACCTACATTTGCTGATATAACAGGTACTCCCATTGATAATGATTCATATGAGGTCAAAGCTAGTCCTTCTTTAATAGAGCAGTTTATTGTTGCGTCACTAATTGCATAAATTTCTTCTGTTTTTTCTATATTTCCTAAGAATTTTATATTTTCTAGAATTTCCATTTCACTTGCTTTCTTTTTCATTTTTTCAAGTAAATTTCCGTTTCCTACAACAAAAACTAAAAAGTCATTTCTTTTTTGCTTTAATTTTTTTACTATTTCTAATAATAAAATAGGACGTTTTTGTTCTGAAATTCTACAAATATAGCTTAAAATATATCTTTTTTCATTTTGTAATCCATATTTTTCTAATAATTCATTTCTATCAAATTTATTAGGATTAAACTTTTCTTCATCTACACCGATATATACTGTTTCTATTTCGTCACTGTTTCTTTCAAAATGTTCTTTTAATATTTTTTTACTGTTTTCATTACATGTTAATGTTTTATCAATTACTGAGGTCATCATGCTCGAATATCTTGAATATCCACCATTTCTATTGTACCATTCTTCCATATGAATATAATCGATTATTGATATATTAGGATTTTTACTTTTTAAGTAAGGTAATATACTATATCCAAACTTACTGTTTGTATTAAATATCAAATTTATATTGTTTTTTTCTATAATATAATTTATAAAGCTAATCCAATATTTTTGACTTAAAAATGATGTTAAATCATAAACAGTTGCATTTTCTTCAAATTGTTGTCTTAATACATTCTTATTTGGTTCAGTTGTAAGTATTGTTATTTCAAATTTATCTTTATCTAAATTCGAAACTAGGTCTAATACAAATCTATCAGCGCCTCCTGTTATCATCCAAGGCAATATCATTAATATATTTATTTTATTATTGTTTACACATTTTGGTGTTATAATATCTATTTTGTCTGCTAATAAGTCATAATTATAATCATATTTTGGATATTGAATAGCATTTACTCTTTTGTTTATTTTAGATGCTGTTTCTTCAATTATTTCTAATGTTCTTTTTTGATTTTTTGAAGCATTTTTTAATTCTCCTGTTTCTTTTCTTCTATACCACATTCCATAAAAACTCATATGAACAGGATATCTATCATGTCCTAATAATTTTAGCCAAAAATTCCAATCTTCATTTACTGCTTTTTCTCTCAAACCATAACCATTTACTCTATTAAAGTCACTTTTTCTTACCATAGCTATTGCTAATAATTCATTGACTTTTTTCATTTTTTCTGAGTCAAACCATTTATTCCAAGTATATGTATATGATTCAAAACCTACTGAATCCGAATAAGCCCAAGCAGCATCTTTATTTGTTTCTAAGGTCCAATATGCACATTCCATAAAAGTTGGTTCTAGCAAATCGTCTGAATCTATAAACATTAGATATTTACAAGTTTTGCTTGATTTTGTAGCACCATAATCTCTAGTTGCTGCTAATCCTTCATTACTTTTATGAAATACCCTTATTCTTTTATCTATTTTAGAAACTTCTTCTAATTTTTTTAAAGATTCTTCATCTTTTGACCCATCATCTATAATTAAAATTTCATAATACGGAAATGTTTGATTTAAAATACAATTAACGCTTTGTTCAATGTATTTTTTATCATTATAAAATGGAATTATAACAGAAATAATAGGTTCTTTTTCTTCTTCATATTTTCTATTATTTAATATCTTAATCCCTGGTTCTTTTGAAAAATCAAATTCTTCTTTCATAATTACTCCAATCGTTTTTTATTGTATAAGAAAAGCTTTACTATTTTTCTTATATTTTAAAACATAAATTATTAATTTCTGTTATGATTATACAATAAAGAACTGATATTTTCAACTAATTATCAGTCCTTTATATTTTATTTTTAGAAACAACATAATTTTAATCATTATTTAAAAAGTTCATTACTAAATCTATAATTACATCTTTTTCTTTTGGATTTGATTCTGCTATTAGTAATGTTAAAGCTGTTAAAGTATTATTATCTATCGTTTGTTTTCCATCTCTATATAAGATACCATAAAAGTTCAAAAAGTATATAAATAATGTTGCTGCAATTCTTTTATTTCCATCTGCAAATACATGATTTTTTACTATTAAATATAAGAAATTTGCTCCCTTTTCTTCAATACTTTTATAAATATCTTGTCCTGCAAAACTTTGATAAATATTACCTATTTGCCCATTGTCTAAAAATTACACCGTTTTTAGATTTGACTCTATATCCAACAGATATTATAACATCTAGATTATATATCTTTGACTTTCTACCACCTGTACTTTTGTCGGAAATTCCGACAGAAGTTTCTTTGTCAAGTTCCCCTTCCTTAAAAATATTATTAATATGTTCACTTATCGTTGCGTGTTTCACATCAAATAACATTTCCATTTGCGCTTGAGTTAGCCATACAGTTTCATCTTTTAAGTTAACCTCCAATTTTACGCCTTGATTTTCAAATAAAATAATTTCATTCTTTTTTTCGTCCATAAGAACACATCCTTTTTAAATAAATTTTAGTTCTTATTACATTTATTACTACTTATTTTTTACCATCTATTATTGTAGAACTATTGTTTGCATTATATATTATATTTATCTGCTTGTCAACATTTCCTGCAATTTTATACAATATATTATTTTCAGTAAACTTACAGTTTGTATTTATCTTTATTTTATCAATTTTTCAAACGAATTTACATTTAATATAGTATTTGATATAAATTTTCCTTTATAAAAATTAGCCCAATTATTGAATACACAAGGCACATTTTTTGCTTTATTTAAAGAATCTATTTTTATAAAGTTAATTTTAATATTATTGTCTTTTGCATATTCAATCAATTCTTGTATTTCATATTCAATATAAGGACATTCTGGACTATAATAAATCGTAAACTCGTTACTATCTATTTTCATATTTCTAGCATTATCATTGAATTTTGGAGTTTCATTATTATCAAATTGTAGCGCTAACAATTCATAATCTCCAACACTATCTACAACTTTAAATCCATAGTGTTCAAAAAATTTCTTTTCTCCTATAAAAGGCTTTTTCTTTTTAGATGTTAAAGTGCATATACCACTCATACCTTTTTCTTTTGAATCCTTTATGGCATATTCTAAAAGTTCTTTTCCAATTCCTTTTCCTTTAAAGCTTCCTGCAACCCATAAGCAATAAATATATTCGTAGTTCTTACCACTAATAGGTACCCAAGCAGTTTTTATTGGCTCATATTCTATAAATGTTTTTCCTCTTGCATTTAATTTTCTAAATATATGACCATCTTTTAATTTGCTTTTTATCCATTCCTTTTTACTATCAACTCCTGCTTGATGTTTTTTATCTCCTATTGCACAGCATATATGTTCTTCGTCAATGTTTTCTAATGTTAAATTTATATATTCGTTCATTTTTATAATCCTTTCTATAAATTACTATAAACTTAGCAATTTACAAAATTGTAATTAAAAAATACTTTATTGTATTTTAGTTGACCGTAAATCATAAATATTAAACCAAATAATTTCTTCCTACTAATTATATCGTTTCCTCAAACAATTTCACAAGCCTTCTTATTATTTTATCATTGTTATATTTTTCACCTTCAACATTACTAAAAATTTTCTCATTATTTTTTATAACATCTTTTAAATTAACATATATTCCCTCTTCTGTATTTTTAGCAATCTTAGAATTAGAGTAACCAACCAAAGCTTCTCTTGCAGCAGTATCAGTGATAATTATTGGTTTTGATAAAATCTTAGCTTCTTCTAGTACCATACCATACCCTTCAAATTCTGATAAAAGACAAAATATGTCTGCATTTTTAATATATGGATATGGATTCTCTTTTTTTCCTAATAAGATAAAAGTTTCTTTTACATTATTTTCTTCAATCATCTTATCTAACTTTTCTTTTTCAGGTCCATCACCTATAACATAAAATTTATGTTTATATCCTTCATCTATCAGCCTTTTATGAACTTTTATTGCTCTGTCAATAGCTTTTTGTTCTACTAATCTTGCTACTGTCAAAAAGTTAATAACTTGATTATCAAAAATATCTTCTACTCCCTCTTCTGATTCTTTTAAAACTTTATTTGGGTCTATGTAGTTATAAATTACTCTTTTTTGTAATGGTTGTAAATTTCTATCTCTTATATCTTTATATTTCTCTACAAATTTATCTCTATTATCCTTACTTACAAATATTAATGTTCTATATTTTTCATATATTTTTTTATCAATAGCCATTTTTAATTTTGCTTTAAACCCTTTACCATAAACTTTTGAAATATCATTATGTATCCATGCTATTTTTCTAGTATCTTTGTTCTTAACACTAAATAATCTAGTAATAGGGCCTTCTAAGAAAGCTATTTCTATATCATAATCGCCTTTAATATATTTCTTATAGTAATATTTCTTGAAAAATAATATCTTTAAAGCTGTTATTTTTTTCTTTATATTACTTAGTTCGTTAAATTGAAAATCAAATATTGTCTTTAACTTAACATTACTATTTAGTTTCTTTTCAAATTCCCCCTTAGCATATATTGTAAGTATCGTAATATCATAATTTTCACTTAACTTATTAGCTAAATCTACCAAAACTTTTTCAGCTCCACCCAATGTAAGACTTGTTATACCAAATATTATTTTTTTCATATTTTTTCCTTCTTTACCTCTTCTACTTTATTTAATAATAATACACAAATAACAATAATTATGCTATCAGTTGACATATTGAAAAATACATATCCAGAAAATACTGATAATGCAAATGCTAGTCCTAAACCTAATAAATACATAATATATTGTTCATCAATATTTTTATATCTTTTTATGGCCCAATATAGAGCATATATAAATATCGATAGAAATGGGACAAAATATAAAAATAGTCCTATTATACCAAAGTTAAATAAAAATGCTGGAATATCCATTTCTAATACTAATTCTCTAAATTGATTCATATAACCATTTCCAAATAAAATTAGTAATGGATTTGCTTGATTTTTTACTAATATAGCATTATATAATAATTGTTGCATTCTTTGGTCATTATTGCTAATTTGTAGTTTATTTGCAATGTCATATAATTCTAAAACTGACTTTTGTTGTATTTCATTCATATACTTTTCATCAATTTGTCTATTGTCTATTTTATCCTTAATTTCCATTAAGCTCCCCGTCAAGTGTGCTTCTTCGTTATTAGAGCTATCTACAATATTTGCTTTTATATCCTTTAAATGTTGTCTTCTTGTAAATGTATTTGACCCAACTACACATATTATTAAAATTATTAATGCTAGTGATGTTCCTCCAACAATTACAATCTTTTTGTTTATTTTATTTAGATTAAAAATATTACTTTTAACTAAAACAAAGATTCCAATAGTTAATATAAATCCATATAGTCCTACTCTTGTTCCTATTAACATCGTTAAAAATATGCCCATAAGTATTAATTCTGGAATTATTATTTTTCTATATTTTTTATTTTTATTCATTAACAATATATACATAGATAAAATAAGTGTTGCACTAATACTATTTCCTGATTCAAACCATCCTTTGATACCCATTCCTTCTATATATGTACTTGACATTGTATTAGTAACTATTGAAAGTATAATTGACAATAAATATATTCCTACTGATATCATTGTTGCTTTTTCTAATTTTTCAGTTAGTTTTTCTTTAAATGCTTTAATAAATACATACAAAATTATAATCATAAAAGTATAATTAACTAAATATTGTAATTCATGTGATACATTACTATAACTACTTTCAGTTTTTACTGTTGAAAACAAAATTAAATGTATTACTGAATATATTCCATAAATTGAAGCTATTCCGAACATTTTTAATTTATATTTTTTATCAGCTTTTATAAAATAATATATCAAAGCAATCATAGGAATTATAGGTCTTATTACCGTAGAAGGTGATATTTTTGTATTAAATATATTTCTAAATATAAAACTAGCTATATCTAAAATCGGACATAAAATTATAAATACTGCTAATAAATTTTCAATGTTTAATTTTCTTTTTATCTTTTCCATCTCTTCCCCATTTTTCTATAAATTTAAGCAAATTTTCTTTGTAACATTTTTCTTACAAAAGAAATTCTTCCTATTTTTTCATAAAGTTTAATTGTTATATTGTTAACACTTAACATATATTTGTTTTTTAAATTTTTATTTTTTATATAATTATTTTTCTTCCAATTAGGAAAAGTATCGTTCAACTTATCCCAAGAATATTTTATGATTTCTTTTCTTTCCTTTTTATCTTCTATCATTATCATTCTAAGAAATGAACTACATAATAGATATCTTGCATAATTATATTCTAACTCATTTTTATACTCCTCATATATTGAGTTTTTCTTATAATAATCTATTACATTATCTAAGATATCTATAATTTCTTTTGTTCTAGAATTTTGAGAATTTGAAATAGAATTATCTCTTTGGACATAATGAACAAATGATTTGTTTACTATTTCTAATTTATTAATATATGGTATTAGTTTATAGAAAAACTCTACATCTTCATATCTAAGACCATATGGAAATTTTACTTTTGTTTTTTCTATTAATTCTCTCTTTATTAGTTTATTCCAAGCCACTACTCTTGCATTTAATAAAATATCATGTTTGTCATTATAGGTTCTACCTTTGCTTTCTATTCTTTCATTATGATATTCCCATAAAAAGTCGCATTCTACTATATCAGCATTTTCTTTTTTCGCTTTTTCGTACATTTGTTTATACATATCAAATTCAACATAATCATCTGAATCTAAAAAAGCTATATATTCACCTGTTGCATATGGCAATGCATAATTTCTTGCGTCTGATAGTCCTCCATTTTCTTTTTCAAGATAAATTATTTTATTTTTATATTTACTTGCATATTTTTTAGCAATATTTTCTGAATTGTCTTTGCTTCCATCATTAACTATAATTATCTCTATATCTTCTAATGTTTGATTTACTAGTGAATTCAAACATTTATCTATATATTTTTCTACATTATAAAAAGGTACAATTACACTTACTTTTTTCATTTCTTCTCCTATTTTCTTGATATAAAATTATATAATGTTAGTTTCTGTTATATTATAAAGTTGAATTTTTTTGTATATGAAAATCAACTTTTATTTTAACTTGGTATAGTTTTTATAGATAAAACTTTAAATCTTATCTTTTCTTTTTTTATGTATTTTATATAAAATTAAGTCTTATTTACCATATAATTTTAAATATAAATTCATATCCATCATTAACAATATTTTTTTAATCATTTGTTTTAAATTTCTTACTTTTATATTTTTAAACACTTTTCTTTTATTTAGTTCTTGTAAATATTTTTTTCTATCCTCTTCTTTTAAATCCCTAGCTTTTAGTATTACAGCATTTGTATAATAAATCATAATATTATCATGTGTTAATTTAGAAATGTTAATTTTTTGAGAATATTCTTTTGCATTATCATAATGCCCTAATGCATCATATACTCTTTTAATTGTTTTTTGATAAATTTCATTACGCATTAAACTGCCTTGACTTTGAACATAATAATATCCGTAAAAATTAGTAGACACCATAGATTTTGCAAGAACAATAACAAATGGAATTAGTCCAAAATCCTCGTGTTCTGTTCCAACTTTAAACTTTAAGTTGTTTCTATCGAATATATCTTTTTTAATTACATATACACAAGGTGAATCTAATAATACATCTGTTCCATAAAGTCTATTAAATCCCTCTTCTCCTGTAATTTCATCAAATGTAGCACCTGGTACAATTTCTAAAAGCTTGTCGTTTTCATCTACTCTTTGCATTTTATATTTTATAAGTTCAACATTTTCATCAATATATTTCTTTATATTATCATATAGTTTTTTGTCTATATAATCATCTGAGTCAAGAAACATTAGATATTCTCCTGTTGCTTTTTCTATACCAAAATTTCTTGTATCAGCTACTCCAGTATTATCTTTTTTATAATATTTAAATATATCTTTATATTTGTCTGTATATTCTTTTATTATAGTTTCTGAATTATCTGTACTCCCATCATTTATAACAACAACCTCTATCTCTGAATTATTTTGATTTATAATACTATCAAAGCATTTTTTTAAATGTTTTTCTGTATTATATACTGGAACTATTATGCTTAATTTTTTCATCTTATTATTCCTTTCTCTTTTTTAGATACTATTTAGCTTCTTATTTATTCTTTTTTATATAAAATGCCATAGATAAATTTATATATATATATATTAATTAATCATCTACAAAAATAATCACTTTACACTAATTTTCATATCTAATTATAATTTTCATTTATAATATCTTCTATTCTTTTAGAAATTTCCTCATTATATTTATTATAATCAAATTTATTTTTTATCGTATATCCATTTTCGATAATTTCTTTCATTGCATTATATGTACTTTCTGCTGTCTTTTCAGTTAGTATTCCTCTTCCTTCAACTTGTTTATAGTCTGATACTTTTGTAGTAATAATTGGCTTATTTAAAATAAAGCTTTCTAAATATACTACTGGAAATCCTTCATAATCCGAAGATAATATTATATAATCACTTAAATTAAAATATGGATAAGGATTTTCTTTTTTTCCTAGAAATATTATTTCATTTTTTAAGTTATATTCATCTACCATATTTTTATAGAAATTCGTATCTTGGCCTTCTCCTATACATATAACTCTAAACTTTTTATTTTCTTCTTTAAGTTTTTTAGATGCTTCTATTATTCTGGATAATTTTTTTTGTTTTTCATCATGTCTGCCTACATTAAGAAATGTTGCTATGTTTTCTTTTTTTATGTCACTTACTGCTTCTTTCGATTTTTCTATAATAGTTTTGGCATCTATTAAATTATTACATACTATTACTTTATCTTTTGTTTCTGGAAATACTTTTATAAAGCTTTCTTTTCCCTCTTCTGAAACAAAAACTATATGTTTAAACTTATTATATTTTCTTTCCTTAAAAAATTTTTTCATTTCTTCTATATTTTCATTAAATAATGAATAATAATCAGCATGTCCCCATAAAGCATTATTTTTAGAAGCAACTCTTGCAATATAGCTTCCTGGTATAGAATATGTAGCAAAACTAGCTGCAAAATCAAATTTATTTCTATATTTAAAATAAAATTTAATCTGATTAAACATATTATTTAACTTTCTTATTAATACATTTTTATTGTTATTAACTTTGTATTCTATAATCTTAACATTTTTAGAAATATTGTTTAAAAATACTCCTTCTTTTTTTTCTAATACTAAAATTATCTCGTATTCTTTATTATCTAGATAATTTGCAAGATATAATAATGCTTTTTCTATTCCTCCTAAATCAAGATTATATGCTGAGAATAATATTTTCTTCATTTCTTTTTCTCCTTGTACTATATGTTTAAAATGTTCTTATAATATTAATCCAATTCATTCTTATTTTGTATATTTGAACTAGTATTAGTACTATTTGTATTTACAGCAGTATTTTGTTTGTTAGTATTACTTGTATTTACTTTGTTACTGCTATTTGAATTATTGTTAACTGTGTTTTGTTTATTAGTAGTATTATTCGTATTTGGCTTTACAGATGATGTATTATTTTTGTTATTGTTATTATTACTATTATTTGGTTTAGTTAAATTTCCTACATTATTGGTTGTTTGATTACTATTACTTTGAGTGTTAGTTTTATTTTCATTTCTATTAATATCAAAAGCATCTTTTTCCTCATAAATATCATCACCAAAAATTCCTTCATTTTGAACTTTGTGATTACTATTATTAGAATTTGTTGTTGTATTTTCCTTTATAGCTGTTCCCTTATGTTTATCACATTCCTTAGGTGCTGTTCCTAATAAGAAATATTCTGTATATGTTTCTTTACATCCACTGTTTGCAATTTTTCCACTTTCAGCACATATAGTTTTACTTTCAATCCAACTAGGTTTCTTGAATTCTGAATTTTCTAATCCATTATGTATATTTTTCATAACATTTGACCAAATAATTCCTGCTGGATTTTGCTTATTAAAGAATATTGTTTCATTTTGGTCATATCCAAACCATGTTACTGCTGTATAATATGGAGTGAAACCACATAACCATCTATCAAAGTTATCGTCTGTTGTACCTGTTTTTGCTGCAACATCTATTCCTGGAATTGCACAATATCTCGCTGTACCATTAGCACCTTTTACTGGTTGTATTAAGATTTCTTTTAATATATATGAAACTTGTTCAGATATTACTCTTTTTTTCTTAGGCTTTGCTTTTATAACAATTTCACCAGATGAATTAGTTATGCTTGAATAAAATGTAGGTTCTATATATATACCACCATTTGCAATAGTAGCATATGCACCTGCCATCTCCAAAGGACTTATTCCTTTATCTAACCCTCCAAGTGATAATGATAAAGTTTCATCTTTTTCTGTGAGAGTTGTTATTCCCATTTTTTTAAGATATTTTATTGATTTTTTAGGTTTTATTTCTTCCATCATTTCAACAAAAGGTATATTTTGTGATGATTCTAATGCTCTTCTTACTGTTATTTCTCCTAAATAATTTGCATAATTCTTAGGTTCGTATCCTCCTTGGAAAGTTTTTTCTACATCTGGATATATAGTAGCTCCCGTGAAGATTTTTTTATCAATTCCTGGTGCTAAAACAGCTAATGGTTTTATTGCTGAACCTGTTTGTCTTATACTTTGTGTAGCTCTATTTAGTCCTCTGGCAGTTGTTTTTTCTCCTAAGCCTCCTACACAAGCTAATACTTGTCCTGTTTTATGGTCTATTATAACCATTGCAGCTTGTGATGGATCTCCTCCTTGTTTTGATGCAATACTATATTTTGATTTTTGAAATTCTTTTTCAGTTTGTTTTTGAATATTATCATTTTGCGTACTATTTATCGTTAGTCCTGCCATATATAAATAATTTGTAGCAAATGTTTTATTTATGTTTTTCTTTTTTGAAATGTCTGATATCACTTCTGTTACTAAGGCATCTGTATGATAAGAATAAACAGAATCTCCTGAGTCTACATTTCCTTTTTTGAATTTTAAGCCTTTCTCGATTTCAGAAATAGCATTATTATATTCTTCTTCATTTATATATTCTAATTCTTTCATCTTTCCTAAAACTATTTTTGTTCTTTTTGAAATCTTCTCTTTATTATCTTTTTCTCCAAAAGGATTATACGAATTTGGAGAGTTATTTATCCCTGCTAAAAAGGCACATTCTGCTAATGATAATTGTTGAACACTTTTATTGAAATAATATTTTGCCCCTGCTTCTACTCCATATATATTAGGTCCAACATAAATAACATTCAAATATGTACTTAATATCTCGTTTTTAGAAAAATACCATTCTAGTTGATATGCTTTCCACCATTCTTTGACTTTTCTAAATACTGAATCTGTATTATCGCCTGTAATATTTTTTACTAACTGTTGAGTTATTGTACTACCACCGTATGAAGAAGAACCTGCATGAATTATGTATGATAAGACAGCTGATGCTGTTCTTTTTATATCAACTCCATGATGTTTATAAAATCTCTCATCTTCTATTGCTACATATGCATCTTTTAAGTTTTTAGGAATATCTTCATCATCTATTTTAATTTTCTTTCTTTCGCTTCCTAATTTAGCTATTGTTTTACCTTTTGAATCTACTACAATAGAGGTTTCATTTACAAACATTTCTTGCGTTATTTGCTTCCAATTATATGATGAAACTCCTAAAAAAACTCCTAATAGTAATATTAAAATTATTACTATTATTATAACAATTTTTTTGAATTTTTTATTTGATTTATTTTTTCTACTTGCTTTATTGGTTCTTTTTCCTTTTTTACCTTTCTTTTTAGACTCTTGCTTTTCTTTTTGCTTATTTTCCTTTTTTAATTTTTTTATAGCCTTAGGAACTTCATCTTCTTTATTTTTATTCTTAAACAATAATATCACTATCCTTATTTTTAATTGCCCTAAGTATATCATATTTCTAATAATATTTACAATACTAACAATCCATATATTTTATCCCTATCTCTTATTGCACAAAAGTTTTATGGTGTACAGTTATAAGAAAAAGTTACTATATAATAGTTTTATATAATTTTCAATGTACAAAAAATATGTTTGTATAAAAAAACTATTCACTTTCAGTTAATATTAATGTATAATATATTTGATACAAGGAGAGTGAAACAGATGATAAGAAAAGATGAAAACCCAGACTATCTTAATTCTTTTTTAGATTACAGTGCTACTATTTTAAATAAATCACCAAATAGTATTAAAGAATATAACTACGATTTAATGATGTTTTTAAGATTTATAAAAATACATTACAATATGACAACTGAAAGTGATTTTTCCAAAATAGAAATTAAGGATATTTCTATTGATGTAATAAAAAAAATTACCCTAGAAGATATACATTCATTTTTAAGTTATATGGCTATTGAATTGCACAGTAAAGCTGCAACTAGAGCTAGAAAATGCTCTACTATAAGGATATTTTTTAGCTATTTAAGCAAAAAAGCAAATCTAATAGATGTTAATCCTGCTCAAAATTTGGAAACACCAAAGTCTGATAAGAGATTACCTAAATATTTAAACTTAGATCAAAGTAAAAAACTTTTAGAAGTTACAGCAAATGAAGATAACAGAAATTTTCAAAGGGATTATGCTATTATTACATTATTTTTAAATTGTGGTTTGCGTTTATCTGAATTAGTAAATATAAATATAAAAGATATTGATTTTAGTGAAGCTAGATTGTCAGTTATAGGTAAAGGAAATAAAGAAAGAACTATATATTTGAATAAAGCTTGTTTAAAGGCTATTAGTGAATACTTAGATGTTCGACCAAAAGAAGGTGTAAAAGTTGATAAACAAAACTCGCATAAAGCCTTATTTTTAAGTGAAAGGCGAGAAAGAATTAGTAGAAGAACAGTTCAATATATTGTTGATAAAGAATTAAAAAATGCTGGTTTCGATACATCTAAGTTTTCAGTTCATAAGTTAAGACATACTGCTGCTACATTAATGTATCAATATGGTAATGTTGATATTAGAGCTTTACAGGTATTATTAGGACATGAAAGTATCTCTACAACTGAAATATATACTCATGTTGATAATTCACAAGTTAGAAATGCTGTTGAAAGTAATCCTCTTTCTGATATTTAATTTTATATTGTTATTAGGTTTATTTTTAATAAGAAGAGGTTTTATTATATTTCTATTATAAAAATATATTTACAATTTTAACTATGAAGAAATTAGACCTAAAAATGATATTATTATTTTTTTATTTTTTAAAATAATTTATATATTTTCTTAATTAAATAAAGAAAGATATTATTCAAAAATTTTAATTTTGAATAATATCTTTTTCCATTGTATAAAAAATATATAAATTTTTAATTTCACAATACAAAATACAAATTTTCATTAGTATTTCTTTTATTCTTCCCCTTTTATAGTATCTTCAACTTTTTTATTGTTTTCAATGTGTATATCATGTACTTTCATATAATATGGTTGAATATCTAAAAGGCTATCCATATATACAATATTTCCATTTACATCTTGTGTTTTTAGATTTGGGAATGTTTTTATCATTTTTTTATCTCCCCAGAATTTATATATAAACTCTGCTAGTTTAGGATTTTGATTATATATTTCATCATATCTTTTTGATATAAGTTCTTTATTTGGTACATTTATATTATTTTTCTCTATCATTCTTATTTTAAAGAAATCTAATGCAAATCCTGTTGCTACACAATCTAATAATAATAGTACTGTGACAGTAATAATAAACGCCTTTAAAGATTTGTATGTTTTAAATTTACTTTTTACCCAATTAATTAATTTATCTATTTTAGGATTTAATGATGCAATTAAGTAAATTGCAAGAAATCCCCAAAACACTGAAAATAGTATGCATATCCTACCATTAATATTAAATGGCATATTTGAATAGTCCCACCATTTTACTCCCAAAATTAACTCACCAAACAAACTAACTAAATACTCTGTAATAGAACCAACTATAAATCCTCCAATAAATAAGGCATTATATTTTTTAGGAAATTTGTGAAGGAATATAATCATTACTACTGCCCCTACTCCATATATTCCACAAAAAGGTCCATATAAAAAGCTTTGTCTACTTTCCCAAACTCCTTTTGTTATCATTCCATATACTGTTTCTATTATATATCCGGCTACACTATATATAATAAAATATGCTAAAATTCTCCATATACTTATGCCATTTATCGTTAATGTTTTTCTTCTATCTTTTTTAGCATCATTTTTCTCTTTTTTACTTTTTTCCATGCTTTTTCCACTTATTATTTCTGCATTTTCTTCCATATTTATTAACTCCTCCTTATCACGAATAAAATTCTAACATATTTGAATTTTATATTCAATAGGAAGAGCAACTATTTTTAATAAATAGGAATTTTCAAATTCATTCCTTCTCTTAAATCACTTTTTTCTAAATTATTAATTTTTTTCAATTCCAAAATAACATCTCTTATATCTTTATTTTCAAAATATTTGTTTTTCTCTATTTCACTTTCTGCAATACTCCATAAAGATTCTCCATTAAGTACAATTTCTGTTTTATAGTTTTCATTACTATTTGAATAAGATTTATTACTACATACAATTAGTACAATACTTATTGCTACTAGTAATATAAATGTTGTTCTAAAAAATTTTGTTTTATTTACTATTTTCATATTTGTTCCTCCTTGCTAAAAGAATATATGTTCGTCTTGTTTGAATTATATACGAACATATATTCTTTGTCAAGTGTTTTGCGAAAAAATGTTTTCTTTTTATTTTTTATTTTCAAGTTCAAATTTTTTAAACAATTGACTATTACTATTTCTTTTGCTTTATAAAAATATCATTTGTAAAAAACTCCTATTTTTAAGATTTTGTATTAATATATTTGGATTGATTCTTTATTATTTTTAAATCAAAATAGGACTGATTTGCTCATTATTGAGTGCATATTCTAATGTTTTTATAATAGATTCATCATCAAAAACTATTGAACGAGGTTTGGTTATTGGATTGTCTTGTCTAAATGGTACAAAATAATAATTTTTTCTATTTAATAACCTTCCTATATTTTCAGCATTCCCACTCAACCCATTATTGGTTGATGGAGCTATTACAAGTGGTCTATTGTTTCTTAAATGTGATTTTGCCGCCATTGTAGCAGGTGTATCTATTATATCATATGACAATTTAGCCATGGTATTTCCTGAACACGGAGCTATTATCATAATATCAGTCATATTCTTCGGTCCTATTGGCTCTGCTTCTGTAATTGAATGTATTATGCTATTTCCTGTTATATTTTCTATTTTATCAATAAAATCTTTTGCTTTTCCAAATTTAGTATCTAAGTTATAACTATTAAAAGACATTATTGGAATTACTTTTGCTCCTGATTTTACTAATAGTTTCATTTTAGGTATTACTTTACTGAAAGTACAAAAAGAACCTGTAAAAACAAATCCTATTTTTACTCCTTCAAAATTCAATTCTAGTTCTTACCTCCTTACATAATATATTTAGGCTTTAATAAATATTTTATCTATAAACCTCCTTATATATATTATGTTAATTTTAAGATATAGTTTAATTTTAAAATTAAAAATTAGAATATATATTAAGATTATTTTATTCTTAGTATGTACTTTAAATTTAATTAAACAAATTCAAAATAACCACCTTTTCCCTATACAATAAAAAAGAAACCTCAATTTAGAAATATATTTTTCTATTCTAAATTAAGGTTTCTTTTTTATTTTTCTATTCATTATTTTATAAAATTAATTTTCAATTATTATGTATAAAAACTTTCTTATTGCATAGGAAAAATTGACTTTTCTCTTAGGTCTATAATTCCTAACTTAAATATCTCAATGTAGAAAATACTGTATCTACTATAATTAATATTAAAAATATTATAACCATTATGTTTTGTACACTATATTGGGAATTAATCTTTTTGTTAAATTTCTGAATTATATTTTCTACAAATGGATGCAATTTTTCTAATAAAAGTACACCTATAACTCCCCAAACAATAGAATACAATAGGCTAACTCTTCCTTGTATATTTAAAAAATCATTAGAATAATCCCACCATCTTAATCCGAAAAGTGTTTCTAAAATAAGTGATACAAAATATTCAAATGCAGTAAAGGCAATTGTTGCAAAGATAAATTTCTTTATTGGTTTTCCATACATATTCTTGGTCGTCATTATTAATATTATAGCTCCAAAACCATATATTGGACAAATTGGACCATATAGAAATCCTCTTTTTACAAAAAATCCATGTATAAAAATAGCATAAATAGTTTCCATACACCAACCTAAAAATGCATATACAAAAAAGTATGTTATATAATCTATAATTTTATCTTTTGTAGTCTTGTTCAAAGCAATATCTTTTTCCATATTTTCCCCTTTTTCATTTTTATTTTATCTCTTTTTGAAAGCTTCTTAATGCCTCTTCCGTTGTCTTTGATTTATCAAGTTTATTCACTATAAATACTGATATTCCTACAATTAAAAATGTAACAACATATATTACTATACTAGTTTGCCAGTTTCCTTCTAATAGGTTGTCTCCTGCAAAAGTTGATGATATTACGGATGGAAATCTCGCAAAAGTTGATATTAATATAAATCTAAGTGGCTTTATTGGTAATAGTGCTGCTATATATACTAATAAATCTTTTGGTGTCCCTGGTATTAAAAATAGTATTATCATTATCCATTCTATTTTTTTAGGATTTTTAAATATTTTACTATTTTCTATTTTCATAACTTTTTCTTCATCACAAAAATCATAAACAAACTTTTTACCTAGTTTTCTCACCATGAAAAATATTATAGATGATATTATAAATGCAGATGCAGTTACAAAAATTAGGCCACCTAATCCTCCATAACACATTCCTGCTAACATCTCTATCGGCTCTCCTGGTAATATAATTAAAAATATTTGAGCAAATTGGAGTCCAAATAATGTTAAAAGTCCCCAGATACCGTGAATTATTAACTTTTTCTTTAAATCCTAGTTGTCCCTCAACTGTACTTAAATTAGCCATAACAGGAACTAAATAAGCAACTATACCTACTATTAGCAATAATGCAATTATCATCATTACAATTTTAAAAATCTTTACTTTATTTTTTCTACTCATTTTGCTTCCTTTCTAATTGTAACAAAACTAAACAAATATATTATATCACATATTAATAAGTTTGTATGCAATATTTTATTCATTTTTAAAGCTTTACATAACTGTTTAATCAACTAATATTATATAATATTTTATATACTTTTTCTAGTGTTACAACATTACATTTTTGTAATATTATTTTAACAGGCATTTATTAAGAATATTTTTAACATTTATTAATATTTTATTAATAAACTTAATAAAAATTTTTTATAAATAAAACTATGGTAAGTATTTTTATGTTAGTTTCTATTGTTATACTATAAAATACTAAAAAATGAATCTAGCAAATATCCTAGACTCATCTTTTTTTATATATTACTTTTTAGGTCTATTAATACTATATCGTATATCTTCCTTTTCGTATTCTTCCGGTTTTAATCCAACTTTGCCTCTCATATGGTCTAACAATATTATCATACCTACTGTTGAGAAGCAACCTATAATTATAAATGTATTTGCTGTGCTTGTTATTGCTAATAATCCTGAACACAATAGTGATATAATAGCTATTGCTAAATTTGCTGTTAAATATCTAAGTGCTGAAATTTTAGGTCTAATTCCTCTATTAGTAAAATTATTCAAATATCTAGTCATTAATCCTAAATATGGTCCTTTTACTGCAAATTGTATAGCAAATAATAATACTATTAAAATCAAAGATGAATATGATAATCTATCTTGACCTATAAATCCAATACATATACAAGATAATACTAGTGGTACTCCTAAATATGTTAAAGTTTTATTTCTAAAATTATTATGTATCTTATCAGTCTGCCTTGTAGCTAATGCTGCTACTAATTGTAATATAGCAAATATAATTCCAAAATATTGCTCTGGTACATTCATCTCGCTTAACATACTGCTTCTTAAATTAACAATTCCATATAAAGTTCCCATAAATATTGCATTAAATAAAATCAAATTCCTCATTCGTTTTGATTTTATAAAGAATTTAAAAGAGTCTTTTAATTGTTTTCTATATTCTGTAAATGTTACCGGTTTAACTTTTTCTTGTAATATTGTTGTGTGTCTAAATCTAAATGAGATAATTGTTGATATTACACAACAAATAAAGCATAAAATCATTGGAATATATCCATTTATTACAAAAGAAAAACCAGCAATTACAGAAGCTACTGAATCAAAAATATAAAAATAAGACGATGATTTTCCATCAATCATTGAAAAGACTTTTCCTCTTTTTCTACTCCCTGGTAATGAATCATATAATATATTGGATTCACAAATTCCTTTTATAGAATAGCCTAATGCATATATAAACTGAGTTATAAGTAATTCATAATATTGAGTCATAAATATCATTGCAAATATACTTAATGAATATAAGATATTTCCCAATACTAAACTATTTTTCTTACCAATTCTATCTACTAATCTTGTTATTGGTATTTGCCAAAATGTATTTGATAATGTATAAAACGCATCTGCTAACAATACCTCTGATGCCGTAAATCCCTTTACTTGTGTGAGAAATAAAAATATTATCGGAAAATAAAACAATAAATCCCAAGATAACATTTTATATATTGGAAATATACGAACATTTTTCTTTCTATGTTTTACTATATGTTCTTTTGTAGTTTTCATTTAGCCCCCTTTTGATTTTCATATTCTTTCATAATCTTTGTCATTTTCTATCTTTTGCTTATTTTCACAAACATTTTGTTTATATCTAGAATAAAATTCTTCTAATAGCTGTACATTTTCATATGTATCATTTTCTTTATTTTTTTCTCTTTCAATTTTACAATGAATCCAGGTATCATAATAATTATTTTCATCGCTTTTTTCTAAATTTCTCAAATAGTTTACCGTTGAAAATAAATCTTCTGTCCACCAAGCACTATCGTACTCTTGTAAACTTGTTTGATTTGCATATGATTTTTTATAATACGCTTCTTCTTGTCTTGTAAAATATAAACCTGCCTTTGTAATTTGAATTTTTTGTTTTTCAATTAATTCATCAACTCTTCTTTGAACTCTTTCTTGTAACTCTGGTAAATCTATTTTTTTATATCCTTTTATTCCATTTTTTATATTTTCACAATCTTCTATAATATTTGGATTATTTAAAGTTTCAGTAAATCTAATAAAATGTACATAATTTTTTAAAGTTTCTTCTTTTAAGTTTTTAATTTTTTCTTCTGTTTTTATGTTATAAGTATTTGATAATGCTGATTTCCTATGTATATCATGATTTGTATAAAATATTATTCCGTTTAAAGCTCCTTGCATATTTTCAAATTTATGTGTAAAAAATCTATCTATTTCTTTTGGATATTCTAAAATTTTTGTACCTTCTACTTTATATTTATTAATAAATTCTCTTCTACTTGCATTAGTTCCCATAATACCTCATCCCTCATATATTTTATTTTCATATCGATTCTATCATTAAATATTATTATAATCAAGGTATTTAGTTTCTAAAATTTTATTGTTTTTATTGCAAATTCAAATCTTACTATTTAAGAATTATATTTTTAAATGTTCAATAAAAAAGATGTTTAGCTATAATTAATTTTCATAAACATCTTTTTTATTATATATTATTCTATTTTTTATTTATATTGATTATCAATTTCTTTTAATATAACATCATGTGCACTACCTTCTGCAATACTAACATTAGAAACCAAAGTTAATCTAGCTTTTTCATGTAATTCTTGTATTGTTACGCTTCCACAATTACACATTGTAGATTTTATTTTAGCACAAGTTACAGCTAAGTTATCTTTTAATTTTCCTGCATATGGAATATATGAATCAACACCTTCTTCAAATGAAAGTTTTTTATCTCCTCCCATATCATATCTTTGCCAGTTTCTAGCTCTATTTGAACCTTCTCCCCAATATTCTTTTACATATCCGTTTCCTTTTCTAACAACTCTTGTTGGGCTTTCATCAAATCTAGCAAAATATCTTCCCATCATAACAAAATCTGCTCCTAATGCTAATGCTATTGTTATATGATGGTCGTGAACTATACCTCCATCTGAACAAATTGGAATATATATTCCTGTTTCTTCAAAATATTCATCTCTTGCTGCAACTACATCTATAAGGGCTGAAGCTTGTCCTCTACCAATTCCCTTTGTTTCACGAGTGATACAAATAGAACCGCCTCCAACACCTACTTTTATGAAATCAGCTCCTGCTTCGGCTAAATATCTGAAACCTTCTTTATCTACAACATTTCCTGCTCCAATTTTTACACTATCACCATATGTTTTTCTAACAAAATCAATTGTATTTTTTTGCCATACAGAATATCCATCAGATGAATCCATACATATCATATCTACTCCTGCTTCAACTAATGCTGGTATTCTTTCTTCATAATCTCTTGTATTAATTCCTGCACCTACTATGTATCTTTTATTTTCATCTAATAAAGAATCTGGATTATTTTTTCTTTCTTCATAGTCTTTTCTAAATACTAAATATTTTAGATTTCCTTCATCTGTTAAAATTGGTAAACAAGCTATTTTATTTTCCCATATTATATCATTTGCTTCTGATAAGCTTATACCTTCATGTGATACAACTGCCTTTTCAAGTGGTGTCATAAAATTATCAATTGGAGTATTCATATCTTCTCTTGAAATTCTATAATCCTTATCTGTAACTAATCCTAAAAATTTACCATTTGCTGTACCATCTTCAGTTATCATAACTGTTGAATGTCCAGTTTCTTTTACTAATTCAATTACATCTTTTAATGGTGTTCCTGATTTTACATTTGAATCGCTTATGATAAAACCTGCTTTATGTTTTTTTACATGTCTAACCATTTTAGCTTGTGACTCTATTGATTGTGAGCCATAAATAAATGCAACTCCACCTTCACGAGCAAGAGCTATTCCCATTTCTTCTCCTGAAACTGATTGCATTATTGCAGATACCATAGGTACATTTGCATAATATTTAGCTTCTTCTCCTTTTTTAAATTTTACAAGTGGAGTTTTTAAAGATACTTTACTTGGTATACATCTTTCGTCTGTTAAATTTGGTAATAATAAAAATTCGTTAAATGTTCTAGATATGTCTTCTAATATTTTTGCCATAATTTCCTCCTTATATTTTAATTAATAATATTAACAACTAATAAGTTTACCTGCTTATTAGTTGTTCCGATTTATGTATATTTTATTTTATCATATAAATTTGTTTATGTAAATGTTTTTTATTATTTTTAATGATTTTGGTAATTTAGGGATTGGAAACAAAAATCAACTTTCTTTTTCCTCCATAATTTCCAACAGCAAACTTAATAAAACCATTATATTAATAAATTATCTATTTAATTAAACTTTCAGTTTCTTTTGCTATCATTAATTCTTCATTTGTTGGAATTAAATATACTTTAATTGATGAATCTTCTGTTGAAATTACTCTTTCTTCTCCTCTAATATTATTTTTATCTAAATCTAATTTTACTCCCATAAATTCCAATTTTTCGCAAATACCTTTTCTTATATTTATTTGATTTTCTCCAATTCCTCCTGTAAATACTATATAGTCTACTCCATCCATCGCCATAGCATATTTTGCAATATATGTTGCTACTGAATAATTGAATTCTTCAATCGCTATTTTAGCCATTTCATTTCCTTTATTTGATTCTTCTTCTATAACTCTAAAATCAGGAGCTAATCCTGAAATTGCAGATATTCCAGATTCTTTATTTAAAATATTCTCCATTTCGTCTGGTGTTAAATTTTCCTTTTTCATTATATATGTTATAACTGATGGGTCTAAATCTCCGCTTCTTGTAACCATTGATATTCCTCCAAGTGGAGTTAACCCCATACTTGTATCAATTGATTTTCCACCTTCAATAGCACAAATACTTGACCCTTGTCCTAAATGACAAGTAATAATTTTTAAGTCTTTTATATCTTTATTTTCTAATTCTGCAAGTCTATTAGACACATACATATGTGATGTTCCATGGAATCCATACTTTCTTACACCATATTTTTTATAATATTTATAAGGTATTGGATAAATATATTTTTCCTTTGGTACAGTTTGATGAAATGCTGTATCAAAAACTCCAACCATAGGTTTATTTGGAAATACTTCTTCACAAGCTTCTATTCCTAGTAAACATGCTGGATTATGTAATGGTGCTAAATCTGTATATTCTTTTAAAACATTTTTAACTTCATCATCAATTAATACTGATTTTGAGATTTTTTCTCCCCCATGTACTAATCTATGCCCTATTGCATTTATTTCATCTAAACTTTCTATAACTTTATATTCTGGATTTGTAAATTCTTTTAAAGTGATTTCTATTGCTTCTTTATGATTAAATGCTGGTTTTTTTATTTCAGCTTTTTTACCACAAGCTTTATGTGTTAAAAAAGCTTCTTTTTCTCCTATTCTTTCATATTTTCCTGAAGCAACCACTTCTTCATTTTCCATGTTAATTAATTGATATTTAAGTGATGAACTACCACAATTTAAAACTAAAATTTTCATTTTTTTACTCTTCCTCGTTAATATATTTAGGTTTTTGATTGTATACGAAACACTATAAAACTTTTTAATTATCAAATATAAAATAAAAAATTAGTTTTTATATTGTCACTATATTTTCATATACAACAAGGTTAAATTCCTATAAACCTTTATATAAATCTATATAACTATTGTTTTATTTTATTTTAAACATATTACAATAATATCATATTATAATATCTTTTTACATTTTATTAAAATTCTAAAACTATAAATATCCTTTCTTTGTAAACAGAATCTTAAATTAGTATTAATTATTGCCAATAGTTTTTAAAGTTTGTCTTGCTATCATTAATTCCTCATTTGTAGGAATTATAAATACTTTAATTTTGGAATCTTTTGTTGAAATTTCTGTTTCAACACCTTTTAATGTTCTATTATATTCTTTATCTATTTTCAATCCCATAAATTTAAAATAATCACATATAGCTTCTCTTGAAAGTTCTCCTTTTTCTCCAACTCCTGCTGTAAATGTCAAGACATCTATTCCATTCATAGCAACAATACATCTAGAAACATAACTTGCAACTTGATAGTGGAAATTATCTAATGCTAATTGTGCATGTATTCCACCTGCTGCTGCATCATTTTCTATATCTCTAAAATCTACTGAAACTTGTGATATTCCAAAAACTCCTGATTGCTTATTTAATATTTTTTCCATTTCATCTGACGAAAGTTTTTCTTTTTTCATTATATATGTAACAACAGAAGGATCTAAATCTCCACTCCTTGTTCCCATAGGAATTCCACCCAAAGGTGTTAATCCCATACTTGTTTCTACTGAAACTCCTTTATTAATTGCACATATACTAGCTCCTTGCCCTAAATGGCAGTTTACTATTTTTAAATCTTTTACATCTTTTTCTAATAATTCTGCTACTCTATATGCCACATATTCATGAGAGGTTCCATGGAATCCATATTTTCTTATTCCATATTTTTTATAATATTCATAAGGTATTGGATATAGATATCTTTCTTTGCTTAAAGTTTGATGAAATGCTGTATCGAAAACTGCTACCATTTTAATATTTGGGGCTAATTTTTTACAAGCTTTCATTCCTAATATAGCTGCGGGATTATGCAAAGGTGCTAATTCACTACATTTTTCTATTTCATTCATAACCTCATCAGTTATAAGTACTGGCTCTGCAAATTTCTCGCCTCCATGAACTACTCTATGTCCTATACCAGCTAATTCTTCTAAGTTTTCTAAAACTCCATAATGAGGATTTACTAATCTAGTTAAAACAAATTTTATTGCTTGTTCGTGATCTTTTGCTGGATGCTCAAATTTATGTTTTTCTCCATTAACTTTATGTGTTAAAAATGAATTTCCTTGTCCTATTCTTTCATAATTTCCTTTTACCAACATTTTTTCAGTATCCATATCAATTACTTGATATTTTAAAGATGAACTTCCTGAGTTTAAAACTAAAATTTTCATATAAAATCCATTCCTTTCTCATTTTATTAAAAGGTTCCCATATTAGTGAAAGATTTTTGTATGTAACAAGTAAAATTAACCTTTAAAATGACCTTCGATAGCTTTTCTTATACAGCTTCGCTAGTTTTTTATTTCTTTCACTCAAAATCCCCTTTATTAAAAATTTAAAAATCAGTATTTGCTTGAACTGCTGTAATTGCTACAACTCCTACTATATCATCACTATTGCAACCTCTTGATAAATCATTTACTGGTTTTGCTATTCCTTGGCATAATGGTCCATATGCTTCAGCTTTTCCTAATCTTTGTACTAATTTATACCCTATATTTCCTGCATCTAGGTTTGGGAATATTAATGTATTTGCTTCTCCTTTTATCGGACTTGTAGGTGCTTTTGATTTTGCTATTTCTGGAATTATTGCTGCATCTAATTGTAACTCTCCATCTACTAGTAAATCTTTGTCTTTTTCCTTTACTAATTTAGTAGCTCCAATTACTTTTTCTGTCAATTCTGAATGTGCGCTTCCATGTGTAGAATATGAAAGCATTGCTACCTTAGGTTCTTTTTCTACTAATTGTTTAAAACTTTTTGCAGAAGATATTGCTATTTCTGATAATTGGTCCATATCTGGATTTTCATTCAATCCACTATCTCCAAAAATAAACACACCATTTTCTCCTAATTCGCAATTTGGAACTAC
The DNA here is from genome assembly GCA_048355915.1 of Clostridia bacterium. GTDB lineage: Bacteria > Bacillota > Clostridia > TANB77 > CAG-508 > CAG-269. The sequence goes on along the minus strand of DBGCHZ010000047.1, from coordinate 184,419 downwards.
CATTACAAAAAATGCTGAAACTAACTTTGTATTTGGTGCTGTTTTTAATATTTGAAGTGCTGGTCTTAATGTATCAGATGTAGAATGTGCAGCACCAGAAACCAAGCCATCTGCTTTACCTTCTTTTACCATTAACATTCCATAGTACACTGGGTTTAATACTAACTCTTTTGCTTTTTCTTGAGTCATACCTTTATTTTTTCTTAGTTCATATAATAAATTAACATATTTGTCATAATCTTCGGAAGATGATGGATTTATTATCTTTGCTCCACTTATATCTAAATTGTTCTCTTTTGCTTTCTTTAAAATCTCTTCATCGTTTCCTATTAAAATTATTTTTGCAAACCCTTCTTTATTTATTTTTTGAGTTGCTTCTAATATTCGTATGTCATCTGCTTCTGGAAGTATTATTGTTTTTATGTTTTCTTTTGCTCTTGTTTTTATTTCTTCGATAAAAGACATTTTCATATACCCTCCTTTTTGTACTCCCATTATATAGGTATAATTAAAAAAGTACAAGTCTTTTTAAAAAACTTATACTTTTTAATAAATATATTTAAAAATATTTTTTGATTGTAATCTAAAATTTTATAATATTCATTATTAATTTTTATTAATATAATATTAAAAATTTTAACTTATTTTGGTATCTTTACTGGTTATAGATTTTAGAAAATTTTTGGTAAAAATATTATTAATCCAACAACTACTGCCATTATTGCTGCCATTAATACTGCACCAGCTGCTACATCTTTTGCTAATTTAGCTTTTTCATTTTTTTCAGGCATTGCAATATCAACTGTTGTTTCTATTGCAGTATTTATTAGTTCTAGTGATATAACTAATCCAAATAATATAATACATGCAATCCACTCTATTGCACTTATTTTAAAAACTAATCCAGCTGTTACAACAACTAGCATTATAAAAAAATGAATTTTTAAATTCTGTTCTGTTTTCAAAGCCTCTCCGATCCCTTCAAAAGCATATTTGAAACTATTTCTTAATTTTTTTCTCTTTTTTCTTAATTTAACCATTTCGCGTTTATTCATTTTTTCTTCCTTTTCTATATTTAAATATGTTTTTACTGCTCCTATGTAAAGTACTAAATATGCTATTGAAATTGCAAATCCTCCTATTACATCACTTGCATAATGTACTCCTAAATATATTCTGCTAAATCCTATTAAAGGTATTAATATTGAAAGAAATCCACATAAAACATATTTTAACTTTACATTTTTCATCTTTTTCCATATTAAATAAATTATTAATCCATAAAAAGCCATACTTACCATTGAATGTCCCGAAGGAAAACTATATCCATTTTCACTTATTAACATATATCCTTCTGGTCTAGGTCTTTGTACTGTATATTTTAATATTTGATTTAACAAAGTAGATAAAACTAAATTAACAGTAATACATTTACCTATTTTTTTATTTTTTATAAAAACAAATGATGCTATTGTTATTGCCAAAAGTGTATATGCTGACGCTAAATTAGTTATGACTTTCATTATAGCAGTTAGTGGTTCTGATCTTAAATTTAGTATTACATTTTTATAAATTACTGTATCTATAATTAATTGTTCACTTGTAAAAATATCTTCCAACATCATTAATACGATTATTACACATAATAAAATTGTTATCCATTTATAATTTTTTTCTATAATTCTTTTCAGCATTTGTAATTCCTTTCATTTCTTCGTTTATTTCTTTATTTTTGTTGTATTAAAAATTTTTTTATTAATTACATACCTTTCTAATATAAGTTAATTTTTATTTTATATTTTCGCATACCGCAAGTTCAAGTGCTTTATTACAATTTTGTATATCTACATTCTTTAATCTACCTGCAAATTCTCCATCGATTGTCCAAGCAACCTCTTCATCAGTTTCAATTTGTATTTTATTTGCTTTAAAATACACAATATCTCTATTCCAACTGTAATCTTTTTCTCTATATGCTGTTAATATTTTTAAATATCCTGATAAATTCTTTGGCTTTCTGATAAAAATACATTCAAATTTTCCATCTTCTAAGCTTATTTCATTTCTATCAAACCATTCAAACCCTGCTATTGAAGCTGAATTACTAACTCCACCATAAATAAATTCTCCTTCTAGCTCTTCTTCATCATATTTTATTTTAACTTTATATGTGGGTATTTTTACAATTTCTTTAATAGCTTTCATATAGTATGCAAATCTTCCATATTTATTTTTTAATTTCTGTGATGTCATATAAGATACATCTGTCATTATTCCAAATGCTGCTACATAGCAGAAAAACTTTTTATTATTAAATTTTCCTATATCTATTACTTTTGCTTTTGATTGTAATAATCTGTTTGTTATTGAAATATCTCTTATTGGCATTTCTAATGTTTTTGCTAAATCGTTAGTAGTTCCAAGTGGTATATAAGCAACAGTCACATCTTTTATTTCCTTTTCCATGAATGCAGTTACCACTTCATTTAAAGTTCCATCTCCGCCACAAACTAGGATTAAATCTTTTCCTTCTATATTATCTTCTACAATTTTTTTAGCATTATACTCTTTTTTAGTAAGATATAAGTCCATTTCCATATCTTGTTTTTTTAAATTGTTTTTTATTTCATCTATATACTCTGTTATATTTCCTTTTCCAGACGCTGGATTTATTATTGCCAACACTTTAATACTCAACTTTTTTGTCCTTCTTCCTTTTTATTGATTTTGTTTTCATATTTTATCATTTTTTTATAAAATAGTAAATAAATTTTTTATTAAAACTATAAGAAAAGCTGACTTTTCCTATACAATAAAAACTGAACGACTAAAATTCAATAATCGTTCAATACTAATTTATAATTGATTTGTAAGACCTTTATAATATCTATCTTCTAAATCTTTATATATAATATCCTCATAATAATCATCATTTTTATATTCTTCATAATAATCTTTTTCTTCTAAAAACCAATCATCACTACTTAGTGCTACAAAACCGCCTACAATTGATAAAGTTATAACTACTATGATTCCTATTATAATTGCTGATATATATGTTCCAAATATTATTGCGCCCACTTTTATACATTTTTGAACCCCTGTCATTTTATACTAACACCTCCAAACATACAAAAAGCATTTATATAAATTGTTGGTAATTGTTCATTGTATTTTAAATTTACTTTTTTACTAACTCCTCCAAAAATTGGTGTAGATTTAATTTTTATATTAACATTTTCAGGTATAATTATATCAATTCCTCCAAAAACAGCACTAGCTTTTATTATTTGGTCTTTTTTTATTATTGCATTTTTTAGATTTAATTCTACACTGCCAAAAATAGCATCTAAACTAGCTCCTGTAAATTCTTTTTCATTAAATGATGGTCTTACCTCTCCAAATGTTGCACAATATTCTTCTAAATCTTCATTATTATTTTTCATTTCTTTAATTTTAGCTGATAATCTTTTATCAAATTTATCTTTAAATATTAAATTTAATCCTATTAAAATTAATGCTACTGGGAATATTAATTTCATAATCATTCCAAAATCTAAGATATTTCTACAAGATAAAAATAGGATAATTCCAACTATTAACCAAATAATACTCCAAGTCTTATTTTTCCTTGCTATCATTTCTATAAAGCTTGGTATTATAATTAGAAAAGTCCACCAACCATCAAAAAACAAGTTTATATGTGTTATTTCAAAAACATTTAATGTACAAATTATCCCTAAAATAATTAATACTATTCCCCATAAGGTATTGGCAATTTTTCTCATATCAAAATCAATTCCTTTCTTTTTCAGAGTACGTTGTCTGTCTATTATATTCCTATTACTTTTCTCTTTATATTATATATACATTTTACTATTTTTTATATAATATTTCAATTATTTTAATGATTTTATTTTTTAATTCCCCAAAAATTTTTTCATAAATTTTTATAGTTCACACTAAAAATCTCACAAATTATCTTTCTTTTAGATTAATAATTAATTTTCTCGTTATCCCGATACTATCTTATACAAAAGAACATTCTATTTTTGGAACAGCATAATATTTTTTATCTTTTTCATGTATTTTTTGTTGAACCTCTTTCTTTAATTCTTCCTTATCTATTTTTTCTTCTCTCGGAATTACTAAATCAAAAATCAAGTTTATCCTATCTCCTCCATCAGTCATTCTAAAATCATGTATTGAATATTCATCATTAATATCTTTTACTACTTTCTCTGTAAATTCTTTCATCTCTGTTATTTCTTCATTATCTACTGCTATTGGATCCATATGTATTGTTGTGATACAATTAAATTCATTTAATATATCTTGTTCCATTTTATCTATTATATCATGAGCTTTGCAAATATCACTATTCTCTGGAACTTCTGCATGAAATGATACTATTTTTCTTCCTGGACCATAATCATGTACCATCATATCGTGAATTCCTACTATCATCTCATATTTCTTTGTAAATTTTTCAATTGCTTCTACAAAGTTAGCATCAGGTTTTTGACCTAATAATATATCCGAAGTTTCTTTCATTGCTTTTATTCCTGTAAATAATATAAATATAGAAACTAAGATACTAACATATCCATCAATAGTAATTCCGGCAAATTTTGCTATAAGTGCTGATACTAATACTACAAATGTAGAAACTACATCTGATATACTATCATATGCATTACCTTTTATCGCTTCTGAGTCTATCAATTTTGCTATCTTTTTATAGAAAACAAATAGCCATAATTTTGTTACAATTGCTATTCCTAAAACAATAAGAGTTATATTACTTATATCTGGCATTGATGGATTTATTATTTTATCTATTGATGACCTAAATAATTCTAACCCTACCAAAATTATTAATACATCTACGATAAAAGCTGTAATATATTCCATTCTTCCATGTCCCCAAGGGTGGTCTTTATCTACTTTTTTCTGAGACAATTTAAATCCAATCATTGTTACAACCGAAGAACCTGCATCTGTAACATTATTTAATCCGTCAGATATTATTGACATCGAATTTGAAATAGCTCCTATTATTATCTTTACAATAGATAATAATACATTTACTACAATACCTGTTATACTGGAAAGAGCTCCATATTTTCCTCTTATTTTTAAATCTTTTACATTTTCTTTATCTTTTATGAATAATTTTATCAATAAATCCGTCATAATTTTCTCCTTCTTAAAAATGATTATTACTTTAAGTTTTTTAATTTTTATCTATTCATCATAAGTATGTATGAAATTCTTCATTAAATCATAATATTCTTTGTTATGATTTTTATATATACTATGACATAATTTGTGAACTATTATAGCACTTATTACATCTTCTGACAACATTATTAGTCTTGAACTAAAATATATCTTTTATTATATTTATATTATATCTTTTTTAATTTTGCCACAAAAAATCCTTCCTTATCTTTTGAAGGTAATATTCTTATTGCTTTTTTTATACTAGAATCTACATTTTCTGTAAAGCCTTGCATTTTTTCTTTAAATTCAATATCAATATCTAATAATTTAATATTAAGATTTTTTATTGCCCAATCTAATATTTCTTCGTTTTCTTGTAAATTTAATGTGCAAGTAGAATATACCATTATTCCACCTTTTTTTAATGAATCATAGGCACTTTTAAACAATTTTTTTTGCAATTTTGAAAGTTGTAAAACTGTTTTCTTAGACCAATTTCTATAAGTTTGCACATTATTACCTAGAAATCTTCCCTCTCCACTACATGGTGCATCTAATAAAACTTTATCAAAATATTCTTTATACTCTTTTCCTATACTTTCACCTCTTCTATTTATTATTTCGATAATTTTCGCCCCTTGCATTTCTACATTATATTTTAATCTTTCACATCTAATAGAATCTAGCTCATTTGCTAAAATATAACCTTTATTATTCATCATTCCAGCCATTTGAGTAGTTTTACTCCCAGGAGCTGCTGTTAAATCTAGCACCTTTTCTCCTTCTTTTGGATTTAGAATTATTGGAGGTATCATGCTTGATAAACTTTGTAAATATAAATATCCTTTATCATATATATCTAATTTCTTAATTTGTTTTTCTTTTGCATTCTTAATTACTAATGCATCATTATACCATAAAACTCTATCAAACTTTATATTGTTTTCTTTTAAATATTTCATTAATTCGTGAATAGAACTTTTTATTTTATTTACTCTCAAAGTTGTATTTCTATCGCCTAACATTCCTGCTAATATTTTGTCTACTGTTAATGGCGTAAATCTAGTATATAGTTCATCTATAAACTCTTTTGGTAGTCTATTTTTTAATTCTAATATTGATAACATTTTATTGTCTCCCTTTTGATATTTTTTAATATTATATTGTATTTTTGTAATAATATCAATTACTTATATCCATTATTTTGTAATATCATAATTCATTTTTATAAATTGTTTATCATAGTTACATTATTATTGAACTCTTTTTTATTAACATATGCAAACGATTTACATAAATCCATTGTTTAATACTTGAATTTGTTAAAAATATGATGTAGAAGACATTTATATTTATTTAAATGGTTCTTCGCAAGGATTAAGTACTTTTCGGGAGGAAGCTAAAAAGATTGCTGTAAAATGTGGTCGTTATGAATTTCGAGAAGAAGAAAAACTCTTTAAGTTTTTTCAAGCATATTTGCCTGAAATCTTAGAAAGAAAAAATATCAATAATTTTGGTGAATTAATGCAATATTTACCAAATGATATTTTGGCTTTCTTGTAATTTCAAAAAACTGTATAAAGAAAAATATATTTCCTTTATACAGTTTTTTATTTTTTATTTTTTACTTTTTATTTTACTATTTTTCCTCCACCTAACACTATATCATCTATATATAAAACTAATGCTTGTCCAGGAGTAATAGCTCTTTGAGGTTCTAGAAAATCAACCTCAACAGTTTTATCATCAATTTGGTTAATGATTGCATCTGCCTCTTTGGCTGAATATCTTACTTTTGCTCTTACCTTCATGTTTTCAATTTTATTTTCTGTTAATAAATTATTAAAATCTGTTATTATTGCTTTTTTGCTAAAAATTTCTTCTTCTTTTCCAACTATAACTTCATTTTTGTCTTTATCAAGTTTAACTACATATAGTGGAAACTTACTAGATATTCCTAGCCCTTTTCTCTGTCCTATTGTATATTTATACAATCCTGTATGCTTTCCTAATATATTTCCCTCAGTATCAACAATATTTCCTTTTTTTGATTTCAAATTATTTTCTTCTAAAAATCGTACATAATTATTATCTGGTATAAAACATATATCTTCACTGTCTTTTTTATTAGCAACCTCTAATCCGTGTTTTCTTGCAATTTCTCTTATTTCATCTTTATCTTCAAATTCACATAAAGGAAAAATTGTATCTTGTAATATCTCTTTTTTTACATCATATAAAACATAGCTTTGATCTTTTCTTAGAGAATCTGATTTTTTTAGTACTTTTTGATTCCATGTTTTATCATATTCTATTTTTGCATAATGTCCTGTTGCTAAATAATCACATCCTAATTCTTTGGCCTTTTTATACATTATGTCAAATTTTATATATCTATTACATTTTATACATGGATTTGGTGTTTCACATATTGAATAACTATCTATGAAATCTTTTATTACATATTTGTAAAATTCTTTTTTTAATTCTATTGTTATATGTTTTATTCCTAATTTATCGCAAACTTTCTTAGCATCTTTTACCGTAGTTATGTTATTACAACTATCTCCAAATAATTCTAAGGTTGCCCCTATTACTTCATATCCTTGTTCTTGTAATAATATTGCTGAAACAGAACTGTCTACTCCTCCACTCATTCCAAGTAAGACTTTACCTTTTTTCTCCATAATTTATACCTTTCTTTATCTTTTATATTAATTTTGACTAGTACTTAAATCTTTAATAAGATATCATATTTTTCATATTTTTGCAAATTGGAATACCCCTCTAAAAAGTCCCTCAATAATGAATTACTTTGTGTTTTTATTTTATAGAAATTTTTTCCTTTTTATATTAACACTGTATAAACTTTCTCCGTATACAACAAATAAAAAGTACCTTCTTATTATTTTTCAATCAAATTATTTTCATCTTCTATTAAAATCTTTTCATTTACAAATTCATTAGAATGTGATCCACCTATTATCTCTCCTGTTGTTACATCAACATAGTAAGTATATCCGCAAACTTTCATTATAATCAATAGCGACACACCATACTTTTCTTACTCTCTTTTCTGTTTTAAAAGCAACTGCATCATCTTTTAATTTATAAGTATTTTCTCCTGTCTTTTGCATATTAAGTGTACCACTTTCATATTCTTCTTTAAATTTTTCTCTTAAATATATATTTTCATTCATTTCTTTTATTCTAATTTCAGCCTTTGTTTCTTTAATTGTTTTACTCTTTTCTATTTGTTTATCTTTTTCAACTGCTATATTTATTGCTTCTTCTTTTGATATTTTCTGTTCATTATTTTCATAAGGTATATTTTTTAAAGTTAAAGAATATAGTCCATTTATTGTTGGGACCCAGCCAATACTTATTTGCTCTGATTTATTTATTAAATCGCCATATTTTCTATAAAAATCTGCATACCAAATATATGATGCTTCATCTGTTCCCATATTCCTTCTTAGGCAAACTAATTCATATTCGCCATCATATCCTTCTGGTCTATATTTTTCTAATAATTCTTTTGCTACAATTCTAGCTTCTTCTCGTGTAATCCCATAATCATATGGTATTTTATAATTCCAAGTTGGAATATTTAAAAATTCTAGTTTTCCACTTTCAGCATCAATTTGCATATATACTTTTTCAGTATTTACATACCAAATTCTATCATTTCTAAAAGTGTTTCTTGATAATTCTAAATTCTTTATTTCTTCTTCCAATCCTATTTTTTTCAAATAATTATTTGCTATTTCTTCTGCTTTTTCTTGTGTTACACATTCTTTTCTTTCTTCTTCTGTTAAATCTTGATTAATTTTATATTGTTCTGGTTCTTTCCATATCTTTTCATTTACTATTGCTCCTGTCGCATATACTAATCCTGTTCCTATGCCTAGCGTAATAACAATTGTTGCTACTGTTTTTAAAATTTTAGTTGACTTTGGCATATATTTTTCCCCCTCTATAAATTCAGATATAGCTATTTTTGTCTGTGATTTTTTTATTATTCTTTCTATTATTTTATTTTCTTCCATAGCTATACCCCCTTTTTTCTAATTCTTTTCTTAATTTTTTTCTAATTCTTGATAATCTTGATTTGGCTTTTATTTCTGTAATTTTTAATATATTGGCTATTTCTTTTATGTTTTTTGACTCGTAATAATAATATGTAAAAATATCCTTATCCTCTTTTTTCATTTTCGTTAATTCTTCTGTTATAATACATATTTTTTCTTTTTCCTCTGCTTCATTGTGTGTATAATCAATTTTATCGGATAAATAATCTTGCAACTCGTCAATATTTTTAATATTCTCTTTTATATCTTTAACGTCTCTTTTCTTTTTTCTAATTAAATTTTTTGTTATTCCTGCTATATATGAAGAAATTTCCTTATTTATATCTAACTTTTCTTTATTTTTCCATATAGCAAGAAATACATCTGAGGCAATTTCTTCTATATCTTCATCGCTAAATAAATATCCACTATTTTTTATAATGATATATACATACCCGAGCATATTCTTTTATTATTTTTTCTATGTTTATATTTCCTTCAAAAACAAACTCCTTTATTTTCTTATTACTCATTTCGCTTTAAAGCTCCTTTTTTTAGATATCTATCTATATATTACCATTTTTTTGTTAAAGGTAACATTACCATTAGAAAAAAGTAGATATTTTAGATTTAGTATTCTAAAATATCTACTCTTTAATATTTATTCTTTGTTCTGTTTTTCCCTTCATTTTTTCGTAATATAGATTCTATATTTTTGAAATAGAAAACCTTAACTTGTTCTTATTGTTTCCATATTTCCCCATCTCTACTACTTATTGGCATTCAAATATTTTAAGCAATCATTAAAGAAATTTTTGTGGCTTTCAGAAAAAATATTATCTTTAATCATATTTTGTATTTCATTTATTGTAGCCCATTTTCCATCTTTCTTTTTTATATCTTTTTCGTTATTTATGATTTCTAATAATTTAATTCTAAGTTTATTTTTATTATTTTTAAGCATATAAAATTATCAACCGCTTAAAACATTAGTTGACAAACGGTTGACATTTACAACATTTTCTCTATTTTAAATCGCTACAACCATTAATTTTTCTGTATTAATACAGTAACAGTTTCTATATGTGATGTAAACGGAAACATATCCACAGGAACAATCTCTTTCACCTCATACATTTCCTCTAACTTTGCCAAATCGCGTACCAACGTTGCTGGATTGCAACTAATATATACTAATCTTTTTGACTTAATATTCAAGATATTATTAATACTAGTATTATCCAATCCTCTTCTAGGAGGATCAACCATAACAATATCAGGAATAATTTTTCTATCATAAATAATATTGCTCAATGCTTTTTCTACATCTCCTGCAATAAACTCAACATTATCAACATTATTAATCTCTGCATTTTCCTTAGCAGCTTTTATAGCCTCTTCTACAATCTCAATCCCATAAACTTTTTTTGCGTATTTTGACATAAATAATGATATTGTACCTATTCCACAATACAAATCAAAAACGATATCATCTTTTGTTATATTTGCCTTTTCAATTCCCAAATTATACAATTTCTCTGCTTGTATTGGATTTACTTGATAAAATGAAAGTGGTGATATTTTAAATATATATTCTCCCAATTTATCTTCTATATATCCATTACCAAATATTGTTCTATTTTCTAGACCTAATATCACATTTGTATTTTTCATATTAGCATTTACAATAATTGATGTAATTTCTTTATATTTATTTGTTATCTTACTTACAAATTCTTTTTCATTATCAAAACCTTGTCCATTTATCACTAATATGCACATATATTGATTTGTTTTTATTCCTGTTTTAATTACAATATGTCTTAATAATCCTTTTCTTGTCTTTTCATTATAAATTGTGTACTTATTTTCATTCCATAAATCAAATATATATTTTGCTATTTCTTCAGATTTTTCATTTTGGATAAAACATTTTTCAATTGGTATTATTTCATGGCTTCTGTTTGCAAAAACTCCTATTTGTGGCTTACCGTCTTTATCAATTCCTACTGGATATTGTACTTTATTTCTATAATAATATGGATTTTCCATCCCTATTGTTTCTTTTACTTTTATTTTGTTTTTTAATGTTTTATCAACTAAACTTTGAACTGAATTTTGTTTCTGTTTAAGAGTTTCTTGATATTTTATATGTCTTAAATTACACCCTCCACATCTTTTGTATGTTTTACAATCAGGCTCAATTCTATTTTCTGATTTTTCTAATATTTCTAATATTTTTGCAAATGCATATGAAGATAACACTTTTACTACTAATATTTTTACTTTTTCACCTTTTATTGCTCCTGGTATAAATATAGTAAAATCATTTATTTTTGCTATACCTTCTCCTTCAAATCCATTATCTATTATTTCTACAATGTATTCCTTATTTTTTTCTACTACCATTTTATTATTATATAATCAATTATATAGCCTCAGTAACATATTTAATATTTTTGCTTTTTATATATTAATATTGCAACTCCGCTATTTCATTTCACAATAATTTCAAGTAAATCCTTCATTTCTTGTGAATTTTATTGATTAAATCCTTTCTACTTTAATTATACTATAAATATTATAGCTTCTTACATTAAATTTGTAAATCAAAAAAGAGCATTTTTGTGAATTAATGCCCCTTTAATGAATATAAACTGCAAATATACACTTTAATTTTAATGTTTTATTCTATTTCTAATATTATCTATAAACATTATTTCTAACATAAGCTATTCTTCCTGTTTCTCTCACTTTAACTTTATCAACTTGTGAATTCACATTTTCTAAAATAATAACACTTGTATTTGGTAAATATTGATATTCTGTTCCTGTTAAATTTGGATTTTGATATAAAATCGTTCTTCCTTTAAAATACTTTATCATTCCAACAGTTGATGGTATATTTTCAATTTTTTCAGTATATTGCAAATCTATCCAGCCCAAATTAGTTCTTCCCCATCCATTTTTTTCTGCAATAATTTCTACAATAGCTCCATATCTATATGCTCCTATTTTTTTATAAGAAATACAATTTCCTTTTCTGATATTTAATCCTATTGGAGATGTTATTTTAACTTTATATGGATTAAAAATATAATCTGCTATTTGATTATTATATCTCACTACTAAATATGTTGAATCTATCCATTCGTTTCTTCCAATTCTTGCCCAATTACCTTCCATTTCATATACTGTTACTTTGGTTCCATCTGGATAGGCTTTAATTTTAGAAAACTTTATACCTGGTCCACTCCTTACATTTACACCTATTCCAGTTGATGTTTTTACATATCTTGTGTATTTAGGCATTGTGATATTATCTATCTCGCTTTCGTTATTTTTCCTATCATTTTTAAAAGCAAAAAATCTTTGATAATTTGCATAATTTCTAAAATTATTTATACTACAATAAACTTTATTGCCTTCAACTGTTACTTTTCCTTTTCTACTTGGAATATCAAATTTTCCACTGTATAAATATGGATCAAAAATTTCTAAGTAATCTCCACTGATTCCAACTAAAACAACAAAATGTCCTCCGGAAGTAAATAATCCATCATTTACACTCACTATTACATAATAATTATTTCTCACTAATTCTATTGCTTTATTTAAGCTTGTTGTTTCTTCAAATCCTATTCCGAATTTATTTGCCGTCCATTTAAACGCAGACCAATATGTTCCATTGTTTTTGCTTCTAAATCCATTTTCTACATATAAATTTGCCATTTGTGGAGGGGTTATAATCCCTTTTATACTTGAAACTACCATTGCTGCTGCCGTTGGACCACATCCACTACTTCCTATGGTTTGTGCTGGATTTCCTGTTATTGTATAAGGGTCGTTTCTCCATCTGTTATCTATTTGTGAATAATATATAAGCCCTTCATATGGTCCTAATTTAATGGTACTATTTTTAGCACTTTGCTCCTTATCATTTTGTATTGCTTTTTCATAGGCTTCTTTATTTTTTTTCTTAAACTCTTCTTCTTCTGTGCTTTGATATTCTAACGATTGTTCCTCTATTATTGTTTGCATTGGTATTTCAGTTGTAGATATATATTCGTCTTCTTGATTACTTGCATTTGATATAATACTGAAATTCCCAATAAATACGGTTAGAATAAGCATACTAATAATTAAACTAGATAATTTTTTTCTCATAAATTCTCCTTTCTTTATTTTATATATTAGTATGCTGTTTTTTGTAATCTTGTTAATTAATGTATAAAAAAGTTTGGTATTATTCCGAATGCTCTTTTAGAAACGAACATACATTGCTAATATTAATACTATTGACTTTTTTATTTGATGTTTATATAGATATTTCTCAAAAATTTGCTTTTGAACAGTTAAAGAAGATGGGCTAATTGCTATTGCATTAAAAACATAGAATAAGCACAAAAAAAGCAAGGATTTTATACCTTGCTTTTCTTACTATGGTGCGGATGAAGGGACTCGAACCCCCACGTCGTTGACACTGGTTCCTAAGACCAGCGCGTCTACCAGTTCCGCCACATCCGCATATATTTAACTGACAATTACTATAATAACAAAATATATTTTTCTTGTCAATACTTTTATAAAATTTTATAAAGAAAAATATACAATAGTCGCACCTATTATTGATATTATAAAACCTAAAATTTTCAAACCACTAGAACCCTCATTTTGATCTCCAAATCCAAAAAATTTTTTAGTTATTATACGTGCATCATATATTAATATTACTCCTAACAATACTATTGTAATTCCTATCAATTTTAGTATAATTTGAAACATAATTAATCAACATCCTTATTTTCATTATATAAAAATTAGCTTTTTTGATTTTAACTATACAATATTATATCATTGTATGTATAAAATAATTTTTATATTAAAAAAGTAATCAAAAAATAATCTATTGTTGCTTTTATATAACTTTATTATTTTTCTCATATATAATACTATTTTATAAAAAAAATGTCAAGAGAGATAATTTCTCTCTTGACTGTTTCAAAATTAAAATATTGTTACCTGTAAATATTTTTCAATTTGTTCTACATAATTTCTTTTGTAGTCTTCTTCTGAATAAATTCCTTCTAAAACCTCTTTTTTTGAAATTACTGGTTTAACTTTATCAACTTTATAAGGATAGTTTGAAACTAAATTTCCAGGGACAAAATTTCTAGTTTCCCAAGCATCTAATACTAAGTCTATTTCGTCCTCAGAAAGTTTTTCTGTTGTTATTTCACCTTTTAATAGTTGATTCATTATTAAAGTTCCAGGCATACACATTTTAATTCCTAACATCCGAAGTTTTTCCATTTTTTTCTCCTTTGCAATTTAAAATATTAATTTTTAATTGTTACCAAATTGTCTTTGTTGACATATTTATATTTTAGCATATTTTACATAAGTATTCAACTATTTACATTATTTTACATTACCTTTTATATATATCAATAGTTTTAATATACAAAATGATTATTTTTTTTATCAAATTTCTATTCTTTTAACAAATTTATCTCTTATCAATTCTCTTAATAATTTATTTTCTTCTTTTTCTAATTTTGGATCATCTAAAATAATTTTCATTGCTAAGTTTTGAACTATTTTTAGTGTTTGCATATCTTCAAATAAATTTGCTATTTTAAATTCTGGTATCCCATGTTGCATTGTTCCGAAAAAGTCTCCGGCACCTCTTAATTCCAAGTCTTTTTCAGAAATAATAAATCCATCGTTTGTGTCACACATAACTTTCATTCTTTTTCTTATTGTTTCACTTTTTCCTTCATATTTCAAAATACAATATGACTTATATTCTCCTCTTCCTACTCTTCCTCTTAACTGATGTAATTGTGCTAGTCCAAACCTTTGTGCATCTTCTATTACCATTATATTACTATTAGGAACATCTACTCCTACTTCAATAACCGTTGTCGATATTAATATATCTATTTCTTTATTTTTAAACTTTTCCATTATTATATCTTTATCTTTTGCTTTCATTTTTCCATGTATATATTCAACTTTATATTCTGGAAAAGTTTCTGTTTTACTTTTTTCATAAAGTTTTTCCACTGATTTTAAATCTGACTCTTCATTCTCTTCTACTAATGGACATACAATATATGCTTGGCGACCTTCGTCTATTTGTTTTTTTATAAAGTTATTGACTCTTTCTTCCATTGTTTTAGGTACTGCAAATGTATCTATTTTTTTCCTGTTTGGTGGTAATTCATCAATTATTGAAATATCTAAGTCCCCATATAATATTAATGCTAATGTACGAGGTATTGGTGTTGCTGTCATAACTAACACATCTGGATTTTGACCTTTTTCTACAATGGTTGTTCTCTGCTTAACTCCAAATCTATGTTGCTCGTCTGTTACAACTAGTCCTAATTTTTTAAAGATTACATTTTCTTGTAATAATGCATGTGTTCCTATTAATATATCTATTTCGCCATTTTCTAGCCTTTGTAATAATTCTGTTTTATTCTTTTTTGTCATTGCTGAAATTAATAATTCGCATCTAATTCCTAGTTCGTCAAATATTTTTTTAAAATTTTCTAAATGTTGTGTTGCTAAAATCGCTGTTGGAGCCATTATTGCTGCTTGATAACCACATTTTACTGCTTTATATGCTGCACACATTGAAATAACTGTTTTACCTGAACCAACATCTCCTTGTAAAAGCCTGTTCATTGGTTTAGTTGATTCCATATCATTATCTATTTCTTCTAATACTCTTCTTTGTGCATTTGTTAATTTAAATGGCAATTTATTTATTATATCTGACATTTTTGCCTCTTTACTAAATTCAATACCTATTTCTTCATTTTGGTAACCATTTTTCAATTCTAACAATGCTAATTGTACTGATAATAATTCTTCAAAAATAAACCTATTTCTTGCAAGTTCAAAATCATTAAATTCCTTTGGAAAATGTATGTTTAGTGTCGCTTTATTAATTTCTTGTAAATTAAATTCTTTTAATATGTAATCTGGCAATACTTCTTTTAAATCACCATTTATTTCCTCTAAACCATTTTGTATTATTTTTCTTATAGTATTTTGTGATAAATTATATGTTAAAGGGTATATTGGAATTATTTTTCCAGTATTTTTACTTTCACCTTGTTTGTCAAATACCGGAGATGTCATTGATACTTTCCCAAACATATTACTAATTTTTCCGTAAAATCTATATTCCTTTCCAACCTCAAACATATTCTTTAAATAGCTTTGATTAAACCATGTAATAGTTGCTGTTCCTGTTTCATCTCTTATTATTAACTTTTGCATAGTTTTTCCTTTTAATCTTATTTCAGAAACTCGTCCACATGCTATACCACATATTAATGTTTCTTCGCCATCTATACATTCTATTATATTTTTTGCAATTCCTCTATTTTCATAAGTTCTAGGATAATATGTAATTAAATCTTTTAATGTGAAAATATTTAGTTTATTTAATAATTTAACTCTATTAGGCCCAACACCTTTTATATATTTTACATCTTTGTTTAAATCTACCATTATTATTACTTTTCCTTTCGTAGATATTTTGCATATTTTGTCTTTTTAAATATACAAAGGAGAGATTATTAATTTCCAATTCTTAAAATACTTTATCTCCCCTTTTAGTTAATTAAAAAATTTTATAATGTTTATTTTTTTATTCATTTTTATTCTAGTTGTATAGATAAAAATCTTATATATATTCTAAACAATAACTAACTTTTTATAGCAATAAAAATTATAGTAAAAATAATAATTTTGTCTATTTTCTTATATCTCATAATTCATATTAATTATAAATAAATTAAAAGCTTTTATATTTAATTATTATTTACAAAATCTATGTCTTCCTATTGTTATTGTCATTGGTCTAGACCATATCCATTTATTAGTTGCTGTTGATGGGTTAAAATAATATATTGCTCCATAACTTGGGTCCCAACCATTTATCGCATCTTGTGCTGCTTTTTTTGCTGTTGAATCTGGTGTTAAGTTTATTTGTCCATCTCTAACAGCATCAAAAGCTCCTGATTGATATATTACTCCTGAAATACTATTAGGAAATGAACTATTTCTTACTCTATTCATTACAACTGCACCTACTGCAACTTGCCCAGTATATGGTTCTCCTCGCGCTTCTCCATAAATTAATCTAGCAAGTAAATTTACATTACTTGAATTGCTTGATGATGAACTCGATGATGAAGAACTATATATTCCCATTGCTTTTAGTGTATTTTTTCCAGCTATCCCATCTACTTTTAACCCATTTTTTCTTTGGAAATACCTTACTGCTTCTTGTGTTTGGCTTCCATATATCCCATCTACATTTCCTTTATAATATCCCCATCTTTTTAATTTTGTTTGAATTTGTGTAACTTCATTTCCTCTTGAACCGTATTTAGATAAGGCTTGCACTTCACTATATTTGAAAAATATAATTATACTAAAAAATAAAACTATTAATAAAATACTTAATCCATACCAAAATTTCCTTGTATTTTTTAATTTCATATTACCACCTACTAAAATATTTTAATTAAATATATTTTTAGCAATTTTGGTATATATTATTCATTTTTATTTTTGTAATTCTTCTTTTTTATTTTCATTTTCTATATTGTTTACAAATTCAGATATTGGATCTATTCTTTGCTTTGGTATATTATGAAATTTTAAATCTGATTTTATTATTTTTCTAATATCCGTTTTCTCATATGTCATTATTTCTGGATTATATAAATAATAAATATTTTTATCTTGCTTTTTTATAACTGCTACATTTCTAAGTTTTCGTTCTCCATCTTTTTCAATAAAACTTTCACATAATCTTAAATATTTTTGCATTTCGTTTTTTGAAAAAATATTATTTGCTAATTTATTATAATATTCTCTTGCTTCTACATTACCAATTTTCATATTATTTCTAATAATTCCTATTTTATCCATAATAAATTCAAATTTTTTTTGTACTATTTCATCTTCTTTATCAGTTCCAAAAAACTCCTTTATAAATTCTTTATCCTCTGTTTCAGTTTTTAACATTTCTATAATATCATTCGTATATAAACCTTTATATGTAAAGCCAAATTCATTATCCCATTTTGTTAATTCTTCTTGTGGTATTTCTGAAAATTCTGTATTTTCATTTTCTCTATTCATTCTATATAAGTGATATAATTTATTATATTCAGGTTGCTTATTATAGAATTTCTGTTTTATTCTTTCTTGTGAGATAGCAAAATTTCTTGTTTTCATTCCTGTTTGTATATGCATAATATCACCTGTTAAATTAAAATAATACCATTTACCATTTATTTTAAAACATCCATCTGCATGTGATAGTGGATCACAATATTCAAGAATCATTGGATTTATATTTGCAGTATATGATAAATGTGCTTCTATTCCTAACTTTTTCAATGCTTCTACACAAGTTTTATTCATGTCAACACATATTGCTGTTCCTTTTTCATCAGTTCCTTTATAGTACCTCTCTTTTTTTGCTTCATATTCTTCTTTATTTTGATTGTCAGCTAACATATATGATTCGTTATAATTGAAAAATTCTCCTAGTCTTCTATATACATAATATGCTTTCTTCTCTAATGAAATTTTTTTCGTTAATTCCATTTCTTTTAGTTCATTAATTATTTTATTAACAATTTTTTCTTCATTCTCATTCATATTCTTTCCTCCAAGAAAAGTGACTATGTAATTTTTTTCTTACTAATTTTTGATTTCTTAATGTATTCTTCTCTTAATAATTTTAATATCTAATTTCCTTAAATTTATGTTATAAAATTTTATAATATCTAATATTTAACTACAATAAGTACAAAGTATAGCTTCTAATCCTACTTGTAAATCTATTAATCCATTTTTAGAATTATAATCTAAATCTCTTAGTCCTTGTAATATTTTACTTAATTCTTTATTTGAAAAATAATTTGCTTGTGTTTTATATTTATTTACTAGAAATGTTTGATTTGGCTTTAAATTCAAACTGCTTATCAAATCCTTATTTTCTTTTACTGCTAATTTTGTTATATATAATTTTTTAAAATGATTATATAAAGTTATTAAAATTTTTTGTATTGGTTCTTTATTAGCAATCAAATTTTTTAATACTTGCAATGCTTTTTGTGTTTCTTTTTTTCCTAAATTATCTGTTAAGTCAAAAATTATAGTTTCTAATTTTTTTATACATAATTTATCTATATCTATTTTCTCAATTTTCCCACCGTTTCCTGCATATTCAATAAGTTTCCTTATTTCATTTATGAGTTCTTGCATATTTGTACCACATACCTCAATAAAATATTTTAAAGAACTATCATCAATATCTACATGATATGCATTACATATTGCTTTTAACCTTTTTTGTATTTGTATTGGCTTTTGATATTCAAAATTACATACTACTCCAAACTTATCAAATATTTTATATAATTCTTGTTTATTATCAATATCTTCTTCTATTATAACTAATACTACACTATCATTTATAATATCGATATTCTCTTTTATATAACTTGAAATTTTCTCTCTCAAATTTGATAATTCAGCATTTTTTCTTTTTCCCTCTTTTTTTAATATTCCTGAATTTCTAACAATTAATAATTTCTTTTCATATCCAAATGCTGGTGTTTCTATATCACTTATTAATTCTGATATATTTGTATCATCTATATTAATATAATTAATACCTTTTATACATTCCCCAAAAATATTTCTTATTTTCTTCAAGCTATTTTCTAGTAAAAATAGTTCTTCACCATACAACAAATATAAGCTTCTTAAATTATTGCTATTTAATTCTTTCTCTAAATTTTCTATTGTTACCATTTTACAATTATCCTTTCAAAACGCAAAATTTTAATAACTATATTATAAAATTCACTATTTATTAATTATATATACTTTTTATTATTGTTTTATTACTATTTCATTATTTCTAATCATTATTCTTATTTTGCCATTATAAAATTACAATTTATTATAACTTTTGAGCAAATTTACAAGAATGAGCATGACATATAGCCATTGCCATACTATCTGTTATATCATCTAATTTAGGAAGCTTCTCTTCATTTAAAATCATTTTTACCATTCTTTGTACTTGCATTTTATCTGCTCTTCCATATCCTGTAACAGCTTGTTTAACTTGAAGCGGTGTATATTCATAAATATTTAATTTATTTAACCTAGCAGTCATTAAAATTACGCCTCTTGCCTGTGCAACATTTATAGCTGTTTTAGCATTGTTGTTAAAAAACAATTCCTCTATTGCCATAGCCTCCGGATTATAAGTCTTTATAATATCATCTAATTCTTGATTTATTTTCTCCAATCTTAACGGAAAAGATGTCTTTGCCTCAGTTAAAATTGCCCCAGAAGTTTCTAAATTAAATTTATTTCCTACATAATCAATTATACTATACCCCGTTATCGCAAATCCTGGATCTATCCCTAAAATTCTCATCTCAATCTCCTTATCTTTCGAAACTCTGTTCTCATTATATCATATAAATTATTAAATTCAAGAAAAATTTAATAAAAAAATAAATTTAAGCTACTCTTCAATATTACTTATTGTAGAGTAGCTGGAAATAGAGGATACTTATGAATTTTTTAAATTCTTGACGTTCGATTGAAATGAAGAATAGAATTGGTTAGGCTTTCGAATGAGGAATGCTCACGGTACCTGAACTATGAAGGGGTCTGAGTGAGAGAGGCTCATGAAAAAGCCTTACCAATTCTTTCTAAATGAAATGAGTAGTCAAAAATCTAAAAAATTCATAAGTATTCTCTATTTCCAGTGGTCAATTTTAAAAACCACTATCTAATCACATAATATTGTATATAAAAACATATCCAATCGTCTAGATTATTTTTCAAATTCTAAACTATTGGATATGCCTTATATTTTAAATATTCAAACGATGATTTTTGTCTCCGACCCCAAAATCACCAAAATTCCTTTAAAAAATTATTCTGAAAATTTCTGCTATGCTCCAAGCTTGAGCTATTGCTCCTTTTGGTAATTGAGGTTTTGCTGAATCATATAATTCTGAAATACTGCCTATACAGCCATTTTCTTCTAATTCTGTTTTGAATGTTCTATATACTTTATTTTTAAATTTTTCTATCTTTTGAGAAATTTGTACTTTTATTTCTTTGTTTTTTTCTTCTTTTTCAATATTTTTTAGGGAGTTATAATAAAGTCCTAATAACCATGGCCATGTTATTCCTTGATGATAGCTTGTATCTCTATGGTATGGATCTCCTTCATATATTTCTGTATATTTTTCTTCTCCTTTTGCTAGTGTCTTTAATCCACAATTATTCAATAATTTCTTTTCTACTATGTTTATCATATTTTCTGCAATTTCTGAATTTGGATTTATTACTGGATATGTTAAACTTAATGCAAATAATTGATTTGGTCTTATTTTTTCATCACCTAGCACATCATATAAGCATTTAGTTTTTGAATTATAGAATTTTTCTTCAAATGAAGCCCTGCACTTTTTGGCTAATTCCTTGTATTTTTTTATTTTTAACAAATCTCCCATTTTCATTGTTAAATTTGCCATTATCATATTTGCATTATACCACATCGCATTTATTTCTACTGCTTTGCCATTTCTAGGAGTTACTGCTATGTTGTTATATTTAGCATCCATCCATGTATTTTGAGTATCTTCTGTTCCCGAAGATATTAATCCGTCTTTATCTAAATAAATATTATTATTATCAAAATTATTACCTGATATATAATTATCAATAATACTTTCTAATTTCTTATATATATTCTCTTTTATAAATTTATAGTCTTTTGTATATTCTATATATTTTTGCACTTGTTCAAACAATAATAAAGAAGCATCTACACTGTTATATAGTGGTCTATTATCATAGCCAGAATAGCCATTTGGTACTAATCCATATTTTACATCTCTTACCATAGTTAATAAAACCTCTCTTGCGATGTCAAATTTTCTTGTTTTTAATAATAAACCTTCAAATGAAATTAAAGTATCTCTTCCCCAGTCTAAAAACCATGGATATCCAGCAATTATAGTATGCCACTTAAAATTAGGTCTATATACTATAAAATTGTCTATTGCAATTAAAAATTCTTTTAATAATTCATCTTTATTTTTCTGTGCCTTAGTTTTTGAAACATTTTCTTCTATCAAATTTGATTTTTCAATTTCTGTTTCTTGTCTATTAATTTCTTTTTCTATTAACTCTTTGACATCTAGCTCTTCTATATTTTCTTCTAATGAACATACAAAAGATAATTCTTTCTCTTCGTTTGCTTTTAATTCAATTTCATAAACACCAGGTACAATATGATTTTCTTCTGGATAAAATCCTCTTTTTTCTTCTTCTATATAAAACATATTATTAAAATTATCATTATCATGTTTTACATATTTACCCTCAGATAAGTTCATGTAAACTGGCACCTTAGAATTATTATCTACTATAATTTTTAGTTTATTATCTGTTATATATTGCTTTAATTCAAAATAATGATTTGTGTTCATTGAATGGAAATCTCTAAAATTGATAATTGGTGCTAATGTCAATTTTGATTTGTATTTTCCATTTTTTATTTTATAATATATCCCTACTGTGTTTTTTTCATATTCTAAGCAAATTGTTTTTTCAATTTCTACATCTTGTACTTTATACTTAAATGTAGGTAAATATTCTTTTTCAAATGTTTCTTGATACTTATATCCCTGAGAAATATATGAACTACATACATTAGTATATAATTCATATTTTCTTCCTCTTATTTCTATTGCCTCATCTACTTTTGATAATATTAAATATCTACTTGCTGGTGGCAATAATGGTGCAATTAAAAGCCCATGATATTTTCTAGTATTTGCTCCAATAATAGTTGAAGAACTAAATCCTCCTATGCCATTTGTTATTAGCCATTCTTTTGTTAATCCTTCTTCTAAATTCAATTTTTCCTTAGTAAACTTCATTTGTTATCCTCCATAATTAATCTTTTCTTTTAAATTCGCTTTCTTCTAATCGTTTTAGCATTTCTTCTCTTATTTCTTGAGGAGTTCTTTTTCTTCTAGGTGTTCCTTTGTTATTTTTGCTTATGTCTTTTATTTTTTTAGTTTCATTTTTCTTATTTTTTTTGCTTTCTTCTTTTTGCATTTTCATTTTTGCTTTTTCGTCGGCTTCTTTAATAGAAGCTATTCTGTCACTATATTTATTGCTAAATTTGCTTTTACTCTTTTTCTTTGTTGGCTTAATTTTTCCTTTTTGTCTTTGTAATTCTCTTCTGGCTGTTTCTTTTTTCTTTTTATTTATTCTTTTTTCTTCTCTTAATTTTGTATTTAACATTAAATATTGAGGGTCATTTTGTTTATCTTGATATTTTAAATCATCACATATTAATTCTATAATTGATGTAGCTACTAAGTTTGGGTCATGTCTTATATGTTCTCCATATATCATTGATAAATTTCTTTGTAAAAATTTAATTCCCTTTACTCTATCAATATTTTGCTCTACTAAATCTTGTCCTTCTAAATTATATTTTTTTATAAACTCTGGTATAATTTCTCCTGTATCATATATACAATAATCTACTACACCTTGTCCACAATGTTCAATTATTGCATTTAAGTGGTCAGATACACTATAATTATCTGTTTGCCCCGGTTCAGTCATTATATTACTAACATATACTTTGATAGCTGAACTTTCTTTTATTGCTTTTGTGACACCATTTACTAATAAATTTGGAATAACATTAGTGTACAAACTCCCTGGACCAATCACTATACAGTCTGCATTTTTTATTGCTTCTACCACTCCCGGAGCTGGTCTACAATTTGATGGGCTTATTGTTATTCTATTTATTTTTGTTATTTTATCTGATACTATTTCAGCTATTCTAGATTTTTCTTCTACAATATATCCATTTGCTAATTCTGCAATTATTTTCATTTCGTCTAATGTTACTGGTACTACTTTTCCAACCATATTTACTACTTGATTGCTTTTTATTATAGAATCTTCAAAGTTTCCATTTATTTCTTTCATTGCTAAAAAGTAAATATCTGAAAAGTCCAAACCTTTTAATTTTCCTTGTTTAAATTCATAGTCAAATAATTTCTTTACTTGTTCATCTTCTCTTGCTAACGAAATAATACTATTTTTTATATCATCTAATGGTAAAGTTTGAAGTTCTTTTCTTGAATTTGTTTTTTCTTCTCCATAATCTGACACTGTTACTATTGCAGTCAAATTACTAGTATAATTCTTTAAACCTGCTAAAACTGTGTTTAAACCTGTTCCTCCACCTATTACTACAATATTAGGTCCTTTATCATATACAGTTTTGTTAAATATCAAGGAATTAATATTTACATTCTTTTTATTTTCCATTCTTTCATCTGTTGATTCTATTAAAACCTCTAATGTTCTTTTATTTAAAAATATTAATCCTATAACTATTGAAACAAATCCAACCACAAAAATTGCTATTATTTTTCCTACCTCTTGAAATGATATTTCTTTTAAAACTATTATCTCTGCCATTCCATAGCATGAAAGTATTATTCCTACTAAAATTAAAAACATCCATCTTTTCATTTTATTACTTGACTTAAACCAATGTAAAAATCCGTTCATCCTAATTCTCTCCTATAATTTCAACTTCTAATTCTATTTCTTTTCCAAATTTCTTTTGTATTTCTTCTTTCACTTTTTCTATTAGAGTTATTATATCTTTTGCTGTTGCATTTCCTTTATTTATTATAAATCCTGCATGTTTAGTTGAAACTTCGGCATCTCCGACTTTAAATCCTTTTAGTCCTGCTTGATCAATTAGTTGTGCTGTTATAAAATCTTTTCCTCTTTTGAATGTGCTCCCAGCACTTGCATATTCAAGAGGTTGTTTTTCTTTTCTGAAATTAGCATATTCATCCATTTTAGCTTTAATTTCACTTTCTATTCCCTTTTGAAATTCAAATATCGCTTCTAATACAATATATTTTTCATCCTTTAAGATACTTCTTCTATATTCAAATTTCATTTCATCATTTTGAAATTCTTTAATATCCCCCTCATAGTCCATACATTTTACTGATTTAACAATATCTTTTATTTCTTTACCATGAGCACCTGCGTTCATTCTAATTGCTCCACCTATTGTTCCGGGAATTCCTGCTAATTCTTCAAATCCTGTAATTTCATTTCTTAACAATAAATGTCCTAACATTGACAATTTTATTCCTGCTCCTATTGTTGCATATATATCTTTTTTGTTGTAATTAATAATTTCTATTTTATTTATTCTAATATTAAGAACAAATCCTTTTATTCCACCATCTAAAACAAGTACATTGCTTCCATTTCCTAGTATTGTTATTGGTATATTGTTTCTTTTAGCAATATTAAGCATTTCTCTTAAATCATCTATATTATCTATCTTTATATAGCACTCTGCTACTCCTCCTGTTTTAAACGATGTATGTTTTGCCATTGGCTCATCATACATTATTTTAGATTTATCAATTTTTAAATCCATCTGTTCTAACATCTCTTTAATATTCATAATTTATTTCTTTCCTTTCCGTAGTCAGAAATCTACTTAAAAAGTCAAATTAAGATTTTTTATTTTTAGTTTCTTACTTATTTTCTATACTATACACATATACTGGTTTACCATCTTCTGTAACCAAATTAGTATAATTTATTACCTCTCCTGTTACATAATTTACAATATATTCATCTTCTGTATTTTTTATATTTAATTCTTTAATTCCACCATTTTCATTCGATAGTAAATAATAGTTACTACTATTATTATCTTTTTTTACTATTGGTTCAGTACCTTCTGCCATCTCTAAATTGAGTTTTGATATAACCTCATCGATATTTATTCCTATTTCTGTCAATTTTTGTCCCGGATAATGTCCATTTATTAATTCGGCCTTAGTTTTTCTTTGTAAAACTGCGTTTTGAACCATTATAACCTCTGTTAAAAGTTTATTTTCTTTTGCTTTTTTAGCATTATATGATCCTACTGTTATAGTAATTCCTGAAATAATTATTAAAACTATTATAGTAATTGATAGTGCAATTAATGTTACACCTCTATTATTTTCTTTCATATCTTTTCTCCTTCGTCTTTTATCTTTTCCCAATATATCATTTTTTTGATATAATTACAAGTTTTATAACATATTTTATATTATATATTGTTTCAATAAATTATATGAAAATATCAATAAAGCACAATTTTACATAATTTCTAATTTATACTATTTTTTTACATAAAAGTATTTATTTTTCAATGAAATTATAGTATAATATAACTAGTGATATTTAAAGGAGGAATTCATTATGTGGCAATATTGGTTAATAGCTGCCGGAATATTTTTAATTGCTGAAATAATTACAACCGGATTTTTTGTATTTTGGTTAGGAATTGGTGCACTTATTACAATGTGTGTAAGTTTCTTTATTGATAACCTTATAATTCAAATGGTTGTATTTTTAGTAAGTTCTGTAACTTTAATTTTTGCAACTAAACCTTTTGTAAAAAAGTTTTTAGGCAATAATAAAAAAACAGAAACAAATGCTTTTTCCATAATAGGAAAAAATGCCTTAGTTATAAAAGACATTGATAATATTGATGGAAAAGGTCAAATTAAAGTAGATGGCGAAATATGGTCTGCTGAATCAGCAAATGATTCTAAATTAGAAAAAGGCACAGAGGTAAAAATCCTTAAAATAGATGGAGTTAAAGCTATCGTTGAACCAATTTAAAATTACATATTGAATAACTCATATCTACTATTTAATAAATAGTTAAAATAATTTTTTTCTAAAATAACGATTATTAAAAAGTATTAACATATAATTTATTAAATTCGTATGTTTTACTTTTAATATATAATAGGAGGATATTTATTATGATATTTTTATTAATTTTACTTGCTATAATAGCAGTTATAGCATTTGCATCAATAAAAATAGTTAAACAATCTGAGGTATATATAATTGAAAGGTTAGGTAAATTTTATAAAATAGCTGATGCTGGTCTTACAATTATAATTCCATTTTTTGATCACATAAGAAGCGTTGTAAGTTTAAAACAACAAACAATGGATATTCCACCTCAAGGAGTTATTACAAAAGATAATGTTACAATAACAATAGATACTGTTGTATTCTATCAAATAACAGATCCAGCTAAAGCTGTTTATGAAATTCAAAGTTTGAAAAAAGGTATTGAATACTTAGCAATCACTACAATTCGTGATATTATAGGTAAAATGGATTTAGATGAAACATTCAGTTCAAGAGATGGTATTAATACAAAACTAAGAGTTGTTTTAGATGAAGCTACTGATAGATGGGGATGTAAAATTGATAGAGTTGAAATCAAAGATATTACACCACCAGCAGATGTTAGAGATGCAATGGAAAAAGAAATGAATGCTGAAAGAAATAAAAGAGCTTTAATTCTTGAAGCAGAAGCTCAAAGACAATCAGCAATCACTATTGCCGAAGGAAAAAAACAAGCAGCAATTTTAGAAGCTGAAGCTGATAAAGAATCTCAAATAAGAAGAGCTGTCGGTGAGGCTCAAGCTATAAAAGAGGTTGCTGATGCCAAAGCAAAAGAAATTCAAATGGTATATGATGCAATGAAACAAGCTGACCCAACAGATAAATTAGTACAATTAAAATCTTTGGAAGCCTTAGAAGAAGTAGCAAAAGGTGAAGCTAATAAAGTATTTATACCTTTCGAAGCTACAAGTGCTTTAAGTAGCTTAGGTGCAATAAAAGAAGTTATGACTGATGATAAAAAAAGTAAATCTAAAAAATCTGAATAAAAGAAAAAATTAGAAGAAAGTAACAAATCTTTCTTCTAATTTTTTTATATATTTCAAATTTTAATATAATAGTTATAAGTTAAAATTTCTAAAACCAAATTCCTAGCTTATTTTATGTTTAAGTTTAAAATTTTTTGCATTAAAACTTTTGGTTTTAAATATATTATTAGTTCGAGGTCCATCTAAACATACGAATATCATTATATTTTGTAAGTACCTCTTTATATTTTGCATATTCTTCTTCCCATAATTCATTCGGAACTTTATCAAAAGCTTTAAATATTTTTTCAGCCTCAGTTAAATATATAATTTGTTCTTGTGGAGACATATTTTCATATTGCTTAGCAAATTTATATAATTTATCTAGCATCTGGTTTGCTTCTATAAATCCCCAAAAATCTTTTACTTTCATTCCAAATAATCTTATTTGCATTATTGCATATACCACTAATGCAAATATTATAAGTATTAGTACATATATTACTGCAAGTATAGCCATTTCTATTCCACCTCTTATATTAGCTTTCGTACTCTATAATCATTTTACTTTTTAATTATAGCATATATATATTATTTTTGTAAATAGCTTATAAAAACATAAAAAAGAAATTAAGCCTCAAAATTCTTTGATAGGCTTAATTTCTTTTGGTTTACTTTGAGGGGCGATAAATAGATATTACTATTTCGCGACCAAGTGCATAACAAAAATCATCCAGAGCTATTGCCACACGGCTTCTCAATATTTCGGCTAATCTAGGATCTACATTATATTTTACATAAATGCATGCTTCTCCTTTGTTCTTCTTCAAAAGATTTAATGTTCCTAAAATTCTTCTAGTTCCGTCTTTCTCAAAATTTTCTAAATCTTCTATCAAGAAAAACTTTTCTATTGATTCTTTTTTTGCAAATTCTTTAATCAGCCAATTTTTCTCTCGATTATTCATCTTCTGCAATCTTGCAATCTTATATGCGTCTTCCTCAAATACAGATCTTATTGTAATCCGTTGATTTTCACTAGCATAATATATAATTTTTTCTCCGGTTTTTATATCTTCTGCATATACACTCCCTTCCTCTTGTAAGTATTCGCCTGTTGAATTCATCTTCATGTTTGTAAACCTTTCCGTCCCTTAGGGCTTGACCAATGGTCCATTTTTTTAATTTTAATACATCATTTTTGATATATCCACATCTATTATAACATATTTTACATAATTTCTCAACTTTTATGTAAATTTTTCTTTATTGCTAACTCTCTACATCTTTATATTAAGTAAATTTATATTTTGTTAATCAATCTAATTTTTAATAAACATATTCAAAAGGTTAAAACAATTTAATTATTTTTTAGTTCTTTTATTGCTGATATCAATCCTACAAATAGTGGTGCTGGTCTATTAGGTCTTGATTTCAATTCAGGATGGAATTGTCCCGCTATAAAATATGGATGATTTTCTAATTCTACCATTTCTACTAGCAATCCATCTGGTGAGGTTCCTGAAACTTTTAATCCTGCGTTTTCTAGCATTTCCTTATATTCATTATTAAACTCAAAACGATGTCTATGTCTTTCTGATATTTCTGCTTTTCCATAAATTTTTTCAGCTAATGTTCCTTCTTTTATTATACATGGATATGCACCTAATCTCATTGTTCCACCTTTTTTACTTACATCTTTTTGCTCTTCCATTATATGTATAACTTGATTATCAGTATTTTCATCAAATTCCTCAGAATTTGCATTTTTTAAATTTAATACATTTCTAGCATATTCTACAACTGTCATTTGCATTCCCAAGCAGATGCCTAAAAAAGGAATCTTGTTTTCTCTTACATATTTTATAGTTTCTATCATTCCTTCTATACCTCTATTTCCAAATCCACCTGGTACAACAATTCCATCTATTCCTTCTAATATTTCTTTAACATTATTTTTAGTTATTTTTTCTGAATCTATTAATTTGACATCTACTTTAACTTTATTTTCAAAACCTGCATGATATAAGCTCTCTATTACAGATATATATGAATCTTCTAATTTTACATATTTACCTACTATTCCTACTGTTATTTTATCGTTTTTATCAATTCTTCTAATGCTATTTATCATATTTTCCCATTTTGAATTATCTGGTATATATTTATCTAATCTTAAATGATTACAAACTTCTCTTGCTAAGCCCTCTTCTTCTAACATTAAAGGCACTGCATATAAACAATCTGCTGTTCTATTTTGAATTACACTTGTTTTTCTTACATTACAAAATAGAGATAATTTTTCTCTTATATTTTCTGGTATCTCTTGTTCAGTTCTACATACTAAAATATCTGGTTTTATTCCTAAGCTTTGCAATTCTTTTACTGAATGTTGTGTTGGTTTTGATTTTATTTCATTAGAGCCGAAAATATATGGTAATAATGTCACATGTATATATAAAACATCTTCCTTATTTTTTTCTAGACCTACTTGTCTTATTGCTTCTAAAATTGAAAGTCCTTCTATATCTCCTACTGTCCCACCTACTTCAGATATTACAATATCTGTGTCAGTATTTTCAAATTCATATATTTGTTCTTTTATTTCATTAGTAATATGTGGTATTACTTGAACAGTTTTTCCTAAATAATCTCCTCTTCTCTCTTTTTCTAATACGCTTTGATATATTTTTCCCATTGTAATACTAGAATTTTTTGTCAAATTCTCATCTATAAATCGTTCATAATGTCCTAAATCTAAATCTGTTTCTGCTCCATCATCAGTTACGAAAACTTCACCATGTTCATATGGATTCATTGTACCTGGGTCCACATTTATATATGGGTCAAACTTTTGAATCGTAACTTTATACCCTCTATTTTTTAATAACCTACCTAATGAGGCTGCTGTTATTCCTTTTCCTAATCCTGATACTACTCCACCTGTTACAAAAATATACTTTGTATTCATAAACTCTCTCCTTTATTAAATTTTATTACTACACTATTTTTCTAATATTGCATCACAGTAAAACTTAACTACAATATTAAAAAAAGATTAAAAAATTCCCAAAATTGGTTTTTTTTAATCTTCTTTTTATATTCTATCATTAAAATTTTCAAATTACAACTGTTTAAGAATTGTTTTTGTAAATTTTATTTTGCAGTACTATTTTTATTCATTAATCATACTATTTGCTTCTATTTCTTTCTTATTTAAGCAAATTTATTATTTCTATTTTCTTTTTGCTATAAGTGCTTTTATTTTTATTCCTTGTTCTGAAAACATTTTTTCATGTTCTGTTTCAATATTTTTTTCAAATATTTCCTCTAAATGCAAGTCATATGTCTTTTTTGTAATTTCAAAACCACTTTCTTCAAAATATATTAAGCTAGAATTAAATAAATCATCATCATCAGTTTTAAAATATATTTCTCCATTTTCTTTCAAAAATTCTTTATATTTTTCTAATTGTCTAGAATGTGTTAATCTCTTTTTTCTATGTTTTCCCTTTGGCCATGGATTACAAAAATTGATATATATTCTCTCTATTTCATCTTTCTTATCCAATATTAATCCTATTCTTTCAATGTCAAATCTAGTTAATAATATATTTTTAGGCTCGATATTTCTTTCATTATATTCTTTTTCTACATTTCTTTTTGCTAATCCTAACATTGCATCTACTAAGTCAATTGCTATATAATTTATATTTTGATTTTCTACTGCTAATTTAGATATAAATTGACCTTTTCCACATCCTAATTCTAAATGAATTGGATTATTATTTTCAAATTTTTCTTTCCACATTCCTTTTAGTTCTTCTGGATTATCTATGTAAAATTTACTTGCTTCTAATTCTGGTCTTGCCCATTTTTTAAATCTTATTCTCAAATTTATCACTCCTAAATTTCTTTCAATTTTTTTCACTTAAATATTATACTATATATTAGTTTTTTTATCAATATATTGCTTTTTGTATTAAATTTATGTATACTTTATTAAAGATAGCATTCAATAGTTATATACAAGGCATATAATATTTAAGGATCTATCTATATTAAATTTTTTGATAGGTTTATAGGTATATCCTTTATTAAAAACCTAAATATTTTATGCAAGGGATAATTTTACTTATGCAAAATGAAATGATTTTAAAATATATCGTAACTGATAACACTTATAATACTATAAATAACATCTTAAAAGAAGAGTTCAATATTTCTAATAGATTATTTGTAAAACTAATTAACTCTAATATGATTTTTTTAAATGGAAAAAATGTAGATACTAGAACAGAAATAAATATAAACGATGTCATAACTGTCAACTTAAATTTACCTGAGGATAATTCCAATATAGTTCCCACATATATTCCTCTTGATATTATATATGAAGATAATTGGCTTTTAATTATAAATAAACCTGCTGGTTTAGCTGTTCATCCTTCTTTATTACATTATGATGATTCTTTATCAAATGGTGTAAAGTATTATTTTGATAATATCAATTTAATAAAGAAGATTAGACCTATAAATAGATTAGATTATAACACTTCTGGTATAGTCTTATTTGCAAAATCGGAATATATTCAAGAAGACTTAATCCAACAAATGAAAGAAAATAAATTTAAAAAAGAATATCTGTGTCTAATAAATGGAATATTAGAAAAAAAATCTGGAATATTAGATTTTCCAATTGCTAGAAAAGAAGGTAGCATTATTGAAAGATGTGTTTCTTCTGATGGCAAACCTTCAATAACAAAATATTCTATGCTAAAAGAATTTGAAAATAAAAATTTTTCCTTGGTAAAGTGTAGTTTAGAAACAGGTCGTACTCACCAAATTCGTGTTCATTTTAGCCACATTGGTCATCCATTAATTGGTGATACATTATATGGAAAATCTTCCGATTTAATAAATAGACAAGCTCTTCATAGTTATAAGGTTTCATTTATACATCCTATAACAAAAAAAGAACTAACAATTATTAGTCCGTTAGATGAAGATATTAAAAAAATAATAAAATAAATATAAAAAGAGTAAATCTGTAAGCCGGGTTCTGTCATCAAAAATAGTCATTTATCTAGAATATATATCACTATATATTTCAAGCCACGCAATTCAAGAAGGTGTCGAGCAGACTTAATCTTCTTATTTAGGTGTTGCTCCAGATGGGGTTTACACAAACACAATATGTCGCCATACTGCTGGTGAGCTC
Organism: Clostridia bacterium; assembly: GCA_048355915.1. Lineage (GTDB taxonomy): Bacteria > Bacillota > Clostridia > TANB77 > CAG-508 > CAG-269. The sequence goes on along the minus strand of DBGCHZ010000047.1, from coordinate 151,024 downwards.
TTACCTCGCCTTTTCACCCTTACCATATAATGGCGGTTATTTTCTGTTGCACTTTCCTTAAGGTCACCCTCACTAGACGTTATCTAGCATCATCGCTCTATGGAGCCCGGACTTTCCTCTCGTAATCCCTTTCGAGTATTTACCAGCGACTATTCAATTTACTCTGCTTTTTATTATATCACATATTATTTATTTCTTCTAGTAAATTTTTATATTTTATCAAAAAAACTGATTCATCTTTTACATTTACAGCATTTTGTAATTCATTTAGCATTACATAAACTTTATTTATACTTGTTTGATTATTATTATTTACTACATTCCCAGTTAATAATTGTGAAAATACATTAATTGCATTTTTTACATCATTTGAAATTTCGTCCCAATTTTTGCTATCTAATTTTGAATATGCTAAAAATACATTTGATTTAGTATTTAACATTGTTTTATATAATATATCATCTGTTATTTTATCTGCAAATTTAGGAATGAATTGATATGCTTTGGCTAGTTCTCTTAAAGTTTCCTCTTTATTTTGATTTTTTATTAACACAGTAAGATTATCAAATTGTCTATTAAAATTTAATATTTCATCTTGATTTACATTTAATTCATATAAATCTAATGTTATTGCAGGAATAGATGTATAAATTAGTTCTATCTCGTTTTTCACTTTTGTCCAATCTATTACATCTTGATGTGTTAAAACTCCTTCTTGTTTCATTGTATAATTTTTTAGGTCTTTTTCATCTTCATTGCTTTGATTATTTTCTTCTGATTCATTACTTGTAGTTTGTGATGATGATTTTGAACTTTTACTATCTGATGAACCAGAATCCTCAGAAGATGTATTTGAATCTTTCTTTTTATTTGGTTCTATATTACTAGTATATACTTTATAATTTCTCATAGTAATATTATTCATTTCATTAAATATATCCTCAAATTTAGAATCTAAATATTTTAGTTCTGTAAATGCCTTTTCAGTTTGACTTTTCTCTCCCTCTTTACCTGCCTTTACAAATATTGTTGCTCCTATTACCACAATAATTATAATTAGAACTATATAAGCAGTAATCTTCAATTTTTTCAAAACTATACCTCCATCTTTTTTAGTATTATTTACATTTTTTATAAACTTTATTCTTAGTATAAAATTTAATTATTTATTAATACTATTTAATATGAAGAATACTTTTATTTCTTAATATAAACAAGTATTCTAAATAAATATGATTTTTTATTTTTATATTATAAAATAAATTCAAAAATGGAGATTTAATATGATTGTGTCTGTTAATTTATATAGTAATAAAGAAGGCGAACTTAATAATTTTCTAAGTAAATTTTATAATACTAATTTAGAAATTTTTAATAGTCTTAAATGGAATAAAAACTATTCTAATCCGATAGAAATTGCTGAAATAATCGGAATTTTTGTTGATAATATTGATAAATATTTTATTAATATGTGGGTATGTTTGGATAAAGATATTTATATTAATATTAATGAAAAAAATGCTAATAAAGTAATAAAATATTTATACGAAAGATTTCCTTATTAATATACTTGAACTTAAATTTAATTTAAGTTATTTTAAAATATATTGTTATCAATATAAACTTTATATCTATATATCCTATATAAGAAAAAATAGGACAATCAATAAATTTTATCTTATTGGTTTAGTCCTATTTTTTATCTTGTATTTGAATAAATAATCTATAAAATATACACTTTTATTTTTATAATTTTATTTTTTAATTTGTTTTTTAAAATTATTGTTATTTTTCGATAATTATTGTAACTGGTCCATCATTCAAAAGGCTTACTTGCATATCAGCTCCAAAAACACCTTTTTCTACAACTATATCGTTCTTTTTACACTCCTCGCAAAAATATTCATATAGCTCATTTGCTTGTTCTGGTCTTGCTGCTTCAATAAATGATGGTCTATTCCCTTGCAAACAATTTGAATACAAGGTAAATTGAGATATTAATAATAATTTTCCTCCTACATCTTTTAGTGCTTTATTCATTTTACCTTCTTCATCTGAAAATACTCGTAAATTACATAGTTTTTTGACTAAATAATCTGCATTTTCCTTTGTGTCTGTATGTGTTATTCCTATTAATACCAAAAAACCTTTTTCTATTTTTCCTACAATTTCATTATCCACTTCAACTTTTGCTTCTTTTACTCTTTGAACTACTATTTTCATTTTCTACCTCTTTATTATATGTCTTTTTCATCTGCTCCTATGTTTTTCACTTCTTCTTCTGTGATATTTTCTGGATTAGGATTTATTTCGATTATTGTTGTTTTTTCTATGTTAGATTCATTTTTTTCTAAGATTTCATCATTATTTACTTTTTCTTCAATACTTTCTTTGCAATTTTCTTTTAATTCATTATTAATATTTTCATTATCTTTTTGCAATTCTTTTTCTTTATTTTCTATATTAATAAGACTGTTTTTTCCATCAACTTTTGTAAGACTAGTTTCATTTTTTCCTATTTTTTCATTTTGCTGTTCTGTTTCGTTTTCATCTGAGTTTTCTGCATTTTTTTGATTATTTTCTTTTTGTGCATTTTTGTTTATTTCTTCTTGATTTTCAAATTTCTCCTCTTCTTGTTTCATTCCACAATTTGGACAGAACTTGGCATCTTTTTCAATTTCAGTAAAACATTTAGAACATTGTTTTTTATCTTTTAATTCTAAACATTCTTTTAATAAAGACTCTATTTCATCACTCATTACATCTATATTTGTACATTGCTCTATTAAGTCTTTTTCTATGTCAATTTGTTCTTTTTTTACATGCTTTTCATATACTATCTTACCTATTTCTCCATATATGTCATTTATTTTTGATTTAAGTTCTCCCATTTTAATTTTCAATTTTGTTTCTTTTGCAATTTTGCCTGTTTTGTCAGCAGTTACTCTGTATGCTTCACTTGCTTTTTTCCCTAATTTATCAAAAAACTCCATATATATCCTCCTTACTTTGTTTTTAGTAAAATCATATCTTATTATTCCTACTTTATGTATATATTATTCACTTTTTCTATCTCTTGTCATTAAATTTTTAACTGCTTCTCGTGGATCTAGTTGTTCATAAATAACTTTATATACCATTTCTACTATCGGCATATATACATTATTTTTTCTTCCTAATTCATAAGCAACCTCAATATTATCTATACTTTCAATTACCATTCCTACTTCTTTTTTAGCTTCTTCTAATGTTTTTCCTTGTCCTATTAATTTACCAGCTTTTCTATTTCTACTATGTTCACTTAAACAAGTAACTATTAAATCTCCAAGTCCACTTAATCCATAGAATGTGTCTTTTTCTCCTCCTAATGCTACTCCTAGTCTTGTAAGTTCTCCCAATCCTCTAGTTACTAATGCTGCAAATGTATTATCACCTAATCCAATTCCACTTGCTACTCCTGCACAAAAAGCTATTATGTTTTTAAGTGCTCCACCTAATTCTACTCCTTTTACATCACTTGAAGTATATATTCTCATTTCTGGACACATAAATGTTTCTTGTACCATTTCTAAAATTTCTTTATCTTCTGAGGCTATTACTAATACTGTTGGAATTGCAATCGAAACTTCTTCTGCATGACTTGGTCCTGATAATACCCCTAATCTAACATCTGGCATTTCTTCTTTTATTACCTCATCTAATGTGTTTAGACTTTCTTTTTCAAATCCTTTTGAACAAATTATTACTGGCTTATTACCTACAAATTCTTTATATTGTTTGAAAATATCTCTTGTAAATTTTGATGGTGTAACATGTAAAATAAATTCTGTATCCTTTATAACCTCTTCAAAATCTGTTGAACATATTATATTATCTGGTATTTCTACATTTGGAAGAAATTTGCACTTTCTTTCATTATTTATTAAATCCTTTTCTTCATCTAAAAAAGACCATACTTTAATATTGTTTCCACATCTAGCTAAATGAATTGCTAATGCCATTCCCCAGCTACCACTACCTATTACTGCTATGTTTTTCATTTTATCTTTTCCTTTCGTTTCTTAAATATTTGCTTTACTAATTTTTCCTTAGTTTTATTACTTTATAATAATAGATGTAATCATTAATTCTATTACTATTTTTACTATTATAAATTAATTAAATTTTTACTTTATTTGTGTTTATGTTTTTTAATTAAAATTAACTTTTCTTAAAGCTTATTTTGTTTTCTTTTCCGCTTAATATTCTTTTTATATTGCTTCTATGATTAAATAGCACTATAACTGCTAAAATTATACTATATATTAAATAGCTATTACCTTGTGAAACTATATAATTTTCTTTTATAAATAAAGTTAATACTGGAAATAATACCGCTGCTGCACATGAACCTAATGAAACCATTCTTGTTAACGCTATTAAAACAACTCCAAATACCAAACAAATTAATCCTATTTGCCAGTTACTCATTATTAATATTCCCAAAGATGTAGCTACACCTTTTCCTCCTTTAAATCCAAAGAATATAGGAAAAGTATGACCTAATACAACTGCTATTCCAGCTATTTGTACCAATAATGATGCATTTTCTACTTTAAATGCCCAAGCTACAAACATTGCTATTAATATAGAAACCACACCTTTTAATATATCACAAATAAGTGTTATTGCTGCTGCTTTTTTCCCAACAGAACGAAGCATATTTGTTGTTCCTGCATTTCCACTACCTTTTTCTCTTACATCAAATCCTGCCATTTTTTTACTAAAAATAACTGAAAAATTTATACTCCCTATTAAATATGCAATTATTGCTACTACAATGTTAAATACCATTATTCTTCTCCCTTCTCTCTTACAATTATTCTAACAGGTGTTCCTTCTAATCCAAATTCTTTTCTTATTTGATTTACCAAATATCTTTCATATGAAAAGTGGAACAATTCTTTATTATTTACAAAAATAACAAATGTTGGTGGCTTTGTTGAAGCTTGTGTACCATAGAAAATCTTTAATCTTTTTCCTTTATCTGTTGGTGGTTGTACTATTGATATTGCTTCATTTATTACTTGATTTAATACTGATGTAGATATTCTCATGCTGTTTTGTTCATTTACATGATTTATTAAATCAAATAATTTATTTACCCTTTGTCCTGTTTTGGCTGATATAAATATTATTGGAGCATATGATAAATATGATAATTTTGCATATATTTCTTTTTTATATCTTTCTAATGTTCCTGTTTCTTTTTCATATTCATCCCATTTATTTACAACTATTATTACTCCTTTTCCTGCTTCATGAGCTTCTCCTGCTATTTTTGCATCTTGGTCTGTTACACCTTCTAATGCGTCTATAATCATTAAACATACATCTGCTCTTTCTATTGCAAGTAAAGTTCTCATTATACTAAATTTTTCTATTGACTCTTTTACTTTGCTTTTTCTTCTTACTCCTGCTGTATCAATTAAAATATATTTTCCTTTTTCATTTTCAAACCTTGAATCTATGGCATCTCTTGTTGTTCCTGCAATATTGCTTACTATTGCTCTATTTTCTCCTAATATTTTATTTATTAATGAAGATTTTCCTACATTTGGTTTTCCGATTACAGCAACTTTTATTACATCATCTTCGTCTTCATCTAAAGTTTTTTCAGGAAAACTTTCATAAATTTTATCTAAAACATCTCCAAGTCCAAGTGCATTACTTGCCGAAATTGGATATGGGTCTCCTAATCCTAAATTATAAAATTCATAAATTTCTTCTCTGTCCTTTTCAAAATTATCAGCTTTATTACAAACTAAAACTACTGGTTTTCCTGATTTTTTTAACATAACTGCAATTTCACTATCTGCTGCTGTTACTCCTTGTCTTATATCAGTAAGAAATATTATAACATCAGCCATTGATATTGCAAGATTTGCTTGTTCTCTCATTTGAGATAATATAATATCATCTGACTCTGGCTCTATTCCTCCTGTATCTACTAATGTAAAGTTTCTTCCTCTCCAGTTTGTATCAGCATAAATTCTATCACGAGTAACTCCCGGAGTATCTTGTACTATTGATATTCTACTTCCTGCCAAATAATTAAAAAAAGTTGATTTTCCTACATTTGGCTTTCCTATTATTGCTACTATTGGTTTTGACATCTTTCTACCTTTCCTTTTTATTTCTATTTCAAAATTATTGTATTATTTTGATATTTTTAATATTGTATAGTATAACACATTTTCTAGCAAAATAACAACAAAATATTGCAAAATTCTTATATTATGTCTATTTATATTTTGTAAATTGTAACAAATTAAACATATGAAACCGTAATTTATTAGCAAACATTACACTGGTGCACTGCAACCTTTATTTTAAATTACATTTATCTCTTATTTCTTTAATTTGTTCGTTAACTTTTTCAATATATTCATCATCAACTAATTCTATTTTGTTATTATTAATTTCATATTTTTCTTTTATATCTAAAATTTTATTTACACTATTATCTATTTGGTTCGTTTTTAATTTACCACTTTTAGCTATATCAATGACCTCATTTAATACTTCTATTCCTTTATCATATTTAAAAACAATTATATCATTTCCTGCCTCAAAAGCTTTTATAATACTTTTATTCACACCAAATCTATATTTCATAGCCTTCATTCTCATATCATCTGTTACGACTAATCCTTTAAATCTACATTTTTTCTTTAAATATTTAGTAATAAATTTTCTAGAAATTGAAGCCGGACTTATTGTTATATCTTTTATCCTCATATGTCCTACTAATACTGCATCTGCACCATTTTCTATTGCTTTTTTAAAGGGGTTCATATCCTGTTTTTCTAAACTTTTTATATTTTCTTTTATTTTTGGAATCTTAAAATGTGAATCACTATTTGTTGCTCCATGCCCTGGAAAATGTTTTACCACAGACACAATCTGATTTTCTTGCAATTTTTTCATATATTCAATTCCATACTCTGTTACTACATCTATATTTTCACTAAAAGCTCTATCTCCAATTGCATGATTATCTGGAAATCTCTTTATATCTAAAACAGGTGCAAAATTCATATTAAAACCTAATCTATGCAATACATTTCCTGTTATTTCTCCTGCTTTTTGAACATATTCTTTTGCATTCTCTATTTTTGATAATTTATATGGCGAAGGAATATTTTCAATTTCATCAGGCAATCTATTAACCCTTCCACCTTCTTGATCTATTGCTATAAACATCGGAACATTATTTTTTCTATTCAATTCTTTTATATAATTTATTAAATTTACTAACTCTTCAAGATTTTTATAATTTTTCTTATACAATAAAATTCCACCAATTTTATATTTTGTCACTAAATTTTCAATTTTCTCTATTGCATTTGGAGTATCCATTCCAATTACAACCTTTTGACATATTTTTTCTTCCAACGATAACATATCTAATTTTAAATTTCTCATAAGCAAAAATCCTTTTCTTTTTTGCTTATTATATACTTTTAAGCAATTTTAATCAATATTTTTATTTTTAATTTATAACAACAAAATATCAACAAAACTTTTTAAAAATCCCCCCAATAATTGAACTTAAATAATAAATATGTTAATATTATAAAAAAAGTATCAAAGATACAATAATAAATAACTATATAGATAAATAAATTAAAAGGAGGAATACAAATGGCCTTTGACGGAATTGTCACAAAATCAATAGCATCTGAACTCCAACAACTTTCTGGTGCTAGAATTGACAAAATTTTTGAACCAAATAAAAACACTATTATTTTAGGTTGCTATTTAGATGGTAAAAATTATGCCTTAAATATATGTATAGACTCACAAAATTATAGAATCCATTTAACAACTCATTCAAAACCCAATCCACAAATTGCACCTAACTTTTGCATGGTGCTTAGAAAAAATTTAATAGGATTACGAATTAAAAATATTATAACCTCTAATTTAGAAAGAGTTGTTACAATTGAATTTGAAGGATTTGATGATGTTGACGATATTATATCTAAAAAACTAATTATTGAATTAATGGGAAAACATTGTAATATAATATTATTAGATGATAACGGAATTATTATCGACAGTTTAAGACATATTATCTCTTCTGATTTATCTACTAGGTCAATAATTCCTCATAATAAATATATATATCCAACAAGTAATAAATTAAATTTTTTAGATATTCGTAATAGCAAAGATTTTGAAGATAAACTTTATTCTTTATGTTTTCCTAATTTGAATATAGAAAATCTTCCCACATATATTGCAAACACCTTTAATGGTATTTGTAAAACATTTATTATATCTGCTATTAATAATTTAAAACTTACTGACATTTCTAGTTTATCACTTAATAAACTATATGATTATATAACTCAAATTATTTATAATACTGATAATTTAAACCTAAGCTTTGAAACATTGAAAATTCCTAATAAAAAATATGAAGATTATTCTCTAATTTTAAAAGAAAATGAGTCAAATTTCTCACTAAATTTCTTTATTGATGATTTTTATTATGAAAAGGAAACTATGCAAGAATTTAAAACACGCAAAGAAAATTGCTTAAAATTAATATTAAATATTAAACAAAAATATAATAAAAGACTTATCAATATAAATAGAAAACTAGAAGAATGCAAAAATATGGATACTTATAGATTATATGGAGAACTAATAACTGCTAATTTATATAGAATAAAAGATTTCAATACTGATGAAATCAAATTAGAAAATTATTATAATAACAACCAATTAATTACCATTAAATTAAATAAAAAATATCCACCTAGCATCAATGCTAAAATGTTTTTCAAAAAATATTCTAAACTAAAAAATGCTTTGAAAATAGTTTCTGAACAAAAGTTGGAAACTATTGATGAATTAAATTACATTGATAGTATTATTTATGAATTAGATAATTGTAAAATTTTAGATGATATTTCTAATGTTATTGAAGAAATTTCTGAAAATGAAACTTTTACAGATATAAATAAAAAATTTGCAAAAAAATCAAATAGCAAATCAGGAAAAAACAACAAATTAAAAAACACTAAAAATGACAAAAAAATCAATTTCAACCCAATAAAATATAACATAGAAAATTATACTCTTTTAGTTGGAAGAAACAACATTGAAAATGATTATTTAACCTTAAAATATGCTAAAAAGACAGATATTTGGTTTCATACAAAAGATATACATGGAAGCCATTGTATTTTAGCTTTAAATGGAAATAATATTCCCAGCAATGATATTTTAATTAAATGTGCCAAAATCGTTGCTTATCATAGCAAAGGAAAAAATTCTTCAAATGTTCCTGTTGATTTTTGTGAGGTTAAGTTTGTTAAAAAACCTAATAAGTCTAAACCCGGAATGGTAATTTATACCCATAATAAAACATTAAATGTAACACCTCCAAAAGAACTCAACTAAATATATTTTTAATTTTTTTACAATTCAATAGAAATATAAATTTTTTATCTTCAAAACTAATATAAAATATATGATAAAAAAAATGCAAACTTTAATTAGTTTGCATTTTTTTATAATTTACCACAATATCAACACAGTTAAAAGTGTTGCAACCCATATTTCTGGTTTAGTTAGTTCCTCTGGTAATAAATCTATTTCTCCACCATCTTTTTTCTGGTCTACAATATCTATCTTATATTTAGCTACTTCCTTTAACTTGAAGAATGCCTCAAAGCTCTGTGTTCCATTTGTTTCTAATTGTTCAATCTGTATATATTTTCTCCCTAGAAAAACATCTCTTTTAGAATAAAATTCTATTTCTAAAAATTTTCCACTCAAATTTTGTTCTTGTGAATTTGTAATTAATCCTCTTATTCTTCCATTTACAAGTGTAGCTTCTGCTTGATATACATTTACTTGCGATACATTATCTAGTCTTTCTATTTTTTTATATGTAGAATTTAACCCCACATTTATTAATATTTCTGAAAAAATCATAAAAAGTACTAACCATAATGTATATTTCAAAAAAGTTTTTATTCTATCCATTTTATTTCCTCATTCCCTTATTTTTCTTATCAATATAGATATTATATCAAAAGTCTACATAATTTTCAATATTTTTTCTTTATTTTATTCTGTATAATGTTACAGTATAATGTTTTTTATTGTAGAGAAGCTGGAAATAGTTGATAATTATGATTTTTTTGGATTTTGATGTTCGACTAAAATGAAGATTAGAATTGATTAGGTTTTCGAATGAGGAATGCTCACGGTACTTGAATGTACTCTATTTCTCTCCCCAAATATACAGAATAAATGTATATTCTACTTACTTGTTTTTTACTAGCTTCTTCAATTGCCTTACAGTATAACTCTAATTGCTTTTTATATTTTTCAATTAATTCTTGTTCTTTTCCTTTTTCCACATAATCCGTTTTATAATCTACTAATACTATTTCGTCATTTTCATTTATATAATATAAGTCTATAATTCCTTGAATTAGAATCTTTTCTTCTATATCTTCATTATATATTTCTTTTGCAGGTATATTAATAAAAAATGGTTTTTCTTTATATACTTTTTTTGCCGTTTTCATTTCTTTCCATATATTTGATTTAGTAAATTCTAATATTTTATATAAATTTATGTTTTCCTTTTCTTTTGATGTTATTATTTCTTTTCTTTCTAATCCTTCTACTAATTCTTTTATTTTTTCAAGATTATATTCTATTTTTTCATCTAAGTGTTGCATACATAAATGTACTAATGTTCCTTTTTCTGCATTTGTTAATTTATCTTCTTTGTCTTCTTTTAGAAACTTAGGTTTATCAAAAGATACTACTGCCTCTTCCTTGTATTCTTTTTCTTCTTGATTTTCTTTTAAAAACTTAGACTTATCCAGTTTTTCTAATACTTTTTTCTCATCATCTTCTACTATTTTAACATCTTTAAATTTATTTTGCATTTGTTTTATTTGTGTTACTGATGACATTGTTGGTATTGTAGTTGCAAGTTTGTGTTTATATTCAAAATTTAATTTTTCTTCTATCTTTTTAATTTCTTCTTTATCTTTTTTATGTTCTTCTAATATTTTTACTACATCTATTTCTTCTTGTTCTATCTTTTTGCATTTTTTTATAATTTCTTCTTTTTCCAGCACATTATATTCTATTAAATTTTTAGTATTCCCTTTTTCATATAAATAAACTAAATTTATCCAATCTAAATATTTCTTATATTTTTTTATTAATATTTGATTTATTTTGTTTTTATTTTTTGAATATCTTTCTACCTGTATGCCCATTTTTTCTATTTCTTTTTCATAATCATTCATTGTTCCTGTAATGTATAATTTTTCTTTTGATCTAGTTAATGCTACATACAAAATTCTCATTTCCTCTGAAAGTGTTTCTGTAAATACTTTGCTTCTAATTGCTGATTTACTTAAAGTATCATATTGAACTTGTTTATCATAATTTATATATTTTACCCCTATTCCAAGTTCTTGATGTAATAAAACATTTTTATTTAAGTCCATCAAATTAAATTGTTTACCTGTATTTGATAAAAAAACTACTGGAAATTCCAAACCTTTACTCTTATGTATGCTCATAATTCTAATAACATCATCATTTTCGCCTATTAATTTTGCTGAACCTAAGTCTCCACTACTTAGTTTTAACTTTTCTATAAAATTTATAAAATTATATAAGCCTTTGAAACTAGCTGTTTCAAATTGTTTAGCTCTTTCAAATAACATTTTTAAGTTTGCCTGTCTAAGTTCTCCATTAGGCATTAATCCAACATAGTTATAATAACCTGTATCTGAATATAGTTTCCAAATAAACTCATCTAGGGCTAAATATTCTTGTTCTTTTCTCCACTTTTCTAAGTTACTCAAAAATTTCTCTATTTTCTCTTGTAAGTTCTTACCTACATTAATTTTTGCTTTTTGCATTGCATTATAAAAATTATCATATTTATCAGATAAACGAATTTCTACTAATTCATCATCTGTAAATTTTCCTATGTTTGACCTTAAAACCGTTACGAGAGGAATATCTTGTATTGGATTGTCTATTATTCTTAATAAACTCATTATATTTTCAATTTCTATCGAATCTAAATATTCTTGTGAACTATCTGAAAATACTGGCATATCAAGATTTATTATTTCTTCTTCAAATATTGGTGCTGAGGTTTTTGTTGACCTCAATAAAACTACTATATCCTTATATTTTATATCTCTAAAATCGTTTATCTTTCTATCAAAAACTTGAAATTTATTTTGTATTAATTCTTTTATTTTATTTGCAACAAATCTAGCTTCTACTTGAATATTTTCTAATCTCTCAAAATCTTCTTCCTCTTCTAATATTTCATTTCCATTTTCTTCTTCGTCTTTTTCACTACCTTTTAAGTTTATTATATCTATTTCTGTTTTTAAATTCTGCTCTATTTCTTTATAGTCTGCACCCAAATTTAAATATTCTTCTTGATTGTATTCTATGTCTCCTAAATTTCCACTCATTATATTTTCAAATATCAAATTAGTAAAATCCAATACATTTTTTCTACTTCTGAAATTTTTGAATAATTGTATCTTTAAATTATCCTCTTCTGATTTACTTTCCTTGTTTTTATAAGATTTATATTTACTTATAAATAACTCTGGCATAGCTTGTCTAAATTTATATATACTTTGTTTTACATCTCCAACCATAAAAATATTATTATCATTCGATATTGATGTTAATATATATTCTTGGACTAAGTTACTATCTTGATATTCATCTATTGCAATTTCTATAAATTTATTTTGATATCTTTTTGCAACCTCTGTAATTTCTATTTTATCATCTTGTTTTTTTATTAAAATATCTAAGGCTAAATGTTCTATATCATTAAAATCAACCATATTTTTTAATCTTTTTCTTTTAGAAAATTCTTTTCCGAATTCTAATATCAGATTTTTTAATTTTAATAAAATTTCATACATATCAAATATATCTTGATTTGCTGCTTCTGAATTACATATTAATATTTTACTTAATTTTGAAGAAAATTTCTTTTTTACATCATCTCTTACATTTTTAGCATATTCTTTCAAGTCTGATTCTATCTTTTTCCTTGGCCAAGAAACAAAATTTATATTATTATATATTTCATATAATTTATCCCAATTACCTATATTTTCTTGTAAGACTTTTAGGAAATCTAAATCATTTCTTATAACCTGTGAAAAATTTTCTAGTTCAGAATCAAAATCTAATTCTTTTTTTATATCTTCTAACGCTTTTATATCATCTATAATTTCTTCTTCTATTTCTTTTAATAATATCTTTCCCCATGGTGTTTTACTAAAATCTTCATTTAATTTATCTTTCAAATTAAACATTTCTATTTTCTCATTCAACCATTCTTCTGGAAAAGGACTACTTTGTATATATGAATATATTTTTAATACTAATTCTTTTAATGGTGCATCATCTCTATAACTTGTATATGTATTTATAAGTTTTGAAAAATCTTCATCTTGATTTTCATATTTTTCTTCAAATATATCTTCTATTATTTCTTGTTTTAGTAATTCTATTTCTGTTGTATCTGCAATTCTAAAATTAGGTGATATATTGTCTAATTCAAAAAAATTATTTCTTACTACCTCTAAACAAAATGAATCTATTGTACAAATACTTGCTTTATTTATTAAAGTTATTTGTCTTTGTAAGTTTTCATTTTCAGGATATTCTTCTAGCTTTTTATATATTGCATCTAATATTCTTTCTCTCATTTCTGAGGCAGCTGCATTTGTAAATGTAACTACCAACAATTTATCTATATCTATTTTTTCGTTTATTATTTTATTTATTATTCTTTCTACTAGAACTGCTGTTTTTCCGCTTCCAGCAGCAGCAGCTACTAATATATTTGAACCTTTCTCATTTATAGCTTGTGCTTGTTCCTTTGTCCACTTTACTTCTGCCATAATCTCCTCCTTTTTCCTATAATTAGGAATGTGTAATATATTTTAATACAAAAAAATATTATATATTTAATAATATATAATATTTTTCAATAAAAAACAAGAAATGTTTAAGCACATTCATATATATTTAATTGTTGTTTAAAGAATTCTCCTTCTATTGATGTAGCTAATCGTAAATTATCATTTCTATTAATTATTTTTTGAACCTCCCATAAACCTAGTCCATGTTTCTGTTCACTTTCTTGTTTTGTTGTATAACCTTTTTCATACAATTTCTTTATATCTAGTCTTTCATTATTATATGTATTCTTCACTATCATTACATCTCTATTATATTTCATTTCTTTAACAATTTTCAATTCAACGATTTTTTCTTTTCCCTTTTTAGCAGCTTCTATTGCATTATCTAAAAGTATTCCTAACATTCTAGAAAGTTCATATGTATCAATTTTTAAATTTCCTATATCTGATAAAATTTCTATATTCATTTTTACTTTTTCTTTTTTAGCTTTATTATATTTATGGTTAATTATATTATATATCGCTGGGTCATTTATTAATTCTGGGTTTAATAGTTCTAATTCATTGTTTTCTTGACATTCATTTAATAAATCCTTATACATAACTTTTAAAGATTTAGTATCTTCGGCCTTTATATAACCACCCATAGCTTGAACAATGTTTCCAAAATCATGTCTAAATGCTCTTACATTATCATACAATTCATTTAAATTTTGATTGTATAATTCAAGTTCTTCAATTTCTTCATTTCTTTTTTCTACTATTGATATATTCATAATATGTTTCATACTTAGTATAAATGTTAATACTATAAAAGTAGTATCTATGATAAACATTATATAATGAAAAGTATCTTTAAATCTTATAATATCTAAGCTTTTACCTGTAATTACCATTAGACCCATTATACATGAAATAATTATTGTTGCTCTTTGTTTTGTAGTTAAGACTTTTGGAAAATCAATTACTACATTCTTCCATTTCATAATGCGAT
Source organism: Clostridia bacterium (assembly GCA_048355915.1). Classification (GTDB taxonomy): domain Bacteria; phylum Bacillota; class Clostridia; order TANB77; family CAG-508; genus CAG-269. Next base: position 136,021 of record DBGCHZ010000047.1, on the reverse strand, counting down.
ATACTATGTATTCGACTATTAATATATTACCTACCATTATTAAACGATATGCTGGTATGCACATTCCTTCAAAATAACTATCTATTCCGAATATCTTAGATAAGTTTTGATTGAATAATAATTCTATAACAAATATTGCCATATAATCAATAAGTTGTAATACTAAACATCTTTCCATTTTTACTTTTAAAACTAAATTTGTTATTATAGGAAATAATACTAAATTAACAATCTTATATACATATGATGGAAACATTATTTTTCCAAAAGATATACTTATAGCTACTAATAAAAACCATACAGTTTTTCTTTTCTTACTAATATCAATATCTAATAGTTGTTTGTATAGTTTAATATTTAAAACTGTCCATATAATAGTATAAAAAATAATAACAATAGATAACGCAGTTTTATCATATGTCATTAATCTTTGATAAATATCTTCAAAAAACTCCATTATATCTCCCCATTCTTTTGTTTTCGCGTTTTCTATTTTATCATATTTGTAAGTGTTAGTCAAAGAAAACTTTTCGTCAAAATTCGACAAAACTCTTCATTAATAAAGTTTTTTGATTTATTTTACATAATTTAAAAACTTTATGGTAAAACTTTTTTGTTTAAAATTTTAAATTTTTTATATCAAATTTTATAAACTATAATTGGACTTTTCTGAATAATAAGGAAAGTAGCAAAACTACAATAAAAAGACCATCACTGTTCTTCTTAAAGGTCACTTTTATTATTGTATATTGAAAAATTATATGTTCAAGATAAAAGTTGATTTTTCCTATACAATAATAAAAGCAAACAAAAAATTCCACATAATTATTATATGTAGAATTTTTTTAATTTAGTTTAAATATAATTTTTATTAAATAACTGTTATTTTCATTGTATTAAATTTTATTTAATTTACCCTTACATAGCTTTTTTATATAATGCAATAAAATCCTCTTTTGATGTTTCTCTTGGATTTCCTGGTTTACATGGGTCTTCCATTGCTTTATCTGAAAGCATAGGTAAATCTTCCATTTTTGCTCCGTAATCTTTTATTGTTTGAGTTATACCAACATCTTCTCCTAAGTCTCTTACTCTTTCTACCAAAGTCTTTATAAGCTCTTCTTTTGTGTAATTTCCAGCTGGATATCCTAATTCTATTAGTATATCACGATATCTTTCATAGCATACCTCTCCATTATACTCTAAAACTGTTGGTAATAGCATAGCATTTGCAATTCCATGTGGTGTATCATATACTGCTCCTAATTGATGTGCCATTGAATGACAAATTCCAAGTCCTACATTTGAAAATCCCATACCAGCAATATATTGAGCCATTCCCATAACATTTATAGCTTTTTGGTCTTTTTCGTTTACTGCTTTTTCTAAATTTGTAAATATCATTTTTATTGCTTTTAAATGGAACATATCTGACATTTCATTGTGTGCTAATGTTATATATCCTTCTATTGCGTGTGTTAATGCGTCCATTCCTGTTGCTGCTGCTAATGATTTTGGCATTGATGCCATTAAGTCTGAATCTACTATTGCAACTATTGGAATATCATTAGGGTCTACACATACCATTTTTACTTTTCTTTCTTCGTCTGTTATTACATAGTTTATTGTAACTTCAGCCGCTGTTCCTGCTGTTGTTGGTAATGCTATAATTGGCATTCCTCTATTTACAGTATTTGATAATCCATTTAATGATCTTACATCTGCTCTGTCTGGATTTGTCATTACTATTGATATTCCTTTTGATGTATCAATACTTGAACCTCCACCAACAGCTACAATTACATCTGCTCCTGATTTTTTACAAGCATTTACTCCATCTGTTACATTTTTTATAGTTGGATTTGGTTTTATTTCATCATATAATGTATATTCTATATTTGCTTCTTTTAATATTTCTTCAACTTTTTTTGTAACACCTGCTTCTACCAAAGCTTTGTCACTTACTAAAAATACTTTTTTAAAATTTCTTTTCTTTATTTCTTCTGGTAAAACATCTCTTGCTTTTTCTCCAAAATATGATGTTTCATTTAATACAAATTTAATTGCCATTTCTTTTGTTCCTCCTTGTTTATAATAATTCATATTCTTCTGGTATTTCAAATTCATTTTCTGATATATCATCATATGAAATATTTATTTTTAATAATTCTTCTTTGTCATTTACTTTTGTTTTTATATATTCTAGGTTATTTCCTTTGAAATAAAATTTAGTACTTACAGTGCTTTCATCTTCTGCTTCTTCAACTAATAAAAAGTCTGATACATCTTTATATTCTTCACATTCATATTTTTTCCCATCTATTTCCTCTTTACTTTTTTGAGGATTTTGACTTTCTATTGTTTCTTTCATGTCTATTAATAGTTCAGCAAGTTCTATATCATTATTTTGATATTTATAAACTTTTTCTTCTTCTTCCATTACTAAATATGTATTTCCATCTTTTATAATATCTGTTGATTTCTCTCCATCTAAGTTTAAGTCTATACGAGCTTTGTCATTTTTTCTCTTTACTGTTTTTGTATTTTCATCATTTAAAGTTGCAGTAAATGTATATACTAATTTTTCATTCATTTTCTCATAAACTTGACTTAATTTTGAGCTTTTATTATCTCCTTCTTGAACTTTTCCATTATTTTTTATCATAAAAAATGCTACAATACATATTATAGCTACAATCACAATTGAGCTTATAGCAATAATTATCTTTTTATTTTTATCCATATTCTTCTCCTTTTTTGCTTATTATTTCTTGTCTTTTGAATATTTTAATTAAATTTATATGTCGCATATAAAATATTCAATATGCGACATATTTATATTTTATTTTTTAGAAAACTTTATAAATTTTCTACTTTCTAGGCATAATTCAAAGATAAATTTAATATTTGAAATTTATTTTTGAAAACTCTATTTATAAGATATTCTTTAATACTATTGTTTTTACTCTTGACATTTCTTGTAATGTAGATAATACTCCTTCATTTCCTATTCCAGAATGTTTCCATCCTCCAAATGGCATTTCAAATGAACGATAAAAGCTTGCTCCATTTACTACTGCTCCTCCACATTCAAGTTTATCAGCTATTTTCATTGCTCTTGAATAATCTTTTGATATTACTGAGCCACATAATCCATATGAAGATTGATTTGCAATTTCTATTGCTTCTTCTTCTGTATCAAATCCGATTACTGATATTACTGGTCCAAATATTTCCATATCTTTTGCAACTTCCATATCTTTTGTTACATTATCTAGTATTGTTGGATAATAATATGCATCTTCTCTTTTTCCACCACATACTACTTTTGCTCCTTCTGATACTAATTGATTTACTTGCTCTTCTATTCTTTTTGCAGCATTTATATTTATCATTGGTCCCATATCTGTATCTTCTTGCATTGGGTCTCCAACTTTTAATTTTGAAATTATTTCTTTCATTCTTTCTATAAATTCTTGTTTTCTTGAATTGTGTATTAAGAATCTTTTACTTGCACAACATACTTGACCACCATTATATAGTCTTCCCCAGATAGTTTCTTTTACTGCTAAATCCATATCTCCATCTTCTAAGAAAATAAATGCATCATTTCCACCTAGTTCAAGCATAACATGTGTTAAATTTTTTGATGCTGTTCCCATTGTTTGTATTCCTGCTGCTGTTCCTCCTGTTAATGATACTAAATGAACTCCTGGATGTCTTGCTAAGGCTTGACCTACTGTTGGTCCATCTCCTGTTAGTATTTGAATACACCCTGCTGGTACTCCTGCTTCTATCATTAGTTTAACATATTCTATTAATGTTAATGGGTTATAATTTGATGGTTTTACTATTATACTATTTCCCATCATTAATGCTGGTGGCACTTTTTGGCAGAATAAGTCACTTGGGAAATTGAATGGTATTATTGCAGCAATTACACCTATTGGATATCTTTTTGTTATTTGCATTGTTTTTTCTTGTCCAGCTTCTGTTCCTGCTGGTATGCTTTCTCCATATAAATGTTTTGCTCTTTCTACAAATCCTCTTACACCTATTCTAACATTTGCTATTTCTCCTCTTGCTTCTTTTATTGGTTTACCTGTTTCGTTAGATAATAAAGTAGCCAACCTTTCTTTGTTTTCTTCTACTAAGTCAACAAATTTATATAATATTTCTGCTCTTTCATATATAGAAACTTTTTCCCATTTCTTTTGTTCTTGAACTGCAACTTTTACTGCTTCATTTACATCTTCTTCATTTACATTTGGTACTGTTTCTAGCAATTCTTGAGTTGCTGGATTTACAACCTCAATTTTTGCTCCATTAGAAGCTTCTCTCCATTCATAACCAATTAAGTTTTTCATAGTTGCTTCCTCCCTTTTACTTGAATTTATATTTTTACATACCATAACCTCTGCATCTTTATATTTTGTTATAGTACATTCATATTTTATTTCTTCGTCTTGTGGTTTTTCCCCATCTCTTCATTCACAAAATGCTGTATCTGAAAGCATTAAGCCTCCACAAGTATTTCCAGAATGGTCAGTATCTCCATATTCTCCGAATGTAAATGCCATTATAAAAGGTGTATCTCCTACTACTTTTTTAATTGCATCTGATACTTCTCCTATTCTATCTCCAATTGCTAGTTTTCTTCCTCCGCAGTGAATAAATAAATATGCTCCTGCTTTACCAGGTAATCTTTTTTGTAGTTTTTTAGCTGTTTTAGCTGCACCCTCTATTAATTCATCAACACTTCCTTGCATTTGAATTATAGCAGTATTTACAGCCATATCATTTCCTATATTCATTGAACCATCTTCATTTCCAAACATAGGGTGACGAATTGCTATTAAATCGCCTAATCTATCTTTTACTCCTAATGGTTCTGTTATTGTTGCTGATAATAAATTGCTTCCCATTAAATCTTTTTCTTTTTTTCCTGTCCATTCTGCATATTTTTTAATTGCTGGAATTCCATCTATTTCTACTAATGTTCTTTTTCCTTTTAATTTTGTAATTATCCCTGAATTTGTTGTTTCATGGTATGCTCCTGTGAATTCATTTTCAATTGGTGTATTTGTATAGAAAAATGCTACTGCAACACCATCTGAAAAGATTTGGTCATTTGTGAAGATTTTCCATTTTCCTTCAACAGTATTATCTGCTGCACTTCCTCCTGAGAATGGAACTTCTCCTATTACATCTGCTATTCCTTTTACATATTGTTCTTCTTCCCCAGGTGATGCCACCATATAATAGTAACTTGGTGCTTTGTCTGTTCCTACTTTTGCCATTGCTTCTTTTGCTACTTTTCTTGCTGTTGCTCTTGGGTCTTCTCCTCTTGGTGCTCCTGCTACTCCAACTGCCATGTTAGGGTCTCCTATTCCCATTATTCCTGTGAATCCGTTTTCTGATGTTATGAAGCCTCCTGGTGTGATTATTCCTCCACTTGATGTGCATCCTATTATTGGTGCTGTTCCTAGTTCTGATTTTGCTCCTTCTAATACTTTTTCTATGTTACAGTCTACTGATGTGTATAAGAATGCTACTTTTGTTTGGATTAGGTCTACTACTGCTTTTTGTGCAGATTCCTTTCCTTGTGTATAACTGTCTTTATTTGTACTCCATGCTACGTTTGATTTTAACATAACGACTCCTCCTTCGTATTTATATTATATAAGTTGATTATAGCAATATTTTTTTTGGATAACAATATTTTTTTGGAATGTAATATAATTGTAATAATTGGTGGGATTTGATGGTGGTTTTGTGATAATGTCTAAGCCGTTAAAAGCTAAATATATAAAATTTTAAGGTTTATGGCTTCTTTCATAATTTAAGAATTTCTATGCAAAATTTTTGGTACCCTTTCTGTGCTGGTCACTTTTATAAAAAGTGACCACTCGAACATTACCCAAAATTTTTGCAAAGAATTTCTAAAATTATTCCAGTCGCACATAAACCTTAAAATTTTATATATTTAGCTTTTAACTACTCTACTATTTTTTGGTTTTTATTGCTATTTTATAGCAATTCTGGTTTGCTTTTTTTATTTTTTAGTTTTTTATTTGATTTGTATTTGGTATTCTGGTTGAAGTTTTGTGTGTTTTTTTGCTATTAATTTTAGTTTTAAACTTTGTATAAATTATTTATTATATATTGTTTTAAAATTAATTGATTAGTATTTTTGTAACTTACTGTGACTTTTTTATCTTTTTTAGTAATTTTTTATTCTTGTAGCTAATCTCCTAGATTTATACCTATATTTCTTGCTGTTATTACTAAGTCGTGGTCCATTGTTACTTTTCTTATGTTGCTTTCTTGTGTGTTTCCTGATACTGCTCCTATTTTTGTGTTGTTTCCTACTACTTCTTCTAGGGTTGCTGAGTCTACTTTTCCGTTTTTTAGGACTGCTATTGTTCCAAATTTTCCTTCTAGTGCTAGTTGCATTGCTTTTACTCCGTATTTTGTTGATAATACTCTGTCATATGCTGTTGGTGTTCCTCCTCTTTGCATATATCCTAGTGTTGTATTTCTTGCTTCTAGGCCTGTTAGTTTTTCTAGTTGTTTTGCTACTATTTCTCCTACTCCTCCTAGTTTTGTGTTGTCAACTCCTGCTCCGTTGTCTCTTGTTCCTGCTATTGTTATTTCTCCATCTTTTGGTTTTGCTCCTTCTGCTACTACTACTACGCTGAAGCTTTTTCCTCTTTTCTTTCTGTTTTCTATTTTTCTTGCAACACTTTCTATATCATATGGTATTTCTGGTATTAATGCAACATCTGCTCCTCCTGCTATTGCTGATTCTAGAGCAATCCATCCTGCATATCTTCCCATTACTTCTAATACCATTATTCTGTGGTGTGTTTCTCCTGTTGTATGAAGTCTATCTATTGCTTCCATCGCTACTGATACCGCTGTATTATATCCAAATGTTATTTCTGTACAAGCTACATCATTATCTATTGTTTTTGGTACACCTATAACATTAACTCCTTTTGTTGAAAAATCTCTTGCAGATTTTTGTGTTCCATCTCCTCCTAATGTAAAGATACAGTCAAATCCTGCTTCTTTAATATTTTGTACACATATATCTGATAAATCTTTATATTCAACATTTCCTTCTTCGTCTATTACTTTATAATTAAATACATTTGCATTTGTTGATGAACCTATTATTGAACCACCTTTTGGTAATATTCCTTTTGCATCTCCGTCTCCTGCTGTTGACAATAATTCAAAATCTTTTTTTAATAGTCCATTGTATCCATCTATTATTCCATAACATTCTATACCATGGTTTTCTGCTGTTTTTACTATTGCTCTTATTACAGCATTAAATCCTGATACATCTCCTCCATTTGCTAATATTGCTACTTTTTTTAACATAAAAATCCTCCCTTTCGTAAAAATCGTCCATATATAATTATACCAATATTTTTTTAAAATACAACATTTTGGAAAAATTTGATGTTAGATTTTTTATAATTTTAACTTTTATATAATCGAGTAGAGAATAAATAATTATTTTATTTATTCCCTCTCACACCACCACTCAAGCGGTTCTCGCAAGTGGCGGTTCAATTTGTACATTCAATATGTACCTTTGTATATTGGTCTAGTAGAGATACTAGACCTCTTTTTCTTAACCTCTCTATATTAATAGCAAATTTTAACCAATCGGTCTTACAGATTAACTGATATCCTTTTCTTGAACAAGCTATATTATGAGCTAGTTCTGTTTTTACTCCTAGTTGTTCTAGTGCTCTTTGCCTTTTTGTTATTTTTTTCCATCGTTTCCATATTATCACTCTTATTCTTGTTCTTAAATGCTCATCTATTTTTATTATTTTATTCTTCATATTTGCTATTCTAAAGTAATTTATCCAACCTCTTATTAAATAATTTATTTTCTTTATTCTTTTATCTAGGCTAATACTCCAACTTCTGTCTGTTATTTGTTTTAATTTCCTTATTAATTTTTGATAAGATTTTAGGTGTGGTTTTGGCTTCCATTTTCCACATTTTGACATCCAAAAGCTAAATCCTAAGTATTTTGTTTTTGTTGGTCTTGTTACTTTGCTTTTCTCTGCATTTACTTTTAATCCTAGTTTCTTCTCAATATATTTTGTTATTGATTTTAATACTCGGTTTGCTGCTTTTTCACTTTTTACAAGTATTATACAGTCATCTGCATATCTTACAAAGTTTAATCCTCTTGTTTCTAATTCTTTGTCAAGTTCATTTAACATTATATTGCTAAGCAATGGACTTAGATTTCCTCCTTGTGGTGTTCCTATTTTTGTTGCTTTTACAATCCCTTTTTCCATTACTCCTGCACTTAGATATTTTCTTATCAATGATACTACATCTCCATCGTTTATTGTCTTCCCTATTATTGTTATTAATCTATCTTGATTTACTGTATCAAAGAACCTCTCTAAGTCTATGTCAACTATCCATTCATACCCGTCATTTAAATATTCTAATGCCCTTATTACTGCTTGTTCACAACTCCTATTTGGTCTAAATCCAAAACTATTATCATTAAATTGTTTTTCAAATATTGGACTTATTACTTGTACTATTGCTTGTTGTATTATTCTATCTGTTACTGTTGGTATTCCTAGATTTCTCATCTTGCCATTTTCTTTTGGTATTTGAACTCTTTTTACTGGTTGTGGTTTATATCTTCTTTTCCTTATTTGATTCATTATTCTATCTTTATTTTCTTTTAGATAATCAATTTCTTCTTCTACTGTTATTCCATCAACTCCTGCTACTCCTTTGTTTGATATTACTTTCTTATATGCCTTGTTCAAATTATTTGGGTTAAGTATTTCTTCTAAAAGTTCCATATCTGTTTTCTCTTTTCCTTTCCGTAGATAGATAAATCATTGATTTTGAGTAACCCTCTGAGATACGCTCATACTCTCCTCATTAACACATTCTAACTTTTATCTATCACTAAATTTTGGTAGTGAAAACACTACAAATTGTTCAGTCCTTCGAAAAAAAATTTTTCTACTATGACCTCTGCTGACTTCTTGTGATAAACCTTTTTCGACCATATTTTGTTCTATGTACTCCTCGTCGTTTCCTAACTACTTTATGTCCACAAGATCTCACAGGGTAAGCCATTTAACTTTCTTCATTTACTCGCTTGATTTACTATACAAGTTTACGCATATCTTTTGGGCTTTGACTTGTTTTGTAGCCTTACCCTCTTGTACAGCCTTAATATCAAGTTCTTGTACATCGAGCCATGATTTTGATACACACTTCCTCCACTTCCACCTCACGATGGACAGCTTGTGTTTCTCTAATTGGTTGGCGATACGTACCTCCAATACGGACTTTCACCGATTAGCTAAATGACATGCCTGTCGCACAAATAAAAATCTAATAGATAAAATCGAATTTTACTATCAGATTTCTATAATTAACTATTTTAAATATTTATTTCCATTCAACTACTTTCATTCCTTTCACTGCTCCCCATGGTGCTCCTGGAATTGAATTTTCTTTTTTGTGTACTATTATCTTATCTAAATATGGATTTGATGTAAAACAAAAATCACTTATTTCCTCAACACTTTCTGGTATATCAATTCTATCGAATTTACAATAATTAAATGCTGCTCCTATGGTATTAACAGAAGCTGGTATATTTACATATGTCATTTTATACTGATTATGAAATGCATTTGCTCCTATCTCTTTTACTGTATTTTCAATATTAAATTCTCCATTTATTTCTTCTAATACTGCTATTAATTTGCTTTTTGTTTTATTATATAATACATTATTTTCTATTGTATAATAATTATTTTCTGGATTTATTATTACAGTTCCATTATAATTCAAATATTTGAATATTGGATTTATATTTGAAACATTCTTTCCTATTACTAGTTCTTCTAATTTTTGATTATTTTCAAATACTTCTGCTCCAATACTTATTAAGCTATCTGGTAATGTTATTCTTTTTGCATTTGTAGCTAAAACAAAAGACCAATCATTTAATGTTAAAAAACCTATATTATTATTTGGATCTATATTAATATTTTCTTCTTTAGAATAACATGCTATAATTTCTTTTTTATCTTTTGTATATAATATTTTATCTTCTTTAGATACTGAAAATTTCTTGTTTTGTGGTGAAACCTCTATTTCTTCTATTGTTTCTGGCAAATCAATAGCTTTTAAGAATTCTTCTAATGATGAAGGAATTATTATCTTTTTTATATTCTTGTAATCTCTAATATCTGCATTGAACTTTTTTACTCCTTCTGGAATTAAAAATTGTGTCTTATTATTTAAATAACTACTAGAAATAAATAATATATTTTCTTTATTTTTTTCCATTAGCATTCCATTTTCATATATAAAGTTTGCTCCGTTTTTTATAGTTATATCTTTTAATTTTTTGTTTCTATCGAATATTCCTTTTTCGATTTTTTGAAGAGTAGATGGTATAACTATATTTGTAAAATTAGTATCCTTAAATGCATAGCTTTCTACTTGCTTTACTCCTTCACTAATTACTACTTTTTCTAAATTATAATCACCGGCAAAAAGTATATATTTGAATATTTTCAACTTTAGGTGGAATGGTAATTTCTTTTAAATTTGTACAATAGTAAAAACCTAGAGGTCCAATATAATTTATGCTATCTGGTAAATTAATTTCTTTTAGCTTCATACATTCCCTAAATGCTTCATCGCCTATTTTCTCTACTCCATCTTTTATTATAACTTTTTCTAATGTAGCATTGTTTGAAAATGCCTTATTGCAGATTTCTTTCACTGTTCCAGGTATTATTATTGTTTTTAGTCCACTTACATTTGCAAATGCTCCTTCTCCTATTTTAGTTACACTATCTGGTATTGTTAATGTTCCATTATTATCCACCAGTAATAAGTTTCCATCTGATGATGTTAATTCTCCATTTATTATTTCGTATGGATTTACTTTTATTCCTAACCCTCTGGCAATTTCTAACTCCTGCTTGTTTTTTGTATTAATTAATAGTTCTCCTTTTATTATTTCTATTTTTTCTATATATTCTTCATCTAGCTGTGTGATAACTGTTTTTATATTTCCTTTCTCATTTTCTTTTTGAGTATTATATAATAAACTGTTCTTTCCTGCGTTTAAACTGCTATCTAAAAAATTTGTATTTTCTGTTCTTTTTTCTGTCTTATATAATTCTAATTCTTCTTTATAGGTTGATAACATTGTTGATATCTTAGCAGCTTTTGCCTGTGTCATTATTCCATTATCTCCCGCTAACATTGCTATACTCACTCCTGCTAAAATTAATAGCACTATTATTGTTATCACTAATGCAATTAATGTAATTCCTTTCTCTCTTTTAGTAAATTTTTTAATCATTTGTTTTTCCACCTTTCCTTTTTATATTCTTTTTTAAACGCAAAAAACAATAACAAAAAACCTAATTATAGGCTTTTGTTATTGTTCTCTCTATTTATTAATTTATTATATTTTTTATTTTTCATTAAATGTATTGTGTGTGTGTGTGTACTCTCGCAAGGGTTTTAGCCATATTCAATTTCATAATAGTCTCCTCTTTTGTTTTTTATAAATATATATTATATTATTAATTTTAGTTTGTCAAGCCATATTTTTTAATTGCTTTCTATGTTCCATTGCCTTAACTTTTCTTCTAATAGTTTAAAATCAACTGTATTTTTTATATAACCTATATCAATATTTTTAACTTTTTGATTATATACTATCTTTGCATATTTTACAATTTTGTCACTGTTATTTCTTATATATCTCAATTCTCCTAATATTACTTCTTTATACTTCAAATCGTTTTCTCTTGATAATATATATGGTTCTAATTCTGTTATTGGTACTGGTATCATATTGCTTATTCTTAAAGTTCCATATAAACGTCCTCCATCGTGTATTCTTATTATTGTTTTTGTATCATTTCTAATTATCTTATTTTCAAAATCTATGTAATCCGATTTTTTGGGTGATGACATTGGAATGTAATAATTAAAATTATTTATAGCTAATACTATTCCCAAATACTTTCTTTCATGAATTCTATTTTCTTCTTTATTATCATAAATCTTATCATCAAATTGTCTTAAATATTTTATGTATTTATCACTTACAATATATAAATTCAACTTCATTTTTATCTCCATTCCAAAATAAGAGAAGTATATCACTTAGATACCTTCTCTTGATTTTAACTTTCTCAATTATAAGGTTGTGAAACACCCGATTTATAACTTTCTCATTTATAAGGTTGTGAAACACCCGATTTATAACTTTCTCATTTTATATGGTAGTGAAACACCACGATTCGATTATACTTATTATACTATCTTTATATCTTAAATGTCAAGTAATATATAATAAGTATATTACTATTATATGCAATTTTTATTTATTTACTACATATTTTTAAAATTGATGTGCATTAAAGTATTTCTTTAATAATATAAATGTCCAAAATTCAATACCTTAATCTTATACTATTGCAAATGTTAATTCTCCTTTTACTGCGATTTTTCCTTCAACAGTTGCTATTGCTTCTCCTATGCCAATTGGTCCCTTTCTTTTTATTATTTTAACTTCTAATTTTAATCTATCACCTGGTATTACTTGCTTTTTAAATCTAAGTTTATCTATTCCTCCAAATAATGCATTTTTTCCTTTGTTTTCTTCCATTGATAAAATTGCTACTGCTCCTGTTTGAGCTAATGCTTCTACTATTAATACTCCTGGCATTATTGGGTTTCCTGGGAAATGTCCTTTAAAATAATATTCCTCTTTGCTTACATTTTTATATGCTGTGCAACTTTCCCCAGGAACATATTGTTCAACCTCATCAATCATCAAGAAAGGTTCTCTTTGTGGAATTATATTTTTTATCTCTTCTTTATTTAACATCTTTTTCCCTCTTTCTTCTTAGTTAAATTTATATTATATAAATTTGGTCATTATATAATACATCTACTACTAATAATGCTAATATTAATTGTTTATTATATTTAATTTTAACTTTTCTGTATTTTCTTACCTTATATTTTTACTATCTATTTCTATTATTTTCATTTTAATATACTTATCAAGATATATTTTATTTATTTCATTTAACCTTCTACTTTATTTTAATCAATTCTGCTCCATATTCTACAATATCTTCATTGTTCATGCAAATTTCAACTACTTCTCCATCATATTCTGATTCTATTTCGTTCATTAATTTCATTGCTTCTACTATGCATACTACTTGCCCTTTATGTACTTTGTCTCCCACCTTTACAAATGGTTCTTTATCTGGTGCTGAACTAGCATAAAAAGTTCCTACCATTGGTGATTTTATAATTTTATAATTTTCTTCTTTTGCATTGTTTTCAACTTTTACTATACTAGTTTCTTCATTTGGTTTTATGATAGGAACTGTCATTGGAGCACTAGCTTCTATTACATAAGGTTCTATTTTTGTTGTTTTATTATTTTCTCCTTTTTTCATACTAATTTTTATTCCTTCTGGAAATTCTATCTCTAATGAATCTAGTTTTGATTCTCCCATATCATCCATTAATTTTTTTATTTCTTTATATTCCATATCTATATTTCCTCATACAGTCTAATTATAAATTTATATATAACAAATTTATAACTAGCCTCTTTCTTTTTATTTTTGAAAATTCTTTAATATATTTAAGTTAATTTTTAAAGTATTCTTAAAGATTATTAATAATATTGTATAATTATTTTTATAGAAATTAATCACTAATCTTCATATTTTTTTAATAATATACTACTATTATGTCCACCAAACCCTAATGAATTTGATATTGCATATTTTATTCCTACATTTCTTCCTTCATTTGGAACTATATCTAAATCACATTCTTCGTCAGGTACTTTGTAGTTAATTGTTGCAGGAACAAATCCTTCTTTTATTGCTTTTGCACATACAATTGCTTCTACTCCTCCTGCTGCTCCTAATAAATGTCCTGTATGTCCTTTTGTAGAACTTACCATTACATTTTTCGCATTTTCTTCTCCTAATGCTGTTTTTATTGCTTGTGTTTCAAATGTATCATTTAGATGTGTTGATGTACCATGTGCATTTATATATGTTATCTCTTCTGGATTAGTATTTGCTTCTTTCATAGCAATTTTCATAGCTCTTGCACCACCTTCTCCTCCTGGTGCTGGTGATGTTATATGATATGCATCTGAGGTTGCTCCATATCCTACTATTTCTGCATAGATTTTTGCTCCTCTTTTCTTAGCGTGTTCTAATTCTTCTAAAATAATTATTCCTGCTCCTTCTCCCATAACAAATCCACTTCTTTCTTTGTCGAATGGAATACTTGCTCTTGTTTTATCTTCTGATTTTGTTAATGCTTTTATATTTGTAAAACCTGCTATGCTTAATGGTGTTATTCCAGCTTCTGTTCCTCCTGCTAATACTATATCTTGGTATCCATGTTTTATCATTCTAAAACTTTCACCTATACAATGTGTTCCAGATGCACATGCTGTTACCATTGCCATAGATTCACCTTTTGCCCCTATGTCTATTGCTACATTTCCTGTTGCCATATTTAATATTCCCATAGGTATATACATAGGAGATACTCTATCAGGACCTTTTTCCATACATTTTTCATGTTCATTCTCTATTGTTTCAATTCCACCTATTCCTGAACCAACTATTACTCCTACTCTTTCCATATCTTCTGTTTCTTTGTCTAATCCACTATCTTTCCACGCTTCTCTTGCTGCTACCATAGCATATTGTGAAAATTTATCTAATCTTTTTGCTTCTCTTTTTTCAAAATATTTTTCTGCATCATATTCTTTTAATTCTGCTGCTAATTTTACTTTGAAATTAGTTGTATCAAAATATGTTATATTATCTATTCCACATTTTCCATCTTTAATGCCTTTCCAAAATTCTTCTACATTATTTCCAATTGGAGTTAAAGCTCCTAATCCTGTTATAACAACTCTTCTTTCCATTGTTTTTTCCTTTCTTTTATTAATAAAAATATTTTTCTGTCTTTACAGTTTTATTATTACTTTATTTTCATAAAATGACTATCTTAATATTTTTTAATTTAAAACCTTTTCTATTATATAAAAAATTAGCTCTCATCTCCTAGCACATTGTCATTCCACCATCTACGCTTATTACTTGCCCTGTTATATATGAGCTTTCTTCTGTTCCTAAAAAATAAACTAAATTTGCTACCTCTCTTGCTGTTCCCATTCTTTTTAATGGTATTTGATTATAGATGTTTTCTTTTACATTTTCTCCTAATACTGCTGTCATGTCTGTTTCTATAAATCCTGGTGCTACTGCGTTTGCTCTTATATTTCTTGATGCTAATTCTTTTGCTATACTTTTTGTAAAGCCAATTATTCCTGCTTTTGATGCTGAATAATTACATTGTCCTGCATTTCCTACAACTCCCACAACAGATGATAGATTTATTATATTTCCTTTTCTTTTTTTCATCATATATTTAGATACTATTTTTGTTACTATATATGTTCCCTTTAAATTTACATCTATTACTTTATTAAATTCTTCTTCATTCATTCTCATTAATAAATTGTCTTTTGTTATTCCTGCATTATTTACCAATACATCTATACTTTCAAATTCTTCTATTGCTTTTTTTACTAAACTTTCTATTTCTTCTGAACTTGTTACATCTGCTTTTACTATTAGTGATTTTACTCCTTTTTCTTCAAATTCTTTTTTTAGTCCTTCCACATCTGTTTTATCTGAAACATAATTTGTTACTATATTGTATCCATTTTCTGCAAATTTCAAAGCAATCTCTTTTCCTATTCCTCTTGAACCACCTGTTATAAATATTGTTTTATTTTCTTCCATAAGTTTTTCTCTCCTTCTTACTCTGCTTAATTTAATTTTTTATTAAAAATATTTATTATATATCACTTATTTTATTTACTTAACTAATGATATTTTTTCATTTTTATATATTATTTCAGCTATATACATTTAACCTTTTTCAAAATTATGTATTACATTGATTTTCATATTCAATATATTTTTCTAAATCTTCTACTGCACTAATATTAAATGTTTTTGCACTTTTATTATCTTTTTTTACAAATGTAGTTAGTGTCTTTCCTGGTCCTATTTCTACATATTCTTCTATATTTTCCTTATTCATTAATTCTATTGTTTTATCAAATCTTACAGGACTTATTATGTGATTAGCCAATATTTCGCAGATATTATCATTTTCAGTATAATAAGTTCCATCTATATTTTTTATAACTTTCACATTTCCTTTATTAAATTCTATCTTTTCTAGTTCTTTTTTATATTCTTGTTTTGCTTTTTCTAATTTTATTGTATGAAATGGTCCACTTGTTTTTAGTTTTACTACTCTCTTTGCACCTATTTCTCTTAGCTTTTCTATTGCTTCATCTATTGCTAAACTTTCTCCTGATATTACTGTTTGTACACTACAATTATAATTTGCTGGTACTATAAATTTTCCATTTTTCCTAATTTCCTTGCATACCTCTTCTATCTTTTTTGATTCTAATCCTATTACTGCTGCCATTGAATATTCTTCTTTTGGTAGTAAATTTGACATATAATATCCTCTTTGTTTTATCAATTTTATTCCATCTTTAAAACTTATAATCTTCGAATATATTAATGCTCCATATTCTCCTAAACTTAATCCTGTTGCTATTTCTGCATCTATATTTTGAGATTTTAATACTTCTAAAATTGCTAAACTTGTTGTTAATATTGCTATTTGAGTATTTTCTGTTTTATTCAATTCTTCTTCTGGTCCTTCAAAACATATTTTTTTTACATCTATTCCTGATATTCTTGATGCTTCATCATATATTTTTCTTGCTATTTCATATTTTTCATATATATCTTTTCCCATTCCTACTATTTGAGCTCCTTGCCCTGGAAATAAAAATGCTCTTTTCATTTTCTTTTTTCCTTTCTTAATTTCTTTACTTTTTTCATTTATATTTTATGTTAAATTTAGTTTAATAAATTTTCCTATTTCGTTATTTTCGAATATAATTCTAATTATTTTGTTGTGCAATAAAACTCAAGCTTTTGTCTTAGCTCTATATTTCTATTAAAATACTTCCTGTATTTAATCCTCCTCCATAACCCAATAAAATTATTTTATCTCCTTTTTTTACTAGATTATTCTTCATCATATCGTTTATTGCCATTGGAATACTTGCACAAAAAGTATTTCCTCTATTTTGAATATTTATATACATTTTGTTTGTATCAATATTTAATCTATTTGCTATTGAATTTATTATCTTTATATTTGATTGATGTGGCACTATATATTTTATATTTTCTATCGTTTCATTAGCTTTTTTCAACAATTCATTTATATTTTCTATTGTTTTTGTTACTGCATATTTATATATTTCTTTTCCATTCATATATATTTTATCATCTGTTTTTGCTATTAAAATTTCTTTCTCATCTATTTCTGAAATTATATTTGACTCATATTTCTTATTTTCATTTAGACTCTTACTAAGCAAAATTGCACCTGCCCCATCTGATAAAACAACTCTAGTTGCCACATCATCTTCTTTTAAATTCTTAGATAAAACATCTACTCCAATTACTAATGCTTTTTTTATTAAATTATTTTGTAAATATAGCCTTGCAATATCAAATGCATTTATATATCCACCACAACCAGCTAAAATATCTAAGCATATACATTTTTCTATTTCTAATTTTTTTTGTAAGTAATTCGATATCCCCGGCATTAATAAATTAGTTGATGTTGTTGCTGTTATTATAAGACCTATATCTTCTTTTTTTATATCTTTTACAAAAATTTCTTTAATTGCATTATATGCAATATCTTCTATTCTTTCTTTTGTTGCATAATATCTATTTTCTATTCCTGTTCTTTTTTGAATATATCCCTCTTTTAAATTTAGGCTTTTTTCTATTTGTGAATTTGTTATTTTTACTTTTGGTAGATATATTCCTGTTTGAATTATCTCTATACTATTCAAGTTTTTTCTCCTTACATCAAATTTATTTTAAACTTGTAACTACAAACTTATAGTACTTTTAATAATTTTTATTTTACATTCAGTTTAAAAGTAATTTTTATTATTGTATTTATACATTATTTTTTTATTTTTTTCTATTGGTCCAAATGGTCAATTCAAATAATTTTATATTCATATTTTATGACATAAAGTGTCAATACATTTTTAAATTTTTTTATGCAATAATTAATTCAAGTTAAATTTAAGGTGATTTTATGATTAAAGAAAAAAGAAAGGAAAAAAACTATACTCAAGAAAAAATGTCTGAAATACTTGGTATTAGCCTTAGACAATATGTGCGAATAGATAATGAAGAAGATTTGCCTAGGCGTGATGTATTGCGTAATTTAATTATAGAATTAGAATTAAATGATACTGAATTAGGGGAATATATAAGAACTATGGCTAATAAAATTGCATAAAAAGACTGAGAGTTTCAAATTTATTTCTCTCAGACTTTTTAATTTATGAACCTAATTATACGGGAAAATAAGTATATATAAAAATTTGTGTAAACTTTTTTAATATAATCATAGAGCTAACTAAGCCCCAATTATACTCCCTTTGCAATATCTCTATTTTGAAATAATCTTAATATTATTAAAGTTTCTTTTGTGAAATATGTATATTTTCAATATTTGCCTTCAATTCCCTAGAAATAATATTTTGAATTTGAGCAACTTGTTCTTTTGTTAGTTCTTGCTCCGAACCTATTATAATACTTATACTTTCTCCATTAACAAATACAATATTATTATTAAAACCTTTTGTAGATATTAAATTTTCACATACCATTATACTATTTTTAATTTCATTAATTTTCTTTATTTCTTCACTTGCACTTTGTTTTTGAGTTTCCAAAGAATTACTACTATTTAAAACATTTTCATATGTTTCTAGCATTTGTGAATACATCTTATCTCTTTCAAGTTTTGATTTCACAAAATAATCGCTTGTTTCTTTTGCAGTTACTCCATTCGTTTGAACCGTTGCATTTTCTTTTGTTACATTTTCATTATTAGTATTTTCTTCGGTCTTCTCTATACTATTTTCTTGTATAACATTTCCTGCACTATTTTGACTTTTACCATCATCTTCCCTTTTTTCCTGATTCTCTGCACTACCTGTAACAAAATTATTACTATTAGCTAACTTAGCATCTCCAATATCTGCTATTTGCATATCGTCCGACTCCATTTGTAAGCTTGTTTCTAATGCTTGTTCATTATTTGTAGTAAAATTCAGATATCCAGCAACCACTAACATTAATGCAATCACATATACTACTACTTGATTTTTCTTTAATAACTTTTTCATAAAACTTTTTATGATATATTTTACATATATCATTTTCTCCTTTTTTATATTTAGGTTTTTTATAAAGGATTTACCCATAAACCTATTTTCCTATTATAGAGTAGCTGGAACTAAGTGATATTTATAATTTTTAAAAATTTAGGGCGTTCGATTGAAATGAAGAATAGAATTGGTTAGGCTTTCGAATGAGGAATGCTCACGGCACCTGAAATATGAAGGGGTCTGAGTGAGAAAGGCTCATGAAAAAGCCTTACCAATTCTTTCTGAATGGAATGAGTAGTCCAAAATTTTTAAAAATTATAAATATCACTCAAGTTCCAGCTACTAATTTAAAAAACATCAATTCATCTCAAAAACCTGTATCTTATGAGTAGCTAACCCAGTTACTGCCTCAACTGCCTGAATTATGCTTGTTTTAATATTTACATCTCCTGCTCCTTTTGCCGTAATTATTGCTCCTTGCACCTTAGGCTCTACCACCTTCTTAGTTATTGGTACTTTTTCTCCATTTTCTTCTTTATATATTATTTCTTTTTGTGAATCTTGTTCTTGTATTTTTCTTATTCCACCTTGGGTATCTGTTTCTTCTGTATTACTGTTCTTCGCTGATTCATTATACATTGGTATAATTTCACTAGATTCAGAATAATTAATAAAAACTTTTACATCTCCTACCCCTTGTATCCTAGATAATATTGTTTCTAAATTTTTTTCTAGTTCTTTACTTGTACTACTAGATGTTTCTATTGCTGTATTATTTATATTTTGAGCTAATTGTTTTGAATTTTGACTATTCTCTTCTTTTTTATTTTTTTTACTATTTCCATTCCAAATTGCATTTATTGCTACAACTGTTATTATAAGTATTATTACTAAAAATACCAGATTTTCTATTTTCTTTTTATTATTTCCTTCTTGTTTTTCCTCTTCTGTATTTATTAATTTTTTTAATTTATTTCCAAGCATTTTTCCTTCACCCCATACTCTTCCATTAAAAATTTTTTTATCTTTTGTTTATCTTCATTTGTGACTTTTTCACTTTTATTAATTTTATCTCTTTCTATAATATTAGTATTTATTGGTCGTATTTTTTGTATTTCTTCTACTACTTTATTTTCTAATGTTAATTCATCATTAATTTTATTGCTTTCATTCTTTTTTACTTGCAATTTAATTTTTGAAATTTCTGAATCTTCCTCACTATCATTTAATTTTGCTTCTACATCACAATTTAATATATCATAGCCTTGTTCTTTTACTTTTTTGCTTATATCTTTTTCTAATTTATCTATGTATAGTTCTTCTATTCTTTTATCCATTGATGTTTGTGTTGTTTTTCCTGAACTTGATGTATAATTATTATATTTTTCTATTTCAAAATTGCTTACATCTATTGTTTGTTTATTTTTTATAAATGGAGATATTATTGTAAATAAAATATATACTCCCATTACCATTCTTATATATTTTTTTGTTTTATTATTTGGCAATATCATTTCTAATATTGAAACAACTACAATTGCCAATCCTAATCCTTTCGCCCAAGAACTTAAAAACTCAATCATAAACTCCCCTCTATCTATACATCATTCCTGTATTTGATATCTTTACTACTAAAGCTGTTCCGATAATTAATAATACTGATATTGTTGTTAATATTGCTAAAAATATTTTAAATATGTCTCCTACTTGTTCTATTAAACTAACAATATTCTTATCAGCTATTGGCTCACATATACCTGCTAATAATTTATATGTAATTGTTAAAATTGCTAATTTTAATATTGGAGCAATACATATAGCTATTACTACTATAACTCCTATTAGTCCAACTGCATTTTTTAGAATAATTCCACATCCTAAAACAGTGTCAACTGCATCTCCTAGTATTTTTCCCACTACTGGAATTGCTGTGCTAACCACTGTCTTTGTTGTCTTAGCAGTTATGCCATCTACACTACTAGATAATGTACCTTCAAGTGAAACTACTCCTACAAATATTGTTAATACTATTCCTAAAAACCATGTTATACTTGACTCGAAAAACTTAGATAGTTTTCCTATTTGAAAGTTATTAGATATTTTAGAAATAACTACTAGTCCTGCAAAAATCAGCACTCCTGGTATTATTATTGTTTGTATTATATTTCCTATAAAATTAATCATAAATAATATTATAGGTTCTAACACACCACTTGTTGCTATGCTACCTGTATATAACATTAATGCTATTAATAAAGGTACTAATAAGTTCATAAATCCAACTAAATTATTAGTAGTATCTTGTACTAATTTTACTATTCCTGAAAAGCTAGACATTATTATAGTTACTATCAATATGTATTGAACATAATAAATTAACTTTGATATACTTTCATTTTCTAAGCTTTCACTAATTGCTTTTAAAATACTATGTATAACTATTATTACTAATATACTGCCTACTGCTTTTATACTGTCAACAAACTCTTGTCCAAATAAACTTAAAATTTTTTTTAAAATTGAACTATTATCAATTTCTCCTTTTATTGCGCTATTAAAAAAATCATTTAATTCATCCTCGTTAAAAAAATCATTTGTATATTTTTTAGCACTATCAATAAACTCTCCTACTCCAAATTCTTCTTGTTGTTCTATCATTGTTTCGTTAGTACTGTTTTCATTTGTATTAGAGGCATTTGAAACTGGCATAATTATAAATAAACTTAAAATTGTAATTATATTTATTAGAATCTTCAAATCTTACACCCCTTATTAAGTTTCATGGTAATATTTTCAATATTATTTCTAATAATGATGATATTATTGGAATTGACATTGATATTATAATAATTTTGCTTCCTAATTCTACTTTACTTGCAATTGCTGCTTCTCCTGAGTCTTTGCAAATACTAACTGCAAATTCTGATAAAAATGCTATTCCTGTTATTTTTAATAATATTGATAAAAATTGGCTATTAATTGAGGCCTTATCTGCAATTGATTGTATTAATTTTATAATTCCTGTTAATTCATCTATGACTAAAAATAATATTAAAGCACCTGCTATTAAACTTACATAAAGTACAAATTCTGGCTTGTACTGTTTTAATAAAATAATTATGATTAAAGCTATTAAAGCAATTCCTATTATTTTTATAATTTCCATAAATTACTCTTCCTTGTTTAATAAAAACTAAATTGTAATATTTTTATATAAAACTAGTTTTAATATCTTTATCAGCAAATTATGCTAATAATAAATTTTTTACTATTAAAGATTGAATATTGTCCTTACTGTATCAAATAATCCACTAATTTCTTTTATTACCATTGTTAATACTATAACTAGTCCAGCTAAGGTAGTCATCATTGCTTGGTCTTCTCTTCCTGCTCTTACTAATACTTGATGTAATACTGCTACTAATATACCTATTGCAGCTATTTTGAATAATAAATTTATGTCCATTTTTCATATCATCCTTCCTTTTTTTATGCCAAATCCAATATCAAATTGTAAAAATTATATTAGTTATTCTTTTTCGTATTTCCTTTGTTTTCTTTTTTAATATCTTTTTTACATTTAATTTATATTAAAACAATTATAATTGTCATACCTACTATTGTCCCAAGTCTACTATATAATTTCTCATTTTTATTTTTTTCTTCTCTTGCTTGTTTTATTTGATTTTCTAGAAATTCTCCGAGTTATTTCTATTTGACTTATTTGACCTTCTACATCAGTTTGTCCTAACATTTTCGATAACATTGATATAGCATGAATATCTTCTTCATTTAAGTTAGTTTGTATTTCTTCAATAGTTTCTTGCCATGCTTCTTCTGCTGATAGTTCATTCATTTTATATCTTGCTTTTGCAAATATTTTGCTTATATTAGGAATGCTATTTTTAGCTATGTCATTAAAAATATCTGAAATAGGTTCATATGTAAATTTTATTTTCGACTTAAAAATATTTAATGCATTTTGCATTTCTTCTAATTCTTCTAGTCTATATGTATATTTTTTTGATAAAAATTTTCCTATTAATGTTGATGATATGAATATAATAACTAACATTGTATATTTTATCATTTGCATTTTGAAATCCATTCCTTTCTTCTGTTTTAAGGTACACTTTTTTATTTTATAGTACTGTATGCAACCAAGCAAAAGTGACCTCTTAAAAGACCCTAGATAGCCTTTATAATGTAGTTTTGTTACTTTTCTTATAAATTTCTTCTTATATATTATATTCACGAAAAAAATTTTTAGAACTTTTATATAAATATTATTTTCTCAATTTTATTTTCTTCTATTAATTTATTTATTTGACTATTAGATTTAACATCTTCTAATGTTCTTCCGTGCATTGTAAAAATTCCTTTTACACCAGAAATTATTGCTTCTTGTATTGCTTCAACATCTTCCTTTGAGCCAATTTCATCACAAGCAATAATTTCTGGTGCCATTGTTCTTATTAATATTTTTATCCCTTTTGCTTTTGAAATATTTTCTATAATATCTGTTCTTATCCCTATATCATTTTGAGGTACACCTTTATACATAGCTGCAATTTCTCCTCTTTCATCAACTACCCCACAAGTTTTTCCTTTAAAATTAATTTCATCTATTCCATTACTTAATTTTCTTATCAAATCTCTTAAAATAGTTGTTTTTCCTCGTCCCGGTGGAGAAACAATTAGAGTATTATAAATATCTTTATTTTTTTCATCTATAACTTGTCCAATTATTTTGTTACTGCAATTTAAAATCTGTCTTGCTATTCTAAAATTCAAACTAGTTATATATTTTATATTTATAATTTTCCCATCTTCTACTACTGCGCTTCCTGTTATTCCTATTCTATGACCACCTTTTATTGTTATATATCCATTACAAATTTGATTTTTATATGCGTAAATTGAATTTTCACAAATTTTTTCTAGTATTTGTAATATTTCTGTTTGATTTACTATATACTCTATTAATATATCTAAATTTTGCAATTTTAAAATTATTGGTCTACCTGCTCTTATACGAATTTCCTGAATTTGCTCTTTTATTTTTTCATTTTGAGTTATTGTTTTATATAATAAGTTTGAAATATTTATAGGAAAATATCTTATTATTTCTTCTATTTTAATTCCCTCCTTTTATTCCTCATAATCTGTTTATTTGTATTAGAAAAGTAATTTTATTTTACTTATATATTGTTTTTTAGCAAAATAAATTGCTAGAAAACTATTAATCCTATTTTTATAATTTATTACTTTTAAATTAATCATTTTGTTAATCATTTTTATAACCTCAAAAAAAGCCAAACTGCTCATTGAACAATTTGGCTTTTTCCAATATGTCCACATATATTATATATATGCTTCATTTCTAATTTTATAACTATTATTTTTTATTTACTACTGCTCTATATATTAAACCTGTGCTTGAATCTTTTTCAAATTCTATTTTATAATCATCTGCTACATTAATACTACTTTTCATAAGAGTTATATTTTGTTCTGTTACCTCAAACTCTTCTCCGTTTAGATTAACCTCTTCTATCTTATTATTTCCTTCTATTTCATTATTATTTTGTATTGTTGTTAATAACCCTTTTACTGTTGCTCCTTTTGAATTTGTACTTTGATATAACTCAAATTTTGCATTAAATGTGTTAATTTCTTCCTGATTTGCATTTTGCTCATCTGTATTTTCTTTTAAAATATATGTTGGTATAATATATTTTATCGGATTTTGCTCTTCTGTCATTTCTAATTCTTCCATAAATTGTTTATTAACATCTTTTACTCTTTGTTCTATTGCTGATAATAAATTATCTACATACTCTTGCTCTCTATCATTTAATACAACTGCATTTTCTTCTGTTAACTTTTCCACATTTACATTTGGTACAAATTTTACTTTATTTTCAAAATTAGTTTCATATTGTATTTTTTCTGTATTTTTATTTGTTTCTTCTCTTTTTTCATTCTTATCTGGCTCTTTTGTTATTTTTCCTTTGTTGTTTATTAAAAACTCATCATTTGTATTAATAAATGATATTTTAAAAGTAATTTCATCTTGTTTTTCTACTCTCATATTTGTATAGAATTCATTATTGCCTGAATTTAAAATATTTTGAATATCTGTATCTGTAATTGTATCAGCATTTTCTCCTTTTAATAGCTTTTCTGATTTTGTGTCTGCAACCATTGTTTCTACTGCTGACTTTTCTTCTTCTTTTGATAATATTTTTGTTTCTGAATTTAAACTATTATCATTATATGGAGTTTCAATCTTTAAGTTATAGCTTTCCGTTATTTCTTCTAAATTTTCTAATCCTGTATATTTTATATCTAAATTAAATTTATATGGATTACTTTCAGAATCTTCAATTTCTAAAAGAATATTATATAAAGTTTCTGCTCTATTTTCATTCTTTGATATTTCGATTTTGTTATTTGATGACATCACTAAAATTTTGTTTAATTTTCCTTTTTGAACATATAAAGATATTTCTGTTTCTGTGTTTCTTAGTTTATCATTTTGTTTTAATTTATCAATTTTTTTATTTATATCACTAGATTTTAAGCCTGTTGCATTTCCTAATAATTTATAATAATCACTTATTACACTAAGTGTTTTATCATCCTGCTTTAATTTCTCTAACATTTTTATTAATATATCTCTTGTTTGTTCTCCTGTTAATTTTAATTTATATGCCGTGTTTTTATTATCAGATATTTTAATGCAATTATTTTCATTTACTTGCTCCCTAATTATTTTTCCATAATTATTGCATATTTCTGTTATATTTTTAGCTTCTATTTTTCTATTTTTTGCACTTTCTACTTTTTTTGCTAATTTTGTAACATCTGCCCCTGTTTGTTCTTTGCTTTCTTGTTGTGGTATTTCTTCTTGCTCTCCTGCTTGTTGTTCCTGTTCTAAATTATTATTATTTTCACTTTCAGCATTACTTTTATTTTGCGTTACATCATTTTCAATATTATTTTCTTGTTGGTCATTTTCACTTTTTTCTTCTCTAATTGCAATAAATTTTTTCCCTACATATTTTGTTTGAATTCCTTCTGTATTTTGATTTCTTATGTATGTCATTGGAAATTCTTGATTATTAGAATAATTAAAATTTATTTGTTTTTCAATGTTTTGATTAGTTCTATCTTCTTTTCCTGATATACCTATATTAAAATTTTGTACTAATTTTAGTTCTTCTTCTAAATTAGGTATGGAAACTTTAAAATTCATGTTTCCGTTTTCTTCATATGAATTTGAATTTTGCTTGTTATAGTATTCTTGAAGATTATTGCTTATAAATCCATTTTTATTACTACCTATTTGTGTAGCATATTTTATAAATGATTCACTTGGACTTTTTAATAAATCTGTAAAAAAATACAAATATGAAAAGATTCCTAGTGCTATCAATATACATATTAGTATTATTAATATTACTATTTGTAATTTACTGTTCTTCTTTTGCATTATATTTTCCTCCACTTTATATGCTATCTATAATGTAAAAATAGATAAATAACTGTATCTTACTGTCATTTATCTATTTTGATTTATTACTCTTCCCAGTTATGATATATGTTTGCTACATCATCTAGTTCTTCTAGTCTTTCAATTAATCTTTCCATTTTTTCAGTTCCTTTTTCATCTAAAACAACTGTTGTTGTAGGTAACATTTGTATTTCAGCTTCTAAAAATTCTAATCCAGACTCTTCTAATTTTTCTCTTACTTGGGTAAATTCTGATGGTTCTGTTGTTATCTCATATATTTCTTCTGATGCTTGGAAATCATCTGCTCCTGCATCTAATGCTAACATCATTAATTCATCTTCATCCATATCTGTTGAAGCTTTTTCTATAACTATTACTCCTTTTTTGTTAAACATATATGATACACAGCCTGTTGTTCCTAAATTTCCTCCTGCTTTGTCAAATACATGTCTTACATCTGCTGCTGTTCTATTTTTATTATCTGTTGAAGCTTCTACTATAACAGCTACTCCATTTGGTCCATATCCTTCATATACTATTTCTTCATAGTTTTCATTACTTGTTGATGCTTTTTTTATTGCATTATTAATTGTATCATTTGGCATATTTGCTGCTTTACATTTAGCTATTACATTTTTTAATTTTGAATTTCCTGCTGGATCTGGTCCACCTTCTTTTACTGCTATTAATAATTCTCTTCCTAATTTTGTGAATATTTTTCCTCTTGCTGCATCGGCTTTTCCTTTTTTGGCTTGTATATTGTGCCATTTACTATGTCCTGACATTTTCTCTCCTCCTTTTAATTTTTCATTTATTTTTTCAAGCTTTCCAGCCTCTAACAAACTAATTTTATAACTATAATTTATGTTAAATCAATTATGAAATTATTACAACTTTTTAAATTATAGCACATTAATTCTGTTTTGTGTAGTATTTTACAAATATTTTTTGCATTTTGCTTTTATGTTTACCATTTTTCATTATACTTTTCTTTTATCTCGAAAAGACCTTGTCCTAGGCTAACTGGAAAATATTTTGGACCTATAACACAACCATAGTTCTGATTTTCTTTATCTTTAAATGTTATTACATAATCCCCATGATATTTACTCCATTCTATATTTACATATTCTAAGTCCATCTTTGGAAAATTAATTTTCATATAAGCAGTTCCATAAATTTTAGCTATTTGTTTTGGTATAAACCCTTCTATCCATAATACTATTATTAGTAGAAGAATTATTGCTACAATTGTAATAATTAAACTTTTCTTTTTCATAAAACATCCCCCATATTTTAATTATAAAATTATCTTCTTCATTTATTATATTTAACACTATTATTTTTCCATTTTTGGAGATTATTAAATATCTTTTTTATCATCGTTTGTTATATCTCCATTTCCGTTTACCGGAATCGTTTCCCCTAAATAAGTAGGCTCAGGTTTAAATATACATTTTATAAAATCTTTATTTCTTGCTAGTATTTCTCTAATTTCTCTATATATTTTTCCTACATATTGCCTTGGGTCTGCTCCTACTCCATAAGCTTCTATTCCTAACTGATTTGCAATGTATAAAGCTCTATATAAATGATATTTTTGAGTTACTATTAC
This sequence comes from Clostridia bacterium, assembly GCA_048355915.1. Taxonomy (GTDB): domain Bacteria; phylum Bacillota; class Clostridia; order TANB77; family CAG-508; genus CAG-269. Next base: position 107,467 of record DBGCHZ010000047.1, on the reverse strand, counting down.
TACTTTTTTTGCCTTAAAAATATCTCTTGCTCTATATATGCTTTCATAAGTAGAAAATCCTGCATGGTCCATAAAAATATTTTCTGATGGTATTCCTTTTTGAATTGCATAATTCTTCATTACATTTACCTCATCATACTCTTCTCTTCCATGGTCTCCACTCATTATTATCTTATCAGATATATTATTTTGATATAATTTTATACCTTCTGATAATCTGTCTTCTAACATATGACTAGGTTTGTCTTCTACTATTCCAGCTCCTAAAATTATTATACAGTCGATGTCTGATAATTTTTTATAGTCTTCTTCTTTAATAATTTGTCTTTTTGTAGATAATATTATGTATAAATTTATTCCTAAAATAATTATTGCTATTGAAATAATAAATACTATCATATATTTTAATACTTTTTTCATTTAATCTTCTCCATAAATTAGTACTTTATAGTATTATATCATAGATAGAAAAATCACTCTATAATATATTTCCTAAAACTCCAATATTTCTTCTCCTTTTTATTTAACTTTATAATTATTTTTCAGCATTTCATTATTTATGATAGAATCAGGCATTCCTATTATTAAATCTTTATTTCCATCTAGATTATTAAATTTCAGTATTGTATAATCTTTATATCGATATTCAATAGTTGCATTCCCCATAGCCTACAATAGCTCCTTACTTTTTTATATCTCAAAAAAATCCATTATTTCATTTGAAAGTTCTGCCGAATTCTCTATATTTACCTCGTGTTTTGAATTTCTAATAATTTTTTGTTTACTTTGTTTTATATTCTCATTTAACTGTTTTACACTTTTTAGATTCACTTTATCATTTTCTCCACATAAAATTAAAGTTTTACATCTTATATTCTTTACTTTATTTGGTATATCTAAGTTTGATAAAGAATTAATCAAGCTTATAAAATCTTTTTTAGGATATCCTCTATCTTCAAAAATTCGTTTAGGCATAAACCTAAATGTTAAATTTTGAATTTTAAAAATTGTTTTTGGTATTTTATAAGGTACACCTATTAATATAAGGGACTTTACTTTTTGTGGATATTTTATTGCATAATCAATAGCAAGAACACCTCCAAGTGATAGTCCACATAAATTTAATTCATTTTCTTTCAAACTGTTGCAATAATCCTCAAATACCTTATATAAATTTTCATAATTACTTTGATAGTTTTTCATAAGTTTATATAGATTAGGTATTCCTAATTTAACATTATTTCTTTCTAATCTATTTTTTATTTTTTCCCAACTTTTGTCGTCTTGACCTAAACCATGAATTAATATATTTATCATATATAGCTCCTATTTTTAATACTTTTTAATTTTAATTATTTAAGTTTCTATATTTATTATTCTTTTATAGCTACCATTAGTTCATTTGGTTGCACTATTTCTTTATTTCCTTCAAAATTATATCTTGCACCTGTGAAATATACATCATATCCTTGATTTTCTAATCTTGTTCTACATAGTCTTAAAAATTCATCTGTTTCCTCTTCTGTTAAATTTGCTTTTACTCTTATCTCATAAAATGTTATTATTATCTTTTTCGAATTTTTTTCAATTTTTTGGTCTAAATAGTTTGTTATGTCTTGCATTGTCATATATATCTCTCCTTTAACTATTATTTTCTTTTTTGTTTCGTATATTATATCAAATTTTTATTCTATTTTAAATAGTTTTTATATAAAATTTTTGTTTGCTTAAAATATAATATATTATTTAATAATAAATTAGCATTTAAATATTAAGAAACAACTAAACTATATATAATCTAAATTTTAAGAAATTATATATATGCTTTTTAAATATTTTTTAATATTATTTTAAATTCTATCCATTCATCTTCATTTTTTACTTCTATTGTTCCGTTATGTAGTTCTATAATTTCTTTTGTTATTGCTAAACCTAATCCTGCTCCACCTGTTTTTGTTGTTCTTGATTCGTCTATTCTATAAAATTTTTCAAACATTTTGTCTAGTTTATATTTTGGAATTTTTTCTCCTTGATTTTTAAATGTAATTTGTATATTTTCCTGAGTTTCTTTTAATATAATTTGAATTTCACTATTTTCATAACTATAATTTATTGCATTTTTTAATAAGTTCTCAAATGCTCTTGCTAACTTATCTCCATCTCCAAAGTATTCTATATTATTTGGTTTATCTATATTGCATTTTAAATTTCTTTCTTCTAACATTGGATAGCATTCATCTATTAGTTGGTCTATTAAAAATGATAAATTTATATTTTCTTTTTTTATTGGCATATTTCTAAGGTTATATCTTGTTATATCAAAAAATTGATTAATAAGTTCTTCTACTCTTAAAGATTTGTCTAATACTATTTTCATATATTTTTCTTGCATATTCGTACTTATTTCTTTTTCTTCTGTTAATAATGTTAGATATCCTATTATTGATGTAAGAGGTGTTTTTAAATCATGTGCCATATACATTATTAAATCATTTTTCTTTTGTTCTTCTTCTTTTGCTAAGTTTTTACTTGTAATTAAATCTATTCTTATTTTATTTAATCTATTTTCTAATATAATCAATTCATTATTTAATTTTATTTCCTTTTCTGGATTCTTTAAAATTTTATCCATTGCTTCTACTACCACTACCATATTATTCATAGTCTTCCTAATTACAAAATACGATACTATAAAAAAAGTCATAAATATTACCATAAGCATTATTAAAGGTTTATTTGCAACTAAAAAGCGATAGAATGATTTACTAATTCCAGATATTGATTCTGCTATTTGGTCATTATATAATACATCTACTACTAATATTAATACTGCTAATATTAATACCGTATATATTAATATTTTTAATATTGCTTTTATTGCTATGCTATTTTTTAGCTTTTTAAACTCTTCATTATTATTATTCAACTTTATATCCCACTCCCCATACCGTTTTTATGAATTTTGGTTTTTTCGAATTTTCTTTTAATTTTTCTCTTATTCTTCTTATATGTACCATTACCGTATTATTATTATCTAAATATTTCTCTTTCCAAACCTTTTCAAATAATTCTTCTGAACTTACTACATTTCCTCGCCTTTCAACTAAATATAATAATATATCAAATTCTATTGGTGTGAGTTCAATTTTTTCTTCATATAAACTACATATATGCTGTTTTTTATTTATCACTAATCCATTTATTTCTATGTTATCTTCATCAATCTTTTCATTATATTTTGTATATCTTCTTATTTGCGATTTTACTCTTGCTACTAATTCAAGTGGGTTAAACGGTTTTGTTATATAGTCATCTGCGCCTAATGTTAATCCTGTTATTTTATCTTTGTCTTCTATTTTAGCTGTAAGCATTATTATTGGAAAGTTTAATCCTTTTTCTCTTATTTTTTTACATATTTCAAACCCATTTATTTCACCTATCATTACATCTAAAATTGCTAAATCTAATTTTACCGTGTTTATACATTCAATAGCATCTTTTGAATTGTAAAATTTATATATATTATAGTTTTCGTTTAATAAATATAATTCTACTAAATCTGCAATTTCTTTTTCATCATCTAATACTAATATGTTCATATCGTTCTCCTTCTTTTGTTTGAATTATAGCATAAAGTTATTTACTTTTCATCTTCAACATCTAAATTGTAAGAAAAAATTAAGATTTATTTAATTATTTTTTAAAACTTTATTTTTCATTTATATATATAATCTAGTTAAATTTAGATTATCGTAGTTTTGGTTTAAAAAACAATTTTCACTATTTTGGGTATTTGGGTAAAGTAAGAAAGGAATTGATTTTTATATGAAAGTTTTAAAAGAAAATAAAAATATTTCTAAGAAAAATAGAAAAATTTCTAAAAGATTAAATAATAAAAAATTAATTTTATTTATTATTATAGTATTTCTATTTTTATATTTAAAAAATAATTTAGATTTATTTAATTATAGTATTAATCGTGATTATGATAGTTATAAAAATATATCTACTAGTAAATATAACATAATAAAACAAGATTCTAATAAAAATTATTCTGGAATTGGTAGTAAAAAAGTTTCTAAGAAAGATGGATATTTCTCTACTTTTACAACAGAACAAAATCATCAAAAAATTTATAAAGAATATAAACAAAATGGCAGTTCTTCTTGGGCTAATAATAGTTATTGGGGTGGTACCATGGCTGAAAATGGATGTGGCATAACCTCTATGTCTATTATACTTAGTGGTTATGGAAAGAATTATACTCCTGAATATCTTAGAAAGAAATATTATCCTGTATTAGATGGCGAAAAAATTTCTAATGAATTATCTTCTACTTTTGGTATAGCAAATTCTGATTTTTATTTTGATAGTGTTCATTTATCTGAGGAATATATTTTAAAACATTTAAAAACTAATAGACCTGTTCTTGTATGTTTATGGAACAAACCACATAATAATCGTTGGACAACAGCTTCACATTATATGGTTTTACTAGCTACTGATGGTAATAATATGGTTTATGTTTCTAATCCTAATGGTCTTGAAAATGATAGCAAAAGTTCAGGTTGGTATGATATTAATGAAATTACTCCTTATCTAGCAAAAGCTTTATTTATAGAAGAATATTAAAAATTAGCCGTTGTTCCATTTCAAATTAATGGACAACGGCATCTAATATTATTCCTTTTTTTATTTTATTGTAGATTAAATTTATTTATTGAAATTTATCTTTTTTAAGTTACTTTTGAAAATATTTTTTATCTTTTAAGATAATCCTAGTAAAAACTAAACTAAGCTAAACTTTACTCTACTTTTTCTTCTTTAATTTTCATAGTTGGTATAAAATTTTCAGCGAATTTATATTCATCTCTATTTTTAATATACAATAATCCTATTATTGAAAATACTACTGCACCAATGAAATTTACAAATAAATCTTTCATTGTATCTTTTATTCCTATATCTAAATGTCCACCTTCTATTACTCTTTGTTTTAATTCTCCATTTTCATAATAGTTTATTATCTCTTTTTCAATATTGTTTATTTTTATTGGTATATTTTTTCCTGTTTCATTAATTTTTACTGATGATACCGAAGAAATTATTCTATCTTTTTGCATATCACTTTTGAAAAATGTATCAGAACCATATTCAAAGAATTCCCATAATATTCCTATTGTCATTGAAAAACAAAATGCTACTAATGCTACAAATAGTGGTGACATTTTTAAGTGAAATCTAGGGCTTCTGTTTAAAATATCAATCATTGAAAATCCTATTGCTGCACATAAAAATCCATTTATTGTGTGTAACATTGTATCCCAAAATTTGAATATACCATAAAAGTTTTGTATTTCTCCTAATATCTCTGCTGAAAATATAAATAATAATATTATCACTTCTAAGGCATTTGGTAATTTAATATTTAATTTTTTATCTATAATTGATGGTATTGTAAATAATATTAATGTTAAAATACATAAAAACACATTTTCAAAATTTCCTCTAATAGCTTGAACAACTATTGTAAGTATTACTAATAATCTTAGTACAATATATACAGTTAAATCTCTTTTTCTATATTTTTTCACTTTATTTTTTTTCATATTTTATTCCTCTTCTATTTTCTTTTTTCTTAAAATAACATCTAATATTGATATTATTATTGTTCCAACAGTTACTGAAATTAAATCAACCATTGTATCTTTTATTGCATCTCTTCCAATTAAACCTTCTGTTATTTGCATATTTTGTCCTAAAAATGTATCTACTCCATATTCAAACACTTCCCATATTACACCAGAAGCTAATGCAAAACAAACTCCAAATGATATTACTATCATTTTATTAATATTTTGATTGCCAGATTTTTTACTCATTTGCTCTATTACGGTTGTTCCTACAAAATAGAATATAACTCCTGATATAGTATGTAACATTGTGTCCCACCATAAAAATTTTCCATAAAAATCTAGTACACTACCTAAACATTGTGCTCCAAAGATAAATAATGTTATTGAGTTTTTTAACTTATTATCTAATTTTATTTTTAATAATTTCTCAACTAAAACATCATAAAATGTTAATACCATTGTAATTGCTAGTATTCCTAAGTTTTCATATTGTTTATTTATTATTAGAAAAATAGCTATTATAATTATTGATATTCTTACTAAATTTGATATTATTTTGCTTGAATTCAAATTCTTCATTATTTATTTTTTCCTCCTTTACATTAAAAGTCTTTTTTACTTATAATTTATACCTATTTTATATCATAAAATCTTAAAAAAAAATAGTTTTTTAGCTAAATTTAAATTTTTTTAAAATAAAAGTGCATCTCATAAGATTAGAGTTTTCTAATTTTTCAGAGTTGCACTTTTGTTTTAAATAATTATTAAATTTTTTATTTTATCTTATTATATTTCTTATATTTAAAATAACTAAATATTGCTACTATAATAGCCACAATAATTCCAATTATAAAAAATCTTGTATTTCCTGCGTATGGTAGCATATTTTTTGATTCATTAACATTTCCAGATTGTAAATTATTTTCTTTAACACTATTTATTTTATTATAATTATCGCTTTGAGTATTACTGTTATTATTATGTCCTGAATTTATATTATTATTTGTGTTTGTGTTGTTATTTCCTATGTTTGTATTTCCATTTGTATTCGTGTTATTATTGTTCCCTGTATTTGTATTACTATTTGTGTTTGTATTGTTATTTCCTGTATTTGTATTGCTATTTGTGTTTGTATTATTATTTCCCGTATTTGTATTGTTATTTGTGTTCGTATTATTATTTGTATTATTGTTTATATCTTTTATATTTATAGTAAATTTTATACTTGTTATATTTCCTGCCTTATCTTTTGCTGTTAAAGTATATTGTCCATTTTTGTTTATTACATCACCATTTTTATAACTTTTTACTATTTCACCATTTCTTCTTAAAATAACCTCTACCAAATTTTCATCTTCTGCTTTTGGAGAAATCTTTTTTGTATAAGTTTTACCATCTTGTACTCCTATAATCTTAGGTGGTACCTTATCTTCTGGTTCAGGTTTAGGATCTTCTTTTATAGTTGTAACTTTAAATTTTTCTATATTTTTATTTCCTAATACATCTTCGGCATAAACAGTATATATTCCATTTTCTGTTATGTTTATTGCTGTTGAAACTGTTGTAGTTTCTCCTTCAATTTTTAATTCTTGACCATTTTCTTTAAAGTATTCTAGCTCTTTTTCTCCTTTTGCAATTTTAGCTTTCTTTATTTTAACTAAATCATCTTTAATTTTTATATTTGCTGTTACCTTTTTTTCATCTTTTATTTCTTGTTCTATTTTCATTTCAGGAGCTGTTCTATCTATTCCAAATTTAATTTTTGTTTCATTTCCTGCTTTGTCTATTGCTATAAGTTGATATATTCCATCTTCTTCAATCGTATTGCCATTTTTATAATTTTCTACTACATTATCCTCTTTTTTTAAAATAATTTCTTCTAAATTTTCATCTGTTATTTTTGGTGTAAGTGCTTTATTATAAATTTTATTATTTTCTACTCCTGTTATCTTTGGTGGTATTGTATCTGGAATTGGTTTTTCATCTATATTTGTTACATTTATTTTTTTTATAGTTTTATTTCCTTCATTATCTTCTGCATAAATAGTATAAATACCTATACTGTTTATTGTAAAATTAGTTTTAATTATTTTGCCAATATTCCCCATTCCTATTTGTGTTCCATTATTTTCAAAGTACTGTTCATCTCTACTATCTTTATCCCATTTTATTTTTCTTATATATGAATCTGTACTTTTTACTGTTACATCAATTTGTTTAGGGTTATCACTATTTTGAGATAATTCAATTGTTGGTGGAGTTATAGGTTCTGGTTTATCAATTCCAGTTAAATTTTTAGAATACATATATGTATAGCCTTCTTCATCTTCTACATATACATTTAACCTACAATTTTTATTAACTGTATATTCTGTATTTATTTCTTTTCCTGCTACTATTTCAAGTTCTTCTCCATTTTGCTTAAAATATTCTAAGTCTATATTATCTCCAATTGCAACTTTCAATTTTACTATTTTGCATAATTCATTTGTTGCTTTTATTTTTACATTTTTAGGATTAGCATCATCTTGTTTTATCTCAATATTCATTGCTTTTTCATTTTCAGTTATTCTCTTTGTAATCATTTTTTTAAATCCTGCTTCATCTTCTACATAAAATACATATGTATCATCTTTTGGTGCAGTATATTTTATAGTTACATTATTGCCTTTTGAAAATTGTAGCTCTTCGCCTTTACTATTAAAATCCTCAAATCCTGATATTTCAGAATTTTTTGCAACTTTAATTTTTACTATATCACATAAAGAATCTTTAATCTTTAATTCTACCTCTCTTATAGCTGAGCCTTTCCATATATTCACTTCAATAGGAGTATTATTTTTTGATACATATATTTCTGCTGATGTTTTATTTCCTTCATTATCAGCTGCATATATTTCATATAATCCTTCTTCTGTTATCTTGTCATACTTTACATTAACATTATTACTTTCAATAAATTCAATATCTGTTCCTTGAATATTAAAATCTATTTTGTCATTTATATTTTGCTTTTTGGCAATCTTTAAAGTCGTAATTATGTTATTTTTACTAGTAACTTGAATAGTAAAATTCATTGGATTTTCTTTATCTTTTATTAATGTTATGTCTGGAACATTTTCAGGATTATTTATTGTAATTCTACTTAAAAATCTATCTCCTCTTGAATTTTTAGCATACACTGTATATGAACCATATCCCTCTAATTCAAATGATTCTTTTATATTTCTAGATGGTGTAATTTCAAAAGTATGTACATCACTATTATTTTGTTCAAAATATTCTATATTTGAAATTTCAATATATTTATGAACATATTTTAATTCAGTAATATCATATTTTGTATCTGTTGCTGTTATATTTACTATATTTGAATTTGATTCATCTCTCTTTAAATTTACATCAATTGTGCTTTCTTCTCTTGTTACTTTCTGCAATTCATATGCATTTACTGTTATTGGTAATATAAATTGCATTGCTAATGTTAATATTATAAAAATTGATAATATTATTGTAGTCTTATTTTTCATATTTCCACATCCTATCTATATAAGTGTTTTTCATTTATTTTGTTACACTTATATTTTATTAAATATTAATTTTAATGTTTAAATTATACCATATTTGTTAATAACTCTCAATAATTTTAATATTATTTTTAAAAAATATTATATAATATTTTTTCTTGTAGAGTAGCTGAAAATAATTGATAATTATAACTTTTTTGGATTTTGGTATTCGAGTAAAATCCAAAAAAGTTATAATTATCAACTATTTTCAGTGGTTAACTTGCAAAAGCTATTATCTATATAGTATAAGATAACAAAAAAATCTCTTTTTAATATTGTAGTTTAAAATATTTTATGTTACAATTATTATTTGTAATTTATTTTAGGAAAGGACTGATTTATTTGAAAAAATTCACTTTTAAAAGTGCAATATCTAATTTATTTATGCTTGCATGTATTATGGTTTTTGTTGGGATTTTCTCATCATTATTTGGCTCAAATAACTCGCTTACTTGGGTATGTATTCTAATTGGAATTATGCTCTACTGGAAAATGAATATTGGAATTGATAAAAAGGAAGCTCCAATAATAATTGTATCTTTATTTGTATTTACAGGAATAGCTAATCGAATCGCTATTATTAATCCATTTTTAGGCTTTTTTGTGAATTTAATTGCAATATTTATAATTATGTATGTGCCTTCTTTAAAACCTGAATATAAAGCATATATGCCATTTGTTTTATGCTATATTTTTGATCAATCTAATGTTGCAATAGGAAAAGATTTTTATACTAGAATGCTAAGTCTTTTCATTGGTGGTTTAATTGTTTCAGGTGTATATTATTATAAACACAGGGATTCAGAAGAAAAACATATTAAATTTAAAGATTTATTTACAGATTTTGATATAGCCTCTCCAAGATTTATTCTTTCTTTTAAAATGGCTGTTGGAGTTAGTATAGCAATGCTAATAGGTTCCTTAGTTGGTCTACAAAAAACAATGTGGATTGCAATGTCTGTAATGTCACTTACTCAAATTGATTTTAACCATACTCAAAAGAGATTTATTTATAGAATTATTGCTACCGTTGTTGGTTCAATAATGTTTGTTTTATTGTTCCAATACTTAATACCAGATAAATATGTAGCATTTACTACTATTATTCTTAATTATATATATACATTTATTGAGGATTATAGATATCAAATGGTTTTCATTACAGTAAATTCTTTAAGCTCATCAATGGTATTATTTGACCCTAATACAGCTATTGAAATTAGAATTGGTTTAGTTATTTTAGGTTGTGTTTTAGGATATTTAATTAATCGATTGAATTTCAGAAAACTTTTTGTTTTATTAAAAAGAAATCTGTCATTACATAAAAATAGAAAAAATACAGAAATTACATAAAAAAGCTATTTTACTCTTTTTTATGATTACTTTTACTTGTTATATATAGTATAAAAAATCGCTATAAACTTAAAATAAAAGTTGATTTTTCTATAACTATAACAAGCATAAAAATAAAAAAGAATTCTTTTCATAAAGTAAGTCTATTAATTTTTCTTACTTTATAAAAAGAGTTCTTTTTATTTATTATTTATAAATAATTCTTTATGGTTATTATTAAGTTAATATATCATTTATAAAACAATAAAAATTACATTAGACTTTTTATATCTTCATCTTCTTTTAGTCTACTTGATATAAAATGATACGCTTGTTTATTTTGTTTTACTGCTATTTGAGCTAATTCTTTATCATCTATTAACCTTCTACTTGCATATTTTATGATTATTCCTTTGTTTTCTATCGCTGCTTTTACAACCTCTCTATCGTCCCTTAATTCTGCACTTGCAAAATATAAAGCTTGACCATATTTTTTACAACTTTCATAAATTATATCTCTATCTGCTCTTAGTCTATCAGAAGCATAGCAAATTGTCCATGGTGCCGTCTTTATTGCTAAAACTAAAATTTCTTTATTGTCTTTTAGCCTATCACTTGCAAATTCTAGTGCCTCGCCATCTTGTGTTACTGCAATTTTTACTATTTCTTCATCATCTTGTAATCTATCTGATAGTAACTCCAAGTTTTTTCCCTTTTCTTGAACTGCTTGTATCATTAAATCTTTATTATCATTATTTAATTTTATTTCAGCTATTTCCAATATATATCTTTCCTTTCAAATTATTAAATTTATTAATTTTTAGTTATATTCTTTATTTTTCATAATTATATCATATAATTTCATATTTTTCTGCTTTTTAATTATTATTTTTTTCATTATGGTTATACTTTTATAAGAAAAACTATAATAATTTTTTGAAAGTGAGATGATAAAATGCCAATTTCTAAGGATGAAGTTAATATTTCCAATCTATATAAAGAAGATTGCTTAACATCTAAAAATGAATTTATAAAAAAGCATAACTTAAATATAAATGGGCTTTCCTCTGAAAAAGCACTAGAATACAACCATAAATTTGGACTAAATCAAATTAAACAATCAAAGTCTAAAAAATGGTATAACTACTTTTGGGATAGTTTATTTAGTCCCTTTAATATTATTTTACTTGGAATTGTATTACTTTTATGCTATACAGATATTTATTTACCAATAGCTCCAAGCTATGCAAATATTATTGTTATTTTAATTTTAATTACTGCAAGTACTCTTTTAGATTTTTTTGAAGAATATCGTTCAAACAAAGCTGCTGAAAATCTTAAAGAATTAGTAGCAACTACTTGCACTGTAATAAGAGATGGAAAAGAAATTGAAATTCCAATAAAAAATGTAACTTTAAATGATATAGTTTTATTATCTGCTGGTAGTATGATTCCAGCTGATTTAAGAATTCTTGAATCAAAAGATTTATATGTAGGTCAGTCTTCTTTAACAGGCGAATCTGATGCTATTAAAAAATTACCTGAAACAGAAATAAATAATAATGATATTGATAGTATATCCGATTTAGATACCATTTGTTTTATGGGAACAAATGTAATTTCTGGTAGTGCTAAGGCTTGTGTTATAAAAATTGGAGATTCCACTTATTTTGGAAAAATAGCTCATACAATCACATCAGGAAAACCAAAAACTGCTTTTCAAAAAGGAATTGAAAGTATTAGCAAATTATTAATTAAATTCATGTTAATAATGATACCTATTGTTTTTCTTTTAAATTTCCAAAAGCATGATAATATTACTGCCTTCACTTTTGCTGTTGCAATTACAATAACTATAACACCTCTTCTATTGCCTGTTATTTTATCTTCTTGTTTATCAAAAGGTGCTATTAAAATGTCGAAGAAAAAAACTATTGTAAAAAAACTAGATGCAATCCAAAATTTTGGAGCAATGAATATATTATGTACCGATAAAACAGGAACTTTAACAGAAGATAAAATTGTTTTAGAAAAATATTTAGATATAAATGGTGATGAAGATTTAAGAGTTTTAAAACACGCATTTTTGAACTCTTATTTCCAAACTGGTTTAAAAGGTAATATTGACGAAGCAGTTATCAAAAGAGGATTAGAACATAATATGTCCAGCATAAGTGAACAATATATAAAAATTGATGAAATTCCTTTTGATTTTTCTCGTAGGCGTTTATCTGTTGTAGTCCAAGATAAAAATAATAAAAAGCAATTAATCACAAAAGGTGCTGTCGAAGAAATTCTAAGCATTTGCACAATGGTAGATTATAGAGGCACTGTTTCTTCATTAACCAAAGAAATTAAAGAAAATATTACTAAAATAACCAAACAACTAAATCGTGATGGTTTAAGAGTAGTTGCTGTTTGCCAAAAAAACGATATTACAAATATTTCTGATTTTGATATAAAAGATGAAAAAAATATGGTTCTATTAGGTTTTATAGGATTTTTAGACCCACCTAAAAAATCAGCAAAAGAATCTATTTTAAAAATGAACTCTGCTGGAATTCGTGTAATAGTATTAACAGGTGATAATGCAGAAGTAACAAAATCTGTATGTGATAAAGTTGGAATTAAATCAAAAAAAATTATATTAGGAAATCAAATTGATAAATTATCTGATTTAGGAGTTTCTAGATTATTAAAGAAAAACAATATCTTTGCTAAACTTTCTCCTATTCAAAAAGCAAGAATTGTTAGGCTATTAAAAGAATCCGGAAATGTTGTTGGCTATATGGGTGATGGAATAAATGACAGTCCTTCACTTACAAATTCCGATGTTGGTATATCTGTTGATAGTGCAGTAGACATTGCCAAAGAATCTGCTGATATAATCCTTCTTGAAAAAGATTTAAATGTGTTATTAGATGGAGTTAATGAAGGCAGAAAAACTTTTGCCAATTTAATGAAATATATAAAAATGGCAACAAGTTTTAATTTTGGAGAAGTTCTATCTGTAATTGTTGCAAGTGTTGCTTTACCATTTTTACCAGAAACCCCTATTCAATTATTAGTAGAAAGTTTACTTTATGATTTTGGTCAAATGACTCTACCTTTTGATAATGTCGACGACGATATTATCAAAAAGCCCAAAAATTTTAGCATTAAAAATTTAAAAAACTTTATGCTATTTATGGGACCATTAAGTTCAATATTTGATTTAGTAGTTTTTGCAAGTTTATGGTTTATCTTTGGTATAAGAGAAGCAGCTACTTTCCAAACTGTTTGGTTCAGTTATAGTATAGTTTCTAATTTGGTTGGTATGCATATTATCAGAACTGCTAGAATGCCGTTTGTACAAAGCAATGCCCATAAAATGGTGTATTTTTCTTCAATCCTGCTTATAATTATTGGACTTATAGTTCCATTTACTACCTTAGGAGGTATAATTGGATTAGTTCCTATTGCTTTTAAATATATTATTATGATTTTTGTAATTACTATCTTCTATTGTATTCTTGCATTATTTGCCAAGAAAATTTATATTAGAAAATATGGAGATTGGATTTAATATTCAAATAAGAGGAGCGCTTACAATAACCTCTTTCGCCTAAAATTTATACATTTTTTTATTATTATTTACCCTAAGGTGAAGAGTTTTCAATAGCCCACCTCTTATTATTTTTTTATAAAAAAGTTATAAGATTTTAAATTTATTAACATTATCTATAATTTAACTATTTTGCTTACCTCGTTAAAGTCTTGACTTTCCTTTGTTAGCACTATATCAAATCTTTCTTTATATTTTTCTAAATTTTCATTCACATTTTGATTTAAGAATCCTATTTTTATTAATTTATCATCAGGATAATCTCCTGCCATTTTTATATCCTCTATTAAATCTCCTATTACAATTCTGTATTCTTTACTTTCTACTATATCAATTATTTCTTTCTGATTTATTTTATCTATATTTTTATTTAATGAATGAATTAAATCCCCTTCATATTTTAGTATATATCCTTCATTATCAAATTTAATAAAATTACTTATTATATGTATATTCTCAAAATAACATGAGTTTTGTTTTAGGATTTCTTCTATTGTATTTCCTATTCCTGCTGATAATATTATTATAGGTATATTTTCTTCTTTATTAAAATTTAAAAATTCTATTACACCTGGTCTTAATTCTATACTACTTGTTTTTATCGAATTTTCAACTTTTACTTTTGTTAGATTAAATCTATAATATGTTTCCATACATTTTTGATACCATTCTATCATATATTTTTCTTTTTCTTCAAAAGGTATTTTATAGTTTACCTCTATTGGTCCATATTTTTTGTATAAATTATTTAGTTCCTTTGATAATTCTTCTCCAAATATTTTCTTATTTGCAACAGCATCCCAAGAATCTTCACAATTTTCTTTTGTTAGCGTTCTGTCAAAGTCTATTATATAGCATATGTTATTTTTATTTAGGTTGATTTTTAATAATTTTTCTTTATTTATATATTCCATTTTTTTACCTCCTTATTTATTATTTTACTATTTGATGTTATATATATCTAAATAACACTTTTTATTTTTTGATAAATATCCAAAATTTTATAATTTTATAATTTTATTATTTTATTAAAATTTTCGTTTTGACTATTTATATTCTTTTGATTTTTCTTCTAATAATTTAAAATTACAACATATTTTTCTTAAAAATTTATTTTTTTGACTTTTATTATATGTTTGCAGTGCTTTTATTTGTATTTCTTCTATGTGCTTATTACAAAAGTGATATTGACTAATTAAAATTTGTCTATATTTTTTGCCTTCTTTATTTATATCAAAATTTATTATTTCTGTATTATTTACTGGAATCATATTATTAAATCCTAACATACCGTATTTACCATCATGTATTTTAAAAATAAAAATATTATTTTTTATTTTTTGGTGTGTTGGTCTAGGGTGTTCTAAAGGTACAAAATAGTTAAATTGATTTACTCTCAATACAATCCCTAAATATACTCTTCGTTCAGTATATTCATCATCTCTTTGTTCATTATATTGTACTCTATTATCAAACTGATAAAGATATTTTATATAATTTATATTAATTCTATATAATTTTAATTTGTTCAATATAAATCACTCCTTAAAAATATAGAGTAGGAACTTTCGCCCCTACTCTTTTTTAATACCCTACTTTATAGGCTAGGGATTTCCTCTTTAAGCATACCCTATTTCAATACTATTTCATAGTATTAGGCTAGGGGTTTCCTCTTTATTATACCCTACTTTATAGGCTAGGGATTTCCTCTTGTAATATTTTGTATATTACTTTATTAGTATATTCATTATAATACATACTTATACTAAAGTCAATTAACCTTTAAAACTTTTATGTATTCCAATTAAAAATTTATATTTTATATTCCTAAATTTCGCACATTATGATATAATCCAAGTAAAATTAAATTACGAGGTGTATACTTATGAAAAATTTTTTTATTATACTAGCTATGAAAATCCTACATTTTATTTTAAAAATTTGTGGTAAAAATGGTGGAAATTTATTAGGAAAATTTGCCTTTGACTGGAATCCTGATATTTTTAAATATTTTAAAGTAGATTGTCCGGTAATTGCTGTTACATCAACAAACGGAAAAACTATGATTAATAATGCAATTGGTGCAGTTTTTAAAAATGCTGGAAAGAAAGTAATAAGTAACTTTGAAGGCAATAACATGGAGACTGGAATTTTATCTACTATTTTAAAACATTGCACTTTAACAGGTAAAATAAAAGCTGATTTTCTTGTATTTGAGGTTGACGAAGGATATGTTCCTATTGTTTTTAAAGATTTCAGGCTAGATACATTAGTAGTTGGTAATTTTTTTAGAGACCAATTAGACAGGAATGGCGAGGTTGAATCTCTTATTTTAAAAATCTATAATTTCTTAAAGAATTATAATGGTAATTTAATATTAAACAATGATGACCCAAATGTTGCAAGACTTGGTAAAGCTAATCCTAATAATGATAATGTTTTTTATTTTAGCGTTGAAAAATATGCTAATGCAACTACTACAATGAAAGAAGCAGGAGAAGGAAAATTCTGTCCTTTTTGTAAAACTAGATTAGAATATGAATATTATCAATATTCTCATATTGGAAAATTCAAATGTCCTAATTGCAATTATGGTGATAATGAAATATATAAATTAGCTAAAAATATTGATTTAGATAAAAAGACTTTTGATGTTGGTGATGATTTATATACTATAAAATCAAATAGTATTTATATAATTTATAATTTTATAGCTGTTATTTCTTGTGCATCTTTGTATGATATTGACACTGAGATTATAAAAAATACTCTATCTAAATTCGAGTTAAATAATGGTAGATTAGAACATTTAAAAATAAATGATATAGATACTACTATAAATTTAGCCAAAAACCCTACTGGTGCTAATGTAAGTCTAAGAATATTGAATGAAGATAACTCTGAAAAAGAATTATTATTTGTATTAAATGATAATAAAGCTGATGGCTTTGATGTTTCATGGATTTGGGATATTAATTTTGAAGAATTAAATAATGTAAAAAGAATTGTAACTGCTGGAACAAGAGCTTATGACATTGCTATAAGAATAAAAACTTCTGGATTTGACTCAAATAAAATAGAACCTTATTTAGATTTATTTGAAGCCGTAAAAAGTTTATACTCTACCCCAACTAAAAAATATGTTATAGCAAATTATACAGCATTACAACCTACTAGAAATAATATTTTAAGTTTAAAAAATCAAAAATAAATTTTAACACTAAATCCCTCTTCTCTTTGTGTTTTAAAATTAAAAAATTTTATAGTGTTTTTTAATAAATCAAAAGTCTCAAAAGCATTATAAATTATAGATTTTATTAAAATATACTTTATATAATAATTATTTTTAGGTTTCTAGGTAACCTTTTAATAAAAAATACCTAAATATTTATATAAGGACTGAAACAAAAATATGAAAGAATTAAAAATATTGTATTTATATCCTGATATATTAGAATTATATGGAGATTATGGTAATATACAAGTTTTAAAATATCGTCTTGAACAAAGAGGTTTTTCTTGTAAAATTGATGAATATTCTATTGGCGATGTACCTCCTAATTTTAATGATTATGACCTAGTCTTTGCAGGTGGTGGTGCTGATAACGAACAAAGTATTTTATCAGAAGATTTGGTAAAATATACAGATAGCATAAAAGAAGCTGTATCTAACGGAGTATTTTTCTTATTAATTTGTGGAGCCTATCAACTTTTTGGTAAATATTACAAAGATGTTGATGGTAATATAATTGATGGTTTAGGTGTTTTTCCATATTACACAGAAGCTATTGAAGATAGAGCAAAAAGATGTATTGGAAATATTGTTATTGATGTTAATTTAAATAACAAAAGCACTAAAATTATAGGCTTTGAAAACCATGGTGGACAAACTTATGATATTAGTAATCCTTTTGGAAAAGTTCTATTTGGCAATGGTAATAAATTTGGAGATACTAATGAAGGATTCTTTTTAAACAATGTTATTGCTACTTATTTACATGGTCCTTTGCTTTCTAAAAATCCTGAACTTGCTGATTATATTATAAAATATTGTCTAGATAGAAAATATAATGAAAATTTGGCTTTGGAACCTTTAAACGATGAGTTTGAAAATTTATGTAGAAATCAATTAATTGATAGATTTTTAAATAATAATTCAAATTAAATTTTTATATATAAAAGTAGTAGACTATTAAATAATTTTAAATATTTTAATAGTCTTATTTTATTTAATTATTATATTTTTCTTTTTTCTTATCATATATGTAAGAATTTCATTAAAACATTCTATAAATTTTTAATATGGTTTAAATTCAAAATTAAATCCAATATAAGTATAAAATTTCATATTCAAAAAATCGTTAATATCTTTATTTGCAATATCAGAAATATCTTTTATTCTATAAACATTTTCTTCATTTATTACTAATGGATTTATATATCTTTTCTTTCCCTTTACACTTGTACAATAAATCTTGTTATCTATCTCCTCACTTTTATATACCAAATCTCTTTGAGCTTGTTCAAAATTTATAAATGCTTTTCTAATGTATAAGTCTTTACAATTTTTAATCTTCTCTATTATCTCTTTTTCTGAAAATTCATATAAATTGTCAATCGTAATATATCCTTTTTTATACATAGACTTTACAATATCAGCTATAAATTGCATACATAGTCTATCTTCATCTTCTACCCAACGAGGCCATAATTTTGAAATTTTATGTATAAATTCTTCGCAAATTTCTTTATTTTTAAAAGCTAATTCTTCAATTCCATCTTCATTTTTTGAAATACTTATATTATTATAGTATTTTTTTATTTGTTCTATATCAAATATTCTTACTTGATATAACCCTCCTGATAATGTATATTCTAATCTATCACTACTTAATTTGGGTGTATCATTATCAGCAATTGGATATATTTTATAGTCCGAAATTTCTTCAATTTTTATATTGTCTCTTTTTAATAAATTCATTATTTGTTTTGAATTCTTAATTATTTGCTCTGTTCTTTTTTCAGTAGATTCTTGCTTTTCTGAATCCCCATTCATAAAATCAATACAATGTTTAAAAACTGGTGTTGCAATATCATGAAATAAACCTGATAAAGTTTGTTTTTTATTTTTAGTAAAATTCCATATTATCAAAGCTACTGCAACACTATGTGTTAATGTTGAATAAAAATATTTATCATTATATATTTTAGTATAAAATGTACCACAAGACATACCTACTCCATCAAGTCGTAACATTTCAGGTGTATAAATATACTCTGTTAACCATTCTGGAAATTCTGGTGATAATACCTTTAAATATTCTTTTATTTCTTCGTTTTCAATACTATCTAAATACTTATTCATTCTTACACTTCCATTTCTTTATTTTTCAAATTGTTAATAAACTATTTTTTAGCTTTCATAAAACTTATAAACCTTTGCTAACAATTTTTAGTTATTATATCACTAATTTCTATTATCGAAAACTGATTTATCAAAATTTATTCCATTTAGTGTTACTGTATAATATTTTTTCTTGTAAAGTAACTGAAAATAGTTAATAATTATTACTTTTTTCAGCATTTAATTTTTAAAAGTTATTATATAGTTATTTAACAAGAAATTTTTTATCAAATCAATTATTTTGTACAACAAAAAACAACCTTAATATTTATAATTTTTTAACTAAATATTAAGGTTGCTTTGAAAAAAAGGGGATGTTTATGATTATTAATATAATATTTTTTTATGTTTTATTTTTGTGTCTTTTGTGAATTATTTGTGAACTTTATATTTTATTATTTTTCAATTATAAATATATAAAATTATAAATTTTTTATTATATAATTTTATCTTTTCTTATCTTTCTTTATAGTTTTATCACTTTTTCCCAAGGTAAATCTTTTTTACCAAAATGTCCATAATTAGTTGTCTTAGTATAAATAGGCTCTTTCAAATGTAAATAACTAATTATTCCTTCTGGTGTTAAATCAAATTTTTCTTTTATTAAATTTACAATTTCTTCATCACTTTTCTTTCCTGTTCCAAATGTATTTACATATATAGACAATGGCTCTTTCATTCCAATTGCATATGATACTTGTATTTCACATTTTTCTGCATAATTATTAGCCACTATATTTTTGGCAATATGTCTTAACATATATGCAGAGCTTCTATCAACTTTACTTGCATCTTTTCCTGAAAAAGCTCCCCCACCATGTCTACTATATCCTCCATAAGTATCAACTATTATTTTTCTTCCTGTTAATCCTGTATCTCCTAATGGTCCTCCTATTACAAATCTTCCTGTTGGATTTATATAGATTTTTGTATTTTCGTCCATCATTTTTTTTGATACTACTGCTTTTATTACTTTTTCAATTATATCTTTTCTTATTTGTTCTTGCTTAATTCCTTCTTTATGTTGTGTTGATATTAAAATTGTTTCAATTCTTTTAGGCTTATCATTTTCATATTCAATAGTAACTTGTGTTTTTCCATCAGGTCTTAAATATGGTATTACCTTTTCTTTCCTTACCTCTGTTAGCTTTTTAGATAACTTATGTGCAAGATAAATTCCATATGGCATATACTCTTCTGTTTCATTACTTGCATAACCAAACATAATACCTTGGTCACCTGCTCCACCAATATCTACACCGAAGAGCTATATCTGGGCTTTGTCTTGTTATTTCAACTTGTATTTTACAAGTTCTGTAATCAATATCTGTATTCTCATTATCATAGCCAACTGCTCTTATTGTGTCTCTTACAATTTTTTCTGTATCAAACTTAGCTTTTGATGTTATTTGCCCTGCTATTGTTACTAAATTACTTGATAAAAATGTTTCAACTGCCACTTTGGAATTTTCATCTTGTTTTAAACATTCATCTAATATTGCATCTGATATTAAATCTGCCAATTTATCAGGATGTCCTTCTGTAACGCTTTCAGATGTAAAGTAATAATTTTTCATTTTTCTATCACCATTCCTTAATAACTACATTATTATTTTAGTCATTTGCCACCTTATACTCAATATCTTCCATGTTGGGAAACATCTCTCTCACCCTTTTCAATGTAAGCATTGTCATTTTAGGTTGAGGATTTTTTGAATGGTCTGATAATAATTTTTGAGTATAGCAATTAGGTGCTGTTTTGAATAATAAATATTTGTTTCTAACATATGTGTAATATATTTGATATCCATTATCTAAATCTTCCCACATCATTTCAAATGTATAATTTTTATCCATATATTTATTGAATGATATATTTTAAATTCATTAAATTATATCATTCTCTCCTTCCCTTTTTAATCTTTAATCATTTCTTTAAATTGTTCTTCTGTTAATATTGTTATTCCTAATTTTTCTGCTTTTGCTAATTTGCTTCCTGCTTCTTCTCCTGCTAACACATAATCAGTTTTTTTAGATACAGTCCCTGATGTTTTTCCTCCTAATTTTTCTATTATATCTGATGCTTCTCCTCTTGTAAAATTTTCTAAGCTTCCTGTTAATACAAATGTTTTTCCTTCAAATCTTTTATCATCGCTTTCTTCTTCTAAACTTTCTGTATTAACTCCTGCTTGTTTTAATTTATTTATCAAATCTATTGTTTGATCTTCTAAGAAAAACTCTCTTATACTATTTGCTACAATTGGTCCTATATCATTTAGCATACTTAAATCATCAAAAGTTGCATTCATTAGATTTTCTATTGTTCTATATTTTCTTGCTAATAATTTTGAAGCTTTAACACCTACATGTCTAATTCCTAAGGCTGTTATTAATCTATATAAATCATTTTTCTTGCTATTTTCTATTGCATTCATTAAATTTTCAGTAAATTTTTTTCCATTTTTCTTTAAAGATGCTATATCTTCAAATTTTAATGTATATATATCAGCAATATTACTTATTAAATTTCTATCTAATAATTGTTGAATTATGTTCTCCCCAAGTCCATCAATATTCATTGCTTCTCTTGATACAAAATGAACTAAATTTCTGAATAATTTTGCAGGACATTCTATCCCTGTACATCTTATCGCTGATTCTCCTTCTTCTCTAACTGCTAATGCTCCACAAACCGGACATATTCGTGGCATTTCAAAATCTATTTCATTTCCAGTTCTTTTTTTCATAACTACTTCAACAATTTCTGGAATTACATCTCCTGCTTTTTGAATTACAACTGTATCTCCTATTTTTAGCCCTTTTTCTTTTATAAAATCTTCATTATGAAGTGTTGTTTTCGAAATCGTTGAACCTGCTACTTTTACTGGTTCAAGTATTGCCATTGGTGTAATTACGCCTGTTCTACCAACTTGACAAACTATATCTTTTAATATTGTTTCTTTTTGCTCAGGTGGATATTTATAGGCAACTGCCCATCTTGGAACTTTTATTGTTTGTCCTAGTATTTTTCTAAAATTCAAATCATCTACTTTTATAACTGCTCCATCTATTCCAAAAGTCAACTTTTCTCTGTCATCACCTATTTTCTGAATTGCACTTTTAGCTTCTTCTATATTTTTGCAAGGTATTCTTACAGGATTAACATTAAATCCCAAATTACTCAAATATTCCAATTCTTCAAAATGAGAATTAAACTCTTTTCCCTCAATCTTTTGAACATTAAATATATATATATCTAATGGTCTTTTTGCAGTTATTTTGCTATTTAACTGACGAAGCGAACCAGCTGCTGCATTCCTTGCATTTGCAAATAATTCTTCTTCATTTTCTTCTCGTTCTTGGTTCATAGCATCAAAATCTGATTTTGAAATAAACACTTCACCTCTAACAGTGATATCTATTTTATCTTTTAGCTCCATTGGAATTGATTTAACAGTTTTCAAATTTTCAGTAACATCTTCACCTACTAAACCATTTCCTCTTGTTGCCCCTCTTACAAACTTACCCTCTTTGTATTCCAAACTAGCTGACAAACCATCAATTTTTGTTTCTACAACATAATTAACCTCTTTTATTCCATTTTCCTCTGCCTGTTTTCTTATTCTAACATCAAAATCCTCAACCTCCTCAAAACTAAAAACATCTTGTAAACTCTGCAAAGGAACCTCATGATTAACCTTTTTAAAACCTTCTTTAACATGCCCCCCAACTTTTTCAGTAAGCGAATCCTTTGATTTCAAATCTGGAAATTCACTTTCCAAATTTCTTAACTCAACCATAAGCATATCATACTCAAAATCTGAAATTTCAGGCTTATCATCATCATAATACTTACCAGCATAATATTCTGTTTTCTTTCTTAACTCTTCAATCCTCTTTTTAGCTTCTGTTTTATTCATATTGCACCTCTTCTTTTAAAATTCTATTTCATATTATATACAAAACTCATAAAAAAATAAAGTAAGTTCTAATTATAACATATAATTTTAAACTTTATCGATAATTTCCCCATCTTTCTTATAAATGCTATGAGCCTTTACAACTCCTCTAACTGAGGATAAAGGATATATATTAGAATCTCTTCCAATAACAGTTCCAGGATTTAAAACAGACCCACAACCAACCTCAACATTATCACCAATCATAGCTCCAACTTTTTTCCTATTAGTCTCAATCATTTCATTACCATTTTTAATGGCAACTAATTTTTTATCAGACTTTACATTAGATGTTATAGAACCAGCACCCATATGAGCTTTGTATCCCAAAATAGAATCTCCCACATAATTATAATGAGGAACTTGAACATTATTAAATAAAATAACATTTTTAAGTTCAGTCGAATTTCCAACAACTGCATTATTGCCAACTATTGCATTACCTCTAATAAACGCACAATGTCTAATTTCAGCATTTTCTCCTATAATAGCTGGACCATGTATATAAGCCGTTGGAGCAACTTTTGCTGATTTTGCAATCCAAACATTATCTCCTACCTTATTATAATCTTCCTTGCTTAGTTTCTCCCCTATTTTTAATATATATTCTTCTATTTTACTTAACACCTCCCAAGGATATATAGCTTCCTCTAATAAGTTTTTAGCAATTGTCTCCTCTAAATTATATAAATTTTTAATTTTACATTCTTCCATTTTTAATCAAATCCTTTCTTTTTGTAAAAAGTAAAACAGGAATTTAAGAATATTCCTTAACTCCTGTTCCAAAATTTTTCATACAATTCTTTTGCAGTCTTAGGGCTATCCACACCTTCTTTATTTTTTACTGGTGCAAAATCATCCTCTCTTTTTCCTCGTAAAATTGCTATATCATCAAAAAATTCAAACGCATCAAAAATAAATGATTCAAACTTATATGAATTTGGTTCTTCTGGAATTATTTCTTTTCCATCTTCATCTATATATGCATTTTTCTTGAAAGCACTATGATACATTAAAGTTTCTTTGCTTATTTTTTCTATCGCATCTATTGTATATAAATTACACATTATATGTGCTTCACCATATTTTAATTCTCCATTGTCATCAATTTCTTCTGACATTTTCTCAGGCATTTCTGAATATTCTATTACTTTTGGATGTCCATTCATTTTAGCAAATACACCTACTTTTTCATGTGGATTTGCTTTTACTATTGACTTTGATGCAATCTGAACATTTTTATCTATTGCCATTCCTAATAATGTTACATCTGCCATTTTTAGTAGTGCATTATCTACTCCACCTATAAAAATCCATTTAATTCCCTTTTCTTTCATATCAGCTAAGCAACCACTTGCTCTAAGAGAAAAATATGTTCCACCATTTCCATCTGATGCTTCTCTTATCTTTTTATTTTTTCCTATTAATAATTTTCCTTCTGTATTCATAAGTGGCAACTCACCTTGTTCAAATAATGTAACACTATCTTTTGGATATCCAAAATAATTATTTTTTTCTAAGAAAGCTTTTGTTTCTGCATTATTTTCTTTGCTTGTCATTATGTACCATGGAATAACTTTTCCGTATTTTTTATTAGCTTCTTTTAAGTTTTCTATTAATATTTCAAATAAATATTTTCCTTTTCCATATACATCTAATTTAAAAGTTCCTTTTGGACCTGTATGACCTAGTCTTGTGCCTTGCCCTCCTGCCATTGTTACTACTGCGTATTCACCTTTTTCTAATACTTCTGAACCTAATTTATCAAATCTATTTCTAGTTTCTTTTGATAATTTATCTTTATCTAAATATCCTAATGGCTCAATTTTATTTTCTTTAATTTCTACCTCTTTTTTTGTATTATCAAATAATTCTTTCATTTGATGAAAATCTATATTGCTTATTTGTTCTATTAAATCTTTTTCTTGTTCTTCGTTTATTTTTTCTAATAAATTTATAATATGTTCTTGATTATATGTCTTTAATATATCAATAATATCTTGCATTTTATCCATATCAGTCGCTCCTTTTGTCTTTTAGTATATTATATGTTTCTTCTATAATAATGTCATTTTAACATATGGTTTTTCATTTATCAAGTTTTTTTATAAAACTTGTAATATATTCATATCTCTATAAATATACATTAATTAAAGTAATTTAGTACAAACATTTCTTGATTTTTATGAAGGAGGTATATAGATGGAAAATACAAGATTGTATCAAGACATCGCAAAAAGAACTGATGGTGATATTTATGTAGGAGTTGTCGGTCCTGTAAGGACTGGTAAATCTACTTTTATAAAAAGATTTATGGACTTATTAGTCATTCCTAATATTAATAATGAATACAAAAAAGAACGAGCAAAAGATGAGCTTCCACAAAGTGCTGGTGGAAAAACTATTATGACAACAGAACCTAAATTCATTCCTAATGAAGCTGTTGAAATTAGTTTAAATGATAATTTAAAATTTAAAACTAGACTTGTTGATTGTGTAGGTTATCTAGTTGATAATGCTATTGGGTATTTGGAAGATGATATGCCTAGAATGGTAAAAACACCTTGGTCCGAAGAAGAAATCCCTTTTGAAAAAGCTGCTGAAATTGGAACAAAAAAGGTAATAACTGAACATTCTACTATTGGAATTTTAGTTACAACAGATGGTTCTATTACTGACATTCCAAGAGAA
Organism: Clostridia bacterium; assembly: GCA_048355915.1. Taxonomy (GTDB): domain Bacteria; phylum Bacillota; class Clostridia; order TANB77; family CAG-508; genus CAG-269. The sequence goes on along the minus strand of DBGCHZ010000047.1, from coordinate 81,272 downwards.
GATTATATTAAAGCAGAAGAAAGAGTTGTAAGTGAATTAAGAGAACTTAATAAACCATTTATAATTTTGCTAAATTCTAATGATCCTGACTCTGAATATGCAAAAGAACTAGCTAAAAAATTAAGTGATAAATACAATACTTCTGTAATGCCAATTAATTGTGAATATTTGACAATAGAAAATATTAATACAATTTTTTCAAAGATTTTATATGAATTTCCTGTTGACCAAATTAGTATAAAATTCCCTAGATGGATTGATGGATTAGATATTGAGCATCCTTTAAAACTTGAATTATATAAAGAAATAAAAGAAGCTTTTTCTAATATAAATATGTTAAAAGAAATATCTAATTGCGTAGATATTATTAAACAAACTGAAATTATATCAAAAACATCAATCTCTGATATTCAATTAGGTACAGGAAAAGTTAATGTTGAAATACAACTTAAAGAAGAATTATTTTACAATGTTTTGTCTGAAATCACTGGTGTTACAGTAAATAATGAAGGAGACTTATTTAGTATAATCTCTGAACTTGCTAGTACAAAGAAAAAATATGATAAAATCTCTTATGCTTTGGATGAAGTTGATAGGAAAGGATATGGTATTGTTACTCCTTCAATAGATGAATTAATATTAGAAGAACCTGAAATGGTAAAACAAGGCTCAAAATTTGGGGTTAAGTTAAAAGCAACAGCACCAAGCATTCACTTAATTCGTACAAATGTTGCTACCGAAGTTTCTCCTATTGTCGGTTCTGAAAAACAATCAGAAGAACTTGTTAATTATTTACTATCTGAATTTGAAAGTGACCCTAAGAAAATCTGGGAATCAAATATTTTCGGAAAAAGTTTACACGAACTTGTTAATGAAGGTTTACAAACTAAACTTGCTAAAATGCCGGAAGAAGCTCAAGTTAAATTACAAGAAACTTTAGAAAGAATTGTTAATGAGGGTAGTGGTGGATTAATTTGTATTATTCTTTAATCTATGTTTCTCATATAATAAATTAAGAAGTGCATAGTTTAATACTAATACACTTCTTAATTTAAATTTTCTATCTAATGGCATTTTAACTTGTAAAATTCTACAAATTCATATTCCATTAAATTTGCCCATCTAGGATCAATAATTGTTGCATTGCTATAATCCTTATTAGATGGCTTTCTTCCTTTTGTTTTGTGTGACCATCTGTTATGATAATCTTCTCGCAAAAAATGAAAATCCCCATCTCCTTCTCGATAAAATAATGCTATTTTCCATTCGTTTTCGAAGCACTCTTCTTCATATGTTGCTTTTTTTATTTCTATATTAAGCAATTTCATATCTTTGAATAGCCTTTCTTTAATTTCATCGATAGTATAGTAATCCTTTATTAAATTATCAGATAATTCTCCTACATCTCTCGGTTTATCATCTTTCTGATAATTTATTGCATACATATAGCAATTTGTTTTCCGTGACCATTCACTTGGATTAAATCCTGTTGGCATAGTTATAATTTTTTTAGTCATAATTCCTCCTGTTCTTCCCTAATTCATTGAATTTTGGAAAGCTTTTTTTCTATATTTTATATTTATATTATACATTTTATTTAATATTATGTCAATCAACTTGTTTTTTTACTGATAATTCTAAAAGAAAATTGACAAAAGAGCCTTTTTATAGTAATGTTATCTATATAACTATTAAAAATGGATTGGTGATATTATGCCAAAAAATCAAAAGCAAACAAGCTTAATTATTGTTAAAAATTCTCCTTTTGAAAAAATCAGAATTAATTTATTGAAATTTATCTATGGTAAAGATTATGAAATGATTTATAATTTTAAAAATTTAATAAAAGTAAATAGACCACAAAATATAATTATACCAAAATCAATTTCTAAAACTAATCATAAAAATATTTAATAATAATTTATTTGTACATATATTATAAATATATTTGTTTAATACACATAAAAAATACTATTACTTTTATTGTTATAAGGTTTATAGGTAAAATCCTACTTTAAAAAACCTAAATATATTATATGAGGATTAAAAGCAAAAATGAAAAATATAAAAGATTATAATTTAGACGAACTCAAAGAAGAACTTAAAAACATAGGCGAAAAACCATTTAGAGCAGAGCAAATATTTAAGTGGATATATGAATCTAGGGTTTCAAATTTTGATGAAATGACAAACTTATCCTTAGAATTAAGAGAAAAATTAAAGGAAAATTATGAAATAAAACAATTTAATATTTTAAAAAAACAAATTGCATCTGATGGAACAAAAAAATATTTATTTGATGTACTAGATGGAAATGCTATCGAGACTGTACTTATGGAATATCATCATGGATATAGCATTTGTGTTTCTTCTCAAATTGGCTGCAAAATGGGTTGCAAATTTTGTGCTTCAACAGGTATTCCGTTTATTAGAAACCTAACTAGTGGTGAAATTGTTGAACAAATAATGGCTGTTGAAAGAGATGAAAATATACGAATATCAAATATCGTATTTATGGGAATTGGTGAACCACTAGATAATTATGATAATGTAGTTGGAGCTATTAGAATAATTAATAATCCTAAGGGTTTAAATATTGGCGCTAGACATATTAGTATTTCTACAAGTGGATTAGTTCCTAAAATATATAAACTAGCAGAAGAAAATATACAATGTACATTATCAATTTCTTTACATGCTACTACAAATGAGCAAAGAAGTCAAATGATGCCAGTTAATAATGCTTATAACTTAGAAGAATTGTTACAAGCTTGTAAAGACTACATAGAAAAAACTCATAGAAGAATTTCTTTTGAATATGCTCTTGCAAAGGAAAATAATGATAATTTAGAAGATGCAAAAAGATTAGTAAAGCTTCTAAAAGGTATGATATGTCATGTTAATTTAATTCCTATAAATAAAATTGAAAATGGTTCTTATATGAAAAGTTCAAATGAAAATATAATGAAATTTAGAGATTATTTAAATGAGCATGGAATAGTTGCTACAATAAGACGAGAATTAGGTTCAGATATCGATGCTGCTTGTGGCCAACTTAGAAGAAAAAACTTAAAAAAATAATTTTATTTCATCATAAGAAAGTTTATTTTTAAACTTTACACAAATTTTTTCTATATATTCTTTAAAATTAATTATAAAAGTTGCGCAATCGAAAAATCCGATTTACGCAACTTTTATAATATCTTCAATAAAATTCCAATTATACCACTTTTAAAATAAGAATATTCCATCATGATTTTTGTCTCCGACCCCAAAATCACCAAAATCGTGATTCTAAATTATTTTTAATTTTCTAGAATTTCTTTTGCCATTTCTCTTAGTTGCTCCTTATTTCCCTCTTTCATTGTTGATTTTATTGTAACTATATTTTCTATTATATTTATATCTTTCATTTCTTGTAATATATTTTTCATGCACTTACCTGCTGATGGTGCCCAAGAACCATTTTCTATTATTGCAACTGTTCTATTTTGATAATTTCTGTCTTTTAGATGATCTAAAAATTGTCTCATTGGTGGAAATATTCCTGTATTATAACTTGAAGCTGCTACTATTAAATGTGAGTATTTAAAAGCTTCTTCTACTGCTTCTGACCAATCTTTCGTTGCTAAATTTCCTAATATTACTTTTTTTGCCCCTTTTTCTTCTAATATTTTTTTCATTTCATTTGCCACTTTTAGAGTATTTCCATGTATAGAGGCACATGCTATATATATTCCCTCTTCTTCTGGTTCATATTTGCTCCATATGTCATATTTATTAATATAATGTTCTAAATTTTCTTTCAATATTGGTCCATGTAGAGGGCAAATCATTTTTATATCTAAATTTTCTAATTTTTTTAATAAAGATTGTACTTGCATTCCATATTTTCCAACTATTCCAAAATAATATCTCCTTGCCTCACAATCCCATTCTTCATTCATATTTAATACACCAAATTTTCCAAATGCATCAGCTGAAAATAATATCTTTTCTGTTTGCTCATATGTTACCATTACTTCTGGCCAATGTACCATTGGAGCCATAAAAAATTGCAATTTATGTTTTCCTATATCTAGTACATCACCTTCCATAACTACAAACTTTCTATTAGAAAAATCTATGTCAAAAAAATTATTAAGCATATTAAAAGTTATTTGATTCCCAACTATTTTCATTTTAGGATATTTTTTGGCAATTAAACCAATATTATAGGCATGGTCTGGTTCCATATGTGAAACTACTAAATAATCTGGCTCTTCTCCATCTAATGCCTCTTCTAAATTTTCTAACCATTCTTTTGTTAATCTTTCATCTATTGTATCTAATATTACATTTTTTTCGTCTTTTATTACATATGAATTATAACTCATCCCATTTTTTAATAAATATTGATTTTCAAATAATTTTATATTTTCATCACTTGCTCCAATATGTTTAATTTCTTCTGAAATACTCATCTTTTCCATAAAAGATTACCTCCTATATTATTTATAATTATATACTATCACAAAAATATTTATAAATAAATATTTTTTAATACTTTTTCTCTATGTTCTTGTAAATTAAAATACACTAAATAGATGAAACAGTAATCTATTATTAAACTGTCAATTATAGTTACTTTTTCTTTAATGTTTCTTAAATAAAAAGTCCCTTTTTGAATTTTACTTTTCATAGTATAGTTCAAAACTGGGACTTTTAAATTATGTTATTATCTTTTATTATTTTCTCTTATTTTTTTGTTTTAATGCAAATATTATAATAAATATTATTAATATTATAGCTAGTCCAATAATAATATATTCTATTATGCTTTTTCCTGCATTTGGTAATCTTCCATGTGCTAAATTGTCAATAATACTATTATTAGAATTTTCTTTTTCTGCATTTGGTTTACTATTGTTTTCATTTTGCGTATTCTCATTGTTTGTTATATTATTACTATTACCATCTTCCGTATTTCCACCATCTGGTTTACTATTGCCGTTTTCTGCATTTCCACTATCTGGTGTACTGTTGCCATTTCCTGTATTTTCCCCATTTGGTTTATTGTTATTATTTTCTTCTCCTGTTGTACCATTGTTGTTTTCATTTCCATTTGAATTATGATTTTGGTCATTATTTTCTTCTGTATTATTGTCATTTTTTATCCAAGTTACCTCTGAATCTACATATCCTATATTTCCTGCTTTATCTTGTATTTCAAAAGTAAATTTTCCATTTTGAATAAAAGTATGACTACCATCTTCATCTGCATTTAATATAATTACATTTTCCTCTGAGAAATTTTTTAATGTAGCTCTTACATTCAAGTTTGTTGGTTCAGTAATATTGTATTCAACAGTCGCTGTTGGAGCCTTTTTATCAATCCAATTAACTTCGGCTTTAAGAATATGCTCTTTATTGTTTATATCTTTATAAGTAAAATTATAAACTCCATTTTCTTTAAATATATGTGATGTATCTCCAACAGCACTAAATCCTGCTGGTAATTGAATTGTTGCTACAACATCTTGATTTGTTAATGAAGAAATAGAATATTGTATTTCAGGTTCTTTATATTTTTTTGTTAAATCTTCATAATAATTAAATCTCTTACCACTTACATATTTATTAGGACCTTCTGCATTTCCATATGTTTCAGTTGCTTCTATTTTCACATATTTTGCCGGCATAGATTCTGGTAGTAAAATTGTTTTTCTGCTTTCATCATTGGCAAAATTTTGATGTTCTCCTGCTAATGTCCATTCTTTTCCATCTAGGCTAACATATATTTTTGCAGATTTTATTCTTCCATTTAATCCTGCTGGATCATATGTAATTTGAGATAAATATCTTATTTTATCAAAATTAATAACATAAGATTTATCAGTAGCTACTTGTCTATATTTTGTATGCCATGTTGTAAAAGGACTTGCATCAATCATATTTTCAGGTGATTGTCCATCTTGTGATATTCCAGCTGAAACAAATGTTAAGTTTTTTATGCTTATATATTTAATTGTTTCTGGATTTGTATCTTTTGTAAATTCAAAATTCATGCTATTTCCTGCTAAATGTCTTCCATTTGCTTTATATCTTGCTTTAATACTTTGCTTATCATTAAAATTAATACTACTATTATAATCATTCCATGAAATTCCACCATCTGTACTATATTGCAAATTATTAGTCTTTCCTACAAAGATGTTTTCTTCATCATTCATAGCAAGAGAATTTAGAGAAATATCTTCTCCTGGAATAATATCAATTGTAAAAATTTCATTTGAACCAGAAATTTTTACTTTTATATCATTTTCAACCGTTATGCTCTCTATTTCTTCTCTTGAAAGCAAGATTTTATGTTGTAATGTCGCTTTCCAGCTTTTTCCTCCATCTAGGCTATATTGAACTTGAAAATCATAATCATCATACTTTGGATTCATTACTATTTTTCCAGCATTTTCTCCATCAAATGAAAATGATGCTAAATCAACTTTATCAGTTCCCATTAAGACGTTGGCTATTTCTTTACAAGCATTTGGTTGTAAAGTTTCTTTGTTAGTTGCTTTTGTAGCATTATTTAATGCTTCTGTCTTTAACATATCTATTTCAATAATATCGTCATTATCCATATATGGTTCAATAAGTTTCAATAAATCTACCATAGCCATTGGATAATATGTATATGAATTAATTATTTTTTTAGACAATATTTTCCAATCTTCACTTGTTTTATTTCCTTGCTGTTTATAATTATTAATCAAGTTTTCATATGTATCTAAATTTATATTTAGTTTTTCTAATGACTTATTATAAATTTCTTCCTTTTTCTTTAAATTACTATATGAATTAGCAATTAAATTATAATAAAACGATTCTTGATAATTTTTGTAGTCATTTAATGCTGCTTGACCTAATAATTGATATCCAGCATTATTTCCAACTTGTGAATTATTTACATTCATTTTGGTAAAAGGTTTATTATTCCAGTTAAATAGTAAACGATAACGATTTCCACCATACCAAGCAGTACAGCTTTGTCCCCATCCAGAAATATTATTTCCTATGTTCCACAAACCTTTTCCATTAGAATCTTCTGAATAAGTTAAATATGCTTCATGTCCAGGTTGATATATTCCTACTGCTGGAATTCCATGTACTTTATTTAAGTTTTGTCCTAGTCTTGAAATATTCCAACAAATTCCACCTGCTTCCATTACCATCCATGTTCTAGGTGTCTTACTACCATCTTTATTTAATCCATATGGTATATTGTACTCACTCAATTTATATTTATTGTTATACATATTATAATTATTAGGATCATATAATTTATTTTGATTATAATCTGGTGAAACATATGGCATATAACTATATGGATTTAAACGCTGATCTAAATCATTTGGATATTTAAATTCTGAATATCCTCTTAACCATTCTACCTCACTATTTTCAATAGAATCATTCATAATAAATCTAATTAATTCCATACTATAATTTTTAAACTCTTTTTTTCTTGGAAATAAACTTTCATCATAAATCTTCTTCATAATTCTATATCTTTCCAAAATATCATAAGAAGTTTGCTGAGCGCTAAATTTTAATGGTGATAAAATTTTATCTGTGCCATATGAAACCGATAAAGCAATTAACATTTTTTTGTATATTAGTCCATTTTCTTTATCAGTTAAAATCCCTTTATTATTTTGATACAATTTATTAAGAGAGTTTAAACATTTTAATGAATCATCCATATTTCCTGCTTCTATAAAAAGTTGTAATGCTTCTTCATCATTAAAAATCCAATTAATTGTTTCTTTCATTTCTCCTGTTTGGTCATCTTTTATACTTTTTTCTAATTTATCATATCCTATTCTATTAATAAATTCTCTTTTTAATACTAAGGAAAAATTATTTTTATAATTATCTTCTGGCGTAGTTTTTGATATTATTTCATCATAATATGAAATTGACTGTATTTCTTTATATGATTTCGAAATAACATTAGCATTAGCTATCATCGGCAACATACTTTGACAAAATATAAATACTATTAATATCCTATTTAAAATTTTTATTTTATTTCTCATTTTATTTTTCATTTTTCTTATTCCTTTTTTAATTTATTGTAAAAAATATAAAGTATATTAACATTTTACACAATTTCTAATTAACGGAATTTTTTAATGCTAATATACTCTCTTTTTATTGATATATTAACATATATGTCCTTTTTTGTCAATTGTAAATTTTAAGCAAATTTTTTAACAAAACTATATTTTTTTGATTTTTATGTAAATTTATGATATAATAAATATGTATATAAAAATTTATATTTTCAAGGAGGAAAATACTTATGAAAACAACAAACAAAATGAAAAAACGGATTTTGGCATTTGGCAGCATAGCCACACTACTAATTCTTATTATTGCTTTTAGTTTATTTATTTTCAAAAATAAGAATTTGTCACCTAATCAAAGCGCCGTTAAAGCATACAATTACCTAAAAGATAACTCTGATTTATCATCTACTCAAATTATAGGAATTGTCTCAAATATTAAGGCTCAATCAAATTTTGATACTACTATTCATGAAAATAGTGATAATTCAATTGGACTTATGTGTTGGAGTCATTATCGAGCTGATAAGCTAGATAATTTTGCAAATAAAAAACACAAAGATGTTGATGATTTCTATCTTCAATTAGACTTTATCCTTGATGAAATTTCTGAAAATTCATCAAATTTTCAATTATCAGATTACAATGGATATACAATAGAAGATTGGAATTCTGTAAAAAATCCAGTTGACGCAGCATTAATATTTGAATCTTTGTATGTCAGACCCGCTATTTTCAATAGTGAACTTGAAGATATTGCAATTACTTATGCAGAATCTTTATAATCCTTCAAAAAGCCCCTATTTATTAAGGGGCTTTTTTTAAGTATGAAATTTCATTATAATCGCTTCTTTTACATCTTTATCACATAAAATAATTGTCAATATAAAATTCAAAATAGAAATTCCTATTGCAATATAGCTTAAAACCATATTTAACACCATATGTTCATATATAAAATAAATTGGAATCAAACTAAAAATACATATTATTAACTGGTAAATTGCATATCTAACATATTTTTTATAACTTACAATTGTCAATATTAACATTGTTATATTGGCTACTATTATAATTATTGGTATAGCAATCTCTAATGACCACCCTTTAAATCCTATTCTATAATCAATATATGTGGTTAAAATTGCTATTGCTATTAATTGTATTAATACATGTCCTGCAATATTAGTTCTTTTATTTATAGAATATATAATCGTTATCCAAGCATATATTATTCCTGCATTAGCCAAAGCAGACCAATGTATCTCTGGATTTACTAATTTATTTATGATTACTAATATTAATGCTATTATAACAGAAATTATAATTGATACTCTTATTATTAACTCACTTTTCTTACTACTTAATTTTTGAGGATATAACATATTTCTTATTCCCTTCTAAATATTTAAAAATTATTATCAGTTTTAATGTCTAAAATCCCATTACTTTCTACATTCACTTTAATACCTTTATTAGTTAAAAATTCATAAAAACTTTTTTCTATTTCACAATTTCCTAAAATTGATGTAAATGTAAAAACTATTTTATCTTCAAATGAACAAGCAGAACATTTAATTTTCTCTACTGGTTCTGGTGCAATTAGCATTAAAAAACTATCTATATATTTTTGATATTTCCCTATAATACCTATCCTTCCTATATTTGAAAATGTAGTTGTTGTGTATTTTCTAATTTCAATATAACTTAGTCTTACTAACGGTTTCTTTAAAAATAATGGTATTCTTTTTATTATTGGATTTATTCCTAGTTTTACATTTGATGACATTGTTTTTTGTATTTCCTCTTCTGTTAATTTATCTTTAAAGTCTTTTTTTACAAATCCCAAAATGTTTTCAAATTCACTCATTTTTTTATCTTTCATATTAGCTTCCAAAGTAATATATGAGAAAAAATTAGAAATTGTATTAGATGGAAAATATTTTTTTAAATTAACAGGAATACAAACTTTTATCGGTTTTTTAGAATTACTTTTTTTAGCTTTTGAATAATTTGCTTTGTATATCGAGTAAATTAATACCGCTGTTAAATATTGTGTCACTGTTGCATCATTTTGTTTACATTCATTTTTTAATTGTTCAATATTAATAAATTCATGTATTGCTGAAATAGCTCCAAATTTTGTTTTCTTTCCTTCTAATTGATAAGCTTTTTTACTTGAACTATTATTTTTAGCTTTTTTGTCATAATTTTTTATATAACTGTCTTCTGCAGATAAATCTATCTTTTTAATAGTTCTTAGCTCTTCTTTAAATTCTTCCTTATGTGTCAATTCTATATAATTATATATAATTTCTCTAAAAAATTTTACTCCACTATTTCCATCAGTTAAAGAGTGAAATATATCTATATTTATCTTCTTTTCAAAATATGTAATTTTAAATAGATACCCATTGTTTTTAGCTGGTTCTATATATGTACATGGATATTCCCTTTCTTTTTCTATAATTGGTTCTTTATAATTATATTCTAGATAGTTCCAAAAAAAGCCATCTTTCATTCTCACTTTGAAAAACTCATATTGCATTAAAGCTTTTTTTACGGCTTCTTTCAACGCTTCTGCTTCTATATTTTCTGTTAAAATTGCTGATAATCTAAAAACTGTACTATACTTTTTTCCAGCAGAAATCGGAAATATTTTTGCTGAATTATCTAATCTTCTCCAATATAACTTTTCTTTTTTCATTTGGTTATTCACCTTCATTTCTTAATTCTTTTAATAAATCATTATATGCTTTATTGGTTATCTCTGACTCTGAATTATTGTCAATTAACCATATATGTTTTGCTTTATCATATACTTTTAAATTTACATTTCCTCCTAATTTATCTGCTTTTTCTTTTAAAAGCATAGCATCTGGATTTAAAATATCATATGTTCCTGTAAATATAACTACATTATTAAGTTTTGATAATTCCCCATTTATTGGATTTACTAAATATTTATCCATTCCATCTTTTCCTGCATATGCCAATCCTGCAAGTATTAATTTTTCTTTGCTTAAAATATCATCGTTTTTTGATACTTCATTTATATTATTATTTTGCAATTTTACATCTAGCCAAGGAGAAATTAGTATTGTTTTTGATGGTATATCTATAAAATCAGTTGCTATTTTTTCATACAACCCCAAAGCCAAGCCACCTCCTGCTGAATCTCCCATAAGTATTAAATCATTGTTGTTTACTTTTGATATTATTTCTTTATATAATGGTACTGTCATATCAAAAACATCATCATATGTATATTTTGGAGTTAATGGGTAATCTGGCATAATAATTGTATATTTTGTATCTTTTACTAGTCTTTCTAAAAAATTAAAATGATTCTGAGTTGCCTCTGCTACATATGAGCCTCCATGAAAATATAATATATATTTTTCACTAGATATATTCTCTTTATCTTTTAGTATAAATATTTTTCTTCCCATAAACTGTTTTGTTTCTATTTTGCATTCTTGTTCTATTTCTTTTGGAATTTTTGTTTCTATATCGAATATGAAAAAATATAATATCACTATTGTTATTGCTATAATTGTTGTTATTAGTATTGTTAATAATATTTTTAATATTGTATTCAAAATTTTTCCCTTTCTTTTTCTATTTATTATTTTTGTATTTTCTATATCTCTTATTTTTGTTTTTTTATTTTTATATTTTACCATTATATATTTTTAAAGTCAAAATTTTTATATAGTAGTAAAATAAAAATTAATTTTATTATGCAATAAAAAAAAGCTTCAATAACTTATGAAACTCTTTTTTAAACTAAATATTATATATTTTTATTATAATATGATTTTTGTTTTTAACTACAAAATCAATTGTTTTCACACTTAAAATCATAATTCAAAATTATGCTCTTGGATGTGCTTTTTTATATATATTTTTTAAACCTTCATCTTGAAATTGCATATATACTTGTGTTGATGATATATCTGAATGTCCTAACATAGTTTGAATTGCTTTTAAGTCTGCTCCATTTTGTAATAAATGTGTTGCAAATGAATGTCTTAATACATGAGGTGTTATATCTTTTGTTATATGTGCTTGGTCTTTGTAGTATTTGATTATTTTCCAAAAACCTTGTCTTGTTAGTCTTCCTCCGTTTATGTTTACAAATAATGCTCTTTCTTCATCATTTTTTATTAATATATTTCTTGCTTCTTCTAAATATGCTTTTAAAGCTTTTAAACATAAAGAACCTAATGGAATAATTCTTTGTTTATTTGTCCCTTTACAAATTGCATATCCTTCTTCTAAATTTATGTCATCTACATCTAGTGAAATTATTTCTGTAACTCTCATTCCTGTTGCATAAGCAAATTCAAGCATTGCTTTATCTCTCATTCCTTTTAAGTCTTCATTGTTAGGTTGTTTTAATAATAATTCTACTTCTTTTGAAGTTAATACACTAGGTACTCTTTTTTCTATTTTAGGAGATTGTATGTGTGCTGTTGGATCGTTTTTTATTTTTTTATGCTTTAGTACAAATTGATAAAATGATCTTATAGATGCAATACATCTTGATATACTTGATGCTTTTTTTCCCTCTTCTTGTAATTCTTTAATGTAATTTTCCATGTCTTCTTCTTTTACTCTGTTGTAATGTAATCCATAAGATTCTAAATACTTTCTGAATTGTTTTAAATCTCTTTTGTATGATTGCAATGTATTTTCTGATAATTTTTTATCATTCTCTAAAAAATCAAAAAATAATTTTAATTGTCTTTCCATCTTTTTCCCCTACCTCTATATTTTTAAAATTTACATAAATTAACCATATATGTTATATCAAACTATTTGCAAAAAGTAAATACATTTTCCAATATTTTTAAAAATATTTTACTATTTTACATAAAATATTTGTTGAAATAAATATTTCTATTATTGCTGAAACTATTAATATCATTAACATTATTAACGAAAAAATTGTATGTCTTAGGATTTCTAACTTTATGTTTTCTTTTCGCTTGTCTTTTATTATAGATTTATACAATTTAAATCCACTAACGGCTAATGCCAGAATTGCTGGAATAAATAATATATTTTGTATTAACAAGGCAATAAGAGAAAAAGTTAAACCCTTACTTAATCCAAGTACCAATATAGAGGTAGAAATAGTATATCCTAAGCAAAATCCTCTATATAATACCAGTCCAAAAACAATCGGAATTCCTATCACAGTTGTACCAAAAAACCAAATTATTATTCCTAAAATTAAATTTTGCATTATTGAGTTTTTTAATAACCCCACCATATCTAAATTTTGATTTTCTTTTAATTTAGTTATAAAATTATTTAAGTAGCCTGTTACATCTGTCTTTGCTGTTTCTTGCATATTATTTAAAAAAAATACTCCTGCAAATATTCCTATTATAAAAATTAATGTAACAATTAAATATTCCTTGGCATTGTTCTTTATATGTTCTTTTATTAAAGTAACTAATTTTATTTCTTTATTTTTTTTCATAAAAAATCTCCTTATCTTTTATACATAATGTGTATTCGATAAGAAGATTTTTAGAACATTTTAATAATTATTCTACTATAATTATACTTTTGTCCAATAATATTAAGATTTATTTTTTGGTACTTAAATTTCTGTTTTTATTCTTTATTGAAATATTGATTATAATCAGTATTTATATATTATAAACACCTTTTCTACTTTGCTCTTAAAGTACCATAGTTTCCTCCACCACCAGAGTTTACTTTATATCCCCCGTTTCTTGCCTTTTCTATACTATTAGCTACTTTTTCTCCCACTACTGCCTCTATATCATCTTTTGATAATTTATGTAGTATATTCATTTCTGTCTCAAAATTATCTAATAGTTTTGTTATAGTTTTTCCTCCTACCCCTGGTATAAATCCTAGTGGTACTTGATATATATATGGTGGTCTATTTTCTGGACTTTCTGTTTTTGGTTTATCTTTTATTAATTCAATTCTATCAAAAACTCCAAATGTAACATTTTTACTCCCACAATATGGACATTCTTCTACTGGTTCTTTTGTTTCTATTGTTTTTTCACAATCATCGCAATATGTTCTATGATATTTACCAAGTTTTGGGTCTAGTCCATAATTTGCAATTATTTTTCTTCCATCTTCATTTTTTAAAGCTTTTACTATTTCTTTAAATGATATATCTTCTACTTGCATTTTATTATATTCTCTAGCTATTTTAGGAAGTGAATGTGCATCTGAATTTGTTAAAAATGTTTTATTTTCTAATTCTGTTATCATATCTGCTAAGAATGTGTCTGAACTTAATCCTAATTCTACTGCAAAAACTTTATCATATTTTTCTTTAAATATATTTTTTAATCTATCTGTACAATTTCCATAATAGCTTTTATGTGGAGTAAAAATATGTGCTGGTATTAATATTCCATTATATTTTTCTACTATATCTATTAAATCATATCCTGATAAATCTGTTCTTTGTGTACTTAAAGTAATATTTTTTAAATGATGACTTAATTCATTTGAAAATTGTTTTATATCTTTTAAATGTGGAAAGAAACATATATTGTGGGCGCTTCCTTTTTTACCGTTTCTTCCTTCTTCTGATGTTTCTACTTCACTTCCTAATAATATACAAACTTTATCTTTATATATTATTCCACCATCTTTTAGCTCATATGCTTCTCCTGTTTCTAAAAATTTCTCTATATCTTCAATTACATATGGTGAAGCACAATCTATTATTCCAACTACATTTATTCCTTTTCTATCTGCACATTCTTTGGCTATATTAGCAAAATTTAAAGACCTTGCTGCTGTTATTTTTATTGGTTTTCCATTTTCGCTTCTTCCTATATGAACATGCATATCTGCAAATATTTCGTACATTTTATTTCCTTCTCATATAATATATTTAGGTTTTTTATAAAGGCTTTACCTATAAACCACTTATTTATTTTTCACTAACTATGGTATATTTTGTTTTACTATATGAACTTTTATTTTTATGCAATAAAAATAATTTTATACAATTAAGGAATGTACTCTATATCCATAATAAAAGGATTTTTAGAGACATTCCTTATAATCTCTTTTATTTAATTAATTTGATATATCTCTTAATTTTTCGTCATTCATGCGTGATAATACTTTTCTTGCTGTTTCCTCAGTAAATAATGGTCTTGATGGATTATCAAACATTTCATCTTTTATGCCTTTCATATGTTTTTCCATTGCTTTATCTATTTTAGGTTCATAATCATAACATACTTTATTTATAAAGTTTTTTAACTTATCTGTTTCATTATATATTTTCACTAGTCGTCTTAAAGATTTCATTGTAGTCATTTCATTTAATTCAATTTGTTCCATTATGCTTACAAAATCATTAAATGTATGTAAATATCTATTATAATAATCTTTTAAATTTCTATGTTCTAATAGAACCATAGCCTCATCTGGTTTAAAGCCTATTCTTTCTGGTCTATCTAACAGCATACCTCCAAATTGATCTACTAATTCTAGTATATCGCTTTCTTTCTCTCTTGGGTTACTTTGACTGTATCTATTTACCTCTTCACATATTTTGCAAAATTTTTCATCAAATCCTAATGTTGATAGATATTCTGCTCCTTCTTTTGCATAAGTATGTACTCTTTTTATGTCCTGAGCATCATTTACTTTTTTGCAATTACACAAAAGACAAGCTGTTAACACTAAGTTTTTGTCAACATCTATTTTCATATAGTCGATAAACATTCTTGCTATTTCAGTTTTAAAAACTACTGATTTATCAAAAAACATTTTTATTTTCTTAGATAAATAATATGCTATTTCAATTTTAGCTGATAAATCTTCTTCTTCTAAAATGTAACTTGCAAAAGTATCCATAGTTTCCTCCTTAGTTAATCCTTATACAGTTTAATTATAATTTAAAGTAATACATTTTTCAACATATTTTTTAGAAATGTAATATAATTGTAATATATAATTGTATTTTTGCTAGTTCTGTATTATAATATTTTTAGTTAATTAATTTTAAATATTTTATTTATACTTTTTTGTGTTTATAAGTTATATATAGAAAATACTAGTTTTAAATATTTTTAAATTAACTTAAATTTTATTATTTAATTTGAAAGGAAAAATTATGAATTTACTAAAAATATCTTCATCTTGCCCTGATGATACACTTTCTTTTGGAGAAAAATTAGCTTCAAAATTGAACAATGGTGATACTATTGTACTTTCTGGCGAATTAGGTTCAGGAAAAACCAAATTAACCGAAGGTATTTTATCATACTTTGGTTTAGAAAATGAAATTTCTAGCCCTACTTTCACTATTGTCAATGAATACATAAAAAATAATATTAATATTTATCACTTTGATGTTTATAGATTAGAAGATTCTTCTGAATTTTATGAAATCGGTGGTGATGAGTATTTTGACAAAGGTATTTGCATTATTGAATGGGGCGAAATAATTCAAGATGCTTTACCAAAAGATTACATTAATATACAATTTGAAAGAGATATAAATAATGAAAATATAAGAATCTTAAATATTACATCTTTTGGTGAAAAATATGATGATATTTTAAATTCTTTAAGATAATATATATGAAATATGGAGGTTTTATTTTGAAAGCTTTATGTATTGATACTTCTAGCAAAATTTGTGCTGTTGCAATTTTAGATAATAATAAATTAATAAAAAAAATAGAACTTAATAATGGGCTAACACATTCTGAATCTTTAATGCCTATTATTAAAGATATCTTTTCTGAAACTAATTTAACTTTAAGTGATATCGATTTGTTAATCTGCGATATTGGACCTGGTTCTTTTACTGGTATTCGTATTGGAATTGCTACTGTAAAGGCATTTTCAGATAGTTTCAATATTCCTATAATTGGCGTTAGTTCACTTACTAGCTTAGCTTATAATATAAAAAATGAAGGATTAATTTGTAGTCTTATTGACTGTAAAAATAATAATTGTTACTATTCTTTATATGAGCTAAAAGAAAATACTTATACACTATTAGAAGAACCTACTTCGGACAGTATTGAAAATTGCATTAAACTTTTAAATTATAAGTATAATGATAAAAAAATAAGTTTCGTAGGTGATGGCTCTTTAATTTATAAAGAATATATTTCAGATTTTTGCAATAATAGTTTTATTTACTTTTCTGATAATGAATTAAATGATATCAATATAGTAAATCTTGGATTAGCTGGATTTGATATTTTTAATAATAATAACCAAGATAACAGATATAATAGAAACAGTAATAATTCTAGCTATGACATCCTTCCTCTTTACTTAAAAAAGCCTCAAGCTCAAAGACAATTAGAGGAAAAAAATTTATTAGTTACACAAATGGAATATAGTGACTTGGAGAATTTTAATATAGCTGAATTTGATAATTTTTGGAGTTTAAATATTTTAAAAGATGAATTAAAAAGTGATAATTCTAAATTTATTGTTGCAAAACTTGAAAATGAAATTATTGGATTTGCAGGTCTTAAAATCGTAATTGATGAGGCAGATATTATGAATATAGCCATTAAATCTTCTTATAGAAAGCAAGGTGTTGCAAGTTTACTTTTAAAAAATTTAATTGACATTTGCAAAAATAACAATATTAATAATATTAATTTAGAAGTTAATGAAGAAAATTTCCCTGCTATTAATTTATATAAAAAATATGAATTTTTAGAAATTGGCAGAAGAAAAAAATATTACGCCAATAAATTTGATGCTATTTTGATGAAAAAAAATATTACTTAGCAATAAATTACATTAACAATAAAGAGCAAATTGATAAATATATTTATTAATTTGCTCTTGTCATTTATATATTGATTCTTGAAATTTATTATACAATTATGTTATACTCATTTTGGTGATGAAATGAAACTATTATTTAAAAATAAAACTAAATATGATAAAAAAACATACAATGAATATCTAGAATTTCATAAAAATACTTTTAGTAGTAAATATATGTTTTTCACTATTATTGTTGGGCTATTATTCTTTTTTTGTTTTGCCATGCAAATTAAATATCATTATTATGGTACTGCTATTTGTTTTTTAGTTATTTTTTGTATATTTATTTTTTGGAGATTATTCCATCCAATTTATGAAGTAAAAAAAGAATTTAAAAGCAAAAAAATATCGCAAGAACAAGTTTTTACATTTAAGTTTTATGAAAAATATTTTACTATTTGTCATAATATGGATTACTCTAAAATGAAATATCATAACTTACATAAAATTTATGAAACTAATAAATTTTTTTATTTATATATTGATAATGAACGAGCTTTTTTAGTGAATAAAGATGGATTTATTCGTGGCTCTTCTAGTGATTTTTCTAAGTTTATTCAAAAAAGATGTTTATTTAAATATAAAAACTCTATTTAAAGTAATCAACCTTACTATATAACAAATAAAGAATCCAATTCTTATTAATTAAGTTGGATTCTTTTTATTCATCTTTTTTAGAAATAATTATACTTGCATTCTATTCTTCTATTTTTTTAATTATATCAATTTCATTATTTGGAACTTTTTCTTCCTCACCAGTTTTCATATTCTTAATTGTAACTACATTTTCTTTCACTTCATCTTCGCCAATTACAATTACATATGGAATTTCCAATTTATCTGCATATTTAAATTTTGCTTTTATTTTCTTTTCATTTAAATATATTTCTGTGTTTATACCAGCATTTCTAAGCTTTGTTGCAAGTTTTATTGGCTCTTTCAAATCTTCTACCATAGGAATTATTAATATTTCAGCAACTGATTTTTTATTTGCTTTTATTACATTCAATTCGTTTAATTTTGAAAATAATCTTGTTAATCCAATTGAAACACCTACTCCCGGTAAATTTTTATTAGTATAATATTCTGCTAAATTTTCATATCTTCCTCCTGAACACACACTACCTAATTCTCTGTAATCATTTAAAAATGTCTCATATACTGTTCCTGTATAATAATCTAATCCTCTTGCTATTGTTAAATCCACATTAAAATTAGCTTCTGGAACACCAAATAATCTTACATTTTCTATTACCGTTTTTAATTCTTTTACACCTTGATTAAATGTTTCATTTTGTATTCCTAAGTTTTCAAGTTTTTCTATTTTTTCATCTGATGTACCTTGAATTTCTATAAATCCGATTATTTTTTGTATTTGTTCTTTGCTTAATCCTAGCTTTTCAAATTCTTCTATTACACTATCTTTTCCTATTTTCTCTATTTTATCAATTATTCTTAATATTTCTTCTGAATTTTCTTTTTGATTTATACTTTCAAAAATTCCATTTAAAATTCTTCTGTTATTAATTCTTATTGTAAAATCTTTAAATCCTAACTCTCTAAATATTGTATAAATAATACTTGGGATTTCTGCATCATTTATTAAGCCTAATTCTCCATCTCCAATAATATCTATATCGCATTGATAAAATTCTCTATATCTTCCTTTTTGGGCTCTTTCTCCTCTATAAACTTTTCCTATTTGATATCTTCTAAAAGGAAAACTTAAATTTCCATAATTTTTTGCTACATATTTAGCAAGTGGCACTGTTAAATCAAATCTTAAAGCTAAATCTGTATCACCTTTTTGAAATCTATATATTTGTTTTTCTGTCTCTCCTCCTGCTTTGGCTAATAAAATTTCAGCTAATTCTACTACCGGAGTATCTATTGGCAAAAAGCCAAACTTTTTATAAGTCTTTTCTATTGTTTCCTTAATTTGATTAAATAATATTTGTTCATTTGGTAATAATTCCATAAATCCTGCTAAAGTTCTTGGTTCTACTTTATTCATTATATCACATCCTATTCTAAAATGATTTTGGGGTCGGAGACAAAAATCATCGTCTCCCCAAATCACTTTCATTTTATTTTTAAACCTTTATATTTTCCCAATTTTATCTTAAAATTTTGAGATGATTTTTGTCTCCGACCCCAAAATCACCAACTGTTTGGTTTTAATTCTAAGTAAATTGGTTTTTCATCTTTTATCATTGTATCCCTTCCATGACCTGGATATATTATTGTATTATCTGGTAATTTTAATATTTTTTCAGTTATTGAATTCATTATTTCTTCTATACTTGATGTTGGTAAATCTGTTCTTCCCCATGTTCCCTTAAATATTGTATCTCCTGAAAATAAACATTCTTCTTTTTCACAATATAAACTTGTTGAACCCTTTGTATGTCCTGGCGTATGAATAACTTTGAATTGTAAATTCCCTAAATGTAATAAATCATCATCATCTATTCTTGAATCTGCTTCTAATGTTATCTCTGGAATATCTATTATTCTTGATAGATTTATGTTTGGGTCATTAAGTCCGTTACTATCAAATCTGTGTATTAATATTCTTCCACCACATCTTTTTTGTAATTCTGATACACCTACTATGTGGTCACCGTGGCAATGAGTTAAATATATGTATTTCAAATTGCCATCTAATATTTTAATAAGTTCTTCTATTTTTTGAACATCTCCTGCTGGGTCTATTACCATTGTTTCTTTGCTTTCTTCATCAAATATTATATAGCAATTAGTTGGATCTCCCACCCAAGTTTTAATCTTTAGTTCTTTTAAAATCATTTTTTCTTTTCACTCTTTTCTTTTTATTCTTTACTTTAAATTTTTCTTAATTTTATCTTTAACTTTATTTCTTTTATCTCTTTTATTCTTCAACTTATACACAAATTTCATTTTGCTACATATATTTTGTTATTTTACTTTATTTATTTACTTTTTAATTTTATTTATATTTATTTAATAAATGTATTTTGATGTCGTTCTAATTTCTATTTCTTTCTTTTTACCTCATATACACTGTCAACTTTTCGAATTGCTCTTAAAACTTTATTTAATTCTGTTAAGTTTTCTAATTCTAGTGTTATATTAATTATTGCAATTCTTTCTTTTGTTGTTTTTGTATTTACTCCTAATATTTTTGCTTTTGTTGTTCCTAATTCTTTTAATATATCTACTAACAAGGCTGTTCTATCATTTGAAAATACTTCTACTTCTGCTTGATATGATGCTTTCTCTTCTTCATACCATTCAACATCTATCATTCTATTTTCTTCTGATATTAAATCTTTAATATTCACACAATCTTTACGATGCACTGATACTCCTCTTCCTTTTGTAATATATCCTACAATTTCATCTCCTGGAAGGGGATTACAGCATTTAGAAAGTTTTACTAAGCAATTATCTATTCCTTTTACAATAATTCCTGAATTAGATGGTTTTACCTTTTTTTGTCTTGCCTTTTTTAGTTCTTCTATTTTTTGTTCAATATCTTCTTCTTGATGTTCTTTTCTATATTCTTGCAACATTCTTGAAATTACTTTTACCGAAGAATTTGCACCAAAGCCAACTGCTGCATACATTTCATCCATTGTTTTATATTTATATTTTTCTAGCATTTGCTCTATATATTCTGGTTTAAATAAATCTGAATGTGTAAAGCCTATTCTTTTTAGTTCTTTTTCTATTAGCTCTTTTCCCTTTTCTATATTTTCTGTTTTTTGAGCTTTTTTAAACCAACTCTTAATTTTATTTTTAGCACCTGAACTTTTTACAAATTTAAGCCAATCTCTACTTGGTCCCTTTGAATTTTCTGATGTTATTATTTCTACTATATCTCCACTATTCAATGGTGTTATTATCGGCATCATTTTACTATTAATTTTACATCCTGTCATCTTATTTCCAATTTCAGCATGTATATTGTATGCAAAGTCAATTGGTGTTGCTCCCCTAGGTAATACTTTAATTGCTCCTTTTGGTGTAAAAACATATACTTCATCTTCAAATAATTCTGTCTTTAATGTATTTAAGAATTCTTGTGGATCTTGTAATTCTTTTTGCCATTCTAATGTTTCTCTTAGCCAAGCTAATTTATCTTCTTCTACTTTTACTGATTGTTTTCTTCCAAAATAACTAGCTTCTTTATATGCCCAATGTGCTGCTATACCAAACTCAGCTATTCTATGCATTTCCCAAGTACGAATTTGTACTTCAAATGGTGTTCCTTTTTCTCCTAA
The DNA here is from genome assembly GCA_048355915.1 of Clostridia bacterium. Classification (GTDB taxonomy): domain Bacteria; phylum Bacillota; class Clostridia; order TANB77; family CAG-508; genus CAG-269. Next base: position 59,068 of record DBGCHZ010000047.1, on the reverse strand, counting down.
AAGTGTTGTATGTATAGATTGATACATATTTGGTTTTGGAACAGCTATATAATCTTTAAACCTTCCTGGCATAGGATTATATAGTTCATGTACAACTCCTAGTGCTGCATAACAGTCTTTTACCGAATTTACTAATATTCTTAATGCAAATAAATCATATATTTGGTCTAGCGTTTTATTATCTCTTTTCATCTTTCTATATATACTATATAAATGCTTTGCTCTTCCGGTTACCTCTGCATCTATTTTTTGTTTTTTTAGTGCTACTCGTATATCATCCATTATTTTATCAATGAATTTTGTTCTTTCTTCTCTTTTTTTATTTATACCTTCCACAAGTTCATGATATTCTTCTGGCTCTAAATATTTAAATGACAAATCTTCCAATTCCCATTTTAATGAATATATACCTAATCTATTAGCTAGTGGAGCATACAAATCTCTTGTTTCTTTTGCATTTGCAATTTGTCTATCTCTTTTCAAATATTTCAAAGTTCTCATATTATGAAGCCTATCTGCAAGTTTTATAAGTATTACTCTTATATCTTTTCCCATTGCAAGAAACATTTTTCTATAATCTTCTACTTGTTGTTCTTCTACTGTTGCAAATTGTATTTTGCTAAGTTTCGTTACCCCTGCAACCATATCTGCTATTTCATCACTAAAAATTCTTCTTAAATCTGCATCTGTTACATCAGTATCTTCAACAACATCATGCAATAAAGCTGCACAAATTGTACTGTCATCTAAGCCTATATCAGCTAAAATATACGCAACATTTAGAGGATGTATAATATATGGTTCTCCTGATCCTCTTTTTTGTTCTTTGTGCTTCTCATTAGCCAAATTATATGCTTTCATTATTAATTTTGTATCTACTCTTCTTGAATGCTCTTTTCTCTTTGCTATTACATCTTGTATTTTTATTTCTTTATTCTCTTGCATTTTAACACACCCTCTTTGCTTTTTCACATTTTTTATAGTATAATATTATTTAATAGTAACTTGTTGTTTTAGTTTCAAGGCAAATGCCTATGGAGGATTTATTTTATGTATATTGTAATTGTTGCTTTTTTAATTGTTTGCTGTGTAGCTGTTTTTATAATGAATATTTTAAAGCCAAATAAAGCCACACAAATGCGGGAAGTTCCTTATATTAAATTAGTATTACCTTTAATTTTAAGTGTATTCCTATTTTTCTTTGCAAAAGGAATGTTACCTTCTATCCAAGGTAGATTTGTATATTGCTTATCAATATTTGGCATATTATACTACACAATCGCAATAATTTACAAAAAATTCCGCTCTCATTAAGAGTGGAATTTTTTCATTACTTTATGTAATTACATAAAAATTCTTATCCTCTTACTTGACACTTTACTTATACAGCCCTCATAATATCTTTAATATTTATTTGTAGACTCTCTACTCCATTAAAGTTATTAATTTCCAAAACTCCTACAACATCTATTCTGTCGCCGATTCTATATTCATCTGCCAAACTGCCTATATTAAATCCTATTGCATTTACAACTGTATTTCCTTCTTTTAATGTTAATTTTAGATGTTTTCCTTCTGATAATGCTCTTATAGAATCTATTTTTAAGTTTTTAAACACGAATACAGGCATTTTATTTCCTTCACCAAATGGCTCTAATTGTTTTAAGCTTTCTACCATATCTTTATTTATCGCACTAAAATCAATTTTTGCATCTATATTTATTACTGGAACTATGTCACTTACATTACTGCTTGTTGCTATTTGCTCAAATTCTTTTTGAAATTTTTCAAAATTTTCTTTTTTCACTGTTAATCCAACAGCCATACTATGTCCACCAAATTTTTCTACACTATCTAAACATTTAGTTAATGCTTCATGTAAGTCAAAACCTGGTATGCTTCTTCCTGAACCAGTTCCTATTCCATCTTCTTCAAAGCTTAATAATATACTTGGTTTAAAATACATTTCTGTTATTTTTGAAGATACTATTCCTATAACTCCATGATGCCAATTATGACCACCTACTATAATTGAATTATTTTTATCTAATTTGTTTTGTTCTATTTGTTTAATTGCGTTTTCATATATTTCTTTTTCTGTATCTTGTCTAAGTTTATTATAATCATTTAATTTTTTGGCTAATTCTGAAACCTCATTATAATTTTTTGATAAAAATAATTCCAAAGCATCTTCTGCTTTTCCCATTCTTCCACAAGCATTAATTCTTGGTGCTATTCCAAAAGAAATACTATTTGAATCTATTTTTGTATATCCCGATGTATCTATTATCGATTTTAGTCCTATATTTCTAGTTTGTCTAATTAACATTAATCCTAATTTTGCTATAACTCTATTTTCATCTACTAATGGAACTATATCCGAAATTGTTCCAACACACACTATATCTAAATATTTTAAATACTCCTCTTCTTTTAGTCCCAACTTAATTCCTATTGCTTGTATTAGTTTAAATACAACTCCTACTCCTGCTAATTCTCTAAATGGATATTTACTATCTTTTCTTTTATTATCTATTACTGCAAACGCCTTTGGAATTTCATTTCCTGGTTCATGATGATCTGTTATTATCGTTTCTATTCCAATACTATTTGCATAATCAATCTCATTAATTGCAGAAATACCACAATCAACTGTTATCATTAAGTCACAGCCTTGGTGTTTTATCTTTTCAATTGCATTGTTATTTAATCCATATCCTTCATTTAACCTATTTGGGATATATTGAAAAGTTTCTAAACCTCGATCATTTAAAAAACTTTTTAATACTGTTATACTCGTTATTCCATCTACATCATAATCTCCATATATTGTAACTTTTTCTTTGTTTTCTATCGCCTTTATTATTCTGTTTACCGATTTTTCCATATCTGTAATTAAAAATGGATTATGAAAATCTTTTCTAGTTGGAGATAAAAATAAACGAATTTCTTCTTCTGTTGTTATATTTCTATTTGCTAATATTGTAGATATTAATTTATTAAGATTATATTTATTCGATATTTCTTCTACTTTTTTTTCATCTACTTCATATATTTTCCATTCTTTATTCATAAATTTCTCACCTATTTTTTGTTTTTTAATATTGTATAATATTTTGATGATTTTTTAAAGTGTTTTTGGGGATTTTTATTATTTATAATTAAAAATATCAATATATGTTTCTTTAATTTTATCTATTTATACTTAAATTAAACTTAATAATTTATTTATTTTTATTCTTTTACTCTACTTTTTTACTTACCTCTTATTATATGTTCCTTTTGTTTACTCAATAATACTTGTTCCTTAACTTGTTCTTCTGAAATTTTCCCTTTTCTTAATATATGAGGAATACCATCAATTATTTGCACAATAGTAGAGGCTACCCCTATCTTGCTTACACCTCCATCAATAAAATAGTCTACTTTATCATTAAAATCTTTCATTATTTCTTTCATATTAGTACCACTTGGTTTACCTGATATATTCGCACTTGGAGTAGCTATTGGAACTCCTGAATATTCAATTAATTTAAGTGCAATGTCATTTTCCGGCATTCTTATTCCTACCGTTTCCAAACCAGCAGTTAGAATATCTGGTACATTTTCTTTTTTCTTCAAAACAATTGTTAATGGACCCGGAAAAAATTTTTTTATTAAGTCGTACTCTATATCTGAAATATCTTTTGCTACTTTTTCTATCATTTCTATGCTATTTACTAATAGACTAATTGGTTTGTTTATTGGTCTTTGCTTTATTTTATAAAGTTTTTTTATAGCTGGTTCGCTTAATCCATTTACACCTATTCCATAAACTGTTTCTGTTGGAAATACTACTATTCCTCCATCTTTTAATATTTTAGCTGGTTCTTCTATTTTTTTATATTCTTGTTCTTTTTCCAAATTTAAATATTTTGACACTTTACATGCCCTCTTTCTATTCTCATATCTATATATTATACTCTATTACTCACAAACCTTCAATATAAATTTATGTAAATTATGTAAAATAAAAAGTAATTTAAGTTTAAAGCATAAACTTAAATTACTTTTTATCACAAATTATACAAGTATCAATTTTCCAAAATTAAATATCAAGTTTGTTAACATACAAATTATTATTCCACATACAGTTGGAATTAAAAAGCTTAATACTACCCATCTCATTTTTCCTGTTTCCTTCTTTATTGTCAACAATGTTGTAGCACATGGAAAATGTAAAATCGTAAATATCATAACATTTATTGCTGTTAATATAGTCCAACCATTTTGCTTTAATATTTCACCTATTGCAAATGTATCTTCTATATTTACCAAAGCTTTCCCTTGAAGATAACACATTAATATTATAGGTAAAACTATTTCGTTTGCAGGTATTCCTAAAATAAATCCTGTCAAAATATATCCATCTAATCCCATTAGTTTTGCAAATGGATCTAAAAAGTTTACTATTAAATCTAATATTGTGCTTCCATTTATTCCGACATTTGCAAATAACCATATTACTAATCCAGCTGGTAATGCTACTGCTACTGCTCTTCCTAGAATAAATAATGTTCTATCGAATATTGACCTTACAAAAATTTTACCAAATTGAGGTTTTCTATATGGTGGCATTTCTAATATAAATGATGATGGCATACCTTTAAAAATTGTCTTTGAAAGTATCTTAGATATTATTAAAGTTAAAAATATTCCTAACATTATAACTAGCATAACTGAAATTGTAGATATTATTGAAGCGCCTATTCCTTGCATTGTTCCTGCTATAAATATCGTCGCTATTGTAATTAAAAATGGAAATCTTCCATTACATGGTACTAAATTGTTCGTTATTATTGAAATTAGTCTTTCTCTTGGTGAATTTATTATTCTACAACCAGTTACTCCACAAGCATTACAACCAAATCCCATACACATAGTAATCATCTGTTTTCCTGAACAACAAGCTTTTTTAAAAAATCCGTCCATATTGAAAGCTATTCTAGGTAAATATCCTAAGTCTTCTAAGATTGTAAACAAAGGGAAAAATATTGCCATTGGAGGAAGCATTACTGAAACTACCCAAGTCAAAGTCTGATAAACTCCTAATATTAACATATCTGATAGCCAAGCAGGACAATTTATATATGTTGCAAAATTAATTAATTTTTCTTGAAATTTACTAAATATATCAAATAAAAATTGTGATGGATAATTTGCTCCTACAATTGTAATCCAAAATATTAACCCTAAAAAAAGTATCATTATTGGAATACCGTATTTTTTTGAAGTTAGTATTTTATCTATTTTTCTATCTCTTTCTGAATAATTCTTATCTTCAAATACACATACTTTATTAGAAACTTTTTCTGCTGTTTCTACTATTTTTGATATTATTATATCCTTATAATTTATATTATCTTTTATTGTGTCTTCTTTCTTCATATTTTCTATTATCTCTTGCAAATCCTTATCTTCTAAAATCTCTACTTTCAAATTTCTTTCAATAGATTTTATAATTTTTTCTTCGCCATCTATAATTTTCAAACTAATCCATCTATACATATTTTCTTCTAAAAAATATTTTTCTTTTAAAACTTTTGTTAACTTTATAATTATATTTTCAATATTGTCTTGATATATAACTCTTTTAGGTTGTATTCTTATTTTATTTTCGCAAGTCTTTTTTATTGTTTCTAACAATTTATCTAATGTCTTTTTATTCCTTGCAATAGTTCCTACTACTGGTATTCCTAATTCATTCGATAATTTCTTTAAATCTATTTTTATCTTTTTCTTTTTAGCCTCATCTAAAAGATTCACACATAAAATAACATTGTTTGTTATTTCCATTATTTGAAATACTAAATTAAGATTTCTTTCTAGCGTTGTTGCATCCACAACTACTACTGTTGCATCTGGATTTCCAAAACATATATAATCTCTGGCAATTTCCTCTTCTTCTGAATTTGACATTATAGAATATGTACCCGGTAAGTCTACAAATGTATATTTTTGTTCTTTATACACACATTCACCTGTTGCATTTGCTACTGTTTTTCCTGTCCAATTTCCTGTATGTTGATGCATTCCTGTCAAATTATTGAATATAGTTGACTTTCCAACATTAGGATTTCCTGCTAGTGCTATTTTGTATTCTTCTTTTTCTCCTGTTCTCTTTCGTATATTATCTAAATTCTTCTGCATTTTCTTAGGTTTATTTCTTTTGTGTTTTGCATACTTTTCTTCTTTACTTTTAATTTTTAATTCATTGCTTTTTTGCAAAATATTAGTAAAACCCATTCTTGCCTCCCATAATAATATTTAGATTTTAATAAGGGCTAACCTATAACCCATTATTTTAATTAATAATAATTTACATCTAGCATTTTTCTTCAATTATATTTTCAAGTTCTATATTCTCAGCATCTTCTTTTCTTATTGCTATTAAACTGCCTCGAAATTCATATGCTCTTAAACCACTTGATGGACTAATTAAAACAGGTTTTACTTTCGTTCCTTTTACTAACCCTAAATCTAGTAATCGTCTTTTTGTATTTTCTTCGCCAATTACATTTTTTACTATTCCATATTTATTAATTGGTAATAAGTTTAAGTTTTTTAATCGCATGATATACTGCCTCCTTTATGTCTACTACAATATTATTCTAAATTTAATAATTTGTTACAGTAAAAAAATTTTTTATTTATAATTTTGGATACACTATATTTTCTATTATTTAATCATTTATTGTTTTAGTAACTATCATATTTATTACTACGATTAATGTTCAAGATATAAAAATATATCATGTATATAAACTTTATTGTTTTAAATACTATTAATAAAAAATATTTATACATTTTAATCAAATACCTTTTAATTCCATAAAAAATAATATATAATAGAAGAGCATATATAATTTATAGTTCTTATTTTAATATTTTCTATAAATACAAAAGCAATTACAATTTATTAATTAATATTTGTATGCATCAAGTATGTATTAAATATGGTTTGATACATATAATTTTATAGGAGGATTATATTATGCAAAAAAAATATAAAGTAGCAATTATTGGTGCTACTGGTTTAGTGGGTAGAACTGCCTTAAAAGTTCTAGAAGAAAAAGATTTTTCTAATGTTCAATTCACTTTATTTTCATCTCAGAAATCTGCTGGGACTAAATTAGAATTCATGGGAACTAATTATATTATTCAAGAATTAACAGAATCATCTTTTGATATAGGATTTGACTATGCAATTTTTTGTGCTGGCGGAGAAACATCTAAAAAATATATTCCTATTGCAGTTTCAAAAAAATGTGTATGTATTGATAATAGTAGTTTTTACAGAATGAATCCTGATGTTCCTTTAATTATTCCAGAAGTAAATCCTAGTGACATTTATAATAATACTGGGATTATAGCCAATCCTAACTGCTCAACAATTCAAGCAGTTGTTCCTTTAAAACCTTTAGATGAAAAATATGGAATTAAAAGAATTGTTTATTCTACATATCAAGCAGTTTCCGGAGCTGGTCGTGAAGGAATTGAAGATTTAGAAAATGGTTATGAAGGATTTGAACCCAAAAAATTCCCATACCCTATATTTAATAACTGTCTACCTCAAATAGATATCTTTATGGATAATGGTTATACAAAAGAGGAACAAAAAATGATTGATGAAACAAGAAAAATCTTACACAAACCAAATTTACCTATAACAGCAACCGCAGTTCGTGTACCAGTAATTAACTGTCATAGCGAATCTATTAATATTGAATTAGAAAAAGATTTTGATATTTATGACATTAAAATTCTTCTTCAAAACTCTCCTGGAATTATTGTTGTAGATGATTTAGAAAAAAATTATTATCCTATTGCAACAAAAGCCGATGGATATGATGATGTCTTTGTTGGAAGAATTAGACGAGATTTTAGTGTTAAAAATGGGCTTAATCTATGGGTAGTTGCTGATAACCTTAGAAAAGGTGCTGCAAGTAATGCTATTCAAATTTTAGAAAAATTACTAGAAACTTTATAAAATTAAAAATTCGTTTTATAGTTTTATTTTTTTCATTAAATAAAAAAATATATATTATAAAAAATACTTTTTCGAGTTTTATATATAAAAAGAATAACTTAGAATATAAAATAATTTCTAAGTTATTCTTTTTATTTTTCTCTAGTTATACATTTTTCCAAAACCAATCTAAGCTATTATCAATACTCTTTATTCCCATTTTTTTAGCTTCAATATCATCCACCCACAAATATGAGAAAAATGATATTAAAATAAACACAAAATCTATTGCTATACATCTTGTCAAAACAGTAATTAAATATTTAAATTCTTCCGATATAGTTATTAATTGTACAACATGTATTATTAACAATGTTATATAAAAAAATAGTACTATTCCTGATATATAACTTTTCTTTATTTCTTGTGATAAAAAAATTAATAAAATTGTTGCTATAAGCATTAATAACAATGTCAACGGATTTGAAATATCAAAAATAAACATCTTACTCCCCCTATTCTTCTTATGTCATAATTATATCTTATCATTTATATATTCTTTATTCAATCCTATTCATATTACAGTTTTTTTACATTTTCATTACAATTACCCTTTATTATAAAAACAAAACTTTCCATAAATACTTTATGAAAAGTTTTATTTTTAATTCTATTTTAATTTGTTTTCTATCAAATTAGCTATCTCTTTTGCCTTTTTAGTTATATATTCTTGGTCCTCTCCTTCAATCATTACTCTAACTAATGGCTCTGTTCCTGATGGTCTTATTAAAACTCTTCCATTTCCAGCAAATTCTTTTTCTAACTTATCAATCGCTTCGTTTATTTCTTTATCTTCTTTATATTGATATTTTTTATCAGAATTAACTTTTGCATTTACTAAAATTTGTGGATATAGTTTCACCATATTAGCTAATTCAGAAGCTTTTTTTCCTTCTTCTAATATTGTTTGAATTAACATTAATGATGTTAATATTCCATCTCCTGTTGGATTATAATCTAATAAAATTACATGACCTGATTGTTCTCCTCCTAAGTTAAATCCATCTTTTAACATTTCTTCTAAAACATATCTATCTCCAACCTTAGTTTGTAATAATTCTAGACCATTATCTCTTGCGAATTTATTTAATCCTAAATTGCTCATAACAGTTGCAACTATTGTATCTTTATTTAATTTTCCTTTTTTTCTTAAATTTGTAGATATAATAGCTAATAATTTATCTCCATCTATTTCATTTCCTAATTCATCAACTGCTAAACATCTATCACCGTCACCATCATATGCTATACCTAAGTTTAATTTATTTTCCACTACAAATTTTTTCAAGTTCTCTAAATGTGTTGAACCACAATTTTGATTTATATTAATTCCATCAGGATTATTATTTATAATTTTATGTTTTATTCCCAATGCTTTAAATACTTTTTCTGCAACTTGATATGTTGCTCCATTTGCTGTGTCAATACCAACTACAAAATCATCATTTATATATTTATCAATACTATCATCAAAATTCTTTCTGAAAAAATATACATATTCATCTAATAAGTCTAATCTATATTCTGATGTTCCTATTTTTTCATTTTTAGCTGTTAATTCTTCTAACTTACCAGATTCCATAACTTCTTCAATTTCTTCTTCTAAATTATCTGGTATTTTCATTCCTTTATTACTGAAAAATTTTATACCATTAAACTCAAAAGTATTGTGTGAAGCTGAAATAACTACACTTGCATCTGCATTTAATTTTCTAGTTAAATATGCAACTGCTGGAGTTGGTATAACCCCTAATAATTTTACATTTGCTCCATAACTTAAAAAACCTGCTGTCATTGCACTTTCAATTAAAGTACCAGAAATACGAGTATCTCTTCCTATTAATATTGTAGGAGTATGATCTGTATGCTTTGATAAAACATATGCTCCTGCTTTTGCTACTTTATATACTAACTCTGGTGTTAGTTCAGTATTAGCAATTCTTCTAATTCCATCTGTTCCAAAATATTTTCTCATACTATCCATTCCTTTCTAAACTCCTTCTATTTTATAGAAAATCTATGAAAATTTTGGTTTTCTCAATATAAATTAAAAATAAATTTAGTATTAAATTTTATTTTTAAAATTCAATTATTTTTTGAAATTCATTATTATTTTTTCTTTTAATGATAATTTGAATTCAATAGGTTCATCTATATTTATTCTTTTATTATTTAATACCAACTCAGGATTCTTTGTTGTCAATTCTTCTAACTTCTCTTCTCCAATTATATTTGATATTTCATTTAAAACCCTTGGTATCTTAGGATAAATTGTATTAGGTCTATGCACATCTGACCCTAAAAAATGTATCATATTATTTTCAAAAAACTTTCTTACAATTAATTGTGCTTTTTCTCCGTATTGGCCTATTATACTGCCGTAATTTGCTTGCATTAGAACACCCTTTTGAATTAAGTCATATATTAAATCAGGATCTTTCTGTACAAAAGAATACCTTTCAGGATGTGCTAATATTGGTACTAATTTATATTGCAACATTTCATATACAATGTCATATAAATTCATCGGTTCTGAATTAAGTGGTAATTCAAACAACACATAACTTGTGTCATTTATTGTAGACGCTTTTCCTTTCTCTAATAATTGTATGATATTATTACTAAAATATATCTCATTTCCTAGATATAAATTTGTTTCTATATTTTTTGTTTGTAAATTCTCACAAATAGCTTTTACCCAAACTTCTCTTTCTGGTACATCTGTTTCATAGTAATTTTCCATATAGTGAGAGGTTGATATTATAGCTTCAAACCCTGCTTGTTTTGCTTCTTTTATTAAATTAAATGTTTCTTCTATACTTCTTGAACCATCATCTATATTTGGTAATATGTGTGAATGAAAGTCTATCATTTTTCTTTTGCTCCTTTATTATTTCTTTTTCTGTTTAGTTTGTTGTAACATATTTATTAGTATACATTTATCTTATTATTTTTTCAAGTTTTTTTTGAATTTTAATAGTAAAAAGTTACTATATAGTAGCTTTTACAAATTAACAGCTGAAAATATTATACAATATGGTAAAAAACAATTTCTCTTATACAATAAAAAATAGATAAAAGAATATTTGTTAATAATATTTATTTATCTATTTTTTTCATACAAATTTAATTTATTTATAACCAAACTTAATCTTTAAAAATTTATTAACTATTTTCCTTATCACTATCCATAAAATCATTTATTTGTTTAAAGATATCTTTTGCTTTATCTTCTGATATATTTTTATTATCATCTACTTGAATTTTTCTTTGCAAAGTATCTTCATTTTTAGTTAACTTTTCTCTCTCATTTCTTAAAGATTGTGGATTTTGAGGTTTAACCCTATTTTTCATTTCTTCCATTTTTGTTCTTTTAGCATGTGAACTTGATGTAGTATATCTTGGACCTTTATTCGTTCTTTCATTTTTCATTGATGTTGAACCATAATAATATGATTGTTCATATCTTTTAGCTGATACTGGTATTTTATTTAAAACTACACCTGCTATTTTTCCACCTACATTTTGAATATTTGTTACTACTTTTTGTAATGTATCTCTTTTAGTTTGTTTATGTGCTGTTACTATTACTGTTGAATCTACTAATCTTGATAAAATTACTGAATCTGTAACTAATTCACATGGTGTACCATCGATTATAACTATATCTGAAACTTGCTTTAACTTATCAAGTAAATTAACCATCTTTGGATTAATTAATAATTCAGATGGGTTTGGTGGAATATTTCCTGCTGAAATTACATATAGATTTTTTATTTCTGTTTCTTGTATGTAATCTATTATTTCATCCATTGAATTTTCTTCTGAATTAGAATCTATTCCTGATAGGTAGTTAGATAATCCAGGTCTTGGTGACACTTCAAATATTGCATATTGTCTTCCTTTTCTCATATCAGCATCAATTAACACTACTTTTTTTCCTGCTTGTGCAAATGTTATTGCTAAGTTTGATGCTACCCAGCTTTTTCCTTCTCCTGGTAATGTTGATGTTATTAACAGTGTTTTTAATTTGTTGTTTGTATTCATAAATTGTATATTTGTTCTTAGTGTTCTAAAAGTTTCAGAAACTGGAGATTTCGGATCTCTTTGTGCTATTAGTTCTTTTCTCATTATCTTCTACCTCCTTTTTTTCTTAATTTTTCCATATCCATGTTGTATATTGGTATGTTAGCTAATACTGGTATTTTTATTGCTTTTTCTATGTCTTCTTGTGTTTTTACTGTTGTGTCTAACATATTGGCGATTAGTACATACATTACTGATATTACTAGTCCTATGAATGCAAATATTACTATGTCTTTTGCATGATTTATATTTGATGGATTTGTTGAAATTTCTGCTTCGTCTACTACATGAACATTGTTTATATTATATATTTCTCCTACTTTTGCTGTAAATACTTTTGCTATTTCATTTGCTATTTTTGCTGCATATGACGCATTTTCATTACTTACTGTTATTTCTATCAACTCTGTTTCTTTTACTGATGAAACTGCTATATTGTTTCTTAAATCCTCTTCGTTAACTTTTATTCCTAAATTTGATATAACTTGTCTTAATACATTCTTGCTTTTTACTAGTTCACTATATGTTGCTACTAATTTCGAGTTAAGTGTTACATCTGTTGTTGTAATTGTTCCTGCTTGCTTATTTGTATCTGTTGTTTTGTCTGATGCGGCTAATACTAGTGTTGTTGATGATGTGTACATTGGTGTTACAAAGCCTATTGTGTAGATTATACCTATAACTATGAATATTAGTGTTATAAGTAGAATATGAATTTTTTTGTTCCAGAATGTTTGGAATAGGTCTTTTAAATCTATTTCTTCCATTTTTTCCTCCTTTTATTTTTTCTTTTGAAATTAATTTATAGTATATCGTTATATATTTTTTTTTGCAATAATTTTATTAAAAAATATAAATAAAAAAGAAAAATATTTTAATTTTTTCATCTCTGTCGTATTTAATACTTTCAATTTTAATATTTATAATTATATATTTTTCTTAGTCTCTTGAAAATAAATCTCTTGTATATACCTTGTCTTTAACAGCATCTAATAAAGCCTCATATCTATTTACAATTATAACATCTGAATATTTTGAAAATTTTTGAAAATCTTTTTCAACCTTACAATTATTAAATTCTTTTTCTTTTAAAGTCGGTTCATAAATAATAACCTCTACACCTTTATTTTTTAATATTTCAATAATTCCTTGAATAGCACTTGCTCTAAAATTGTCTGAATCTTTTTTCATTGTTAATCTATATATTCCAACACATTTAGGATTTCTTTGCATAATCATTTCTGCTATATGTTTTTTTCTTGTATCATTACTTCTTACAATTGCTCTAATTAAATTTTGTGGCACACTACTAAAATTTGCTAAAAGTTGCTTTGTATCTTTAGGTAAACAATATCCCCCGTATCCAAATGATGGATTATTATAATGTTTCCCTATCCTTGGATCTAAACAAACTCCTTCTATAATATCTTTTGTATTTAATCCTTTTAATTCTGCATAAGTATCTAATTCATTAAAATATGCTACCCTTAATGCTAAATATGTATTAGCAAATAATTTTACTGCTTCAGCTTCAGTAGAATTCATATATTTGATTTCTATATTGTCTTTTAATGCTGCATGTTTTAAAAGATTAGCAAACTCAGCTGCTCTTTCGCTTTTTTCTCCTACTATTATTCTTGAAGGATAAAGGTTGTCATATAGAGCTTTGCCCTCTCTCAAAAATTCTGGTGAAAATATAATATTGTCAATATTATATTTTTTCTTCATATTTTCAATAAATCCAACTGGTATTGTTGATTTTACTACCATTGTTGTATCTATATTTAAACTAATCACTTTCTGAATTATATCTTCAACACTTGATGTATCAAAATTATTTAAAACATCATCATAGTTTGTTGGCGTACTAATTATAATAAATTTTGCATTTTTAAATGCTTCTTTATAATCTAATGTCGCCCTTAAATTTAAATTTTTTTCAGTAAAATATTTCTCAATATATTCATCTTTAATTGGTGATTTTTTGCTATTTATTAAATTTACTTTTTCTTCAACTACATCTAATGCAACAACTTCATTTTCTTGGCTCAGTAATGTAGCTATTGATAACCCTACATAACCTGTCCCAGCAACAGCTATTTTCATATAAACGCCTTCTTTCTATAATTCTAAAATTTTTTAATTTTTTATTGCTATCCTACTCAAATATTTTTTAACCATTTTATCCTTAAAAATAATTAATATTCCTAAATATACTATTATTCCAACAATTACTTGTATAAAAGTTATTAACATTGGGGTTAACTTAATTAATTGTATTGGTTTAATTATCAAAAGCATTATTATACTTGCTACTAACAGCTTAGGAATTTTAATTAATACCTCTTTTATTTTTACTAAATCTTTTATCAAGTAAAAATTAATTATTGTCATTATAAACATTGATATAATCGAAGCAATTGCAGCCCCCATAGCATTAAATTTATTAATTAATACTACATTTAATAAAAAATTAGTTATGGCTCCAACTGTTACTGATATTGTAAAGTCTTTTTCTCTTCCAACTGTCATTAAATATTGCCATCCTATTACACTATTCAATCCCATAAATAATATTACTGGTGCAAGTATGTTTATCATTTCAGCAACGCCATTATATCCTTCTCCAAAAAACCAATTAGAAAAAACATTGGATACTCCTATTAGCCCAAATATCATTGGGAAGGACATAAAAAACACAAAATAAAATGAGTTATCCATATATTTTTTTATTTCACTTTTATTGCCATCTTTATAACTTTTAGCTATTCTCGGACTAACAACTAATCCTAAAGATGTAATAACTGTTACAACCATTTTTACTATTTTATCAGCTTGTCCGTAAATCCCCACTTGTTCCATAGTTGATATATTTCCTAACATAACTTTATCCATTAACATATATATTGAATCTAAGCATTGTGGTAAAAAGAAAATAATTGCAACTTTTATATGTTTGAAACATACCTTTGAAGGTTTTTTTATATTTGATATTTGTTTTTTAACACCAATCCATAAAGATAAATTTCCTAAAAGTAACACCAATACATGACATATAATATATATATCTAAATCATTAACATCTTTTACAAATAAAAATATACATATTATCCCTATTATTTTTATAATAACATTTCTAATGGTTATTTTTTTAAATTCTTCTACTCCATAATATAGCCATGAAATATCTATTGCATTAGCAATTAGTTCTATTCCAAATATTAGATAATAAACCTTATAACCTGTAAATGCAGAAAAAACACAATAAATTATTAATGCTGTAATAGTTGTAATTATTCTAGTCCAAACAATTTCCCAAAATACTTTATTTTTCTTTTCTTGATCGTCTGAAACATATGCTATTTCTCTTTGTCCATACATCTGTAATCCTAATACTCCAAAAAGTACAAAATAGCTTAAAACTGAATAAATATAATTATATATTCCTATATTCTCTACTCCTAAAACACGAGATACATAAGGCGTCGTTATTAATGGTGTTATTAACATTAAAATTTTATATATCATATTATATATATAATTAACTGTTAGACTTTTTTTCATTTTCTAATTCTCTTTTCAATAAAATTTTATTTCTTCTTTTCTTAAATATCTTAACAAATATACTTTTAGGTAAAATCCTATATCCAATTATAAAAATTTTATGTTTAATAGATACTTTTCTATCAATATAAGGATATTTATTTGCAAAAGGTGATTTTTTCATATATTTATTCCAAATATAATCATATTCTCCTTTATTATTTAGAAACCATGGTCTTCCAAATAAACTATTCACATAATGAATAATGCATGGAGAATTGGCAGCTTCTATTAATTCTTGTTCATCATAAAAAGCTTTTTCAGATAACTCTGTCAATCTTATTAAATTTTTCTTTCCCCAAGAGTATTCTGGTAAGAAAGTCATATAACATGGCGGTAATATTTTGATTCTATTTTTACAAACAATATTAATAATATCTTGATCATGAAATGAATATGTATTCTTGTTGCTTATCAAAATTTCTTCTATTTTAGATGATATTTTATCTTCTATCCATCTTTTACAATTAAATAAAAGAACTCCTGAATTAAAATATTTATCATCAACATTAAAATTAATATATTTCTTATGAAAATTAGGCAGTATATCTAATACAGCACCTAAAATATTGTTTTCTAAGTCAAGTTCAAATAAATCTTCTATACTTTTACACACACATGTATCACAATCTAAATATAATATTTTATCAACATATTTAGGCAACTTATCTATAATAAAAAATCTTGCATAACATGCATAAGAATTATATTGTCCTTGAGAATTTGCTCCAGATTCTTTTATTTTTTTTAACTCATTCATTACATTATAAAAATTAATTTTTCTATTATACTTTTCAATTTGATTTGTTAATAATTCTTTGTTACTTTCACTAATTCCACCATCTAAAATAAAAAATTCAATTTCCTTTGCATTTGCATTGTTTATTAATATAGATTGTATTGTAACCGAAGCTAGTGGTACATAATTATCATCCATTGCCAAACATATATATATAGGTCTCATTAAAAACCTCCTTTTTCAAATTTATAAGTTCTTACTTTGTAAAGCTTATCCATTTTTATTAAAAACATTTTTCGTTTTATTCTTTGATAAGAAAAAATCTTTTTAATAAATGGCACTCTTTCTTTATTACTATTAATTTTTAATTTTATATTCTTGCAATATTCATCATTCTTTGATAAGTCACATTTTTCTATTATTTCTTTAATATTTCTTTCTTTATGTGGCAAAAATGTATTTGGAAATATATCAAAATCAGATGTAATTTCTTCTATCATTTCACAATTCATAGTTCTTTTTTGAAAATGTACATATGCTAATTCCTCATCATAAATTTTTCCATCTTTTATAACATAATTCATTAATTTTCCATTTATCCACGAAAAATATTGTATTACATCTTGTTCATCATCTTTTCTTTCATTACAATAAGAATAAATTTTTCTAAATGTATAATAGAAAGTATCTAAATCAGCAAAAATACTCTTTTCATATACTTTTATATTTTCCATTTTAGCAATTCTTGATACTCCATAAGGATATTCATCAAAATTATTCCATTCAATCTTTGAAGAATAAACATCCTTATAGTAATAACAGTCTTTTCTTTTCATTTTATATAATTCATTAATTTTCTTTTCATTTTTATATAAACATAAATGGCCATGACTCAATATTTTTTGATTGTTTTCAAGTATATCCTCTGTAAAAAAATCTCTCAAATCTCCAAATACCATATCCATGTCACAATGTCCCCAAAAATCATATCCTTTTATGTGATTTTCAAATATATCTCCATATGCTGGTTTAAATTTGCACAAGTCATATGGTACTTTCAAATTTATCTTAAATTTGTATTTATTTTGAATATCTTTTTTTATTTGTTCAAATGATGTATTTATCAATTTTACATTGCTAGGAACTTCACTTATTTCATTATCAGTTATTAATAAAAAATCTATGGTTTTATTGTATTTAACTGATTTTAACCAGATTTTAAAATAGTTAGGGAATTTTCCAAAATACGGAATAATAATTAATATTTTTTTCATCTTAATTCTCCAGTCTATCATATATTTTTTCTAGTTTCTCAGCATTATCTTTTACTGAATATCCTTTAGCTGATATTTTTTCCAAATATGATACATGATTACAATCATTTTTTAAATTCATTATTTCTATTGCCCATTCTGTTGGATTTTCAATTCCAAGAAATCTTACAGAACCTGTTATATTAGCCGTTTTAGTTATTTCGTCTGAAATAATACATTTCAACCCATTTGTTTGTGCTTCAAGGCATGCTATTGGATTTCCCTCATATAACGATGGTAGAATGAATAAATCTAGTGCTGAATAATATTCTTCAATATTTTCACATACTCCTAAAAAGTATATATGCTTATCTATTCCTCTATTTTTTGCAATTTCCCTTATTTTATTAAAATATTCTCCATCACCTATCCACAAGAAAGTAAAGTTTTCTTCCATTTTAATACATTCTTCAATTATATCTAATATAAAAAATGGATTCTTTTGTTTTGAAAATCTTCCAACAGTACCTACTACATATTTATTAGTTATGTTAAGTTTTTTTCTTATTTGGTTTCTTATATCTTCATTAAATTTAAACTTTTCTATTTCTACTCCACAATTTAATACTGTTTTGTCTATTTTAGATTTTTGTGGAAACATCCATCTTATAGTATCTTCCGAAAGTCCTATATAATAGTCAGCATATTTGCTATAAAATATCTTTGAAAATTTATGTAATATAGTCTTTAAAAATATATTAGGTGGTTCTATACTTGTAGCATGACAATGCATAACTATTTTGCAAGAAAAATTTTTCTTTATAGCTTTTGCTAAAATAAAAGCATCAGCCGTAGTTGAATCAAAATGTACTATGTTGTAATGATTATTTTTCAAGAAATCAATTAGTAACTTTTTTCTTGTATTTATTCGTTTTAAATAATTACCTTTAGCTTCTAATAAATGATATACATTTATTTTATCCGATGTAAATATAGATTTATTAGAACTTTCTCTCAATGTCAATACATCAAAAGAATATTTATTTAGATACTTTGCATAATTATATATATATCTTTCTACTCCTCCTGTTCCCCATGACGAAACAATATGTAAAACTTTATCCATTACTTTTTACCTCTTTCCTTCTGCCTATTAAAAATGGAAGATATTTATTAATCATATAACAAATTATTAATATTACAATTGTTATAATTACTACACCAACTATTCCCAACATTATATTTATCACAATATTACTTGTAAATATAATTTTATTTAGAAAAATTTCATATATACTTTCTAGTTTACCATGTAATCCATATAATATTAATGTATTTTGTCCTATATATGCTATCATTTTAGGACATTTTAATAATTTAGAAAAACTTATTAATGCCGTCATACTAAAAAATATTATAGCAAAATAAAATAATAAATTATTTCCATAATCATAAAAAGATACAGGCTGATATGTACCAAATACATTAAAAATCAACCAAAGTAGTAAAAATATCATAAAACTTATCGTAAATGTCATTAAATAATTATATTTATCAAATATTTTTTCCATTTTTCCCTTAAATGAATATCCCATTGCCATAAATAGGCATGATGCTCCATACATTTGGATATGCCATGGTAAAGGTATATTAATAACTTTGCTATACAAGTATGACATAATAAATAAAACGAATGTAGATGCTATTATTTTTTTCTTATCCTTTAATGCTAACACTATTAAATAAAATAATGCATCTGTCCCAAACATTAATGCTAGGAACCACATCTCATCGCCTTTTCCTCTAATTTGCATAAAAAAGTTTTTTATCTGATCAAAGGTTGATACATGCTCATTAAATGTTAATATTAGTCGAGATAAAATAATAACAGCTCCCATCCATATCATAGGAACAATTATTTGAAAAAATCTTTTTTTCAAAAATATTTTGTACTTTTTTTCAAGATGAAATGTATATCCACTACAAAATAAAAAACCTGTTAAACAAAAAGGTGACCAAAATGCATTCATATAGTCTGGAATAAATTTAAAATGTCCAAACATTATAAATACTATACATATGCATTTTATTACATCAATCCACAATATTCTCTTTTTTTCTATTTTTTCCATTTTATATATTTACTCTCCCATCACGACCTTATATGTTTTTTTACTTATTTTTTTCCAAATTTTTGATACACATAAGCATAATATAATTATTATTAATGGCAAACAAAAATATTTTGCAAAATCTATTATATAGTTATTCCTAATTAATTTATCTAAAATTTTTCTAACAAATAACATATTCCATTCATGAAATAAATATATAAAATATGAACTTTCTATTAATTTTTTTCCTATTTTATTTTCAGTTAGAAAAATACATTTATTAGCAACCAAATATAAATAGCACATACTTATGATTATAAAAAGATTATGTATAACAAATATTTCTTTATATAAAATTTCTATATATGCAATTATAAAAGCAGATATAAGATATATTATACTTACTATTGAAAATTTAATATTATTTAATTTGTTAAATCTAATATTGTATCTCACAATATAATATCCAATAGAAAAAAAGAATAATGATTGAGCCTCTAATATTCCCAAATTTATATTTAGTAACCATATTCCTACTATTAATATAAAATATAATTTTGGAAATTTATCTATTATTTTCTTTATAATTATTGAAAAAATATTTAATAAAAATAAATCTTTTAAAAACCATAGTGGATATACAAATGGCTTTACTCTATTAAACATAGGTATATATGCATCAATCCAATCCATCATATTCCAGTTCTTTATGTTATTTCCTTCATTATTAAAAAACACTTTAAAAAATTCTATGTTTTGAAATACTGCAAATATTATTATCCATATTGTATTTACAATTATATATGGAATTAATATTCTTTTTACCTTCTTTTTAAAATTTTCTTTAAAGGTAAAGTTTTTTCTATATAACAATAATGATAATATTAGAAAAAACAATGGAACCCCTGCTCTTGCAATTACTTGAGCAATAACATACTCTATTATTTGAACAACATTAAAGAAAAAATTATCATTTTGAAAGCCATATTCTATACCTGAAAAAGCATGAATATACAAAACCAATACTATACTTAATAATTTGATAACATTTATTAATCTTGATTCCTTATCTGATATTATATAACTCATTTTTCTTTTTCCCCTTCTCCTTTTTATTATCTCCTAATAAAACAAGACTAATTATTAAATTGCAAAATATATATTGTTGAGCTCCATATACTCCACTTATCATTGCATTAACTATAAATAATAATATGGTAAAGATTATATCGCTTAGTTTTCTTTTATTATAATTTTTTTTGAAGAACCAACTTTTTAAAATTATTAAATATCCTAATAATCCAAACCAACCAGTAGATATTAATAAAGTTAAGAAATCATTATGTGCTGATATTCGTAATCCATACTCAACCAAATTTAAGTCATATAAATATGTAAAACCTTTTCCAAATATCTTGTTTACAATATCAAAATTAGAAAATGCCTCTAAATCAATTTTCCACCATATTAATCTCCCACTACTTGTTGCTTCCCAAAAATTTTTAGAAATATATTGATTTTCTCCCATAAGAAAAAATCTTGCAAATATTGAACTATTTATAAATAAATATATGCCACAAACTACTATAAATGGCATAAATAATTTTACAATGCTATATTGTTTTAGTTTCTTCAAATACAATAATAACATTATTATAAAATATGATATTAAATATGTTCTACTTCCAGTTGATAATATTATGATAAAAATTATTGCAAAATAAAATAAATCTCTTATTTTCATATTTTTATTGATAAAATATAAAAAATAAATCGAACTTAAAAAGCATAAATTTCCTGCCATTTTATGGCCAGAATCACAAAATCCAGTAAATACTCTTTGTCCGTTTACCACCACCCATGAACTACTAAATAATAAACTTATAATTGAAATTCCAAGCAGTACATTAGCTATTTTTAATACTTTATCTGAAATTTTATCAAATTCACTTTTCATTTTTTCTCTTACAGATAATTCAGAAAATTTCCATAAAATCATAGTTGTTGATGTAAAAAACATAATATTTTCTATATCAACAGAAGTATCTTTTATTCTAAAAATTGTTAATGCATCAAATATAAATATAAATAATAAATAAAATATGTCTCTTTTCTTTAATGTTTTTACATATATTGCCATTAGTATAATTACTAAAATTGCCCCAACAATTTTTCCAACATTTAAGTTTGATGGATATATATTATATGTAAGTGAAACAAATGAATTTAACAACAACATATAAATAAATAATCTATAATAACTAACTTTTTTCATTGTTTTAACACCCTATCTTTATAATTTATAATAAACTTCTAATAACTTTTCTATATTATTGTTTATATTAAATTTTTTTTCTATTGTTTTTCTAGCATTTTCAGATAATTTTTTTCTTAATTCTTTATTCTCAAATGTTGTTTTTATAGAATTATACAATTCTTCTTTATTTCCTGCATTTATAAGTATTCCATTTTGATTATTCACTATAACTTTTGGAATACCTCCAACATTTGTTGAAATTGAAATATTTTTATAAGCCATACCTTCAATTAGAGACATTGGCATTCCTTCGTTATATGATGGCAATACATAATAAGAACATTCTCTTAAATATTTTTCTTTTTTCTTTCCTGTTACCCATCCTATAATAGTAATATTATTTTCTAAATGCTTATCCTCAATTACTTTTTTTACTTGTTCTATTTCTCCATCTCCACCAGCAAATAGCTTTGTTTCTGGATATATTTTGCAAATTTGTTCTATAACATCAATTAAATCATATATGCCTTTTCTCTTTCCAAATCTTCCTAAAAATAAAATTTTCTTACTGTCAATGTTTTTTTCAAAGTTCTCTGGTATCATAATAGAGTTATATATAATTTCAATTTTTTCTTCATTAACTATATTTTTAAAATAATCTTTCCACTCTTCAGACAATACTATTACTTTATCAACCAAATTCAAATTATCTTTTATATATTTTTTTTGTTTTTCACTACATTCATTATCAAAAAATATTTTGAACTCTGCTCCATGAATATGCAAAACAACTTTTTTATTGTATTTCTTTGATAATTTTATATATTTAATCTTCCTAAATGTGCTTCGTCTTGAAGCCATATGAATATGCACTATATCACTTTTAGGAATTTCATGTAAAAATTCACATTTTCCCTTTATTTCTTTTAATAATTTAGAAAATTTATTTTTATCATTTACTGTTTCAATGTATTTCAAATCAACTTTTTTATCCAATCCATATTCAAAATAGTTATCTATAACAGAAGTCATTCCACCTTTAACATCCCTAGCTGGACCAAGCATAAGAACTTTTAATTTTTCCATTTTATAAAATTATCCTTTCTGCGATTTCTCTATCTTTTTCTAGCGGAGTAAATGAATGTTTTCCCGACGCTGGAGTAAATGTTAATTCTCCAAAATAAATTTTTCCATCTACATTGTATAAATCAACTCTTACAAATTGAAATTTTGTTGATAGTTTTCTTGCAATTTCTAACATTTCACTAAAATTCTTTGGTTTATCAACTTTATTTTTATTATTTCCCCATCCTGTTTCTTGTAAATTTAAAAGTTCCCAATTACTATTATAAAAGTTTACTTTATGATTTTGGAATCTATCAAAATCAACTTTTACAAACTCTGGTTTTCCATTAAAACAAAAAAATTTATAGTCTAGTAATTCTCCTTTAGAATCATTAATATATTTTTCACATACTATCTTCTTTTTTACATTTTTATACTGATATTCTTTTTTTATTTTATAATAATCTTCTTTAATCCACTTATTTAATTTTTTATTTATGTTATTAATATTTTCCTTATTTTTTTCTTTAACTATTATATTGTATCCTGAACCATGATTTAATTTCAATACAAATTGATTAGGCAATTTTTCATAATCTATTTCTTCTGGTTTATCATATGCACCTAATAATGGTATTAAATATTCTTCTCCAATCACATTACTTACAAATTCTCTTACTTTGTATTTATCTACATAATCATTATATTTTTCTAAATTACCATATAATTTTAGCCATTGTATCTTTTCTCCAAAATATTCTGGATTTTCCTTATTTAAAAATCTTTTATATGTTATAAAATTTTCAATATTTATTACTAACTTATCTGGTAACTTTTTTATAATGAAATAATATATTTTTCTAAATATTTCCCTCAATTTACTCCTCTTCTCCTATAAATTTCTCAATATCTTCTATAATTTTATCAGTATTAGAAACATAAACATTATAATTTTTTTCTTTACTTTCTCTTATAGCATTACCCAATTCATCAATTTCATAAACTGGTTCTATAAAATTCATTTCTTCAAACTCTTTTATTAATTGTATTTGATGATCATCAACATGTTCTCCATACTTTGAAAGTCTTGGAATTGCAATAACTTTTTTTCCTTTTTTTAATGCATTAACTATAACACCTGTCCCTCCATGAGTTATAATCAAATTAGATTCATCTATCTTTTTAGAAAATTCATCTTGAGTTGTAAAATCTTTATATTCATAATTCTTAGGTATATATTCACTCACTCCAATTTGTGCAAAAACCTTCTCAGTAATACTTTTATTTTCTATTAGCTTATCTATTTCTATTAATAGTCTGTTAAATTGGAATTTTTGTGAGCCTACTGTTACGAATATCATTAATATATTCCCCCTTTAAATATGGCCTTCGGATAAAATTTTAGCATACTTTCCCATTGCACATAAAATCTATCTGCTAGTTTATATTTATATACCAACTTTCCTGTCATAGTAGGACTAGATATTTTGGCAAATGATTCTATGTAAATTACTTTTCTTTTAGCTATATGACCAATAATTAGCATTGGTATAGAGGCTAAAACTCCTGTACTAATAATTACATCTGGTTTTTCCTTAATAAAAATGTATAAAGATTTTATAAATATAAATGCCATTTTTATTATAAATAGCATTTCTTTTCTATTTACTTGATTAACATAATAATTTATTTTCTTGTCATTTTTATTATATTTAGTTTTTTCTGTGACTATAAATATATCATTATTTTTTGATAATTTTTTCAACATAAGTAATTGTTCAAAATGTCCACCAGATGACGAAATAAGACATATTTTTTTCTTTTTCATTTCTTGTTCTATTTCCCTTCAAATTAAAACTTTCATTTGACTATTTAATACTATTTCAAAATTCAAACTAATACCTTTTACTTATAGTTTGATAATAGAACTTATTTAATAATGAATCTTTCATTAAATAGCTCCTTCTTTTTTAAAGACTTTTACTAAAGTCTTTATTAATAATTTAATATCCAATTTCAAATTTTGATTATAATAATAATTCATATCCATACTCAATCTATCTGTAAATGTAACATCATTTCTCCCATTAACCTGCCAAAATCCTGTTATCCCAGGCTTACAAGATGTTATATACTTAAAAAATCCATTCATTTCTTCTTTTTCTTTTGGCAAATATGGTCGTGGTCCTACCAAGCTCATGTCGCCTTTCAACACATTTATAAATTGTGGAAATTCATCTCTAAACTTGTCTTTCTTAAAAATCTACCAATTATAGTAATTCTTGGGTCATTTTTTAACTTTTTATATTTCTTATATTCTTCTCTAGCTTCATCATTTTCTTTTAAATATTTTTCTAATTTTTCATCTGCCCCTACTATCATTGAACGATATTTATACATTTTAAATATTTTTCCATCTTGTCCTATTCTGTCTTGAGAATAAAATATTGGTCCTTTATCTTTAACTACCCTATTTGCTATCCATATAATTACTGTTAAAGGAACTAATGCCAATACTCCAATTGCACCACCTAATATATCTGTCAATCTTTTTATTGTCTTTTCAAATTTAAATGCTGTTGTATTTTTTTCTAGTATAGGTGTAATTTCTAAATCTTCTATATTCACTTTTTCACAAGATAATACATTTTCTCTTAATTCCATCCTAAATCCCCCCTATTTTACTAATCTCTTTCCATCCTTGTTCATTATATCATAATAAAGCTTCAAATTTCAACACTTTATATCATGACATTTTATGACATTTCTCCTTATTTCTGTTAATAATCTCTATTATTAGTAAAATAACGGTTGTTCCTAGGAAAACACCTAATGAATCAATAAATACATCTGTAATTTTTGGACCTCTTCCTGGTATAAAACTTTGATGTATTTCATCAGAAATCGCATATAGTATTCCTAATATAATACTTATATAAGTTCGATACTTTATTTTAATATTTTCATATGTATTTAATAGCGCCATAAGTAATATTCCCACCAATGTATATATTGAAAAATGTGCCAATTTTCTTATTACACTCTCTGTTCTTTCATTAACTTGTTCTTTTATATTTTCTTCTAAACTATTATATTTTGAACTTTTTTCTAAAATAAAATCTGTAATTCTTTTACTTATCCCTCCGGATTTTTCCCCATCTTGACTAGAAAAACCAAATATTATATAAAAAGTACATAATAATAAAATTATTAAAATTCCTCTTAATACATTTTTTTGCATTTTTATTTCCTCTTCTTACAAAATGGAAGTATATCTATTAGATAACCTCCATTTATATTTGTCGCTTAAATTCTTATTTACCATATCCCGTTTTTTGTATAATTGAGTTACTTATTTCTTTTACTTTATCAGATGGAGTATATTCATTTTCTCCAAAAGCTTTTTGATGTAATTGTTTTACATTACTTTCTAATGTCGTTGGTACTCCATACCATCTATCTAATGTAATTCCTTTTGTTTCATATGGCCAACCTATACTTTCTGTTACTTTTATATTTGCTAAACTTGGTAAAAGTGCAAACATATCACTTGCTTTTATATTTGTATATACCTCTGGTAACATTGTGTCAATAAATGTGTTTATTTCACTAATACTTTTTGTTTTTATCTTTTCTACCATAGCTTCTATAACTGTTCTCATTCTTTCTGCTCTTTTTTGATCTCCACCTTCTGTATATCTAATTCTTGAATATGCTACTGCTTGTACTCCATTTAAAGTTTGTTTTCCCGGTTTTGTCACTTTCTCAGTTTTCAACCCTGTTACCCTTGAGGTTTCTCCAATATAGTTATTAATATATTGTATTTCATTTTGTGCAACATCTATTGTAACTCCACCTAATGCATTTACTGCATCTGCAACTGCATCAAAGTTTACTGTAACAAATTCTTTTATATTCAAATCTAAGTTTTCATTTAATGTCTTTATAGCTAATGGTGCTTCCCCATATGAATATGCATGTGTAACCTTATCTAACCCATGTCCTTCAATTTTCATAAAAGTATCTCTATATACTGATATCAGTTTTATTTCTTTTGTTTTATTGTTTAAACTTGCTATTATTATACAATCGCTTCTATTTCCTTTTCCTAAACTGCTATCTCTACTATCTATTCCAAATAATGCTATATTTCTATAATCTGATAAATTTTGCTCTGCTTCTGTTGATACACTTAATTCTTTTTCATCTATATCTATTGTTTGCATTTTTGATAATTTGTTATTTACAAACCAAAATGTTCCTCCAATAATTGCAATTAAAATTATTATTAATATTAATACCATAATGCCAAATACTTTTAGTCCAGTACTCTTTTTATTTCCTTTTTTATTTGCCATTTTTATCCTTCTTCCATTTTTATTTTATTTTTTGCATATCTTTTAACAAAATAATTATACTATTTAATATATCTTTTTACAAGTTTTTTAAAAATTTATTTTATATAATTATTTGGTGAATTTTATATTTTACCTATTTTTACATAACCAATAAATATAGTTTTATTTTCTTATACAATAAAGCTAATTAATCAAATTTTCATATACTATCACATAACATAAAAATACTTTTATAAGAAGGTTATTCTTATAAAAGTATCTTAAATTTATATTACTCTTGCATTAATGATTTTGTTATATGTATCTTCTTTTTAAATTTGCAATTTCATAGTCAAATTTTTTGTGTTCAAAATCATTTTTCTCAAAGTCTTTATCTATATTATCTAATTTATAATTCATATCTGACTGTTGATTAAGCATTTGTGCTATATTTGAATTTATTGTACTTCCTAATTTTTTATCAATACTATCAACTTTTCTTTCTATTCTATCTGTTTTTACCATTAGAATATCTATCATTTTTGCTTTTTCAACCAAGAAATCTATTACACTTGTCTTTTCTACTAGTCCATCTATTAACGCTACTTTCTCTTCTAATTTTTCTACTTTTTCCATAATAACATCTATCAACGCTACTTTTTCTTCTAGCTTTTCTACCTTCTCCATAATAACATCTATCATTGCTACTTTTTCTTCTACTTTATCAAGTCTTTTGTTTATTTGTTTAATATCTTGCCTCATACCTGACATTTCTTGCATCATTTTATTAAACATTTCTTCAATTTCCATATTATCACCTCCTTATTGCTTAGATTTAAAATTCTTTTAATTCAAAAATTGTAAGATTTAAAATTAAATTTTTAGATTAAAAACTTTGAAAAAAAATTTTTTGAATTAAATCTATACTAAAAAAGAATAGATTTAATGCTTATATTCTAACATCTCTATCTATTCTTTTCAACTCTATTTATTACATTTTTTAACATATTTTCTATTCTTAGCTTCACTTATCTCTTCCAAGCAAACTATTACTATGTTTTTTATTATTTTAATTACTAGATAATATTATTTATTGTAGAGTAGCTGGAAATTGTTGATAACCATGGATTTTTTAAATTTTTGATGTTCGACTAAAATGAAGATTAGAATTTGTTAGGCTTTCGAATGAGGAATTCTCACGGTACCCGAAGAATGAGGGGGTCTGAGTGAGAGAGGCTCATGAGAAAGTCTTACAAATTCTTTCTAAATGTAACAAGTAGTCAAAAACTTAAAAAATCCATGGTTATCAACAATTTCCAGCGGCTAACTTTCTTATTAAAATTACATCTTTGTTGGCATATCTATTCCTAACAATTTCATTCCTATCTTCAAAACATCTCCAACTGCATATGTTAAATATAATCTTGCATCTTGCACTTTTTTATCTTCTACTAAAATTTTATTATCATTATAAAAATTACTATATCCTTGTGCCAGTTCTATTAAATATCTTGTCAATATTGATGTTTCATTTTTCTCTATTACTTGTTTTAAGATATTACTAAATTCATATATTTTCTTTATTGTATAAAAACTCTTGTCATCTTCTAGCAAAGAAAAGTCTACATCTTCTAAATTAGGCACATAGTTTGCTTTTTCTAAAACACTTTTTGTTCTTACATAAATATATTGTATATATGGTCCTGTTTCTCCATTAAAATTTAATGCTATATTCCAGTCAAATACTTGGTCTTTTATTAAGTTTGTACATAAGTTATTAAATATTACTGCACCTATTCCTATTTTCTTTGCATTCTCTTCTTTTTCTTCCATTTCTGGTGTTTTTTCATTTATTATATCTAAAACTCTTTTTGTTGCTTCTTCTAATAATTGATTTACTTTTATTACATTACCTTCTCTTGTAGACATTTTTCCTGTTGCTAGTCTTGTCATTCCATATGCTATATGTGTTAATCCGTCTGTATATTTTTTATCTAAACCTAATAGTTTTGCTACTTCAAATACTTGTTTAAAATGTAAATTTTGTTCATATGCTACTACATAAATACATTTGTCAAAATCATATGTTCTTGCTCTATATAGTATTGCAGCTAGGTCTCTGGTTGCATATGTTGTAGAACCATTTGTTTTTTCTATTATACATGGTGTATTTATTCCTTTATCTTCTAAATCTACTATTTTAGCTCCTTGTGATTCTATTAATTTTCCTGATTTTTCTAGTAATTCTATTACCTCTGGCATTTTGTCTGAATAGAAAGATTCTCCATTTAAAGAATCAAATTTTACACCTAACATATCATATGTTTTATAGAATTCTTTTAAACTTAGGTCTTTAAATTTATTCCATAATTCAGTACATTCTTTGTCTCCCTCTTCTAGTTTTCTAAAATTTTCTCTACAAGCATTTAATACATTTTCATCATTTTTACATAAATCATTTATTCTTATATACATTTTTGTTAATTCTTCTATTGGATTTTCTTCTAAATTATATTCTTTGCCCCATCTTTTATATCCTTCTATCATTTTTCCAAATTGAGTACCATAATCTCCTAAATGATTTATACCAATAGTGTTATATCCTAAGTATTTATATATGTTATAAAAAGCTGCTCCAATTACAGTTGTTCTTAAATGTCCAATATGAAATTCTTTTGCTATATTAGGTGATGAATATTCAACTATTATGTTTTTTCCTTTACCTATATCTGATGCTCCATAATTTTCTTTTTCTCTATTAACCTCTGATAAAACCTCTTTTATTAAAATATTTTTATTTATATAAAAATTTAGATATCCACCAATAACATCTATTTTTTCTATTATATCCTTGTTCTCTTCTAACTCTAATTTTTCTTTAATTTCATTTGCTATTATTTGAGGGGCTTTTCTTAATTCTTTTGCTAATCTAAAACATGGAAAAGAAAAGTCACCATTAGTACTATCCTTTGGAATTTCTATATATGTTTCTAATTCTGAATTTTCGATTTCTACTATTTGTGATATTTTTTTTGCTATTTCACTTTTAAAATTTAACATTGTATCTCCTCTTTCTCGTTTATTTTGAATAATTATATTATGTTTATCATAAAAAGTCAATCTTGCATTTTTTATTTTTTCTATAATTAATTGTAAAAATAAATTTTATATTTTGCTAAAAAATATAATTCATTTTTTATTAATTTTATTTTGATATAGTCACAAAATACTGAAATTAAAATATATTTTTCATTGCAAATTTTCTATTTTATTGCTATACTGTCTTATATAAAAAAAGGAGGTTATTTATATATGTCTACACCACATAATGAAGCAAATATAGAAGATATTGCTAAAACTGTAATAATGCCAGGAGATCCTCTTCGTGCTAAATATATTGCTGAAAAATTTTTAGATGATTTTAAATTAGTCAATCAAGTTAGAGGAATGTATGCATTCACTGGACATTACAATGGAAAAAGAGTTACTGTTATGGCTTCTGGTATGGGAATGCCTAGTATGGGAATTTACTCTTATGAATTATTTAAGTTCTATGATGTTGATAATATCATTAGAATTGGCTCTTGTGGAGCTTATAAACCTGAATTAAAACTTTTTGATATAGTTCTTTCAAATTCTGCATTTAGTGAAAGTAATTTTGCTTTTACTTTGAATAACGATAATTGTCATATTGCAGAATCTAGTGAAGAATTAAATGAAAAAATAAAAGAATCAGCTTTAAAAAATAATATTAAAATCACTTGTGGAAATACTGTTTGCACAGACTGTTTTGATGTTTATATGACAGATGTTAATAAATTTTTAAATAGAGTTCCTAATGGATTTAACCCTATAAGTGCTGAAATGGAAGCTTTTTCTCTATTTTATGTTGCTAAAATGTTAAATAAAAATGCATCTTGCCTAATGAGTGTTGTTGATTCAAAATTTATAAAAGAAATTGCTACTCCTGAACAAAGAGAAAAAAATCTTGACAATATGATAAAAATTGCTTTGGATTCAATTTAACTTATGGATTTTACGGTTTACAATTTCTTATATATAAAATGCACTTTAAAAGGACTAGCCCAAAATATTTTATATATTTCAAGGCAGTCCTTTTCAAAATAATACCACTATTTTTTTATTGATAGAATTTTATATTTCATAGTACCAGCAGGTGCTTTTACCTCTACTGTTTGATTTTTCTTAGCACCCAATAAAGCTTCTCCTAGTGGAGATTCATTAGATATTTTATTTTCAGCTAAATTTACTTCTGTTGACCCAACTATTGTATATTCAATTTCTTCATCAAATTCCATATCTAATACTTTTACTATATTTCCTATTTGTACTGTTTCTGTATCTATTTCTTTTTCATCTATTATTTTTGCATGTCTTAATTTGTTTTCTAATTCTGCTATTCTTACTTCATTTTCTGCTTGAGAATTTTTTGCTTCATCATATTCAGAGTTTTCTGATAAATCTCCAAATCCTAATGCTACTTTAATTCTATCTGCAATTTCTGCTCTTTTTTCTGTTTTTAAATAATTTAATTCTTTATCTAAATTATCATATCCTTCTTGTGTTAAAATTATTTCTTTTTCTTCCATAGTAATCTCCTCCTTATGTTTTACTATTTTTCGTACTTAACTATATTACGGCAAAAAATAAAATTTGTCAATACAAATTTTATTTTTTGACTATATATCTGTTACTGTATCATATTTTTTCTTATAGAGTAGCTGAAAATAGTTAATTTCTTTAATCTAATCCTTCAATAATTCTTTAAAATTTTTCATATAACTAGCTCCTGAAAATATTGTTGCAATAACTTGAACTATCATCATTAAAGTTACTACTATATTAAATACTAATGGCCATCCATGTAGTGTTCTAGCAAAACAGTCTCCAAATGAATTTAAGTCAATAAATGCTAAAATTATTGCTAACATTTGTGTAACTGTTTTTAATTTTCCCCATATTGAAGCTGCAATTACTTTTCCATCTTTTTCTACTGCGATTAGTCTATATCCTGAAACCATAAATTCTCTTGCAAGTACAATTATAGGTATCCAAGCTGGTATTTTTCCAAATTCAACTAACATTACTAATGCTGATAATACCAATATTTTATCTGCCAGAGGGTCTAAGAATTTTCCAAATGTAGTAATTTGATTTCTGCTTCTTGCAATATATCCATCTAGTTTATCTGTTAATGATGCTATTATAAATATTAAATCAACAATTATAAAACTTATAGGTATCCCTAAAAATTCTCCTTGTATTCCTAATAATGGTATTATTACCATTATTGGTACTAGTATAACTCTAAAAATGGTTAATTTATTAGCTAAATTCATTTTTTCCTCCACCTTGCTTTACATTTTATTCTTAATTTTGTTACATTTATCTTTTGTTACTATATATTAATTAACTTTAAAAGTATAAAATTACTAATTATTTTATAAAAAGTATTAATAAAACAAAATCATATATAAATTATCAACATTTTTTATTTAACATCTATTTCAACATTTGAATTGCCTTTTGTAATTGTGTATCTTTTTTCTCTTCTATCTCTAACGCATTTTTCAAATCTTCTGGTAATTCTACTTTTTCATCTGGCTCTATCCCTACTTTATTTATTTCTGTTTTATTTGGTGTCAAATATTTTTCTGTTGTTATTTTTATTCCGCTTCCATCTGGTAACGTTAATATTTCTTGTATTACACCTTTACCATATGTTTTTGTTCCAACAATTTTAGCTTTTCCTAAATCTTTTAAAGCTCCGGCTAAAATTTCTGATGAACTTGCAGTATTTTCATTTGTTAATAATATAATTGGCATTTTTATTATTGGTTCATTTTTTGATTTTTTTATTATTTCTTTATTTTCTTTGTCTACCTCATAAAGTAATACTGAGTCTTTTTCTGTTACATAATCTGCTATTTTTAAAGCTTCGTCTACTATTCCTCCACCATTATTTCTTAAATCTATAATTAATGACTTTGCTCCCTTTTTTTGCAAACTTTCAAAGTTTTTCTTAAAATCTTCTGATGTATTTTCATCAAATGATGTGAATTTTATATATCCAATACTACTTTCTAGCATTTTACTTTCTACTGGATTTACTGTTACACTTTCTCTTTTGATTTCTAGTTCTAAATTTTCATTTCCTCTTTGTAATTTTAATTTTACTGTTGTTCCTGCTTCTCCTTTTATCTTTGTAGATATTATATTCATATCATTTGCAGTGCATTCTTGCCCATCTACTGCTAAAATTAAATCTCCTGCTTGAACTCCTGCTTTTTCTGCTGGACTATTTTTTATCGGAGCTACTATCATTATTTTATCAGTTTTTTTGTCTTGTATCATATATATTCCTATACCAACGAAATTTCCTTTGGTATCTTCCATATATTCTTCCATCTCTTCCTTAGATATATATTCAGTATATTTATCTCCTACTCCTTCTATATATCCTTTTATTGCTCCTTCTTTTAATTTTTCTTCATTTATTTCACCTAAATAATATTTATCAAGTATTGCTTTATATGTGTCTAACGAATTTGCTATATCTTTACTTTCCTTAGAGGCTGAAAGTAATAAATGTTTATTTAAATTATCTCCTTTTACAAAATATTGATATAATCCTATTGATGTTATCATAAAAGTTATAAAAACAACTAATACTATCAACATTATAATTTTATATACTTTATATCTTTTCTTTTCTTCCATCTTCCACTTTATTACAACATTATATAAATAGTGCTGTACTCCTTTTTTATTATTTAGGCTTTTTATAAGAAGGTTAAGCCTATAAAACCATTACTTATTCTTGATTTGATGTATATTGTAAAAAGACACTGTTTTTGTTTTTGAAAAATATGAATAATGCAAAAACTGTGTCTTTAATAAACATTATATATTTAATATTATTTATATTTCTAATTTATATTCATATTGTTTTAATATATCTTAAAAACTATAAATAGATATTTAAAATATTTGCTTATAAGATTTATTCCTTACATTTTTAAAATAATTTAAACTAAATTAAATTTGTTTTTTATTAGAAATATTTATTAGGGTCTACCCTACAATCATCTCCATATTTTTTAGCACTATAACTATATGTATATGGTGGTTTTCTCACCTCAAAGTGCAAATGTGGTCCTCCTGAATTTCCTGAATTTCCACTTTTCATTATTACTTGTCCTTGTGAAACCATTTGTCCAGGTGATACTGTGACTGAACCTGGTGTCCCGTGAGCATACCAAGTTTGTAGTCCATTTGCATGTTGTATTACTACATGAGTTCCGTAACTACTTGTTAAATTTTGTACTGACATTACTACTCCTGCTGCTGCCGCATATATTGGCGTTCCAACATTTACTCCATAGTCTATTGCTCCATGGAATTTACCACTTGATGGATAATATCCATCTGCTGTAATTGTTCCTCCTCTTACTGGTCTTATAAAATACCCTGAACCAGAAGATGAACCTCCACCAGATGGCTTATTATTTGATGAACTACCTCCTGATGGTTTATTACTAGATGCTCCCCCATTTGATGGTTTATTATTTGATGAAGGCTTTTTATTTTCTTCTTGTTTTTTTAATTCTTCTAATTGCTTTTGATATTTAGCTTGAGCTACTTTTATATCATTAAGTATTTTTTGATTGTCCCTAGTTAATTGGTCTATTTCTTCTTGTATATTTTGTTCTTCTTTTGATAATTGTGCTACATACTTACTTTTTTCATTTTTAGCAGTTTGTAGTTGAACAGACATACTCTCTTTTTTGGCTTTTGTAGTTGATATTTCTTTTTTACTTGTTTCTAGTGTTTCTTTTGCTGTTTTTATTTCTTCTTCTTCTTTTCTGATTTTTTCCATTAATTCTAAATCATTTTTAGCTATTTCTGTTACATAATAATATGTAGATAAAAAATCAGTAAAACTTTCTGCTGAAAGTAAAACATCTAAGTATGAGGTTTCTCCTGCTTCATATGTTGCTACTAATCTCTTTTCTAATAACTCTTTTTCTTTTTTATAATCTTCTTGTTTTTGTGTTATTCTATTTTGAGAATCCTCAATTTGTGTATTTAAGTTTGTAATTTTTAAGTCTAAATCTCCAATTTGGTTTTCATAGTCAGAAATTTGATTATTCAAATTATCTACCTGTTTTTGTGTTTCATTTTTTTCTTGAGAAACTTGTTGTTTTTGCTGTTTTGCTTCATCAATTTTTTCTGATGTATCTGATTGCTTATTTTGTAAATCTTTTATTTCATCAGCTAATACTATTCCATTAAACTGAAATAAAAGCATTATTACAATTACCCCTCCTATTATTTTTTCAAATAACTTTTTCATAAGTTCCTCCTAATAAATTTATCTATTTCAAGTATGGCGCCGGATTAACTGGTACTCCATTTACTCTTACCTCAAAATGTAAATGATATCCTGTTGAATTTCCTGTTGTTCCTACACTCATTATTTGTTGCCCTTGACTTACCTTTTGCCCAGCACTTACTAATCTTGAACCTGGTGCACCATGTGCATATAATGTCATTGTTCCATCATGATGATTTATTACTATGTATTCTCCATAACTTCTATATGTTCCATTTGAGTTTTTTAGCGCTGTTGATGTTACAACAGTTCCTGATTTTGCTGCTAAAACTGGTTTTCCTGATATTCCCGGTCCACTAAAGTCTACTCCTGTATGATTTGCATATCCCATCCAGCCACAAGTTATTCCATATCCAGCTACTGGTCTTATATATCCACTTGCACTTGGATTATTTACAATATTATTATTTGAATTTCCAGCTGATTGCTGTGCTTCTTTTTTAGCTATTTCTGCTAATTGTGCTTGAATATCTCTTTTATCTTTTTCAAATTGCTCTAATTGTTCTTGTGTATTTTTTTCATCTTCATTTAGTTTAGATACATAAGAGTCCTTTTGACTTTTTGCTTGTTTTAATTGAGTTGATTTTGATTGTTTTGCTATTTTTGAATTATTTAGTTCACTTTTACTATTTTCTAATGTTGCTTTCGCTTTTTCAATTTCTTCTTCTTCTTTTTTTATTTTTTCCATTAATTCTTTATCATTTTTTGTTATTTCTGTAACAAAATAATAATTTGATATTAAATCTGTCAAACTACTTGAAGATAATAAAACATCTAAATATGAGGTTTCTCCTGCTTCATATGTTGCTACTAGCCTCTTTTCTAATAGTTCCTTTTCTTTTTTATAATCATTTTGTTTTTGATTTAATTTATTTTGTGCATCTTTAATATCACTATTTAATTTAGAAATTTGTTCATCTAATTTATCTATTTCACTTTGATAAGAAGAAATTTCAGATATTAAACCTTCCACTTGTTTTAAAGTTTCAGATTTTTCTGCTTTAATTCCTTCTAGTTCTTCTTTAGCCTCTTCAATTTTCTTATCTGTATTATTACTATTTTGTTTTAATTCTGATTTTGTTGTTGCAAAAACATTTACTTGTGTAAATATTATTATAATAGTTAGTATCCCTAGTATTTTTAAAGATATTTTTTTCATATGATTTTCATGTATAATATTTTTATATATTATACTCTCCTTTCCTACTTTGTTTATTTTTACTTTTCTTAGGTTTACTTATTTTGTGAACAATATCATTTTAATTTATTGTATTTTCAACTATTTCATTTTTATTATTTATTTCATTATTCGTCCCGTCCTGATTTTCACTTAGGCTTTCATCGTTTTCCTCATCTTTATTTGGTGTACTTGGTATAACACCGTTTGTAATATATTCTATCGGATTTGTAACTACACCATTAATTCTCACTTCAAAATGTGCATGTGGACCTGTTGAATATCCTGTTGAACCTACTTTTAATATTGGGTCATTTCTTTTTACTGTTTGTCCAACTGTAACTAAAATTTCTGAACCATGTGCATATAATGTTGAAATTCCTCCTCCATGGTCTATTATTACCATATTTCCATATGCTGTATTGTATCCTGCTTTTGTAACTATTCCATCATTTGCTGCTACAAAGTTTGCTCCCATTGGTGCACTTATGTCTACACCTGTATGCAATTTATATTGACCTGTTATAGGATGTACTCTCATACCATAGTTCGATGATATTTTTGTATATCCCGGTACTGGCCACGCTAAAACTCCACCTATATATTCTGTATCTAGTCCTTGTTTAGCAAGTTCTAAAATTTGTTTATTTATTTCATTATATTGTGATGTTATTTCATCTATTTTAGCTTGTTGTGCCTTTTCTTCGTCTGATAATTTTGATATATAATTTTCTCTCAAAGTCTTTGTGTTTTGTAAAATTGTTGATGTTCTATTTTGATTTTGCAATGCTAATTTTAATTTTTCTTGACTTTTTTCAAGCTTTTGTTTTGATAAATCTATGTATTTTTTTTGCTGACTAACCTCATCTAGCATTTCTTTGTCTAATGCTGTTATTTGTGTTATTAAGTAATAATTTGATAAAAACTCTGAAATATCTTTAGATTTTAATAATACATCTAAATATTTTGTTTCCCCTGCTTCATATATTGATACTAATCTTTTTTCCATTACACTTTTTTGTTTTTCATATTTTTCTTCTGCAACTTTAAGTTTTGATTTAATATCATTTATAGCAGTTTCCAAAGTTGATATTTCACTATTTAGTTTATCTACTTCCTCTTCTGATTTTTGTATTCTTTCATCTAATTTTTCAATTTGTTGTAAATTCTCTGATAATTGACTTTGTACCTCATTTAATTGGTCATTAGATTCATTTAATTGATTTTGTAAATCTTGTTGCTGACTTTGCAAATTTTCTAAATCATCTGCATATATATATGTCGCATATGTACAAATAATCATAAAGGATAAAACAATACATAAAATTTTACGCATGTCCTATTACTCCTTATACTTTTAAATATTTTCTCATAGAAATTATACTTCCTAAGGCTCCTATTCCTATACCTAATAGCATATAAACAATTATTATTGAATTAAACATATCTCCAAAGCTTACTAAACTTACTCCCATAATTTTCATAAATGATGAATTTACCATTTGTTCTGCTATAAAGTTATATGCTACTCCAACTATTAAAATTGAAATCAAACTAGATATTATTCCAATAATCATACCTTCTACAATAAATGGCCATCTTATAAATCCATTTGTTGCCCCAACATATTTCATTATAGAAATTTCTTTTCTTCTTGCATGGACAGTTAATTTTATTGTATTTGCTATAATAAATACTGAAATTACTATTAGTAATAATAAAATTACTCCTGTAACAATCTTTATTCCATTTGATAAATCAATTAATGTTGTAACTGTTTGGTTTGAACTTGTTATTTTCTTTACATTG
Organism: Clostridia bacterium; assembly: GCA_048355915.1. Lineage (GTDB taxonomy): Bacteria > Bacillota > Clostridia > TANB77 > CAG-508 > CAG-269. The sequence continues at coordinate 20,144 of DBGCHZ010000047.1, read as the reverse complement.
TCTAATTTCATAATTTCATCTTGAACTTGTTGATTTAAATTTAAGTCTGTTAATGTAACCACATATGAAGCAGTAAATATATTGTTCTCTCCTTCATATCCTTCTAATAAACTTTCATTTTCTTCTCCAAATTTTTCTTTCATTTGGTTTAGAGCATCTTCTTTAGATTTAAATTGAGTTTTATTTACTCCCTCTATTTTAGATATTTGCTCACCTAATGCTTTTATTTGTTCATCTGTTGCCTCATCTTTTGCAAATACTTGTATTCCTTGTGAATCTTCTACATCTTTTACAAAATGATTAATATTTTCTCCTAAGATTAAAAATACTCCAAAAATAATCATAGTAGCACACATTATCATAAGTGATGCTCCTGTTGATTTTTTATTTTTAAAAACATTACTAAATCCTTCTCCAATTAAATAACCAAATATATTATATCTCACAATCATACCCACCTTTTTTATCGTCTCTTATTATTTCACCTTTTTTAATATGAATTACCCTTTTTTTCATCTTGTCAACAATATCTTTTGCATGTGTTGCAACTACAACAGTTGTCCCTCTCATATTTATGTCATTTAGTAATGTCATTATATCCCAAGCAGTATCTGGATCTAAATTTCCAGTTGGCTCATCGGCAATTAACATTGATGGATTATTTACTAATGCTCTTGCTAAGGCTACCCTTTGTTGTTCTCCTCCTGATAATTCATTTGGATACATTTTAGCTTTTCCACTTAAACCAACCAATGAAAGTACCATTGGAACTTGTCTTCTTATATGTCTTGGTGTTGCTCTTACTATATACATCGCATAAGCAACATTGTCATATACTGTTTTATCTGGTAAAAGTCTAAAATCTTGAAAAACAACCCCCATACTTCTTCTTAAATATGGAATTCTATTTGGTTTCAAAAAAGTTGTATCTTTCCCATTTATTATTATATTTCCTGATGTTGGTTCCTCTTCTTTTAATATCAATTTTATTAATGTAGATTTTCCACTACCAGATGAACCAACTAAAAAAGCAAATTCACCTTTATCTATTCTAAAATTAGCCCCTTTTACGGCCTTAGTTCCTGTATCATATGTTTTTACTACATTTCTAAATTCAATCATCTTTCGCTCTCCTTATACTTTTTCGTACACTATATCTATTCTACATAATCATAACAATAAAGTACAAAATTTGCAATAGTTTTTATCTAAAAAATATTAGAAAATATTGGATTTTGAAAGATTTTCTTGTTATTTAAAATTAATAACAAACTACCATTTAAATATTGTATAAATAGCAAAAAAACGACATAAAATATTATTAAATTAATCTATTTTAATTATTAGCCAATATTATTTATTGTAGAGAAGCTAGAAATGGTTGATAATTATGATTTTTTTGCTTTTTGAATGAAATAAGTAGTTAAAAAAGCAAAAAAATCATAATTATCAACCATTTCTAGCGACTAAATTAAAAAGCACTATCTATTACTTTCAATCACTAAATAAATTGTAATACACAAAATATAAAACAATAATTTATCACTAACTTTCAAATAATATAAAAACTAATATTAATTAGAAAACTCCTCAACTATATCATTTGCAGTTATCTTAAAGTATTTCATCAACTCAACAGCATTACCTGACTTTCCAAATTCATCTTTTATCCCAATTCTTACTAATTTCTTAGGACAATTATCTGTCAACACCTCTGATATAGCTGAACCTAATCCTCCAATTATATTATGATCCTCTATTGAAACCAATCTTTCAGTTTCTTTTGCACATTTTATAATTAATTCTTTATCTATTGGTTTTATTGTATGAATATCTACAACTCTAATATTAATTCCCATTTTTTCTAGTTCTTCTTTTGCTTTTATAGCCTCTGCAAATGTAACTCCTGTTGCAAAAACAGTTCCATCTTTTCCTTCACCAATCTGAATACCTTTTCCTATTTCAAAATGCTGATTTTCTTCATAAATCACTGGTGTTGCTAATCTTCCTAATCTCAAATATACTGGTCCATCTATTTTAGATATTTCTTCAACTGCCCATTTAGTTTCTGTATCATCTGATGTTGATATAACTGTCATATTAGGTAAAGTTCTCATTAACGAAATATCTTCTATCATTTGATGTGTTGCTCCATCTTCTCCTACTGTTATTCCACTATGTGTTGCACATATTTTCACATTCAACTTTGGATAACATACACTTGCACGAATTTGGTCATATGCTCTCCCTGCTGCAAATGCTGCAAATGTACTTGCATATGCAATTTTGCCACAAGTTGCTAATCCAGCTGCTGTTCCTATCATATTACTTTCTGCTATTCCCATATTGAAAAATCTTTCTGGAAATTTTTTAGCAAAAATATTAGTTTTAGTTGCACCTGATAAATCTGCGTCTAACACTACTACATTTTCATTTTTTTCTCCTAAACTTTCCAAAGCCTCTCCATAACTTTGTCTAGTTGCTTTTTTTTCTTTATTTTCTAACATAATTTTACCTTTCATAATATATAAACCTTTAAATTTATATATTATGTTTTCCTTTCTCTTATAATTTTTAATTCTTTCTTTTTAAAAACATATTATTGATTTTAATATTTAACTTTAACTAAACATTTTTATATTGTTTAATATGCAAAACTAAAAAATAATAATTTTTTAATATCTACAATGCTTATCTTAATTTAACAAAGTTGCCCCTATTAACCCTGCATCATTTCCAAGAATTGCTGTTTGTATTATTATTTCTTTTCTTTGATTAAATAATAAACTATTATTTAATATTTTCTCTTTTAGCCTATTCATAAATATTTCTTCATAAAATACAAAGCTTCCACCTATTACTACTGCTTCTGGCTCAAATATATTAATTAAATTTGAAATTCCTATACTTAAATTATCTATATATTCTTCAATAACTTTATTTATTTTATTAAAATTTTCGCTTCCTTGTGGATTTCTTCTTATTATATCTAATAAATCTTTACCACTCGTTTTTTCATCTAGATTCAATACATTTCTTAGATTATCTTTAAAAGCTTTCATTGATGCATATTTTTCAAAGCAACCTTTTTTTCCACAATTACATTGTAAACCATTTTTTTGAATTATCATATGTCCAAATTCACATCCGGGTAATTCTCCTACTTCTAATAACTTATTGTTTATAATTATTGCTCCACCAATTCCTGTTCCCAAAGTTAAGAAAATTCCACTATTATATTCTCTTAATGCTCCATATATATTTTCTGCAAATGCTGCACATTTTGTATCATTTTTTATTTTAATTGGAATATCGATATTTTCTGCTAGTTTATCTACTAATGGATAATTTTTTAAATCTAAATTAACAGATTTTAGTATTGTACCTTTTTCTATTGTTCCTGGTACAGCTATTCCTATTGATGTAATTTTATATTTTTCTTGTAACATTTTTGTTTTTTCAACAATGTATTCTTCTATTATTTTTTTTATATTCTTTTTTTCTGTTTTCGTTATTCTTTTCTCAAATTTTTCTACAACTTTTCCATTATTATCTACTGCACCTATTGCAATATGGCTTCCGCCTAAGTCTACTCCTATCTTCATTTTTTCTATTCCTTTCATATAATCTTTGTAAATATTTAAAATTTAAAAGAAGTTAAGGAAAATCCCCTAACCTCTTTTATACTCCATATGCGTCGAATAAGAAATTTCCCATATATACTTGTATTACTGGTACTAATACTACTACAACGAAGAATATTAATACTACACCTACAATTGCATATACAACTTGTGGTAATGTTTTCATTATCTTTGTCATAATATTGTCTATATCTATCTGCATATATTCTACTAATTTTTCCATCATTTCTGTCAAATCTGTTTGCATTCCTATTTTTAGCATTTCTGTAATCATTGGTTTTGCCAATCCTGATTTTTCAAAAGGTTCTATCCATGAACCACCTGCTAAAATATTACTTATTGATGTTTCTATCATTGATAACATAACTAGATTTTTTATAACATTTTTACTTACTTCTATTGATTCTTGAATTCTCATTCCATTTTTTAAATTTAACAACATAGCTTTCAAAAATCTAGAAAAATCCAATGCAAATATTAACTCTCCAAATATCGGCATTTTATATTTAAAATAATGAAAATTATATTTTCCTTTTGGTGTATTTATATATAAAAGTACTGCTGCTACTACTCCTAATATTATAAAGGTCGGTATATACCAATACTCTATAAGTTGATTTACCACGCCTGAAAACCACATAGTTATTGGTGGTAATGTTGCGTCACTCCCTACTTCATCAAAAACCCCTTGTATTGATGGTACAGCAACCAATGTTCCTACAAATAGCATTACTAATAATAAGCTGAATTGTACTATATTAGGTATTAAAATAGATTTTAATTTTTTATTTAAAGCAGAAGACTCATCTAAATATTCAACTGCTTGTTTCAAAGAATTTGTAAGCGAACCTGATAGTTCTCCAACTTTTATCATATTTATATATATATACGGAAATACATTTGAATAATATTCCATAGTTGTGTACATATTATCTCCTGCTTCTACACCTGCCAATATATCTTCTAATATTCCTTTTAAAGATACATTTTCCGTACTTTTTATAATTGTTGATAATGCGTGTATGTTGTTAAAATTAGCCTTTTTCAATAAATAAAAGTTTTGTGTAAATATTACCAAATCTCTTGGTGTTATCTTTTCAGTTTGAGCTAAATACAAATTCAATTTTTCTTTTGTTGATAGTTGTTTTGGTTTTGCAGTTCCTAAATTTGTTGTATTAACATTTTTCATTATATCTTCTGTTTCGTTTATATTTTTCTTTTTCTTCACTTGGGTAGTTTGTATTGTATTTGCATATCTTATTTGTTCAACATCTATCGGTACCAAATTATTTTCTTTTAATTTTCTTAATAAATCATTCCTACTTGGTGAATCTACTTTATTTTTTACTACAACTCCACTTTTTGTCATTGCTTTATATACATAGGTTGGCATTTTTACCTCCTTTATAAATTCTTTTTTACATTCTTGTATCTCTTCTTATTTTTAATTGCATAATTGTTCTATTTAAAATTTCAATATTTTTTTCTTCTATTTGAGCTTTGGCTTGTTCCAAAGTTATTTTATCTTCTACAAATAATTTAGCAAGAGAATTTATTAATCCTATACTTCCTTTTTCCAAATTACTTTGTATTGCGTCTTCTATTTCTGAAACACTTAGTTTTTCTTTTCTTATTACACCTGCAACTATGTTATCTACTACCATTACCTCTGGAACTAATACTAATTTATCATTTGTTCCTGGTAAAAGTCTTTGTGATACAACTAATTTTAATAAGGCTGATAGTAAATATTTTATTGTTCCTTGGTCTCTTACCTCATAAAAACTTATCATTCTGTCTATTGTTTCTGCACAAGATTTTGTATGTAAAGTTCCTATAACTAAATGTCCAGACTCTGCCATTTCTATGGCTGCCTCCATTGTTACTTTATCACGAATTTCTCCTATTACCAATATATCACAATCTTCTCTTAGTGAGTTTTGTACACCTTCACTAAAAGTTAATGCATCTTTTCCTTTTCCTACCTCTTTTTGAACTATCAAAGATTTTTTAGAATGATGTTTATATTCTATCGGATTTTCTAAGGTTAATATCTTTTTATTTTGATTTTCATTTATATAATCAATTAAAGAGTTTAATGTTGTACTCTTTCCTGAGTTAGTTTTTCCTGTTACCAAAATTAAACCTTGTGGTTGGTATGTCATTCTTCTAACAATATCAGGAACTCCTAATGATTCATATGGTGGTAATTCATTTTTTATAAGTCTTAATGTACAAAGTGGTACATCATCTGATAATGAAATATTTACCCTTAAACGAATCTTTTTATATTCATATGATGTATCTAATTTTCTAGTTCTTTGGAATATCTCATCTTCATTAATATTACCTCTTACTAAATAATCATACATTTCATTCATATCATCAGGCGTAAGTACATCCATTTCTTCTATTGGTAGTAATTTTCTTCTTATTCTTAATATTGGTTTATTTCCACATATTAAATGTACGTCTGATGCATCTTTTTCTATTGCTTCATCTAAAATTTTATCCATGTTCATAATAATTTTTCCCCCTAAAAAGTTTATTATTAAAAGAATAATAATTTTTTGTTAAGTTCTTCTAATGTTGTTTCACCATTTATAACTTTTTTTAGTCCATCAACAACCAAAGGTCTATAATTTTCTTCTAATGCCTTTTTTCTTATATCCATACTAGAACCACCACTTACTATTAATTCTTTTATTTCATCTGTAATATTTAGTATTTCAAAAACTCCTATTCTTCCTACATATCCTGCACCATTACAACTTTCACATCCGATTGCATCATATGTTTTTGCATTAGATAGGTCTATTTCATCTCCATATTTTGAAAAGATTTTTTGAATAACTTTTTTCTCTTCTTCTGTAAATTCTCTTTCTTTTCTGCATTTTGGACAAATTCTTCTAACTAGTCTTTGTGAAATTGCTGTTGCTAATGTACTTGCTATATCATAATCAGATATTCCTATTTTTCTTAATCTATTTATAACCTCTATACTATCAATTGTGTGTATTGTTGACAAAACATAGTGTCCTGTTTGTCCAGCTTGTATAGCTATTTCAGCTGTTTCCCTATCACGAATTTCTCCAACTAGAATTATATCAGGGTCTTGTCTTAAAACTGTCCTTAATGCTCCGGCAAATGTTGATTTTTCGTCTATTTCTATTTGGTTCAACCCCGGTATACGAATTTCTACTGGGTCTTCAATTGTTGTAATATTTATTTCTGGTCTATTTAAATAATCAATAATACTATACAAAGATGTTGTCTTTCCTTCTCCTGTTGGTGCTGCAACTATTGTTACACTATTCTTTTTATTAATACTCTTATCAAATTCTTCTTTTGCTCCATAAAATCCTAAGTCAAATATACTTTTAATATTAGCATTCTTTTTTAATAATCTTAAAACAAATTTTTCCCCATATACATTTGGTTGAGATGAAGAACGAATGTTATAATCTGGATAAGCTAAAATCCTTCCATCTTGTGATTCTTGCTTTTCTAAGTGCATATTTGAAATTGCTTTAAGTCTATTTGTTAATTGAGCTTGTTTAGATTTTTCTAGTCTTGCAACAGTATATAACTCTCCATCTATTCTATATCTTACCCTTACCTCATCTTCCATAGGCTCAATATGAATATCACTTGCTCTCTTTTCCATTCCTGTTTTTAATATACTATCAACTACATTTACTATTGTAACTCCTTCACTTGAAATTTCACCACTACCAGTTCCTTCTAGTGATTTTAGCATTAAATCAATTTCTTTTTCAAAAGTTATATATGGTTCCATCACAAGACCTTTATTTATGCATAACAATCTTATTGTTTCCATATTTCTTTTGTTATTTGTACTTGGAAAACATACTTTAATCTTTCCATTATCAATTTCAAATGGTATAGCTCTATTCTTTTTTAACGCATCTAATGATAAATAGTCTGTTATATTAATTTTTATTATATTTCTTGTTAAAACAACTCCCTTTTCACCTGTAATGTTTCCTATTGCTTTTATCAATTTTGCTGGGTCACATACATTTAATTCATATAAACAGTCTCCAATCTTTTTGCTTGGATTCTCCTTTTGATATGCCAAAGCTTTTTCTATATCTTTTTCAGTTACAATTCCTTTTTTTACAAGTTCAACACCAATTGGTTGTCTTCTTTTTAATTCCATAAAATTCCCTTCTTTCGTGTTCATTTATTATATTATACTATATTTTTTTGAAATTTTTATGTTTTTTTCAAAACTACATAAATTTACTATTTTTTTAATGTATATGTTGTAGTTCTATCAAATTTATCAGCAACAATTCTTACCGTAACAGTAGTTTTTCCATTATTTTCGTTCTTTTCAAACTTACATTCTTCTATATTTGTAGCAATTTTAGTATTTCCAACATAAATACCTTTATTTTGTTTTATAAAAGTATATTGATTTCCACTAGAAAATACTATAAAAGATAATTCATTTTCTGTACCTTCATCTTTTACTTGCATTTCTACAATAGTATTTCCTGCTTTATTAACTTCTTCTGTAAAATATGCATTAAATTTTGTGTACTGCTTATTTATATCATCAGTATTTGAAGAAATATCAATATTCTTATAAAAGAATCCTGTCAATATACCGATAATTGTAGCTGCTAATAACATTGCAATTATATATATAGTTACTGATATTGTAGTAACACCTTTTTCAGATTTCATATTATTTCTCCTTTGATAATGCTGTTGATAATTCTACTTTCTTATCTTCTCTTCCACTTTTATATGATATTTCAACAGTTACTTTCTTCACTAATCCTCTTTCTTTATCTGTTCCTTGATTTTCTTGTAAATCAGCATAATCTACAACTTTTATTGTTTTATAATATGGGGTATCATTTATATATTCACTTGTTTGCATAGATTCCAATGTTTCAAAGTCCCCTGCTTTTAATTTTTCCATTTCTGATATCGCATAATTAGTTGCCTCTGTTTTTCTAGCAATATCTTTTGAACTTTTATTTATTCCATACATCAAACTTGCTATTAATCCTATAAATAAAGCTATTATTATAGTGGCAATTGTAACATCGATACCTGTTGCTCCTCTTTCACTCTTTAAATTCATTATACTTTACCTTCCTTAGACAAGAAATTTATAATATGCTAATACAAAAATCAAATTTATTATATTAGCTATTCCTAGATAAAAACCTATACTTATCTTTTGAGCTATATGTTCGTCTTTCTTTTTGTTTTTATTTACTGTGTTTCTTATTTTAGTTAATAAAATTGTAAACGCTATTGCTAAGGCTACTAATATAATTGTACTTATAGTAACATACTCGCCTGTAAAAATACACATTGTCAAGACTGTCAATATTATTCCATTTATGTAACTATTTTTAGCATATCTTTTTAATGTTACTGTATCTAATATTAATATCAATATATAGAATATTAAGTATATAACATATCTATGTATACTAGCATGTTCTATTACACATAGATATACTATATACATTATAGATATTATAATTCCATATATGGTTACTGATTTTTCAATTCTTCTATATTCTTTATCAATTCCAGACATTAAAAATATAAAACACAAATAAAGTGCCATGAATGCACCTTCAACAATTAGTATCAAGTTTAAACTCTCAACTCTTACATTCATTAAATACGCAATTATTACAAAAGAAATTCCTGATAATAATTCTATAATAAAATATCTTGGTCTTATTTTTTCTTTGCAATATCTACATTTTGCCCCTAAAAATATATAACTAAAAACTGGTATTAAATCTAAAAATCCTAGTTTATGATTACAATTTGGACAATATGAATGTGTATGTGTTATATCTTGTCTTTTTGGTATTCTATGAACTGCTAGTGTATAAAAGCTTCCAAAAACTGTTCCCATTATGAATATTATTATATATAGTAATGTATCCATTTTTTCTCCTTATATTTCTCTTTTAAATATATTATTAATAGTTTACCTTAAACTATATTTTGAAAAATTTATAATAATAAAATCTTCTAAAACTTATGCACTATTAATTTCTTTTATTATTTTTAAATTCTTATTTTATAAAATTAGCCATACACACTCTGTATGCGTATGGCTGTTATATTTTATTTGTGTGTTGGATTGTATGTTGGTTCTGATATTGTAAATGTTGTACCATTTAATGTTACTGTATAAGTAATTTTTGCTGCTGTTTCATTAGTTGCTTTTACATAATCTTTTCCTGTATATTCTATTGTAATAGTAGCACCTGTTCCTGTAAGTTTATAATCAGGCTCTTTTAAATCTTCTTTTAATACATTAATTACATCAGTTGTATGTTCCTCTGCTCTCCATGTAGCTGTACTTTCTATTGCTTTTTGTTCTGCGTCCATTTTTGCAGCTTGTACTGCTAATCTTACTGCTTCTTTTACATTTCCTTCTATTGTTGAAACTTGTGATTTGTTAGCTTGTGTTAATATTCCGTTATCTCCTGTTAACATTGCTATTGATACTCCTGCTAAAATTAATAACACAATAATTGTAATTACTAATGCTATTAAAGTAACACCTTTTTGGTTTCTCATTATTATTTCCTCCTAATATTTATTTTATTTTTAATTAAATTCTAATGTGCTGGATTATATGTTGGTGTATCACTTATTGTAAATGTTGTTCCTTCTAGTTCAACTGTATAAGTAATACTTGCATTTGTTGTGTTTGTAGCTTTTGCATAATCTTTTCCAGTATATGTTATAGTAAGTGTTGTTTTTGTTGCTTGGTCTTGCGCATCTGTTCCTGTTACTGCATAATCTGGTTCTTTTAAATCTTCTTTTAATACCTTTATTACTTCTGCTGTATTTTTTTCTGCTCTCCATGTTGTTTCACTTGCTATTGCTTTTTGTTCTGCGTCCATTTTTGCAGCTTGTACTGCCAATCTTACTGCTTCTTTTACATTTCCTTCTATTGTTGAAACTTGTGATTTGTTAGCTTGTGTCAATATTCCGTTATCTCCTGTTAACATTGCTATTGATACTCCTGCTAAAATTAATAATACGATGATTGTGATTACTAATGCTATTAAAGTAACACCTTTTTGATTTTTCATCATAAAAATTTCCTCCCTTTCTTCTTTTGGATTTTAATATATATATTATCTTATGTTTTTGAAACATAATGTTAATAACTTTAATTATTTTGTTCCTTTATCTGGTAGATATGTTCCACCTGTTGAACCGTTTGAATTGGTATTTCCTGAATTTGTATTATTTGAATTTCCATTTCCAGAATTTTGACTACCATTTGCAGTAGTGTTATTTCCTTGATTTGAACTTGTATCATATGATGAGAATGGATTTGTTTTTCCTGGTACATATGTGTTAATTCTTTCATAATTTCTTAAATCTGTTGAATCTACACTATATGTCAAAATAACTTGTTCATCTTCTACATTTTCACCTTTATTTATTTCTTCTTTTATTTCACTAGGAGTTGTATATGATACCTCCTCAGGAATTATTTTACTTGTTGGAACATATTCATATAATATTAATCCAAGAACTAATATTATTGCTAAACATAATAACAATATTATTATCATTTCTTTTATAACTTTTTTAGCCATATTTTTCTTCCTTTCTCAGAATTTATTTTGTAGTATTGGCTGTATTAGTTGAATTTGCTGTATTTGTTGTGTTTGTCGTATTAGTTGTATTTCCACTTGTTGTATTTGTCGTATTTCCTCCTGTTGCATTAGTTGCAGTTGGTGTTGGTGCTGATTGTGTAGTTTGTGATATTCCTTCTATTGGAACATCTTTACATACAAATGTTGCTTGTAAATCTGATGTTGAGCTTCCTGCTTTCATAGAAAATTCTTCTATCTTAAATCCTAATTTTGAATCATCTTCAATATCTCTAATAAATTCTGCTATATTAATATAACCTCCATTTACTGTAAAATTCAAGTTATAAGTATCAGCAGCTCCTGAACCACTTGTTATATCCATCTTTATTACAACACCTTCACTAGTTGCATGTGTCCCTATCTTTGTCCATAGGAAATCTATTTTATATTTAGCTAATTGACTTGCTGTTTGAACATCATCTGATGAACTAACAGCTACCATATCTTCATAGTTTGTTTTTTCTTCTTTTAGTCTTTTCATACTTGTATTTAGTTGTGTAACTTTATTAGGAAATTCTGAATTTGCTAACTTAGTAGCTTCTGTTACAACTTTTTCTAAATCTGCACTTTTTTCTTGTATTCCTTTTATTCCTAGTACCTCGAAATTTCCCAATTCTAATCCATTTACAACTGTAAAAATAGTTAAAGTTAATACAAGTCCAATTAATAATACTATTAATAATTTTTTCATGGCAAATCTCCTTCTATTTTTACTGTAACAACGCTTCCATCTTTTTGTCCTGCTGTTGAAATTACATTTGTAAGATAATTTCCTGTTTCTATTTTAGCTTTGAACATACCTAATTGTTCATATTTATCTGATTGAGCATTTATAACTATATGTGTTCCAGAGGTATTTTGAATACCTGTTATCTGAACATTTTCTGGTATTATAAACATTATTGAATTTAATAAATTAGGTATAGCATCTCTCGTCTTAGTAGCATCTGTTATCTTATCATTTAAATTTTGTAAATTCTCTATCATTTTTGTATATTCATTTGTTTTAGACTGTATTTTAGCGTTATCACTTTCTACTAATAAAATTTGAGATTTAGTATTTTGTTTTGAAAGTTCTGCTTGTTGTTCTTTTTTATCCATTTGTTTGTTTAACATTATAGAGAAACTAGTATATACAATAAATAATAATAGTAATCCTACTGCTATTCTTATTAGACTAATTTCTGTCTTGTCTAGTTTTTCTTTCAAATCATTTTTTATTGTGATTTTTCCACCAGATTTTTTATTTGATGTTTTTGAACTTTTATTTCCTTTTGGTTTGCTTCCAACATCTACTTTCAACCAATCTGGCATTTTTCCATTAATACCTTGTTTTTTAAAGTTTATACCTTCAATTCCTTCTCCATCACCATATAAAGCTAACGAAATTGCTGAATTTACCTCAATATAATCTTTTATATTTATTTTGTCTTTTGTTGAATTTAAAACTGCTGGTTTTAAAATTTCGCAACTTGCTTCATTCAAATATTCTTGAAAATATAAATCTATATTATTTATTAATGTTGCTGTTCCTGTGATATATACCTTATTTATTTCATATGCACTCTCATTTATTAATTTTTTAACATTACCTACAATGTTGTATAAGGTAGGCATTATATCTTCTAAATAATTTGTTTCTTCTTCATTTATTTCAGTTACCTCTGAAGTATAAATAGTAGTATTTTTGCATATTTCGTAAGATTTAGAATATGAATTTTCTTTCATATTAATCTTTCTTAAAAAATCTTGGCTTCCTTCATCTAATACATTTATTGAATAAACTCTTTCATCTACTATTGTTGTAATTGTTGTTTTTTCTTCAATATTTACTATTAGATAATTTTCTTTTGGTTTAGTTTCTATCAAATTTGTTATTGCCATTGATATTGGAACTATATTAGTTAGTTTGTATCCTGATAATGATTGAATTTTTTTATTTAAATCAATTTTATTTGCTGCAACATGTATTACTTTTAATTTATCTTTTTCATCAGGATAGCTTGTTACTGCATATCTAGTTTCATATACATTTGGATTTTGACCTTTGTCACTACATGCTAATTCAAATTCTGTTGATATTGCTTTATCCAAATCTTTCTTTGACAATAACGCAAACATATCAAAATAACTATACATTTCTTCTGATAAATTTATACTAATTGGTGTTTTATAACTATCAGTTTCTTCAATTATTTGATTAATGGCTTTATCTAAATCTTCATAAAAATTAATCCCAAAAGCTTCAACTTTTACTTTATCATGATCTTTTGACATTTTAGCATATTTAATTAAATTAGATTCTACATATAATCCTAAACAGCTTGACATTTTAGACTCCTTTTTTATTATTTTCCACATAAAAACAAAAAGAATACAGGAATTAATTTTTGTTTCTTCTTTATTTTTCTTCTTTTTCTATATCATTCTATTTTATTTTATCTTTTTTTATAAAAAAGTCAATGGATTTCATTCAAATGTCACATAAGTGTAATATTCCTGTAATATTTACATTTTTCGTAATTTACATATAAAAAATCCATCATTTTCCTTGCTTGGATAAATGTTTATATATTTATTTTTTTCTCCAAATATTACAAGATTTTCATAATTTTTTTCATTTTCATTACAATAGTCAAAGTTTTTATTTTCTCTTAAAAATGCCTCAATTATGTCTTCGTTTTCTTCTTTTAATATACTACAAGTTGAATACACTAATTCTCCATTTTTCTTTAAATATTTTGAACAATTATCTAATATAGCTTTTTGTACTTTTGTAATTTCTTCTATATCTTCTTTTTTTCTCTTCCATTTTATATCTGGTTTTCTTTTTATAACACCCAATCCCAAACAAGGTACATCCAACAATATTTTATCAAAAGTTTCAACTAAATCTTCATTAAATTTAGTTGCATCTTGAATTTTTGCTTTTATTATATTTATTCCTAATCTTTCTGCTGTGTTTCGTACCAAATTTACTCTATGCTCATGAATATCCCATGCTTCTATTTTTCCATTATTTTTCATTTTTTCTGCCATATATGTTGTCTTTCCTCCTGGACTACTACAAGCATCTAAAATACACTCACCTTCTTTTGGTTCTAATACCTCTACTATTAAACCTGCTCCCTCATCTTGAACTGTAAAAAATCCTTCTTTAAATAAATCTATATTTTCTATATTTTTTATTTTCTTTAAAATTAAAAAATCTTGTAAGCTTCCTTCTAAATAATCAATTTTACTTTCTTGTAATCTATCCTCTAAATCTTTTTTGTTTGTTTTTAGATTATTTATTCTTATTACAGTATTAGGTCTTAAATTAGAATTTTTACATATTTCTTCGATTTCTTTTATATTCTTTTGCTTTAACAATTCTTCTATAATCCACATAGGCATTGATGTAGTTTTAGATATTCTTTCTTTATCATCTTTTATATTTTCTAATTCATTATAATCATTCACAGAAACTTTTCTTAATATTGCATTTACAAAGTTAGAGCTACTTTTATGTCCATATCTTTTGGCTAAATTTACGCTTTCGTTCACTGCTGCCGATTTTGGTATTTTATCAAGAAATATTATTTGATAAATTCCCATTCTTAATATATTTAAAATCCAAACTGAAATCTTTTTTAATTTTATATTAGAATATTTTTTTATTATTTCGTCCAAAGTTAATTTCCAAGTTATTGTTCCATAAACTAATTCAGAAATTAAACCTACATCTCTTTCATCTATATTTTTATTTTCTTTTAATACTTGATTTAGTGCAATATTTGAATATGCCTCTTCTTTTTCTATTTTATATAAAGCTTTTAAAGCTATCTCTCTTGCTCTATTTACCATTTCAAATCCTTCCTATTTCTATACTTTTTGCTTATTATATATTTTTTTGAAAATTTTTTCTACTCTTTTTGTATATTTTTTGACATTTCGGCAAAAATATTCATAAAAGATTTTAAGGTATTAATTCTTATAAAAGCAAAAATATTTTATTAATTTTTATACCTTTTACACATTTTTATTAGATTAAGAAAGGATTGATTTTATGGACATTAAAAAGCACTTAATTATAACTGGTAATTCCACTGTATCTTGGAAAGATGCTATTATCAAAGCTATTGCTGAAGCTTCAAAAACAATTGATTATCTAACAGATGTAAAAATTATTGAACAAAGAGCTTCAATAAGTGGAGATAAAATTTCTGAATATTTTGTGGACTTGGATATTAGTTTTTCTATCGACTTAAATAGAAAAGATAATAATGATGGATAATAAATTTTAAAATTTTTATGGACTTAGATTTTACTTTTTTATTGAACTAAATAGAAAAACAATAATAATTCACAATAAATTTTGAATGTTTTATAAACTTAGACTTTACTTTTTTCTATTTAACCAAATAGAAAAACAATAATAATTCATAATAAATTTGAAAGGTTGATAAATTATGGAAAATCCAATTGAAAGTAAAAAAACATATCAAGACTATGTAGATAAAAAATCACCTAATTCCCCTATTTTAAAAAATTGCTTTAATGCATTTTGGGTAGGTGGTTTAATATGTACTATTGGACAAGTAATTCTTAATATATGTAAAGAACGAGGTTTAGATATTCAAACCTCAGGTACAATAGCTTCTATTATTCTAATAGGATTATCTGCATTTTTGACAAGCTTAAATCTATTTAATAAAATAGGTAAATTTGCTGGGGCAGGTTCATTAGTTCCTATCACAGGTTTTGCAAACTCTATCGTTTCTCCTGCAATGGAATACAAGTCTGAAGGTTATGTTATGGGAGTCGGTGGAAAAATGTTTACTGTTGCAGGACCAGTTCTTGTATTTGGTATATCAACATCTATCCTTGTAGGAATTATATATTTAATTTTTAATGCTCAAACTATAACTTTTGTATAAGGAGGTAAAATTGGAAAAGCTAGGAAAACAAACAATAAAATTCAATTCTCCACCAACTATTGTTGAATGTGCTTCTATTGTTGGCCCAAAAGAAGCTGATGGACCACTTGCAAAATTTTTTGACCAGACATTAGAAGATGAATTTTGGGGAGAAAAAACATGGGAAAAAGCTGAAAGTAAAATAATTAAAGAAACTGTAAATATGGTTATTTCTAAATCTGGTATTTCCTCTTCTGAAATTGACTGTATATTTGCAGGAGATTTATTAAATCAATGTATATCATCAAGTTTTGGACTTAGAGAATTAAATATTCCTTTCTTTGGAGTATTTGGAGCTTGTTCAACTTTTGTTGAATCTCTATGCTTAGGAGCAATTTGTACTGAAAGTTTCGCACAAAATGTATTATGTGCAACATCAAGCCACTTTTGTAGTGCTGAAAAACAATTCCGTTTTCCCTTAGAACTAGGAAATCAAAGACCACCATCAAGTCAATGGACTGTTACAGGCTCAGGTAGTGCAATTTTAAGTAAAACTGGAAATGGACCTTATATTACTCATATAACTCCTGGTAAAATTGTAGATATGGGAATAAAAGATGCAAACAACATGGGTGCAGCAATGGCTCCTAGTTTTGTAGATACTTTGATAACTCATTTTAAAGATACTGGAAGAAGTCCTAATTATTACGATGCAATAATTAGTGGAGATTTAGGACACATTGGAAAAGAAATTGCTATCGATTTATGTAAAACTAATGGTTATAATATAAAAAATAATTATAACGACTGTGGAGTATTAATTTTTGATAAAAATACTCAAGATACACATAGTGGTGGTAGTGGCTGTGCATGTTGTGGAACTGTATTTTCTGGTTATTTGTTCAAACAATTAAAGGAAAAAAATATAAAAAAACTACTTTTAATTGCTACTGGAGCATTAACTAACTCTACTACTAATCAACAAGGTGAATCTATCCCAGGTATTGCACATGCAATAAGTATAGAATTAGATTATAGCTAAATTTAATACTATATAAATTATAAAAATGATTTAATTTATTAATACAATGTTAAAAATAGCTTAATATACTGTAAAATAAAATACTTTAATATATTTTAAATTATTTTTTTAATATTTTTATTAAATTTTAAAATATAATAATTATAATGGTTTATAGGTAACCTTTAAAAACCTAAATATAGTATGCAAGGAATAAAATATTATGGGAAATATAGACTGGGCTAATGTTTTTAGTTTCATGCCCTTATTTAAATGTTTTATTGTTGGTGGTTTAATTTGTGTTATTGGTCAAATTTTAATTGACAAAACAAAACTGACTCCTGCAAAAATTCTTGTTGTTTTGGTTACATTAGGAGCAATATTAGGTGGGCTTGGAATATATCAGTATTTGGTAGACTTTGCAGGAGCCGGTGCAACTGTTCCTTTAACAGGATTTGGCTATAATTTAGCCAAAGGTGCTATTGAAGGCGTAAGAGAATACGGACTAGTTGGTGCATTTATAGGTGGAACAAAAAATGCCGCTGGTGGTATTGCTGCTGCTATTTTCTTTGGTTACATTGCCTCACTAATTTCTAAACCTAAAATGAAAAAACAATAGTCAAGTTAGAATAATTACTAACTTGACTATTATTTTATTAGATAGAAAAAATCATTTTTTTATTATATATTTTTTTATATTTCTCTTTTTAAATATCCATATCGTAGTTTCTTCCTATTTAAAACAGTTCTTCTAATTCTCTAAATATTTAAACAGCTGTGATATTTTCTTATTGATTAATTATTTTATATTCATCTTTATTAGGCTCTACAAATTCTTCCTCTTTTACCTCATTAAACTCATATATATAATCTGATGTTGGAACTCTTCCTCGTGTACCATCTGGATTTTTATATTCATATGCAATCGAACTTATAGGAAATCCTGTTGATTTATTTATATACATTCCTTCTTGTAAATTATTATTTGGACTTTCAAAGTTTGAAATATAATAACATTCTTCTCCATTAAATGTAGTATCTTTTATAGATGAAATCATTGAATATATAAATAACTGTAAACAGTTTTCAGTTTTAGTTACATTTTGAGGATTAACAAACAGCTCAATTTCTTCATTTAATTTTACAACTTTTTCACTTTTTTCATCTTTTTCACCTTTACTGTTTTTAGATTCTCTATAAATATTTGCTATATATTTATTATTTTCTTTATTTGCACTTTCACTTTTCTCGGCAAATATTGTTATCGTATTTACTCTATTGTTACTTACTTGTGTCAATATAATTTTTTTCTTATCTCCTAATGAAAATACCTCTGTTTTTGAATAATCTTCTAAATAGTATGAATATGTTATAGTATGGTAATTTTCTGTATTAATAATGTCTTCTGCATTCTTAGATAAACTTGAAATTATAATAACTTTTCTTGTCGTAATTATTATAAATATTAACATAGCTAATAATATTATTAGTTTTAATATATTTATTTTTTTATTATACTTTTTTATATATTTTATTTCTCGATTGTCTTTTTTAGGAATGTTTAGATTGAAATCTTTTTTCATCTCTTCTAGCATTTTTTTACATTCTTGGCATTTTTCTAAATGCTCATCTACATAATCTTTTGTTTCTTTTGCATTTAAATTATCTATGTAACTTGGCAATAAATCTTGGACAATTTTACATTCTTTTTTATCTTTCTTATTTTCCATATTAATCAACCTCCTTCAATTTATTTTTTCCTCGATAAAAAGTTACTCTAGCCCAATTTTCTGTTTTATTCAAAATAATGCCTATCTCCTTAAAACTTAGTTCTCCTGTTATTCTTAAATATATCACTTCTCTTGTTTTTTCATCTAATTTCTGTAATTTCCTATATAATGCAACTTTTTCTTCTTTTGAAATAATTTGCTCTTCTATATCATTTAATGTTTGAATATTAAATAATTCTTTTTCGTCAATATGTACAATTCTTTTATCTTTTCTACATTTATCATACCAAAGATTTTTAGCAATTTGACATAGCCATACAGATATCTTACATTCTCCCTTATATGTTTTAATTTTTTTAACAGCTCTATAAAAAGTTTCTTGGGTAAGTTCTTCAGAAATATCATTATTATGTGTTAAACAGAATAAATATTTATTTACTATTTCAAAGTATTCTTTATATATTTCTTCTATATTCTGCATAACTTTTATCCTCCTTTTATAATATGACGCAATAAAATTGATTTTGTTACATAAATTTACTATATTTTACTATTTAATATAAGAAAAGTAATTAAAGTATAAATTTATAATATATATTAACATTTTAATTCATATGCATTTTTATTTAAATACATAAAAAAACCGTTTCAAAAGAAACGGTTTTTTGGCTCCTCTTGTTGGACTCGAACCAACGACCTATCGGTTAACAGCCGAGCGCTCTACCAACTGAGCTAAAGAGGAATATATATAAATCTGGCAACAACCTATCTTCCCAGCAGGGTAACCCACAAGTATTTTCGGCACATTTAGGCTTGACTTCTGTGTTCGGAATGGGAACAGGTATTACCCTAAATGTCATCATCACCAGAAAATTATTAACTTATTAATGTTCTTTGTTAGTACTTTGTCATTATACTACTTTTTATATAATATTGCAAGTACTTTTTAATATTTTTTGCAATTTTTTTATTTTTATACATTTATTAGATTTATACTTATATTTATTTATATTTTCTAGTATTTATCTCCTTATATAAATGTATAGTATGCATAGCACACTCAAAAATACATAGATGAAAAACTTGTTTTAGTTTCGATGACTTTTTTTAATTGTGGTTAAGCCCTCGATTTATTAGTATTGGTCAGCTTAATACATTAC
>DBGCHZ010000046.1:0-1024 GCA_048355915.1 Clostridia bacterium | reverse complement strand
ATACTATTAATTGATGAATTCCATTTTTCTAGACATACAAAATATAAATATCCTGCTATTCTTATGAATTTTGAAAATAATCTTATCATTGATATTATCGAATCTAGAACACATGATATTATGTCGGATTATTTTTTTAAAATTAATTTAGAAGAAAGAAAAAAAGTCGAGTATATATGTACTGATATGAGCTTTATATTTAAGCCATTATTAAAAACATATTTTCCCAACTCGACTTTATTAGTTGATCATTTCCATGTTACAAAATTTGTTAATGATCAACTTAATAATACTCGAAAAAGGGTTATGCGTAAATATGCATCAAATAAAAAATCTTTAGAGTATAGGTTATTAAAACATAGATACAAATTATTACTTAAATCAAGAAATGATATAGATTTAGAAATATTTAAATATGATAATATATTAGAACATTATGCAACAGAAAACATAATACTTGAACAATTATTAAATTGTGATGAAGAATTAAGACAAGCATATAACGCTAAAGAAGAATATCTGATATTTGATCAGGTAACACAAAAAGAAATCAATAATTGTAATAATAAAAGAATGGAACTAACCAGTCTTATTAAAAGATTTAGACATACTCAAGTAGAAGAAAGTATAAAGGTTGCAGAGACATTAAATAATTGGAAAGAAGAAATACTCAATTCCTTTATATGGATCAATAATAGACGTATATCTAATGGGCCGGTTGAAGGTAAAAATAATTACATTAAAAAGATATTATCTAATGCAAATGGTATGGTTAATTTTAAACGTGCAAGAAATAGAATACTATATTCACAAAACAAATATGAAACATACTCTACAAAAGAACACAAAGACAAAATTAAACGTCCAAGTAATCCAAGAGGAACATATAAAAAGAATAAAAAATAGAATATAAAAAGGAGGAATACTAGAACTAGACATCATCCTAGTACACCTCCAAAAGCGCTCAATATTTTATAGGAATTTTCAATTTATCATTAAAATTCCTCTTAATATTTTATAGCGC
>DBGCHZ010000045.1:0-3822 GCA_048355915.1 Clostridia bacterium | reverse complement strand
AGTATATAAAGCAGTAACTTTAGTTAAAGGATAATAAGACTAGAATATTAAATCTAGTCTTTAATATTATTTTTGGAGGTAGAAATGAAAATATTAGGTAAAGAAATAGATTTTGATTTAGAAGATGCAGAAAATGTTGATAAAGCGATGAAATTAGATGAAAAATACTTAAAAGAATTGAAAGAAACACAAACTTTGACAGAAAAATGTAAAGTTTACAAAGAATTTTTTGACGAACTTATAGGGAAAGGAACTAGTGAAAAATTATTTGGAGATAAAAATAAATTCTTTGAAATATTTGATGCATATCAAGATTTAATAAAAGAAGCAGAAAAAGTTTATGCAGAAGTAACAAAAAGAACACAAATAATGAATAAAAAATATGAAAGGTATAAATAATGTTATGTAATATTTTATTAGATGAATTACCTAAAATAACGCCAAATAACTATAAGATAAATACTAGTTACAAACAAGGAATAAAGTTTGAATTATTAATGCAAGATAATGAGCTACAAAAAGAAGAAAAAGTAATGTTAGCATTAGCCCTTTTCTATGATAAAAAAGAAATAAATCAAATGAAAACGCCAGAAGAATTGCAAAAAAGAATAAATGATATATTGTGGTTTTATAAATGCAATAAAATAGAACAAAACAATAAAGGTGTAAATGCAAGAAAAGAAAAACAGATATATAGTTATGAATTTGATGCAGATAAAATATATAGTGCATTTATGCAACAATATAATGTTGATTTGCAAAAAACAGATTTACATTGGTGGCAATTTAGAAGTATGTTTGAAAGCTTAACAGATAAAACACAAATTGTTGAAATAATGGGTTATAGAGCAATAGACTTATCTAAGATAAAAGACAAAGAAGAGAAGAAAAGATATAAAGAATTAAAAAGAATATATGTTTTACCAGATATGAGAACACAAGAGCAAAAAGAAAGTGATTTTGCTTGTGCTTTTTTATAAATTTTGCCTTATCGACAAAGTTCGACAAACAATTACATTTTATTGTGATAAACTCCTATTATAGTTTATAAAAGGAGGAATAGATATGGCAAATTATACAACAGTAACAAGTGATAAATCAAAAGGTACAGCATTAGGTTTATGTTGCTTAGGATTTGTAGGAATAGGCGGTATACATGATTTCTATTTAGGAAATTATGGAAAAGGACTAATAAAATTGTTCACAATAAACCTTGCATTTATAGGAACTATATTGGATTTAATTAAAATAGCATCTGGTGGATATAGAGATAATTCTGGACAATGCTTAAGACAATAGTTTGGAGGAAAAATGAAAAAATGGTATAAATGCCCATTTTGCAATAAAAATTTAATAAAATATGAAAAAGACGCAATTTCAAAAAGCGTCTTTTTATTATGCAAAAAATGTGGAAAAGAAATAGAAATAAAAATAAATAGTAAAAAAAGTCTTTAAAATGAGCCAATGAGCCTGACTAGAAAGGAAAGAATATGTCAGACGGCTCAGTAATAATAGATACTAAATTAAATACAGATGGAGCAAAAAAAGGGCTTGGAACTTTAAGTTCTACACTAGGAAAAGTAGGAAGTGGTATAGGTGTAGCATTTAAAGCAGGAACAGTGGCTATTGCATCAACTGCAACGGCCTTAGTAGGATTAGGAACAGCTTCTGTTAGCTCATATGCAGATTTAGAACAAAATCTTGGTGGAATTGAAACACTTTTTAAAGGAAGTGCAGATAAAGTTATTAAGAATGCAGAAAATGCATATAAAACAGCGGGAATGAGTGCTAATCAATATATGGAAACTGTTACTAGTTTTAGTGCAAGTTTATTGCAAAGCTTAGGTGGAGATACAGAAAAGGCCGCCGATACTGCAGATATGGCACTAACTGATATGGCAGACAATGCAAATAAAATGGGAACATCTATGGAATTAATTCAAAATGCTTACCAAGGATTTGCAAAACAAAATTATACAATGTTAGATAACCTTAAATTAGGTTATGGTGGAACACAGCAAGAAATGAAAAGATTATTGGCTGATGCTGAAAAATTAACAGGAGTAAAATATGACATTAACAATCTTAGTGATGTTTACAATGCTATACATGCCATACAAGAAAATTTAGGAATAACAGGTACAACAGCAAAAGAAGCTTCAGCAACAATAAGTGGAAGTATTACTTCTATGAAATCAGCTTTTGACAATTTCTTAAATGGAAGTGGAACAATAGAACAAGTTTTAGAAACAGGAATAACAGCTATACAGAACATTACAACAGTAGCGGGAGAAATGTTGCCTAAAATAGTACAAAGCATAGCAAACGCAACACCACAGCTAATAGAGGGAATAAATCAAATATTTCCACAAATATTAAACTTAATAATGCAAAACACACCACTAATATTGTCTAGTATAGGGCAGATATTAATGGCATTATCAACGACATTACTCAATTATTTACCACAAATAATCACGATTGCAATGCAACTGATTGAAGCCTTTGCTAATGGTCTAATAGCGATGTTACCACAGATAATTCAAATGGGTATGCAATTAATAGCACAATTAATTGTAGGAATTGCACAAATGCTACCACAATTAATTCCGCAAGCTTTAAATTGTATATTAACAATAGTTGAAGGATTAATAAGTAATATAGATTTATTAATAAATGCAGGATTACAATTAATTATTGGATTAGCAGAAGGACTGATTAATGCAATACCAGTGTTAGTTGAAAAAATACCAATAATAATACAAAGATTAATAGAGGCTATAATAAATAATTTACCTAGAATTATAGAAATGGGAATAAGATTATTAGTAGAACTAGGAGCTGGCTTAATTGCGGCGATTCCACAATTAATTGCCATGATTCCACAAATAATAAGTGCTATAATAAATGCTTTTTTGTCTACTGACTGGGGAGCAATAGGAAGACAATTATTGCAAGGTTTATTACAAGGATTTACTAATGCAGGAAATATTATATGGAATGCAGTTAAATCAGTAGGAAATTCTATAATTAGTGGTGTAAAAAGTTTCTTTGGTATACATTCGCCTTCTAAAGTTTTTGCAGATTTAGGAAAATATTTGCCACAGGGATTTGCAGTAGGTATAGATAAAGATTCAAAAAATGCTGTTAAATCTGTGGAAAAGATGAATAAATCAATTTTAGGTGGATTTAATTTTGATGGAATATATTCACAAATGAAACAAGCGGTTGCTTTACAGTCTGGAAGAATATCAACAAGTTTATCTACAACAGCTAATGTAAATAGAAGCATAACAGCTAATATTACAATAGATGGAGGGGATATTTATATGGATACAACAAAAGTAGGAAGAAAAGTAATGCCAGTTATAACAAAAACATTAAGAGGGGCAGGTGCTTATTAGTGTGGTTTGCTAAATGGAATAATAAAAAATATAAATTAATGGACGATGTGCAAATAGAAAAATCTAGTAGAGAAGTTTCTTATACGGACTTAATACTGGACTTTTCTGATTGTAAAATAGACGATATACCATTTATACAACAAGAAGTAAAAATATTAGACGGAAAAGATAATCTGAAATTTACAGGTTTTGTTTCTGATTATAAATTGCCAGAATTAAGAGATATAAATACAAGCATAAAGAAATTTAATTTAAGTTTATACAGCCCAAGACAATTAGCTACAAAAAGAATAGTAACCATAATGAGAACAGCAATGCTATCTGAAATAATAGCACAAACATTAGCACCTTTGTTTCAAGATGGCTTTATATTAAAAGATATAAATATTGAAGATAGGTCTATAACAGTAAATTTAAT
>DBGCHZ010000044.1:0-4157 GCA_048355915.1 Clostridia bacterium | reverse complement strand
AGTATATAAAGCAGTAACTTTAGTTAAAGGATAATAAGACTAGAATATTAAATCTAGTCTTTAATATTATTTTTGGAGGTAGAAATGAAAATATTAGGTAAAGAAATAGATTTTGATTTTTTTGATGCTGATCAGATGGAAATTTGGGATAAATATACAACAGAAATGAAAAAAGAAGTAGAAAATCTAGATATAAAAAATATGAAACAATTTGAATTTATAAGAAAGTTTTGTAACGAAGTAGAGAAATGTTTTGATAAAATATTTGGAGAAGGAACATCAAAAGAATTATTTGAAGGGAAGCAAAATTTTAAATTATGTGTTGAAGCATATAAGGATTTAGTAAAAGCAAGAAAAGAACAAGATATTGAGCTTGGAAAAGAAATGAAAGAATTACAGAAAGAATTAACTGAAATAGATAAAGAATATGCTCCAAACAGAGCAACAAGAAGGTCGAAAAAATAATGAATTTGTTATTAGATGATATTAATAGTGTTATTAAAGAAAGAATAAGGATTAAATTTAATACTAACTTTAGAAATGTAATAATGTTTGAATTATTAATGCAAAATCCTAAGTATTCTATACAAGCTAAAACATATCAAGCATTGAAGCTGTTTTATCCATCTTTAGAAGAAATAGAAGATGTTAAAAAAGCTTTAGAAGATATTATATGGTTTTATAGTTATTCAAAATTAAATGATAAGACTAGTCAAGAAAAAGGAAAGAAAGAAAAGCAAATTTATAGCTATGAATTTGATGATGATTTGATATATACTGCATTTAAAACACAATATAATATTGATTTAGAAGAAACAGAATTTTTGCATTGGTGGAAATTTAAAGCAATGTTTAACGGTTTAAAATCTGACAATAAAATTGTTGAAATAATGGGTTATAGAGCAATAGATTTATCTAAAATAAAAGATAAAGAAGAGAAGAAAAGATATAAAGAGTTAAAAAGAATGTATGCTTTACCAGATATGAGAACGCAAGAGCAAAAAGAAAGTGATTTTGCTTGTGCTTTTTTATAAGATTTAATATTTGTCGACAAAATTTGACAAACAAATACATTTTATTGTGATAAACTCCTATTATAGTTTATAAAAGGAGGAAGATATTATGGGATTCTTTAATAATATGCAAAAAAATGCAGCAACTACTGTTTACAATGATTTAAAAAAATATTTAAGCGAAAGAGATGGAAAAAAACACATAGTGATGATAAACAGCTTTAGTAAATGGATAAATCAGAATTTTCAATGTGAAGATAAGTATACTACTCAAATAGATGAAATACTTTCTGAAATGCAAAATGACGGATATGATATATTAGATGTAAAATTTAATTCCATACAAGGACAAGGTTTATCTGGACAAATGGAAGGTTTTCACACATTAATAACATATAAATAATAAATAAAAAGCACTTACAGATATGATAATACAATACAAAAGTTTAAAGAATTAATATAATTTAAAAAAGTAAATTTAAGGAGCATCAGATTAAATTCTGGTGCTTTTAAAGTGTAAAGGAAGGAGGGGAAATATGTCAGATGGCTCAGTAACAATAGAGGTAACACTAACGAAAGAACAGTTAGAAGCAGGATTAAAATCAATAAACAAAGATTTAAAAACATTAGAAAAACCAAGTAAAAATTTTTCAAATACCTTAACTAGAGGTTTAAATTCAGTAGGAAAAGTAGCTACTAAAACTGGAAATGCATTAACATTAGGTCTAACAACTCCATTAGTAGCACTAGGAACAGCGGGAGTAAAGTATAATGCACAAATGGAAGATTTTGAAGCAAACTTAACAACTTTGCTAGGTAGTGCAGATAAAGCAAAAGCAATGCTCAATGACTTAAAGGAAATGGCGAATACAACACCATTCGAAACTACGGATTTGCTTGAAAGTACACAAACTATGTTGGGGTTTGGATTAGCAACAGATAAAACAAAAGGATACCTTCAAATGCTAGGAGATATTTCTATGGGAAATGCTGAAAAACTAAAAAGTTTAACATTAGCATTTTCACAAATGGGGGCTAGTGGAAAAGCCTCTATGGAAGATATAAACCAAATGATAGATGCAGGATTCAATCCATTGCAAATAATGGCAGAAAGTACTGGAAAATCGATGTCAGAATTAAGAGAAGAAGTATCAAAAGGAAAAGTATCTTTTGAAGACATTTCTAATGCTATGCAAGTAGCAACATCAGAAGGTGGAAGATATTATAAGGCAATGGATAAAGCTTCTCAAACTATGAATGGTAAGTTTTCAACAGCAATAGATGCATTAAATACAGCTTTAGGAAAAATGACAGAAAGCTTGCTACCTATTGTTACAAAAGCAGTAGAGAAAATAACAGAATGGGCTAATGCTTTTGCAAACTTAGATCAAGAAACACAAGAAACTATATTAAAAATAGCAGGAATAATAGCAGTAGCAGGACCAATTTTATCAATAATAGGTAAAATGATTAGTGGAATAAGTAGTGTAATAAAAGTAGTAGGAACAATTAGTAAGGCATTTACAACTGGGAGTACGGCAGTAAAACTTTTAGGCTCGGCTTTTAGTTTTTTAACAAGCCCAGTAGGAATAGTAATAGCAGTAATAGGTGCAGTAATTGGTGTTATTATATATTTATGGAAAACAAATGAAGGATTTAGAAATGCAGTTATTAATATTTGGAATACTATAAAAATGGCAATAGGAAATGTTGTAAATGGGATAATAAGCTTTTTTACGGAAACTATACCAAATGCTTTTCAAAATTTTATAGCTTTTTGGAAAGGGTTTGGTGAAGGGATAAAAACTATTTTTATTAATGCTTGGAATGGGATAGTAACTTTTTTTACAGAAACAATACCAACTTGGATTAGTAATGTAATTAATTGGTTTAAAGAATTGCCATACAATATAGGTGTATTAATAGGAGAAACATTAGGACATATTGTAAAATTTGGGATTGATGCATGGAATTGGGTTACAGTCGAATTACCAAAAATAATACAAGGAATAATACAGTGGTTTGCTGAATTACCAGGGAATATATGGAATTGGTTATTAGATGTTGCCAATAAAATAGCCGAATGGGGTCAAAATGTATGGAATACAGCTACAAGTTGGATTTCCAATACAATTAACAATATTATAGATTGGTTTAGTAAATTACCAGGAAGAATATGGGAGTGGTTGACTAATACAATTAACAATATTGTTAATTGGGGAAGAGATATGGTAGAGAAAGGAAAAAATGCAGCATTAAGTTTAGTAGAAAATATTATAAACACAATTAAAGAATTACCAGGAAAAGTTTTAGAAATCGGAAAAAATATAGTTGAAGGATTATGGAATGGTATAACAGGAGCAGGAAATTGGTTAAAAAACAAAATAGCAAGTTTTGCAAAAGGAATTATAGATGGATTTAAAAGTGTATTTAAAATACATTCTCCTTCTGTAGTAATGAATAAAGAAATAGGAAGATTTTTAGCATTAGGATTAGGTGAAGGATTCGATGATAATATAGGGCAAGTATATGGAAAAATGAAAAGAACAGTAGAATTTGAAACTCAAAGGTTAAGTACAAACTTATCTACAACAGCTAATGTAAATAGAAGCATAACAGCTAACATTACAGTGGATGGAGGAGATATTTACATGGATACAACAAAAGTAGGAAGAAAAGTAATGCCAGTTATAACAAAAACATTAAGAGGGGCAGGTGCTTATTAATGTGGTTTGCTAAATGGAATAATAAAAAATATAAATTAATGGACGATGTGCAAATAGAAAAATCTAGTAGAGAAGTTTCTTATACAGACTTAATACTGGATTTTTCTGATTGTAAAATAGATGATATACCATTTATACAACAAGAAGTAAAGATATTAGACGGAAAAGATAATCTGAAATTTACAGGATTTGTTTCTGATTATAAATTGCCAGAATTAAGAGATATAAATACAAGCATAAAGAAATTTAATTTAAGTTTATATAGTCCAAGACAATTAGCCACAAAAAGAACAGTAACTATAATGAGAACAGCAATGCTATCTGAAATAATAGCACAAACATTAGCACCTTTGTTTCAAGATGGCTTTATATTAAAAGATATAAATATTGAAGATAGGTCTATAACAGTAAATTTAAT
>DBGCHZ010000043.1:0-1577 GCA_048355915.1 Clostridia bacterium | reverse complement strand
AATTCCACGATTTAAATTTTCATCATCTCGCCATTTAAATTTTCATACAAATGGCTCTTTTCCTATTACATCAAAAAACCTGTGGATTTTTATTTTGTACTCATGACAAAAAAAACCTTACGAAATCTCTCCTACTGATAAAAAACGTCCGCATAAAATCCACCGATATGACGAATCATTTTTTGCCTCTTTAATCAGATTATCGGATTTTTCTATTCCAAGTAAACCATTTAGCGATTACACTATCGTTTTTTTAGTCAGAGAAGGAAATTTCAAGCAAGAATTTAATAAGTATTCTGATGATTTGTGGACTTGCCTCAATTATTCCCTGATTACTTTTCGTAACATAGAAACTATTATCAAAACGTTAAAGAAACTAGAAAACAACTTAAAAAAATTACATCCGAAAATAAAGATTCTGCAAATGAGTATAATAAGGAATATCATGTCGTGAACGAAATAAGAAGGAATATAACAGCCGTAAACGATAACCTTCCATTTTTATCAAACCTTCCCTTAGAAACAAGAAATGATATGGCTGAATACAATTTAAAGAAAAAGAATGCCCTTCGTTTAATCATAAATGATCAAAATAAGATTTTTGAAGAAAAAGAGATAACAATTCGATTTGCAACTTCTCATGATCTTAAATTTATAAAAGAAAATTACGAAAAATTATCTAAATCCAATGAAGTTTTTTACTCATCAATCACTAACAATGATGACGAGCCCAAACAATTTAAACCTCTGTCAAATAAGTATTGGAAAAATCTGATTAATAAGATAAACGGATTTATTTTAATTGGTTTATATTATCAGAAAAAAAGAGGATTTATTGTTATCAAAGGAATCAGTAAACATGAATGTCGTTTAATTTATTTATATGTAGACGAATATTACCGGCAAAAGGGCATCGGAAAACACCTATTATCCGAAGCTAAAAATACTGCTAAGCAATTAGGTTATACCAAAATCTCTTTATATGTATTATCTAATAACGAAATTGCACAGTCACTATATAAAAATTCAAATTTTGAAACCACAAAATTACGTATGGAATGTAGTTTGAACGAATAATATTTTCCATAAAAAATTATTCAATTTTTGTATAAACTTTCTTATCTTTCCATCAAAAAAAATCTGTATCCCCTTACGCTCTTGGGTGGCGTAATGGGTTTACAGATTTTTATTACTACTTATTCTCTACATACTGGAAGTTATCGTCTTGTTCCATTCTTATCAAAATTCTTTTTTAATGCTATTTCTGTTGGGAGAATAGACCCAATTAAAGGAATAAGTTGAACACCACAGATAATTCCTCCTATACTTCCAACACAATCTTCATTTTTTCCAATCACTAAAAGCATGAATATTACTGTTATCGGCAACATAACCATTCCACAGACATACCAGACTTTACCACAATATTTATGAGCAAATTCCCATGTGTCTTTGTTTTTCATAGACATCGAAGTCCGATATCCAAATACTGAATTTATTTCCTTTGGAGCCTTTTTCATAAAATATCTTCCAAAACCAATCATCGTAAATGGAAGAAGCAAATCCATAATCAACAT
>DBGCHZ010000042.1:0-3502 GCA_048355915.1 Clostridia bacterium | reverse complement strand
TTTCTCCTAACTTATTTTTGATAATATTTCTTTAGGCTTCTTGATTAATATTAATGAAGAAGCAAATACAACTGATAAAACAATAATACTTATTAATATTAAATAACTTTGTCCAAGTGCTACTATATTTAACATAAAACCACTATTATTTATTAAACTTCCACCGGAAATTATTGAATCCTCTGAGTTAATGAATCCATCTACAATTACTTTTAGTAACACATTTCCTAAAAGTAAGGAAGATATTATACTTGGTATCGATATGAATATTAACTCGAATATAAATTGCATTATAATTTGCATCTTAGATGTTCCAATAGATAAAAATATACCTATTTCATAAATTCTTTCTCTTAACCATAGAACCAAGATTAATGAAAGAACAATCACTCCTCCTAACATAATAGAATAAGTCATTACTTTTATTATATGTTTTATTCCACTTACTGACTCTAAAGATTCCTCAAATACATTAGAATCTTTTTCAATGGAATACTTTGATTCATCAATTTTAAGCTCTTTCAATTTATTTAAGACTAAGTTTGTAGATTCTAAACTACCAGAATACATTAAAATTTTATTTGCAATTTTATTATTTTCTAAGTTATTTAATATCTCTTGGCTTGTTGAATAATCCACAAAAACCATATTTTCACTAAAATCAGAAGTTAGACCTGTATATGTTTCCTGTTTTTTACCAGAAAATATTCCTATAATTTCAAATTTATGACTCTTTATTTTTCCACTTTTTTCAGTATCTAGTAATTCAAGATCAACTTCATCACCTAATTTTAGATTGTTTTGTTTAGCGAATTCTTCATGAACAATAATTGAGTTTTTATCATTTTTCGCTATATTTTTACCTTCTTTAATTGTAAATACTTCACTATTAAATAAAATGTTTCTTTTAGTATTATTTGTAGCTTCGAGTGAAACAACATTCTTAAATTTATCAGATAAATCTTCTCTATTTATTTTTTGCTCTCCACTAACTACTTTAGCACCTTTTAGTTTTGCTAATCCATCATATTGAATTATTATTTCTTCAATTTCTTTTAATTTTTCAATATCCTTAAATTGATTAACATTAAAATATTTACCATCTTTTTTTGTTATTGATATTGAAGAATTAGAACTTTCGTATAAAGTCTTTTCTATTTCATTGCTTGATTTCATTATTGTTAAACAAGAATACAAACAAGAAAGAACTATTGTTAAAATAACAAAAATAATAAATGTTCTATTTTTTTTCTTGTAATGTATGCTATTGCGTTTTTTATCACTTTTCTAATAAGCTCCTCTCTATTTTTTTATTCCACAACTAATTGTGTCCACAGGACAAGCATTTTTGCATCGTCCACATCTGATGCATTCTAGATGATTATAATTTTCAACTGGATCTATATTCATTTGGCAAACTTTTTCACATTATGCACTTTTCTTCGTCTAGTCTATATCTGAATACTGAAATTGGGCTAATAACTGAATAAATAGCTCCCAAAGTCCAAGCATACCAATTGGACTAATAAGCTTACAAAAATATGGAGACCCTTGTCCTAAAAGATCAACTAAAAATAGAGGAAGTATTATTACAAATACAATCGATATTATATATTTCAATTTTCTCAAATTCTTATCAAGCTTAAATGTCTCAATTTTTTTAATTCTATCCAATTCCAACACACTCCAAGCAAATTCTTATTACCTTCTCCAATTCAACTCTATTCGCTCCATGACTATATCCATAGTAAGTCATAGTCATATTAATAAAGACAATTACTAAAGAGAAATTACGGCTTTCTTAAAACTAATTAACCATATACCATTCATCACTTTACATTTACTTATTTTTTATTTTTGTTAATTCTTTTTCAATTACTCCCTTGTTTTCACCATTATCATCAACATTATCTATAGCAACACTAACAATATTAAAACATTTAATTTTTATTTCGTTCTAAACCTCAACTAAATTTGGAATCTCTTTTACACAAACTTTACGCTAAATTGTAAATACGTTTACCATACTTCTCAAAATATTTACTTGTAAAATCCTAACCATTTATGTCTTTTAGTAATAGTTTACGTAAATTCCTAACTGATTATTTTTTAAATGCTTCTGTATTTTCTAAATCAGTTTTTTCTGATAGAACAAAACCATTTTTAGGACGTTCTTTTTTTTCTATAATTTGAATCTCAGTTTTTTTAAATTCATTTAGAAGTTTAATTTCAGATCCGCTGTTTGTACTAAAATAGCAATCGTATTTTCCATCACTTGAAACTCCTATTTTAGTATGAGTATCACATTTTGTCATTTTAGATATTTTTTCTTCTGATGTATTTTTTTCAAAGATACCAATAGTTCCAATTCTTTTAAGCCCATTTTCCCATTTTTCATAACCACCTTCCTTTTTATTAATAACTGCTTTTTTTTGCTCTTTAGTCATTTTATTAAAAGTTAAAAAAGCATATTTTAATTCCTTATCTATAGGACTTTGATCATCTAACATTGCTATCTTTTTATCATTCATATACTTTTTAAATTTATTTGAAAGTTTAAATTTAAGACCTAAATATTCATAAACATATTCTTTTTTTGTTTTTAAAGTATAATCTGATGGCTTAAATGTTGTATTTTTATCCTTTTTGTTAGTTGACGTACCCTTCTTTTCAGAACTTATTGATTGTCCTTCTTTAATTTTATTGCTTTCATTACTTTTTTTACACCCAACTGTACTTAAGCTCAAACATAACGTAAGTAATAGGAATGCACCTCTGGCTACTTTTTTTCCCATAATTTTATCCTCCTTTATTCCTCCTTTTTTTAAACAAAAGCCTTTTATAACTACTTTCAATAATATTATACATACCATTTATGAAACGTTGATGAAATACAATTTTTTATTTTTCCAAACCACAGTATAATAATATAAATATTGATGTTAATATAAAAACTGTACAAGTTAAATGGAAGAATTAAACATCATTTGGTACAATGTCATAAGTAAAAAAAGAAATAGAAAAAGACTATGACAAAACCAGTATTTGATGATGAATTTAAACAAGGAGTTGTAGATTATGCTAACTAACATCCTGAAGAATCCAAAGTTTCTATTGCTAAAAGATTTGGTATTGCAGACAGTACAATTCATAAATGGATAAAAGATGCAAACAACAATGGCAATAAGATTGAATCTCGAAGATCCGGTAATTTTTCTAGTGATGAGTCTAAAGAAATCGCAAGATTAAGAAATGAATTAAAAGATACACAGGATGCGTTAGAAGTGTTAAAAAAGGCTATTGGCATACTGGGAAAATAAATAAAGCAGATATCTATAAAGCAGTTAAGGAAGAAAAGCAAAAAGATTCTACTGTTTCTATTTCTAGTGTTCTGAAAAAATTAGATGTAAGCAGATTAGGATTCTATGATTATTTGAAAAGAGTTCCAAGCAAAACCAAATTAAGAAAAGAAAGAATTACAAAAGAAATCAAGAAAATCCAT
>DBGCHZ010000041.1:0-1765 GCA_048355915.1 Clostridia bacterium | reverse complement strand
TTTAGACGATATAATTCTGGAATTACACCATTGCAGAAGTATGATATTGATAGAGCGGCGTATATCGATGATAATTTGTCAAAACAATTGTATAAAAAAATTTACAGCGATAATGAACTTTATGATTTTTTATGTGAGATTATCCTTCCTAAAAGTAAAAAGAAAGCAAATAAAAGGGATAAGGTAAATATTGTAGTTTCTTTAGTAAGAAATCTTATAACACTACCTCTAATTCCGATATATAGTTATTCGAAAGAAAGCTCAAAAGCAGAAATAATATGTAAATATTATTACGCTAAAGTGGTAACTGAAGATGAAACAAAAATATTAGATAAATTTACCGCAGTTGTAATGTGTTTAATCAAATTTAATGCAACATGCAAAGAAAAAAATGCTTATTTATGCAATAATAATTTATTTTATGAAGTCTTATATTGGGCAATAGACATTGTTTTGGACAATGGTAGAAAAATTAGTGACGGTAATATTGAAAAAATATTTGAGTATATCAATAATGCAGAATGTTATCCGCAATTATGGAATCATATAATAAATAATCCTCAGAAAAGTATGGAGTTGATTTTTGAATCCACTGGAAGCCATTATTATTCTGCAATTAATAATAGATATAATTTTATTGCAAACATATTTCAAGATATTTTTAAAATTGATTTTCAAAAATACATGAAAAATTCTGATATCTTTTCAAAAATGATGGAGTCTGCAGGCGAAAAAGATGAAATTTCACATTATAAAATTAATAAACCATTACCTGAAACATTAACCATAGAAGATATTATTTCAGATATGAAAAAATCTAGATTTTTGATAAGACCTAATTATCAAAGATCTGAGGTTAAAAATATACAGAAAGCCTCGTATTTGATGGAAAGTATTTTATTGGGAATAAATATACCACCATTGTTTATTTATAAAAGAGAAGATAAAATAAAAGAAGTGGTAGATGGTCAACAACGTTTACTTACGATACTGGGATTCTTAGGAAAAACGTATATAGATGAACGTGGAGAGATAGTTTGCACTGATAAAGATAAATTTAGGTTATCCAAATTAAAAATACTTTCTGAACTAAATGGAAAAACTATAGAAACGGTGGGAGATAAATTTGAAGAAAAAATTTTGGAATTCCCGATGGACATCATTGAAATAGATGCAGAACAAAATCCTGATTTTAGCCAAATAGATTTATTTCTACGTTTGAACACAAAACCGTATCCTATAAAAGAAAATACTTTTGAAATGTGGAATGCATATATAGATAAGGATATAGTTACAAAAGTAAAAGAAATTGCAGCTCAATATGAAAAAAGAGTTTTTAAAGCTAGAGACACTCGAATGAAATTAGAAGAATTAATAACATCATTGGGATATTTAGATTATAGGATGAATCAACCACATACGGAAATAATAAATGTTTTAAATATCTATAAACGAAATGATAGAATGTGCGCTAGAATCATGAGTAAAGATAATGTCACAAAAATATTAAGTGAGTTATCAAATACTAATCCTAAGGCATTTGTCAAAGCACTTGAAAATGTAGAATTATTTGTGAATAAAATATTAACATTGATAGAAGATGATACTGAAAAATTAAGGGAATTGTTCAATCATTCAAAGAAAGGCGTTCAATATAAAACAGATCAGAATTTTTATTTTTTATGGGCTTTGCTTTTTAAAATTTCTTTAGAAGAACTTCAAAAAAGAAGAAAAGAAGAATTTGAGAGAATATCAAAAATTTTCT
>DBGCHZ010000040.1:0-11351 GCA_048355915.1 Clostridia bacterium | reverse complement strand
GTAATGTATTAAGCTGACCAATACTAATAAATCGAGGGCTTAACCACAATTAAAAAAAGTCATCGAAACTAAAACAAGTTTTTCATCTATGTATTTTTGAGTGTGCTATGCATACTATAATTTTCTAGTGACGATGACATTTAGGGTAATACCTGTTCCCATTCCGAACACAGAAGTCAAGCCTAAATGTGCCGAAAATACTTGTGGGTTACCCTGCTGGGAAGATAGGTTGTTGCTAGATTTTTTTATTATAATATTTAGTATAATAACTAAAAACAACAAATAAATAGTGAAAAATAGTAGACTAGAGAATAATGTGATAATTATTTTGTAGTCTATTATTTTTGATTTTTTCTTAATAATATGCTAAAATATATTTATATTAAAATAAGATATAATGATTTTAATAGGGGCATTTCTTATAGAATTAAAAGATTAAAATAAACTATATATTGAATTGAATTTAATAAAAAAATAAGGTGATAAAAATATAAAAATTAAATATGGAGGAATTTATATGGAAAATATAGAGTATGCATGTAAGATTTTAGGAATAAATCCAAGGGCAATTGAAAGAGATGCTGATGGTAAAAAAAGAAATGAAGAAGAAATAATAACATTTTTGAAAGAAAGAAAAAATCATAGAATACATGTGCTGGAAAATAAAATGCAATTATCAAGCATATCAGATAAATTAAATGAACAATACACAAAAGAAATAAAACAAATAAAAAGTGCTTATAATGAATTAATAAATAATTTACAAGTAGATACAATAAGTGAGCTAACTACAAAATGTGATAAATTTGAAATTCTATATAATAAAATCAATGGCATACCAGAAAATGCATATTCAATTTTGGGAATAGCACGTGATATATGTGAAGAAAGAGAAAATGAGGGAACTGCTATTGAATTAGATGAAGCTATAAAAAAGAGAATGGAAGGTTTATTAAAGTTGGCTGATAATACAGAGATGATGAACTTTAAAGAAAAACAGAAAAATGAATTAAGAAAAAAACAAATACAAGATGCATATGAATCAATAAAAAATTCAGAAAAAAGAAAAGAATATAATAAAAAATTAGATGTACAAAAGAAGAAGAGAGAAGAGAGTTTTTTAAGAAACAAATATCAAGCTAAAACATATGAAAGATTTAACGGACAGATAGGGTATAAAGAATGTGAAAACATTTCTGAGCATAAATATTATAATCAAAATGATGAGCAAATTAAACTAACTCAAACAGCTATAATAGCATATAAAGATTTTCAAGTAGTAAATAAGTTAGATGAATATGAATTTGCAAGAGCAATTAACGGAAAAGAGTGTAAAGATAAAATATATATAAATTTATCTATTTTTGATTTAAGTCTTGACAAAAATTCAAAAAAACCGGCAGTAAATCCGGAATATTATAATTATGTAATTAATGAATTATTATCAGAAGAAAACATAGAGATAGCGGAAAAATATAATTATGGGTATATGGGAAAAATTATACAAAATAGTGAAGGAAAATATCAAAGAGTTTTAGATGTTAGAGAAGCAACAATTATTAAAGAGCTATCAAAGCGAAGAAATAAAAACAAAGATGTAGAACAAAATGTAGAGAAAGGTGATAGATAAATGTCAAATAAAGTAACATGGAAAGCCGGTACTTTTATATATCCAATACCAGCTGTAATGGTAAGCTGTGGGACAATGGAAGAATCTAATATAATAACAGTAGCTTGGACAGGAATAATAAATACAAATCCAGCGATGGTATATATATCAGTTAGACCATCACGATATTCATATAAATTAATAAAAGAGCAAGGAGAATTTGTAATAAATTTAACTAATAAAGAATTAGCAAAAGCAACAGATTGGTGTGGCGTAAGAACAGGGGCAAAATTTGACAAATTCAAAGAAATGAATTTGCATAGAGAAAAAGCAAAGTTTGTTCATTGTCCTATGATAAAAGAAAGCCCAGTTTCAGTAGAATGTAAAGTAAAAGAGATAAAAGAAATGGGATCACATCATATGTTTATTGCAGAAGTAGTAGCAATAAATGCAGATAAAAAGTATATTGATGAAAAGGGTGCTTTTGACATATCAAAATGTGATTTAATAGCATATTCTAATGGAGGATATTATTCCTTAGGAAAAAAAATAGGTAAATTTGGTTTTTCTGTACAAAAAAAGCAGAAGGTGAATAGCAAAAGAAAATTAAAAAAGAAAAAGTAAGTTATATAGATAAAAAATAAAAACTTAAAAATTTGCAGAAAATTAATGAAATTTTGCAAAAAATCAGTAAGAATTTGCAATAAAGTCATTGACATAAGTGAAAAAAAATGATAAAATAGTTGAGCATATGTATATTACGGACATATGCTCACATCGTTTAAAAAGTAATGTAAAATTCGGAGGTGTATATAAAATGGCAGCAAAAGGTCCAAGAGAAAATATAACATTAGAATGTACAGAATGTAAAAGAAGAAACTATGTAACTTCTAAAAATAAAAGAAACAATACAGATAGATTAGAATTAGTTAAGTATTGTAAATTCTGTAAGAAACGTACAACACATAAAGAAACAAAATAGTAAGAGCTATTTTAAGGAGGAAATAAAATGGCTAAAAAAGATACAAAGTCTAATAAGAAAGAAATAAAAAAAGAGAACAAAAACAAGAAAAGCTTTTTTAAAGGATTAAAGGCTGAGTT
Source organism: Clostridia bacterium (assembly GCA_048355915.1). Taxonomy (GTDB): domain Bacteria; phylum Bacillota; class Clostridia; order TANB77; family CAG-508; genus CAG-269. The sequence goes on along the minus strand of DBGCHZ010000040.1, from coordinate 8,641 downwards.
AAAAAAGGTAAATTGGCCAACACCAAAGCAATTAGTAAATAATACAGTAGCTGTTATTACTATTGTTTTAATCACAGGTTTAATAGTTTTTGTATTAGATTTTACATTTGAAGCAATAAATAAAAATGGAATAGATAAAATAAAAGAATCTGTTCGATCTTTAAATGCTTCAGAAAATGCAACTAATGAAACAAATACAGAAAATGCTGATTCAACAAATGAAGCACAATCTAATGAAAACAATTCAGAAAGCAATACAACAAATAATGTAGAAGAAACAAATACAGCAAATAATACAGAAAATACTGCTGAATAAATTAATTTAGAGGAGGCTTAATTATGTCTCAAAAAGACTATGATATGGTACCTAGATGGTATGTAGTACATACATATTCAGGATATGAGAACAAAGTAAAAAAAGACCTTGAAAACACTATAAAAAACAGAGAACTAGAAGAATACTTCTTTGATATAATTGTTCCAATGGAAGAGCAAATAGAAATAAAAGAAGGAAAAAGAAAAGTAAATCTAAAAAAAGTTTTTCCAGGTTATGTATTAATAAAAATGATTGTAACAGAACAATCTTGGTATATTGTAAGAAATACAAGAGGAGTTACAGGGTTTGTTGGTTCAGGGACAGATCCAATACCTTTAACAGAAGAAGAAATTAAAAGTATGGGATTTGAAGATGTTTCTGTAAATGTAGATTATGATGTAAATGAACAAGTTCAAATAATGAATGGGGCATTTGAAGGATTTGTAGGAACAGTTCAAGAAATTAACAAAGAAAAACATAAAGTTAAAGTACTTGTTTCAATGTTTGGTAGAGAAACACCAGTTGAATTAGAATTTTCACAAGTACAAAAAATAAAATAATTAATTAGGAATTAAAAGAAGGGAAAACCTTTCAAAGAATAAGAAGGAGGTGCCATTAAAATGGCAGAAAAAGAAATTACTAATATTATTAAATTACAAATAGAAGCAGGAAAAGCAACTCCAGCTCCACCAGTAGGACCAGCTTTAGGTTCAAGTGGTGTTAATATTATGCAATTCGTAAAAGAATTCAATGATAGAACAGCAAATCAACCAGGAATGATTATACCAGTAGTTATAACAGTATATAAAGATAAAACTTTTGAATTTATAACAAAAGTTCCACCAGTTGCTGTATTAATTAAAAAAGCTATCAATATTCAAAAAGGTTCAGGAAAACCTAATAGAGATAAAGTTGCAAAAATAACTAAAGCACAAGTAAAAGAAATTGCTGAACAAAAAATGCCAGATTTAAACGCTGCTTCAATAGAAACAGCTATGAGCATGGTTGAAGGTACTGCTAGATCAATGGGTGTAGTAGTTACAGAATAAGATAAATATTTAATATTTATATAAAAATTATATTATGTGGGAGAGCAAAGCTCGTTAGAACCAAAGGAGGAAAAAATGAAAATGACAAAAAGATATGCAGAAAGTGCAAAATTAGTTGACAAAACTAAATTATATGATGTTAAAGAAGCTTTGGACATCATTGAAAAAATGCCAAAAACAAAATTTGATCAAACAGTTGAATTACATGTTAAACTAGGTGTAGATTCAAAACATGCTGATCAACAAGTTAGAGGAACAGTTGTATTACCAAACGGAACAGGTAAAACACAAAAAGTTTTAGTATTTGCTAAGGGACCAAAAGCAGAAGAAGCTGAAAAAGCAGGAGCTGACTATGTTGGTGCTGAAGAATTAATACCAAAAATCCAAAATGATAACTGGTTTGACTATGATGTAGTAGTAGCAACACCAGACATGATGGGTGTTGTTGGTAGATTAGGTAAAGTATTAGGACCAAAAGGATTAATGCCAAACCCTAAATCAGGAACAGTTACAATGGATGTAACAAAAGCTATTAATGAAATTAAATCTGGTAAAGTAGAATACAGATTAGACAAAACTAATATTATTCACTTAGGATTTGGAAAATTGTCATTTGGAGCTGATAAATTAGCAGAAAACTATGATACAATAATGAATGCTATCATAAAAGCTAAACCAGCAGCAGCTAAAGGTCAATATATTAAAAGTGTAGCAATAGCTACAACAATGGGACCAAGCTTATTTATAGACCAAAAATAATAAATAAAAATATATACTAGCCAAAGACAGTAGGCAATAAGAAAGTCCTACCGAGGTAAAATATGAATAGTGTTATATTATGCACTCTTTGTATCCTTGGTAGGAATATAAAGAGTGTTATTTATTTACAGAAATGTAAATCGATAAATAATATTACTAAGATAAAGGTTATCTAAAATTTATGGGAGGTGAAATAAATGGCAAGTGAAAAAATACTAAATCAAAAGAAAGAAGAAGTAAAAAAATTAGCAGAACAAATGAAAGAAGCTAAATTAATACTTTTAGTAGATTACAGAGGAATTAATGTAACTGATGTAACAGAATTAAGAACTGATTTAAGAAAAGTAAATTCTAAATATGCAGTTATAAAAAATAATATAACAAGAAGAGCATTAGCAGAATGTGGACTTGAAGGATTAGATGAACAATTAGAAGGTCCAACAGCTGTTATAATGAGTGATGAAGATTATTTAGAACCATCAAAAATAATATACAATTTTAGTAAAAACAATGATTATTACAAAATTAAAGGTGGAGTAATTGAAGGTAAAGTAATGTCAGCTGAAGAAATCATAACTTTAGCAAAATTACCATCAAGAGAAACATTATTATCAATGCTTGCTGGAGCTTTACTTGGAAATATTTCAAAAGTTGCAGTTGCACTTGATCAAGTAAGAATTCAAAAAGAATCTGGGGCAGAAGCACCAGTAGAAACACCAGCAGAAGCTTAATTAAAAAGCTTTAAATTAAAAGTTGGTTTGAAAATATAAATAATAAAGAGTGTAGTGAACTTAAATCACTAAAAATAAATTTAGGAGGATTTTAAAATGGAAAAAATAGAAAAATTAATTGAAGAAATAGACAACTTAACAGTTGTTGAATTAGCTGACTTAGTAAAAGCTATCGAAGAAAAATACGGAGTATCTGCAGTAGCAGCAGCTGCACCAGCAGCTGGAGCAGTAGCAGGAGGAGCTGCTGAAGAAAAATCTTCATTTGATGTTGTTTTAGCATCAGCTGGAGACCAAAAAATAAAAGTAATCAAAGTTGTTAGAGATGCAACAGGATTAGGATTAAAAGAAGCTAAAGAATTAGTTGATGGAGCTCCAAAAACAGTTAAAGAAGGAGTTTCAAAAGACGAAGCTGAAGAATTAAAAGCTAAATTCTCAGAAGTTGGAGCTGTTATCGAATTAAAATAATTAAATAAATAATTAGAAAGGGCTATCCTAGGATATATTTATATATTTCTAGGATAGCTTTTTTATATTTATATTATATAGATAAGAATTTGTAAGTCCTAAAATAGAGCTTTTTATAAGTTGAAATTTTATCTTGACTCTATATAATAATTTTCGAATGCAACAATTAAAAAGTAAGTAAATAAATAATTATAAAAGTATGGAAAAAAATGAAATAATAATATATAATAAAGCTACAAAAAAATAATTGATATAGAAAGGTAAGTATAATATATAATAATTTTATTAGGTTATACAAGGTAAATAGAATGAAATATATAGGAATAGTAGTAGCAATGGACGAGGAAAGACAAGAAATACTAGAAGAAATGAAGGATATAGAAATAAAACAAATATATAATTTGAAATTCATAATAGGAACAATAGGAACAAAAAAATGTGTATTAACAAAAAGTGGAGTAGGAAAAGTAAATGCAGCTAGAACAACACAAGTATTAATTAATAGTTTTGATATTTCTTTTATAATAAATGTGGGAGCAGCAGGAGCGATAAATGCATTATTGAATATAGGTGATGTTGTTATTGCAAAAAATGTAGTACAACATGATTTTGATATAACAGCATTTGGACATAGTAAGGGCTATATTACAGGTGTTGGAAATATGGTAGAATGTGATTTAGGGTTAGTATCTGCTTTTGAAAATATGATTAAACAATTACCAGAGAAAAATTATAATATAAAAATGGGAATAGTAGCTTCTGGGGATATCTTTTGTACAGAGGTTGAAATGAAAAATAAAATAAATGCAAAATTTAATGCAGATGTAGTAGATATGGAATGTGCAGCAGTAGCACAGGTATGTTATTTAGATGATATACCATTTATAAGTGTAAGATGTATATCTGATATTCCAGATGGAAAAAACGAAAATACATTTGATGAAAATTTGAAACTAGCATCTAAGAGATGTGCAAAAATTATATATGAATTTTGCAAATAAATAGTATTTTCCAAAATAGTATTAGGAAATTTATAAAATTTATAATATTTAAGTAATTTAACATTTTTTAATAAACAAATTTTAGAATTATATTGTAAAATATAAAATCTAAATGACAAATAATAAATAAAATTAGATATAAAATTAATTATACAAAAGATAGTATAAAACGAAATAGTTACAACAGTATAATTTAAAATAATTCAGGGCATAATTTTATAAATATAAATTCAATATATATTTATAAAAATAATTAAGTATTAGAATAATTTAACCAATATAAAATTAAATTATTTTAATTATAAATATCAAGGTTTATAGATAAATCCTTAAAAAATCTAAATAAATTATACAAGGAGAAAATAAGATGGAAAGAAAAGTAAGAGTAGCTCAATACGGAGCAGGAAAAATGAGTATATATACAATGAGATATGTATATGAAAAAGGTGGAGAAATAGTTGCAGCAATAGACATAAATCCAAATGTAATAGGAAAAGACATTGGAGAGATAATGGAAAGTGAAAATAAAGGAGTAAAAGTTGAATCAATAGAAAATGCAGAAAAAGTATTAAAAGAAACAAATCCTGATATTGTAATAGTTACAACAATGAGTTTAATAAAAGATGTTGAAGATGCTTTAACTTTATGTGCAAAATTAGGTATAAATGCAATAACAACTTGTGAAGAAGCATTTTTTCCAGCTAACTCTAATCCAGAAATAACAAATAAATTAGATGAAATAGCAAAAACAACAAATTGTACAATAACAGGAAGCGGATATCAAGACATATATTGGGGACAATTAATATCAAGTATAGCAGGTTCTACACATAAAATTACAAAAATAAAAGGGAGTTCTAGTTACAATGTAGAAGACTATGGAATTGCATTAGCACAAGCACATGGTTCAGGACTTTCATTAGAAGAATTTGATAAACAAGTAGCATCGTTAGACAGAATTTCTGATGAAGAAAGAAATGAAATGATAAATAACGGAGAATATTTACCATCATATATGTGGAATGTAAATGGTTGGCTATGTGCTAAATTAGGCTTAACAGTAAAATCACAAACACAAAAAACAGTTCCACAAACTTATGAAAAAGATATAAAATCAGACACATTAGGAATGGTAGTTAAAGCTGGAACAGCAACAGGAATGAGTGCCGTAGTTACTACTGAAACAGAAGAAGGAATAACATTGGAAACACAATGTATAGGAAAAGTTTATTCAGAAGAAGATTTTGATAAAAATGAATGGACAATTGAAGGAGAACCAAATACTACATTAATTATAAACAGACCATCAACAGTAGAATTAACATGTGCATCTGTTGTAAATAGAATACCTGATGTTATAAATTCAAAAGCAGGATATATTCCAACAGAAGAAATGGGAGAATTAAATTATAGAATAAAACCATTAAATGAATATGTTAAATAGATAAATAAAAGGTTATATTAAGAATTTAAACTATTAAGTTTAGCAAGATTAATAATAAAATAAGGAATAAGACTTTATAATACTAAAAAACTATAAAATAGAAAAATATTTATTAAAAATAAAAACTCCAAAAGCAATAAATCTACAAAAGAAAAAAGCATAAAGTAATTGTTTTTGGAGTTGGAATTTTATTATAAAATAAAATGTAAAATGAAAATATATTTATATATTTCTTATCTTACATTATTAATTTTCATACTATCTAAAATTAAAAAAGTAATTAATTTTGATTAGTATGAATAAAATATCATTTGAAATACAATATATGAGGTAAAATAAAATGAAAAACAGAAAAAAAGAGGTAATTATATTAACAATAATTTTAATAATACAAACAATAATATATGTAATTTGTGGACTAAACAAATCATATATACATATGGATGAAGCATATTCATTAGGACTAGCAAGTTATGATAAAGTAGAGATACAGGATAATGAAGACTTTTATAATACATGGCATAATAAACAATACTATGAAGACTATTTATCAGTTCAAGAAGAGGAAAGAGGAAAATATAATCAAGTTTATGAAAATCAAAAAAATGATGTACATCCACCATTTTATTATTTGCTTTTAAGATTAGGAATGGAATTTACAGAAGGTCATTTTTCAAAATGGCCAGGAATAGTAATAAACATTGTAATATATGCATTTATAACGATAGTTATGTACCTAATTCTACAAAATTTATTTAGAGGAGAGAAAAAAGCAAAAGAAAAGTCGATTTTATTAGCTTTTTTATCATCAATAACGATGGCTTCGCTAACAAATGTAATATACATTAGGATGTATGCATTATCAATGTTAAACATACTAATAATAACATTTTTACATATTAAATTATTACAAAGTAAAGAAATAAATTGGAAATTATTAATACCAATTGGAATATGTGCATTAATAGGCTCATTAACACATTATTATTATCTATTTTATTTAGCAATGCTATATATAATATTTGTAATAAAATATATAAAAGAAAAAAGATACAAAGAGTTAGGCTACTATACTTTAACTATGGTTGGAGCAGGAATATTATCATTAATAATATTTCCATATTCAATTCAACATATGTTTTTTGGATATAGAGGTCAAGGAGCAATAAGCAATCTAACAGATATACCAAAATTTTTAAGTAGTATATCACTTTATATTCAAAAGGTAAGTGAATTTGGATTTAATAATTTATTATATATTATATTACTAATAATTATAGGAATTGTAATATACAAGTTAATAAAGAAAAAGAAAAGTGGAAATGATAAAGAAAAAAATAAGATATTGCAAATGATTGCTATACCAACAGTATTTTATTTTATCATAGTATCAGTAGCTTCACCTTGGATAGAATTAAGATATATAGCACCAGTTTGTAGTTTAATATTTGTAATAATTATGTATTTATTATATGAATTATTACAAGATATAATGAGTGAAAAAAAGAGCAATATAATATTTATGGTAGTATGTATTGCTATCCTAATTTCACCAATTATTTGTAAAATTGAGCCAGAGGTTATGTATAGTGATAAAAAGGAAATAGTGCATAAACTAGAAGAGGAAATAAATGTTCCAACAATATATATGTTTAACTCAGAAAACAATAGATTTTTAGATGATATTTTATTATTTTCAAAAATAAACGAATCTTATATAGCAAAAGACATAGAAAAAACAGAAGAAAATGTGAAAGATATTCTAAAAGGAAAAGATATATCAAAAGGAATAGTTGTATTTATAAATGAAGGACAAAATAATGATGAGATAATAGATACCATAAAAAAAGCGACTAATTTAGAAAAATCTGAATATTTGAAAAGATTAAATGCATGTGATGTATATTATGTTTCAAATAATTAACATAAATCAATTAAAAATATACACATTTTTAAAAATATATGTTATAATTATAAAGAGAGATTTTGTACGGAGGTAAAAATATGTTTGAAAGTAAATATAGTAAAGTATTAACAGTAATATTAGTAATAGTTATAGTGGCAATATTAGGATTATTAGCTTTTCTAGGATATGATTGGTATCAAAAATATTTCTTAGAAAATGATGCACTGGCTTTTGTAGAAAACTATGAGGAAAACACAGAAAAAGATAATAACAAAGAAGAAAATACAGAAAATAATGAAAATGTAGGAAATGTATCAAATCCAATAGATCAAATAGAATCATCAGGATCAATATCATCAAATTCAGGAAAAAAATTACCACAATATAAAGGCTTTGATGTAGTTGGAACAATGGATATTCCAGCAACAAATTTTCATTATCCAATATTAAAGGAAGTTAGCAAATTATCAATAGAAAAATCAGTTGCAATGCTATATGGAGCAGGAATTAACCAAGTAGGGAACACTGTAATAATAGGTCATAATTATAGAAATGGTTTATTTTTCTCTAATAATAAAAAATTAAAAAATGGTGATAAAATATACATAACAGATAATTCAGGAAATAAGCTAACATATACAATATATAATAAATTCGAAGCATCTCCAGATGATGCAAGTTTTTATAATAGAGATACTCAGGGAAAACCAGAAGTTACATTATCAACTTGTACTGATAATAATAAGGCAAGAACAATAATTTTTGCAAGAGCAGATTAAAAAAGACGGTCCTAGAATATATAAAATATTTCTGGGGCTAGTCTTTTTAATTATATTACATAGATAAGAACTTGTAAGCTCCCAAAAAGGCACCTTTTCTTCGCTGAAATTTTATAAAAATAAAATTTCACGGAACATTATCCTTTTTAGGAGCTAAACAATTTCTAATCTATTCCATATAATATAAAAAG
>DBGCHZ010000039.1:0-1059 GCA_048355915.1 Clostridia bacterium | reverse complement strand
AGTATCAGTGTCATGATTTATTTTTAGTTACGGAAGATTATGATAATTATCAAAAAATGGTTGAAAAATTCGGAAATGAAGTTCATATTGCATCATTTGATCATTTTATTAAAGATTATTCTGGTGATGACTTTTTGAGCAAAACAGATTGTTTAGACGAAGATGTTTATCAGAGAGGAAAAGAATATTTGCTTAAAATACTTATGTTATCAAAGTGTAAATATTTTATTAGTTCGATTACTCAAGGTTCTATTTCTGCATACTTGATTAATGGTGGGAAATTTTTTGCAGAATATATTTTTGAATTAGGAACATACGAATAAGGAGAATGGTGTGAAGATACTAATAATTGGTGCTGATTCTGGAGCATATGGATCAGCATATTCTATGTATTATCTATTGAGAAATCTAGTTTCAGATGGTAATGAAGTTATAGCTATATTACCAGATCAAAACAAACCTTCAGAATTGTGGGATGCAAAAGGCATAACTGTAAAATTCTTTGATTATTACAAATGGATTTATATCCCCCAAAATTGGAGATATGATTTTGCAAAGGGCATCTATAAAGCATATAAGAATATTATTGCCGAATTAAAGATTTATAAATATATTAAGCAGGAAAAACCAGACATTGTTCATATTAATTCGGCTGCTATAGGATTTGGTGCACTTTCTGCAATTTTTCAAAAGAGAAAATTAATATGGCATTTTCGAGAGTTTGTTTATGAGGATTTAGAAGCAAAATTTCATTGGGATAAATTTTCAAGACAATTATTTAATAAAGCAGATGCAAGAGTTTGTGTTTCGAATGCAGTAAAAGAGTATTATGAAAAGAAATTAAAGAAGAGTTGTAAAACTATTTATAATGGAGTAGATATAGAACGCTTTTTTAAAGAAAGACAGATACTATGTGATGATGAAATAAAAATAATATTTCCAGGTAGATTACAAAATTCAAAGGGACAATTATCTTTTGTAAAAGCATTGGGATATTTAAAAGATGATTATAATTATAAGTTATATATATATGGAGATGGAGAAGAAAATTATGTAAAA
>DBGCHZ010000038.1:0-1000 GCA_048355915.1 Clostridia bacterium | reverse complement strand
AATTTCAGAAGTATTTTTCAATTCTTTTATAGGAATTATTTGTGGCATAATCAGCACCTCCTTTTATGGTTTAATTATACCATAATTATGTCCTTTTTCAATCTTTATATACTATTATATGATAATAATCCAATTCACCCCAATTTTTCGGTTCAATAACAGATTATTTTTCTTGTAAATCTATTTTCTGGTGTAAAAGACTTCTAATTTTATTTCCTAATTGTATCAATTGTATATTTTCTTTTTTGGTTCATATGGCTCATATACTTATAGTTAAATATAAAAAAGACACAAGATTTTACTCTCATGTCATTTTATTGAATTTGATTTCAACTGTTGTTTCAAATATTTTTTGAAGACATCTACAACACTTTTGCAACAAAAATCCAGATTTGCAACCTTATTGATCTTTTTTATTCTTTATCAATCCTTCCCAAAAATGTGATTAAATAAGGCTTTTTAATATTCTTTAATAATTTTTATTTCAAACACGCTCCTTTTAATTAAATATTTGATGCATTGTATATTTTGATAATATTTTTTATCGACAAAGCATCGTTAATCTTTTAACATAATTGTACTACTAAGGAATCGGTTTTTCAAGTGCTTGGAAGTTTAAATTTTTATTTTTTCGAGGAATGCATAATATCATTTCATTTCTTCTTTCATCCATTTTTTGTAATTATAAATTGCCTGGATTGGAAGTATAACGAGATAGATTATTCCTGCCAATATGGTATATTTATAATTTTTCCCTACAATTTGTATAAATATCAATGCTACAATTGTCCATGGGATCATCCATAATGTGCGAATGAATTTTCTTCTGTAACTCAGTTTCCAATAAACCAATTCAAAGCCTTTATCTACTTTATTCATATTCTTTTTCTCCCACGATTGCATATACTTCACCTTTGTTTTTTTACTTGTTTTTTCAGATGCTATGTTTTGTTCTAATCACTTCCCATTTTGAGATTCTTTGAGTATATTTTCGACCTCT
>DBGCHZ010000037.1:0-70602 GCA_048355915.1 Clostridia bacterium | reverse complement strand
TTAGTTGCAAATCTTATATGTTTTTCGTCTATACTTAATATCTTTATTTTGTCTCCTATATAACTATAATCTTTATTTCCATTGCCTAATTTACAAGGTCCTATTCTTGTTGCATATTTCCCTATCATATTTTTTGTTATTTTCATTTTTCTACCTTCTTTCCTGCAAATATCTATATATTACTTCTTCAACTTTGCTCAAGGCTTCGTAATTTGTAAGAAATTTTCCATCGTGTCTATGTCTTGGAGTTGCTCTTATATTTCTTATTTGCATATTGTATTCTCTTTTATATATTTTTGCTAAGTTGTTTTTACTTAGTCCTGTTTTCCATTTTTGGATTATTTCTTTATCTGTCAACACTAACACCTCTTTGTTAGTATTAGCTTTATTTTAAATTCCTACTCGGTTATATATTCTTACTTCTGATAAATAACATTTTTTAACATCTTCATCTAATAACATTTCTTTATTATCTTTTATTATAAAATAAATTGTTTTTTGTCCTCTTGGCTTCCTGTGATATACAATATATTCTTTACTATTCTTTAATCTTATAGAAAAACAATGTTTTTCTAAGTTCAAATTTGTTAATACATAATCATCTAATGTTATTTTTTCCATTATTTCTTTTCTCCTTCTATGATATTTAATAGCTCTACTGTATAATAATATTTAGTATTCATTCTTTCTTCGCTTGGCGAATACATTTCATGTATCTTTCTGCATTTATCAAATATTTCTCTATCTTCTTTTAATTTATCTGTTATTTTATCTAATATATTTGATTTTTGCTCTAACTTATTTATTTTGTTTTTCATATATCTTTTTTCTTTTAGCATATTTAAGACTGTTTGCATTGCTTCTATTTCATACTTAAAATCATCGTTCGATAGCCCACACTCGTCTGCTTCTATATAACTTTTTATCATTTTATCCATTATTTTTATCGCTTCTTCTATATCCATCCTAGTTCCTCACATTTCTTACTTATTGTTTTTAGTTCTTGCATTGTTATATAACTTGCATCATATTCTATTGTCTTGCTTATTGTCTTGTCATTCCAAAATTCTATTTCTGTCCCTTTAATCTCATCTTTATATAAAATTAGCTTTGTTTCTTCGCCATTTTCTGGCTCTACAAATTCGTGTTCAACAATTTTCTTGTACCCTATTTCCTCAAACATCTCATCTGCTGTTTTATCTACTCCATTTAATTTTCTTGTCGCTTGTAATTCATCATCATCTAAATCCATTCTTCACACCTCTTTCTCCAATAAATGTATACTTTCTTTTAAACTGTCTATCTCCACTTGGCATTCTCTTATTTCTTTTTCTTTATTTTTTAATTCTAAATTATTTACTAATAGTCCTATAAATAGTCCTAAAATAAATACTATTAAAATTACAAATGCTTCTTTTATTTTGGTTTCTATTTCATAGGTTTCTTTGTTATAATATTTGGTTTCTTTCATTTTTTCCCTCTTCTAATTCAAATTTGTATTTATTTAATATACTGTTAGTTTTAGAGTAATTATATAATTCTTCCTTTTCTTCTATTATTTTATCTTGGTAATACTCTATTTCTTCTTCTAACTCTTTTATTAAATCTGTATCTTTTAAATCAATGTCTGTAAAAATTTGTTTTATAAAATAAGGCTCTTCTAGATAATTAAATTTATAGCCTTTGTAATAATAATCATCTTCTGGTTTGTCTACATTTACTTCTGTTATTAACTCTTTATTAAAAATTTCAAACACATTTATATTTTTAGATAGTAGGACTTGTATTAAGTCTCTACTATCTGCACTGTAAAATGTAATATATGTATTTTCTTTGTTTGTAGCTATGCAGAAATATGAAATTTCTTCTTTTTCTAAATTAACTATGCTTTCCAAGGACTCTATTTTTAACATTTGATATAACTTTTCAAATTTTTTCTTTTCTGAAATAATTTCATCATATTCTTTTTTAGTAATATATTCTTTCATTATTTTCCCCACATTTCTTCAAAATTTGCTTCTCTTTCTATTACTTCTAAATCTATTTTGTTTTCTTGTTCTTGAAGTTGTGCATTACTTGCATTAAATTCTATATCTATATCTTTTTGGATATCGTCTATATTAAATTCTTCAAATTCTCCAAACTGATTTTCATATTCTTTTACTGCTTTGCTGAATCTATTTTTTGATTTCATTGTTTCTAGATTATTTTGTAAATTCCTTATTTCCTTTTCATATCTCTCTTTTGCTTCTTTGAATCTTTGTACTATCAATTCTTGTTTTTGGACTTGTTCTATTAAAACTGTTATTCTTTGTTTTGTTGTATTTATTTCTTCAAATATTTGCATTGCTCCTTCTTTATCATTTTTTGTTTTGCATATTTCAAAACATCTATTTAATTTATTTTCATTTTCTTTATTTTTCTTTAATTCATTTTTATAAGATTCTAGACTTCCTTGTGCATTATAATAACTATTATTTAATTTCTTTAATGCTTCTTTTTGTCTATTTAATCCCTCTTCTATTTTTTCTATATTATCTACCTTTACAAATTTGTTAAAAATTCTATCAAATACTATTTTTAATTTTGTCATTTTTTTCATTTTTAATTCTCTCCTTTTTCTTTATTTAATTCTTCTACAAATCCTCCTGTTATTATCCCGTGTAGGCAATGCTACAAAAGCAATTCCAACTAAACTAGATATTATGCTTATTAGCCTTCCTATTTCTGTTTTTGGGCATATATCTCCATAACCTACTGTTGTTAATACTGTTGTAGACCAGTATATTGCTTCAAAAAAATTGTTAAAACTTTGATTTTCAAATTGAAACATTATTAATGCAGATACAAATATAAATCCTGCTGTAAATCCACATACTACTCCCAATATCTTTTTATTTTTATTTATTACATTTTTTATTATTTTAAATTTATTAGAATATCTTAATGTTTTTGCTATTCTTAATATTCTAAATATGCTAAATATCCTTAAAGTATATGAATTATTAAATATTTCGCTAAAACAAGACAATATTACTATTAAATCAAAAATTGCTGACATCGTAGCTGGATATTTAATAAAACTTATTATTCCTCTTCTTTTTAACCTAAAATCGGATGTTATCCATCTTAATATGTAATCTATAATAAATATACTTGTTGTTATAACTGTTATTGTAAATGTAAATTTATTTTGTTCTTTAAATGTTAGTGGTATTATACTTATCCAAATACAAATCAAAATTAATATGTCGTACCATTCATAATGAGTTGTATCCTTTTCTACTATTTTAAATAGTTTTAATCTTAGATTCCTGCCCATATTATTAATCCTATAATCCCTCCAATTATTGCAACTATTATAATTACTAGTAACAACCAGTTGTACCATTTCCAACCATTAAATAGTGGTTTATTAGCTTGTTCTTCTGTTCTAGCTTCATCTAGTATTTGGTCTACTTCTTCTTTAGTATATCCTCTTTCTTCTAATGCTTTTGCTACATCTTGCTCTGTTACATTTTCTTTATCTGTAAATATTTGGTCTAACATGTAAAACTGGAATATACTATTTGTTAAAGAAAAGCCTGTGTCTGTTCTATATGTAGAGTAATATATAGGGTTATTGTTTATTATTGTTGTTTTCCCTTCTGTATTTGTTTTTGGTTTTACTTTTTCATGATTTACTGTTGTTCTTCCAGAATTACTTTTTGTTGTTGTATAACTTTTCCCTGTCGCACTACTCTTAGTTGAAGATTTAGCAGAACTTTTAGGTATACTTGCTTTTACTGAACTACTCGTACTACCTTTAGTTGAACTTTTTGGTGTACTTGCTTTTACACTTGAATGCGAACTACTACTGCTTCTTCCTCCTGAACTTGTATGTGCTCTTGCATATATAATTGGACTTGTTATTATTAAAACTGTTATAATTATCGCTAATATGCTAATTATTTTTTTAATTTTTTTTTGCATTACTTACCTCCTTAATTTCTAATATTGTTTCTTCTCTGCCTTTTTCGTAAATTATTCTACTTCCATCCCATCCTGCTATAATGTTATAATTATCATCTGCTATTACTTTATATTTAACTAATATATCTGCTATTGCATTTTCTAAATTTGTTAAGTCTCTTTTCCTTCTATCTGGCACATAGAATGTTGCTTTTATATTTACTGGTGTATTTATATTAGTTTTATATTTATTTAGAAAATAGCCACAATTTTGTTCAAATTCTTTATATAATTTGCTTTGTATTATCATTGGTTTGTGTGTTCTTGGATTTACTATTATATTTTGGCTATTCTTTTTACTTCTGCATAGTAGTGGTATTTTTATTATCATTTTTATTTTCTACTCCTCTTACATAATTTTCGCATCTGTATATTTCTTTAAAATTTATATCTTCTAATTTGTTACAACCTAAGCAGGTTTTACATTTAGTTTCTAATATCATTTTTTCTCCTAGTCTATTCTTGGAATATGTCTGCTATGTTCCAAATAATAGTTTTCTTCTTCCTCTCTTCTTATTTTTTCCACATTTTGTACTCTGTATTGTGGATTCTCTTCTAAGAATTTTCTTCTTTGCCTTGTTATAGCTTCAAAGCTTATTCCTTGTACTTTCATTCCATTTAAAACTTGTCCAAATGCTGTTCCTTGGTTGCAATCTAGCATTTGTATTAATGTTTGTTGTATCAAATACCAGTCATCTTCTCTTGCTAATTTATCTTTTTCTAGTATTTTATAAACTGTTTTCTTTATATTCTTATTCATTTGTTTCACCTCTTTATATTATTTTTATATCTGAACTCATTAAATCGTAAAATATTTGGTCTTGTTCTTCCAAAGATAGCATTTCATAGTCTGTTGTTTTTTGTAATTCTCCTATAATTTGTATTTTTCTATTTGGTTGTTGTTCGATTTTTGCTTTATATTTATTAAATAAAATAATATAAATATTATTATCATTATTGTTTGTGTTCATTTGCTGTTCATCTGTTGTGCATTCGTTGTTCATTTGTTGTTCAACAACTTGTTCAGTTTTTTGATACATATCATAATTAACTATTGATATGACTGTATATTTTGGGGTCTTGTGTTGTTCAATTTGATGTTCATTTTCAAAACACTTTAATATACGATAAATTTTATTTTCTTGTATGTGAACAACCTCTGATAACTTATGCCTTGATGTTAAAAGCTGTCCTCTTTTTACTAAAATTTTTTCATTTCCTATAAAAATTTCTTGGTCTTTATGGTTAGCTTTTAATAGCAAATATAACCATAAATGAACATATTCACTTTTATTAAACCAAGGCACATCTATTATTTTCCTATGTATTCTAATCCAACCTTCCATTTATGGTCTCCTTTCGTAAAATCAAAGGCTAAAACTTCATTATGTCTTAGCCTTTGGTGTTTTAATCTAAATAATTTCTGCCATATCTGGCTATAAATTCTTCTTTTGTTTTGTTGTAATAACTTGTCCAGGCTTTTTCTGCTAATTTTTTTAGTTTTCTATTTAGTTTGTCTCCATTCTTTCCATGTACTCCATTAGTACCACGATGGCTTTTCCTTGTTAAAAATACTATTAAGCCATCATCTATACTCTTCTGTCTATAAGCCTTTGAAAAATAAACCTCGTGTCTTTCGCAATATACTTCTGTTCTTACCGTGCTATAAGAATTGTTTTTTGGCATTATACAGAAGTCTTTTTTATGTTCTTTTTTGCTGTCTTGTTTTATCTTCTTCTGCCCAGACTTTGGTACTGGATAAAATTCTTTTCTTAAATCTTTTACTATCATTATTTTCCCCAGCTTTCTAACAAGCTATTTATTTCCTCTTGTGGTTTTGTTTCTATGTTATATACTTTGCAATCTTGCACTACTCCATCTATTAGTCTTGCCATTTGCTTAGAATTAAAGGAACTAGACCCATAATAGGCATTTATAATTTTAAACTCTGTATCTCCTATATATGTTGTATCTGCTATTTCACAAAACCAAGCTATTCCTTGGCTTGTCCACATTTTCTCAAATGTTTTTATATTTTCCGTTTCTATTTTAAATTGTCTAAATATCCCTAGTTCCTTTACTCTTCTTTTATATTCTTTTATTGTGTCTAATTCTACTAATTCACATAATTCTTGTAGTAATTGCCAGAAATAAGAATTAGCATTTAAACTTCGTTTTTTTCTATACTTTTTTACTTCTATATTTAGCTTATTTTCCTTTTTTAGTTCTTCTACTATATCTAATTGCCTTGTGTCTAAAAGTAAGCTTATTTTAGCTTTATTTGTTTTGTAGTCTATTGCTATATCTTCTATTGTTCCTGTTGTATCTAATTTAGACATCTAACCACCTACTCATTTTCTTTTGCTAATTTACTATTGTTTTTTAATGCATTTTCTATTGATAAATAATCTTTAATATCTAATATTTTTGGTAAGTTTCCTATTCTTGATTTTTTTACTATTGCCTTTGTTTCATCTCCGTTTTTTTCTAACTGAATAACTATATCCATTAAATATTCCACTATATCTAATGCATCATATGTAAGCCCTACTGGTTGCATTTTTCCATCTTTGGTATCCCACATATTCTTTGCTCTTGCTACTAATATTAAATTCATAGGAACATCTTTCAATTGATTCAGTACTGTTCTTGCCATTTCTCTTCTATATGCATACCATTTTGTTTTTTGTAGTTGGTTTAAATCTCCTACTTTCTTTCCTATCATTTGCTCATACTTTTTGGCACTTACATCTTCTATACAATCTAGTAAATCTGTTATAGGGTCTACTATTAATGTTTTTCTATCAGGATACTCTCCTTTTAAAATTTCCTCTATTAAATTTACTGTTAATGTTGCTGGGTTAATTGCTCTATTATCTGTCTTATCTACTTCTGCTTTATAAAAATCAAATTCTTCTGCATATAATCTTGTGCTACCTTCTAAATCTATTACTATTGGATTTGGAGAAGATAATGCAAATCTGCTTTTACCACTTCCACTTTCTCCCCAAACCATTATTTTTAAATTAACATCATTTAATGTTGCCTTTTTTGCTAACATTTTAATTACCTCCATAAAAGTTATTTTTGTTATTTATTAAATCTAAATAATCCATTATTACACCTACTTTATTCTTAAACTTGTATTATTTGTAATTATGTTTGTTCCTTCTGGTATTTCCCCTGTTTCTTTAAAGTAATTTTTTATTTTTGTTTTATCTATTTTTACTGTTACTACTTCTTGTTTAAATTCACCTGGTATTTCATCTTCATTTACGATTTCTACGCTTGTTGGGCTTTTTGTAATACTTAATGCTCCTAAAGCTGTTTCTATCTTTGTTATATCGTTTCTTTCCATACATTCTTTTACATATTTCTTAAAATTAATTAATTTATTTTCTAAACTTTTTCTATTATCAGATATTCTTTTTTCTTCTTCTTTCATTGCACTAATTGTTAATTCAATATTTTTTGTATAACCTATAATGTTTTGACTTTTTTGTTGTAATAATACTGTTAATTCTTCTTGTATTTTTTCTTTTTCTTCTTGTGTTATTTCTTCATTTTCCATTAAAGCTGGAAAACCACTTGTTATTTCATATAAACTTAAATTATTCACTTCTATAATCCTCCAATTCGTTATAATATTCATCTGTTTTTACTTCATTGTATTCTTCATAATATCCGTCTAAAATCATCTTATTTTCTAGCATTTCTACACCTTCTTTACATAAAAACCATCTTTTAATAAGAAAATTTCTACTTCATCTTTTTCTTTCAATTCTAATTTGTTTCTAAATTCTTTAGGAAAAACTACTCTTCCTAATTCATCTAGCCTTCTTATTGTTCCTATTGTTTCTCCTGTATCTATTTTTTTCATTTGACATTCCTTTCTTTCCTATGCTATAATTAGCAATAGGAACATATATTTATGTAATTTGTTTGAGTTATCTAAAAACTTTGCTCGGTGTTAGATAACTCTATTAATTTTGTTACATATTTCGTTCTTGCATTATCTATAATCGTATTTCTCATATGTGTTTTTTCTTTTTCTGGAATATCTAAAGCTTCTATGTCTTGCACTTCATTTATTGTCATTATAAATTCATCTAACATTTGTTTTTGTATCTCTTTACTATTTTTCTTTGTTAGTTCTATGTTTCTGCTAAGTTCCGTTATACATTTTCATTGCCTAATTATTGTTTTTAAAAACATCTTTTTTCATCTCCTTCCCTTGTTAAAATATAAGCATAATATTATTAGTATTATCTTTTTCATTTGTCCCTCTTTCTAATAAATAGTATTTTGACAAAATGCCCAGAATCCAAATAGTATAATTCCTACATATGCACTACTGTATACTACTGCTCGTCCAATAAAAGCATATACTTTATTTTTATCTAGTTTTCTTTTCATTTGTGTTCCTCCTATTTTCAAAAATTTCTATCCCTTTCGTTTGCAATATTTCTTTAAATCTATCTTCTTCTATGCAATATCCCCCAAAATTAATCCCATACCTTTTACAAAATTCTGTTGCTTTGTTTAAATTAACTTTATATTTTTCTGCTATTTCTTTTGCATATATTAGTTTTGGTAAATTCCTTTCGCTCTTTAAATCTTCTAAATTATTGTTTATTTTAATTAGAAGTTCTAATACTTCTTGCAACGTAATCACTCTCCTTAATTATTTACTTTTATCTCTTTTTGTGATATATTACTTATTACATAAACCCTTATGGGTAAATTTAATTATGAAAGGACTGATGGATCTTGGCAAAAATATTGAGTTTACCCTGTTTCTTAAAAATTAGTTTGTACGGTGGTAGAACTATATAAATTAATATTCTAGTTGCTATAGGGTAAATTAACATTACATATATCAGAGCCACTACTGATTAAGTACTAGAGCTTTCATAGAAGTTATGGGTGTCAGACATAATATTAGTTGAATATGTATGGACAGTGCTGACGACATGGAATGTCGTAAAATCAAACGTACAGTACTGAATATATGGGCTATATACTAATTGCAAGAGTTTAAGATAAAAAAATTGTGGGAAAATGCTAGTCATACTGACACTATGATTAGTATTTTCTATTTATATAAACTCTCAACTGTTGTTTCTAATATTTCAGCCATTTTTATTGCTTGTTTTACATTTGGTATTCTTGTGTCATTTTCCCATTGAGAAACTGTATTTTGCTTTACCTTCATAATTTTAGCTATATCACTTTGAGACATTTTTTTCTTTTTTCTAAAGATTTTAATCTTATTCATTAAAATTCCTTTCTTGTGTTAGTCGGCATTGTTTGTATCTTTTTTAGATACTTGTTCGTTAAAAAAAATCTCATCTACTTCTTTAGGGGTTAATTCATATCTATTTTTAATTTTTAGTATTTCGCCTTGTGTAAATTCAGCCCCATTAGTGTTGTTTATCTTAGCAGATACTGTTTGATATGCTATTCCTAATGCCTTTCCTAATGTTGTGTTAGTATCTCCAAACAATACCATTTTTGATTTTAATAATGTTGTATTCATTTTTTCACCTCTTTCTTTTGTATCTTTTTAAGATACCGTAATCATATATTATCTTTTTTAGATTGTCAATACTTTTTTGAAAAAAAATAAAATTTTTAAGATACTTTTTCATAAATATATTGCAATAAGCCTTTTTATGTGGTAAAATAAAGATACTTTCAAGGAGGAACTTTTTATGAATATGGGAGAAAGAATAAAACAGTTGAGATTAGAAAAAGGTCTAACACAAGAGGAACTTGGAAAATATATTGGTGTAAAAAAAGCAGCCATAATGAAATATGAAAAAGGAAATGTTCAAAATATGAAAAGAGCAACAATAGAAATCCTTTCTAAATTATTTAATGTTACTCCTTCTTATTTAATGTGCTTAGACGAGCCTAGGCTAGATAAATTTGGAAGTTCTGTTGTTTCCATTCCACTTCTCGGAGAAGTAAAAGCTGGCTACGACTATATGGCACAAGAAAACTGGCAAGGAACAGTAGATATAAAAGAAGAACTTGCAAAAACAGGAGATTTCTTTGCTCTTAAAATAAAAGGAGATAGTATGCTTTCTGTTTTATGGGAAAATGATATTGTAGCAGTTAAAAAGCAAGATTTTGCTAAAAATAATGAAATTGCTGTAGTTTTAATAAATGGAGATGAGGCAACCGTAAAAAAAATTAATATACTAGATAATGGTATTATGCTTATTCCATTTAATTCTGATTATGGACCAATGTTTTTCACTAAGGAAGATATAGAAACAAAACCTGTAAAAATAATAGGTGTTGTTAAGGAAATAATTGAAAGAAAATTTTATTAAAAAAGGAAAATGTGACATAGTTTTCGCCGACTAACACATTTCCCTATCGAAAACACCCTTGAAAAGGTATTTTATATGTGTATTATATCATATATTTAAACCTTTTTTCAAGGATTTTTAAAAAATTTGAAAGAAGGTATTTTTTATGAATGAATTAAAAGAAATTATTGTAGAAAATTTAGAAACTAACGAAAAACAAAAATTAAAAAGTTTTGGAGACTTGATATTTTTATTTAAAGAAAATGATAATATTCTAAAATTTATTACTTTAAATGAAAATCGTATAAATAATATATTAGAGCATTCTTATAATTGTTTTGTTATAGAAAATTGGCAAATTACATTTATTGCGAAGAAAAAATCAACTAAGAAGAAAAAAGGAAATGGTCAAGGGAGTATATATTTTGATAATACAAGGCAATGTTGGGCTGGTCAATATACTTATAATGGAAAACGAAAAAGTCCTATTTACCAAAGAAAAACAGAAAATAAAACAGAATTTATAGCGAGATTTAATGACTTGTTAGCTAGTATAAGTAATGGAACATATATAGAAAAAAATAAAGATACATTATACAATGTGTTAAAAAGATACATTGAACAAAAATATATAGATGGTATAACAAGAGATAGAGCTTATGTTAGAAATACACAAACACTAAAGGCTATTGAAAAATCATGCTCTAATTTTATATACAAATCTTTACAAAATATTACAGTAGAAGATATTGAAGATTCCAAAATAGAAATAAAAAAATATTCACAAACTAGTATTAATAAAATTTGGTCTTTATTACAAAAAGGGTTTAAAATAGCGACTACTAGAAGAAAAATACAATACAATATTATGGATGATGAAAGTTTAACTAAACCTATTTCTGATAAAACTTTTGAAAAAGTTGTTCCTTTAACTAGCGATGAGGAAAAGAAACTTATAGAAGTCTTAGATGGACCTGAGCGTTATCACAAATACAGAAATATTGTAAAATTAGAATTAATAACTTCAGCAAGAATAGGAGAGGTCCTTGCCCGTTCTGTTGATGATATAGACATAATAAATAATACCTTACATATACACAATACACTTACAACAGATAAAAATGGAAATTATTTTATAGGAAAGCATACTAAAACTTATGATAAAGTAAAAGATATTGACTATGGAATGCGTTTTTTTCCTCTTAATGGTGAATTAAAAGAATTATTGACAATGCAATTAAATAATAAGGTAACTAATATTCATAAATTAATATTTTGGGATTATGAAAATAATACTTTTATTACGCCTTCCGAAGTTAATTCTTGGCTCATTAGAATAAATAAAAAATATAATATTTGTAAAAGATTACATAATCATAAATTAAGACATACAAGAATAACAAGATGGAAAGAACAAGGAATGGACTTAGAGGCTATACAATATTTAGCAGGTCATGTTGAAGGTAGTGGAGTTACACAAGATGTTTACATTGATATTTCAAAAGAATTTGCTTTTGAACAATTAAATAAAATACAAAAAAACTCTACTGCATCATAATCGCATGATTTATTAAAACAATAACACTGAAAACATTGATATTACTGCATTATTTTATCTGCGATTATGGTCTGCTGCACCACTTTTAGTCTATTATTAAATACTTAATAATAGGCTTTTTTTATTTTATACTATTTGCCTTTATTTCAATATATTTCTCTCATTACATTATTGATGCATATTTTCTTCATATTTAGATATTTATTTATAATTTTTATTTTTCCATTTTCGAAATATGATCTAAATAGCCACTCTCTTTTCTATACTCTTCTAATTGTTTTTCCAAAAAGTTTGATAAATCTTTTTGTGATTCATACATAGAATAATTATAGTAAGCTAAATTTTTCATCTTAAAAAATAGAACGGTCATAGTTATTAACGCAATTAAAAGTATAATAACAAAAGTTAATAATATTTTACTTAATTTATTCATTATCGAACCTCCTTTTTTTATTATATTTTATGTTAAAATGAAAGTCAATATATAATTTTTTCTATTTGCTGTATTGATATTAATAATAAATAGTTATATAATATCAATAGGAAAAAAATGTATATTTAAACTATAATTTGGGAGAATGAAAATGAAAAAAATAAAATATTATTTAAAGAAATTTTAGAATGGGTGTATTGTATAGTTATTGCTATAATTTTAGCTTTATTATTTAGATTTTTTATTGCTACACCTACTGAAGTAAGAATGAAATCAATGTTTCCTACATTAAAAGAAGGTGAAAAGTTAATTCTAAATAGAACAATGCGTATTTCTCATAAAATCCCCTCACGAGGTGATATTGTAACATTTGAAGCTCCTAGTAAAAAAATGTACAAAGAATCAGAAATAAACTTAAATAATCCAATTGCAAAATACGAAAATGAGCCAACAAATTTATTTAAAAAACTTATGTATTATGGTTTAGAATTTGGAAAAGAAAGTTATATAAAAAGAGTTATAGCTCTTCCAGGAGAACATATTCAAATAAAGGACGGTAAAGTATATATAAATAATAATGAACTTGAAGAAAACTATTTACAAAATGGAATCGTAACAGATTTACTTGGAGCTGGATTTACAGACTTAGTAGTGCCTGAAAATACTTTATTTCTTATGGGCGATAATAGACCTGAAAGTAAAGATTGTAGAAATTTTGGTTGTATTCCATTAGAAAAAATAGAAGGTGTAGTACTTGCTAGAATATGGCCATTTAGTAATTTTGAATATAATTTTTAGTTTTAACATGAATTTGTAATAAAATTTTAAATATATATCTAAACTCTATCATATTTTTATTGGTATGTGCAAATTCATACCAATATTTTTTTAATCTATATGTATTTATTTTTCACATACAAAAAAAGAACTAGATTACTATTATAGGAGAAATCTAGTTCAATAAACGAAAATAAACATATATAAATATATGATTTATTAAAGAATTGTAGCAAAAAAAATACTGTAAGTCAATAAAAATCAAGAAAAATTAAAAATATATGAAATTCCCTTAATACAATTTGAATAAAAAATGTTAATTTTGAAAAAATAGTAAAATACTTGAAAAATAAAAAGTATAATTATATACTATAATAACAGTTAAGAAAATTTATATTAATATTTCTAATAAAATATTTTACCTAATATATATACAAAAATATACTTTATTAATATTTTTTCTTAGACAATATTATTAAAAATTGGAGGTTTAAAATGAGTGAAGAATTAAAGAAGAAACTTTTTAATAAAAAAGAAAATGGTTGGAAAAATTTGAATAACGAAGAAAAAAATAAGATATTTGAATTTTCTGATAATTACATGAATTTTTTAAATATTTCTAAAACAGAAAGAGAATTTGTTAAGAATGCTAGAAAATTAGCTAATGAGAATGGATACAAAGATATTATGGAATTTGATTCATTAAAACCAGGAGACAAAATTTATTTTATTAATAGAGAAAAAAGTATGTATTTAGCAATTATTGGAACAGAACCAATTGAAAATGGCTTACACATTATAGGTTCTCATGTTGACTCTCCTAGATTAGATTTAAAACCTAACCCTTTATGTGAAGATACTGAATTAGCCTATTTTAAAACTCATTATTATGGTGGTATTAAAAAATATCAATGGACTACAATTCCACTTGCAATACATGGAAGAATAGTAAAAACAAATGGTGAAAAAATAGACATTTGTATAGGTGAAGATCCAACAGATCCAATTTTTACAATAACAGATTTATTACCTCATTTAGCCCAAGACCAAATGCAAAAAAAATTAAAAGATGGAATTGATGGAGAAGATTTAAAACTATTAGTCGGAAGCATTCCTTATGGTAATGAAGAAGGAACAGATTTAGTAAAATTAAATATTTTAAATATTTTAAATCAAAAATATGGTATTACTGAGGCTGATTTGTCTAGTTCTGAGATAGAATTAGTTCCAGAATTTAAAGCTAGAAGTTTAGGTTTTGATGGTGGTTTAGTTGCTGCATATGGTCAAGATGATAAAGTTTGTGCTTATACATCACTTATGGCTATGATGGAATTAGATAATGTAAAAAATACTGCTGTTTGTATTTTATCTGATAAAGAAGAAATAGGAAGTATGGGAAATACAGGTATGGAATCTCATATGTTTGATTTCTTTATTTCAGAAATATTAAATAAACTTGGTGTTAATAAACCAAATTTATTAGATAGAGTATTTTGTTTTTCAAAAATGCTTTCTTCAGATGTTGATGCTGGATATGATCCAATTTACGCATCTGTTTCTGACAGAGAAAATGCAGGTTTTCTAGGTAAAGGTATTAGCTTGAATAAATATACAGGTGCTCGTGGAAAATCTGGTGCTTCTGATGCAAATGCTGAATATGTTGCTTGGATTAGAAATGTTTTAGATAAAAATGATATTAAATATCAAATTGCTGAACTTGGAAAAGTTGACATTGGAGGCGGAGGTACTATTGCATATATAATTGCAAATAAAGGTGCTGATGTAATTGACTTAGGTGTTCCAGTTTTATCAATGCACGCTCCATATGAAGTTACTAGTAAATATGATGTTTATTCAGCTTACAGAACTTACAAAGCATTCTGGCAAGAATAGATAATAATTATTATTTTTTCTAAATACTTTTTTAAAATTATTATTACAACAAAGTTTAAAAGTACAATGTAAAATATTAAAATCTTATTTAAGATATATACTTTACATTGTACTTTTTTCTTTGTATCTAATATAGCCATTTATATTTTTTCTTCATAATTTTCTATTAACTCAATAATACCATTAACAAAATTTATTTGTTTTGGTGATAATTTTTCTAATTTATTACTTATTTCTATTTTATTAATAACATCTTTATTAGTTATAAACTCACTAAAAATTACATTAGGAGAAATACCTAATAAATTCATACAATTAATCAAAGTCTGTCTTTTTATTCCACTATAACCATTCTCAAGTCTTGACACATATTTAATTGATATTCCTAATTCTTCTGCTAGTTCTTCTTGAGTAAGTTCACTTTTTATTCTATATTCTTTAATTATTTTCCCAAAAAATTTATCAATTTCTGTTTTTGAAAAAGAATCCATAATAGTTGCCCCTTCCCTTATAAGTATCATTATAAGTATAACAATCATTTATCAAACCTAAAACATATAAAAAATGCAACACATATTTTTACAAAATATTACATTTTTTCTTATAATACTTGAAAATAACTATAAAAAATGTTATATTATTGCAAGCTTAAAGTATCACTATTAGTTATACTTGTTTTTTAAAAATCTATTCTGGAAAAATTTGTATAAAAAGGAGATCATTCTTATGATAAGTGACGAATATTATTTGAATTTTTTAAAGTGCATAATTTCATGTGTTAATAACGGTGATTATTATTCCATAAAAGAGCTTTCTATATTGGAATTAGAAAAAATCGAAAAAACTTATGATAAAAAAAATAAATTATCGTGTTAATTATTTTGAATAATCAAACTTTTAATAAAAAAAGAAAAGACATATATTTAAAATATACATCTTTTCTTTTTTCTATTTTGTTAAATGGTGGGCCAAGAGAGATTCGAACTCCCGACCCCACGCTTAGAAGGCGTGTGCTCTATCCAACTGAGCTATTGACCCATTTCTTAACAACATAATTATATTATCACAAAAATATTAGCCTGTCAATATTTTTTAATAAATTTCATCAATTTATTGAAAATATTCTTCATTTATAAATATTTTTATACTTATAGTTATATTTTATATAAATTTTCTTAAATTTCATATACGATATTCTTCTTTTCATAAACATGAATTTGCATTTTATGTAAATCCATGTTATAATGTATACATAATACCAAAGGGAGGATATCTTTATGATCAAATTAATTAAAAACATGGTTAAAGAAAATGGAATTCGGAGCACATTAAATTATCTTATAACAGAACAATTCTCAGATGAAGAATTACGGTCATTGGAAGATTCTCATATTTTAAATCATGGAATTCCTTCAATATCGCTTCTATATTCTTTTGAGAAATAGTGTTTTTCCCAGAATGTTTTTTTATACATTCTGGGTTTTTCTATTAACTATATTATTGTTTTTTTGTCAATTTGATTAATATTTCTTTATTTATTTTTCCTCTTGTTACATCTAATTTAAGTTCATCTCCTGGCTTTTTTGAGTAAATATATTTTCGCAAGTCATTCATTGTATTTAATTCAATATTATCAATTTTATTAATTACATCTCCCACTTTTAGTTCTGTGTTATCTGCTGCTCCTCTTTTCATTATATCTGCTACATATATCCCTTTACTTAAATTAATATTATTAGTTTTATTCAAATATGGTATTACTTCTTTATCATATGCATAAATACCTATACTTGCTTCTTCAAACTCTCCTGTATTTTTATAACTTTCTATGATTGGCTTTATTATATTTATTGGAATTGCAAATCCAATTCCTTCTGCTGATGATATTTTTACTGTATTTATTCCTACCACCTCTCCATTTGGATAAATTAAAGGTCCTCCACTATTTCCGAGGATTTATTGTTGCATCTGTTTGAATTAAATCTGTCATATATGAGGATTTATCTTTCTCTTCTAGTTTTATTGTCCTATTTTTTGCACTAATTATTCCTGATGTAACTGTTCTTCTGAATTCAAATCCTATTGGATTTCCTATCGCATATACAGTCTCTCCTACTCTTATTTTATCAGAATCTCCTAATGTTACATATTTTAAATTATTAGCTTTTATCTTGACTAATGAAAGGTCTAAATCAATATCACTCCATACTATTGTCCCATCATAATTTCTTCCATTTTCTAGTGTAACAAAACATTTACTATACTTACTGCCAGTTACATGCTCATTGCTCAAAATATACCCATCTTCTGTCACTATAATTCCTGTTCCTAATCCTAATTCATTTTCTGTATTATTTGAAAATATAGATGTTCCAGTGTTTTTTAATTTTGAAATTCCAACTATACTTTGTGTTGTTTCTTCTATTACATCTGCTATTTTTTTACTATTTTTTTCTGTGTTTTCCACAGTTTGTTCTTTTATTGTGGATTGTACTTGTTGAGTTTGATAATTACTGTCTTTTATTTCTATTTTGCTATATGTAATATATAAATAAAATAGCAAAATCCATATTAATACTGAAATTATAAAAGTAATTATTGCTTTTTTTAGTATTTTTCTATTTTTTACCCTTTTACTCAAAAAAATCACCTCAAAAATAGTATGAACATTTTTAATGTGTTCTAACCTTTTTTAAGATGATTTCTTTTTAGTTTTTACTTATTTCGAATATTTTAACATATTCTATTTTATTTATTATTTTAAAACTTTTTGCTTTTTATTGTATTTTACTTAATTTGTTTAAATTTTATATTTTGTTTGTAATTGCAAAATTTTAATTTTTATGTTTTAGGCCTGACCAATTTTCTTTAATTCTTCATATCTTTTTACTTTTTGTGTTGTTGTTTTTACAAATGGTTCTGTTGTTATTTCTATATTCTTTATATGTTTGAAAACTGGCAATGTTTTGTTTATTTCTTTTATTTCATTCCAAATAATATTTTTATATTCTTCTTCATTTTTATCTCCTAATATATCTTTTATTATGTCTTTATCATATACTATTTTGGCACATAACATTGTATCTGTATTATTTTTTTCTCTTTGATATACTAAAGATTCTGTTACATATGGTAATTTATTTATTAAAAATTCTATTTCTTGTGGATATACATTTTTTCCATTTTTTAATACTATAATATCTTTTTTTCTTCCTGTTATAAATAAAAATCCATCTTTATCTATATATGCATAATCTCCTGTATAGAACCAACCATCTTTTAGTGCTTTTTTATTTTCTTCTTCATTTTTATAATATCCCATCATTACGCTTGGTCCCTTTACTGCTAGTTCTCCTTCTCCATTTTCATCAGGATTTATAATTTTTGCTTCCAAACTTGGTAATACTAGTCCCACTGAACCTGGTCTTTTTTCTTTATCTGTTTCTGCTGAAATTACTGGTGAGGTTTCTGTTAATCCATATCCTTGTATCAAATCTATTCCTAAGTTATTAAACCCTATTATTGTATCTTTATTCATTGGAGCAGCTCCATATAATACTAATCTTAAATTACCACCAAAATTGTCTAATACTTGTTTAAAAAATACTCTTCTTAAATCTATTTTACATTTTAATAATACATTTGAAATTTTAGACATTGTATTTATTAATTTTGTTTTTCCTTTTTCTTCTATTGCTTTTGTTATTTTTTTATACATTGTTTCTAAAACTAATGGCACTGCTACAAATATTGATATTTTGTATTCAGCTAAGTTCTTTTGAATATATTTTAATCCATCACAAAATGCAACTGTACAACCAGAATAAAATCCATATAAAAATGTTATTGTGCATTCAAATGTGTGATGTATTGGTAGGAATGATAATAGTCTATCTGTTGGATATAATTTTACCCAACACGCTATATCTGTAAGATTTGTACATATATTTTTTTGTGATAACATTACTGCTTTTGGTTCATTTGTTGTTCCTGATGTAAATAACATTATTGACATTTCATTTGGGTTTGCTTCTATTTTATCATATTTCTTATCCCCATTTTCTACTAATTTATTTCCTTCATTAAGTAAATCCTTGAATTTTTCTATTTCACTATCTTCTATGTCGTCCATACAAATTAACATATTTAAATTTGTACTATCGTCTTTTTTTATTTTTTTCATTATTTCTGCATATTTTTTATCAAATACTGCTACTTCTGCTTCACTTCTTTTTACTAGACTTTGTATTTCATTGTCTGGTAAAGCTTTGTCCATTGGAACTACTATCATATTTCCTGTTGTTGTTGCAAAATATGTTATACACCATTCATATCTATTATTTCCTATTAAAACTACTCTTTTTCCTTCTAAATTTTTATTTAATAATAGTGTTGAAAATGCTTTAATATCTTTCCCTACTTGCTCATATGTCTTTTCTATATATTTTATTTGTTTAGCTGTATAATCTTCTTTATATATATATGCTACATTTTTTGCATAATTTTTTGTGGAATATTCTATCATTTCCCTATATGTTTTTACTGCTCTTGATTCATATACTTTTCTGTTTTTATTTTTTTCCACGGTTATCCCCTCTCTTTCTTTACGCTTATTTTATATTAAATCTGTTTAAATTACAATATTTTATTTTACTTTTTTATATTAAGCTCTTGTAATGCTTATATAAAGCTAACTTGAACATTCTATTATTATTATATATATAACCGTATATGTGGTCAGAATATACATTATAATATATGATAACTTTTTAATAACATTATTTTAAAAATTCTTTTTTTGACAAATATTATTAATTTTTCAATTTTATTTGATTTTTTTACTATTTATATATATAATTATTTTAGAAATTTTCGGGGTGATATTATGAACTATGTGAGTTATAAATTGACCTATCCTCAGAGGTCTATATTGTTAACAGAACAATTCCATCAAAATACTTGTGTTTCAAACATTGCAGGTACTTTAATAATTAACGATAAAGTAGATGTTGATATACTAGAAAAAGCAATTAATATCTTCATTAAAAAAAATGATTCTCTTAGAATTAATTTATTTGGTTCTGGACGTGCAATAAAACAATTTATTAAAGATTATTCTTATATTAAAGTTAAAAAGGTTATTTTATCAGATAACTATTCTTTAAATGACCTTGAAAAGGATATCATTTCTAAACATTTTACTTTATTAAATAGTGATTTATATCAATTTGTAATATTTAAAAATCAAGATGGTACAGGTGGATTCATTGGAAAATTGCATCACATTATTTCAGATGCGTGGACAATGAGTATTTTAATTGACCAAATTGTTTCTTTTTATTCTTCATTATTAAAAAATGAATCTATTAATATTGATGATAATCAGTATTCTTATATTGATTTTATTAATGATGAACAAAAATATTTACTTAGTTCAAAATGTGAAAAATCTAAGATATTTTGGGAAGATCAATTTAAAAATTTAAATAGTTCATATATAAGTGAAGATTATTCTAATTCTTACGATGCTTTAAGAAAAAAAGTAACTTTTTCTAAGCAAGATTCAGATAAAATAAAAAAATTTTGTGATGAGAATAAAATTTCTTTATTTGTACTTTTTATGTCTGCATTAAGTATTTATTTGGCAAAAATTAATAATAGTACTTTTTCTACTGTTGGTACACCTGTTCTTAATAGATGTAATTACAAAGAAAAACACTCTACTGGTATGTTTATTAGTACAGTTCCTTTTTCTTTAAAAATAGACCGTAATATGAATTGTTTGAATTTTTTTGATATGGTTTCAAAGCAAGAATTTTCAATTTTTAGAAATCAAAAATATCCTTATGATTTATTACTTAACTCTATTAGAAAGAAATTTAATGTTTCAAAAAATCTTTTTGATGTATCTCTTTCTTATCAGAATGCAAGAGATAATAATAAAACATCTGACATTTCTTATTCTACTAAATGGTTATTTAATAATTGCATTGTAAATAATTTAGATATTCATATTTACGACATGGATAACACTGGGCTTATTAATGTTTTTTATGATTTTAAGAAAGACATATTTGATATTGAGGATATTGATTTATTTCATAAAAGATTATTTCATATTTTTGAGCAAATAATTTCAAATCCTAATCAAAAAATTTCTGATATAAAAATAATTTCAACGGAAGAAGAAAATTTTATTTTTAATAATTATAACCAAACAGAAACGAATACTGGATTTATTTCTGTTTATGATATGTTTAAAAAACAATTACAAAATAATCCTAAGAAACTGGCAATTTGCTTTGATAAAAAATGTGTTACTTATGAAGATTTGAATAATATTGCTAATAATATTGCTTATTTCTTAAAAACTCACTCTATTAAGCGTGGCGATACTATTTGTTTAGCATTTGAAAATTCAATTGAATTTATTGCTTCAATTATTGCTACTCAAAAATTAGGAGTTTGTTATATTCCTATTGACACAAACTATCCCATTGATAGAATTAATTATATTATAGAAAATAGCAATTCTAAATTAGTACTTACCAATAAAACTTTTTTTGAAAATATTTTTTCCAAAAAAATATTTAATATAGACTTAAATGATTTTTCGAAGAAATGCCCTGAACCTAATATTGATAATAAGTTAAATGAAAATGATTTAAGTTATATGATTTATACTTCTGGTTCTACCGGAAAGCCCAAAGGAGTTAAAATATCACATAAAAGTTTAAGTAATTATATTTCTTGGGCAATTGATACTTATGTAAATAATGAAGAAACTAATTTTCCTTTATTTTCTTCTATTGCATTCGATTTAACAGTAACCTCTATATATACACCTTTATGTTCAGGTAATTGTATATATATTTATAAAAATGATAATATCCAATTATTATTTAAAAATTTAATTGAAGATAGAAAGGTTCAAATAGTTAAGTTAACACCTGCACATTTTAGTTTATTACAAGATTTAGAAAATAGTGTTATAACTAAATTTATCTTGGGTGGTGATGCTTTAACTAAAAAAGCTTGTGAAAAAATCTCTTCATTGTTTAATCATAAAATACATATTTACAATGAATATGGTCCTACTGAAGCAACTGTTGGATGTATGATTTATGAATATAACCCAAATGATAGTTATACTACTGTACCTATTGGAAAGCCTATTAATAATACAAAAATTCTTATTCTTAATAAAGATTTAGAATTACTACCACTAGGAATGCATGGAGAAATGTATATTTCTGGTGATTCACTTTCTTTGGGTTATACAAATCCCCAAAAAACTGCTGAAAGTTTTATTGATAATCCATTTGAAAACGGAAAAAAGTTATATAAAACTGGTGATTTAGCAATTTTACATAAAAATGGAATTATGGAATATTTAGGAAGGTCAGATTTTCAAGTAAACTTAAACGGATATCGAATTGAATTAGGTGAAATTCAGTCAGATCTAATTTCTCATAAACTCATAAAAGATGCTTGTGTTGTAGTGAATAATATAAATACTCATAATCTACTTTCTGCATATTATGTATCAGATTGTGAAATTCCTAATTTAGATATTTACCTGTCTAAAACCCTTCCAAGTTATATGATCCCTAATCATTTTACTAGATTAGATGCCATTCCTTTGACTATAAATGGAAAAGTAGATAAATCAGCTTTGCCATTGCCTAATAATAGTTCAAAAGATTATGTTGCTCCTAAAAATGAGCTAGAAAAAACTTTACAAGATATATTTTCTGTTGTTTTAGGCTTGGATAATAAAATAGGTGTTACTGAGAATATTTTTGATTATTATATTGATTCTCTTACATTAATAAAATTGCAATCTATTTTATATTCAAAAGGAATTAATGTAAACACTCAATACTTTTATGAACAAAAAACTATTAGAAATTTATCTGATTTTCTATTAAATAATTGTAGTGATGATATTTCTTCTTTCTTTACTACAATGCCTAATATAGATGAGATTAAAAAAGTAAATAAAAATAAAATAACCGATTTTAAAAATATTACTTTATTTGGTGCTACTGGTTTTTTAGGAATTCATATTTTATATGAATTGTTAGTTGATACAAATAGTAATATTAATTGTGTTATTAGAAAAAAAGATAATGTCAATCCAGTTAGTAGATTAAAAAATAAATTTAGTTTTTATTTTCCTGATATGGATTTGAACAAATATTGGAATAGAATAAAAGTCATTGATGGTAATATTTTAGACGAATCTTTTGGATTAGATACAAATTTATACAATGAACTTGGAAATATCTCAGACTGTGTAATAGATACGGCAGCCTTAGTAAAACATTACGGGAATTATGAATTGTTTAATAAAACTAATGTAAATTCTACAAAAGAAATTTTAAGCTTTTGTAAGAAATTTAATATTCCTTTTCATTATGTTTCTACTATGTCTGTATCAGGTTTTGGATTAGTACATACTCCTTCTACAAATTTTTATGAAAATAATTTATATATTGGACAAATGTTTAAGGATAATGTCTATGTTAGAAGCAAATTCGAAGCAGAAAAGTTGATTATTGAAACTTGTAAAAGTGAAAATATTACTGCTAGTATTTATAGAGTTGGAACTATCACAAATAGATACTCTGATGGTGAATTTCAAGAAAATTTTAAGGACAACGCTTTTTTAAATAGACTTAAAGCTTTCGTAGATTTGCAAGTTTTTCCAGAAATATTATCAAAATTTAATTTTGAATTCACTCCTGTGGATTATTGTGCAAAATTTATAGTTACTCTATTAAAAGATCAAAACTATAACTTAAATATTTACCATTTATTTAATGATAATTATATAAACTGTATTAGCTTAGTTAATATCCTACGAAAATTAAACATTCCTATTCGATGTGTTTCTTTGCAAGATTTTAATAAAATATTAACTAATTCAAATTCAAATTATTTTGGAATTACAGCTTATTTAAAAAATATTAATAAATCTAATGAAGTTAAATTACATAACAATATAACTAACTCTATTTTAGAAAAATTTAATTTAAAATGGCCTAAGATTGATTTAGAATATATATCAAAAGTTTTACTTTATATACAAAAACATAATTATTTAGGAGGTACATCAGATGAAATTTAAAAATTTTTTTACTATAAATACTGAAAAAAAACTAGCACTTGCTAATACTATTGTATTTGCACTTATTGCTGTTATATTATACTTTACTTTGCCATTTGTTTTAAATTATCCACCAAACTCTATTGATAATGATTTTCAAATAGAAATTGTTGGAATAAAATATTCTACCCAGTTTCTGATTTTGATTACAATTTTACTTATTTTACTATATACAACTTTAAGAATTGTATATAGTAAATTGTCTTTATCTAAGGAGAGCTCTAAGACTAATTCAAAAAATTATATAAAATCTATAAGAAAAAAAGCTTTTAATTATCCATATATGATGTTTTTGCTAGAACTTTTTGTTCCTGCAATAATTGTAGCTATTTTATTATTCGTTTTTAATACTGAAGGTGAACTAGTTTTAAGAATTTCCACAGTTGTATTTTCTTTTAGTGCTGTTTTTGCAATTTTTTCTTATATGTTAAATAAAAGATTTTTTGCAAATAAACTAATTGAAACTGCTAAGGCAAGTAATAATGATATAAATGGAATTAGAATTCAACTTTATAAAAAGTTATTAATACAAATTTTACCACTTTTTTTATATTCTTTTGTATTAATTTTACTAATTTCAATTTCCTTAATGACTGGGGAAAAAGGAAACTTACTTCATCACTTTTATAGACAAGAACTATTGTCAAAATTTGATGAAGAAAAAACTTATACCATAGATGAAATTAAAGATATTTTAAATTCGATGGAATTTAAATCTGAAGGAGATCATGCTTTAATAATGTCTGCCAATGATGGTAAAGTAATTTATTCTCCGGAAGAATTAAATCAATTTTTTATTAATTATACTTTAGACTTTTACGATAAGACCGAAGGTTATACTTACGAATACTATGGTCAAAATCGTGAAGGTGCCATTATCAAATTAAAAACTACATTAGGCGATTGTTATGTAGGAATAAGATATTTTGTTTTTGGAAATAATTTCATCGCTCCATTTATATATATAGCTTTATTTTTAATTGCTATAAATGGTCTTTTCATTCTTTATATAGGTAAAGATTTAAGTAATGATATAGATCATGTTGTAAATGGACTAAAAAATATTTCTAATTCAAAAAATATAGTTTATGCAAATAATTTGCCAATTACTTCTAATGATGAAATTGGTGACTTGACATCTTCTTTTAATGAGATTCAAAAAATTACTAAAAAATATGTAGATCAAATTCATAGTAGTCAAGAATCTTTGATGGAAAGTGAGCGTTTAGCTTCTCTTGGTCAATTAATTGGTGGTATA
Source organism: Clostridia bacterium (assembly GCA_048355915.1). Classification (GTDB taxonomy): domain Bacteria; phylum Bacillota; class Clostridia; order TANB77; family CAG-508; genus CAG-269. Next base: position 45,180 of record DBGCHZ010000037.1, on the reverse strand, counting down.
GCTCATAACTTAAAAACACCTATCATGTCAATTTCTGGTGCAATCGAGGGATTGTCTGATTTAATAAAAGAATATGATTCTTCTATTGATGATCCAGAAGTTAATCATCAAGACCATCATGAAATTGCTGGTGATATGAATGAATTAATTGTTAAAATAAAAGACTATATTGAATATATGTCAGATATTATAACTGCTGTTAAAGGTCAAGCTGTTAATTTATCTGAATCAGATACGATATATTTTACAATTGATGAATTAGTAAAACGTGTAAATATCTTAATGAAACATGAATTAAAAAATGCTATTGTTTACTTAAATATTGGCGTAAAAACTGATGAAAACTTAGCTTTAAAAGGTGATATTAACAGTCTAGTTCAAGTTATTAATAATATGGTTTCTAATGCTATTCAAGCTTATAATGGTAAACCTGAACAAAAAATAGATTTAATTATTGAAATTAGAAATAATAATCTAATAATTTCTGTTAAAGATTACGCTTCAGGATTGCCTAAAAAAGTTCAAGATAAATTATTTAAAGAAATGATTACTACGAAAGGTAAAAATGGTACTGGTTTAGGCTTATATATGTCTTATTCTACCATTAAGGCTCACTTTAATGGTGATATACAATTTGAAACAGAAGATGGTGTAGGAACAACATTTTATATTATATTACCTTTGGATTTAAATAAGTAGTTTTTGACAATTATCAATTAAATTATTTAAGCTAAAAAATTATATATATTTTTGAACTTATATACTTGTCAAATTTTTCCTGATATTTTTTTAGTTCTAAATATTGATTTTTTAAAGTTTTATTTATATAATGAAAAAAATCTTAGTTGGAGGCTCGGATGTGTTATGAGAAAAGGATTACAAAATTTAAATAATATAAATAATTCAAATAGTAATTATAAAATTATAGCTGTTGATGATGAAGAAGGAATTGTAGATTCTCTATCTATATTTTTAAAAAGGTCTGGATATAATTTTATTGGTGTTACAGACCCTTTGGAAGCTATTGAAAAAATAAAAAATGAACATTTCGACTTAATGATTTTAGACTTTATAATGACACCTATTCATGGAGATCAAGTAGTTGAGGAAATAAGAAAGTTTAATAAAGATTTATATATTTTATTACTTACTGGACATAAAGATTTAGCTCCTCCTCTTGAAACAATTAAAAGATTAGATATTCAAGGCTATTGTGAAAAAAGTGATAAGTTTGACCAATTACTTTTGTTAATTGAGTCTGGTATAAAGTCTATTGAGCAAATGCATGAAATAAAAAAGATAAATGAAAAGTTATCTGATACTTACCAAAAATTACAGGACTCATACTTGGAAAGTATACAAACTTTAAGATACACTGTTGAAGCAAAAGATAGTTATACAAGAGGTCATTCTGATAGAGTTTCAGAATTCTCTGTTTTATTAGGAAAACATTTAGGATTATCTGACCAAGATTTAGAACACCTTAGATTAGGAGGATTATTCCATGATATTGGAAAAATCGGTGTTCCTGATATAATCTTACAAAAAAATAGTAAATTGACTGATGATGAATATTCTCAAATAAAACAACATCCAAATATTGGTGTACATATTCTTTCAAACGCCACTATATTTAATGATATTTTACCAATAGTTGAACATCATCATGAAAAATTCGATGGTACAGGCTATCCTAAAAACTTAGCTGGAAATGATATTCCTTATTTGGCAAGAATTGCTGCAATCGCCGATAGTTTTGACGCTATGGCTTCAAGAAGAGCATATCGTGATTCTTTACCTTTGGATGTTATAATTTCAGAATTCGAAAGATGTAAAGGAACTCAATTTGACCCTCAAATGGCCGATGTATTTTTGGATATTTTAAAGAACCATTATGAGGAAATTAAAGAAATTCAAGAAAAATATAATTAATTTTATAAAAGGACTATCCTAGAATATAGAAATATTTTGGGGTCTAGTCCTTTTTATATTATATGGAATAGATTAGAAATTGTTAAGCTCTTCAAATGAATAATGTTCTTGCAAAATTTTATTTCTATAAAATTTTGACAATCGAAAAAGGTTCATTTGTAGAGCTTACAAGTTCTTATCTATGGAATATAATTAAAAAGGACTAGACCCCAAAATATTTCTATATTCTAGGATAGTCCTAAACTATTTTAACATTTCATTGATAATCCAACTTTTTGTCTTTCCTTATCAATTTTTATTACTTTTACTTTTACAATATCTCCAACTGAAACCACCTCTGATGGATTTTTTATAAATTTATCACTCATTTCTGATATATGTACAAGTCCATCGTGTTTTACTCCTATATCAACAAATGCACCAAAATCTATTACATTTCTTACTGTTCCTGTTAATATCATTCCTTCTTTTAAATCTTCTAATTTTAAAACATCACTTCTTAAAATTGGTTTTGGCATATCTTCTCTTGGGTCTCTTCCTGGTTTTGATAATTCACTTATAATATCTGTAAGTGTCATCTCCCCTATTCCTAATTCTTTTGACATTTCAATAACATCAATTGTGCTTAGTTTTTTTATTATCTGTCCTAATTTTTCTTTGTCGCGTATATCTTCTTTATTAAATCCTATACTTTCTAATAAATTTTCTGTTGCTTCATAACTTTCTGGGTGTACTGCTGTTATTTCTAATGGATTATCTCCATCTAATATACGTAAAAATCCTGCACATTGTTCAAAAGCTACTTTTCCTAGCTTAGGCACTTTTAGTAATTGCTTTCTATTTTTTAGTTTTCCATTTTCATCTCTATATTTTACTATATTTTTAGCTATTGTATTGTTTATTCCTGATACATATGAAAGTAGTGATGGTGTTGCAGTATTTACATCAACCCCAACTTTATTAACACTATCTTCTACAACTCCTGTCAAACTTTCTGCTAGTTTCTTTTGATTTACATCATGTTGATATTGCCCTACTCCTATTGCTTTTGGGTCAATCTTTACTAGTTCTGCTAATGGGTCTTGCAATCTTCTTGCTATTGATATTGCTCCTCTAATTGATACATTTATATCTGGATATTCTTCTGTTGCAAGTTTTGATGCCGAATATACTGATGCTCCTGCTTCACTTACAATTACATAATGAACTGGTCTTGATGCTTCTTTTATCATTTCTGCAACAAACATTTCTGATTCTCTTGATGCAGTTCCATTTCCTATTGCTATCATATCTATTTTATCTTTTTCTATTAATTTTAATAGTTCTTTTTTTGCATTTTCAACATCATTTTGTGGTTCTGTTGGATATACTGTTGTATAGTCTAATAATTTTCCTGTTTCATCTATTACTGCAATTTTACACCCTGTTCTATATGCTGGGTCAAATCCCATTACTGTTTTACCTTTTATTGGAGCTCCTAATAATAGTTGTTTAGAATTTTGTCCAAATACTTTTATAGCTTTATCTTCTGCTTTTTCAGTTAAATCTGAACGAATTTCTCTATCTATTGATGGCTCTATTAGTCTTTTAAATGCATCTAATATTGTATCTTTTAATATACTTGTAAATTGTGTTTCTCCTTTTAAAATGTCTCTTTCTATATATTGAAGAATTTTTTCTTCTGGCTTTTCTATTTTTACTTTTATAAAGGTTTCTTTTTCTCCTCTATTTATTGCTAATATTCTGTGACTTGGTATATATTTTAAAGGCTCACTATAATCATAATACATCTCATAATTTGATTTTTCATCTTCATTACTTGCTTTTGTAATTATTAGACCTTCTCTAAATAAAAGTCTTTTTATTTCTTTTCTATATTTTGCATTATCTGATATATTTTCTGCAATTATATCTAATGCACCCTGAATTGCGTCTTCTACTGTTGCAACAGCTTTGTCCTTATTCTTTTTATCTTCTTCTGATAAGTTATCTATATTTACATATTGTTTTGCAATTTCTTCAATTGGTGTTTTTTCTTCTTGCATAAGTATTATTTCTGCCAAAGGTTCTAAGCCTTTTGCTTTTGCAACCGTTGCTCTTGTTTTCTTTTTTTGTTTATATGGTCTATATATATCTTCTACTTCTGCTAAAGTTTTACTAATTGCAACAGCTTGTAATATTTCATCTGTCAACTTTCCTTGTTCATCAATAGAATGAATAACATCTTCTTTCCTTTGTTCTAAGTTTCTTAGATAACTTAATCTTTCACCTAAGTTTCTTAATACTTCGTCACTTAATCCTCCTGTTACCTCTTTTCTATATCTCGCTATAAAGGGAATAGTGTTTCCCTCATCAATTAATTTAATTGTATTTTCAACTTGTGAATTTTTAACACCTAATTCTTGTGCTATTGTTGATATTATCTTATCCATTTTTTATCCTCTCTTTTCCATGATTTTGGGGTCGGAGACAAAAATCATCTTTATTTGATTTTCAATCTTTCCATTTTACCTTTTGTGATATCTAATTTTTTCATTATTTCTGTATATTTTATTCCGTTTTCAAATTTTAAATATCTTATTAGCTTTTTTAGTATATCATCTTTTTCAAAAATTTCAAATATTTTTACATTTTCTTTTATTAAAAATTCTTCTATTAAATTATTTATTATTTCTTCTGAATTATTATCGACATCTATAAAATTCCCATATGGATTGTTTGATTTTAATATATATGTTAATTCTTCATTTGAAAAAACTTTATTTAATTTATTTACATTTCTTTGATAAAAATTATATGATGAAAATTTATATTCTTGTCCCTTTTTTACCATTCCAGCTTTTACGGGATTTTGATGTATGTATTTTATACATTGAATTAAATGTTTTTGATTTTTAATTATTTGACATTTATATCTATCTCTAAAAACATATCCTACCCTATTTTCCATAAAATTGTAGTATTGTGCATAACATCTATTAACTTTTTGCATAAATTTTGATAGTTCTTTTATATTTTGAACTTTAATTAACAGATGTGCATGGTTGTTCATTATGCAATATGCAATTATTTTTATTCTTAATTCTTTTCTCTTTTCATTTAATAGTCTTAAATACATTTTTATGTATTGTTCTTTTAAAAAAATATATTCTTTTCCTATTCCTTGTACCATTACATGAAAAAAAGAGGATTCTAGATTTTCTCGTACTTGTCTTGAAATGACGTTCACTACCTTTCTTTTTTCCTCTTTTTATCATTTTTTTATGTCCTTTTTGTATTTTTATTGTGATTTTTATGTTTAAATTTAATTTTTATTTAAAGTTTGTCTTTAATATAAATGATTTTTGTCTCCGACCCCAAAATCACCAAAATCACTAAATTATTCAATTCCTAAATATTCATTATATGTACATTCTTTGTCTATTATTTTTCCGTCTTCTTTTATTTCTATTATTCTGTTTGCTACTGTTTGTGTTAATTCGTGGTCATGTGATGTGAATAAGATGTTTCCTATAAATTTCTTCATTCCTTCGTTTACAGATGTTATACTTTCCATGTCTAAGTGGTTTGTTGGTTCATCAAATATTAAGAAATTTGCTCCTGATAACATCATTTTTGATAGTACACATCTTACTTTTTCTCCTCCTGATAATACTTTTACTTGTTTTAGTGCTTCATCTCCTGAGAATAACATTCTTCCTAAGAAACTTCTTACATATGTTTCGTCTGGATCTTTTGAGTATTTTCTTAACCATTCTGTTATGTTTTCATCTGTTTCAAATAAATAGTTATTATCTTTCGGAAAATATGATTTTGTTATTGTTGTTCCCCAGATTAGTTCTCCTTCGTCTGGTTCTAATTCTCCCTCTATTATTTGGAATAATACTGTTTTTGCTAATTCATTATCTGCTAGAAATGCTATTTTGTTTCCTTCTTTTACTGTAAAAGATACATTATCTAAAACTTTTACTCCTTCTACTGTTTTACTAATATTTTTAACTTGCAATATTTCTCTTCCTGGTTCTCTGTCTGGTTTAAAGTCTACATATGGATATTTTCTATTTGATGGTTTTATTTCTTCTAATTCAATTTTTTCTAGTGTTTTCTTTCTAGATGTTGCTTGTTTTGATTTTGAAGCGTTGGCACTAAATCTTGCAATAAAGTCTTGTAGTTCTTTTATTTTTTCTTCTTTCTTTTTGTTTTGTTCTCTTGCTTGTTTTAATGCTAATTGACTTGATTCATACCAAAAATCATAGTTTCCTGGATATACTTTTATTTTTCCAAAGTCTACATCTGCTATATGTGTACAAACTTTGTTTAAGAAATATCTGTCATGTGATACTACTATTACTGTGTTTTCAAAGTCTATTAAAAATTCTTGTAACCAGTTTATGCTTTTCATATCTAAGTCGTTTGTAGGCTCATCTAATAGTAAAACATCTGGATTTCCAAATAAACTTTGTGCTAGTAATACTTTTACCTTTTCTCTTGCTTCTATTTCTTTCATATATTTATAGTGATTTTCTGGTACTATTCCTAAATCATTTAATAACATCGCAGCATCTGATTCTGCATTCCATCCATCAAGTTCTGCAAATCTTTCTTCTAGTTTTGCTGCTTTCATTCCATCTTCTTCTGAAAAGTCTGGTTTTGCATATATTTCATCTTTTGCTTTCATTATGTCATATAACTCTTTATTTCCCATTAATACTGTGTCCATTACGGTGTATTCTTCAAAAGCAAAGTGGTCTTGTTTTAGTATTGATAGTCTTTCTCCTTTTTCTAAACTTACATCTCCTTTGCTTGGTTCTAGTTCACCTGATAATACTTTTAAAAATGTTGATTTTCCTGCTCCATTTGCTCCTATTATTCCATAACAATTTCCTTTTCCGAATTTTATATTTACATCTTCAAATAATACTCTTTTTCCAAATCTTACGGTTACTCCGTTTGCACTTAGCATTTTATCTCCTCCTATATTGTTATCGTTAGTAATTATATACTATTTAGGCTTTTTTTTCAAGTATAACATTATTTTGGTATAGCATATTCTAATTCATTTGTGATATTGTCTTAATAATTCATTTTAGAAAATGTCTCAATAAAAAATACCTTTCTTACACTTTACTCTAATCTAATTAGACTTTAATGTAATAAGGTAATTTTTTATTTTAATACATTATATATTTTATATAATCTATACTATTTTACTAATCTTCAAATAATAATTTAATTCCCCATAGTCCTGATAATCCGACTAATCCATAAATTATTCTTGAAATTATAGTCATATCTCCAAATATTGTTGCTACAAGATTAAAGTTAAATAATCCTATTAATCCCCAATTTATGGCTCCTATAATTATTAGAACTAATGCTATTTTATCTATTATTTTCATATTTTTCCTCCTTTTATTTTTTATTATTATTCTATTTTTTTGAAAAATTATTCATTTGGTTGAATTTTTTTATTTTTTATGATACTTTATATTAAATTAATGGGGTGATTTATTTGAGAAGAAATAATAGGTCTAATAGAAATAGAAGGAACTTTATAAATACTGATGATACAAAAAAATTGACAACGGGTTTAGTTAAATTAGTAATTATCTTATCTGTTGTTTTTTTAGTTGTAGTTATTTTTAATATAACAAAAAATTGGATAAATTATAAAAAAATAGTAGATATGGCAAATCAAGAAATTAATAACTCTATTTCAAATAATTATGAAAACACATCTTCTGATACCAATTCTAATAAAGAACTTTCTGATACTACATTTACTTTAACAGCTTTAGGAGATATTATGTGCCATAATACACAGTATTTAGATGCTTATAATTCTTCTACCGATTCTTATAATTTTTCTTATGTTTTTGATGATATTAGTTATTATATTCAAAATTCTAATATATCTATTGCTAATTTAGAAACTTCTTTTGCTGGTGAGAGTAAAGGTTATAGTAATTATCCTCGTTTTAATACTCCTGATAATTTGGCTTATAATTTGAAAAAATTAGGATTAGATGTTATAGCTACTGCCAACAGCCATTCTTTAGATTATGGATTTGATGGTTTATCTAGAACTTTAGATGTACTTGATAAAGCTGATATCTCTCATGTTGGTACTAATAAAACTCAGGAAGAACAAGATAATGTTTTAATAAAATATGTTAAAGGCATTAAATTAGCTTTTGTTAATTATACTTGTAATACAACAAATTTAGCTATTCCTTCTGATAAAGAATTTTGTATTAATACCTCTAATAAAGATTTAATAAAAAAACAAATTGATAAAGCAAAATCTCAAAATGCTGATATTATAATTGCTTATATGAATTGGGGTGATGAATATACTGCTAATGTCAATACTACTCAAACTGAACTTTCTGATTTCTTATTTAAAAATGGTGTTGATATAATTTTAGGCTCTCATCCTCATGTATTACAAAAAATAGAGAAAAAAACTATAACATTGGAAGATGGTTCTTCAAAAGATGGTTTTATAATTTATTCTTTAGGTAATTTCATAAGTGACCAAAATTTAAAAGATACAAGAACATCAATAATTTTGACTTTAACTATTACAAAACATACTAATGGCAATATTAGCATTGATAAAGTTAATTATGTTCCTATTTATATGTATGAAAATAATGCTTTAAGCGATAAAAAGATGAAATTATTAGATATTAATAAAACTGTTTCTTTGTATAAGCAGGGAATTGATACTTCTATCGGTGATAATATGTTTAATTTTCTAACTTCTGAATTAAATCGAATTCCTGAAATACTTTATTATTAGTTTTTTCAAAAAGGACTGTCCTAAAATATATAAAATATTTCTGGTAATAGTCCTTTTTATATTATATGGAATAGATTAGAAATTGTTAAGCTCTTCAAATGAATAATGTTCCCGTGAAAATTTATAAAAATAAATTTTCAGCGATAGAAAAAGGTTCATTTGTAGAGCTTACAAGTTCTTATCTATGGAATATAATTAAAAAGGACTATTACCAGAAATATTTTATATATTTTAGGACAGTCCTTTTTCTTATTTTCTTTATTAAATTCTAATTAAGCATATCTCTTCTTTTTAACCACCAAGTTACTGCCAATGTTGTTATTATTGCAATTACTATCATAATTGGAAATCCTATTGGACTATTTTGAAATGGTAAGTTTACATTCATTCCCCAAAAGCTTGATATCATTGTTGGTATTGCTAATACTATTGTTATTGATGTTAAAAATTTCATTACTCCATTTAAGTTATTTGAAATAATTGAAGCATATGCGTCCATTGTTCCATTTAAAATATTGCTATATATTTGCGACATTTCTATTGCTTGTCGGTTTTCTATGATAGCATCTTCTAATATATCTTCATCATCATCATATAATTTTATTATTTTTCCTCTCATTGTCTTTTCCATGACAATTTCATTTGATTTTAGTGATGTTGTAAAATATACTAAACCTTTTTCTAAACTCAATAATTTTAATAATTCTTTGTTTTTCATAGAATTTTTTAATATATATTCTGCTATTTCTGTTTCCTTATTTATTTGTTTTAGGTAATTTAAAAAATATGATGAGTTTAAATAAAATATTTGGAATATGAATCTTGTTTTTTTATAAGTTTGAAAATTTTTAATTTTTCTTTTTTCAAAATCTTCTATTACTTTATTTTTCTTTAATGATACTGTTATAAAAAAGTCATCTCTTACTACTATCATTCCTAATGGCATTGTTGTATATACATCATTTTCTTCATTTTTTTCTATTATTGGTACATCTATTACAAATAATATTGTTCCATCATCTTCTTCTGCATCAATTCTGGCTTTTTCTTCGTAATCTAAAGCATCTCTTATAAAGTCTTCTTGAATATTTACATTTTCACATACTTTTCTTATTTCTACCTCTGAGGGGTTTATTAAACTTATCCAACTTCCTTTTTTAAATTCTTTTATTTCTTCTATTCTATTTGTTTCTATGTCTGTATTATATATTTTTAACATAAAATCCCCTCCTAACATATTTATTTTAGCCTTTTTATTTGCTTTTGTCAATTAGTGTACTATTCTATGATTAATTCGTAATAAATATTTGATTTTTTATAATATTTTAAATTTTATATACAATTTTTTTATCTCTTCTATATTTATATATACTATAAATGCTATTATTCCTATAACTGATATTACTTTTGATATCTTCATTAATATTGTTTCTTCATAATTTACTTCTATAATTCCTTTATTATTTTTATTCATTGAAATTGCTAAAAATCCATTTGCACTTTCAAAACCTTTTATTTCTTCTTCATTTAATTCTATTTTATATCCTGGATAATATATGTATGGTAATTCTAAAATAGTATTATCCTTAAATATTTCTACATTTGCTTTTAATTTCTGTCCATTTTTTTCTAAACTTTTTATATTTCCACTACCTTTTAAAATTTCAATTGTATTTTCTCTTTCAAGTATATATTTTCTATTTTTATTGCTGTTTACTGGCAAATATTCTCCTTTCCCCATTGCTACAATTGCTTCAGTTTTATTTTTTGTAACATTACCTATATTCCACTCATTTATTTCTAAAACTTTGTCATTTACTGGTATAAATCTATTTAATGTCATACAATATAATATTGCAATTGTTGAAATAATAATTACATCTGCTATTTTCGTTTTCTTTATTACATTTTCTATATTTATTGCACAAATTATGACAAAGAAAAAATCGCTAAATACTAACATTCTCCATGTAAATTGTATTATTGCTACTTTTTCATTAAATATTTGCCATGGAAAATATTTAGTTGACATGAATATGCTCAAAAATCCTAATATAAAAAATAATATATATTCTTTTTTATATTTTTTCTTTATAATATTTTTAATTGCAAATATGGATAAAATTAGCATTATTATAATATGAGGACCTATTTCATATACATATTCTGAATATGTTGATGTAGTAAATAATTGTTTTATTTCTAATCCACTATCCATGAATGATTTTTTTGTTGCCATTGCATCTTCTTGATATGCTTCATATTCTGCAAAATTATATGTTTCTAATAATGGAATCCAAAAAAATGCACTAACCATCATTATTAATATTATATTTATAAATAGCTTTTTTATTATTTTTATATCTTTTAATTTTTTAATATTTATACATAAATATATAAATGCCATTATTGCAGTAAGTATGCTCATTAAATTATGTGTAATAATTAGTCCGTATTGCCCCTACACTTATAGTCCATTCGCCTTTTTCTTTATTAAATAATTTGTACATGCCTAAAAATACTAGCGGAATAAATATGTAACTTAAAAATTCTCCTAACGCATTTCTAATATACATATCATTTAGATGATATGGCATTGTCATATATAAAATACTTGCTATTGTAGCTGTTATTTTACTATCTGTTAATTTACTAATAAATTTATACATTGTAATTCCAGAAAGTAATATTCCTACAAATAATACTAATTTATAGCTATTTATAAATGTTCCTGTTATTAATTTTGCGATTAATATTAAGGCTGTTGATAACGGTCCATAAAATAAGTCCCAACTATATCCAAATCCATTTGTTAAATTTGATAAGACTTTTGGATTACCTCTGTTTTGTATTTCTAAATATGTTTCATATGCTCTTCCTATATGTTGTATTCCATCATCGAAATATACATCTATATTACTTTTTAATAGTGGTAATGAAATTATTATTGATGATATTAATATTATCAATAAATATTTACTATTTTTTAATTTTTCTTTCATTTTTTCCTCTTTCTCATAATATGCTATCATAAATAAATATCATTTTCAATATTAATATTGTTACTATTTTTGTGTTACTTTTATAAACTTTAATTTAGCAAATAAAAAATACATATATGAAATATACTACAAAAAGTAGAACTCATATATGTACTTTTTCTATTTATTGGTGCACCATCTCGGGTTCGAACCGAGGACCTCCAGATTAAGAGTCTGTTGCTCTACCAACTGAGCTAATGGTGCATATTTACAATTAAATTATCAAATACTTTTATATTATATTCTCTTTTATTTTCATTGTCAATAGTTTTAAATTAAAATGAACCTGATTATTGAAATAAAATCCAATAATCTAGGTTCATTCTTAACTATAATAATTACTTTATTATTATTTCTTTAAAACATATTTTTTTATTAGAATTATTCCTGATGTTAATATTCCTAAAGTTGATATTCCTAATATAATATAAATTATTTTATTATTTGACAATCCCGTAGGTGGTATAATAATTATTTCCTCTGAGGTATCAACATCTGGCTCTCTTGGCTCATTTGTTAATGGATTAAAGTTTCCTGGTATTGGTATTGGTGGTCTTCCTCCTGTTTTATCTATTTCAATTATTTCTGTTTTATTACTTAGAATTATTTCATCGTTCTTTGAAAGTAATCTTGATGATATTAATTCTACTTTTGTTTCTTCGGTAGCTTTTAGTGGTTTTTCACTTATATGTGTTTGTATGCTTTTCAATTTTTCTATGTATTTTTTCAAATTTTCATCTAAGCTACCATTTTTAAATAACTCTTTTTTGTCTTCTAGAGAAAGTTTATTCCATTTGTCTAGTGTTACTTTATCTGTTATTATCAAACTTTCATCTAAATAGTCTATTATACTTGGTGTTAATTTTACTGGATTTTCTTTTGGATTTCCAAATTTATAATATCCTTCTGAAATATAATCTAATTCGCTTGTATTTCTTACAGTTATTTCATATATTACATCTAGCTTTGCACCTTCTATTAATTCTTGGTCTATTTCTATTTTTATTGCTCCTTCTGCTGAATTACTTCTTGGTAAATATACTGTATATGGAGTTTTTTCTGCTAAATGATATTTTCCATCTGGTCCTTTTTCCACTTTTGCATCTACCAATATTTCTCCATTAGGAAGTGTTATTTTTAATTGTTTTATATGTTTTTCTATATTTAATTGTTGTTTTGGTCTTTCTACAATTCCAAAATCTACATTCTTTAATGTATTTTTAAATTCTTCTTTTGATATTAGATTTCCTTCTGAATCTAATTTTAAGCTTCCGTCTGGATTTTTTTCAAACTCTTCTTTTATATCTGAACTTTCATTACTATATTCTATATTGACTTTAAAGTCTTGAGTTTTAGAATCCATCTTTGTTATCATTGTTTCTTCTGCCCCATCTTTTAGCACTAGCTTTGAGCCTTCTATATAATCATTAATTGTCTTTATATTAGAATTTATTACTTTTTTAGTTTGATTATCTATATTTTGTCTTGTTTCATAATTATCTACCGCATCTGAGTAACGAGGTTCTGTTGTTTTATACCATTCGTTATTTTGTTCATTTTTATTCCATATGCTTTCATCTATTACTGTTCCTTTATAGTTTTGAACTTTATATTCTTTATCTCCCCAGATATATTTTAATTCGTAATTTCCTGGTATAAAACCACTAATTTCAAAATCACCTTCTGCACTTGTTTTTACAATTGCATCTTTTGTAAGCGTTTTTGAAGATTCATCATAAATTTTTGCTACTTTATCTGGGTTATCAGCATATACTAATTTAATTTCTACATCTTTTATTCCTTTTTCCCCGTTATCATACTGTCCATTTCCTTTTCTTTCTTCTCCGGTCATAATTGTTGTTGGAGCTTTAGAGGTTTCTATATTGTCTAAAAATACTTTTCCTGTTACTTTTCTAGCATTTTTTTGTAAAATTAAACTCAATCCTGGAGCTTTATCAGTATCATCTTCATATGTTTTTGGATCTAAAGGATTTGCATTTCCTGGTTCTGAATTTTCATCTATACCTGCATATACATTTCCATTTGGATCTAATGTTCCATATCTTCCTATTTCTGCTATATTGTCTAATTTTATGTTCTTATTACCATCTAAAATTTCTACTATTTTATCTTTTGATACTTCTAATTCTACATATATTTTTTCTTCTTTTTGAGGTTCTATTATTATATTAGTTGATATTTGAATATGTTTATAGTTGTTTTGTTCACTTAGTTCTTGTCTTTTTATTGATGTATCATCAATTACATATCCTTTTTTATCTATTTTCCTTCCAATTGCTTTTAATTCATATTTACTATCAAAATAATCATGTATTTCTGATACTTTCATTTTTAAATTTGTACTTTTATTTATTAGACCTATTTCATATATTGCCCTAACTGTCAATTCATCTGTTCCTTCATATGAAATATCTGAAGCATATAATGGTCTTGAATATGTCATTTCAGAATATTTACCCTGAAATTTTATCTGCGTTTCTAAGTCTTTTAATTCTTTGCCTTCTGTATATACTTTAGAATTATTAAATCTCTCTCTGTAATTATATGTATGTGTTTGTCCTTTTATTGATACTTTTACATTATTTAAGTCTTTAATTAGTGATGCATTTGGTTGCTCTCTTAAAAATATCCCTAAATTTATGTCTGTTATTTCTTTGATATCATTTTTTCTAATTTCATCTGGTGTCTTTATCGAATTCAAATAACCATTGTATGCATTGTATGTATTTGATGTTATTGTATATTTTTCATATACTCCATAATATGGTTTTTTTCCATTAGTTTCTTTCTTGCCTAAATCGATTTGACTTTCGTATTTTTTATCGTTTTTATTATATTCTATTGGTGTCTTATTTCCATTAGTTCCTATTGCTTCTCCATTTTTTATTTCTGCAAATCTATTATTGAATTTTTCTCTCTCTTTTCCTTCTGTCGCTTTGCTTCCATTTGCTTTATCTAAACTTTTTGGAACACATTCATAGCTCATTCCATTATATGTGAAAGATATATAGTAGCTTGATAATTTATCTATTTCTACTTCCTTAAATATGTATTTACCACTTTTGTCTGTTGTAGTTTTCATTACTTCATTTCCGTTTTCCAACAATTTTACTGTCATTCCTTCAATTAGTTTGTCTTCTGAGCCATATAAATTGTTTCTATATGTTTGTTTTCCATCTCCAATATCTTCCCATACTATTCCTGACAAATCCACATATTTTCTTTTATTTCCAATAGTAACTTCATTTTTAGGTTTATTTACTTGTATTTCTTTTACATTTACAGGAGTAGTTATATGTTCATATCCTTGATTAGGGTTTTTTGTTTCATATATTATATATTCTCCCATTTTTAATTTTTTTATCTCTACTATTCCATTACTATCTGTAAAAAATTCTTTTGCCTTGTTTATATCACTTGTATATGTTGCTACTTTATTTCCATCTGCACTTTCTACATATTTATTTGCATTTTTATAGTATAATTTAAATCCAACTTTGGCCAATGGCTTTTTGCTATCTATGTCTATTTTCTTTATTTTTAAGTTTCCTAATATTTCTATTGGTCCAATTGTTATTTCTGCATTAGTTGATTTATTATTTATTTGTCCCTCTGCTACTATCCAATTTTGTCTTCCCATATTGCTCTGTTCTTGTAATACCCAAACATCAGCTGATAAATCTTGTCTATTTGCAGTTACAGTTGCTTTCAATGTTATTGTACTAACATTTTCAGATGTATCTACCATTATATAAAAATTTTGATTTGATTTTGATGCATCATTTATATTGTCATATAGTCTTAAAGTATTACCTTCATATCTTGCATATTTTACTTTTACAGGTGAACCATTTTGATTATACACAGTTGCATTTTTATATCTAGAATTATATGTTAAATTTATTGGGCCTACTTGAATATATTCTTTTCCCGATGATGGATCTTTGTATACTTCCTTCTTCATATTTTTTATATCTGGAGTATTATTATTTACATATGCATCTGTTTGACTTTTCCAAGATTCATAATACTTGGCAGATTCATTTACAAAATATGATGTATATGATCCACCATTTATTGCTAATCCTCCTGACATTCCCAACATATCACTCCAAGATTGAAATATTTGATAAATTGCTTTTTGTTTTTCAGAGTAGTAACCTGCTATATGGTTACTTCCTGGATCTCCCTGATTTATAATCCAAGCCATTTGTACATTTAATGGATCTTTTTTTGTCGCTGATGCTCCATTGATTGCTTCCCAGTGTGCTTCATCTCCTGATATGTGAACTTGCCTAGTTACTTTAAACATTGCTCCATCATTGTTATAATCATTTAATCTTTGTCCTTGCTGAATACAATATGCATTTGTTCCTGGATTGCTCATATTAAAGTGAGCTCCTGTAAGTCCTGGTGTTACATTAATAGTTATTCCTGTTTGTCCTAACCAAAGCGCTTGTACAGTATTTCCTTTTAAAAATATTAATATTAAGAACATTATAATTATACAAGCAACATATTTTCTATTTTTTAATCTATCCATCTCTACCTCCTTTCTTTTATTTTATATTAAGTACTTTTTTCTTTATAAATACAATTCCTACTGCTATTATTAAAACACATGAAATAATTAATGTAATATATAATATGCTTTCTCCTGTTTTTATACTGATAATTATTGATGCTGTACTTATATCATTTTCTCCTTCTTTTTTATTTCCTTCTTTAGAATTTATATCTTGTATTCCTAATTCATTATAACTTTCTTTTATTTCTGCTAAATTTGAATATGTTCCCATTTCTTTTTCATTTGTATTTTTTTCAAGTGTTAATGTTATTATTTTTGCTTCACCTGGATTTAATTTCTCATTAGCTAAACTTTCATTATATAAGTTTCCTTCTTTTTCATACCATCCTTTATTTTTTTCTTTATTAAAACTAAATCCTTTTGGAATATAGTCTACAACATTTTTTATATAACCTGGAATCTCTCCTTGATTACTTATAACAATATTATATTCTATTGTTAATTTTGTGTTGTTTATTTCTTTTGCATCAAGCTCTACTTTTGCTAATTGTGTATTTTTATAATCATAAATATTTTTTATGGCACTATTTTCTACTTTAACATTCTTTATATATTTATCTAATTTTAAGTCGAATTTCTCTGTTTCTATTAATCCCATATTTATATTAGAAATGTTTTTATCTAATACTTTTATTGTATCTGTTACTCCATAAATGTCATCTGTTCCCTCAATGTTCATTTTCTTATTTATTGCTTTTGATGTTTTTTCTTCACTTATTCCTTCTGCTTTATATGTTGTTATTTTATATTTAGTATTGTCATATTTAAATACTATTAAATATTCTCCTTCTTTTATATTAGATAATATATAACTACCATCTTCTAAAGTTTTTGTTTTTATTGCATTTCCATTTTCATCAACTTCTATTTTGTTTGTTTTTACATTCATCAAAAATACTTCTATATCTTTTAATCTTTTTTCCTGATTATCTAATATCCCATCTTTACTAGTATCTTCCCAAACTATTCCATTTATTTTATATTCTTCTTTATTATTTTCATTTGGTCCATTATTATTATTGTTTTCATTATCATTTTTTCTGCTAATTATATGTTTTACAGAATTACTTTCTATTCTTTTTTGTTTTTCAGTTGTTAATATTGCTTTATTTTCTATTTGTTCGTCTTGTACTGCTAATTCTTTTTTATTTACTAAAGTTTTTATTGTTATTGTTTTTTTCTCTCCTGCTTGAAATTCTGTATGTATATATATATTATTGTTTTCTTTTTCTTCGATTTCACCTTTTTTAGGTTCTTCTCCATTTATTGTTATTTCATTTATTTTTAATTGCTCTGGTATTTTGTCTAATATAATTGGTGTAGCTTTTATTGTATTTTTATTAATTACAAATATTTTATATATAATTTCTTCTCCTGACTCTACAAATCCATTTTCATTATTGGCTTCCATAGATATTTCAAAATTGTTCATACTATATACTGGCATTTCTTCTGAAGATGGTACTATGTACTTATTCTCACCTTTTTCTATTGTTGCACCTACAACCAATTTTTCATTTTCCTTTACTACTTCTCCAATACTTACAAACAGGCTTATTTTTACACTTTCTTTTGGTTCTAAACTTTTAATATTTATAATTTCATCAGGTTTAAAATTTGTTTCTGGCCAATTGTCTTTGCCTAAAATTGATTGTGAATTTATTTTACAAAATTCTGGTATGTTCCATTTAAATTTTATGTTTTCTAATTTTTCATTACTATTGTTTTTTACTGTTGCTCTATATTCTATTATATCTCCTTCTATAAATGTTGTTTCATTATTTGTTATCATCTCTATTTTCCCTATAATTTCAGAAGGAACTATATTATATTTAATAATATTTGTTTCTTTTTCAATATCTTTGTATTTTATTTTTACCTTACTTTCTATACTTTTTGTTTCAGCTAAATTTTCATCTACCACTAAACCAATATTTATATTTTTGTTTTCATTTGCTTTTATATTTCCTAAGTCCAATTCTAAATTTCTTTTGCTTTTGTCTTTCTTATAATACATTCCAGTTGGTATATCTAAACTTATTTTTGCATTCTCTGAGTCTTCTGTACCAGTATTTCTTAGATTTATTTTATAAGTAATTTCTTCTCCTGCTTTTAAGTTTGTATTTTCTACTATTTCTTTTTCTCCTATAAAGCCTTTCAAATCTCCCTCTATTACTGGACCTTTTCCTGTTGTCATTTCTATATATGTTGATTCTATGACTTCTTCTGATTGTGTTTCTTCATTATCATATATTACTCTATATCCTTCAATTGCTTGTTGATTATAATCTAAATTTTCTGGTATTGTTGCTTTATAATTAAATTCAATTTTTTCATTTTGAGCAATTTTGTTTATTATTATCATATATTTCTTTACATTAGTTAATTCATCAAAATTTTCCTGCCATCCATTTTCTACATTATCTAACTCTTCTGTCGCATTATTATTTTCTGTATAATAAATCTTACATTCTTTTCCTTCTATATTAATTTTTGAATTTAATTCTAAGTTTAAGTTATTTTCTATTTTATTTTTTCTTACTTGTCTTTCTCCATTTGTTGGAAATTCACCTATAACTTTTACTTTTGATATTTCTTTTTCTTTATTATTTATAATTTGAGAATTTATGCTTATTTGTTTTTTCTTGTCTTTTCTGTCTATGTTTATAATTGAATCTTCTTCAATTCCATAGGTTTCTATTCCTAACTCTTTTATATTATTTAATGATATAATTTCTTTTGGAGAAATTATATTTATTTCTTTTTCTAAATTTATTTCTTTATTTTGATTTTGTACTATCATATTAATACTTTTTTTTGCATTTGTAGCTTCTTTATTTAATTTTACATTAAATATTAAATCTATCACTGTTCCTTCAATTGCTTCTTCATTGTATTTTGTCTGGTTTCCTTCTAATTGAATATTTATTTCATTTTTTTCTATATTTATATTTTTTATTTTTAACTCTTCATTGTATAAAATTTTTGGTTCTTCTTTTAATGTAATTTCTTCTATTTCTTCTGGTAGTGTTATTTTTATTGTTGGATTTTCATACAAATCCATTGTATTGTTATATGATTTTAATATTGTTTTTATTTCTATCTCTTGATTTTCCATCATTGTAGATAATTCTGTTTTATTCACATTAAAATCTGCTTGTAAAGTTGTATCTAATAAATTTGATTCTATTTCATAGTTACTTTCATTTGCACTTATTTGTTGCTTTAATTTATTACATTCTTTTAATTCTTTTTTTGAATATTCGGTATTTGGTAATATTGCTTTACTATTTACTATTTTTAAACTACCTTCATTAATAGGATTTGTTGTTGTTATTTCTAAATTTTTTACATCTTTTTCATTATAAGTTATTTCTATAATTCCATATTCGTCTTCTTTTGTATCCTTGTTTATTACAGACAATATATCTCCATTCTCATTTTTTATAGTAATTGTTCCTTTTTCGCCTAATATATTTAACATATCATCTTTTAAAATTTTAGTACTTTTAAAACATATATTACCTTTTACATCTATTTTTTTAGAATTATCTTTCATAAAATATGTTTCTCCATTTTTTATAAAAATTTCATTTACATCTTCCTTATTAGAAATTTCTACATTGTATATCTCATTAAATGTTGTTTCATTTTCCTCATTTTCATATATATATCCTTTATATATTTCATTTGTCATTTTTCCTGATATAGAAACATTCTCTCCACTTTCAATCAATTTTATATCTTTTGTGTTTTTGTTTTTTATTTCACTACTTGTATTTTCTAATTTAGTTATTATTTCTGTATCTAAAATTATATTTTCTTCTGTTATATCTAAATTTTTATATTTATAAATTATTTTATACTCTTCTTTTTCATTTCTCCAATATTCAATATTGTTTTCTTTTTTTATTGTTATTTCTATTTCTCCACTTTCTGGTTTATATTTATAAAGTGATTCATCTATTTTATTGCCATTAAGTAAAACTATTGTTGATTCTGGGAATTGATTTTGAATTTTAGGTGCTTTTTCCTTTATTATTTCATATTCTTTTTCTTTAAAATCTTCCATTTCTACGCAAATTTTTTCTTGTAACAATGTTTGTCCATTTTCTAGCTTAACATACTTTTCAATTTCTTGATTTATTGTTATCTTACTTTCTTCATTTTCTTCTTTAACATTTATTTGTTCTATCGCTTTTACTACAAAACTATTGTTTATTATTAATATGCTTAATAAAGTTATAGTAATACCTATAACTACCATTTTTTTATTCATTTTTTTCTTTATGCAATTTTCATAAAAATTCTTCATATGCAATCCCTCTTTACAATAATTTATAATATGATAATTATATTTTAAGCTATTTTTTGTTTTTTTCAATAGATTTTTTTTCCTCCAATTATCATTCTCTTATATTCATTTAGGGATTTTAAATATCTAATACTTTTATCTTTTTATTTACATTTTTATTTCAAAATTATTACATTATGATTTTACATTTTAATTATTTGATATTTTGATAAGAATATTATTAAAGATAAATACGTAAAAATATCATAATTTTTTATGTTATTTTCATTTATTTTATACGGAAAAATAAAAAAAGACTGGCCTAAAATATTTTTTATTATAGGTCAGCCTATCTATTTTTATTGTATTAAATTTTCTTGTTTATCATCATTTTGTGTATTTGTATCTATTTTGTCTTGAACTTTATTTTCTTCATTACCTGCCGGTTTATTTTCTGGAACAGCTGTTGTTTTCGCTTTTCCCCTTCTAATAATTTTTTGCATTGCACTATATGTATCCTTAGATAATAACTGTGATGATATTATCTTTCCATTTTTCATTTTTGTCATATATGTTTGTGTTACTAAACCATTTGCACCTTTTTGTTTAACCACTTCTTCTCCCGGTTTTAAATTCGCATCTTCTACATATTTTGTTGTAAATGGTATTGTAGATATTGTATTTGTTTTAAATGTGTATGTATATTCTCTTTCTTCTTCTTTTATTCCAAAAATTGATATTGTTGCAATTCCACTTACAGAAGAAGCTTTTAATTTTATTGGATATTTTCTAGTATTTTTAAATTTAAAATCAGTTAATCCATATACAACTGTTGCATCTCTTCCAGCTCCTACATAAGATGTTACGAATTGATGATTTCTTCTTTCTACAATTTCCATGTCTGCCATTAATGCTGCATTATATAGAGTTGAAGATATTTGACATATTCCTCCACCTATTCCATCTACTACTTCTCCATTTTCATATACTTTTGCATTTTTATATCCTGTTGCCGTGCTTCTTGGACCTAAAGTTGCATTATATGAAAATGTTTCTCCTGGCATTATTACTTTTCCGTCTAATTTTTTACAAGCAAGTATTAAGTTTGTTGTTCTATCTTTGTCACTTGCATCATATCTAGTTTTAAATGTTGATAATTGATCTGGAAATGCTTCTGGCCCTATTTGGTCTATTGTTACTTTTGGTTTTGTTATTTTTAATTGTATTACATATTCTTCTTTATTTTCTGTTTCGATCATCTTTTTAGCTGCTTCTACATCAAAATCTACACCTTCTATTTCTGGATATACCGTAAATGGATTTTTTGTATAATATGCATCTTTTGCTTCTTTATATATTTCACTATGTATCTTGTCAATATCAATAGGTGCAGGTGATTTATTTATTGTTGGAATTTCTATATATTCTTCTGTTTTATTTATATCATTTAAATTTTGTTTTATTTTATTTAATAATGTATCTGTATCTATAACTATTCCATCTTTTCCTTTTGTTATAATTAGTTTGTTTCCTTCAATAGTATAACTTGATTCTAACATTATTCCTGATAAATTTTGTCCCATATCATTTATGGTTTGTTTTGTTATTTCTTCATTAAGTGTCATTTCAACATTTATATCTTTTTTCTGTATCAATGTGCTTAAAATTTTGTAATTATTTATGAATATATTTCCATCTTTTCCTAGTAAATATGCTTCATTTACTGCCTTTTCAATATCATATTTTACTTCCATAAGTGTTGGATTTAATTCTGACTCATATTCACCATATTTTACTTTTAAATCTTTTTCTAACTTTTCAGAATATATTGTTTCTAATTTAGCCATTGCTTCTTCTTTTGTTAGTCCTGAAACTTCTATACCTTTTATTGTAACACCACTTATTATTTTTTCATTGTTTATATTTATGAATGCAAATATTGTAGAGAAAATTGCCATTACTATTACTAAAATTAAACTTATTATTATTGTTCTTTTTCTTTTTTTACGTTTTTTTATAGTTTGTTCTTTTTGATCTTTCATTTTTTCAAATTCTGATTTAGCTTTTTTATTATTCTCTATCTTTTTAAACTTACTCTCTGTGTCATTATCTTTTTGTTCTTTATCTTTATTTTCCTTTTTTGAATGCTTCTCTTTTTTCTCTTTATTCTTTTTTTCGTTTTCTTTAACAATTTCTTTTTTTGTTTTTTTATCTTCTTTTTCTTCTCTTAATTTTTTTTCTTGTTTTTTTTCTTTTTGTATTGTACTAGTTTCTTTCTCTTCTATATTTTTTTTTGGCTCTTCAACATTTTTTTTCTCTATTAAATTAGAATCATTATTAATTTCTTTTTTTTCTTCAATAGTTTTTTCCTTCATTCAATCTACCCCTTTAAATATTCTAATTAAATAGTACCATATTCTATTTTTTTTGACAATATTTTTAAAAAATTATTTGTTTTTACTCGATTTTATAATACTTATAAATTACTCATTTATATTTTTAAATTTATTATTGTCCCTATATCAATAATATTCATTTATTATTTTTAAATACCTTCTATTTTTTCTTCTCTTTTTGTTTATATTACAAATAAGTTACAATTTAATTACATTTTTGTTATTTTGTTTGTTTTTACCAAAAATGCTTGAAGATTGTAAAATTTAATATTATAATATTTGTAGCAAAAGATAAACAAGGAGAGAGTATCTATGGAATTAACAAAGAATATTTTTTTTAATACAGATAAATTAGTTGAAAATAGTAAAGTTAAAATTTCATATACAGGTAAATTTTTTCAGGATGCTTCTGAAGAAGTTTTTATTCATTATGGTTTTGGAATAAATTGGGATAATATAAATGATATAAAAATGGAAAAAACAGATTTAGGATTTCAAGCTGAAATCCAATTAGGTGAAGGTGAATCTTTTAATTTCTGTTTTAGAAATGGAAATAACGAGTGGGATAATAATGATGGAAAAAATTATATTTTTAATTTGGAAAAATTACCTACTGAATTATTAGTTTTAGATAATGAATCTAATTCTTTATCTTCTCCTAGAAAATTAAGAAAAGTTTATTTATGGAGTAAAAAAATTCGTTTAGCTGTATATAAAATTATTTCATATTTACCAAAAATTATTTCTGGTAATTATAAAAAGAAAAATGTTAAAACTGAAGAAAATTAGTATAAAAAAATCATATATTAAGATTATATCTTGATATATGATTTTTTTAATTTAATAGCTATCTATATTCAAAATGAATAATGTTTTTTGTAATCCAAAATAAGAAACAAAAGTAAATTTTATATCACTTTTGTTTCTTCTTTTTAGGTTATAATCCACCCACCATTAATAGATATAACTTGTCCTGTTGTAAAATTGTCTTCTATTAGCCAGTTAACACATTTGGCAATGTCATTTACATTTCCAATTTTCTGAAGAGGTGTTTCTTCTTTTATATAATTTATTTCTGCTTCTGTTAATTCTTTATTCATGTCTGTGTCTATTAAACCAGGTGCAATAGAATTTACTCTTATATTTGAAGGACCTACTTCTTTTGCTAGTGATTTCGTTAATCCATCAAGTCCTGCTTTTGTTATTGAATACATAATTTCTTGTGAAGCCCCTACTATTCCCCATATTGATGATATGTTTATTATATTTCCATCTTTATTATGTATCATATTAGGTAAAACCTCTTGACACATACAAAATGCTGAATATAAATTTGTATTAATTAAATTATTCCAATCTTCGTCTGTTATTTCTGTTATTAATTGACATTTGTCTATCCCTGCATTATTAATTAAAATATCAATTTTTTTATATTTTTCAAGTACAAAGTTTACTAATTTTTTGCATTCTTCCCTTTTTGACACATCTGCCTTAAAAATATCAATTTCAATATTTTCATTTTTTAATTCTTCTTTTAATATTTCTGCTTCTTTTTGTGATTTATTATAATTCGCTATTACCTTTAATCCTTTTTTTGCTAATGTTTTTGCTATTTCTCTTCCTATTCCTCTTGATGCTCCTGTTATTATTACTACTTTATTCATATTAGTTTTATTCCTTTACTTTTATTTTTTATATTTTAACATTATTTTGTTAATAAATCAAAATTAATTTCATATACAATAAAAAAAGCCATTAATTAAGAGTTTTCTCAAAACCAATGACCTTTATTATGGAGCCACTTATCCGATTCGAACGGATGACCCTCGCATTACAAGTGCGATGCTCTGGCCAACTGAGCTAAAGTGGCAAAATTGGTGACCCCTACGGGAATCGAACCCATGTCTCCGCCGTGAAAGGGCGGTGTCTTAACCGCTTGACCAAGGGGCCTAATATACAAAGAACTAAATAAGCTTTCGTTTATTTAGTTCTTTTGGTGAGCTATCCGCGACTCGAACGCGGGACAACTTGATTAAAAGTCAAGTGCTCTACCACCTGAGCTAATAGCCCATTTCTTTGTTGCATTCGTAATGCTTATTTATATTACAATATTTTTTTATATTTGTCAATACATTTTTTAAAATTTTTTAAAAATTTTATTATTTTTTTCTTTTTTCGACAAAAAATGTGCATTTTCAGGGTTTTATCACTAATATTAATTTTATTTTTGTTGTTTGTTTTTCATTTTATTTCTACACAATTAATATATTTTTTACTTTATTACCTAAAATTTTATTAACATTTTATAAATTTTAGACATAAATTCAAATATTGTATTTTTTATTTTTTTATAATTATGTAATGAGTTAAATAATTTTATTACTCATTACATAATTATAAAATATTCATTTCTAATCTTTAATGTAATAATTTCTTATATTATAATAAAATATATTTAATATACATATATTTTTTCCTTATTAATTAAAAATTATGCATTTAATTTTTCTAATACATCTTCAACATCTATTCCATGTACTGCACAAGCTTCTTCTAATGTTTCCATTTGTGATGCTGGACACCCTAAACAGTGCATTCCCACATCTAATAATATTTCAGCTTTTTCTGGAGCTTTTTCTAATAATTCTCCTATTCTTGTATCTTTATTAAAATTCATATTAATCCTCCTTTTGATTTATACCTTGCTAAATAATTAGCAATTTTCATAATTTTAACATATTTTTCCTAAAAAGTATAGACAAAACTTAAAAAATATTGTATTATGGTAAAAATTGTAAGGTGGTGATTTTATTTTCAACATTTTAAATCTTTATTTTATATCTTTTATTATTAATATTTTTATTACTTTATATACCTTATATACTTATTTCGATATAAAAATTTTTCATAATCAACAAGGTTCAAAATTAAAAATCAAAAAAAAATTATTTAATTAGGAGGTATTTTTTGTCTTATGTTAAAAAGATTGGTTTTTTCTCTATTTGTCCTCATTGTCTCTTCTTTTTTTGCTATTGAACTTTTTTATCCATTATACACTGCTGATGAAATTATAATTCCTTATGCAGTACATCCTTTTGATATTTGTTCTAAAAATCCTGATTTATGGCATTATATTAAAATAACTTATATTTTTACATTTATTTTTTCTAATTTAGTTTTTAGTAATTTTATCTATACTCGTTTTGTTAAGAAATTATTAGAAAAAGTTTCAAATAATAATGTTAAAAGGAATAAAAAAATTCTTTCTCCATCTTTTTCAAATGATTTAAATTCTTCTAAATTAAATTTATTAATTGGTTTTGACTCTATTTCTAATTCTAATATTTATATTCAAGAATCTGGATTATATCAAAATTTCTTAATCACAGGAACTATTGGCTCTGGTAAAACTTCTAGTGCTATGTATCCATTTACTGAACAATTAATTAAATATAATTATTCTAATCCTAATAAAAAGCTCGGAATGTTGATTCTTGATGTCAAAGGAAATTATTATAAACAAGTTTTAGAATATGTTAATAAATATAATCTATATTCTGATTTAATTGTAATTAGTTTAAATTCTGACACTTTTTATAATCCTTTGCATAAACCTAACTTAAAGCCTCAAATATTAGCAAATAGATTAAAAACTATTTTAACTTTATTTTCAGAAAATAACTCTGAATCTTATTGGTTAGATAAAGCTGAAACTATTTTATCTGAATGTATTAAATTATGCAGACTCTATAATAATGGATATGTCACCTTTTTAGAACTCCATAAATTAATTACTATTCCAAATTATTATAAAGAAAAGATTTCTATATTAAAAGATTTATTTATTTCTTCAAAATTATCTCAAAAAGATATTTACGACCTAAATTCTAGTTTAGATTTTTTTCAAAAAGAATTTGATTTTCTTGACCAAAGAACAAAAGCTATTTTAATTTCTGAAATAACTAGAATTACAAATACTTTTATTTCAGACTATGATGTAATGTCTACATTTTGTTCTCCACTATCTAAACTTTCATTTACTGGATTTTCTGAAGTATTAGCAAATGGTAAAATTGTAGTTTTAAATATGAATATCTCTGAATATAGCTTGCTTTCTAGAATAATTGCTACATATTTAAAATTAGATTTTCAAACAGAGGTAATGTCTAATTTATCAAAAAATACTGTATTTCCATCTGTTTTTATTTGTGATGAGTATGATAAATTTGCTTCAAAAACAGATAGTGAATTTTTTTCTCTTAGTAGAGAGGCAAAATGTATTAATATTGTAAGTACTCAAAGTTATTCTTCTTTGAAAACTACTATAAAAGATGAAGCTTATGTAAAAGTAATTATTCAAAATTTAATTAATAAAATTTGGTACAGAACTGATGATATTTTTACTATTGAAGAAGTTCAAAAACAATTAGGGAAAGAAGATAAAGAAAAATTTTCAAAAAGTATATCTGAAAGTGCCAAAGAAACTAGATTTAGTTATATTACAAATAGTTTAAATTCTGAAAATTCTAATATTTCTGAAACTTTTAGTACCTATATGCAAAATGATTATATTTTTGATACTAATTTTTTTACTCAAAAATTACAAACTTTTACTGCTTTAACCTTTTTATCTGATGGAAATAAAATTTATACACCTTGCAAATTAAATATGATTCCATATTTCAAAAAAAATTAAGGAGGTTTTATTATTGAAAAAACATTTAACTATAAAAAATAAATTATCTATATTTTTATTTATTGTATTTTTATCTTTTTTATTTGTTTTATTCTTTGGCACATTTTCTTTTGCTGCTGAGCCTAAAATTGTAGAAAAAATTAATACTGCTTTTGAAAAAATTGAAACTTGGATTTTAAAAATATCTACTCCTGCCGCAGCTGTTGCTGTTGGTACAGGTGTGTTTATGAAAAAATTTAGTTTTGGTGATGAGGAAAAAATTAGAACAGGAAAAAAATTAATAAAAGGTTCTTTATTTTCATACGCATTTATATTAGCTATTGATTTGATATTATCAGCTATTAAATCTTTAGTTGGTTAGGAGGTATTTTGGAACAAAGTGAAAACATTACTCAAATTATAATTGATACTATTAATACTATAATTGGTAATTTATTTAGTTCAATAGATAATAGCCTTTATTCTATTTTAGATAAAATAACTTTTATAGATTCATCTATTTTAAATAATAATAATTTTGAAAATATATTTGGAAAATCTACTTCTGATGGAATACTTTTAATTGCAAATTCTTTATTAATTGGATTTTTAATTTATTATTCTGTTAAATACTTAATGTTACATTTAGTTTTTTCTAATATAGAAAGGCCTTCTAGTTTCTTAATAAAATTAATTGTTTGTGGTATTTTTATGAATTGCTCTTTTTTTATAATTGATTTAATTATATCATTAAATTTTAATATTTCTTCGGCAATTTGTGATTTAGGATATTCTTTCTATCATAAAGATTTGAATTTTTCTGAATTAATTAATATTATAAATGATACAATGTCAATTGATAAAGCTACTATAAATATATTTTCTCTAGATGGCCTTATAAAAGGAATTTTAACCGTTTCTTTACTAAGTTTAGTTTTTTCTTATTCTTTAAGATATATAATGTTAAAGGTATTCATTCTTCTTTCACCATTTGCTTTTCTATCTCTAAGTATATCTTCAACAAATTGGTTTTTTAAATCTTGGTTTAAAAACATTTTTTCTTTATTATTTATTCAAGTTATAGTTTCATTAGTTTTGTTAATTTTATTTTCAATGGATTTTTCTTCAACTAATTTATTTAATAAATTTATTTATATTGGTGGTATATATTTTTTAATAAGAGCAAATTCTTTTGTAAGAGAATTTATAGGTGGAGTTTCCACAGATATTTCACAAAATGTGAAAAACTTTTTTAAAAATCATTAAAAAAGGATTTTAATTTTTAAAAATCAAATAATACTTTCTTATTAACTTTTCTCTTTATCTATTTAAATTTTTAAAGATAAAACAAATAACAATTTCATATTTTAATAAAAAGAAAGGAACAGATTTTAATGAATTTTATTTTTCCACAGAATTATAATTTTAAAAATAAAATATTGGGAATTATTGATTATTCTACTGCTATTCTTAATGTTAGTTGGTTTTCTATTTTATTGATAATTGTTAATATTTTATTTAATGATATAAATATAAAAATTTTTTTAATTATTACTTTTTATTTTCCAATTTTAATATTTAGTATTATAGGATTTAATGGTGAAAATATTATTTATGTGTTTATATATATGATTAAGTTTATAAAAAAACAAAAACTATATTTTTATAATAAATAATATTATATTTTTTAATTATTTAACAGTATTTTTTATAATAAATATTTTAAATTGTACTAAATAATAATTTTAATTTAAAAATCAGATTTTAATATCTTAAATAAATTATATATAAATTTTTTAATTTTAATTATTTATATTAATAATCTTTAAATTATTATTAATATATTATTTATTACTTGAAAAAAATAAATTTAAATTATTATATCTTGAATTTTTTGTTTAAAAAAGATATAATTTGTATTACTAATTTATATGAATAGAGGAGATTTATAATGAAGCTTGAACAAAATGAAAAAACACTTTTATTTTCAGAAACAGTAATACCAGATATATTTTTCTCTGAGCATTTATCTCAAATGCCTAGTGACTATTTAAAAATATATATGTATATGATTTTTCTTTCTAAATATGGTAAAGATATAAAATTAAATGATTTATCTAAAAAACTTAATATACCTTTAAAAAACATTAGCGATGGAATTAAATATTTAGAGGAAAATAATTTAATAACAAGAAAATCTAATGGTTATATAATTTCTGATTTACAAGAGCTTACTCTTCATAATTTATATACTCCAAATTTAACAATGTCCAAAGAAAAAGTAGAAAAAACAGCCAAAAATAAATCTAGAGTTAAAGCTATTGAACATATTAATAATATGTATTTTCAAGGAATAATGGGACCTTCTTGGTATAATGATATTGATATTTGGTTTAGTAAATATCATTTTGATGAACAAGTTATGATTGCATTATTCGACTATTGCTATAAAAGAAGTGCTTTACATAGAAATTATATTCAAACTGTTGCAGAAGCCTGGTCTTCTAATAAGGTAAAAACTTGGAATGATTTAGATAAATATTATGAAAAACAAGAAATTTTGAATAAATATAAAAAAGCTATTGCTAAAAAACTTGGAAAATATAATGGACTTACTCAATATGAGGAAGCCTACATAGAAAATTGGGTTTTAAATTTCGGATATGATATGAGTATAATTGAACTTGCTTTAAAAAGAACAACTTTAAAACAAAATCCTACTTTTGAATATATAAATACAGTTATAACTGACTGGCATGATAGAAATTTAAAAACTCCTTCTGAAATAACAGCTTTTATTGAACAAAGGAAAAAATTATCTAAAGATACAAAAGATTTGAAAAAACAAGTAAATAAATCTAATTATGAGCAAAGACAATATGATAATCTAGACTTTTTATACGCTAATAACATGAATACTCCAAATCAAAATAATACATAAAGGAGGGTAAAATGGCTAATGAAATTTTAAATTCTTTATTAAAAGAATATGATTATAAAAAATTAAGAGCTGAAATAGATCTTGATAATAGAAAAGAAAAATTATACAATAAATTACCTAGATTAAAACAAATTGAAGATGAGTTAAATACATTTGCATTGCAAACAGCTAAAAATATTTTGCATAATGATAAATCTTCTTTATCGTCTTTATATGAAAAAATAGATTCTTTAAAAAAAGAAAAGCAAAATATTCTAAAAGAAAATAATATTGATTTTAACTATTTGAAGCCAAAATATGAATGCGAAATTTGTAAAGATACTGGTTATATAATGACCGACAATTATAAATCTGAAATGTGTAGTTGTTTAAAGCAAAAATTGTTAGATATTTCATTTAATAAGTCTAATGTGTCAAATTTAGAAAATGAGAATTTTAATAAATTTAATGAAAATTTATTTTCTGATGAAATCAATATTGAAAAATATAAATTTAACATTTCTCCTAGAAATAATATAATTCAAATCAAAAATAAATGTATTGAATTTATTGATAATTTTGAAAATCCCAATTATCATAATTTACTTTTTGTAGGCAATACTGGTTTACGGTAAGACTTTTATGTCAAATTGTATAGCTTCTGAATTGATAAAAAAAGGAAAAACTGTTTTATATCAAACAGCTCCTATTCTTCTTGAAAGCGTAATAGATTACAAGATGAGTAAACAAAAAAATCCTTCTGAAAATATATATAAATCTGTTTTAGAAGCTGATTTATTAATAATAGATGATCTAGGTACAGAAAGTTTAAATAGTATGAAATTAAGTGAATTATTTACTATTATTAATACAAGGATTTTAAATTTAAATAATAAAATAACTAAAACTATTATTTCTTCTAATTTAAATATCAAAGATATTTTTAGAAATTATGAAGAAAGAATTGGTTCTAGAATTGCCGGTTATTATGATATTTATTATTTCTTTGGAAATGATTTAAGATTTAATAAAAAGAATCAAACTAGGTAATTATTAAAATTTTAATTTTTAAATTTATTTTACTTTAATACCTAAAAAAACTAAGGAATTTTTTCTTCCTTAGTTTTTTCTTATCTTTTTTAACTAAATCTCTGCTATTATTCATATAATTATTAGTATTTATAAAATTTTTTAGTTTTAATATTTACAATATTATTAATAAGCTAATTTTTAGTATTTTTTAATTTATTTTATATTTAATTTTTATTCGCCTTCTTTTAGTTCTGTAGTTAATGTTTCTATGCTTACCACTTTTCCTCCATCATTTGTTCTCATTAATGTAACACCTTGTGTTGCTCTTCCTAGTAGACTTACATCTTTTACACTAATTCTGATAATTGTTCCTGTATCTGTAATAAGCATTACATCATCTTCTTCTGTTGCAATTCTAACTCCAACTAATTTTCCAGTTTTTTGTGTTATTTTATATGTTATAACACCTTTTCCACCTCTGATTTGTACTCTATACTCATCTAATTCTGTTCTTTTTCCAAATCCATTTTCTGTTATTGCAAGTAATGTAGCTTTTCCTCCTGCTATTACTGATTCCATTCCTATAACTTCATCATCATCGTCCATTCTTATTCCAATTACGCCTTGTGATACTCTACCTATTGGGCGCACTTCTTTTTCATCAAATGTTATACACATACCATTTCTTGTAACTAAAACAACATTATCTTCTCCATCAGTTAGTCTTACTGCAATTAATTCATCATCATCTTTTAATGTTATACCTTGTAAACCTGTTTTTCTTGTTGAATCATATTCTTTTAATGCTGTTTTCTTTATTAATCCATTTTTAGTTGCCATTAATAAGTATTTTCCTTCTGCAAAGTTTTGTATTGGAATTACTGCTGAAACTTTTTCTCCTGCATCTAAACTTAATAAATTTACTATTGCAGTTCCCTTAGCAGTTCTACCTGCCTCTGGAATTTCATAGCCCCTTAAATGATATAGTTTTCCTTTATTAGTAAAGAATAATATTGTATCATGTGTTGAAGCTGTAAATATTTGTTTTACAAAATCTTCTTCTCTTGTTGCAATTCCTGTTATTCCTTTTCCACCCCTTCTTTGGCTCTTATATGTATCTATTGGCATTCTTTTAATGTATCCAAAGTGTGTGAAAGCAACTACTGTTTGTTCTTCTTTTATTAAATCATCTATATCAATTTCGCCTTCTGCTGCAACAATTTTTGTCTTTCTTTCATCACCAAATTTATCTTTGATTTCAATTAGTTCTTCTTTAATTATATCAAATACTAATCTTTCACTATTTAATATATCTCTTAAATGAGCTATTAATTCCATTAATTGATTATATTCTTCTTCAATTTTTTCTCTTTGTAATCCAGATAAAGTTTTTAATCTCATATCTAATATGGCTTGAGCTTGAATATCAGATAATCCAAATCTTTCCATTAATCTTTCTTTAGCGTCATCATATGAACTTCTGATAATATTTATTACTTCATCAATATTATCTAAGGCTATTTTTAATCCTTCTAAGATGTGTGCTCTAGCTAGAGCTTTGTCTAATTCAAATTGAGTTCTTCTTAAAATAACATCTTTTCTATGGTCAATATAACAATCTAAACATTGTCTTAATGTTAAAACTTGTGGTACTCCATTTACTAAGGCTAACATGATTATTCCAAAAGTTGTTTGCATTTGTGTATGTTTAAATAATTGATTTAATACTACTTGTGGATTTGCATCTCTTTTTAATTCAATTACAACTCTTACTTTATCTTTTCTATCAGATTCATCTCTACATTCTGAAATACCTTCAACCTTCTTTTCTTTTGATAAATCTGATATTGCTTTTATTAAATTAGCTTTATTTACTTGATATGGTAAAGAAGAAACTATTATTCTTTGTCTATTACCACTCATTTCTTCTATTTCTGTTTCTGCTCTTAAAGTAATTTTTCCTCTACCAGTTTTATATGCTTGTTTTATACCTTCTAATCCCAAAATTATTCCTTCTGTTGGAAAATCTGGTCCTTTTATAACACTCATTAAATCTTCATCAGTAACTTCATCTTCGTCAATAATCTTTATAATTCCATTTATAACTTCTGTTAAGTTATGTGGTGGTATATTTGTTGCCATACCTACGGCTATACCAGATGAACCATTTACTAAAAGTGCTGGAATTCTTGCTGGTAATACTGTTGGTTCTTGTAATCTATCATCATAGTTTGGCATAAAGTCAACTGTATTTTTCTCTATATCTGTTAGCATATATTCAGCAATTTTTGCCATTCTTGCTTCTGTATACCTCATAGCAGCTGCTCCATCACCATCAACAGAACCAAAATTTCCATGTCCGTCAATTAACATATATCTCATTGAAAAATCTTGAGCCATTCTTACCATTGCATCATAAACAGAACTATCTCCATGTGGATGATATCTACCTAAAACAGAACCTACTGTATTTGCACATTTTCTATATGGTTTATCTGATGTAATTCCATCTTCATGCATGGCATATAAAATTCTTCTATGAACAGGCTTTAAACCATCTCTTACATCTGGAAGTGCACGAGATACAATAACACTCATGGCATAATCAACATATGCTGCTCTCATTTCTTTTTCTATATCTCTCTCTATAATTTTGCCGTCTTTTCTTTCATGTTTTTCGTCCATTATTCTCCCTCTTTCCATTGTTATTTCTACATTTGTATTATATTATAACAAATAAAATTTTGCAAGTATTTTAGGGGAAAAGTTTAGGGAAACTTAGTATTTGTGGGACTTTTCATTATTTTTTGATATACAATTTATTAATAAATTAATTCCATCAATAAAACCTTGTTTATACATTATTTTATTATAAATTGATAATCTTTTGTTTTCGTTATTCTCTATTTTTTCTTTTGTATTACTTAATATCTCATTATCTATTTTAATTTTTTCTTCAAATTCTTTCCATACTTTTTCTTTTGAACTTTTTATTTTCTCCATTTTTTTAGTTTTTTCACATTTAATAATTATTTTATCTAAATTTTCATATTCTGAATCATAAAAATTATCTAATAAATCTTTTATTTCTATTTCAAATCTTTCCATTTTTTCCTCCTTTAATTTGTTTACTTATATTTTCGTCTTTTTTCATTTTTTTATACTTTCATACTTTTGCTTTTAGTATTCTTTTTATATTTGATTTTAGCATATTAGTATTGTTGAAAATTTATTATATAATATATAAATACTTAAATATTTATACTGTTATGAAAGGAATTATTTTTATGCAGGATTATATAAAACAAATTGATAATGTATTAGTAGGAGAAAGAATTAGAAAATTAAGAGAACAATTTAATATGAGTAGAGAAAAATTCTCTGAAATAATAGATATATCTGAAGTATTTTTAGGGCAAATTGAAAGAGGTGAAAGATCTTTAAGTTTAAAAACTTTAAGTAAAATTGTTTCTTATACTGGTAGTTCTTCTGATTATATACTTTTTGGTAAATTAGAAAATACCGATACAATTAATAAAATAAATACTATATTAAATAATTGTCCTTCTGAAACTGTTGAATATATTTATGAATTAATTCATTGTTCTTTTACTTATTTAAAAAAATATAATAATAAATAAAAATATATTATAGAATTTATGGATTATTAATTCATAAATTTTATTTGTTTAATTTATTTGCTAATTCCATTTCTTCTTGTGTTAAGTTAAAATTATTCCCATTATTTTTAATTAAATTATGTAATATTTCTACTGCTTTTGTATCTTGCAATGTTTTTTCTAATGGAACTAAGTTCTGTCTTTCTTTTTGAATTTTTTTATAGTCTCTTTCCATTTTTTCAAAATCCTTATTTTTAAAACTTTCTTTCCAATTATTAATATATTTATTCATTTTATCAACAGAAATAATTTGGTCTGAAAAAGTTTTTTCTATATTACTTTCTATATTATTTAATATAATATTTTTTCCTTTTTCTATCGTATTTCCAATTGAATAATTTATTATTCCAGACTTTTGTGCTTTATCTACTGCAAAAGATAATAACTCTGATATTCCATCTATTAGACCTCCTTTTTCTATGGCATTTTGCATTTGCTCAACATTTTCAAAATTTCCTGTAAATATTCCTACTGCACTTTTTCCTAAATTTATTGCCTCATCAATAGTTTCTTTTATTCCATCAACAATTCCATAATCAAAAATATTATCTTTTAAATTAATTATTTCATCTTCAATAAAATCAGGAAAAATTGCCCTTATGCCTATATCTATCCCAGTATTTATTACTTTTCCTAATGTTGTTTCTAAAAAATTATTTTGTTCATTATTATTTAATAAATTATTATTTTTTTCTCTTTCAATATTGTTAATTAATTCCATATAAATTTCTCATTTTTTATTTTAATTTTATTTATTTATTTTATTTTTTATTTAACTTATATTTATTTAATTTATTAATTTTTTATTCAACTATTTTTCTTACTGCCTCTTTTAATTTTAAATATACTAAATTATTTTTTAATATTTTTTTATTATTTATTACTTTTTCAAATACCGTGTTATTATTAATTACGGTTAATATTTTATAATTAAAAAAATATTTATTTATTATTTCTTTATTTATAGAACTTTTACTATTTTTATTTATAATTATATTTATATTTATTTTTTCTTTTTCAATTATATTTAATTTATTTATAATTTTCTCTGTCTTTAATATTCCTATTTTATTTGGTTCTAAAATAATTAAATTTTTATCTATATTTTTTAAATAATTTCTAATTAATATTTTTTTTAGTTTTTTATTTTTTATTTTTTCATTATAATTTATTTCTAAAAAAATATAATTAAAATTATTTTTAAAATATTTTATTATTTTATTCAAATATTTTATTTTAAAATAATTTATATTTAATTTATTAATATTTAAAATTTTAATATTTTTATTATAATCTTTTAATATATTATTTATATTTTTTTCAATGTTATAAAAATTTTTAAATTTATATATTTTATTTTTTAATTTTTCTTTTTTTATTTTTAAAATTTTTTTAATTATATTTTTATTTATTTGGAAATTTATGGATTTGGTTTTTGATATAAAATTTTTCTTTTTGACATAAAACTTTTTTGTATTGTCTTTTTTATAATTTAAAATATATGAATAAAAATCTAATTCTTCTGAATTAATATTTATTATTAAAATACTATAATTTTTGTCTGAAAGTATATTGGCTAACATTAGGGTTATAACACTCTTACCACTTTCTTTATCTCCAACTATATTAACCATAGTCCCTTCGTCATTTTCTTTTATGTTAATTTTATTTTGTTTTAATTTTATCTTGTTAATAATCGATAATGGCTTCTTAAATATTTCTTTGTGATAAAAAATCTTATTTTGTATGGGGAATTTTTTATTATTTTTTTTATCATTTTTAAATTCATTCATTTTTATAATTTGTTTTAATTCATTAATTTCTTTTTTTAATTCTTCTTCTTTATTAATTTCTTTTTCTTTTATTATTTTTATTAAATATTCTAATGTAATTTTATTATTATAATAAATTTTATTAATATTTATTTTTTTTAATTCATTTTCTTTTATTTCATCTTCTTTTTCTAAAATAATTATTATTTTTATTTTTTTATTAATTTTTTTTATTTTTTTAATTAATTCTATAAAATTAATTTCTCCGGGTAATTTTTCATTTATTATAATAATATCAAAATAATTATCTTCATTTAATATTTCTAAAATTGCTTCTTTATATTGTATATCTTTATATGGAATTTCTATAAATTCTTGTTCTGATAATTTTTTATTTAAATTAGGATTATTAATTGCTGTAAGAATTTTTTTCATTATTTTTATTCCCTTCTACTATTTGCCTTTCAAAATCTGAACATTCTATTTTTGTAAGAATATGATCTTCTCCTACAAACATTAGACATTCTCCCCTTTTTAATGATTTAATTTCTACTTTTTCCTTTTCTGTTAAATTTGTATATTCTGATAATATTTTTATATTTTCTTCTTCTAATGCAAAAAATGTTTTTATACTTGAATTATTTAATATACTTCTTCCATATGTCCCATTATCTAAGCTAAAAATATCTGATATATCTTGTGTTATGGCTACACTACTTCCTCCATATTTTCTTATGGTTTTAAATATTTTATAAATAAAACTTGCTACATCTTTATTTGATGTTACTCCTATAAGTCTCCAAATTTCATCTAAATAAATTGCCTTTTTTTCTTTTCTGTTTTCTTTTATTTTGTCCCAAAAAATATCAATAAATAAATACATTCCATATTTTAAATTTTCTTCTCCTAAATCATATACATCTGCTATTATTAAATCTTTTTCTAATTCTATATTTGTATAATTATTAAAAAATTTCATAGAACCTTTTATAAATGGAATTAATTTTATTGCAAATTTTTTAGTTTTTTTATCTAAAATTAATAAATTATATAAATCTTCTAATAATGGCATATCTTGACTTTCCTTAAATTCTTTTCCTGTAATTTTTTCTTCGCTTTTTTTATATAAACTTTCATCATTAAAATTTATTCCTTTTAAATTATATGTTTCTATTAATTTTTCCTCTAATAAAGCTTTTTCTTCTTCATTTAATTGTCCAAAAATTAAATTAAAAAATCCTATTAATTTACCAATTTTAGTTGCTAAATATCCATTTTCTCCATCTTCTAAGCTTTCACTCCTTATATCTAAAATATTTATATATGTACTAGAACTTGGTCCTATTTTAATATTTGTTCCTTCTAATTTTTCACAAATATTATCATACTCTCTATCTGGATCAATGATATATTGATTTATTCCTAATAATTTATATCTTAATATTAATAATTTTGTATAAAAAGATTTTCCTGCTCCACTTGTTCCAAATATACATATATTTGCATTTTTATATTTTTTATTGTCATATCTATCTATAAATACTAAGGAATTATTATATATATTTGTTCCTATAAAAATTCCATCTTGGTCGAATATTGTTGAGGATATAAACGGATATGTTGCTAATAATCCAGTTGTTAAAACATTTCTTCTCGCCATTTCTTTTATTAATTTATTATTT
Source organism: Clostridia bacterium (assembly GCA_048355915.1). GTDB lineage: Bacteria > Bacillota > Clostridia > TANB77 > CAG-508 > CAG-269. The sequence goes on along the minus strand of DBGCHZ010000037.1, from coordinate 6,342 downwards.
GACATTGTAGGTAAACATGATAAAAATAATTCTTCTTCTCTAAAATTTGTCCTTCTCGTTTGTAGTCCTTTACTTTGTGTAATACCTTCAATCTTATTTAAGTAATATTCTAACTCTTGGATATCTTTTGAATATACAATTATGTATACATATAAAAAATACATATCTTCATTATTAACTTGCATTTCTTTCCTAATATATTTTGCATCATTATATGTAAAAGCTGCAATATCTATATCTTGTCTATTTTCGTTGCTTCCTTTTACCTCTACCCCTACATTTCCAATATGATAAGTTAAATCTTTTATAGTTTTGTATGAATCTTGTTTCTCATAAAAAATTGATATATTCATATTAATATTTGTTTCAATCAATGTTTTTAATATGATATCTGTTTGTTCTCTATAATAATTTACAATAGCTAAACCTGCAAAATACATATTATCAATTTCAATATATTTTGGATTTTCTAAATTTATATATGCTGGTGCAATTTTATCTTTTGTTGTTATGCCTCCTTTAAATATTTTATTTTTTATTTCATTTTTAATTTTTTTTAGAATTTTATTTTTCCTCCTCTATTTTTATTAATTTTTTATTTGATTTATTTTAATTATTAATTTTTTATTTAATTTATTTTATTTGTTTTAATAATTAATTATTTTATTTAATTTATTTTAATAATTAATTTTTTTATTTAATTATTTTTATTTATTATAATTAAAAATATTATTAAAATAATTTCTCGTATTTAAAAAAGAAAAAAATATTTCTTCAATTTTTTCTTTTTCATTAATTTCAATAACAAAATTTCCACATCTTGATAGACATTCTTTTATTTTAAAATATTTTTCTTTTAAATCATTTTTAGTTATTTCATATGAATTTATATTTTCATTATTTTTTATTTTTTCATTAGATATAATTATATAAAAGTCTTTTGATGATGATTTTTTTATTTTATTTAAATTGATAATATATTCGATATAATTTTCTGATATAATTTTTAAATTTTCATTTTTCTCATTTTTTAAATTATTTTTTATTTTTGAAATATGATGACTTAAATCTTCTTTATTACTTTGAATTAATATTTGAATATCAAAATTGCAAGTTTTTAAAAAAATTTTATATGAATTTAATATTGATGATTTCTCCAAATCAGATTTTAAATTATAATTAATTGGAGTTATTTTTAATATTTTAATAAATTTGTTATTTTCTAATTCTATAATTCCTTCATTAAAAATATTTTTTATTTCTATCCATTCTTGAATAGTTTTACTTTTTTTAGCTATATAATCACCTCCTGTATTTTTTGTATTTTACAATATTTTACATAGCTTGTCAATAAAAACATTTTGACATTCTTCGACAAAAATATATTAAAATGATTTTACACTTAATATTTAAAGTATGATTGTCAATTATTATTTTTGTTATTTTAATTTTAAATTTTTTTATTTTTCTGAATATATTTTTTAATTCTGTTCATAATAATCTTATAAGGTTAATAATAGTTGAGCAAAGAATATTAATAGATTATTTATTAGTTTATTAATATTCGAGCAAAGATGTATATTGGTGTATTAAATATATTAATATATGTCGGCGATAAGAGTATATTATTTGTTTTTAAGCTATATTTTATATTTTATTTCTTGTTATTTTTATATGGTTGAAAAAATAAGTAATATATTTGAGCTAAGATTATTCTTATATTTGATGTGGTTATTATTAGTCCTATAATTAGGATGAATATAGTTGCTAAAAGTGTATTAGTAGTCGAGTGACTGATTAATATATGTGGTTGATAGCTTATTTATATAGTAATATATATTAGGTTTGAAAATTATGTATATTAGTTTTAACTGAGATTATTATTAGCTTTATAGATTAAAGGCATATAACTTAAATAGTTATATGCCTTTAAAAATTATATATCAAGATTTTTTACATATTTTGCATTTGCTTGAATAAATTGTCTTCTTGGTTCAACTTCATCTCCCATTAATAAAGTAAATATTTCATCTGCTTTAATGGCATCATCCATTGTTACTTTTACCAATGTTCTAGTTTCTGGATTCATTGTTGTTTCCCATAGTTGTTCAGGATTCATTTCTCCTAAACCTTTATATCTTTGAAGTGATAAAGTATCTCTTGCAATTCCTTTTTCTTCTAACTCTTTATATGCAATTTCCAAATCTTCATCAGTATAACAATATTTATCTTCCATTCCTCTTTTTGATAATTTATATAGAGGTGGTTGTGCTAAATATACATTTCCATTTTCTATTAGAGGTCTCATATATCTGAAGAAAAATGTTAATAATAAAGTTCTAATATGTGCACCGTCTACATCGGCATCGGCCATAATTATTACTTTACCATATCTTATTTTAGTTACATCAAAATCAGGTCCAATTCCTGCTCCAATAGCTACAATAACTGGATTTAATTTATCATTACCATAAATTTTGTCAGCTCTTGCTTTTTCAACATTTAGCATTTTTCCCCAAAGAGGTAAAATCGCTTGGAATTTTCTATCTCTTCCTTGTTTTGCACTACCTCCTGCAGAGTCTCCCTCAACTATATAAACTTCGCATTCTTCTGCATTTTTACTACTACAATCTGCTAATTTACCTGGTAAAGTAGATGTTTCTAAACTGCTCTTCTTTCTTACTAATTCCCTAGCTTTTCTTGCTGCTTCTCTTGCTCTTGAAGCACTAATACATTTTTCTAAAATAGCTTTTGCTACTTGTGGATTTTCTTCTAAAAATGTTGAAAGAGCTTCATTTACCATGCTTTGAACTACTCCTGTAACTTCGCTATTTCCTAATTTAGTCTTTGTTTGTCCTTCAAATTGAGGCTCTTTTACTTTTACAGAAATAACAGCTGTAATTCCTTCTCTAATATCTTCACCTTGTAAATTATTATCTTTTTCTTTAAGGAAATTATGGTTTCTTGCATAATCATTAAATACTTTTGTAAGTGCTCTTTTAAATCCTTCTAAATGAGTTCCACCTTCTATTGTATTAATATTATTTACAAAAGTATAAATATTTTCAGAATAACTAGATGTGTATTGTATAGCTATTTCAACAGGTACTTCTCCAGCTTTTTCTATATATATAGGTGTTTTATGTAATTTATCCTTATTTTTATTTAAGAATTCAACAAAAGAAACTAAACCTCCTTCAAAATGGAATTCAGCTTTTTTTGGTGTTTCTTCTCTTTTATCTTCTATTGTAATTTTTAATCCTTTTGTAAGGAAAGCCATTTCCCTAAATCTTTTCTCTAAAACATCATAATCATAATCTAAACTTTCAAAAATTGTATCATCTGCCAAAAATCTAACTTTTGTTCCAGTTCCCTTAGCCTCTCCGATTTTTTCCAATTTTCTTACTGTTTTTCCTTTTTCAAAGTACATTTGATATAGTCCACCATCTCTTTTGATAGTAACCTCTGTCCAATTTGATAAAGCATTTACAACTGAAGCTCCAACACCATGAAGTCCTCCTGATACTTTATATCCACTATCTCCACCAAATTTTCCACCAGCATGTAAAACTGTATATACTGTTTCTGCTGTTGATATCTTAGTTTTTGGATGAACTTCTACTGGTATTCCCCTACCATTATCTTCAACACTAATTATATTACCTGGTTCTATTTCTATTTTTATATTAGTACAATATCCTGCCAAAGCCTCATCAACACAGTTATCTACAATTTCATATACCATATGATGAAGTCCTCTAACAGATGTACTTCCTATATACATTCCCGGTCTTTTTCTTACGGCTTCTAGGCCTTCTAATACTTGTATTTGTTCTGCACCATACTTATGATCGTACTTTTCCATTTTGTTTCCTCCTCTTTTTTGACTATTATTTATATTAATTTTGATGAATATTTATATATAACAAAAATTAATCTTCTTTAAATACTTTCCCATCGTGTACATTATATATTAAAATATCTTTATTTTCAAGCTTAATTTTATCAGTGCATGTAATTATTACTTGCGCATTGTTAATTTTCTCTAATAAATGTGTTCTTCTTTTCTCATCTAATTCAGACATAAAATCATCTAATAGTAATATTGGGTACTCTCCTATTTCATCATATATAATATTTAATTCTGCTATCTTTAATGACAATATCGATGTTCTATGTTGTCCTTGTGAACCGTAAATATCTAATTGTTTATCATTTATATATAAAATAAAATCATCTCTATGTATTCCTTTTGTTGTATATCCCTTTATTATATCTAATTTTCTTCTTTCTCTTAATAATTTTAAATATTCCTCTTTACTTGTACAATTAGATATATATTCTAATCTTAAGTTTTCTTTATTATCTGTTATTTCACTATGAATATCTTTTATTTTTTCATTAATTCTATCCAAAAATTCTTTTCTATAATTATATATATTACAAGCATATTCTACTAATTTAGTATCCCAAATCTCTAATAAATTTTCATCTTTATTTTGTTCTCTTATTTGTCTTAAATAATTATTTCTTTGTTCAAGAGTTTTAGAATAAAAATTTAAATTATGCATATAATTAGGTTTTAATTGGCTAATCATGATATCTAAAAATCGTCTTCTATTTTGAGGACCACCTTTTAAAATATTAATATCATCTGGAGTAAAAATAACAATATTTATATTTCCTAATAACTCACTTAATTTTTTTAATTTAATACCATTAACAAAAATATTTTTTTTATTTCCTAAAATTATTTTAATTTTTCCATCTCTATCTTTTTTTTCATATTCTATTTCTATATTTGAAATATCCTCATTTAACATTATCATTTCACTATCTTTTTTTGCTCTAAAAGATTTTCCCATACTACCTAAAAAAATAGCTTCAATAATATTTGTTTTTCCTTGAGCATTTTCTCCATAAAAAATATTAATATTTTTTTCAAGAAAAATTTCTTGCTCTTTATAATTTCTAAAATTGTTAATTTTAACTTTACTTATCCACATATTCTTCTCCAATTGTTTATAACTTTTTATTCATTCTTTGATTGGTTTTTTTATGTCTACTTATTTTTTGGGATTTTTATTTATATAAAAAACCTCTTTCTTCCTCATTTGCGTAGTTATTTTATATCATAAATTTCAAGTTGTCTATACTTTTAACAAAATCCATTTTTTTAAAAGTTAATTTTCAAAAAAAATCAAACTTATTTTTTTAATTTTTCAATTATAACATCTTTTTAAAAATACATTTTTTTCCATTTACATGATGATATTATTGCTTAATAAATTTAAAACTTTTTTCTTACTTATATTTAATTACTTATTTTAAATATATATTTTTTATTTTTTATAACTAATTATCTTTATTTAATTTTTTAGTAATTAATCATCTTTATTTATTTTATTATTATTACTTTTATTATTTTATAATTAATAATATTAAATCCTTTTTTAATTTTTTAAATAATTAATTTTATATTTATTTATTTTTGTTTTTAATTATTTTATTTAATTAAAATAATTAAGTTATTTTTTTATTTTAATTTTTATATTTATTTACTAAAATATTATTTTTTTATTATTTTAATTATTTTAATATTTAATTTTTAATAATTATATTAATAAATTATTTTTTCTTTTTTATATTTATTTTATATTCAATTATTTTAATTATATTTATTTAATTTAAATAATGAATTTTTTCTTTAATTTAATTATTCTTTTTCATTTAATTTTTATCTTTTTATTTTTTAATAATTAATACTATTTATTTGATCCTTATTTCCCTTTATCTTTATTTTTTTAATTTCTTCTTTTGGAATTTTTTGGATATCCAAAAATTATTTTTTCTAAAAAACAAATTGGATTTCATAATAAATCTTAAATAAAATATATTAGTTGGATACAATAAATTAATACATATAATTACTATTATAAATTTTATATATGTAGTAAACTAAAAATTTATTATCCCTTAGGGACATAATCAAAATATACTAAATATACTCTATAATAAAATTATTATAATTCTATTCAAAAATTTTTTTATGTAACTTTCCTTCTTCTATTTTCAACAATTTTTTATCTAAAATTTTTTCATTAATCTTCTTTCTTTTCTATAAAAATCTAAAATAATGTTTTAAATTTTAAACTATTATTTTTTATTTATATAATTACTTCATTGTGTTAATATTTTAATTTATTGTTTCTATTTATTTAAATAATTAATTATATTTATTTAATTATTTTTTTGTTTTATTTTTGATTTTAATTAATCGTTTTTATTATTTATTTTATTTTTTTATTATTTTTATTTATTTTTTAATAATTAATTATATTT
>DBGCHZ010000036.1:0-1018 GCA_048355915.1 Clostridia bacterium | reverse complement strand
CAGCCTAAAAAGAACATAAAAACAAACAGTGCCGTCACTTTTAAAATTTTCTTTTTGTTATGGTTCATGTTTTTCCCTTCCATCCCGATTATTGATATTGCATAACATCTACGCATCGCTATCATGCATGAATGCTATACTTTACAATATTTCTTTTTGTATTCTATGTGGGAAGGCGCATGTACCATGCCCGGAAATATTGATCCCTGTATAAAAAACAAAGAGCCTGACATTTCTGTCAGGCCCTCCGGGTAAATCCATCTTAAAAATAAATGGTTGGATAACGCTTTTTCTCCGGTTTCCATTATTGTAGCCTGATATTTTTTTTCCTGTTCAGGCTGATTAATCCATATATCGAATTGTTCCTGATATTCCTGCAAATTTTCTGCTACATAATCAGGACATAAATATCCACCGTTTTTACACCTTTTTTAACATTGTATACAACGATAAATAAGAATTTCCTTTGTAATAAGCTAATCCATTATTCCAAACTATAATCCTGTTACTTTTATACATATTATCAATTGCCTTATTCAATTCACCTTTTGCATATCCACAACCTATTACATTCTGATACATAGCCGGATAATCAATAGAATTTTTTAAATTTGAATAACTTGCATATATTTGCCCATTATATCCGCAATCTCTTAAAAATTCAATTAAGAAATCTCCATGTTTTATTTTCTTACCATGTACCACAGCATTTTTTTCAATTATATTATCATATTTTTCACTTATATATGTATCTATTATGCCAACGCTATCATCACAAAATTTTATATTTCTTATTATGACAAAATTATTTATGGTTTTGACCCCAACATCATGAAATATAAAACAATTACTTTTTAGTAATATTTTTATTAGACATCATCACATAAACAAAAAAGTATTGTATACTGACATTTTTATTTTTGTCACATACAATACTTTTCTTATCTGTATTCTTTTAAAAATTCTCTGCTCAGACTGCAATGCAAATCTTTTCTTTGCCCTTACTCATAGCGCAATG
>DBGCHZ010000035.1:0-1164 GCA_048355915.1 Clostridia bacterium | reverse complement strand
GCGCAGGAGAAGTTTCATCTTATGATAGAAGATGGTACATACCCGAAGGAGTTATGGAAGTAGTATGGTGGAAAAAGTAGATGTATATTCAGATAAGTCAAACGGTTCAAAAATATATGCGTTTGATTATTTACGTGTAATTGCACTGGTTATGATTTTATATGATCATTTGGGAGGCTTTTATAATCCTAATTGGATTGTAAAAAAAATAATAGATTTCTTTTTTGCAGTCCCGTTAGATATAATTCAAGATTTTGGCGCTTTTGGTGTTTCATTATTCTTTTTGCTTAGTGGTTTTTTGTTTACATATAACGGAAATTATAAAAATGAAGCAAAAAAGACTTTTAAAAAGACAATGAAAACCTATGTGGGATGTTTAATGGCATTTTTTTTATTTTATATTCTACAAAGATTGACTTGGATAATAAAAACAACTTATTGGAGTCAATTTTCGACAAAACAATGGATTGAAAGTATGACTTTGGTTGGATATTTTACAGGTCATGGAGATGTCATTAATGGCACCACTTGGTTTTTAATTCCTTTGTTTTTATTTTATCTAGTAAGAATAGGATATGCATGGATTTATGAAAAAATAAAACCAGAGTATAACTTTTTATTTTTAGAATTATTTGTATTATTGATAATGTTTTTATTAAAGGGGTTTCATCTTTCGGTTTCCTCAACGTTAGTGTTCGTTTACATGCCTCTGATGGGAATGATTTTAGGAGAAATCTTTCGAAAAGAACGGCGAATTTCAATTTTTAATGGGAGTTTATTGCTGATTGTAAATTATGTGCTTATGGTGATATGGTTTTGGGTATTTGCCAGAGAGTATCATGATACATATTGTTATTTTGTATCATTTATATACTCCCTTTTTTTAATTATAATATTTGCAATTTTTAAAGAACAATTCAAAAAGAGTCAGATGATAGATTTTTGCTGTAAGATCAGTTTGTCGGTGTATTTGATGCATATGACATTTGGAAGATTTTTATTGTCGTTTTTTTCATATATAAGCATTCCGTTTTCATTGTCATTTGTTATAACTATAGCTGTGATTTTCTTGATTTCGTATATACATATGAATATATTAAGTCGGATTATAAGATAAAATTCAGAATGAGAATTTATAGCAATGAAACAAAAAAAGAATTTATA
>DBGCHZ010000034.1:0-1016 GCA_048355915.1 Clostridia bacterium | reverse complement strand
CTTTCTTTTATTGAAGTAATTATAAAAGTTCCTTCTGTAAAATATTCTGGTAAATCAAATTCTATTTTATCTCCAACATTCAATTTATTATCTTCATCACAATTTATTGTAACTTCTTTTACATATTTATCATTTATTAGGAATGCACTTCTTATATAGGTTATAAGTTCATCTACTGTAAACCATCCACTTTCTACATCCATAACTTTTTCAATTTGTCCAGAAGGTGTTATTTTCCCTTCTTTTTGTTCTATTTCGTGCCAATTAATAAGTTTCATATTAGCATATCTTAGACAGGTTTGACTATTTATTTTATTTATTGTTACTGTATTTTCCCCTTTATATGTAATACCTGTTGCTAAATTTTTAAAAGTCGAATCCATTGTTAATACAAATTTTGCCCCAGTTGAATCGTCTGTCGCTATATCTTTTATTTCTGGTATTATCTTTTCTCCTTCAAATCTGTAAGAGATTTGTGCATAGCTATCATTGTTATATACTATTTCTAAATTACTACAATATGAGTGTTGTGTGTCTTGTAATGTTCCTACTATTCTTCGTGCTGTTTCTTTGCTTATGTCTATTGGATTTTCAAAATCTAATCTGTCTCCATTCTTTAATGTTATATTTAGATTGCCTTCATCAACTTTTTCGTAAAAAATTCTAGCGTTCTTTACATTAATTATATTTGCATAATCTGTATTTTCTGCATATGGAGAAATACTTATAAGTCCTTTTATTTCTTTTTTATAATTATTAATGTTAATTTGCTTTTTAGCTACTTTATTTAACATATAATCAATACTTATAACTTCTATTTCTTTAAATTCGTTTATATTCCAATATATACCATACTTATTAGATAAATAATTAAGTATTTCCTCTACTGTTCTACTTATTAAATTTACTGTTATAGACCTATCTTCAATATTTATATCTTTTAATATAAAGCCATCTTGAAACAAAGGTGCTAATGTTTGTGCTATTATTTCAGATAGCATTGCTGTTCTCATTAT
>DBGCHZ010000033.1:0-5102 GCA_048355915.1 Clostridia bacterium | reverse complement strand
AGTCTCTATATTTATTATACTTTGCTGCATTTAAATAACCAAGATTTTTAATAATTTTTTTATCCTTTTTAAAAACAGATTGACTTGTCCGATCTGTCCCTTTTGCGCTGTGACAGTTGAAATATTCATGAGTGATAACTTTTCCTTTGTTTATAGTGTATAAAGAAGAAAAATCAGAGCCACCGTTACAGAGATAATATTTCTCATTTTTTTCTTTTAAGCTGATAAATCTTCCACCATAATTTTTGAAAGGTTTCATCGCTTTAATCTGTCTGTTTGAAAATGTATATACTTTGCAATTATTAAAATATGTTTTGCACTTAACAGCTTCTTTTTTTCCTGAACCAATGATTAAGACAGGAGCATTTTTATTTCCGATATTTACAATCTGAAAATATTTCTTTTTCCCAACTTTTTTATGTAGAAATTGCTGATACGCTTTCTTGGATGTCAAAGGTTTATTTTGAGCAGCGTGTGTTGGGAAAGCACTAAAAAATAATAGTGCCAGGATAAATGTAAAGAATGGTAGAACTTTTTTAAATTTCATAATAATCTCCTTCTCAAAAGAATGTTAAAAAACTCTATTTTACTTGTAGCCGCTATTTATTCAGATATCTGATACCTGTATGTTATAATAGAAATTATATATTGTCAATAATATATTTGAATAAAATATATTGAAAACAAATATAACATATGCTAATGTGTAATTGTATTTAAAACGAAAGGGAAATTTAGATGGCCAAAAGAAACTCTTTTAAAAAAGGAACAATAGAATTATTAACATTAGCTATTTTGCAAGATGGAGATTGCTATGGATACCAGATTACACAGAGTATATGCGATAAATCCAATGGTATTATTACGGTTACGGAAGGGGCATTATATCCGATCTTGTATCGCTTAGTGGATAAAGGATATTTGACAGATTATAAAAAGCCGGCAGGAAAACGGTTAATGCGGGTCTACTATCACTTAGAGGAAGCAGGAGTAATATATTTCCATGAATTGCTTGAAGAGTATAACCAGGTAAAATTAGGTGTTGAATTAATTTTGTCCCAAGACCAGTCTTCATCGGAAATAGCAACGGGAGGAGAGAATATTGAAGAGAAAAATTGAAAGACAGTATATCAGGAAGGTTCGACAAAGCCTTCCTGTATATGGTTGCAAAGAAAGAGCCTATATAAAAAAATTAGAGGAGCATTTGCAAGATTATTGTGATGAATATCCGGGTGTTACAGAAGAAGATATTGTAAAAGAATTTGGAACACCAACATCTGTTGTGTCTGATTATTTTTGTGAAATAGATGAAGACTATTTGTTTCGAAAGCTAAGGATACGAAATCATGTACGAATATCTATTTTTGTGATTACAGCATGTATAATTATTTTAAATATTTTTTGCGGTTATTTCTACTATAAAGAATATCAGGCAACTAGAAATTCAAATATTACAAAAGAAGAAACGATTACCGTCATAAAAGAGGAGAGGTAAAATGTTAAAAAAATTTTTTAAAAATTAAGTATGTTAATTCACACTGGGAAGTTAGTTCCAAATTATTTCAGAAAAATGGCTCGACAGCAACAGGAACTGCAACGGTAAAGCAGTTAATGAATGGTAAAGTTGTCAAAACAACAAAAAAGATTTCAATTCATTGTAGCCCGACGGGAAAAATCTCATAATGGAATTAGATTATATGAAATACGGATACTGTAAAAATGAGATGATAAAAGGAAATTATACTCGTGGTTTTGGCTACTATTATCTCTATCCAACCATTTTGCGGGTATAGTAGGTGCAGGTACTAGATAGCACGCAGTGCAACTAAAAAATTGACCACTAATCTGAAAATCTTCCTTTGTTAGACATATGTTTTGTTTAACAAAAGGGAGATTTCTTCAGATTAGTGGTTAATTTTTTAGTTAATATAATTATATTTTAAACTATATAAAATAGTAAATATTAAAAATCAAAAAAATTTATAAAAGAGATAACTTTATTCCAGTATATAATTTTAGAGAAACACTTCAATATATTTGAATAAAATATATTTGATTCAAATATGATGTTGACAAAATATTATGCTTTTGGTAATATAAAAATATGATATTAGAAAATAAGAGTAGGAGGGGATGACGTTGATTATGAGAAAAAGATTTATATTGTTAAGTATTTTATAGAGATTAACAGGCAGCCTTGAATCTGAAAAGATATGGAGAAAATGCGATGAAACAATCTGTAGAATAACACTTTCAAGTTAATACAGATGTGTACTGATACGTTAGTCAGGAATTTACGCCTATGGAGTGTACAAGAACCTGTAAGTAGATATTGTAGAAATACAAATTGAAAGCATACACAATGAAGTAGGAATGAAACATAAAGGTTTATAACTTTTTATAAGTTTTCAGTAACGGTATAAATTATTTGTATAAATAAAAATCAGAAATGGAATAGTTAAACACATGAGCTTATAATATAATCGGGGGAAAGAAAGATGAGAAAAAATAAAATTGTATTCATATTGGTGATATGTTTATTTACCCTAATTTGTGGTTGCTCCAAAGAAAAAGTTAATTCTGATAATGGTAACTCTACTCATATAGTTTCTAAACTTAAAAATCAGGGAGATATGACAGAAGATAAGAAGGAAACTAAAAATATTGTTTTAGATATTCCGTCAACAGCAGATTTTTTATATAGTTGTAATACAATCAAAGAATTAAAGGAGCATGCAGACTTAATAGTAAAAGCAACGGTAAAAGAGGAACATGCCTGGGTAGATGGGGTAGCTACAATTGGAACAGAATATGTATTAGAAATTAATAAGTGTTATATTGGTAAAGCCCAAAATACTATTATAGTTAACAATTTAGGTGGAACTATATTAGCATCAAAATATCTTGAAAAACAGAACGATCCTAAAATGGATGAATTAAAGAAAAAAGTAGAAAAGAATCCCGATAATTCTTATGTGCGTTTTCAATTTGATGGAGCGTGGCAGCCAGAAAAAGGAAAGCAATATATTTGGTTTTTAGAAGAAAATGAGGAAAATGGAACAATAACATATGCTCCAATTAATGTATATGAAGGTGTTTATGAAATAGACCAAGATATTGTAAAAAGATATAATGAGGAAAATACAAATAATTCCACAACAAGAAGTTCTCAACTTTCTGATGATAAAATGACTCTTTCAGAAATGGAGGCGAAAATTAATCAATGAGATTATAAATGTAAAAAAGATTTGGGTAGTGTTGTAAAATATTTGTTTGATTTTTATAAAAGAAATAAAGAAGATACATCTAAATACTTGGAAGTAATCTAAGTGATAGGATTACCTGCTCACGAAGATATGATGCAAGTTGTAAATAGTGCGTAACTGGATTTCACATCTACGCAGTGACATAATAGTCTTAGAGATCATTAAAAGTCTTAAAAGTGCAGTGTTCAACTTTTAGGACTGGTCAAGAGACATTTTTTTGTGGGATTCTCATTCTACTGCGTATATATAGATAGGAACGTTGATAGTTTCAATAAAAAGTGTTGTAGAAAGGATAAGAAATTTTATGAATTGGGGTAGGATTTTTGCAACCGGAGCCTTTTTCTTTCGGCATATATAATAAATAAAAATATGCATGAGAAACAGATGTCACTGGTGCTGTACCTTAAAAAGATATATAATAATCATAGAATTATGCTCTTCCTAAAATCAGGAACAGAATCTAAAAGTTATAATTTACTGATCTAAAGATTTCGAAAGATTATTCACAGGTGAATGGAGGGACGGAGAATGAGAAAAAAATATAGTTACATCGCGATAATTTTAATAGTATTTCTTTTTTTCTGCCTGTCAAAAAAAGGAAGAAAAATTCAATTCAACAACTAAAACAAGCAACTCTACCGAATCCACAAATAGTATTCCAGATGAAATTAAAAGTTTATTAGCTCTCGGAAAATATGATGATACTATAGAAATAAATGGGGAAAGAGATTCCTTTTCTATAATAAAAAAGAAGCAAAAGTTTCTTTTTCCAAAGTGTCGGATACTCTCTATATCATATAGTACTTTTTCTGAAGATTCTACATTTCTGTCTCTAAATAAAAAAGAAATTCTCAAATTAATAGATTTGATTGAGGATAGTCCTATTTTAAAGAACGGCGATTCCCTCAGTAATTATGGTGTAAATGATAATACGAAAGAAAAATATGCAAAACTTTGTATTGTGTACGAAAACAGTCATGGAGATTTACAGAATGTGTCGTTAAATACTTTTAAAGGAGATATATTACATTTCTATGATTTCAATGGAGAAGATTATAGGATAGGACCCAATAAACAGCTTGTAGATTTTATTATTAAACATACCGGATACAGAGTACTGCCTGCAACAGCCTTTGATAAAATTGAAAAAATTACAGTAAAGTACAATAATAAAGAATATAATCTTTCTGCCCAAAATACTGCTAAATTTATAAAGATAATTAAAAAACTTGATAAAAGGCAAGATGAGTTTCATGATTATAACTTTACCGCACTTGCGTATACTTCGGACGGGGATATATACCATATCAAGGCAGGAATAGGCGAATATTCTGAGAATGATATTGCCATAGAGGGTGCTTGTTATGAAGGAACAGAAGAGATAACACAACTATTAGAGAAACACGATTAATATTATATAAAAATTTATCGTACTTACTCTGTTAGTTATTACCTATATATTTACAGCACGAAAGGGGTTATAGATATTATGTCTCAGGAAATATTTCACATTATATGGCAAAGTTTAAATGTATTATTAATAATAATTTGCACTTATATATTAATTCGTATAATTAAATATTTTAAAAATAAATAACTTTTACAGTTATAATATTTTATCTCTTAACATAAATGATAATGATTTTATTTAATGTATTAATTTCTAGTGAGGAGTGAAAAATGAAAAAAGAAAAGTTATTTAATGGAAAAGCTTTTTTATGGGCTATAATTGCAACCATAATGGCGGCAATATATAATTCATCATTAACGAGAGTACGGGATTTTGTAGGAAGAACATATGAAGTATCCTATCTTTATTTATTTCATATATTATTT
>DBGCHZ010000032.1:0-1745 GCA_048355915.1 Clostridia bacterium | reverse complement strand
AGTTATGTACATTTACCCATTAAACCACTTAACTAATTCAAAGTAAAAGGATCAGATGCATTTTACAAACACTGGTAATCCGCTATTAATCTACAATATATACTCCTTCTTACAGCTGTATATCAGCAGATTGAATAAAAACATAAAGTCTGAAAAATCAAAAACATTTACAGGCTTATTTCAATAAATATACTCATTAATTTAATAGTACATCTCAAAAATAATTATGAAATTAAAATATGCAATCATTGCGACTATTATTTTTAATTTAGTGCTCATATCTATATTTCTATGCCGACAATACAAGGAATATCATAATAGAAAACATGATTATATACGTATTATTGAAGCAAGTAAAGCAAAAATTATAAAAGAAATAGAAAATACAAATTTTTATTCGGACACAGATCCCCAAATAGATAAATCCGCAAAAAATGTGTTAGTTTTTCATTTCTCGATGCAAGCTTGCCAACCTTGTCTTGAGGGGATACGGGAAATCATAAAATCGGAATTCCCCGATTATGCAAAAAATAAAAATATTATATTTTTTTCAAATGACATAGAAAATAGATTAAGAAAAAACTTCTTAGGAAAACAAATTATCTCTTCATTGAAAAAAGAAGATAAACTTCCAATAAATAAATATGCTACCCCATTATTATTCACAACAGATTCAAACAATATTATACAAAATGTATTCATTCCAGATAAAGACAATATAGAATCGCTAAGAAACTATTTAAAAAGAATGAAAATAATTTTTAGCAATAATAGATAATCTGATTAAATCGTAGACTATATACCAAAGAAACAAGATATGGCATTTGATTACTATAGATTTGAACATTTTGCAGAAAAAAGAGCTGAGAGTAGCTAAAATCGAAACTTATTTTCAAAATGATATCGATTATTGGATGTCACCCGATTATTCCTATCTTGTAGATAATGCTTTGATTTATAGCATACTTCCTTCAAAAGTTGTAGATAATAGTTCAAGTTCAAATACATTAATTTCAAACTATAATAAAACAGTAATAGAGAAATTAATCAGTCAGACTAAAATAGACGATAATCCAATCATTATGTTATGCCATCTAAAATAATCTAAATGAAAAACATTTTTTATATTCTATTTATTGCTTTTTATATCAATGTACTAATAATGTGGACTTTTATAATCAAGCATTACAGAAGAGTACTTTTAATCTAGATTCAACAGAAATAATTATATTAGTTCCAGGCTCAGGATGCTCAGGTTGTATAACTAAAGCAGAACATTTTATTGCCAAATATTTCAATAAGCTCAATAAGGTGAAATTTATATTAACAAATATTCAATCATATAAAATATTAAGATTAAAACTTGGAGAAGAAGCATTTCATTCACCTCTTCTGTACCTTGATAAAAATAATGTTTGGTATAATACAAAAAATGAAAATAATATTTATCCTCAAGTATTATTTATAAACAATAAAAAAAATAATTGAAATAATAGAAATTTCACCATACAGCAAATTAAATTTAGAAAAAATCAGACAAAAATACAATAAATCCATCCCAGTATCCTAATTTATAGAAGCAGTTATATACCATTTACGCCTACAAACGTAGTTTTATTTCGTTACCGATTCGCCTGCAGAGATCGGTTTTGGTAATCTAGTCGCTTTAGTCGGTCGGCTGTCTTTATCTCTCCCTGACCGACACAACTTTTCAAGGAGCTACCGCCATTCCATCCGTACCCCAC
>DBGCHZ010000031.1:0-4185 GCA_048355915.1 Clostridia bacterium | reverse complement strand
GATATGTTAGAATTCGCAAACGATAAAAAAATAACGGAATCAATGAATGAAATGGAAATTTATGAGTATTTAGAATGTATGCTTAAAATTATAAAGAATAATAAGATGCATAAGAAGATACCAGTTCTTTGTTTTATTGGATGCGGAAGATCTACACTTCAACAAAGATTTGACTTAATTATAAGAGGACAGGAGAAAAAATATAAACACAGAGGATATATTTTGTACATTATGGTTTTTTGTTTCAGTTATATTTTAAGTTTTGTTTTTGCATTCGAGCCAGAATATAATAATCCAGATCATATGTCAGATGAAATTATATACAATTTAGAAAATAAAGATACATTTTTTATAAAAAACAATAAAGGATATAAAATATATTATAAAGGAAGATTTGTAGGAAAGTGTAAATCATTAGAAACATTTCAAGGATATCGTGTATATAAAAACGACAAGGAGGCAAAAGAAAATGAAGAGGTTAAATAAGATAATTGTATGTTTAGGTGGGGTATTAGTATTTTCGATGGGACTTAATTTCTCTGTTCAAACAATTTATGCACAAGAAAATGTAGCAATTGTAGATGAAGGGCAAAATGGAGATATCGAGGAATATAAAAATGTTTATGTTTGGAAATATAAAGTAGTAAATGGAAATTTATATAAAAGAAAATATAATATAGTAACTGGAAAATGGGTAGGAAAATGGATACCAGTATAAAATGATATAGTATTTTTTTAACAACATATTATAAAAATATTGACAATATATACATAATGCAGTAGTATATAAGTACATTCTGGAATGTAAAAATATTATATAAGGAGAGCATTATGACAAAAAAATTAGCATTAATAGCATTTTGTTTCTGCGCATGTTTCGGACTAGTTGGTATAACATATGCAGATACATATGCAAGTACAACAAAAGAGAACACAGCTGAACAAGAGCAGGAAATTAATTTAGACCAGTATTTAAATAATGGTGATAAATCATTACATGATGTGATTTATGGTGTGTCAGGTGATACAGCATCAAATAAATTATTAAAAGGTCGTCCAAGTAAACCTAACGCTAATAGAGGCTATTTTTGGGTAACTTGGGAAGGTGAAAAATTTGCTGCACATTTTGATAATGATTATTATACACATAGAGTGGTAGTGAAAAATTCAAATTCTTCTAAATGGTATGCTAGTGCATGGGTCCCAAAAGGAACACGAGCTACAAGAAGAATTTTTCAGACATTAACTGGAAATAAGGCTAAATGGGCAACTAAATAATAGAAATATAAAATAATTACTGCAGCCTATATACAAAAAGGTTACAGTAATTATTTTTTAGGAGAAAACTGTGAAATGAAAAGCAAAAAGATTGTTTGCATCTTATATAGCATTGTATTGATAGGCATGAATGTTTTTGGGTTTGCAATTTTCAGTGATTATCGCATGACAGATAAGATTTTCCATAAGAGAGTGGTAGAAGTTCAAGCCAGACAACAAGAACTTGTGAATGTATCAGAAGTTCATAAAGAACTTTTAAAGTTTGCAAATCAATATCATGTAACAATTATGAAATATGAATTCCTTAATGAAAAGGAATTATCTATTTATACAACAAATCAACAAGAAGTTTTAAATATGAAGTTTCCATATACGACATGGAAAATAAATGTGTATCCATTTAAAGATTTGAAGAATGTAGGATATGGAAACACATTTTTTATAGATCATACGACGAGAGCAATAGAGCAGAAATTAGAACAGGGATTATCCCAATATGGTATTGTAAAAATATATACCAATCAACAAAAATGGCAATCAATAAATAATTTTTCTGTGTTGTATTTGTTAGGATTTAGTGTTTTATTTTTATTGCTAGGATTTAGTGTCTATTATATATATTCGAGAAAGAAAATAGCTTTAATGAAATATTGGGGATATTCGAAAGCATCAATTATATGGAAGATAAATAAAGATATCATAAGATTTTGGATATTCAATGAGATGATATGGTTAATGATATGGATTGGAGTTGGATGGAAGTTTGAAGGAATACAAAAAATAATAGAATATATGTCTACATGTATTTGGGTAAATTTATTGATAAGTATTATAATTTATCTGTTGGCAATTATAATAAATTGTATGATATTATCTTTTGAAAAGCATATATCAGAAGGGGAAAAAAATGGCTTTTTTAGTCAAATCAAAAAAGTATCTTATATAGTGTTGACTAGTGTGTTTATAGCTGTTCAGTTAACTTTAAGTAATGCAACAAATGATGCACAACGACTGAAAGATAAACAACATACTTTGAGTTATTGGAATAAGACAAAAAATATTTATACAATTAATTTTCAAGGATATGATTCTTCAGTGGTAGAAGATTCTTTGGAAGCAAGAAATATTAATGATGAGTTAGAAAAATTTTATCAAAAATCAAAAGATAAACTCAAAATATTTATTATAAACTCAGATAATTATGAAAAGGAATCGGATGGAAGAGGAAATCAGAGGTACGAATTTGAGTATGTTGGAGATAAAGAAGAGCAAATTTGTTCACCAGCAGGAAGAAGTATTCAAATAGATGAAAATTATTTAAAGCGAAATCCAATACAAACATGTAATGGGAAAGCCATTTCAAAATTGATTGATTACGATCAAAATACTCTTAATATTTTAGTGCCAGAACAGTATAAGAAATATGAAAAAAAAATCGTAAAAAATTATAAAGAAAATTTCTATTTCCAAAAGGTTACAATAGATAATTATTTTAGAAAAAATATGAATAAACCAAAAAATATGTTGAAAAAAGATAAACTATCTATTCATATTATATATGTGAAAACGAATCAATCTTATTTTACATATGATTCAGATACAGGAAATGGGAAAAATCAGATTATAGATCCAATAGCAGTCATTTATACAGGCGGGGTGGATTCATCTTGTATTGCATCTATGTATGCAGGAGATACAGTTTCAGGTAGCATTTATTTTGAGGATAATTCTAAAAAACAAGGTTATGCGTATCGAAAAGTAGAAGCATTAGAACAAAAGTTAGGCATTTATCAATTTAACTCTGTGACAAATATTTATGGACAGGCAGCCAGTAATCTTGTGATTATTCGACAGAAAGTAATGTGGCAGAGTGCAATTTTATTAGCAGTTATACTTTGTTCCATAGTATTTATAACAATAGCAGTTAGTGGATATTATTTTTCAAAACAACAAAGATTATTATTAGAAGCTTTATGGGGATATGGCTATATGTCGTCAATAAAAGAAATCATTCTAGTTTTGATAGGCATTAATTTGTGCACAACTGCAGTAGTATATGTTATAAAACATAATGTAGTAGTATGGTATTTTATGATTATAGCATGTATCATAGAAATTATTGTTACAAAGTTAGAGTATGATTATTTAAGTAAGAAAAATTTACATGAAAAAATAATAAATGGAGAGCAATGGTGATGATTGAATTAAAAGATATTTGTAAATCATTTGGTGATCATGTAGTTTTGAAAAATTTTTCGTTAAAAATCAATGATAATGAATTTATTGCAATTATTGGTGAGAGCGGGGCAGGAAAAACTACTATTTTAAATATGATTTCTATGATTGATAAACCAGATAGTGGGAGTATTTCAATCAATGGGGAAAATAGCTTTTCTAAGAAAGATATTCAAAATTTAAGAAGATATGTATTTGGGTATATTTTTCAAAATTATGCCTTGATAGAAAATGATACAGTAAAAGAAAATCTGTTGTTATCAAAAAAGTATCGAAAGAATTTTAAAGAAAAAGAGTTAGAAGAATCTTTAGAGAAAGTTGGGATATCCAAAGAATATCTGGGACATAAGGTTTGCGAATTAAGTGGTGGAGAACAACAAAGGATAGCAATTGCAAGAACGATGTTAAAACCATGTGAGATTATACTTGCAGATGAACCAACTGGAAATCTTGATACAAGCAATAAGGAAAAAATTATTCATTTATTCAAAGAATTAAAAAAAGAAGGAAAAACAATAGTATGCGTTACACATGATGAAGAAATGGCAAAAAGTGCAGATCGAATCATTGATTTAAAAAAAGAAAGAGGTAGAGAAAAATGAAAGGTATTTTATTGGCAGCAATGAATGTAGTATTAATCTTATTTACAGTGTTAGTACATAAGATAATTTT
>DBGCHZ010000030.1:0-32794 GCA_048355915.1 Clostridia bacterium | reverse complement strand
TTTTAATAATTTATATCATAAGTTTCTATTATTAGTTTTATAATTTCCATCTAATAAGAATTTTTCTTCTTTTTATAATACATATTATTATAGAAGATATTATTATAAATTACATTTTAAACTTATAAATCATCAAATTTATTTCAGTTATTTTTAATATTGTTTTTACTTGTATATAGAAAAACTTTATATTTTCCACAATATTATTTTTAAATTGCAGGAAATATAGTTTATTATAGCCAAAAATAAAGAGACCCAATTTTTATATTCTTGATAATCTCTTCATTTTTCCTTAAAACTATTAAATTTTATTTCTACATAATTTTATTGTTCATTAAAGCTTCTAATGCAATAACAAACATAGCATGGCTCCATCCTAATCCAATTACCCAATTAGGTCTTAATGTATTATTATCAACTTGCTCTCCTAAAAATTCATGTTTTCCTGAAGTTTTAACAACAAAATCAAATGTTTCTTTTGCTTTTGTTCTTTCTCCTATTTCTAAATAATACAGTGTCATCCATAGGTTTGCTATTGGCCATGGATTTCCATTCATATAATTGTCATTTTCAAATCTTTGATATCCTCCTGTATATGTCCTTAAACTTAAATTTATCTTTTCAACAGTATTTTTTACTTTTTTATCTTTTGCACTAAACATATTAAATGGTACTACCATTCCTAGCATACTTATATCCATCTTTTTATCTTCTGTATTTCTTAAATATGAATTACTTGTTTCATCATACATATTTTTATCTATAAATTTCTTTATTTCTAATTGTAGATATTCTAGTTCTTTTTCATTTTTGTTTATTTTTTCTTCTTTTAATCTGTTATTATCAAAATTTGAAATATTCTTTCCTAATATATTATATATTTGTTTCATAGATTCAAATGCTGAATATATACTTGCTAATGAATACAAATGTATTCCTTCGCACATTTCCCACAAATCATAACTAATATGATACTTATGTTGTCCATTTTTTCTTTCTTTTTCAATTTCTTCTTTTACTACATCTTTTTCAATATCTTCTAAGTAAAGCCAATCTTTTGTATATTTTTTTAAAAATTCTATTGCTTTTTCACACATTTTTAAATTGTCTTTTAAAAATTTTTCTGATTTAGAAATTTTATAATGTTCATATACCCCATATACTACACTTGCAGTTTCATCTATTTGATACCCCCAACAAGGAGCTAATTTTCCATCTGTGAAAAATCTTTGTTCCCACATTCCATTTTTACTTTGAGTTTTTTGGCAAAAGTTTTTATAAAATTTTTCTGTTTCTTTTTGCATTTTTAATATATCCATTGCTTTTGTAATAAATACTGCGTCTCTTGGCCAACAGTAAGCATATCTACCACATTTTGTGAAATATTCATCAATTTCTGCTCCTGCAATAATTCCTCCTGTTTCATGGTTAGATAACAAAGGAAATAACAATATGCTTCTTTTATATATATCAACAATCTTTTCATCATATTCATTTTGAGGTTCTTTTAAGTTTAGTCCATTATGATTTTTTACATATTTTCTCCAATATGATTTTGTATTTGAATATTCTTTTTTAAAGTCAATTCTTCTAACTCTTTCGATTTCTTCTTCCATTTCTGATATATTTTTATTTTCATCTATTAAAATACATATTTCTAAAACTTTCTTGTCATTAGGTTTTATTGTTCCTATTTTATAGCTTATACTTGAATCGTTAGACATCCCTATATAATCTTTGTCATAGATTTCTCCTCTTTTTATATTTTCTCTACTTCCATTTATTTGATGTCTATTTATATTATATCCTTTTGCAAATGTCGAAACACTAAAATCATGAGCATATTGCATCATTCCATAATCCATTACTTTACATCCAACATAATTGTTTTCACTTGATAATAATTCTGAATGAATATAAAATTCTAAATCCAAATCAATTTTACTTTCGTTTAAGAAAACATACCTTTTTAGTAGTACATTTTCTTTAATTAAAATACAATCTGTTTGAACAATAGTTAAATTAAAATATGTATTTGTTATTTCTGTATTAAGTATATTTGTATCTGTATCATAATATTGTCTATATACATTATTTATATCATCATGTAAATATATTAAATCAGAGTTGTTAACTTTTACTCCCGTATGGAAGAAATTTATATATTGCCTATTTTCTTTATTTGGAAAATAGATTCTTTGCATTTCTCCTTTTGATGTAAATGTGGCTAGCATCTCTTTATTTCCGATAATTGCTTCGTTCAAATATTTATTATTCATACCCTACTCCTTTTCAAGGCTTATTTTCTTAATAATTTATTTATCTATTTTATCTTATCATTGATTTCAAATATGCAATTTTTTATTCATTTATATAGATATAGCATTTCTGCTATATCTATATTTATCCTTCGATGACATTTAAAATTTGTTTTTCTAATTCTTTTATTTTTTCATTTATTCTAAATATATCTTCATCTCTTAAATTTTTATCTTGAATATCTTGTTTTACATAACTTTCCATATCTTTCAATTCATCTTTTATTTTTTCTATTCTTTCTGACACTTCAGTTTTTAAGTTTTTATTTACTTTTCTATGAATTTTATTTGTTAATAAAATATCATCTTTTAATTCATATGTTTCACCAAATTCTGGAATTGTTACTCCTAGTCCTGTATCACTTTCTATCTTATCTCTTAATATATCTTGAGATTCTGGCTCTCCATGAACTAAAAATATGTGTTTTGGCTTCTTTATAAATGAATATATAAAATTCATTAATAATTCTTGGTCAGCATGACCTGAATATCCTTCTATATATTCTATTCTTGCATTTACTGCTATTTCTTCTCCAAATATTTTTACAGTTTTTGCTCCATTTACTATATTATACCCTAATGTTCCTGGTGCTTGATATCCTACAAATAATATTGTACTTTTTGGATTCCACAAATTATGTTTTAAATGATGTTTTATTCTACCAACCTCACACATTCCACTTGCTGATATTATTATACTTGGTCTTGGATTTTCATTCAATGCTTTTGATTCATCAGCTGTTTTTGTGAATTGTAATCCTGGAAATTCTAATGGATTATCTCCTTTTGCCATTTCTTCTTTTGTTTCTTCATCAAATAAATCCATATTGTCACTAAAAACTTCTGTTGCTGATATTGCCAAAGGACTATCTACATACACAGGTGTTTTCATTAAAATTTTATACTTTCTTATGAATTCTTCATCTTCTTTTTCTTCTTTTAATTTATTTAATTCGTATAGTATTTCTTGTGTTCTTCCAACTGCAAATGATGGTATTACTACTGTTCCTCCATTATCAAGAGTTTCTGAAACTACATTTAAGAATATCTCTGCTTTTTGTTCATTTTTTACATGTAGTCTACTCCCATATGTTGATTCCATTACTAAATAATCTGTATCTTCTATCATTGTCAACGGACTTAATAGAGGTATATCATTATTTCCTAAATCACCAGTAAATACCGTTTTTGTTTCTTTACCATCTTCTTTTACCCAAACCTCTATAATACTTGAACCTAACATATGTCCAGCATCATTAAATCTAACATGGATTTCCGGAGTTATTTCTATTATTTTGTCATATTGCACTGCTTCAAATATTTCCAAACATTTTGCTGCTTCTTCAGCAGTATATATTGGAGGAATTGGTTTTTCTCCTTTTCTCATTCTTTTTCTATTTTTCCATTCTGATTCTGTTTCTTGAATATGTCCACTGTCTGGTAACATCAATGCACATAAATCACATGTAGCTTTGTGTGCATATACTTTATTTCTAAATCCTTCTTTATATAGTTTTGGTATTCTTCCTGAGTGGTCTATATGTGCATGTGTTAATAAAACAAAATCTATATCTGCTGGGTTAAATTCAAATTCTTGGTCATTTTCCATTTCTTGTTCTGCTTTTCCTTGCCACATTCCACAATCTACTAAAAATTTCTTTCCAGCTCCTTCAACTAAAAAATTTGAACCTGTAACAGTTCTTGCTGCTCCTAAAAATGTTATTTTCATAATAACCTCCTATTTAGTTTAATTAAAAACTTTAATTTTCTTATTTAACTTTATTTCTAAATCTTTTTTTGTTATATTTTCTATATTAGTCAATTTTATTTTATTTTCTGATGTATTCTCATCAAAAAATTGTACAAAATTTCCTTCTTTTTCTTTTGTTAATTTAAAGTTCAAATCCTCCAACATTATTGTTCGCATTTGGAATATGAATTTTAAAATTTCATAATTAATATTTTCGTTCTTTGATACTTGAACAATTACTTTTAATTCGTTTGCTTTTAATATTATCTTTTCTTGAACTTCTTTTATTTCTTTTTTTATTTCGTCAAATTCATATATATCCTTTTCTTTATTATATGGTAATAAATTATAATATCTAAAATTATATATTTCTTTTATGCAATCTTGTTTGGTTTCTATTTTATCAATTTTACTTTTAAAACAATTTAAAAATTCTCTTTGAAATTCTTTTATATTTTTTTCTATTTCTTGTTGTATTTCTTTTGTTTTAGCAATCTTTAAATATTTGCTTTTTTCTTCATATTCTTTTTTATACTTAATAAACTTTTTAGGGTTCATTAACTCATTTAATTTTTCTAACTCATCAATTTTTTCTTCTCGTTCTTTTATCATCATATTTGATAAAATTCTTGCACTAAATATTTTTTGTTGCAAAGGCAATTTTTCATTCCTTTTTATATATTCATTTTGTAATAAATCTTTATTATTTATAGTTTCATCTATATCTTTTATTTCTTCTGCTAATCTTTTTTTATCATTTGTTAGCATTTCTACGAATTTTTCTCTATCTTTTATCTTTTCTAATTTTTCTTCAATTATTTTTTCTTGTTCTAATAATTTTTCTTGCTCTTTTGGATTAAATTTTATTTCTAATAATATAGCTAATTTTTCTAAATAATTGATAATTTTATTTGATTCTTTTTTTCCATATTGTTCTTCTAATCTAGTTTTTAATAATTCCATATAATCTATTATAAATTCTTTATTTTCTATCCAATTATTTAAAAACTTATTTCCTAGTAATAATCTTAAATTTTGAAATATCAAATTGTGTTCTATACTTTCTATTTCACTTGAAACGGTTGTCCATGAGTAACCATTAAAATCTCTTAGTGGCTCTACTTGTTCTATGCACTTTCCTGTATTTATTAGATTTGATAGTGGTTTTCCTATTATTTCATAATTATTATTTATTATTTCTGTATTTTTGCTTATTTTATATATGCAATATAATAATTTTCTTTCTATTGGATAACATATTATTCTTTTATTTTCCTTATCTATTAAAAAAGTTTTGTTTCCCAATATGTTGTCATCTTCTTCTGAATTTAATTTTACAATTTTTATATTGTCACAATTTTTATCTATTATAGATATGAATTTTTTTATATATTCATCTTTTTTTGAAATGTCCATTTTTACTTTTTCATAATCTTCATATCCTGCTTCTATTTTATATAAAATACTAAGGAGAAGATTTTTAGCATGTTCATCAAATAGTTTCTTTTCTAATACTTCTTCTAGCTCATTATTATAGTTTTTCTTTACTATTTTGCCTATAATTTTTTCCTTTTTTCCTAACATCTCTTCTCCTTCTATTATATACTTGGATTTTTAAGGTCCATAGACCTTTGCAATTAACTATATTTAATATATGTTATTGTTTAATTTCTTCTGTTTCAGAAGTCCCCATTTTTAATTCATTTAATCTTTCTAATGTCATTAAAACTTCTCTTGGTTTGCTTCCTTGATATCCTGAAATTACTCCTCTTTCTTCCATTTGGTCTATGATTCTTCCTGCTCTTGCATAACCTACTTTAAATCTTCTTTGAATAAATGATGTTGATGCTTGTCCTGTTTCAACAACTGTTTGTATTGCGTCCATTAAGAATGGGTCAGTTTCATCATCTAAAGCTTGTTCTTGTGCAAGTTCTTTTTCTGTTTTATTGCTATTTTCTATACTTTCTAATATGTCTTCACTATATGTTGCCGTACCATTAGATTTTACAAAATCTACTATTTTTTCGACCTCATCATCAGATACAAATGTTCCTTGAACTCTGGCTGGTTTTGGTGCACCAGCAGGGAAAAATAGCATATCTCCTTTTCCTAATAATTTTTCAGCTCCTACTGAATCTAGAATTGTTCTTGAATCTACTTGTGATGATACTGCAAATGCTATTCTTGATGGTACATTTGCCTTAATTAGTCCTGTTATAACATCTACTGATGGTCTTTGTGTTGCAATAACTAAATGCATTCCTGCTGCCCTTGCTTTTTGTGCTAATCTACAAATTGCTTCTTCAACATCTTTTGCTGCAACCATCATTAAATCTGCAAGCTCATCAACAATTATTACTATTTGTGGTAATTTTCCTGCTCCATCTTCTTTTTCTATTGCTTTATTATATCCTTTTAAATCTCTAACACCTTTACTTGCAAATTTGTTATATCTATCATCCATTTCTTGTACTGCCCATGCTAATGCTCCTGCTGCTTTTTTAGGGTCTGTTACCACTGGTATTAACAAATGTGGTATTCCATTATATACTGATAATTCTACAACTTTTGGGTCTACCATTACTAATTTAACTTCACTTGGTTTCGCATTATAAATTATACTTGTTATTATTGTATTAATACATACACTCTTTCCTGAACCAGTTGAACCTGCAATTAGCATATGTGGCATTTTAGCTATATCTGCTAATTGTGTATTTCCTGCAACATCTTTTCCTAAGGCTACTGTTAATTTTGAACTATTATTTCTAAATTCTGAACTTTCTAATACCTCTCTTAAATGAACTGTTTCTTTTTCTTTATTTGGAACTTCTATTCCAACTGCTTGTTTACCTGGAATTGGTGCTTCAATTCTTATAGTTTCAGCTGCTAAATTTAATGCAATATCATCTGCAAGATTTGCAATTTTACTTACTCTAACTCCTTCAGCTGGTTTTAATTCATATCTTGTTATAGCAGGTCCCACTGATACATTTTCTACTTTTGCAGACACTCCAAAACTATATAAAGTTTTTTGTAGTTTTGTTGCTGTATCTGTTAATGCTTTTGCTCCACCTTTTAAAGTTTTGCTTTTTGATTTACTTAGCAATTCTACTGGTGGATATTCATAATGTTCATCTTCTACTACCATTGCGTGTTCTAATTGTAATACTTCTTTCTTTTTGTCTTCTTTCTTTTCTTCTTCTTGTTTAAATAAATTATTTTCTATAACATCTGGTTGTATAAAATCTTTTTTAGTTTCTTTTGTCAATGGAACTATATCATCTTGGCTATGGTCATATTTTTTCAAGCCTTTATGTTCAGGTTCTTCTAATATTCTTCCTCCAAAATTTATTTTTATTTGATTGTCCATAATATTATTTTCTTTTTCCATTTTTTCTTTTTGCTTCATAGCTAGTCTTTCTGCTTTTTCTCTTTTCTTTCTTTCACTTGCTGTTTCAGTTATTTCTTTTTCATGCTGTTTCTTTCTTTCTATTCTAGCTTCATGTTTTTCTTCTTTTTTATTTTCTATTTTTTCCATGCACATATTTATTATATCTGACATACTAATTCCAAATGTAAATACTAATAATACTACTGTAATTCCTACACATAAGATAACTGCTCCAACATCACCTAATAGTTTTGCTAATGGAACTGCTCCAACTGCTCCTATCGCTCCTCCTCCTTTACTTTGTGAGCCTAAGTAGTAGGCATCTTTTACAACCTCTGATAATTCTTTGCTTGATTGAAGCTCACCTGTTGATACTTGTATTACGCTAAATAATACAGATAAACTTATTATAAATACTCCATATTGTATTAATTTTGCTGTTAATGTTTCCTTTTCTTCACAAGCTAATTTTATTCCTATTGCAAACATTCCTATTGGAATAATGTATTGCATTATTCCAAACATTCCCCCTAGTACCTCATTTAATTTTAATCCTATAACTCCTGATTTAGTAAATATTAATGTTCCAACTAATAAACTAAGCATTATTATTATAATTATAGCTAAATCCAGTTTCGATGCTTTTTTTCTGCTTTTATTATTTTTCTTTTTTTTGTAATTTCTTTTTTGTGCCATTTATTTGCCTCCAAATTCATTTTATTAATTTTTCTATCTGATTTTCCTATGTAATAACAAAATAGAAGTCAAATCAAAAGCCTTAGTTTCTTTGACTTCTGAATCTGACTTCTGATTCCTATTTTAGTTCTTTTCTGCTGTTTTGAATTATCTTTATTGTATCTTCCATAGATAATTGCATTAATTTCATTGCTTCTCCCATGTTTGTTTCTAATTTTTCTAAAGTTTCTCTCATTACATCTTCTGTATTTTCTAATAAATTGTCTGCATATTCTTTTGTACCCTTAGATATTTCTCTTGACATCTCATTTGCTGTTTCAATTATTTCTGTTTTTTGGTCATATGCTTTTCTTGTTATTTCATGTTCATCTATCATAGCAATTATTCTATTTTCTGCTTCTTTAACTATTCCATCTGCTTCTTTTTGAGCTTCTACTAATATTCGTTGTCTTTCTTCTTTTACCCATTTAGCTTGTTTTAATTCATCTGGCAACTTTAATCTAATCTCTTTTATTAGATCTAACATTTCATCTTTATCAACAACACTTCTTGAAGAAAAAGGTAAATTTCTGCTTCTTTCCAATAGGTCTTCCAAAGTTTCTAATAAAGTAAATATCTCCATGGTTTTGCCCCTTTCTTTTATTATCTCTTATTTAAAAATATGAGATAAGCTCTTCCATATTTTCTTTTATCTTGTATTTCTATATCTAATTTTTCTATATTTTCTATAATTTCCTTATCATCTGTTTCTACTATTATAATAGAATTTTCATCTATTATATTTAGTTTTATTATTTCATTTATTGCTTGTGTAGCAAAATTTGTCTTATAAGGTGGATCTATATATATTATGTCTTGCTTTTCTTTTATTTCTTTTAATACTTTTTTGTAATCTAAGTTATATACTTTTGAATTATCTTCAAAATGTGTCTTTTTTATATTTTTATTTATTATTTCTATTGCTTGTTTAGAAGAATCGCAAAAAATTGTCTTTTTTGCCCCTCTGCTCAAAGCTTCTAGACCTATTGCTCCGCTTCCTGAAAATAAATCCAAGAAATTTGCATCTTCTATATTATTTTGTATTATATTAAATAAAGACTCTTTAACTCTATCTAATGTAGGTCTTGTATTGTCTCCTTCCAAAGTATATAGTTTTGTTCCTCTTGCTTTTCCACTTATAATTCTCATATTTTGTCCTTCTCCATTAATACTATTTTATTCTTTTTTTGTCCATTGTCAACCCAATTAATAGAATTGTAACATACATTTAACAGTTCTGTAACATACTGGCTCTTTTGTAACATTTTCCGTTTTTTTATAAGTTTATTTTTAAAATCACAGTAAATTTTATCTGCATTCTATAATTTAGGCATTATTGCTAATAAATTATCTTTTTTACACATTTATTAGTTATTAATAAATAATATTTTATTTAAAAATATAAAAGAGCAACATTTATATGAGCTTCTATTTTTATAGAAATTCATTTATATGTCACTCTTCTTTATGTATCTTTTGTACCTTTTAATCTTCTTTATTTACATCTTTTAATAATTCTAATTGTGAAATTAAAAGTGATTCCATTTTAGCTTTATATATATCAAATTGTTTTTTTATATCATCTAATTCTCTTTGTTTTGCTATAATTTCATTTTCTAAATCATCAGCTTGTTTTTTTGCAGAACCTTTTGCTTCATTTATTATTTGATCAGCTTGTTGCTTAGCAACATTTTTTATATCCTCAGATGTTTTTTGAGCCATTACAAGTGTATTTTGTAATGTAGCTTCTATTGTTTTATAATGGTCTAAACTTTTATTTAATTCATCAACTTTTGTTCTTAATTCTGTTATCTCTTTATAATTTTTACTATAATCATCTGTTAGGTCATCTAAAAAATCATCAACCTCTTCAACATTGTACCCATTCATCATTTGTTTTGAAAATTTTTTATTTTCTATATCTAATGGTGTAATCATTTTTTCCTCCTTTAAGAAAACATAAAAATATATCTTTTATGTTTCTCATTTATAGATATATTTTACAATTCCTATTATAGAAATATATTACTAATACATCTTAAAATTAGTTTATTCCGTTATTTTTTAACCAAGAAACTGAAAGTTTGCTTTTTATTTCTTCTCTAGCCATTTCATTTGTTATTTCATAGTTTGATGGTGCAACTAAGAAAATTGAATTAGATACTTTTTGAATATATCCATCTAATGCATATACTCCACCACTAATAAAATCTACAATTCTTCTAGCTACATCTTTATTTACATATTCTAGATTAACTATTACAGATTTTCTTTCTTTTAAAAAGCTACAAATTTCATCAGATTGTTCAAAAGCTGTTGGTTGTGAAATTACCATTTTTATTGCATTTGTTTGAGTTTGTTGTTGAGGCATATTTACAACTTTATTTTTCTTTCCAAAGAATTTTCTATCTTCACTATCCATTTCCTCTTCTTCATCTTCGTAATCATATATATTTTCATCATCATATTCTTCTGGTTCTGCTGTATCCATTCCAAATAAGTCCCACACTTTGTTCATTAATGCTCCTGACATAAAAAAACCTCCTAAATTTACTTCCTTTGTATTGTTTTTTATCATTTTTCCTAAGTATCTACTTTTTTTTCACTATTGTCAATACTTTTTAATAATGTAATTTATTTTTAATACTTTTGTAATATTTTTGTAATATTTTACTGTTTAATTTTGCTTACATCTGGATTTAATACAATTTCATCATATAATGTTATCTTTTTATATGAAATTATCTCATTACTTGAAAATCCTAATTCTTTTAATTCTTCTGTATTATACGGTTTTACTAATGAATATTTTTCTCCTTTTCTTACAACTTTAACTAATATCTTATCTAGGTATCCTGCTCTGTTTCTTATAACATAATTCAATTCATTTTCATTTATTATTGCTTGGTTTGGAACTTTCAATCCATTTTCGCTCCACCATATTAAGTCAAAAGATATTTTTCTATATTCTATTAATTCCTCTACATGTTTATTTATTTTTAGAATTAATAAAATATCATCATCTCCTTCTTGGGATATATATGTTATTTCTGCTTTTGTTTCTTTATTGCTTGGTAATCTTATTTCTACTTTTTGTCCAACTTTTGCATTTTTAGCATTTTCCGAATTTGTTATTGTTGCAATATAGCATGATGTGTTGTCAATTATTTTTCCTGATTCTTCACTTGTTGGAACTATTTTTCCAGTTTTTAAATTAAGCTTGTCTAAATATTCTTTATTTAATGCTGCAAAGCAATCATTTGTTGGTTTTAATACATCTTCTAAACCATCTACTTTATATGACACTACTCCACTCATTGGGGATTTTACATATTCTGCTCCTGAATTCAATTGTTTTTCATATTCTTTTCTTTTATTTATTAGTTCTTTCAAATACGAACCTTGTGGACTTGTATCTCCTGCTATATTAGCTTTTTTTGTTATAAGATTACTAATTTCCTTCTTATATTCTTGTAATTTTGTTACATCTGTTATTTTACTTATTTCTTGCAATTTTGCATCTATTTGAGTTTCGATTGATTTCATATCAGAAGTAAAAATATCTGTTTCTTTTGACATAGCTTCTTGTATTTTAGAATCCAATTCTGCTATTTTAGTTTTTAAATCTTCTTCATTTTTACTGTAATATCTAAACACTGGTTCATTTACTGCTGTTTTTTCTCCTTCTGACTTTATTCTTTCCATTCCATTTTTATAATTCTGTCCTTGAATTACTTGTTCATTTCTTATTACATACCCAATATTTGTTTCTTCCGAAGAAAGCGTTCCTTCTTCTAGTGTAAAAATTTTAGTTGGTTGTTTCACTAATAAATATATCGTATATATTAAATAAATAGCTATTACTAATAAAATAACAAATAATATTATTTTTTTATTATTCAATTTCAGCTTTAGTTTTTTGTTTTCTTTATCTTTTTTTAGTTGTTCTTCCAATTTATTCCCTCCAAAATAATTTTAATATTATTTTGTATTTCATTTTCTCCGTCTAACCATATAGTTTGCTTGTTTTTCCTAAACCAAGTTAATTGCCTTTTAGCATATCTTCTTGTTTCCATTTTTATTTTTTCAATCATTTCTTCTTTATTACATTCATTTTGTAAGAATTCAACAACCTCTTTATATCCTAATCCTTGCATAGCTGTTGGAAATTCTTTATATTTATTCAAAATATTTTTTACCTCTTGAATTAGTCCTTGTTCAAACATTATATCTACTCTTTTATTTATTCTATCATATAGTTTTTCTCTATCCCAGTTTAGTGCATAAACTCTATAATCATATTCTACCTCATTTTTTCTTGATTCTTTTTCTTGCTCCGTCTTATTTTTTCCTGTCGCATGATAAATTTCTAGAATCCTTAAAATTCTTTTTTTATCATTTTTACTTATTTTTTCTGTGGCTAATGGGTCTATATCTTTTGCTTCTTCGTATAATTTTTCTAAGCCTTCTTTTTCTACTTGTTCTTCTAGTTCTTTTCTATATTCCTTATCAAATTCTATTTCCTGATACTCTATTTCATATATTAAGCTATCTAAGTATAAACCTGTTCCTCCAACAATTATTGGTACTTTTCCTTTTTCTATAATTTCTTTTATTGCTTTTTTTGCTGATTTTTTATAATCTGCTACACTATATCTTTCATTTGGATAAATGCAATCTAATAGATAATGTGGTATTCCTTGCATTTCTTCCTTTGTTGGTTTTGCTGTTCCTATATCCATATCTTTATAAATTTGCATTGAATCACATGATATTATTTCCCCATTTATTTTTTGGGCTAATTCAATAGATAACGCTGTTTTTCCCGAAGCAGTTGGACCACATATTACTATAACCTTATCTTTCTGCATCTTGCACCTCACTATATATGTTTAATATTCCTTGTTGTGTACTTTTTAGATAACTTGCTTCCATAAAAATTGCTACTAAAAATATTATTAATATTATAATAATTTTTTTTGTTATTTCTTCTTTTTCAATTTCTGTTTCTATTGTTTTTCCTAACAATTTTGCTAAATATGGCAAAATTATTAATGAATTTAAACCTGTAAAAATCATTACTAATGTATTTCTTATTATATTTTCTATTTCAATATTTGGATAATTTATTGCTTTTTTTGTTGTTAAAAATATTAATAGAGTTATTATATACATTAGTACAAATCCTATAATTATAAATGCTATTTTTTTATTTTTTTCCATGCTTCCTAGATTATTCCATATCCATATTGCACTTATTACAAATATAAAAATTGTAACTATTAGTATAATTGCCATTTACTTTTTTATGTAATATATTTAACTACTATATTACATACTCCTTTCCTTTTTATTTTCATTAGTTTTATTTTCTTGCAAATTTTCTTTCTATATCATATTTTGTCATTTTTATAGCTGTTGGTCTTCCATGAGGGCAAGTAAATGGATTTGGTAATGCTAATAACTTATCCATTAAACTTTCAACCTCTTGTACTCCTAACGCCATATTTGCTTTAACTGCCGCCTTACATGCTACTGTTGCTATAAATTTTTCTTCTTTTTCTTGTTTCGCAGTTCTTGCTACTGTATTTATTTCGTCTAAAGTTTCTAAAAATAATTCTTTATTATCTAAATCTACACATACAGTTGGAACTCCTGTTAATTTTATTGTATTTTCTCCAAATTCTTCTAATGAAAATCCTGCTTTTTCAAACATTTGCATATTTTCTTTTGCAATATCCATTTCCTTGTGAGTTAATGTTATTACATCTGGTAATAATAGCATTTGTGAGTCTTTTGATGTTTCACTATAATAATTTTTCTTTACTTTTTCATACATAATTCTTTCATGTGCTGCATGTTGATCTAAAATATACATTTCTTGGTCTATTTCTAAAATTATATATGTTTTAAATACAATTCCAATAAATTTATAATTTGGCTTTTTATATTCTTCTATTTCATCAAACATTGATACATTACTATTTATAATATCACTTACATTTGTATTTGTCTCTTCCTCTTCTTTTATCTCTTGTATTGGTGGATTCCCAAATAATTTTGTGTACATTTCATTAAAATCATCAGTAACAACTTGTGGATTGTCATTTAACTTTTGCATTTTTTCTTTTATTTCTTTAAATTCTTGTTTTATTTCTGGATTTTCTATATTTTCAATGATTTCTTCTGTTTTTAAGTCCATTTCTTTTATTTGTTCTTCTTTGTTTTCCACAGTTTGTTCTAAATCTGTTGATTCTACTGTGTTTGTGGTTTCAATGTTTGCTTTTGTTTCTTCATTCTTATCTGTTGTATATTCTATGCCTTCCTCTTCTAATTTTTGATTTTGTTCTTCTTTTAAATTTTCTTTGTTTTGGATTTCTTTTTCCATATTTTCTTTTAGTTTTTTAAGTTGCTCTAAAACATCAGAGGTATTTATTGGTTCTCCTACTTTGAAATTGTTTGGTGAGTTATTTTCCTCTACTACATTAGTTTTTATTTTACTTTCTTCCTCAGTATATTCTTCTATTTGCTTTTGATTTTGCTTTCTAAAAGAAAATAAACCTCCGGCTTGATTTTCCTTTTTAGATTCTTTTAAGTTTCTAAGTCTTTCTTCAAAAGAAAGTTCTCTATATGAATTGCTTTTTTGTTCGTTCATGTTATTATTATCTTCTGTATGCATTGATTTTTCAGAATTTGCAACTAATTCTGTTTTTAATAAACTATCTTTTATCGAATGATATATTGCTTGAAATATCTTACTTTCTTCTTCAAATCTCACTTCTAATTTAGCCGGATGCACATTTACATCTACTTTTGCTGGATTCATATCTATATTTAATACTACAAATCCAAATTTTCCTATTGGAATTAATCCTTTATATGCTTGTTCTGTTGCTGCTGTCAAAGCTTTATCTTTTATGTATCTTTTATTAACAAAAAATAATTGGTTGGATCTATTTGACCTTGCAATTTCTGGTTTTCCTATTACTCCTGTAATGTTTATATCTTCATATTTATATGATACCTCCATTATTCCATTAGCTATATCTCTTCCATATATGCTATAAATAACACTTTTCATATCTCCATTTCCATTTGTTTGTATTACAGTTTTTCCAGAATTAATTAATTTTATTGCAATATTAGGATTAACTAATGCAATTCTTGTAATTACATCTTCAACATATCCTGATTCTGTATAATCCTTTTTCAAAAATTTATATCTTACAGGAGTATTAAAAAATAAATTTCTAACTGTTATTGATGTTCCTACTGGACATGCAGTTTCTTCTTTATTTAATATTTCTCCTGCTTCTACTACTACTCTATATCCCACATCTTGTTCTTTTGTTTTTGATACTAATTCAACTGTCGCAATAGCTGCAATACTTGCTAACGCTTCTCCTCTAAACCCCATAGATGTTACTGTATCTAAATCATCTGCTGACCTTATTTTACTAGTAGCATGTCTTTCAAAAGCTATTTCTAAGTCGTCTTGTGCTATTCCTTTTCCATTATCAGTTACTTTTATATATGATATTCCGCCATTTTTTATTTCAACTGTTATATTATTAGCTCCTGCATCTATTGAATTTTCTACCATTTCTTTTATTACAGATGCTGGTCTTTCAATAACTTCTCCTGCTGCTATTTGGTTTATTGTTAAATCATCTAATAATACTATATTTCCCAAAATTTTTTCCTCCATTTCATATATTTAAGTATTTGCCTAATTATATCATTACTTTTTGATTTTTGTATAGTTTTTTTATTAATTTTGTAAATTAATTATATAATTAGAATAAATTTGGTGATTTCGGGGTCGGGAAACTTTGGGGTCAGATGACTTCGGGGTCAGAGACAAAAATCATGATTGGATAACTAAAAATAAATTAAAATAATTATTTCTATTCCCAATCATGATTTTTGTCTCCGACCCCGAAATCATCTCTGACCCCGAAATCTTCTCAATTTAATTATGTATTTCAAACATATCTTTTCCTTCTCCACAAACTGGGCATACCCAATCTTCTGGTAAATCTTCAAATGGTGTTCCTGGTTTTATTCCAGCTTTTTCATTTCCGAATTTTGGATTATATATATATTTACATTCTATACATTCATATCTTTGCGTTTCTGATCTTTCTATTTTAAAGTTTCTATATCCTAAGGCTATTGCTACAATTACCATTAATAAAAATGATAATGCTTTCCATACTCCACTTTCTAACATTATTACTGCAAATATTCCAAATGTAGCTGAAATACCATATAGTATTAGTACAGCTTGTTTTTGGCTAAATCCTTTTGCAACTATCCTATGATGTAAATGTCCTTTGTCAGCTTTAAATATTGCTTTTATTGACTTTCCTTTTATTAATCTTCTAATTATTGCCCAAAGTGTATCAAATAATGGTAATCCTAATACTATTAGTGGTAATACAATAACTGCTACTGTATATGTTTTTGCCACCCCTAGTATTGATATTATTGATAATGAAAATCCTAAAAAATTTGAACCTGTATCACCAATAAATGTTTTGGCTGGTGAAAAATTAAATGGTAAAAATCCAACTAATGCTCCAGCTAATGCTGTTATTAATAATATTGCCACCATTGATGAGTCATTTAATACAAATATTATTAATAATGATATTGCTGATATTACTGATATTCCTGATGATAGTCCATCTAATCCATCTATTAAATTTATTGCATTTGTAACACCAACTATCCATACTATTGTTATAAATATTGAAAATATTTCTTGAAGCTGTACATTTTGCACAAATGGAATCTGAAATTCATTAATTCTTACTCCAAACGCAACAACCACTATTGCAGCTAGAACTTGTCCTGCTAATTTTGTTAATGGTTTTATTGTTTTTATATCATCTATTATACAGGTAATTGAAATTATTAGTATTCCAAAAAATATTCCTAAAAGTTTCATTCCATATTGTTCAGTTCCAAATAAATTTATTGTATTTTCCATACTCATTACTATTAGCAAATATATTACAGATACTAAAAATCCTAATATTACTGCTGGTCCACCAAATTTCGGCATTGCTTTTTTGTGCATTCTTCTTTGGTCTTTTGGTACATCTACCGCTCCTACCTTATGTGCAATTTTTATTGTATATGGTGTCGCCATAAATGTCACAATAAAAGCTAATAGAAATGCTATTGCTATATCTCCCCACATAAAAATTCCTCCATGCTATTTCATGTTTTCTTTTTCTATTTCTTCTATTAATTCAACTCTTTCTTTATGTCTTCCACCTTCAAATTCTGTTGCTAGCCACATTCTTAATATACATATTGCATCATTAATTGTTACATCATCTGCTCCCATTGCAAGAATATTGCTATCATTATGTAGTCTTGAATATTTTGCTGTAAATTCGTTATGGCATAATCCACATCTAATTCCTTTAAATTTATTTGCTACCATGCTCATTCCAATTCCTGAACGACATATCAATATTCCTTTTTCGCATTTTTTACTTTGAACTGCCTTTGCAACTTCTTTTGCTATATTAGGGTAATCTACTCTTTCTTCATTCATACATCCAAAGTCTTTATATTCTATATTTTTTTCTTCTAAATATTTTTTTATTTCTTCTTTTAATTTGTATCCACCATGGTCACAACCTATTGCTATCATATAAATCCCATCCTTCCTTACAAAGTACATATGGTAATGTAAGTTATTACCTTATTTAAAATAAAAATAATTATTACATTCTTTTTACAATATATCATAAGTTTTTTAATATTACAATAATAATTTTGAATTTTACTTGCATTTTACAAAATATTATGTTAGAATATCATATGTTATAGTGTAATATAGACTAAGAGGAGGTGCTTATAGATATGCCAAATATTAAATCAGCTAAAAAAAGAGTTAAAGTAATTGAGAAAAAAACTTTAAGAAATAATATGATAAAATCTGGATATAAATCAGCTGTTAAGAAATTTGAATCAGCTATTGAAGCTGGAAATTTAGAAGAAGCTAAAGTTCTATTTTCTGAAGCAACTAAAAAAATAGACCAAGCTTGTTCAAAAGGTGTTATTGTTAAAAACACAGCAGCTAGAAAAAAATCTAACTTATCAAAAAAATTAAACGCAGCTATGGCTTAAAATTAAATAAAGATTATGCATAGTTTTTATTTTTAATAACTATCTTATATATGATATATGAGATAGTTATTTTTTTATTTCCTGTAAATTTTTAAAAATCATTACCTCTTATCTAAAATAAACTTATTTTTAATATTTCAAACTATCTTATGAAATAAATTCATTTTCTTTATCCTTTTTATTAAAGCATACTCTATTTGTGCCTTATATTTCCATTGTTTTTATATTTTTTATATGCTAATATTAATTTACATAAAAATATTTATAGGAGTGTAATTATGATAAAAAATTTTATTAATACATATAAAAATTTAGATAAAAAGACTTTGAAGATTTTAAAAAATGGATTTATATTTTCTTTTGCAATTTGCTTACTATCTATTTTTATTTTACTTGCATATATATTCTTATTTACTTTTCCTAATCTTTATTATATAGGATTATTAATGTTTCAACTAAGTTTAAGTTTTGCTATTGAATTTATTATATGTGCTATTGTTGTTGATTCTATAAAGAAGAATATCATTTAAAAAGATCGGAAATTTGTATTCCGATCTTTTTTGTATGAATATTTTAGAAATAAATATATGCAAATCTGATTTCTCCCGGAAATTCTTTTAGCTCAAATGCTTTAAAAGGCATTTTTCTTTTGGCAGCTTCTTCATTTATTTCTTCCATATATTCTTTGATTTTTAAAAAATCTTTTTTCCTATATGGTATTATTAATGCATGAGTTCCAAATTCTCTTAAATTCACTTCTAAATTTCTTTCCGCTTCTAAGACAATTCTTTTTATAAACCGTGATTTTTTTTGCATATTACTTTCTTGCTTCATACTTTCAGCCTCTCTTTCTTGTATTTTATAATTCTATTATATTATAAATTATTATTTTATTCAATGATTAACTGATTTTTAAGTTTCGTTTTTTTATATTTTATAAATTATATTATTTTAGAAATTGCTAAAAATGCTTCTCAATTAGAAATGTTTTGCAACCCAAACGGCAAATATAGTCATATAAACTGTTTTAGAAAAAATACCGAAACTTGAATTAACTGATTATATTTACACTTTTATATGTTTATTAAAAATCCCATAAAAAATATACTCATACATAAAAATGTAATTTAACATTTTTTATATTGTAAAAACATATTATAATATCTAATACAATTATAAAAGAGACCTCCTTTGGGTCTCTTCCTATGAATTCATATATTTATATAATATATCTAAAAATTAGTTATTTCCGTTTACTAAATCTTTTAATGCTTTACCAGCTTTGAATACTGGAGCTTTTGATGCAGGTATTTTGATTTCTTCTTTAGTTTGTGGGTTTCTTCCTTTTCTAGCAGCTCTTTTTCTTACTTCAAAAGATCCAAATCCAACTAATTGAACTTTATCTCCTTCTTTTAAAGCATCTGTAACAACTTCAACAAATGCGTTTACTGCTGCTTCAGCTGTTTTTTTTGTGTCTCCTGTTTTTGCAGCTACTGCTGCGATTAATTCAGCTTTGTTCATTTAAATTACCTCCTAATATTAAGTATAATAATGTTATGTACTTTATTGCGTGAACAAGGCAATAAATGTACTTCTATTTATCTTTATTCGCCAAAAATATCTAAAATCCTTCTTTTTTTTCAGTAAATTTTAATATATTTTTAGTTTTTCCAATATCTTACACAATTTATTTCCACATGGTAGCATCTCTATTTCTTCCTTTTTGAAAACTTTCAAAGCAATTATTGATAATCCATATAAAATCATTGCTGATATTATTGCTACTATTGTTGCCAAATTTGCTGATATTATTCCTGATAATATAGAATAAATAAAGTAAGAACATACTGCCATTATTCCTGTTGCGATTACTGGTTTAACAACGAATTTTGAAAATGATAAATTTAATTTTATTGTTCTTTTTAATGCAACTATTGATATCATAAATGCTACTAGATGACAAGCAACCGATGCTATTGCTGCTCCATTTACTCCTATTGATGGTATTGGTACTAATATTAAATTCAATATCAATTTAACTAAAACTCCGACACCCTAATGCTATTGTTGGAATCATCAATTTTCCATACCCTTGCAATATCGAATTTATTGTCTGGTCTAAAATAGTAAATATTATAGTTAATGCACTTATTTGTAATATTACTGTTCCTGAACTTGCATTTGGAAATAATAAATTTAATATTGGACCTGCAAATACACACATTCCTATCGCACAAGGAAGCCCTATTAACATTGATGTTAATAATGTAAAAGATGATTTTTTCTTTATTTCATTTTTATCTTTCCTTGCCTTGGCTGCTGAAATAGCTGGAACTAGTGCAGTAGCAAAAGCTACATTAAATGATAGTGGTAAACTTGTTAAAGTATCTACTTTTCCTCCTAATATTCCATATTGTGAAATTGCCATATCTTCATCCATAAACTGTTTTAAGCTTCTTACAACTGTAAATGAGTCTATATTTTTATTTAATGATGACATTACTGCTGTTAATGCTATTGGTATTGATACTAACAAAATCTTTTTTACAATATTTCTAACTCTTTCATATTTGTAATTTACTGTTTCTCTTATTTCAGCTGCTACTTCTTTTCTTCTTGTTTGATAAAATAAATATAAATATCCAAATCCTACAAAAGTTGCAAGTGTTGTTGCAAGTGTTGCTCCACCAGCCATCCAAATTGTTGATGTATTTGATATTATCGCAACAATTTCAACTATTATTATTGTCAGAGTTGTTTTAAAGATTTGTTCTAATGTTTGTGATCTTGCTGTAACTTTTAAATTTTGTCTTCCGTTAAAATATCCCCTCATTACAGATGAAATTGCCACAAAAAATACTGCTGGTGATAAAGCAACCAATGTCATTTCTGCGTCTGGTATTTGTAACCAATTATTAGCAATCAATCCTGCTCCCAAAAATAACATTAAGCTTCCTACTAAACCAATTACAGCAAATGTTGCAAATGCTATTTTAAAAATTCTATATGCTCCTTTATGGTCTCCCAATGCTACCCTTTCAGAAACTAATTTCGATATAGCATTCGGAACTCCTGTTGATGAAATTGTTAATAATACTGCATAAATTTGATAACTTGCTGCTACAATTCCATTTCCTCTATCTCCAAATCCTGGTCTATTTGTTAAATACAGTGTATAAATTAATCCTAATCCTTTAATTAGTAGTTGCGAAAATACTAATGTAATAACACCTTGCATGAAGGTTTCTTTTTTTCTAGGTCTTGAATGATTTTCTGCTGTTTTTGTCATTACCTCACTCCTAATTTTTATCTTTATATTTTTTCTTAATAAACTTACTTAATATAATTGTACTTAATCATTATAAATTTAATTACTAAATTATTCAATACTTTTATAATTTTTTGTAAAAAATGTTGACAAAACCTTGTTTTTGTAATAAAATTATTTAGCAATAATGTTAGAATATGATTTAAATGTGAAATCTCTCCCCGGTGGTTTTATATTTAAGTTTCATATATAAGTATAAAATATATAAAATAAAATAAGAAATAGGAGGGTATTATTGCCATGAATAATACAACATATAGTGCTAAAAGTAGCGAAATCGAAAGAAAATGGTATATAATTGATGCAGCTAACAAACCACTTGGTAGAGTTGCAACAGAAGCTGCAAAATTATTAAGAGGAAAACATAAACCAACATACACACCTAATGTTGATACAGGTGATCATGTAATTATATTAAATTGTAAAGATGTAGTTTTAACAGGAAACAAATTAAATCAAAAAATTTACAGACATCATTCAGGATATATTGGAGGAATGAAAGAAGTTCCTGCAAAAGTTATGCTTGAAAAAAATCCAGAAAAAGCTATG
Source organism: Clostridia bacterium (assembly GCA_048355915.1). Classification (GTDB taxonomy): domain Bacteria; phylum Bacillota; class Clostridia; order TANB77; family CAG-508; genus CAG-269. The sequence continues at coordinate 10,571 of DBGCHZ010000030.1, read as the reverse complement.
ACATTAGCTATAAAAGGAATGTTACCACATAATTCTTTAGGTAGAAAAATGGCTAAAAAATTAAGAGTTTATGCAGGTAATGAACACGAAAACCAAGCACAAAAACCAGAAATATGGGAGGTAAAATAATATGGCTAAGAAAGAAAATGTAGTTTTTTATGGTACAGGTAGAAGAAAATCTTCAGTAGCAAGAGTTAGACTTGTTGAAGGTAATGGAAATATAACTATAAATGGTAAAAATATTGATGAATTCTTTGGTTTAGAAACTTTAAAAGTTATCGTTAGACAACCTCTTACAGTTACTAATACAACAGCTAAATATGATGTTATTTGTACAGTAAAAGGTGGAGGATTCACAGGTCAAGCTGGAGCTATCAGACATGGTATAGCTAGAGCTTTAAATGAAGCTAATTCAGAATATAGACCAACATTAAAATCAAACGGATTCTTAACAAGAGATCCTCGTATGAAAGAAAGAAAAAAATACGGTCTTAAAAAAGCTAGAAAAGCTCCACAATTCTCTAAGAGATAATATGTTTTTTATATTAAAATATCAAAACTCAGAAGCATTAAAACTTCTGAGTTTTTTATTATATATAAAACCCCCCTCTTCTCTTTTAACAATATATAAATTTTTTACTATCCATTTACTCTACAAATTCCATTGCCTGTTCTTGGCTCATTCCTTGAATATTATAATAAGTATCTGGAATTTGTCCAACTATTACATTTTCTAATAATAAAACTTGATTTGAAATTTTCTTATCTAAATCTTTAAATGGTGTCAATATACTTACCTCACAATCTACTTGTAAATATACTTTATGTAAAGTTTGATTTATACCTTTTGACGTGAATTCACTTTTTAAATCAGTTTCGACATTACCAATAGACGAAATTATTACATTAACTCCCGGACCTCTCCCTGATAATAATTTAACTCCCGTAAAACTTCCGCAATGCAATTTGTATATTTTCTCTACCTTGATTATTAATTTCATTTTGAATTTTTATTGCGACATCTGATATTATTTGATTTATAGGAATTACATTTGATTTTATCATTGTTATATTTCCCTTATTGTCTTTTTCTATTGAAAATAATTCATCATATGTATGTTCTTCCATTACCTTAGTCGCTTGTTCATTTGATATTTTAGTAGCAATACTTTTGGCCTCATTTTCACATAATGTATCAAATATTGGAGAAATTGCATCTAGTGTTATTTTTATTGTACTAAATGCAATTAATAATATTATAAAAATTACTATTGTTTTCTTTTTCTTTCTGTTTATACCATTTGGTATTTTTATTTTTGCCCTAGAATAAATTTTATCCATATGTAATCATAGGAGAATTTTCACTACTTATACCTTTTCTTTTATATTTTGGAATAAATAATTTTTGATTTGGATATATTTTATTTTCGTCTTCAATTCCATTTGTTCTTACAATGTCTTCGACTGTACTCCCAAATTTCTTAGCTATATTCCATAAAGTATCTCCTTCTTTTACTATATAAATTATTAGGCTATAATCTTCATCTTCTATTGCCCCTGTTGTTTCTATTTGATCCATTATATTTAATTTTGCATTTCTATACATATTAGTGTCTATTAATAAATCTACATTGCTTGTAATATTTCCTCCATCTTGAACTATAAAATCTTGATTTGCTATTTCTAACTCTACATCTGTATTCATATTTTCGCTATTGCCTATGTTTTCAATCTTATGCTCAAATGGTATTTTTAAGTTTCTAGTTTCTACATTAGCTCCATTATCTGATAATAAAAATTGTAATTCTAATTCTCCTTCATATGATATTTTATCATTCTCCTTTTTCTCTCGTATAATTGTAGGTGTCGCATTAACATCTATTATATTTTTATCATTTAAGTTTTCTATATTTACTTTTTCTCTTATTTGTTCAGTTTCTTTTATTTGTCTTTTATCTGTCATTGTATTTACTTGTTTTCTATTAAATTCTAACTTACTACATGGACTGTATAAATCCTGAATTAGATTTATTTCTTTCTCTTCATATACTGTTGCCATTATTTCTATTTCGATTTCTACATATATTGAATGTTCTTCTGCTTGATTTGGTTTTATAATTATATTTTTTATTTCATAATTTATATCACATAAATTATCTTCTGATACATTTGGTATATCAATAAATCCTACTACTGGAATTTTACTAGTAATTTTATTTATTCTATTATCTTCTGTTAGATATATCATTTTAATTTCTGCTTCTGCTTTTGCTAATATTTTATTGTAGCTTACTTTTATATCTTTATCACATATATTTGTATTAACACTTAATAACTCTGCTAAATTATCTGCTGTATCTATTGATATATTATCTTTTACATAGATTTTATTTTGACCATTTCCAACTAGCGAATTTACTTTTAATTGCTCTTTTAATATTTTTATTTCATCTGTATTTTCTAAATTGTTTATTATTTCAATATCTTCTTTGGAATATATCTTTACATTTATTTCTATTGTAGCTTTTATACTTATTTTTCTGCCATTTAATATTTTAGTTTCAATTGACTTTATTTTTGTTTCTAATTTACAATCCATTCCTTGAATACAATTTGCTATATTTATATTTTCCGAAAAATCTAAACTTGTATTTATTCCCCTTACTTTATCCTTTTCATCGTCTGCTAAATACATTATGTATGTATTTATGCTTCCATCTAATTTAACTTTATCATCAATTACTTCTTTTTTATATAAACAAATCACACCACTTGTACAAATTGTATCTAGTATATCTGGTTTTGAATCTGGGATTATCATATCTCCCTCTACAAATACTATCTCTTTTTTTGATGCTATTAATTTATTAACACATAAATTTTCTTTTATTGTATTTACAAGCATTTTGTACCTCCTTCATTTTTTCTTTATACTATTTATATGTTAATAACTTTTTATTATTACAAAAAAATAAATTGTTTATTTTTTTTGATTTAATTTATATTTGCTTTTATATGTTTTTTTTTAATTATATTTATAATTTTTAATTTTTTAATGTGTAATTTTCAATATATGTTTATATAACATAAAAAACTACTCTATATTAAATTATAGAATAGCTTCTTTTATCACTTTTATTAACTTATTTACAAATTAATTTTTTTCTTTGTTTCAACAGGTGGTGGAACTAATGGACTATATGAATTACCATCAAATACTTCAACCTCTACTGTTCTTGTTAAAACATCTGTATAACTATATGTTACATTTCTATTATTCTCCTCATATTTTACTACAAAAATATTTGGATATGCTTTTTCTATTGTGGCTTCTTTTTCAAAGGCTTTACTCCTTCCAAGTGAACCTTTTACTATTATTTTTTGTCCTACCTTTTCTAAGATGTCAGTTTTTAGATTTGCTATATCATCTCTACAAATCATTTTATCACCTACTCCCTTTAGACTAGGTAGATTATAGCACTTTAAATATATATTGTCAAAAAATGTATGTTTTGGTCAGTTTGTGTGTAAGTGGCTATTTCATAGGGTTTTCTTATTCTTTTTTAGTATTTATGTTATTTGTATTACATTTTGGTTACAATATAGTTACATCTCTTTTTTTATATACATTTTACCATTTGCTCCTATTCCATCTATTCCTTTTCTTCCATCTCTTAACTCACTTTCTATATCTTCAATCGTAATATATTTATATCTTTCTGTATATGCTACTTTTTCTGCCACTATTATTGGATCTATAAAATCAATTAATATTCTTGCAGGAGAAGACGCAAAATTAGCTCCTGCTAGTATAAGTGCTTCATAATAACTTTGACAAGCTCCTGCAAATATCACTAGTTTGTTTCCATTTGCTTCATCATATTTTCTTGCTTCTTTTACTGTTTCTATAAAATATCTTGAATTTCTGTAATTATATATATTATTGTAATCTTTTGCCTTTTTTATTATTCCATCATGTCCTGTTATAACTAATATATCAGGGGTATATATTTTTAATAACTTGTAAACTAGACTAGGTTGTTTATATTCTGGTATATTTTTTACAACTGCATTTAATCCCATTTTTTTATATTGAATATATGCTTTTTGGCTATATTTTTTATCACCATCCAAGTGTAGAATTTTTCCAGTTATAATTTCTTCTTTTATATTATCATAATCTCTAACTTTTATTTTTTTGTTTTTGTATTTATTTACTGTTTTATTTACTTGGGTATCAATTTTAGCTTGAATTCTATTTAATTTATCATTAAGTATTTCTTTTTCTACAATTTCTAAATCTTCTATTTTGCTGTCTGCTTCTACTCTTTTTGTTATTCCTGTTAATATTGCCATTTTTTCATTATTAACTTTATATATTCTTTTTACATTAAATAAAATGTCTTTGTTATATGATTTTCTTACTACTATATCTCCCTTTTTTATTTTTTCCATTTTATCACCTCATAAAGTTAGCTATTATATTTTATGATTTTTTTGTGGTTTGGTGATGATTTTTGTAGTTTTTTGTGTATTTGATAAGCAGTATTTCTAATTTTATTATTAATAATAAAAATACATCTAAAACCTGTATTTCTACAAATTTTAAATGTATTTTATTTTAGATGGCTATATTTTAATTTTGTCGCCATACCTCCTCTTATATGTCTTTCTGCTTTATTTTCGTCAAGTATCTTTCTGACTTCTTTTGCTAATCTTGGATTTATTTTTTTTAGTCTTTCAGACACATCTTTATGTACTGTACTTTTGCTAATACCAAATTTCTTAGCAGCTCCTCTTACCGTATCTTTTGATTCTATTATATAATGTGCGAGCTTTATAGCTCTTTCTTCGATTGATATACCTATCATTGTTCTAACTCCTTTATGAGAATACTTTTGTTTAATTGTATTCTTATTAAGTTGTAGTTAGAACTGTAACTTTATTAGTTTAATATTTTTATGTTTTCTATTTTTATTTGTATAATCTCCTATTCTATCATTTATAATATTTTACTCTTTTGTTTATCTGTAATTGTTATTGTTATTTTTCTTTTTTAGTTTACTATAATCTATAACGTTTTCTTTATATTACTTATTTATTTTGTATCTGTTTTATTTGATTGTCAGTTAAATTTGTATAATTGGTTTTTTCTGCAACTTTCTTTCCAATCTTTTCTTCTATTTCTTTTCTAGCTTTGCCTGTTATTTTTCCTGCCTCTTGTACATCATCTTTTAATTCTTCTAGTCCAAAACTATTATTTGTATTATGCATTTCATTAGCAGTAACTTCTGCTAAATTCGTTATCGCAAGTTCCAATTTTCCCATACTATCTCTTAAATTTCTTTTTGTTTTATTAATCCCTTTTAATTCTTTATATTGAGTAGTATTCATATTAAATGTACTTTTATATATTTCATTTGTCAATATTGCATAATCTCTATCTTTTGCGCCTCTTTTTTTCCACGTATCAGTTAATTCTTTTCTGTTTTCTATTGTTTTTAGTCTTTGAGCAATCCAATTATTTTCATATCCTTTTCTTATATACGTTTCCTTAGCTCTATTAATAGCAATTTCTGGATTTACAATTTCATCTAACCTCTCGCTACCTACTTGTGCCAACCATAATTTAAATGGTTCTGCTTTTGGTGAAGGGATAGATTGAATAATTCTTAATATTCCTTTTGTATTTGCTGTTCTTATTCTTCTTATTTTTCCATCTTTAGCTTTCATTTTAACTAGGGTACAAATTGTACCCCAGTTATTATTTAATTCTTCATCTCTAGCTTTTAATTTTTTTATGTATTGTTTTACATCCACAGAGTCTGTTAATATTTGAACAACATCTTCTACTGAAAAATACCAATCTTCATTGTACCATTCCCTTCTTATTTCTTTTTCTTCAAACAAAGCTAATTTATCTTCTTGCATAATACCACTTCCTTATTTATTTTTTACTATTATATAACAATTCCGAGCTAGTGTCAAACATTTGTTTTCAAAATCAGCAAAAAATCTGCAGCTATTTATATTAAATAACTGCTTTATAATATTATTTTCTTAAATATTATTAATAATTTAAAAGAAACTATTATAAATAAAATCCAATTGCTTTAACTAATAAACTTAACCATATACTAATAATCTTGTTTATAAAATATGACTATAAAGCTATAACTATATAAGTTAATATTAAAATAAATATTTTCTAACTTCTACTTATTTATAATATCTTTTATAATTTCCCCAGCTATAATCATTCCCGCAACTGATGGTACAAATGCTATGCTTCCTGGTGTTTGTTTTCTTCTATTTTCGGTTTCAATTCCTTTTTCTTTTATTTTTATTGGTTCTTCTTTTGAATATAAAACTTTTACATTATGTATGTTTCTTTTTTTTAATTCTTTTCTCATCACTTTTGCAAGTGGACATACTGATGTTTTACTAATATCTGATATCTCGAATCTAGTCGGGTCTAATTTATTTCCCGTCCCCATAGATGAGATTATTGGCACTTTTTCTTTTTTTGCTTTTTCTATTAGTTTTATTTTTGTTGTTACTGTATCTACTGCATCTACCACATATGTTATTTCTTTATTGATTAAATTTTCTTCTCCTTCTTCTATATCTTGTGTCATATATATTTCAACTTTTGCATTTGGATTAATTTCTTTTATTCGTTCCTTCATTACATCAATTTTTCTTTTTCCTATTGTATTTATATTTGCATGTATTTGTCTGTTTATATTACTAATTGAAATAATATCATTATCTATTAATATAAATTTTCCTATTCCTGCTCTTACTAGTCCTTCAACTACGAATGAACCTACTCCACCTATTCCGTATATAGCTATTTTTGATTTATTTAATTTTTCTATATTTTCTTTTCCTATCAATAACTCTGTTCTTGATTTCCAGTTTTCTTCCATTTTATTAACCTCTCTTATAAATTACTAAGTTAAATAAGTTATTCTCAATTCCTAATCTCATTCAACATTAGTCTTTATCTTATATGCATTATATCATAAAGCTTTCATTTTTGAATAGCATTTTGCTACATTTTATGTTATACTTTATGTATTAATAAAAAATATTAAGCTATATAATTTAAGTTATCAAAGGTGTTTTAAGCTTACCATTAATTACTTTATAAAAAATCTTATATAGTTTCTGTATGCAATAAAAATACTAATAAATAATTATATAAATTAAATAATCTATTACGATATTTGATGTTACTTTATAAGTTTAAAATATCATACAAGGAGAATAATATGTTAAGAATTAATAATGTTAAGATATATGAAAATTTCACTAATAACCAACTTTTAGATTTTGTTTGTAATAAATTTAAAATAAATAAAAATGATGTTATTGATTTTATAATTGCAAAAAAATCTATTGATGCAAGAAAGAAAAATGATGTTCATTTTAATTATTGTTTTAACATTAAAGTAAAAGACGAAAATAAATATAAAAAACTTGAAAAAATCAATGATATTGATAATTCGATTACTTTAAAATTAGATAGCAGTATTAATTCTAATTTTAATCAATCACCAGTAATAATTGGAGCTGGTCCTGCTGGTTTGTTTTCTGCTTTAAGTTTTGTGGAAAATGGTGTTAAACCTATTATTGTTGAACAAGGAAAAATGGTTGATGATAGAAAAAAAGATATTGATAATTTTTTAAATGGTAATAAATTAAATCCTTTATCTAATGTCCAATTTGGAGAAGGTGGTGCTGGTACTTTTTCTGATGGAAAATTGACAACTGGTATAAATAATTCTTTATGTAAAAAAGTTTTAACTGAATTTGTAAGATTTGGTGCACCAGAAGAAATTTTATATCTTTCAAAACCCCATATTGGTACTGATAATTTAATTAATATTATTGCCAATATTAGAAATTATATTATTTCAAAGGGTGGAAAGTTTTATTTTTCTACAAAAGCAATAGATTTTAATATTTCAAGTAATAAAATAAACTCTGTTATATTACAAGATTTAAACACTTCTAATATTTTTGAAATTAATACTTCTAATATAATTTTAGCTATTGGTCATAGTAGTAGAGATACTTTTTATAAAATATTTGAAAAAGGATTATTTTTAGAACCTAAAAACTTTTCAGTAGGTGTAAGAATTGAACATTTGCAAAGTGAAATTAATAAATCACAATATGGAGAAATTACAAAACTAAAATTGCCTCCTGCTGAATATAAATTAGCATATCATTCACCTTCTGGTCGTTCTTGCTATACTTTTTGTATGTGTCCAGGTGGCACTGTTATGGCTTCTTCTAGTGATGAAAAAACTATCGTTACAAATGGTATGAGCAATTATTTAAGAAATGGTATAAATGCAAATTCTGCTGTTTTAGTAAATGTCACTCCTGATGATTTTTCTAGCAAATCTCCACTTGCTGGTATTGATTTTCAAAAAAATCTTGAAGAAAAGGCTTTTACTTTGGGTGGCTCAAATTACTTTGCTCCAATTCAAAGATTTGAAGATTTTGAGCTAAATAGAATTTCAAGTTTTATTGGTACTATCAAACCTTCATATTTACCAGGTGTCACTTTATCTAATCTAAATGAAATTTTACCTAAATTTGTTTCACAAACTCTAATAGAAGGTATTACATATTTTGATACTAAACTTAAAGGTTTTGCTAATCCTGATGCTATTTTAACTGGTGTTGAAACTCGTAGTTCTTCTCCTGTAAAAATTCTTAGAAATGATAATCTTGTTTCTAATATTGATGGAATTTACCCTTGTGGAGAGGGTGCTGGTTATGCTGGTGGTATTATGTCTGCTGCTGTTGATGGGATTAGATGTTGTTATGCTGTTTTAGGGAAAAATTAGACACTCACATTTTATATATATATTTGAGATTTAATATATGTAAAAATGCTATATAATAGAATTTTTTCTAAAAAGTACATCTTATGATAAATTTTATTCTAAATTTTACCACAAGATGTACTTTTTAATTTGGACTTTTGAAAAATTTATAAGTTCTTATTTTTAATAAATATTATAATTTTATGTAGGAAAATTATTAAAAAATTTTATTTTCCTACATTTTTTCAAATAATTTCTCACTAATTTGTTCATTACTTCTTCTGTCACATTTCTTCCTTTTTCTTCCATAAAAAAATACCTCCTTTGATATATTTTATATTATATCATAAAAGGTATTTTCTAGTTTACACAAAATTTCTTACAGTCCCCCTAGTTTGAAGTTTACACAAATTTTACTATACACTCTATACTATAATACTTGAACGAAATCCTCCGCATCGTCATAAAATTACCACTTGTAGGATATGTTTGAAGCACTCCGCTTCTAGAAGTTTGATTACAAAATCCTCCTCTCCATATAAAAGTAAACTCTACATTACCAATTAACACATAATCATTATCCCATGTTCTAGCAAAGTTCTGTGTTCCGTTTAATGCTTCTTGTACTGTTTTAAACCATCCTGTAGCTTTCTTACTTGATTCTGTTTCATATGGTGCATAAAATGAAAATTCTGTTGATACTTCATTTACCCCTATCCCTTTATGTTTTGCCATATTTCTATAATTTGCTTCTGTTATTCTTCTTCTTGCCTCATGATATTTTTCTTCTCTTTTATTCCAATCCCATAATTCTCCTTGTGTTAATGTTGTTCCATCACTTAATAATATTTTGTTTGTTTTTTCTTCTTCACTTGTTTCATATGCTTCCCATAAACTTGCATATGTTGGATTTATTTTTCCATTTTCAAAATATTTTACACCTCCGTCTGCACTTTTTCCATAGTTGGTTAAATTTACATTTCCATTATCTAAATATGCTGCTACTCTTTCCCAAGCTCCACCATTCATATCATATATTCCTGTTACATTTCCTGTTGTACTTGCTAACATTCCATTTTGTGTATTATAGTTATGAGTATCATCTGTTCTGTTATACCATCCTTCATCATTGGCTCCTTTGGGTCCTTGTCCTGTATACATATTGTACCAATAAATATTATTAGAAGATAATATACCTGCTCCATTTATTTTTGGTACATTTCCATATTGGCTATAACATAAATATGCTACTGCTCCCCATTCACTATTTCTTATTAAATGACTATTTGCATTTTCTATTCCATATTTTTCTTTTTGACTTCCTGCTATGTCTATACTTCTTTTTTGACTTTCACCTATTGTTATATATCTCCAACTTATTTTATTTGGTAGGCTTTTGGCTATTGTTGTTTCATCTGGTTTGTATTGTTCTGCTCCTGATGTACTGCTTCCATTTCCTACTGCTTGTCCATCTTTATTTGTTCCACTTGCTTCGAATTTTGCTACCCATATTCCACTTAGTTGCCCTCCGCCTAAACTGAATGCTGGGTGTACTATTGCTGTTGTTTTTGTATCTACACTTTCGTTTGTTGTATATTCTTTATTGTTTTTATCTTTATTTGTATTTCCTTTTAAGAAATTTACCTCTATATTTTTCTCTCCTGCTATTCTATATGCATATCTTGGTATCCACACATACATGCTTCCTAACTCATTTTCTTTTAC
>DBGCHZ010000029.1:0-12032 GCA_048355915.1 Clostridia bacterium | reverse complement strand
TGTAAGCTCCCAAAAAGGCACCTTTTCTTCGCTGAAATTTTATAAAAATAAAATTTCACGGAACATTATCCTTTTTAGGAGCTAAACAATTTCTAATCTATTCCATATAATATAAAAAGGCTCCACCCCAGAAATATTTTTTATATTCTAGTGAAGCCCTAAAATTTTAAACTATAACCATTTTATGTGTATAATCTAAATTATTCAAAGATTCATACTCATATCCAATAGTATATACATTTGTTGACCATATATCTTTATATAACATTAGTTGCAAGTTTTTGTTATTACAAGTATCTAAATATTTTTTTACTGATGTCACTATTTCAAGTTTTGGATTTTGCCTAGCTACTTCTGATATTATATATCTACCTCGCTCGTTGAAACCAAGAACTCTAATATATGGTACAGTTTTTCTTGAAATTTGTATATCTTTTTTTGTTATATTTAGTAAAGCATATAGTAAAATTCTTTGTAAGCGAGTACTAGTATATCTTTTTGATTTTATTATGCTTAGAAATTCCACTATACTATTACAAGAATTTGCAGCATTTTTTATTGCATATTCTAAACCTTCTGAAACATCAGGTAAGTTTGCAATTTCTTCTATTGACATTCTTCTTAAATTATATATAATTTGTTTTTCAAAAATAGAAAGGTCTGGCAAAATATGACCTATTTTTACATTTTCTAATATAGTAGAAAAGCTGTTTTCTGGTACTACTTTTTTTAGAATATCAAAACTATTATTTTTTACAATATTTCGTATTGCAGTTGCACTAGCGATAGTTTCTGTATATGTAGTATCATTATAGCCTACATCAAATCTTTCAATAGCAACTGGCATTATTGGACTTTTAAATTTTTTTAAAGCTTTTATATATTCAATTCCTAAAATATTATTAGGACTTGATAATACATTAGTAAATCTTCTTATATCTTGTAAATACATAAGTAAAGCATTTTCACGAGCTTTGGGATATGATAAACCTTTGCTTAATTCGTGAGATAACATATTTTTATATTCTTTGGGTTCTCTATATAAAGTGTCAGCAACAATATTTAAAGTTGAAATATCATTTGTTTCAGCACCAAAGGATAAATAATCAACAACATTTAATGAATTTAATATTTTAATGGCTCCTTCTGCAAAATTTTCAGCACTAGAAATTGAATATAATAAAGGAAGCTCTATTACTAAATCAATACCATTTTTTAAGGCAATTTCAGCTTTTGACCACTTATCAATTAAAGAGGTAGAACCTCTTTGTGTAAAATTTCCACTTATAACAGCTATGGTGTAATCAGCATTAGTTAATTTTAAAGAATTTTGTAAGTGATACAAATGCCCATTATGAAATGGATTATATTCAGCAATTATTCCAAGAACTTTTCCCATATTTTTTAAATCCTTTCTATCAATAACATATAAATTTTAAGTTATATTTAAGAAATTTTGAAATATTTATTGTAAATTTAAAAATTAATTTATTTTAAATATAGCTAAAATTGTTAGTAGTAATAACTTTTTTCTAAAAATACTTGAACTTAAAATATAAATATATTGTATAATTTGTAATTTATTGATATAATATTATCATAAAAAAAATGAAAAAACAAGAAAAAGAGGTATATATGGAAAAGGTAATAATATATACAGATGGAGCTTGTTCAGGAAATCCGGGACCAGGAGGATGGGGCTCTATTTTAATGTATAAAGGAAATAGAAAAGAAATATCAGGAGGAAAAAAAGATACTACAAATAACATAATGGAATTGACAGCAGTAATAGAAGGATTAAAAATGTTAAAATATCCTTGTGAGGTGGAAATATATAGTGATAGTGCTTATGTAGTTAATAGCTTTAATCAAGGATGGATTTATAATTGGGTAAAAAATAACTGGAAAACCTCAGGAAAAGAACCAGTAAAAAATAAAGAAATATGGCAAGAACTTTACGAATTAACAAAGACTCACAAAGTGAAGTTTATAAAAGTTAAAGGACATAGTGATAATGAATTCAACAATAGATGTGATGAATTGGCAAGAAATGCAATAAAACAATTAAATTAATAGTAATATACTGATTAATATAAATAAATCAGTATATAAAAATATAATTTATTATAAAGGTTTATAGGTAGCCAATTAAAAACCTAAATATATATTATACAAGGAAGAAATAATGTTAGCCGAACAATTAATTTTTACAGTTATATCACTTGCAATTTTTGTATATACATTTTTAAAAATGATAAGAAAAAATGATACAAGTTATGTGATAATATTAATATTAGAAGCCATAGGGATTGCTTTAAACTTTATGGAATTTGCTTTTACAATTAAGTTAAATATTGTATTAGAAATGACAAAATATGTATTGTCAATACTAATTCCAGTAATTGCACTTATATTAGAAAAAAGAGGTAATACTTTATTTGAGATTATAAATATAACTAAAACAAAATTTTATTTAGCAGTTGGAAATGATAAAAAAGCAAAAGAAGCTTTGATTAAGTTAATAACTAAAATGCCAAATAGTTATAAAGGTCATAAATTACTAGCAGAATTATATGAAAAAGAAGGTGGAATGAGAAAAGCAATAGATGAATATGTACAAGCTATTGATATAAATAAAAAAGATTATAATTCTTATTACAAAGTTGCAGAACTATTAGACAATTTAGACAAAAAAGATGAAGCAGCAGAAATGTTATTCAATTTGTTAAACATAAAACCAGATATGTATAAAGCAACAGTGCTTTTAGGAGAAATATTAATTGAAAAAGAGAGATATAAAGATGCTGCAAACATTTACCAAGATGCTTTAAGATTTAACCCATTAAGTTATGATTTAAACTATAACCTAGGAATTGTTTATACAATGCTAAATGATTTTCAAAATGCAAAGATATGTTATGAAAAAGCAGCTGAAATAAATTCATTAGCATATAATTGTAAATATGCATTAGCAGAAATTGCATTGATTTATAAAGATTTAGAAGAAGCTGAAAAGAAATTTTTAGAAGCAATAGAAGAGGAAGAACTATCAGCAGATGGTTATTTTGAACTAGCAAAGATTTATTTAATAAAAGGAGATAAAGACACAGCTATAAAATATACTAATACAGCAATAGATATAAATTCAAAAAGAATAGTAGAAAAGGTAAAAAAAGATACAATTTTTATTCCAATAATGGCTAGAATTTCAATACCATTTAACTTAGAAAATAACTTGAACGAAGAAGATAAAGTTGCTAAATTGCAAGAAAAAGATATAAGAGCAAAAGAACACTTAGAAGAAATGGTAGATATTACAAGACATTTGAGTTATAACGATATAAGATTATTGAAAAAGAATTCATCAGATGGAAAGATAAAAAAAGAACAACAAATTGAAAAAGAAGAAAAAGAGAGATAAGAAAAAGAAGAGGCGAATCCTAAAATATAAAAAATATTTCTGGGGTGAGCCTTTTTAATTATATTACATAGATAAGAACTTGTAAGCTCCAAAAAAGGCACCTTTTCTTCGCTGAAATTTTATTTTATAAAATTTCACGGAACATTATCCTTTTTAGTAGCTAAACAATTTCTAATCTATTCCATATAATATAAAAAGGCTCACCCCAGAAATATTTTTTATATTCTAGGATTTGCCTTTTAATTATTTTTCTAATTTATAAAATATCTTTTTACCTTTTTTCAATATAGCATAACCTTGAGAAAAGTCTTTTTCAGATAATTTATATGAAATATTTGTTACTTTCTCATCATTTAAAGAAATTCCACCTTGTGTAATTAAAGTTCTTGCTTGACCTTTTGAAGGTGCAATTCCAGTTGCAACTATACTATCTACTAATGAGATGTTTATATCATCTAATTTTATAGAAGGCATATTTTCTAGACTTCCGTTTCCAGAAAATAAAGCATTTGAAGCTTCTTCTGCTTTTTTAGCTTCTTCTTCTCCGTGTATAAGTTTTGTTATTTCAAATGCTGCTACTTTTTTTGCTTCATTTATTTGTTCATCTTTTAGCGAAGATAATCTATTAATTTCATCCATTGGAAGATATGTTAACATTTTAAGAACAGTTTCAACACTGGAATCTTCTATATTTCTCCAATATTGATAAAATTCGTAAGGAGATGTTTTACTTGCGTCTAACCATAAAGCTCCTTTTTCTGTTTTACCCATTTTTTTACCTTCTTTTGTTGTAAGGAGTTTGAAAGTTAGTCCAAAAGAATCATCTTTTCCAATTTTTCTAATTAGGTCAACTCCTCCAATGATATTAGACCATTGGTCATTTCCTCCCATTTGTAATTTACATCCATATTTATTGTACAAATATAAGAAATCATATGATTGCATAAGCATATAGCTCATTTCAAAGAATGTTAAACCTGTTTCTAATCTTTGTTTATAGCATTCAGCAGAAAGCATTTTGTTTACAGAAAATAAGCTTCCAATTTCACGAACGAAATCAACAAATTTTAAATCTAAAAGCCAATCAGCATTATTAACAATGATTGCTTTATTTTCACCTTCAAAACTAATAAATTTTTCTACTTGTTTTTTTATGCAATCAACATTGTGATTAATTTGTTCCCTAGTCATCATTTTTCTCATATCTGTTTTTCCAGAAGGGTCACCAATTGTAGCAGTACCACCACCAACTAGAATAATTGGTTTATGTCCACATTTTTGCATATGACTTGCAACCATTAAAGAAACAAAATGTCCAACATGTAAACTGTCAGCAGTAGGGTCAATACCAATATAAAAAGGAACACTTTCTTTATTAAATAAATCCTTTATTTCTTGTGGATGAGTCATTTGCTCAATGTAACCTCTTTCTTCTAAAATATTAAAAACATTTTTCATTTACTTCAATCCTTTCATTTATAGTTGTATATGATATATAATAAAAAACGGAAAAATAAAAGTTTTCCGTTTTTATAATTCAAACTTAATTTAAAGTAATACTAGTATTTCCTTGATTTTTATTTTTACCAATACTGTTAAATTCTGATTTATATGGTTTAAAATCTTCGTATTCTAAAAATCTGTTTAAATTTTTTACAGAAACTCCAATTTGACCAGAAATAGTATCTAAAGAATTATCAAAGCCATTTTCTTTTATATAAGTTTTAAATGTTGAAAATTCAAAGTTATCTTTAGAACTACATTTAGGACAAACATTTCCTTGTGATATATAAAAATTGCCACATCTACTACATCTATTAAAATCCATTTCAAATCCTCCTATAATCTTTTGTTATGTATTTTATAATTTTGCTACATTGTATCATATATTTATTAAAAATTAAAGTGATTTTGAGGTTTTTTGTTGATTTTGTGATAAAAATAGTAAGATTATATAAGTAAAGCTATTCTTATAAACAAATTTATGTTAAAATATTAAAGAATTTTAATGAAAAGGAGAAAGAGATGTTTGGAAATAATAGTGAAATAATAAGTAATATATTTTGTACAAAAAATATTATAATATATTTAATAGTAGTTAATATATTAGGATTTTTATTAATGTTCATTGATAAACAAAAAGCTAAAAATGGCGCATGGAGAATTTCAGAAAAGACATTGTTTATAGTAACTACTTTGGGTGGAGGAATTGGTACAATAGCAGGTATGTATATGTTTAGACATAAGACTCAAAAATTGAATTTTGTAGTAGGATTGCCGCTGATAACGATATTAGAGGTGCTATTAGCAATATATTTTATATTTTTTAGTTAATTATTAAAATACATTATAATATAAATTATTTAACAACAAGAAATTACTTAAAAAATAGAAGATTAAATGATTTAATATTTTAATGTATTTTTTTATAGCTTTTTAGTACACATAAAAAGTAAAATAAATAATACATTAAAAATATATTATTTAAACCTAAGTGAATTGTGAATAATTTGTGAACAAAAAGTGACTATTTGTAATTATCCACGAACTTATCCACAGTTTCCACAAAAGAAGATTGATAGTAAACAAGGTTGACAAAGTGTACATAAAAAATAAAAATGAATATAATATATAAATAAAGATAGCAAACAAACAGGAGGAAAATTTATGAAAAAAATAATGCAAAAAATACGCTTTTGTTTTAAAAGATGTTTAGACAAAAATGAAATCGATATAAATGAATTGAAAGAATTAGTAAAAAAAGGAGCTATATTAATAGATGTGAGAAGCCCACAAGAATATAAAGAAGAACACTTAGACAATGCTATATTGATACCAGAATATGATATAAATAAAAAAATATTAGATAGATTTAGTGTGAATGAAAATATAATCCTGTATTGCTCAACAGGAAATAGAAGCAGAAGAGTTAAGAAAAAACTCGAAAAGATGGGATATACTAATGTATATAATTTAAGAGATGGAATAAATTAAAAATACAAACTAATAAAAATAAATTGAAATAAAATGCAATTAAATACAAACATATAATAAAATATATGATAATGTATTTTAATAAAAAACTAATGAAAATATATAATTGAAATGTGTAGAGGCAAGTGAAATGATTTGCCTCTATTATCTTGCAGTTTTATATAAATTATGTTAAAATTATGAAAAAAGAGTGGAGGACATATGAAAGAGAGACAAGAATATATAAGAAATTTTAGTATAATAGCACATATAGATCATGGAAAATCAACATTAGCCGATAGATTAATAGAAATGACAGGAGTATTATCTAAACGAGAAATGGAAAGTCAGGTTCTAGATAATATGGAAATTGAAAAAGAAAGAGGAATAACAATAAAATCTCAAGCTGTCAGAATGATATATAAGGCAAAAGATGGACAAGAATATACCTTGAATTTAATAGATACACCAGGTCATGTGGATTTTAATTATGAGGTATCTAGAAGCTTAGCTGCTTGTGATGGTGCAATATTAGTAGTAGATAGTAGTCAAGGAGTAGAAGCACAAACACTTGCAAATGTATATTTAGCAATAGATAATAATTTAGAAATATTACCAGTTTTAAATAAAATAGATTTACCAAATGCCAGAGTAGAAGAGGTTAAAAATGAAATAGAAGATATAATAGGAATTCCAGCACAAGATGCACCATGTATCTCAGCCAAATCTGGATTAAATGTAGAAGAGGTTTTAGAAAGAATTGTTACAGATTTACCAGCACCAAATGGGAATGAAAATGAAAAAACTAAATGTTTAATTTTTGATTCATATTATGATAATTATAAAGGTGCAGTAGCATATGTAAGAGTTGTAGATGGAAGCGTAAAAGTTGGAGATGAAATAAAATTGATGGCAACTAACAGAACATTTACAGTTGCTGAGGTTGGATATTTTGTACCTGGTTCATATATGCCAGTTAAAGAAATAAAAGCAGGAGAGGTTGGATATATTGCTGCCAGTATTAAAAATTTATCAGATATACATGTAGGGGATACTATAACATTAAAATCAGAACCAGCAGAAGAACCTTTAAAAGGTTATAAAAAAGTAACTCCTATGGTATATTGTGGATTATATCCAATAGACGGAAGTCAGTATGAAGATTTAAAAGAAGCATTAGAAAAGTTAAAATTAAATGATGCAGCACTTGAATACGAAGCAGAAACATCAGCAGCTTTGGGATTTGGGTTTAGATGTGGTTTTTTAGGACTATTACATTTAGAAATTATAGAAGAAAGGTTAGATAGGGAATTTGATTTAGGGTTAATTACAACAGCACCATCAGTTATTTATAAAGTTTATAAAACTACGGGAGAGGTTATTGAATTATATAATCCTGAAGAATTGCCAACTCCACAAGAAATATCATATATAGAAGAACCATTTGTTACGGCAAATATTTTAACACCAAAAGAATATGTGGGAAATATAATGGAATTATGTCAAAGAAGAAGAGGAATATATATTGACATGAAATATTTAGATGAAAATAGAGTAACACTAATATATGAAATGCCATTAAATGAAATAATTTATGATTTCTTTGATAATTTAAAATCAAAAACCAAAGGATATGCTTCATTAGATTATGAATTTAAAGAATATAGAAGATCAAATTTGGTAAAATTAGATATATATATAAATGGAGAACCAGTTGATGCTTTGAGCTTTATAGTACATAAAGATAGCAGTTATGAAAGAGGAAAAAAGATGGTAGAAAAATTGAAGACTGTAATACCAAGAAAATTGTTCAAAATTCCAATTCAAGCTGCCGTTGGTGGTCAAATAATTGCAAGAGAAACAATATCTGCAATGAGGAAAGATGTACTTGCAAAATGCTATGGAGGAGATATTACAAGAAAGAAAAAATTACTAGAAAAACAAAAAAGAGGAAAGAAAAAAATGCGTGAAATTGGAAATGTAGAAATACCACAAGAAGCATTTTTATCAGTTTTAAAATTAGATGAAGATTAGAACTTTTTAGAAAAGAGGTAATTTTGGAAAATTTAAAACAAAGAATAGAACAATATAATAAAAAATTTGATCAATATAAAAATCAATTTTCAAAAGAAGAAAAATCATTTGAAATACTAGAAGGAAAAATACCAGTACTATTATCAGCTCCACATAGTGTAAGACAGTTAAGAGAAGGAAAAATAAAGGCAAAGGATAGATATACAGGTGCCATCGCCATTGAATTAGCAAAACTAACAGATAGTTTTGCTATATATAAAACCTATAATAATCAAGATGATGCAAGTTATGATATAGAAAATAATGAATACAAAGAAAGAGTGTTAGAGCTAATAGAAAAACATCATATAAAAGTCTTTTTGGATATACATGGAGCAAAAGATACTGATGAGTTTGATATAGATATTGGAACAGATGGAAAAAGTAATTTAAATGGGAAAATGCAAATATTAGAAAATTTAGTAGAAAGTCTAAAAGAAAAAGGAATTACAAAAATAGGTATAGACAAAAAATTCAAAGCAGGTACTATGCACACATTAACTAAAAAGATTGCAACTAGTACTGATGTTGCTTGTATGCAAATTGAAATCACTAAAAAATACAGAGATTTAGAACAAATGGAAAAAATGCAAAAAATGATAAATGCTATTAAATCATGCATACAGAAAATTGTATAAAAAGAAATAAGAAAGAGGTAATTTCATGGAAAAAGAAAAAAAATATGATGACCAAATCGAAGGGAGAAATTCAGTTCTAGAATTATTAGAAAGTGGAAAAGACATAAACAAAATATTTATAGAAAAAGGTGAAAAACATGGTTCTATCCACAAAATAATAGCAATTGCAAAAGAAAAAAGAATAATAATAGTAGAAAAAGAAAAAAGAAAAATGCAAGAAATGGCACAAACTCAAAATTATCAAGGAGTAATTGCGATAGTGCCACCATTTGAGTATTGTGAAATAGAAGATATTTTAGAAGAAGCTAATAGAAAAAAAGAGGATCCTTTTGTATTGATATTAGATGGAATAGAAGATCCTCACAATTTAGGTTCTATAATAAGAACAGCAGAAACAGCAGGAGTACATGGGGTTATAATACCTAAAAGGAGAGCAGCAACTGTAAATAGCACTGTAAATAAAGTTTCAGTAGGAGCAGTAGAACATGTAAAAATTGCAAGAGTAAATAATATAACAGATGCAATAAATAGACTTAAAGAAAATGGATTGTGGATATGTGGTACAGACTTAAATACAGATAAATATTATTATAATCAAGATTTGACTCGGACCAATAGGGATTGTAATCGGAAATGAAGGTTCAGGAATAAGTGAAAAAGTAAAGAAAAATTGCGATTTTTTAATCAAAATTCCGATGAGAGGAAAAGTAGATTCATTAAATGCATCAGTTTCAACAGGGATAATAGTGTTTGAAGCACTTAAACAAAGAATAAAATAATTTTAAGGGGGAAATACATATGATAATGCCAAAAAAGAAAAGAATGTTATTAACAAGTGTGATTGTAATGGTTGTTATATTAATTATAGCGATTATTTCGTGTATAGTATTATATATGACAACAGACCTATTTAAGTCAAATAGAGAATTATTTACTAAGTACGCAAAGGATACTTTTTATAATGTGAATAAATTATTTGATGATGAAAATATGAATGAAATGAATCAAATTTTTCAAAATAATAAATATGAAATCGCATCAGAGACAAGTATTAATTATAAAGAAGAAAATAAGGAAAATGCAATAAATAATATTAAATTAATAGTGAATGGCAAAGTAGACGAAAATGAAAAATATAATTATCAAGATATAGCGTTAAAAAATAAGGAAAATGAAAAGTTATATGGAATAGAATATTTAAAAGACAATAATCAATATGGGATAAGAATAAATGGAATACAACAATTTGCAACTGAAAAGATTGGAGATAATAACCAAGAAAAAACTTTATTAGGTGCACTAGAAATAAACCCAAATGATGAAAACGAAATGAATATATTAAAATTATTTTCAGAAATGAGCTTTAAAAATACAAAAATTAAATTGACAGAAGAGGAAAATGTAAATTTACAAAATAGATATGTTGGAATTTTAATGAAAAATGTTACAGAAGATAAAATTTCTAAAAAACAAAATGTTATAATTACAATAAATGATAAAAAAATAAATACAAATGCATACATTGTAACTTTAACAAAAGAGCAATTAAATAATATACATATAGAAATGTTGAATCAGTTAAAAAAAGATGATATAATACTTTCTAAAATAGAAGAGGTTGAGAAAATAAGACATCAATATAAAATGATGACTGGTTATGAAGAAAATGAAAATTCTATTAAGGAAGAATTTGTCAAAGAAATTGATGAAGAAATAAAAGAAATACAAAATTCTAATATTGGAAATGACATAAGGAAGATAACTGTATTTGAAAATAATATGAAATCAATAGCAATGCAAATAGAATCAGATGAAGCTACTACTATAATAACTACAATAAGTGATGGAAATAATACAACATATGAGTATTTAAAACAAGAAACTACTGAAAAAGAAAACTCTACTAATATAAAAATTGAAAAGATATCAAACATAAATGATGATACTTTTAATGTAGAATATAATGTTATAAATGATGATGTAAAAACGACAAATTATTTGACTAAAAATACTAAATTTGATAAAGATACAGCTAAAACATCAATTGAAATAGTAAGAAAAAATCAAAATGCAGAAATAAAAATAAATTCTGGAAAAGAAGAAAAAACAGTAAATGAATTTAAAGATAAACTAATATTTAATAAGGAAAATAGTGTTAATATAAATGAGGTTAGTCAAGAACAAAGAGACAATATTAACAATATTATGAAAAAAAAGAACGATGAACAAGTTGAAAAGTTTTTTAAAGTTGTATCGAGAGAAGAAATAAATAATATTTTGGAAAAACTAGAACTTAAATTAGAAGAAGCAGACGATATTTCTGGGGAAGGCTTTATAAGCAATGCAGAAAGAAATAGATTTAATTCTAATTTTGAGTTTTATGAAGGAAAAAAAGTTCCAAAAGACAATGTTTTAAAATTAATAGAGGTTACTAAAAATAATTTAGAAGAAATAAGAGTTACTAAGTATAAGGAACAAAAAAATAATTCTAAAAATGAAGAACCAGAAGTAGAAGAATATAAATTGACAATAAAAAAGAATAAGTCTAATGAAATATTAGCAAGTAAGTTAGCAACTAACATAAAAAATTCAAAAGACCAAGAATATGATGTGAAAATAGAATATAGTCAAAAAACAGGTTTAGTAGAAAATATTTTTATAACTGTAAGTGAATAAAAAATAGAAAAAGATTACCATTTCAAAATTATTTGAGATAGAGTAATCTTTTTATTTATATATAATGAATATAATAAGTAAAATTAACATTAAAGATAATTATAAGAAATATTTTGTTAAATAATATATTAATAAAATGTAATTTATAATAATATCTTCTATAATAATATGTATTATAAAAAGAAGAAAAATTCTTATTAGATGGAAATTATAAAACTAATAATAGAAACTTATGATATAAATTATTAAAA
>DBGCHZ010000028.1:0-123414 GCA_048355915.1 Clostridia bacterium | reverse complement strand
TTTATTTTTTAATAATTAATTATATTTATTTAATTATTTTTTTGTCTTATTTTTGATTTTAATTAATTCTTTTTTATTATTTATTTTATTTTTTATTATTTTATTTATTTTTTAAATATTAAATTATATTTATTTTAATATTTAATTTTAAATTCTTTTTATTTTTATAAAAAACTTTTTTCCACATATAAATCAAAAAAATGTGGAAAACTTTTTTCCTTAAAATTGTGCTAATATCTTTTTTTATCTTTTTTTTTCTATTTTATTCGATTTTTAACGATTTTATTTACTTTCCACATATATTCTAAAAATATTTATCTCTGTTTTTCTCTTATTTTTAATTTTTTTCGATTTTATTCTAATTTATTTGAATTTTATTAAAAAAGTTTTCCACAATTAATAAATAAAATGTGGAAAACTTTATCAACATTTTTCTAAATAATTGCTTAAAAAAAGAATAAATGCTTAGGCATTTATTCTTTTAATCTAATTGGTAAAATCATATATACATAATCATTGTTTTCAACAGATTTTACTAAACATGGTGATATGCTACTACCAAATTCTATAAATACATCTTCATCTTCTATTGCTTTTAAAGCATCTAAGAAATATTTTGGATTAAATCCTGCTTCTAAATTTTTCCCTTCTGTTGAAACAAATAGTTCTTCTTTTGCATCTCCTGTTTGATTTGTACATGATATTACTACTTTTCCAATATCTACTTGTACTTTTACTGGATATTTTTTTTCTTTTTCCATAGATGATGCTGATATTAAGCTTATTCTTTCAAAACTGTTTTGAATATTGTTTTTATTTACTCTAATTCTTGTTTCCCAATTACTTGGAATTACATTTTTATAATTTAAAAATTCTCCATCTAGGATTCTTGTAACTATTTTACAGTTATCCATTTCAAATAATGCTTGATTTTTTGATACTCCTATTTTTACTGGTTCAAAAGAATCTGATAAAATTTTGTTTACTTCTACTAAAGTTTTTCCTGGTATTACTGCATTAAAGTCCTTTGTTTGTTTTGTAAGGAATATTGTTCTTAATGCTAACCTAAATCCGTCTACTGCAACTAAACTTAATTTATTATTTTCTATTTCGAATAAACATCCTGTAAAAATTGGTCTACTTTCTTCAGTACTTGTTGCGAAAATTGTTTTTCTAATCATATTTTTTAATACATTTTGGTCAATTTCTATTGAATTTTCTATTTCTATTTTTGGTAATTCTGGGAATTCTTCTGGATTCATTGTTGCTAGTTTATAATGTGATCCTTCACATTCAATTTCTAGTAAATTATTTTCATTTACACTAATATGTATTTCTGTATCTGGTAATTTTCTTATAATTTCACTAAACATTATTGCATTTACTACTGTACTACCTTGTTCTTCTACATCACATTCCATTATGTATTCAATTCCTATTTCTAAATCATAGGTTGTTAATTTTATTTCATTATCATTTGTTTGTATAAGTATTCCTTCTAGTATAGGCATTGTAGTTTTAGATGCTACACCTTTTACTACGGAATTAATGGCTTTTATTATTTTGTCTTTGTAACATACTATTTTCATTTTGCGTCCTCCTTATTAAATAATATAATATATTTAGTAGTAATAGTATTAGGTGCTGTGGAAACTGTGGAAAACTATGTTGAAACTTGAAATCCCTAATAAAATTACTGTTTATAATTTAGTGGAAAACTTTAAAAATAATCCACAGTTAAATTTGCAGTTTGTGTATAACCTGAGATGTTCACAGTTTTTTAACAGCTTATTAACATAGGGGTGTGGATATCTAATGTAGCTGTTCCGTAAGTATAGTTTGTTTTTATTTTTTCAAACATTTATTTTTGCAAACACAAATTTTAAAAAGTTTTAATTTTTTTCTATTTTATTATTGTTTGCCATTTATAATTATGTTTTTCACACTATCCACAATTAGCTTTGTATTATTTTTTTCTTTTATTTCTTTTTCAATTTTTTTACAAGCATGCATTACTGTTGAGTGATCTCTTCCTCCAAAGTCTACTCCTATCTGAGGAAAAGACATATTTGCAATTTCTCTACATAGATACATTGCAATTTGTCTTGGAAATGCAATGTCATTTGATCTTTTGTTTCCTGCTAAGTCATCTTTGTTTATACTAAAATATTTTGCAACTGTTTCTTTTATAAAGTCACAAGATATTACTTTTTCGCTTTCGTATTTGAACTCATTTATTATGTTTTCAGCTAATTCAATAGTTATTGGACTATGAATTAGTGAAGCTCTAGCTACAATTTTGTTAAAAACTCCTTCTAATTCTCTAATATTTGAATCAATTTTATTTGCAATATTTGATAAAATTAAATCCTCTATTAAGATATTTTCATCTTGAGCTTTTTTTCTAAGAATTGCTAATCTAGTTTCATAATCTGGACAAGATATATCTGCAAGTAATCCCCATTCAAATCTTGATTTTAATCTATCTTCAAGAAATTGAATATCTCTTGGAGGCTTATCACTAGAGATTATAATTTGTTTTCCATCTTCGTATAAAGAGTTAAATGTATGGAAAAATTCTTCTTGTACTCTTTCTTTTCCAGCAATAAATTGAATATCGTCAATTAATAAAACATCAATATTTCTATATCTGTTTCTGAAAAATTCATTTTTGTTATCTTTTATTGCATTTATTAATTGATTTGTAAATTTTTCTGAAGTTACATACAAAATATTTTTAGATTTGTCGTTTTCTAATATCCTATTTCCTATTGCATGCATTAAGTGAGTTTTACCTAAACCTACTCCTCCATACAAAAATAATGGATTATAAGATTTTGCAGGATCATTTCCTACTGCTAATGCTGCCGCATGAGCAAATCTGTTATTGTTTCCAACAACAAATGTCTCAAAAGTATACTTAGGATTTAGAGTGGATTTGTTCGATTCTATTTCAGTTGAAGTTGCTTTATTAATGTCTTTTATTATGTCGTGAGGTTTTTCATCTAGATTATCTTCTTTTGATAAATCAACAACTGAAAATGTCCAATCTTTGTTAGTTATGTACCTTAAAGTGTTAAAAATTAAGCTTCTATACTTGTTTTCAATAAAATCTTTTTGGAACTCTGAAATAGTTGTAAAAATAATATTATCTCCATCTATGCTTCTAATGTCTAAAGGCATTATCCAAGTATCAAAAGATATTTTGGTTACTTCAGGCTCTAATAGTTCTTTTATTTTTGCAAGTAATTCGTCCTTATCAATGGCCATTAATTTATCATCCTTTCTATATAGTTATCCACAAAGTTATCCACAATTGTTGATAATGTTGTAATATTTTTGTAAAAATAAAATTTTTTTTGCGAACAAAAATTTAAGTGTTTCCCAGTGAAATTCATATTTTTTGTACTTTGATATAATAACAAACTTTTACAAAACAAGTCAAGTTAATTGTGGAAAATTTTTTAAAACTGTGGAAAGTTTAAAAAAAACTTGTGGATAAGTTGTCTTATATTACAATAATATTACAAAAAAACCAAAAAATCTACTAAAAATTTGTTCTTTTTTTAAAAAACAAATAAATTTGACAAAAAACTTAGAAAGTATTGTCACGTAGTAATTTTTCTAAAAAATTTTTTATATTTTATTTTTATTGTTTTTTTAAAAAATAAAAAAGTGCAGATTTAAAAGCCGTTAAAGCTTGAATTTCCGTAAATTTTTATAAAAAAAACAAAATTGCTTGACAATTATCAAGAATGTAATGTATAATCTATATTGCTTAATTGTAGCAGATAATTTCCAAGAGGAATTTATATAAATAAAAAACAGTAGGAGGTGCTAAAATGAAAAGAACATTTCAACCTAAAAATAGACAAGAAAAAAGAGAACATGGTTTTATGAAAAGAATGAAAACAAGAGCTGGAAGAAACATATTAAAAGCAAGAAGAGCAAAAGGAAGAAAAAAATTAACTGCATAATTTAAAAATTGCTTAAAAATAGTTTCTAGAGCATTATTAGAAAAGGCCGCATTAATATTTAATATTATGCGAGCCTTTTAGTCTAACTAATAGGGAAGAGAAGAATGAAAAAGACTTTAATGTTAAAGAAAAATTATGAATTCAGAAATGTTTTAAATAGAGGAAAGTACTATTCTGGAAGATATATCGAAGTTTTTATTAAACAAAATGGTAATAAAAAAAATAACTTTTTAGGGATTGCTATAAGTGTAAAAACAGGAAAAGCAGTTATAAGAAATCATTTAAAAAGGCTAATAAGAGAAGGATATTACACTTTTGAAGAACAAATAAAAGTTGGGAATAGTATAGTTGTTTTATGCAAAAAGAAAACGAATGTAGATGAATTAAATTTTCAAAAAGTAAAAAATGATTTAGAATTTATTTTAAAAAAAGCAAACATTTTTGAGGAAAAACAATGAAAAAATTATTAATAAGTTTGATTAATTTCTATCAAAAACATATATCGTTATGGTTAGATAGTAAAAATATAAAATGTAAATTTTATCCTACTTGCTCAGATTATACGAAACAAGCAATTGAAAAATATGGTGTAATAAAGGGTGTTTTTTTAGGAATTAAGAGAATTTTGAGATGTAATCCCTTTTCAAAAGGAGGATATGATCCGTTAAAATAGGGTAGGAGGAAATAAAAATGTTTCAATTTTTTGCAAATATTTTTGGTTATTTGTTAGAATTTTTATATAATATAACAAGTAACTATGGTTTGGCAATTATACTTTTTACAATAGTTATAAAACTGATATTCTTGCCATTTTCTATTAAACAACAAAGAACGATGAAAAAAAGTGCTAAAATTCAAGAAAAGATGAAAGTTATTCAGTTTAAATATAAAAATAATCCTGAAAAAATGAATCAGGAAATGATGAATTTATATAAAAATGAAAAAATGAGTCCTTTTAGTGGATGCTTTACAGCGATAATTCAATTTTTATTGCTATTTTCAATTTTCTATTTAGTAAGATCACCATTAACATTTATGGAAAAAATACCATCAGAGGATATTTCTAAATATGTAACTCAAATTCAGGAAAGTGGCAAATCCGTAAGTGGAGCATATCCTGAAATTGATATAATCAGAGAATATAATTTCTTAAAAGAAAAAAATCCAGAAGATGCTAATATAGATAAAATAAATTTACAAATGAATTTCTTAGGAATTGATTTAAGTAAAGTACCACAACAAAATTTAACAGATATTACAGTATATATAATACCAATTTTATATATTTTATCGTCATTTATTTCTATAAGAATAACTACTTCAATGCAAGAGAAAGCGAATAAAAAGAATAAAGATACAACAATTGATGGTACAACAGGAAAAGAACTAGTACCAGAAGAAGAAAATAATGAATTAGATGCAGTAATGCAGACAAATAAAATGATGTCTTGGATGATGCCTATAATGTCTATTTCAGTAGCTCTTGTAGCACCTTTGGGATTAGCATTATATTGGTTAGTAAACAATATATTAATGATAGTTGAAAGAGTAGTCTTAGATAAAGTTATAAAAACTGAGGAGGAATAATCAGATGAGTAAAAGTATTATTTCAGAAGGAAAGACAACAAATGAAGCAATAGAAAAAGGTTTAAAAGAGTTAAAACTTCCAAGAGATATGGTAGAGGTAAAAGTATTAGAAAACGAGGATAAAAGAAGTTTTTTTAGTATATTAGCACCAAGAATAGTTAAAGTTGAAATGACTGTTAAAGAAAATAAAACTGATAAAAGAATAAAAAAAGATATTCATATGAGTGAAGAAGAACAAGAAAAAGCAGCAGACAATTTAGAATGTTTCTTAAAGGAATTTGTTAAAGAGTTACCTGAAAATACAGAATATTCAATAGAAAAAACAGATAAAGTAATAAAAGTTAATTTATTTAATAAAGATTTGGGATTTTTAATTGGATACAGAGGAGAAACATTATATGCATTACAAAATATATTATCAGCAGTTGCTAGTAAAGGAATAAAAGGAAAAATAAGAGTTATATTAGACATTGAAGGGTATAAAGCAAAAAGAGAAAAAACATTAGAAGATTTAGCAGAAAAAGTTGCTAGAACAGTTGTAAAAACAAAAAAATCTGTTAAATTAGAGCCTATGCAAGCATATGAAAGAAAAATTATTCATAGCAAATTACAAGGAAATAATAAAGTAGAAACAGTCAGTGTTGGTGAAGAACCACATAGAAGAATAGTAATTTCATTAAAAAAATAAATAAAAATTTGAGGTCAAAGGTCAAATTTACGAAATTAAAGTAAATTTTCCGTTGACCTCTTTTTTTGATTTATATTAAAAAAGTTATAATTTCTAGTATTTTTAGGCTTTTTAAAGTCAAGAATCAAGAGAATACAAAAAATAAAGTTATATTTTTTTATAATAAATTTACATAAATTAATAAAAACACTTAAAAAAAGTGACATAATGTGATATAATATAAAAAGTTTTTCTATAAAGAAAAAAGGAGGTTTTTTATGAGTACAATAGCATCAATATCTACGGCTCCACGGAATAGGAGGAATAGGTATTATAAGAATGAGTGGCGAAAATTGCTTTAAAGTTTTAGAAAAAATATTTGAGCCAAAGAAAAAAGAAGAGATAGAAGATATAAAAGGATATAGAATGAAATATGGAAATATAGTAGATGAGGGAGAAATTGTTGATGAGGTATTAGTTTCATATTTCAAAGCACCAAGAAGCTATACAGCAGAGAATATGTGTGAAATAAACTCACATGGAGGAAATATCGTAGTAAAAAAAATATTAGAATTATGTTTAAAAAATGGTGCAGAATTAGCTGAACCGGGTGAATTTACAAAACGAGCATTTCTAAATGGAAGAATTGATTTATTACAAGCAGAATCTGTTATAGATATAATAAATGCAAAATCAGAGAGAGAAGCTAAGACTGGTATTAAACAATTAGAGGGTACTCTTTCAAACGAAATTGCCAAAATAAAGCAAGAAATATTAGATGTAATGGTAAATATCGAAGTTGCTATTGATTATCCTGAATATGACGTTGAGGACGTCACAAATAATCAAATAACAGATATGTTGAATAGCGTAAAAGCTAAGTTATCAAAATTAGAAAAGAGCTTTGATAATGGAAAAATTATAAAAGATGGAATAAAAACAGCAATAATAGGTAAGCCAAATGCGGGCAAATCTTCATTATTAAACAAAATTTTAAAAGAAGAAAGAGCTATTGTAACTGAATATGAAGGAACAACAAGAGATACTATTGAGGAATTTGTAAATATCAATGGAATACCATTAAAATTAATAGACACAGCAGGAATAAGAAATGCTAAAGATGAGGTAGAAAAAATAGGAATAGCTAAAGCCAAAGAAATAGCTAAAGAAGCAGAATTGGTAATTGCTATTTTTGATAGTACAAAACATTTAACAAAAGAAGATATAGAAATAATTGAATTAATAAAAAATAAAAATGCAATAATTGTACTTAATAAAATAGATTTAGAGCCTGTTATTGATGAAAATGATGAACATTTTTCCGATATAAAAAGTAAAATTATAAAAATATCAGCATTAAATAATATAGGAATAGAAGAAATTTATGAAGAAATAACAAATTTATTTAACTTAAATGAAATAAATTTAGACAATGAAATTGTTATTACAAATATTAGGCATAAAAATTTAATAGAAAAATCAATCGAATGTGTAAATAAAACTTTAAAAACTATTGAAGATAAAATGCCATTAGATATAGTTGCAATTTATATAAAAGAAATTTTGGAAAATTTAGGAAATATAACAGGAGAGGTTGTAACAGAAGATATAATAAATGAAATTTTTGCTAAATTTTGTCTAGGAAAATAAATTGCAAAATGAGCAGCTTAAAACGAAAAATAAGACAAATAAAACACAAAACAATATAACTTGTAAGATAAAAAATAAAAATGATTAAAATTGAATTTAAAAGAAATTAAAGATACTTGAAAAAATAACCAAAAATAAATAAAAAAAGAGTTAAAAAATATTTACTAAAAAGTAAATGGCGAACACATAAGTAATCAAACGCTACAAACACAACGAGTTTATAGATTTAAAAACATAAAAAAACTATATTATGTAAATGTAGAAAAATGTCGAATATTGTTTTTGAGAGTCAAAGAACTTAATGTAATACAATATATTAATAAAAATCATTTACTGATTAGTAAAATTTTCAAACAAACATTAACAAAACATAACTTTCTGTTTCACACGGAAGTAGAAATAAAAAGGAGAGAGAAACAAAAATGGAATATTTCGCAGGAGAATATGATGTTGCAGTTGTAGGAGCAGGTCATGCTGGATGTGAAGCAGCATTAGCAGCAGCAAGATTAGGAATGAAAACATTAATTTTTTCAATTAGTTTAGAAGCAATAGCTAATATGCCATGCAATCCGCATATAGGTGGAAGCTCAAAGGGGCATTTAGTAAGAGAAATCGATGCCCTTGGTGGAGAGATGGGAAAAAATATAGATAAAACAATGATACAAGTAAAAATGTTAAATACTTCTAAGGGACCAGCAGTATACTCATTAAGAGCACAAGCAGATAGAAAAAAATATCAAGCAGAAATGAAGCATACTTTGGAAAAACAAGAAAATCTTGAAGTAAAACAGGGAGAAATTGTGGATATCTCTGTGGAAAATGGGAGAGTAACGGCAATTAAAACTGATGTAGGAGCAATATATAAAGTAAAAACTGTTGTACTTGCAACAGGAACATATTTAAAAGGAAAAATTTTTATAGGAGATTATTCAAAGGAAAGTGGACCTGATGGTGTTGCAGCTGCTAATGAATTATCTGATGTATTAAAGAAATTAGGAATTAATTTGGTAAGATTTAAAACAGGTACACCGGCCAGAATAAATAGAAGAAGTATTGATTTTTCTAAGATGGAAGTGCAAAAAGGAGATAATAATATAGAAGCTTTTTCGTTTGAAAATGAGCCTAAAAACTTTGAACAAGTAGATTGCTATTTAACATACACAAATGATGAAACACATAAAATAATAAAAGAAAATTTACATAGATCACCTTTATATTCAGGAATGATAGAAGGAACAGGACCAAGATATTGTCCATCAATAGAAGATAAAGTTGTAAGATTTAGTGATAAGCCAAGACATCAAGCCTTCGTTGAGCCAGTGGGGCTAGATACAGAGGAAATGTATATTCAAGGAATGAGTTCATCATTACCAGAAGATGTACAAATTGCTTTTTATAGAACATTACCGGGATTAGAAAATGCAGAATTTACGAGACCAGCATATGCAATAGAGTATGATTGCATAGATCCATCAAACTTAAAGCTTTCATTAGAATATAAAGGCATAGAAGGACTATTTATGGCAGGACAAATAAATGGTACTTCTGGATATGAAGAAGCAGCATGTCAAGGTCTACTTGCAGGAATAAATGCAGCACAAAAAATAAAAGAAAAAGAACCATTAATATTAGATAGAACACAAGGATATATAGGGGTTTTAATAGATGATATAGTAACAAAAGGAACTAATGAACCTTACAGAATGATGACTTCTAGGGCAGAATACAGACTTTTACTAAGACAAGACAATGCAGATTTAAGATTAACTGAAATAGGACATGAAATAGGACTAATATCTGATGAAAGATACCAAAGATTTTTAACTAAAAAAGAAAATATAGAAAAAGAAATAGAAAGATTAAAGAAAACAGTTGTAAAACCAACAGAAAAAGTAAATGAAATATTAAAAAAATGTGGTACATCAGAATTAAATAATGGAAGTAAAATGGCCGAATTAATAAAAAGACCAGAAATTTCTTATGAAATATTAAAAGATATTGACCCTGATAGACCAGAACTTACATATCAAGAGAAAGAAGAAATTGAAATTCAAATAAAATATGAAGGATATATTAAGTTGCAAGAAGAACAAGTAGAAAAATTTAAAAAACTAGAAGAAAAGATCTTGCCAGAAGATATAGATTATGAAAAAATTAATGGAATAAGCTTAGAAGGAAGGCAAAAGCTAAATAAATTCAAACCTCGTTCAATAGGTCAAGCTTCTAGAATATCAGGGGTTTCACCAGCAGATGTATCAGTACTTTTAGTATATTTACAACAAATAGGAAACAAGAAATAAGGGCAAATGATAGATAGGAAATAGATAAATTATTATTACAATATAAAGTATGTTAAAAAAGTATAAAGATTTAAGGAAAGGAACAAATATGGAAATAAAAGAATTCTCTGAGTTAATGAATTTATATGGAAAAGAAATTTCAATAGAATTTTCGGATATTCAAGTAGAAAAATTCTATAAATATATGAATCTACTGATAGAATGGAATGAAAAAATGAATTTAACAGCTATTACGGAGCCAAAAGAGATAATAGTAAAGCATTTTATTGATTCTTTAACTATATTAAAGGATATAAAAGGAAAAAACACACTTGTTGATGTTGGAACAGGAGCTGGTTTTCCAGGTATACCTTTAAAGATAATGAACGAAGAAATAAAAATTACATTGTTAGATTCTTTAAATAAAAGAATAAACTTTTTAAATGAAGTAATAAATCAACTAGATTTAAAAAATATTGAGACAATACATTCAAGAGTAGAAGAAGCAGGGAAAAATAAAAAATATAGAGAAAGCTTTGATATAGCTACTGCTAGAGCTGTTGCAAATTTATCAACTTTATCAGAATATATGTTACCATTAGTAAAAACTGGTGGAAAAAGTATTTGCATGAAAGGTTCAGAAGTAAGTGAAGAAATTCAAAATAGTAAAAAAGCAATATCAATTTTAGGTGGTAAGATAGAAAATATAGAAAATTTTGAATTACCTAAATCAGATATGATGAGAAATATAGTAATTATTAAAAAAGTAAAAACTACTCCAAATAAATATCCAAGAAAACCAGGAACACCATCAAAAGAACCAATAAATTAAGAATTAAAGTTTCTTGTAAAACATAGAGATTGTACTATAAATATATTTTAGTACAGTCTTTTTTTGTGTATCGTAAATGATTAGTGGTATCATTATATAGAAAATGATATAAAACTTTTTGATTTGAAGATTTGTAGTGTGAATAAAGGATTATCTAATAAAGAAGATTATAATATTTTTTACTTAGTTATTCAAAAAGTAATTAAATTTGAATTAAAATTACATTTGAAAGAAATATTTATTTTTATTATATTACAAATATTATTTTTGCGTCTATAAATGTAAAATTATTGAATTTTAATAATAAATATTGACATTTCTTTTGAAATAAAAAATAAAAATATCTTTATATAAATTAAAAACTGATTAAAAAGTTTCATAAAAAATAATAAATTTAATTAATTTAAAAATTTGAAAACCCACAAAAAGCTTGATATATAAAGCTTTTAAAAAAAATAAAAAATAAAAAACAACAAATTCTAATAAATAAAAAAGTTTGAAAAAATCTCACAAATTTATTGACTTTTCCATTATATTTATATATGATTATAATAGAAAAATAACAAAACATATAAGTAAATATTAACTTAAATGGAGGCGGAATAATTGGGAAAAGTTATATCAGTAGCAAATCAAAAAGGTGGAGTAGGAAAAACTACAACAACTGTTAATTTAGGAACAATTCTAGCAAAAAAAGGAAAAAAAGTATTATTAATAGATGCAGACCCACAAGGAAATGCTTCTAGTGGACTAGGAGTTGAAAAAGAAGTAGAAAACTCTACATATGATATTTTAGTAAATGAAACAGAAATGAGTGAAGCAGTGCAAACAACAATAATAAAAAATTTATATGTATGTCCATCAAATATGAGCTTAGCAGGAGCAGAAGTAGAATTAGTTTCAATGATGTCAAGAGAACAAAGACTGAAAGAAAAACTAGAGCCTGTAAAAGACATATTTGACTATATATTAATAGATTGCCCACCATCATTAGGATTAATAACATTAAATTCATTTACGGCATCAGATAGCGTATTAATTCCAGTACAATGTGAATATTTTGCATTAGAAGGATTGGGGCAACTAATAAATACAGTAAATTTAGTAAAAAGACATTTAAACAAAAATATTGAAATCGAAGGTGCATTACTTACAATGTATGATATAAGAACAAACTTATCAAATCAAGTAGTAAAAGAAGTAAAGAAATATTTTAATGATAAAGTATATAAAACAGTAATACCAAGAAATGTAAGATTAAGTGAAGCTCCTAGTTATGGAATGCCAATAACAGAATATGATCCAAAATCAAAAGGAGCAAAAAGTTATGAGAAATTTGCGAGAGAATTTCTAAAAATAAATGATGAAGAAAATAAAGCAAAACATATGCAATAAAATATAAGTTAAGAATGATAAAATGCAAAATATATTAAATAAAACAAAGGAATAGAAAGGATGGATGAAAAATGGCTAAAATGACAGGTTTAGGAAAAGGATTAGATGCCTTATTTGGACCAGCTCCAGAAGAAGAACAAGCAAAGGAAGATGACGTTTTAAAAAACTTAAAAATAACAGAAGTAGAGCCAAATAGAGAACAACCAAGAAAAAACTTTGACCAAGAAGCTCTAGAAGAACTAGCAGAATCTATAAAAGAATATGGATTAATACAACCAATCGTAGTAACAAAAAAAGATGGATATTATAGTATTATAGCAGGAGAAAGAAGATGGAGAGCTTCCAAAATAGCAGGGTTACAAGAAATACCAGCAATAATAAGAGAAGATAACGAAAAAATAAATTCAGAAATATCATTAATAGAAAATATGCAAAGAGAAGACTTAAACCCATATGAAAAAGCATTAGGAGTAAGAACATTAATAGATAATTACGGACTAACACAAGAAGAAGTGGCAAAGAAACTAGGAAAAGGAAGAAGCACAATAGCAAATATTGTTAGAGTATTAAACTTAGAACCACGAGTTTTAGAAATGGCAAAAGAAGGAAAATTAACAGAAGGACATTGTAAGGCATTATTAGCAATAACAGACCCAGAAAAACAATATACAACAGCAATACAAATGCTAGAAAGAGGAGCAACAGTAAGACAAGTAGAGAAAAAAGCAAGAATAAAAGAAACAAAAGAAGAATTAGATAGAAATCATATATTATATAAAAGTATAGAAGATAATTTCCAAAGCTTTTTTGGATCTAAAGTAAGACTAGATGCAGGAAAGAGAAGGGGAAAAATAATCATTGAATATACATCTAATGATGACTTAGAAAGAATATTAGGATTAATAAAATAGTTTAAGTTTTATTAAAGAAAGAGATGGTGTGATGGAACATATATTAGAATTATTGAAAACAGATAATTTCTTAATAGCGTTATCAGTAATAGTAATTTTATTAATAATAGGATTAGTAGTAGTAATAATAAAATTCAATAAAATAAGCAAAAAATATACAGAATTCATGAAAAAATTAGGAAATGGAAAAGACATAGAAGAAGACTTAGAAAATTATATGTATAGAGTAGAAAGAGTCGAGAAACAAAATGCAGAGATTTTAAATTACATGAGAAATATAGATAATGATTTAAATAAATGTATTCAGAAAATAGGAATTGTTAGATATAATGCATTTCAAGATACTGGAAGCGATTTGAGTTTTGCCTTAGCACTATTAGATGAAGAAAATAATGGTGTTGTTCTAAATGGAATTTATTCAAGAGAAATGTCAAATATTTATGCAAAACCAGTTGAAAATGGAAAATCTAAATATACTATTTCAGAAGAAGAAGGATTGGCGATTGAGAAGGCGATGAATGGGAATGGAACTGTTAGGGCGAAGTAAAATGAAAAAATTATCTTATATAGTATGAATCGTATTTTGGTATTGTAAGAAAAAATGTAAAAGTACAAAAATATTACAAATAAATATGTTGGAAGTAATTGAATAAAAAAGGATACAGGTAAAGAGAATTATTTTTATGTAAATAAGATTACATAAAGTTGATAAAAAATTAGAAATATGTTAAAATAAAAGTATAGTAACTAAATAGTTTATTTCAAGAGGAGGAAAAGCTATATGAATATAATAACAATTATAGCAACGATATTCGCAGCATTACTTGTATTAGGAGGGTTACTTCAGGCAGTTAGTAATATAAAAGATTTTGAAGAAGTAGCTTCTGGCAGTGGAATGATATTTTTTGGAATATTAATATTTTTATTATGTTACGGGTAATAAATCCAAAAGAGAATTCAAAATTTGAATTCTCTTTTATAAATAAATTTATTAGTTTCTAAAAGTTAAAAAAATTCAAAAATACTATTGACAAATAGTTTTAAAAATGCTAATATAAATAATGTCGTAAGACATTGATAATAATATGGAGAGGTGGTCGAGTTGGTTTATGGCACCAGTCTTGAAAATTGGCGTGCGTTTGTAGCGTACCGTGGGTTCGAATCCCACCCTCTCCGCCAATGATATAAAAGTTAGATATCATTATTATATCTAACTTTTAGTTTATAAATGGAGATGTACCCAAGTGGTGAAGGGGACTGTTTGCTAAACAGTTAGGTCGAGAAATCGGCGCGGAGGTTCGAACCCTCTCATCTCCGCCAAAAATAGGATATAGTTCTTTTTATTAAAGTTACTATATCCTATTTTTACATTAAGAAATAAGAATGATATAATAGATTTAAAAATAGACTGGAAGAGTATAGATGTTATACATTTAAATTTGAATAAGTCAGATATTGAATTTAAAAAAAATATATAGTATAATTATTTTAAGTATTAAGTTATAAAATAATAATCATATAAAAGAGGGTGATATTATGAAAAAAATAAAAATAGCAATTATAACAGTATTAATTACTATGACTATTATATATGGTGAAAATTACATAGTTAAAGCAGCTGGGGCTCAAGATTCAAATCCACATGTTCAGTTACCAAATGGTGGACTTACAAATAATCCGTATGCTCCAGGTGAACAAATACAGCAAGATAAAGAAGAAGAAAAGAAGAAGGAAGAAGAAAAAAAGAAGAAGGAAGAGGCAGAGAAAAAGAAAAAATATTCAGATGAAAAAAAGAAAAAATTTACAGCTAAAGAAATTAAAGAATATGTAGGTAGTTTATATAAAAATAATGATGGAGTATCAAAGGGAACAATTGGAAAGATA
This sequence comes from Clostridia bacterium, assembly GCA_048355915.1. Lineage (GTDB taxonomy): Bacteria > Bacillota > Clostridia > TANB77 > CAG-508 > CAG-269. The sequence continues at coordinate 108,232 of DBGCHZ010000028.1, read as the reverse complement.
GATGAAAGTCAAGAAGTTATTGATGCATGGAATGTAACTTTGAAAGAAGATGGTTATCCTAAAGAAGATGATCCAGATAATAATATTTTTTATGCAGTACGTAATGGGTCAAGTGGAAAAGGAGATACTATATATAAATATCCATCGAGAGCGCAAAATACAACTGGAAGTTCAGAACAAAGTTTAGAAGATATGGTAAACGATGCGGATAAATTTATAGCTGGAGGGGAATTAAAATTAAATCAAGATGCATTAAGTAATTTTTCAAAGACGATGTATAATATATTGTTAGCAGTAGGTGTAGCTGTGGCTGTAATTGTAGGAGCTATAATAGGAATAAAACTTATGACATCTTCAATAGAAGAAAAAGTAGAAGCAAAAAAATTATTGGTACCATATGTAGTAGGATGTGCAGTTGTATTTGGGGGATTTGCTATTTGGAAATTAGTAGTTACAATTTTGCAAAATATATAGGAGGAATATATGAAGAAAAGAATTATTTTTGGAATTATAATAAGTTTAATAATTATTGTAATAAATTCAACAGTTTTTGCTACACAAGTTCAAGATATAGATGCAAGTTCATCAAGTAGTAGTGACTTTGGGTTGGGAAATTTAGATGATTATAAAGGAACAAATGCAACGTCAAATGCATTAGTATCAAAAGCTGGAAAAATTTTAGGAGTAATCCAAGTAATAGGGGTGGTTATTTCGGTAGTAATGTTAATAGCAATAGGAATAAAATATATGGTAGGTAGTGTTGAAGAAAAAGCAGAATATAAATCATCATTAAAGCCATATATAATAGGGACATTTGTATTGTTTACAGGGACAATGATACCCAATATTATATTTAAGATAATGCAATCAATATAAATTTTTTAAAAAACTATATAGATGTTGCAAAAAAAATATACTTTATGATATAATATGTAATGATAAGTTTATAAATGTCTTATAAAAAATTGAAAAGGAGGGAAAAATATGAATAAAACTGTAGCAAGAGGTATGTCTATTATTTTAATAGCAATGATGTTTATATCTATTTCAATGACTTGTTTTGCATTATCTCCAAGTGAAATAACAGGAGATTCAAATGTAACCGGTTCAGCAGAAATAACAAGTTTGGGAAAAAGTATAGTTGGAATATTACAAACTGTTGGTATAGTATTATCAGTTGTTGTTTTAATAATCATTGGTATAAAATATATGATGGGTAGTGCAGAAGAAAAAGCAGAATATAAAAAGACGATGATTCCTTATATAGTAGGTGCTGCATTAATCTTTACAGCATCAGTATTTGCAAATGTTATATACACATTTTTCAGTGGAATACAACAAGCTAAATAATTATAACATTATATATTTAAATATAAAGACCATTTTTTACAATTTAAACAGTAAAAAATGGTCTTTTATTTGTAATATATATGTAATAATAAAAAAATCATTTTTATTATTACATATATATTACAAAAATATTAAAAATAAGTTATTTTCTAATTTTTTACTCAAAAATATTACAATTTTTGAGTTTTTTTGTTATAATCAAATATAAGTAATAATGTATATTTTGAAAGGAGAAAAAGTATGGGAACATATAATTTGCCAAGGAATGTTAAAGGTGAGGGAAGAATTTTGTTTATATTTTCGGCAAAAGCATTGATGTATACTTTTTTTGGAGCAGGAATAGGATTCATATTTTATTTGATATTTAGCATAATGAATTTATCAGTAGTGGGTATTGCTATTATGGGAATTTTAGGATTGATAGGATTTATAATAGGTACATTTAAAATGCCAGATTCAAATGCTTTTGAAATAACCAAAAAGACAGGAGGAGAAAATATAGATGAGGTAATAAAAAGATTTATTAAATTTAAATTACAAAAAAATAAAATTTATATGTACAAAGATACTAATATGATAGAGGAGGATACAAAAGATGAATAATATTGATGGAAATGCACTTTCACAAATACTAATAATGGTGTTAGGGATTTTAGTATTTTGTTTAGTAATATTAATAGCAGTATTGGCCATTTTAAAAATAAAAGATGTAAAGAAGAGACAAGAAAAAAAGACAAATAAAAATATAAATATAGAAAGTAATGTTGAAAAAGCTAAAAATAGTAAATTGGAATATAATAAACAGTCAATATTTGATTTTATGGAATTTGATAAAATAGAAGATAATATGATTATACAAAAAAATGGAAAAAGATTTTTAATGGTAGTTGAATGTCAAGGGGTAAATTATGATTTAATGTCAAAAATGGAAAAGATAGGAGTAGAAGAAGGGTTTCAACAATTTTTAAATACATTGAGACATCCTATACAAATCTATATACAAACAAGAACAGTTAATTTAGATGATAGTATATCAAAATATAAATCAAAGGTAAAAGAAATAGAAGACAAATATAATCAAATGCTTTTTAGATACAATGCTATTAAAAATTCAGATGAATATAATCAACAAGAACTAGAAAGTTACTGGTTTGAAGTAACAAAACAAAGAAACTTGTTAGAATACGGAAGAGATATTGTTACAAACACAGAAAAAATGAGTTTAAATAAAAACATATTAAATAAAAAATATTATATAGTTATTCCTTATTTTGCAGAAGAAACTAATGGGGAAAAATATGATAAAGAAGAAATTAGAAATATGGCTTTTTCTGAGTTATATACAAAATCACAATCAATAATAAGAACTTTATCTTCATGTTCTGTAAATGGAAAAATCTTAACGTCAAGAGAACTAGTAGATTTATTGTATGTAGCATACAATAGAGATGAATCTGAAGTATATGGAGTAAATAAAGCAATGCAAGCCGGATATGAAGAATTATATTCAACTGCACCAGATGTTTATGAAAAGAAAGTAAAAGAGCTAGATGAAATAATAAGGAATAGAGCAATAGATTTAGCAAATGAAAAAATTGAAAAAGTGAAATCAAGACCTCAAAAAGTAGCAAAAAGTAAAGAAGATAACTTAGATGAGTTAATTAGAAAAATGGCCGCGATGGTTATTGAAGAGAATAGAAGATATGTCGGAGAAGATATTGCAGAAGAAGCAATTGAAGAGATCAAAAAAGAAGAAGGAGGAAATTCAAATGAAGAAATCAAGAAAAAAACTACAAGAGGAAGAAAAAAGAAGACAGTTAATTAGAGAAGAAGAGCAACCAGGAAGATTAAAGAAAAAAACTATAAAAGAATTGATTGCTCCATCAGGAATAGATGCATCAAAAATAGATCATTTAGAAATTATTTCAAATGTTACTAGATATGCAAGAAGCTTTTTCATATCAGCTTTACCACGTATGTGTACATTTCCAGATTTATTTAGGGATTTATATTTTTTTGGAGATGTAAATACTTCTATATATATTACACCAATATCTGAATCTAGATCACAAAATGAATTAAACAAAGTCATAAATGAATTGGAAACAGAAAGAATTGTTGCGGCAGATAGTGGAAATATAAACAGAGAAAGTAAATTAACTCAAAAAAGATTAGAAGCAGAACAATTAAGAGATGAAATATCAGCAGGATTTAATAAAATGTATGATGCTTCAGTTATTGCTACCTTATTTTCATATAGTTTAGAAGATTTAGATAGATTAACAAAAATGTTAGCAGCAGAAATGTCAAAATCATTAGTAGGAGTAAAGAGTGCATGGGCAATTCAAGAGGAGGCATTTAAATCAAATTTACCATTAATGAATGATAAAATAAAAAAAATAAATTCTTTTGATAGTAGATCTATGGGAACAGTATTCCCTTTTACAACTTCAGAAGTAGGACATCCTACTGGAGTACCATTAGGATTTAACAAGCAAACAGGAACACCAATACTTTTTGATAATTTCCATCCATCTTTAACTAATTATAATATGGTTATATTTGCTAAATCTGGAGCAGGAAAATCTGTAACTATGAAAACATTAATTTCGAGATCTTCAGTATTAATGGGAATAGAAAGTTTAGCACTTGACGCAGAAGGAGAGTATACAATTGTTGCTGAAAGTTTAGGGGGAATTAATGTAGTATTAAGTCCAAATTCAAAAACAGTTATAAATTTATTTGATATAGAACCAGAAAATATAAAAGATGAAATTACAGGTAGAGAAAGAACTGTTTTGAATGTTGAAAATAAAGTAGAAGACGTTACACAAGCTTTACTTACAATGGCAAGAGGTAGTACAAGAAGTCAAGAAGTAAATGAATTGACAAAACAAGTAATTGCAGAATCAGTAGCTGAAGAATATGCTAGTTTAGGAATTACTAATAACCCAATGAGTATATATAAATCTGGAGAAAATTTCCAGAAAGGAGATAGATTATATAGAGATAAAAAAGAGATGCCAACAATAGGGTCTTGGTATAAAAGAATTGAAGAAAAAGCAAAACAGAATAAAAATGTGGACTATCAATATCATTATAGTTATTTATTAAAAGTTATGAAACAATATATAAGAGAATTTAATGGTCAAATGGCATATTTTGATGGACAATCTACATTTGAATTATTAGATGGAGCACCATTTATTAATTTAGATATTTCACAATTAGAAGAAAGGTTTGCAAGACCATTAGCACAGCAAATTTTATTATCTTGGATTTGGGAAAAATATGTTAAGAAAAATAGTGAAGATAGAACAAAGGCGAGAAAAAAGAGAGTTTTAGTAGATGAGGCATGGATGTTATTACCATATCCAGAAGCAGTAGATTTTTTAAATACAATGGCAAGACGTGCAAGAAAAAGAAATGTTTCTTTAGCTATTATTTCACAAAGGTTTCAAGACTTTTATGAAAGACCAGAAGCGCAAGCAGTTTTAACTTCATCAGATACAAAGTTATTTTTAGCACAAGATAAATCTGAAATAGAGTATTTAAAACAAGTATTTAAGTTAAGTGAAGGAGAAGCAAATTTTTTAATAACTTGCTTAAAGGGAGAAGGACTTTTAAAAGTAGGTGGAGATACAGCTATATTACAAATTACTCCTACGGCTAAGGAATTTGAATTTGTTGAGACAAACTTAAATAAATTAGTACAAATGAGAAAGAGGATATGATAAGATATAGGAGGAGAAAATGAAAAATAGTACAATAAAAAATATGTTACGAAAGACAATATTTGCTTTAATACTTATTATATTATTATTTAGCTTTGTAATACCACAATATTCATTTGCTGACGGAGATGATGAAGGAAATGGTGTAGTTGGTTCTTTATTAAAAGAAGTAGTTCAGTTATTTGCATCTATAGGAGATGTTGTAATGGGAGCCTTAAATAAATTCATGTTAGGGTCAGATGAGTTTTTTTCAGCTATGCTTGATCAAGATGATCATAATTTGGAAGAAGGGTCAGGTTCATGGCTAGTTGAAGGCATTGATAGAGCTGCTGACGAAGTAATTGAGGCAGAATATATGGATGAAAAAACCTTTTTATTAGATGCGTCTATATATAAAGTACCAAATATGTTATATTCTCCTGAAAATATATTTGCAAATAATATAGCTCTGTTAGACATAAATTTTTTAAATCCTAATACATATACATCTATAATTGAAGGTGATCAACAAGCTGATAAAATGGCTCAATCAGCAGCGGGAGAAAGCTTAAAAGTCACAATATCTTCATGGTATAAATCTTTTAGAAATATCGCAATTGTTGCTTTACTATCAGTATTAGTATATTTAGGAATTAGAATATTATTAAGTTCAACAGCAGCAGATAAAGCAAAGTATAAAGAGTCTATATATAATTGGTTTATAGCGTTATGCTTAGTATTTGTAATACATTTTATTATGTCTGGAATACTAATGATTACGGAGAATTTTAATGCACTATTTTCATCGGAAATAGACAAAGGAATTGTAGTAGAAGCTACACATAGTGATGAATCAAAATTAGAAGCAGGAAAAACATTTAAATTTAAAACTAATTTAATTGGATTGGCTAGATTTAAGGCCCAAGCAGATCAATGGCAAGATGCTACAGCATATACAATAATTTATTTAGCTTTAGTAATATATACATGTATATTTACTTTTATGTATTTTAAAAGATTTTTATATATGGCATTTTTTACAATGATAGCACCATTGGTAGCATTAACATATCCAATTGATAAAGTTGGAGATGGAAAAGCACAAGCGTTTAATATATGGTTTAAAGAATATACAATGAATGCGATTATACAGCCAGTTCATTTAATATTATATTCAGTTTTTGTTTCTTCAGCAATCGACTTGGCAGTAGATAGTCCTATATATGCAGTTGTAGCAATAGCATTTTTAATTCCAGCAGAGAAGTTTATAAAGAAAATGTTTGGCTTGGACAAAGCAGAAAGCCCAAGTGGATTTGGTTCTTTTGCGGGTGGTGCAATAGCAATGAAAGGATTGCAGACACTATCTAATTTAGGAAAAGGAAAATCTGGAAAATCTTCTGGAGAAATAGGAAGTGGTAAAGTAGACGGCAATGAAAAAATTAGATTTCCAAAAACAAATTCATCAGCTGGAGATTTGAGTTCTTTTAATGAAAGAAATGAACAAAGTGAAAATCCTTTACATAGAGAAAGAATTGCCGGAAATGGAAATTCTAGATTAAATGGATTATATGATGATAGAGATGAATGGGAAAGAATGGCAAATGATGAAAATGCTTCAGATTTAGACAGAGAAGAAGCTAGACAACAATTAGCTTTTATAGATGAAGATATCGATAGAGAAATGGGAAATCAACTAGTAAGTGGAGTACAAAGAGAAACACCTGAAATATCAGACAAACAAGAGAATACTAGTATGTGGAATAAAGTTAAAAATACAGCAGGAACTGCAAGAAGGAAAATCTCTAAATTTTCTACTTCTCCGGTAGGAGTAAAATTAAAAAGTGCAGGAAAATTTACAGCAAGAACAATGGCAAGAACAGCAGGAATTATGGGAGGGGCGACAGTTGGACTTGCAGCAGGAATTACAACTGGAGATATGTCAAAAGCACTTTCATTTGCAGCTACTGGAGCAATGGCTGGTGATAATATGGGAAAAAATTTAGCAAATGCATCAGGCAGAATGTATTCATCAGCTATGAATGCCAAGAACTCATTACAAGATACTTATAACGAGAAAACAAAAGGATATGATTATGCAAGAAATAAAAGATTAGAAAGAGAAAATAATGCAAGGATGAAACAATACTTAAGTAGTAAAGAAGAAAGAGCAAAAGCAAAAGACTTGGCAGGAAAAATAGGATATGATGGAAACATAAGAGATTTAATGGAAACTAAAGCAGAATTTTATAAAGCCGGTATAACAGATGAAAAACTAATAGATAATTCTATAAAAGCATCATACAAAGAAAGTGGAAGCATAAATGGAAAAACTACTAAGGAATACCTAGATATAGCTGGATACATTAGTGATGGAGGATTTACTAAAGAGGATATTAGAGATGAAGAGAAAATGAGAAAAATAGAGGAAAGAGTTCAACATACCATAAAAAATCCAAATGTTCAAAACGAAGTTATGACAAAAATGGCAGATTTATTAGGAGAGAAAGGTAGATATGAAGAACATCAAAGAGCCGGAAGATCAATAATAACTTCACCATCTAGCCAAGGAAGAAGAACAACAAGAACTAATAATCCACAACAAGAACAAAGACCTAGAATGAATAGACCAAATCAATAATTTATTATGGAGGAAATATAATGCATAAATTGATAAGATTTTATTATCAAAATAGAATAAAAGTATGGGCAACAATTTTAGGAATTATATTTATAATTGCAATAATACAAGTGATGAATATTTTTGCTTCAAATAAATTAAAAGAACAAAATAAGGAAATTAAAGAAGAAACAACATCTAAAAATGTTGTTTCTTATGATAATGAAAGCAAACCAATTGTATCGAAAGATAAAGTACCAGAAGAATATAGAAATGATTTTGGAGACTTAATAGATCAATTTTTCACTTATTGCATAGAACATCAACCTGAATTAGCATATAATTTAGTTTCAGAGGAAACAAAGAAAAATTTATACCCAACAGAACAATTGTTTGAAGATTTATATTATTCAGAAAAATTTAAAGGGGACAAGCAATTTTCTTTTCAGTCTTGGATAAGCTCAGGAAAATTATATATTTATCAGGTTAAAATATTTGATAATATGCTATCAACGGGAAAATCTAATGATATATACTATCAAGACTTTGTTACGATTTCACCAGAACAAGGTGAGTATAAATTGAACATAAATAGTTTAATAGGAATAAAAAATATAAATCAGACTTATAAGAATGATTTTTTAGAAGTGAAAGTAAAAAAATCTCAAGTTTTTATGGATTATGAAATATATGAATTTGAAATTAAAAATATAACAGATAGTGTAATAAAAATAGATTCTAGAGAAGAAACAGATAATATTTATGTAGTAGATAAAAAAGGAAATAGATATAGTGCGCTATTGCATGAAAATACAGAAGAAGAAATGACTTTAGAGCCATATGAAACTAAAAAAGTAAACATTAAGTTTAGTGACACATATAGAGAAGGAATCGTGATAAATAAGATAGTATTTAATGATATTATAATTAATTATAATAAGAATGATGAGCAACGAGAAAAAATAGAGATGGAATTATAAGGCTAGAAAAGAGGTGAAAATATGGGTGCTTTTAATTTTATGAAAAATAAAGCAAAAGAAAAGGTAAAAAATAAAGCAAAAAATATGGTAAAAGCCAAATTAGCTACATTAGGATTAGCACTTGCTATTAAAATTATACCTATTTTATTAGTTGTTGTTACAGCTGTCAGTATAGTTGATTGGGTAGTTGAACTATTTACAGCTGAAAATACTCCAGAAGAAATTTATAATCAACTAGAAATTGAAGATGTTGCTGAATTAATTCAAATAAAAGAGAATAATGGAGGATATTATTTAGATTTTATAGATGGGATTGATGAAAAACTTGATGCATTAATTGAAACAATAAATACTAGTGGAGAATATCATAATGTACCAAAGGATAAGAAGTTTCTTAAAAAGTTAATTCAGGCAGAAGTTGTAACAAAGTTTCCTGATTTAGGAGGAACTCCACCAAAGGGTTCTAGTGGTTTTCAAGGAGTAATAGATATAAAAAGGGTTACGCCTAATAAAAAAGTTGGAGAAATGAAAAACACTGGAAAAGATGATACAAATGTACTAGAACCAGAAAGTTCATATAATGATTCACAAATAACACCAAAAGAAGAACATATAAAAACTTGGAAAGAAGGAAAAAAAATTGAGATATATAGTGATGCATATGTATATGAAAAGGTAAAGGGAAAATGGATACAAAAAGAATATGAAAACTCAAAGACTAAAATCAAATTAAAAAAATCAAGTGATATTACATATAAAGGAAAATATGAAGTAAGTGAAGACAAATTAAATAAGACGACGATTATATATGTAGAAATAAAAGGAAAAGATACAAAAGGAAAAGAAGTTGAAGGATATATAAGATCATCAAATATAAATCTTAGAATGACTGATGAATCAGAGGAAGAAAAAAAAGATGATAAAGAAGAATCTTCAAAAGACAAAGAAGATAAAGAAGAAAATTCAAAAGATAAAGAGGATAAAGAAAATAAGAAAGAAGATTCTAAAAAGGATAAAGATAAGAAAACCAGTTCAAGAGCAAAAGATAAAGAAGAAAAGATTGTTGTTGGAAATAAAGATAAAAAATATACAGTTGCTATTGCAGCAGGACATAATAATGTTGATGATAAAGGTGCAAGTTCAGGGGACTTAATAGAAGAAGAATTGACAATAAAAGTTGCAGAAAAAGTAGAAGAATTAGTAAATGAACGCTATAAGAATGTAAAAGTTGTTCAAACAGGAAGTACTTCAAGTAATCCTGGAGGAATAAAAGTAGAAGATAGAACTAAATTAGCAAGAGATGCGAAGCCAGATTTATGTATACAAATACATTTTAATGCAGCAGAAAGTCCAGATGCAAAAGGAGTAGAAGCAATATATAAAGATGGAGATGGAATTTCACAGCAATTAGCAGAAATTCTATCAAAAACAATATCTCAAGAAATGGAACTTGAAGATAGAAAGGCTGGAACAGACTTGGAAAAATGTGCAGTAGGAAGTTTAGGAATAATAGAGAATGCAGCACATACTAAATTCCCTTCTGTTGTAACAGAAGGAGGATTTTTAACAAATACTGTAGACGCAGAGGTGATAAGAAATGGTGGAACAGATAAGTATGCAGAAGGTATTGTAAAAGGAATTAAAGAATATTTAGAAGCAGATCATTCAGGTTATAGTTCATATGCACCAGGAGAAACTGTTGAAACAGCAAGTATTGAATCTAAGATAATGAATATGAAGTATTTGCCATTAGAAGAATTTAATAAATTAAAAGAAAAATCAGTAGAAGAAGCAATAAAATATTTTTCTTTAAACGAGGATAATAAATTAATAACATTATCTTGGAGTAGAAAAGGTGACGGAAGTATTGAAATAAAAGAAAATCCACCGATGGACTTTAGAACAGCATTACAAAAATATACAATGCCATATGAATATTTACTATACTACTATTTTGATACAGGATATAGAAAATTTTCTGAAGAATTAGCTGATATAGTAATAAATAGTGAAATAGTTATTGCTTTACAAGATAATGTTACCACAACACATACTGTGGTTGAAACTCAACAGAAGGTAGTTGCAGGTGAAAATTCTCCAAAAGGTTCATCAAAGGACTGGAATTCTATTGGAACGCAAAGTGATGAAATAACTGAAAATTGTAGTACAAAAATTGATATTACATATATAGAAACGTGGTGTGTAAAAGTATATAAAGATAATAGTTACAGTAGAAAAGTTTTAAATATGGAAGACAAAGAAGAAATAATTGTAAATGTTCCAGGAAAAGTGACAGAAATTAAAGACCAAGCAACATTGGGAAATGAAGTAATAGTAGAGAGTGGTAATAAAGAAACAGGAAAGAAAGATAGCAATGGAAATCCAATAACATATAGCTATGATATTTTAAATAGAACATTAACTACTAGTGATAGTATACGAAACACATATGATACAACCGGTGATATGAAAGTAGAAGAATTAACTAATAAATATGTAAATTTATATATAAAAGAAAAGATGAATGATAGATTAAAAGAAGAATTCTTTTTTGATATTCTAGAAAACAATGAAAAAACAGCGAATTTATTAGATTTAACTAAGTATTTGATGTTTTTAGCTTCTAATACTGATTACGGAGTTACAGAATTTGATTTTGAAGATATGTTTAGATTTAATAATATAAATGGTTCGGGAAGCCAAATGGGACTATTAATAGAATATATTCATTATTGGGAACACTCATCACCACCACCTACAAGTGCAGATGGAACAAAGTATATTATTGAAAACGATGGCGCTGGAAATGCGGTTGTAGGATATGGTGTAGATATATTTAATGGAGGGTTTGCTGAAGAATTCAGACAGGCAGGATATCCTACTAATATAGGAGGAGAAGTAGATAAGGAATTTGTAGATAACCTAGAAAAAAGGGAAATACAAGAATGTATGGATTCAATTAAATCATTGACGTCTGGATTAAATCTAACAGGATATCAACTAAATGCATTGGTGTCAAGAGCATATAACTGTGGTGTTGGAGGGGCTGTTACAACTAATAGAGGAAGTCCGCCAATGAATTTTGTGGATTCATACAATTCATATTGGAAGGAAAGTGATGATCAATTTGAAGCAAAAAATACAAATGCAAATTTTTCACATAGTTTATATACACAATATATGGCAAAACCGGTTACAGCAATTAATTATGGATATATGCCTGGACTTGAGAGAAGAAGAAAATCAGAATGGACGTTATTTCAAACAGGATATTATGATGTGCTTGATAAATGGCATTCAGAAGGAGGAATGGGTGGAACTATTATAGAATGTGCTAAAGCAATACATGAATATATGGAAGCTAATAATTATACTTATTGTGTATATGGAGGTAATTCATATGAAGAGTGTGGAACTTTTGGAAAAGCACATGGACTAAATAGAACCTTTGAAGAGTCAAAAACAGGGTATACTAATACATGTTGTGCTACATATGTATCATGGGTTTTACAAGAAGCGGGATATATTACTCCAGAAGAACATACTGATAATGCGGATGCTTTATCAAGTTTATTAATTCAGAAAGGGTTTACAGTAATTACGGATGCTTCTCAACTTCAGCCAGGAGATATTTTGTCTTATAGTGGACATATAGAAATATATGCTGGAGATGGAACAGTTTATAATGCTGGAAGTGGTAATGCAATAAGAAGTGCATCACCTCAGACAAAAAGTATTGCATCAATGAATATGGGATTAAGAGCTCCAAATTAATAAATGAAAGGTAAAAAAATGGATAAGTATAAGAAGATAATTAAAATTTCATGTATTTCTTTAATAGTTATAATAAGTATTATTTTAATAGTTATTTTCCTAATAAAGAAATCTCCACAATACAATATAGATGAATATGATGACACACAAGGAGAATTAGGAATAAATAAGTTTGATTCATCGGTCCAAAATGTAAAAATAAGAAATAATTTTTATGCCGTAAAATTATGTATGAACAAATTTTATAATTATTATTTTGAAACTACAGGAAAGTTAAATAATAAATATATTGTTGATGAGGAACAGTCAAATAGCAATAATAAAGTATTATACGATATGCTGGATAATAAATATATATCATTTAAAAATATTACAGAAGAAAATATACTAAATAGATTGCCTAAAATAAATTATTCAGATATTCAAATAAGAAAAATGTATGTAAGCCAAAGAACGCCTAATGTTGCAGTATATTTTGTATATGGATATTTTAATGATAGAATTAATAATGAACAAATTGATTTTTATAATATTGTGAAAATGGATATGTTAAACAAGACATTTAAAATAATACCACAAGATTTTTCTGAAAGGGAATATGAAAATATAAAAATAGGAGATAGTCTGCAATTTGATGAATTTTCAAGTATAGAAAATAAAAATAATAATAACATATTTGAATATGAAATTATTAGTGATGAACAATATATAAAAGATATATTTGATCAATATAAACAAAATTTAATTTATAATAAGCCGTTAGCATATGAGCAATTAAATATGGAATATAAGGAAAAAAGATTTCCTACATATGAAACATTTGAAAAATATTTAGAGCAAAATGGAAAAAGAATAGTATCAATGGAAATAGAAAAATATCAGAAAACTGTTTATAAAGAATATACACAGTATGTATGTCTTGACAATTTAGGAAAATATTATATTTTTTATATAAATGATGTAATAAATTATGAAACTATTTTGGATATGCACTCAGTAAATATACAACAATTTATTGATGAATATAAAAAATCTAATGAGAAACAAAAAGTTTTAATGAATTTAGAAAAAATTTTAGATGCATTAAATGAAAAAGATTATATGTATATTTACAATAAACTTGATGAAAATTTTAAAAAAAATAAATTTAATAATTTAGAGTTATTTATAGAATATGTTAATGATAATTTTTATGAAAATAATGATTTTGAATATAATAGGATTTCAGAAGAAAAAGATGTATATATGGTTGATGTAGTAATTAAAGATAAAAATAATGATTCTTCAATTAAAAGTTTTACAATGATAATGAAGCTATTAGATAAAGATGATTTTGTTATATCTTTTAGTAGTAACTAAAATAAGTTCTATAAAAAAATAATGACTTAACAATTTGTTAAGTCATTATTTTTTTATAGAATTTTGTATATTAAATAGAATCTATAATGGATTGTAATAAAGGATTGTTATTAAAGAGATTTATGAAAAATTTATGAACAAAAGGAATATGCCACAAAGCAATTAAAACTAAAATAACAATTACAATAGAAATAAAGCCTCTTAAATAATCCCTAAAAGTTTTTTTATATTTAATTTTATAACCTCTATTTTTTAAATCCTGAATATAAGCATCATGATAAGCTTTTTCTCTAGCTCTTTGCAATTCTTCTTGATACTTTAAATTTTCAGCCTGTTGTTTGGCGAAAAGTTCTTCTTGGTTCATGTAATTATTATTAATATTATTTTTCTGATAATTTATATTTTTATTATAAATATTTTTTTCTTGCTGATAAATATTATTTAATTTACTTTTTAAAACTTCATTTTGATTATATAAATTTTCATAATCTTCTTCGGAAATATAATTTTCTTGCAAAGAATTATCGTAGTTAGCTTTAGAAATGGGATTTGATAAAACTTCATATGCTTCATTAATATCTTTTAAAATTTCTTCGGCTTGTTTTTTATTTTCTTCAGGTTGCAAATCAGGGTGATATTTTTTGGCTAATGTTTTATAAGCTTTTTCAATTATTTCTGGAGAAGCATTTTTATTTATTTGTAAAATATCATAGTAATTTTTGTTCATTATATCAGGACCCTTCAAATCAGTTTATTATTTTAATTAATATTATAACATAAAAAATATAAATAAATATAGTTTGTAATACATAATATTAAAAGTTTTATAAAAAAAGTTATTGTCCCAATTATATAATTTATTGTAGATTAAATTTATTTTTTATTAGATTGTTTAAAAATAAATTTTTCTGATAAATAAATTTAGCTTGAATAATAAAAAAAGATATTTGTCTGCAAATTAGTGTACAAACAAATATCTTTTTTATTATACTTTTAGTGTACTATCATCATTGTTATTCAAATTTTCATTTTCCAAAGCCCTAATCCTATTATGCTTATTCTCCAAATTATCCTTAGCAACAGTCATCAACAATTTAATCCTATTAGCCTGATTAGTCTCACTTGCACCAGGATCATAATCAACAGGAGAAATATTTGCATCTGGATATTTTTCTCTAATTGTCTTAATTACACCTTTACCAACTACATGATTAGGTAAACAAGCAAATGGTTGAACACATATAATATTAGGAATATCATGTTCAATATATTCAATCATTTCAGCTGTCAAGAACCAGCCTTCACCTGTTTGGTTACCAATAGATAAAACATCTTTTACTTTATCTTCCAAATGCCAAATATCGCATGGTGGTAAATAATTTTTCTTTGAGTTAGCTAGAGCTATTTTTAAATCCTTTTCTAAAATATCTATTAAATGTATAGCTGCTTTCATAATTTTTGAAGATGTTTTATTTGTATTTAATAGATTATTAAAGGTTATTTTATGTGTTGCCATAAATTTAACAAATCCCATAAAGTCTGGAAGAATTACTTCGGCTCCTTCTTTTTCTAAAAGGTTAGCTACAAAGTTATTTCCAAAAGGGTGATATTTAATTAAAACTTCTCCAACTATTCCAACTTTTGGCTTTTCAATACTTGTATCTAATTCTATTTTTTCAAAGTCATTTACTATATCATAAATGCTTTGTTTGAATTCTTTGCTATTAGATTTTACTAATAATTCTTTACATTTTTTCATCCAAGAATCGAATAATTTTTGAGTTTCTCCTTTGTTAACTTCATATGCTCTATTTTTTGTTAGCATTTTTTGTAATAAATCACCATATATAACAGTTTTTAATAGTTTTTCCATTAATGGGACTGTTATTTTAAATCCTGGCATTTTTTCCATTCCAACAATATTAAATGATATTACTGGTACATTTCCAAATCCGGCGTCTTTAAGAGCTTTTCTTATAAATCCTATATAGTTTGTAGCCCTACATCCTCCACCTGTTTGAGACATGATTAGAGCAGTTTTGTTTAAGTCATATTTTCCAGATTGTAGTGCTTCTATCATTTGACCAGTAGTTAATATAGATGGATAACAAGCATCGTTATTTACATATTTTAATCCTGTTTCTACTGTTTTTTGTGTACAATTTCTTAATAATTCTACATTATATCCACTTGACTTAACAGCTGTTTCTAATAGTTCAAAATGTATTGGTGCCATTTGAGGGATTAATATTGTGTAATCTTTCCTCATATCTTTAGTGAATATTTTTTTATGTATTTCATAATCTCCATTTTCACTGCTTTCAAGTTTTTCTTGTTCACGCTTATTCATACTAGCAAGTAGTGAACGAATACGAATCCTTACAGCTCCTAAGTTATTAACTTCATCTATTTTTATAAGTGTGTACATTTTGTTATAACTTGAAAGAATTTCTTCAACTTGGTCTGTTGTTACAGCATCAACACCACATCCAAAAGAGTTTAGTTGAATTAATTCTAGGGAATCATGCTTTCCAACAAAGTCAGCTGCGGCATAAAGCCTAGCATGGAAAACCCATTGGTCAACTACTCTTATAGGTCTTTTTACTTCTGTTTTATCAGAAACACTGTCTTCTGTAAGTACGCATAGCCCTAAGGATGTAATTAATGTATCAATACCATGATTGATTTCAGGGTCTACATGATATGGTCTACCAGCTAATACAATTCCTTTTAAGTGATTTTCTTCTATATATTTTACTGCTTCAGCACCTTTTTTTCTAATATCTTCTTTGCATTTTTGATATTCTTCTTCTGCTTTAGTTGCTGCTTCATTTAATTCTGATTTTGTGAAATTATATTCTTTAAATTCATCTAGTTCTAATACTTTTTTAACTAAGTTTTTCTTATCAAAAGGTAAGAATGGATTTATGAATTTTATTTTTTCATCTTTTAAGCCTTCGACATTATTTCTTAATACTTCTGAATATGAAATAACAATCGGGCAATTATAGTGATTATCTGCTTTTTCATATTCTTTTCTTGAATATGGCATACAAGGATAAAATATTGTTTTAATACCTTGTTCTAAAAGACTTTCAATATGACCATGAGAAAGTTTTGCTGGATA
This sequence comes from Clostridia bacterium, assembly GCA_048355915.1. Taxonomy (GTDB): domain Bacteria; phylum Bacillota; class Clostridia; order TANB77; family CAG-508; genus CAG-269. The sequence continues at coordinate 91,312 of DBGCHZ010000028.1, read as the reverse complement.
GCATACAGATTCAGATGGCATTGATTCCATTCCTTTTTCATAAGTTTTTCTTGTACTTTTTTCTGATAAAATTACTCTAAAACCTAGGCTTGTAAGGAATGTAAACCAGAAAGGATAATCTTCATACATATTTAAAACTCTAGGGATTCCAATTACTCCTCTAGGTGCATCTTTTTCCTCCAAAGGCTTATAATTAAATAATCTTTCATATTTATATTGAACTAAGTTAGGCAAGTTTTTTGTTTTAGAAACTACACCAGCACCTTTTTCACAACGGTTTCCTGTTACATGAATTGCACCATTATTAAATTTATTTATTGTTAATTTGCAATGATTTTCACAATTATTACAATGTGTGTGTGTAATTTTTACTTCTAACTTATCTAATTCATCTTCTTTTAAAATTTTAGATTTATATTCCATATCTAAATTTGCTTCATATTGTTCTTTTGAAAGTAAAGCCATTCCGTAGGCTCCCATTAATCCAGAAATATCTGGTCTAACAACATTTTTTCCAACTATAAGTTCAAAAGCTCTAAGGACAGCGTCGTTATAGAAAGTACCACCTTGAACAACTATATGGTCTCCTAAACTTGAAACATCTCTAACTTTCATAACTTTTTGTATAGCATTTTTTATAACAGAATATGAAAGACCACTAGAAATATCTCCAACTGAATATCCTTCTTTTTGAGCTTGTTTTATTTTTGAATTCATAAACACCGTACATCTTGAACCTAAATCAACAGGTCTTTTGGCTTTAATAGCTTCTTTTACAAATTCAGATATTTCAATATTTAAACTTTTTGCAAAAGTTTCTATAAAAGAACCACAACCAGAAGAACAAGCTTCATTTAGCATAATATTATCTATTGAACCATTTTTCATTCTAATGTATTTCATATCTTGACCACCAATGTCTACAATACTTGTTACATCAGGTTCAAAAGTTTTAGCTGCTGTGTAATGTGCTATTGTTTCTATTTCATTTAAGTCAACATTTAAAGCTGTTTGAATTAATTTTTCTCCGTAACCAGTAACACCACTATATCTTAATATAGCTTTTTCAGGTAATTCTTTATATAAGTTTTTTAACATATTTGTAACACTATTTAAAGGGTTACCTTCATTGCTTCCATATAGGGAATAAAGCAAATTACCATCTTTATCAATTAAAACAAGTTTAGTAGTTGTAGAACCAGCGTCTATCCCTAAGTAGCAATCACCTTCATATGTAGATAAATCTGTTCTATTTACCTTAGCCTTGTTATGTCTTTCTTTAAAAGATTTATATTCGTCATCATTTTTAAATAAAGGATCAAGAGGATGTGTTGTATTATCGTGTGATTGTTTTAAATTTTCAATTTTTTGTTCTAATTCATTTGGAGTTATTTCCTCAGTATGGTAAGAATCCAAAGCAGCACCTTTTGCGACTAACAAATGGGCCTCTTCAGGAACTATTATTTCTTCATCTTTTAATTGTAATGTTTCAATAAATCTCTTACGCAATTCAGATAAATAACTTAAAGGTCCTCCCAAGAATGCAACATTACCTCTAATAGGTCTACCACAAGCAAGTCCACTAATAGTTTGATTAACAACTGCTTGGAATATTGAAGCTGCAATATCTTCTTTAGCCGCTCCTTCATTTATTAACGGTTGAATATCTGTCTTAGCAAAAACACCACAACGAGAAGCAATAGGGTATATTGTTTGATATCCTTTTGCAAGTTCATTTAATCCTGCTGTATCTGTATGAAGTAAAGAAGCCATTTGGTCTAAAAATGCTCCAGTACCACCCGCACAAGTTCCATTCATTCTTTGTTCTATTGAATTATCAAAATAGATGATTTTAGCATCTTCTCCACCTAATTCAATAACAACATCAGTTTGAGGAATATACTTTTCAACTGCTCTTTTACAAGAAACAACTTCTTGAATAAAATCTACTCCTAAAAATTTTGCAGCCGACATAGCTCCAGACCCAGTAAGTGCTAATGTATAAGTATTTGATGGGTATTTTAAAAGTAAATTTTCTAAGACATTACATACAGTATTTTTTGTATCTGAAAAATGTCTTTGATAATCTTTATATATTGTATTTTTATTACTATCCATGACAACTATTTTAACAGTTGTTGATCCAACATCCAATCCAACATGTAAAATTTCATTCATGACAAAATCTCCTTTATTGTACATATTTCTTGGCTTTCAGCCACTTTAATTTTATACGCAAAATGACAATTTGTCAAATGGAAAATGTTGGATTGAACTGATAGTTTAGATGAAATTTTAAAAAAGATTTTGTAGGTAATTTATAAATAAGGTATAGAAAATTTTATTATATAAAAAATATATAAAAATACAAATTATTTTATTTTTACACCTAATAAATATATTAAATCAATTGATTGAAATTGATTTATAGTTGCACCCTTTATATCAGTTAGAGATACAGAAAAGTTTTCTATATTTGAAGTTGATAAATCAATATTATTTAAAGAGGTTTTAAAAAATTGAGATTGAGTTAAATCAGCTTTTTCAAAAAATATATTTTTTAATTTTACTTCATTAAAAAAACTATTTCTTAATAATGTATTATCAAACAAAACTTTTTCTAAAATTGCCATAGATAAATTTATATAATTAGCATTGCAATTAAAAAAAGATATATTATATAAGCTACTATCAGAAAAATCACAACCAGCTATTTTACAATTATTAAATTCACAGCTGATAAATGTAGAATCACTAAAAGATGTATTAGAAAAATTGCAATTATCAAATATAACATCTTTAAAGGTTAATTTTGTAGATTTTTCATTTTGCATATTTATATTTTTGAATTTGCAATAATTAAATTCTAAATCATTATGATTTATTTTAAAATTTTCTTCATTTTCAAATAGACAATAATTAATTAAATCGTTTTCATAATAGTTTATTAAGTTCGATGATTTTTCTAGATTTAATTTAGTAGTATTTAAAATGATTTTTTTAGGTTTTATAATATTCATTTATTTACTCCTTTATTTTATTTTTTATTTAATTTTAATTTAATAAATATTAAATGTAAATAATTATTGAAAATTAATTTAATTAATAAATAAAATAAAAAATAAATAAAATAAAGATAAATAAATTAATAATTAAAAAATAAATAAAATAAAAATAAATTAATTAATAATTAAAAACAAATAAAATAAAAATGGATTAATTAATAATTAAAATAATAAATAAAAATAAAAAAATAGATTTTAAAAATAAAGATTATAAATATTAGTTCTAAATAGGACAAACAAAAAATAGAATTATAACAAATAAAAATTAGGAGGAAGGAAAATGAATAAAAAAATAATAATTATATTTACCGTTTTATTAATTGTAGTTTTAATAGGAGGATTTTTCATAATAAAACATTTTAAAAATAAAGAAGAAAATAATATAATAGAAGAATATATACCGCAAGAAGAAATAACAGAAGAGCAAAATAGACAAACGATAGTGAGCTTATATTTTTTAGATAAAGAATCAAATAAAATATTACCAGAAGCTAGACTAGTAGATATAAAAGAAATAATAAATGATCCATATGATAAATTAGTAAATATGTTAATAGAAGGACCTAAAAATGAAAAATATTTAAAAATAATACCAGAAAATACAAAATTAAATAAATGCTATATGCAAAATGATATTTTGTTTTTAGACTTTTCAAAGGAAATATTAAATTACGATAAAAATAAAAAAGATAGTAAAAATTTAATAATAGATAGTTTGGTAAATACATTAACAGAATTAACGGAAGTAAATGGAATAAAAATATTAATTGATGGAAAAGAAAGTGATGAATTTTCAGAACAGTATAAAAGAAAAGTAGAATTAAATAATTAATATTAAAGAAGCTTAAATAAATAAAATCAGGTTTTTTGTAAGTTTGGGAGAAGAAATACATAATATATTTTATTTACTATATAAGAAAAAAGCAAATTTTCAATAATTCAAATCATGCTAAACAGTGAATATCAATGCTTGGGACAATTTTAAAAAATTTTTATGAGTTAGTCTAAATTTTTGAAAGTTGTTTGACAAATTTTCATTATATATGTATAATAAATATAGGAAATGGAGAAACCACAAACGTGGTTCGCCAAAATTGATATGTAAAAAAACACATCGCAATTGGGCAAATTACAGATGTGTTTTTTTGGTTTATTTGCTCTTACTCAAAATTATTGCTAATGCTATAATTAAGGCAATTGCTATGATAGTAGTTCCAAGTAATGCATAATATAATAAATGAATTATTGATATTAAATATTCTGTTTCTATCATAAGCCTCACCTCCTTATTGGAGGCAAACCACATCTGCTTATTCTCATTTCCTATGAATATTAATATATAATAATATTTATAAGAATACAAGCGAACAAAACAAATTTTTAAAAATTATATATTCTTTTTGATATTTGATAAAACTAAATAAAAAATAATGTATATTATATTTTTACACAAAATATAATATACATTATTTTAATATTTTATATAGTTTTATATATTTTATAAAATTATTAAAATTATTCAAAAAATATTCTACTTCATTTAAAGATTTTATTGTATTATTTTTATACAAATTAAAATTAAAGTTTTTTTTCTGATTTTGATATTTTGAATTTTTTTTACAAGATTGATTATTATTAATTTTTATCACCTTCTAAATATTTATTATTATATAATATGAAATTAATTAAATTATGTTAATATGTCATAAATAATAATTAATATAAACACAAAAATGTTATGCAGATATAAAAAATATCCCTTTAAAAATTTTTAGTATATTTATATAAAAAAATTAAAAATGTAGAAAATAAATAAAAAAAATAGTATAATAATAACTAAAATAAAGAAAAGAGTGAAAAAATGGATATAGAATTAAAAAGAGATGAAAGAATAGATGATTTAGAAATAAATAATTTAAAAATAATTCAAAATAAAAATGGCTTTTGTTTTGGAATTGATAGTATATTATTATCAGATTTTGCAAAAAACATAAAAAATAATTCAACTGTTTTAGATTTAGGAACAGGAACTGGAATTATTCCAACATTATTATGTGCAAAAACTAAATTAAAAAAAGTCGTCGGAATAGAAATACAAGAAGAAGTTTATGATATGGCAAAAAGAAGTATAAAATTAAATAAATTAGAAGATAAATTTGAAATTATAAACGAAAATATTATAAATTTAAATAATGTTTTTGAAAAAAATAGTTTTGATGTAGTAGTTTCAAATCCACCATATAAAAAAAATAATTCAGGTATTAAAAATGAAGATGAGAGAAAATTAATTTCGCGACATGAGATAAAAGCAGAACTAAAAGATTTTATAAAAATTTCAAAAGATATGCTAAAAGATAAAGGAGAATTATATTTAGTACATAGACCAGAAAGAATAGTAGATATATTAACTTTAATGAGAGAAAATAAAATAGAGCCAAAAATAATTAAATTTGTATTCTCAAATAAAAATGTAGAGCCTAAATTAGTATTAATAAAAGGAGTAAAAAATGCACGACCTTTTTTAAAGGTAGAAAAAAATTTATATATCTATAATGAAGATGGTGGATATACTGATGAAATAAAGAAGATATATAATAAATAGAAAATAAATTAATTAAAAAATAAAAATAATAAATAAAATAAAAACTAAATTAATTAAAAAATAAAAATAATAAATAAAATAAAAAATAAATTAATTAAATAAATAAAAATAATAAATAGAATGAAAATTAAAATTAATTAAATAATTAAAAATAAATTAATAATAATAAAAAATTAAATAAAATAAATTTTAGAAAAGAGAGATATACATGGAAAAAATAAAAAAAGGTCATTTATATATAGTAGCAACACCAATAGGAAATTTAGAAGATATAACTTTAAGAGCAATTAATACATTAAAAAATGTAGATATAATAGCAGCAGAAGATACAAGACATACTTTAAAATTATTAAATCATTTTGAAATATCTAAGCCATTAATAAGTTACCATAGACATAATGAAGATACAAAAACAGACTTACTAATAAAAGAATTAATTAATGGAAAAGATATTGCCTTAGTTTCAGATGCAGGTACACCGGGAATTTGTGATCCAGGGGAAGAAATTATAAAAGAATGTATAGAAAAAAATATAGAAGTTATTCCTGTACCAGGAGCGTGTGCAATGATAAATGCTTTAATATGTTCAGGAATTTCTACAAAGGAATTTATATTTATAGGTTTTTTACCATTGAATAAAAAATTAAGAAAAGAAAAATTAGAAGAAATAAAAAAAGCAAATAAAACATTAATATTATATGAAGCACCACATAAATTGGAAAGTACATTGAAGGATTTAAAGTTGATTTTAGAAGATAGAAAAATAGTTTTAGCTAGGGAAATAACTAAAATTCATGAAGAGTTTATAAGAGGAGATATAGATTATCTAATTGAAAAATCAAAAGAAATAAAAGGTGAAATAGTTTTAATAATTGAAGCTAACAATAAAAAAGAAGAAAATGAGTTATTGAAATTAAGCTTAGACGAACATTATAAATATTATGAGAAGCAAGGACTTGCAAAAAAAGAAATTATTAAAAAAATTGCTAAGGACAGAAATGTAAATAAAAATGAAATATATAAAAATTTTATATAAGTTAAATTAGGTATATATAAAATAATTTATAAAATTTGGTAATAGTAAATAAAAAAATAGAAATAAAAATAAATTAAAATAAATAATAAAATAATTTTAAAATAAAATTAAATAGTAGAGATAAACAATAAAAATAATTTTTAATTTATATTAGAAAAAATAAAAAGAAAAAATATTTTAATGATAAATTATTATATTTTTTCTTTTTAATATTTTATTAATAAAAATAAAAGTATCCAATTGGAGGATACCTTATCAACTTATTATTTAGCTGGTTTTAGTTTACCAATTTTTTGTGAACATTCTTCACATATTAATTTGTCATTATAAGTAACTAAACCAGTAGTATTACCACAAAAAATACAATTAGGCTCAAATTTTCTTAATACGATTGAAGAGCCATCTACATATATTTCGATAGGATCTTTTTCAGCTATGTTGAATTGATTTCTTATTTCAATTGGAATAACAACTCTACCTAGTTCATCCATTCTTCTAATAATTCCTGTTGACTTCATATTTTCATCCTCCTTAAAAAGTTATTTTACAATCATCATACACATAATATATCATAAATAGAAATACAGGTCAATTAAAGTAATAAAAAAAATTTACTTTGAATAAAATTATTTAGGTGATTGTATGTTAAATTTAGTTTGGCCGATTTTTATAATAATATCATTTACATATGCAATTTTTTCAGGGAATTTAGAAAAATTAAATGCATCAATTTTTGATAGTACAGAAAGTGCAATTAATTTATCTTTAACAATGTTAGGGACAATGTGTTTGTGGAATGGAATTATACAGATAGCAAGTAATACAAGAATTGTTGAAAAATTGTCTCAGATATTAAATCCAATAATTAGATTTCTATTTCCAGAAATTAAGAATAAAGAAATTGAAAAAGAGATATCAATGAATATGATTTCAAATATTTTAGGACTAGGAAATGCAGCAACTCCATTAGGGATAAAAGCTATGAAATCAATGCAAGAAGAAAATGAAGATAAGGAAACTTTAAGTAATTCGATGTTAATGTTAATTGTTATAAATACAGCGTCAATTCAAATTATACCGACAACAGTAATTGCAATAAGAACATCATTAGGTTCTAAAAATCCAACTGCAATAGTTTTTCCAGTATGGATAGCAACAATTGCAGCAGCTATTGCAGGAGTTTTTATGACTAAATTATTAATAAAAATGGACAAAAAGGGGAAAGAAGAGTGAATGCACTTAACTACATATCTAATTTAGCAATGCCATTAATAATTTTAATTATAGTTTTTTATTCATTAATAGAAAGAAAAAAAGCATTTGATATATTTTTAGATGGTGCAAAAGATGGCTTAAATATTGTATTAAATATTTTTCCTACATTAATAGGATTATTTGTGGCAATTGGAGCTTTAAGGAGCTCAGGAATATTAGATTTAATAATTAATTTTATTACACCAATTTTAGATATACTAAATTTTCCAAGTGAAATAATGCCATTAGCAATATTAAGACCAATATCTGGCAGCAGTTCGATAGCAATAGCAACAGACATTATGAAAAATTTTGGTGTAGATAGTAATATAGGGATAATTGCGGCAACAATAATGGGGTCAACAGAGACAACTTTATATACAATAGCTGTATATACTAGTAGTGTGAAAATAAAAAAAACTAGGTTTGTTCTTTTAGCAGCATTAACGGCTGATGTTGTTGGAATAATTGTAAGTATAGCAGTTTGTGGAATGATTTTATAGAACTTTGCAATAATTGCTTCAAAAATATTTGAGGTTGATATTTTAAAATAGAATAGATAGAACTAAAATTAATTATTTTCTCTTTTCTTTATGTTGAAATGTAAAAAAGAACCATTGACAAAATATATATAACTTATATATACTATAAGCGTAACATTAGACCTATTTTTGTAATAGATAAAGTACATTGAAAAGTTCATATTTCTGTTAAAAGTACAATGTAAGAATAACTATTTATGAGAATGGGAATAATTATAAAAAAGTTAAATACTATATATAATTTTAAATTATAATAGAAAAAAATAAAAAGAAAACAAAAGAGGGAGGAAAATATGAGAAGAGAAATAGAAGAAAAATACAGAAATATGAAAGAAGAAATGAACTTAAATAGTAAGACTACTAAATTAAAAGAAATAAAGAAATCTTCAAAAGGTATAACGCTAATAGCATTAGTAATAACAATAATTGTATTGTTAATCTTAGCAGGAGTAAGTATAGCAATGCTAACAGGAGATAATGGAATACTAACACAAGCCAAAGAAGCTAAAGAAGCAAATATAACAGGAACAGAAAAAGAGCAAATAAAATTAGCAATGCAAAGTTTGAAAATGAAAAAACAAGCAGATAATGTTTCAACAATAGTAACATCAGATGAATTGCAAAAACAATTAATAGATGATGGAGCGAAAAATGTAACAGTAGAAAGTGGAGAAAATAACAGTTTAATAGTAAAATATCAAGAAAGCAAGAACACATATACAGTGAATCAAGATGGAGAAATAGGAGAAAATGGACAAACACCAGGAGAACCAGATAAGCCAGGAACAGGAGAAGGTGGAAATTTACCATCACCATCAGATACAAAGCCATTTTTGCCAACAGGAGCAACAGTAGTAGAAAGTGATTTGAATAAAGGAGTAGTAATAAAAGATAGTAATGGAAACGAATGGACATGGATAGAGGTGCCAAAGAGTATATATACAAATACTGCATATAACGGAGGAACAGCACCAACAAGTTCAACAGATTATGCAAAAATAGAAAGTACAATGCAAAAATATGCAGAAACATATAGAGTAAGTGGGTATACAGATGAATGGTATTCAGAAGCCCAACATGGATTTACAAGTGCAACAGAATATAATAATCATAAAAATGCGATGTTAAAAAGTGTGTATGAAAATGGAGGATTTTATATAGGAAAATATGAAGCAGGAACAGAAACATTAAGAACATCAGAAAGTGCACCGCTAACAAAACCAGTAATTAAAGAGGGAGCATATCCATATAATTATATAACAAGTAAACAAGCACAAGAAAAATCAAAAGAATTAGCAACAAGAGGAAGAACAAGTAGTTTAATGTTTGGAATCCAATGGGATTTAGTATTAAAACATATAGAAAATAAAAATGGAAAAACACAAGCAGAATTAAAAAATGATAGTACAACATGGGGAAATTATAGTAATGCAACATTTGAAATAACAAAAGGAAAATATTCAGAAGATTATGGAAATAAATTTACAGAAGTAAAAGGAACATATATTAAACCAGCAAGTAGGGTCTTATTAACAACAGGAGCAACAGAAAGAAATGGTGTGTTGAATATATATGATTTAGCAGGAAATCAAGAAGAGTGGACATTAGAGAAAAGCACGACTACTGGCAATCCAAGTGTTGGCAGGGAAGGCTTTTATAACAGCAATGGGGCTATTTTTCCAGCGTCTAACCGCAGTAACTTTAGCATTTCTAACAGCAACGACATTATTAGTTTTCGCCCAGCCTTATGGTAGAACTGAATGATAAAGTCGTAAAACTATAAAAAACCAAAAAAAGTTATTTGAAAAGTAGAGAGTCAAAAAGTGTTTTAATAAATTTAGATATCAAGTAGGGATTTCACTTAATTTAAGCTGAAATTGTTGGCAAACGACTTTGGACTGAATTAACTGAAATTCCTTTTTATATATTTTGTCGAACAATGTCAAAAAGTTTTTATTGACATATTATAACAAATAATGTATAATAATGGAAAAACAAACGAGGTTAAAAATGTTTTTTAAATTAATCATATTCATATCAATATATTTTTTAATCAGAAAATTAATTATAAATATTTTATCAAAAAAATTCCAAGAAGAAATGAAATAATAATTAAATAAAAAATTATAACAATTAAACTAAATAAATTTATAATTAAAAGCAAAATGATAATTATAAATAAAATAATAATAAAAAATCAATTAAATTATTACTTTAAAAATTAAACAGTAATTAATCTTGTAGAGGAAATAAATCCCCCTAAAAATAAAAATAATATACGCCCCTATATTTATAAAAATTTATTTCTATTATTTCCTCTACAAAATATATAAATAATTAACGATGATAAGTTTCCCCGTTAGAAATTTTAAAAGCTCTGAAAAGTTGTTCTAATAAAAATACTCTAATTAATTGATGAGGAAATGTCATTTTTGAAAAACAAATTTTTAAGTTAGATTTTTGCAATAATTCTTCGGTTAAACCTAGTGAACCACCAATTACAAAAGTCAAATTACTACTTTCTAAAGATAAGTTATCTATTTTTTTAGAAAATTCTTCAGATGTAAATTCTTTTCCTTTTAAATCCAAACAAATAACATAAGAATCTTTTTTTATATGATTTAAAATTTTATTACATTCTTTTGTTTTAATTTCTAAGGAAATATTTTCATTTAATTTATCTGGAATTTTTTCATCAGATAACTCAATAATATTTAATTTACAATATTTACTTAGTCTTTTTGAATATTCACTTATTGCATCTTTTAAATATTTTTCTTTTATTTTTCCAATACATATAATATTTATTGTTAGCATATTTTTCTCCTTATTTACACTTGTTAATATTAAATTAATAAATAAAAAATAATAATATTTAAGTTATAATATAATTTACTTTAATTAAGTTTATTTTCTAAAAATTTAATATAATAAAAAAATAGATTTAATTAAAATAAATATAAATAAATTAAAGTATTTGAAATTAAATTATAATTAAATAAAAGGAAATATGAAAATTCACATTTCCTCTATATTAAACAGTAATCAATTTACTATGACAATCTCTATTGGCAACAGATAAGTTTAACGAATTTTCATTATAATTATTTGCGATTAATTCATCAACAACTGTTTTATATGCGAGTTCAGGAAAATTACTTTCTTTACTCAAATGACCTAGCATTGCTTGTTTTAAACCAGATTTTAATAAATAAGCAATAGTTTTTCCAGCCATTTCATTTGGCAAGTGACCAGTAGGACCTGCAATTCGTGATTTTAACATAAATGGATATGATGAACATTTTAAAACTTCAGGGTCATAATTTGATTCTAAAAGTATAAATTGACTTTCTTCTAAGTTTCGTAAAATGTCATTTGTCATATGTCCAATATCTGTTGCAATACTTATTTTTTTATTTTCATTTAAAATAGTAAATCCACAAGGGTTAGCTGCATCATGCGGAATTGAAAATGGATTTATATCTAAATCGCCAATTGAAAATTTTTCAGAAACTTTAAAGGTTTTTAGTTTTTTTTCAGAAATTTTGTCTTTTTGTTTTGGCATAGCGTCTAAGGTTTCTTGATTTACAAATACAGGTAAATCAAATTTTTTAGAAAATGTTCCTAATCCTTGAACATGGTCTAAATGTTCATGTGTTACTAAAATTCCGTCAATTGATTTTGGCTCAATATCTAATTCGCCCAAAGCTTTTTCTATTTTTTTACTACTAACACCAGCGTCTACTAGTATTTTTGTATTTTCTGTTTCTATAAATAAACTATTTCCACTACTACCACTATATAAACTACAAAAATTAAGCATGATATTTCTTCTTTCCTTTGTTACTCTTCAACTCTTTCAATATTTGCACCTATTTTTCTGAATTTTTCTTCTATATTTTCGTATCCTCTATCAATGTGTTCTAAATTATATATTTCTGTTACACCTTCAGCAGCAGTTCCAGCCACTACTAAGGCTGCACCAGCTCTTAGGTCAGTAGAATAAACTGGAGCTCCTTGTAATTTTTTTACACCTTCAAAAAATGCTGTTTTTCCTTGTGCTGTTATTTTTGCTCCCATTTTGTTTAACTCATCAGTATATTGGAATCTTGAATCCCAAATACTTTCTGTTATAATACTTGAACCATTAGCAAGTGAAAGAACTACACCCATTTGAGGTTGTAAATCAGTAGGAAATCCTGGGTAAGGAAGAGTTTTAATATTGGCTTTTCCAGGTCTTTTATTACACCAAACTCTTATACTGTCACCATTATCTTCTACATTTCCACCAATTTCTATTATTTTTGCTGTTATTGATTCTAAGTGTTTTGTTATACAATTTTTTATAAGTAAGTCACCTTTTGTTGCAACAGCTGCAAGCATAAATGTTCCAGCTTCTATTTGATCAGGAACAACAGAATATGTAGCATTTCCATGTAATTTTTCTACACCATTTACTTTTATTACATCTGTTCCGGCTCCTCTTATATCAGCTCCCATTGTATTTAAAAAGTTTGCAACATCTACTATATGTGGTTCTTTTGCAGCATTATCTATAATTGTAGTACCTTTTGCAAGAACAGCAGAAAGCATAACATTAATTGTAGCTCCAACTGAAACAACGTCCATATATATAGGGCAACCTTTTAGTTTTTTTGCTTTTGCATAGATTTTTCCTTTTTCCACACTTACATCTGCACCTAATAGTTCAAATCCTTTTATGTGTTGGTCAATAGGTCTAGCTCCTAATTTACATCCACCAGGCATTCCAACTTCTATTTCACCTTTTCTACTAAGCATTGCACCTATAATATAGTAAGATGCTCTAAATTTGCTAGTTAAATCAAGAGGTGCTTTTGTTGTTGTTATATTTGATGTATCAATTGTGATACTGTTTGGTGAATTCCAAGTAATTTTAGCACCTAATTTTTCTAATATTTCACAAGAAATTTTTATATCACTTATATTAGGTAAATTTTCTATTGTGCAAACACCATCAATTAAAAGAGTAGCTGGTAATATTGCAACTGCTGCGTTTTTTGCTCCACTAATTATTACTTCTCCTTTAAGAGGTGTTGGTCCTTTAACTACTAATTTTTCCAATAATATTACCTCCAAAATATGTTTATTTGCTAAGTTAAGATTAGAGTATATTATAACACTCTAACACATATTAAAATATAACATAAAGTTAAAAGTATTGCAACTATTTTTTTGCAGTAATTAAACCAGCATTATTGAAAAATTCTAATAGTTTAAATTTGAATTGGATATTTTTATTAGATGTATCTGAAACTATTGAAAATTCTTCATCAGTTAGGCTTTCATCAAGAATTTCCTTGGATTCGTTAGGTACAATTCCTGATGATACATCTACAAAACATAATGGTGGAAACATTACACACCACCAATTTTGACCTTTGGCTTCTCCAATTTCGACTCTTAATGCATCGTAAGAACCAGCAGGAAGAGATATATCACCATATGTTTTTGTAGGAAATTCAAAGTTTCCAATGTTTATATTAACATCGTAATTATAACCTTCATTATGAATTGTATTTAAAGCAATTTGTTTAAATATATCTTTATTTTTTTCTACTAATGAAATTGCTTCTTCTTTATTAGTACAATTATTACAAATAGAATTCATGTAATTTAATAAGCTATCTCTAACTTTGTATTTCAAATTTTGGTCTTCGTTAGAATCACTATTAGCAAGTACATGAAGCCTAAATACGCTATTAGAAATATCATTAGATATATATTCGGCATAAGAAAAAGCACAAATGCTAGTATATAGAAATAGTAAAAAACTTAAAGCAATAATCATTTTTAATTTTGAACTTTTTAATAATTTAGATAAATTTTTCATAAGTTACCTCCAATAAACTTTTTTTCTAAAAATCTTCTGATATTTTAAGTATTAACAAAAAAAGAAAATTTATACATTGTTGGAATTTTTTCAAAAAAGGACTAAAAGAGCAAAAATAAGACAAATAAAATGCTTGAAAATAGGCAATACTGTCGAATTGGAACGATGAAATATAATTGAAATATTATTGACATATTTGAAATATAATGGTAAAATTTACCAGAAGAAAACAGAAGAAAATAATGCTTTCCGTATCTAATTATGAATTTGAAAGGAATGTTTTTAATGTTAGAAAATAAAAACTCAAAAGACAAAATATGTGCATTTTATGCAAGTGATTATCATTTTGAAATGATTGCAGTACCTTACATAAGTAAGAAAATTGATGAAAGTAAAAAAGTTGTAATACTTTCAGAAAATGATTTAAACGATACAATAAATGTTTTAATGGAAAGAACTAATTTAAAAAAAGATAAAAAAAATAAAATATTAAAATTAAATTGGAATAATAATGATTTGGAAAAATTTAGAGACATAAATGAAAATATAAAGAATAAACAAGAATTAATAATATTTGTTAAAGGAAAAGAAAACTATATAAATAATGTTAATAAAAATATTGAAAAGTGGTTAGAAAATGACATGAACTCAAAAGTCATCAATTGTTATGATATACAAGAAATTGGCAGTAAAATGAGCAATATAATGGGGAATTACGAAACAATATTAAGTACATCAGGAGAAAAACATATTGAACAATTGTAAAAAAAGTGATATAACTATTGAATAATCAAAAAATTTAGTATATAAATAAATAATTAGACAAGAATAAATGATATATTGAATAATAAGTAATATATAATGAAAGGAAGTATAATTATGGATAAAAGATACGAAGAAATTAAATTTACATTAAAGAAATATAATCAAGAACAATTACTAAATCATTATGATGAATTAGAAGAAAATAAACAAAAAGAATTGTTAAGAGAAATAGAAAATATAGATTTTGATTTAATAAATAGTTTATACGCAAATACTAAAAAACAAAATACAAATAATCAAGATGAAATTACTCCTATGGAATATTTAGATAAATATAAATTAAATGAAGATTATAAATATTTTGAAGGTATAGGGAAAAAGGCAATCAAAGATGGAGAATTAGCAGTAGTAACAATGGCAGGAGGACAAGGTACAAGATTAGGGCATGACGGACCAAAAGGGACATATGATATAGGATTAGATTCTCATAAATCATTATTTGAATTATTGTCTGATAGTATAAGAGAAGAAGAAAAAAAATATGATGTTACAATTCCATGGTTCATAATGACAAGTAGAGAAAATAATGAAGAAACAATAAAATTCTTTGAGAAAAATAAATTTTTTGGACATCAAAAAGATAAAAATGTATTTTTCTTTATTCAAGGTGAATTACCAATGGTTGATACAGAAGGGAAAATACTAATAGGAGAAGATGGATTAATAAAACTTGCAGCAGACGGACATGGTGGAATTTATGAATCTCTTGTAAAAAGTGGAATGACAGAAAAGATGAGACAATTAGGAATTAAATGGGTATTCATTGGTGGAGTAGATAATTGTTTAGTAAAAATGGTAGACCCAGTATTAATGGGAGTAGCAATAGACAAAGGAGTAACAGTTGCTTGTAAATCAATAGTAAAAGCTAATCCTCATGAAAAAGTAGGGGTATTTTGTAAAAGAAATGGAAAACCTAATGTAATAGAATATTCAGAAATAACAGATGAAATGGCAGAAGCAACAGATGAAAACGGAGAATTATTATATGGAGAATCGCATATTCTTTGTAATTTATTTAGCATAGACGCAATAGAAAGAATGGGAAGAGAGCCATTACCATACCATGTAGCATATAAAAAGGCAAAATATATAGATGCAGACGGGAATTTAGTTGAACCAACATCACCAAATGCATATAAATTTGAAGCATTCTTATTTGATGCCTTTGGAGAAGTAGATGAAATGGCAGTATTAAGAGTAAAAAGAGAAGAAGAATTTGCCCCAGTAAAAAACAGTGATTCAGCAGGAGTAGACTGTCCAAGAACAGCTAGAGAACTATATAAAAATTTTTATAAACTTTAAAAAAAGTAATTGCTGATTTTTGAGATGATTTTGGGGTCGGAGACAAAAATCAGCATAATTATTTTAATTTTAAAGTGTAGATTAATAAGATAAATGATTTCTGGAATTTTGGTGATTTCAGGTTAGGAGATAAAAATCATTTTAAATTTAAAAGTTAAATAATTGGACAAATAAAATAAATTTGAGAAATGATTTTTGTCTCCGACCCCAAAATCACCCCAATTAGCAAATCATTGTAAAAGGAGGAAAAAATGGAATATTTAGAGGAATACAAGAGATGGTGTGAAGGAAAAGAATTTGACGAGGAAACAAAAAAAGAATTACTAGAAATAAAAGATGATGAAAAAGAGATTGAAGATAGATTCTATAAAGAATTAGAATTTGGAACAGCAGGATTAAGAGGTATAATAGGTGCAGGAACAAATAGAATGAACAAATACACAGTAGGAAAGGCAACACAAGGGTTAGCAAACTATATTTTAGAGCAAGGAACACAAGAAAAAGGTGTTGCAATAAGCTATGATTCAAGAAAAATGTCAAAAGAATTTAGTTTACAAACTGCGTTAATTTTAAATGCAAATGGAATAAAAACATATTTGTTTGAAAATTTAAGACCTGTACCAGAATTATCTTTTGCTGTTAGAGAATTAAAATGTACAGCAGGTATAATGATAACAGCAAGTCATAATCCACCAAAATATAATGGATACAAAGTTTATTGGGATGATGGTGCACAAATAGTAGCACCAAGAGATAAAGAAATTATAGAAAAAGTTAGAAATGTAACAGATTATTCTGAAATAAAAGAAATAACTAAAAAAGAAGCAGAAGAAAAAGGCTTATTCGAAATTATTGGAACAGAAATGGATGATAAATATATTGCAAAATTAAAAAGTTTAATATTAAATCCTGAAATAGTAGAAAAGCAAGGAAAAGATTTAAAAGTAGTATATACACCTTTACATGGTACAGGAAATACAATTGCAGAGAGACTATTGAGAGAAATAGGAATTAAAAATTTATATGTTGTACCTGAGCAAGAAGCACCAGATGGAAATTTCCCAACTGTTGATTATCCAAATCCGGAAGATCTAAAAGCATTTAAATTAGCTTTAAAATTAGCAAAAAAAGTAGATGCTGATGTTGTATTAGCAACAGACCCAGATGCAGATAGATTAGGAATATTTGCAAAAGACTCAAAAACAGGAGAATATAAAAATTATACAGGAAATATGTCAGCATTATTAATTGCAGAATATAGAATTTCACAAATGAAAGAAAAAGAAATTTTACCACAAGATGGTATGATGATAAAAACAATAGTATCATCTAATTTAACAGATGCAATAGCTAATAATTACGGATTACATCTATATGAGGTATTGACAGGGTTTAAAAATATAGGTGCAATAATGAGAAAAGAAGAAGAAAGTAATGGTAAAAAATATGTATTTGGATTTGAAGAAAGTTATGGTTGTTTAATAGGTGATTACGCAAGAGATAAAGATGGAATTGGTGCAGTAATGGCACTTTGTGAAGCAGCATGTTATTATAAAGAAAAAGGATTTACTTTATGGGATCAAATGATAAATATATATGAAAAATATGGTTATTACAAAGAAACACAAGTTGCAATAGTAAGAGAAGGAAGCAAAGGTGCGAAAGAAATAGAAAATATGATGACAACAACAAGAAATAAAGATGTAGAAAAAATAGGAAATTATAAAGTATTAAAATTTAAAGACATAGATAAAGACTATGTAAAAGATATGACAACAGGAGAAATAACAAAAAGTGGACTTCCAAAATCAAATGTATTGTATTATGAATTAGAAGATAATAGTTGGTGCTGTGTAAGACCATCAGGAACAGAACCAAAAATAAAATTATACATGGGAATAAAAGCAGATACAGAAAAAGAAGCAGATAGAAAATTAGAAGAATTAAAAGAAGCAATGGTGGATGTAGTAACTAGATAGTTATTATTTATAATATAAAAATAGATAAAAAAGAATAAGCTATTAAAGAAAAAACTCAAGAGTTATTTAAATTGGTTTAAATAACTCTTGAGTTTTTTCTATTATTTAGTAAGAATGAAATATTCTTTATTTTGAAGAGACATAGGATTTTTTCTTATAAGTAAGAAAAGTTCAAGATAAAAATTATACTAGTTTTTTATTTTGTTAATATTAATTTGTATCAATTTTCCAATCCTCTAAATTTCTTTGGATAGCTCCAAATAAATTAGCCCTAATCATAGGAATATTTTTAGATAAAGAAAAAATTAGATTTTTCATATCTTCCCTTTTAGATGTGCCATCCATTGGACAAACTTTATCCATCACAGAAATATTATTTCGTTTAACATATCTTTTAATTTCTTTTTCAGGAGTATAAACCAAAGGTCTTATTAAAGTTACTTTTGACCTATCCATATAACTTACAGGTGAAAAAGTCCCAATATTTCCAGCATAAAGTAAATTAAGTAAAAATGTTTCAAGAACATCATCTTGATTATGACCTAATGCAATTTTATTACAACCTTCTCTATTAGCAATAGAATTAATTACCCCTCGGCGAAGATTAGCACACAAAGAACAAGGATTTTTTTCTTTTCTTATATCAAAAACAATTTCTTTTGCGTTACTCTTTTCAATAAACAAAGGAACATCAATTTTATTACAAATATCTTCTAAAAAACTAGTATCAAAAAATTCAAAACCAGGGTTTACACTAATGGCAATAATATCAAATTTTTTAGGGTAAAATATCTGTAAATTTTTAAAAGCGTGTAACATAGTAATCGAATCTTTTCCACCAGAAAGACATACTGCAATTTTATCTCCTTCTTCTATCATTTTATATTCTTCAATAGCTTTTCTCATATGACTTAAAATTCTTTGCATAATAAAAATCCTTTCAAATAGTTTTAAATAATTATATCATTTATGTCAATAGTAATATAAGGCAAAAAATAAATGTTGATTTTTTGTGTGTAATATAATATAATGTTTTTGTAAAAATTAAAAGTATATTTAAAAAATTGATATAAAATATTTATATGTGCTTATAGCTCAGCAGGATAGAGCAGTCGCCTCCTAAGCGGCCGATGGGGGTTCGAGTCCCTCTGGGCACACCAATTAATAAAGTCTAAGTTGATATTAGAAATTAACAAAAAATATAGAATTTAAAATTATACAAAAATAAAAGAGGAACAATATGCAAGAAAAATTCATGAAAGAAGCATTAAAAGAAGCGAAAAAAGCATATGAAAAATTAGAAGTGCCAGTAGGATGTGTAATAGTAAAAGACGGAAAAGTAATAGCAAGAGGACATAATTTAAAAGAAACAAAAAAAGACACAACAAAACACGCAGAAATAATAGCTATTCAAAAAGCAAGTAAGAAACTAGATTCATGGAGATTATTAGATTGTGAAATGTATGTAACATTAGAGCCATGTTCAATGTGTGCAGGAGCAATTATAAATTCTAGAATTAAAAAATTATACATAGGGACAGAAGATCCAAAAACAGGAGCAGTAGGTTCAGTTTATAATTTGTTTTCTGACTATACATTTAATCACAATGTTGAAGTAGAAAGAGACATATTAAAAGATGAATGTGAAGAAATGCTAAAAAAATTTTTTAAAGAATTGCGCAATATAAAAAAACAAAAAAGCAAATAGATAATTATTTTGAAAGCAGTAATATTAAATAAAATAAAAAAATATAAAATAATTTATAAATTAATTTTTAAATAACGATAGTAAATAAGTTAAAGTAATTAATAAAAATAATTTGAAAAAATAATGATATACTAACTAGAATAATTTACAAAATTATTTGGAGGAAATAATGTTAAATAAATTAAAGCAATTTACTAAGACAAAAGAATTTCATTTGAGTATGGTAATATTAATAATAGCAATAATTCTGTTTACAGTAGGAATAATAGTTTTAAGATACAATGTAGAAGGCGAAACTAATATGCCATTTGAGTTATCAAAAATAGCAATAATTAGTTCGCAAGAGGGTATAGACAAAGAAACTCAGGACACAAGGTGGGCTTTTGACTTATATCAGGCAAACGATATATATATATACATAAATAAAAATGACAAATATTCAAAGCAAGAAATGATAAAAGAAATTACGATTGATAATTTTAAAATAGAAAAAGAAAACAATGAAAATTTAGAGAATATAAAAATATATAAACCAGATACACAAAATGAAAACACAATTTTTAAAAATAAAGAAGAAAATATTGTGCAAAGTATTCAATATACAGGGGCAGTAGAATCTAATATAAAAAATATGCAAATATCAAATCAAGGTGGAATAATAGTATTTAGATGTTCAAATGATAATATAGTTGAATATAAGTCAAATGATGAAGAAATAAATCATAATCAATTATTGAAAAAAGCAGGAATTACACAAGAAAAATTAAAAATGAAAATAACATTTGATTTAACAATTACAATGGAAGAAGGGAAGAAATATAAGACAACAATTGATTTAGAAATGCCTCAGGGAAATATTGTAGAAGATGGAATAACTGTAACAGAAATTACAGATTTTAGTAATGTTATATTTAAAAGAGAAAAAAATTAATTTAATACTTGATTAAATACAAAAATCATTATATAATACAAATGGTATGATATTTAATCTTTGTATGGAGAGTATACCAATAAAGACCTATGAACCTTGTCAGGTCCGGAAGGAAGCAGCAATAAGTAGATATCTTTATGTGGAATACTTTCCATAGAGAGATTTAAGTATCAGCCATTTTTTAGGTATATAAAGGATGTGATAAAAATGGGGTACACAGCTCTTTATAGAAAATTTAGACCTATAAATTTTTCTGAAATGGTAGGTCAAGCACATATAACGAGAACTTTAAAAAATCAAATAATTTCAGATAGAGTTGGACATGCATATTTATTTAATGGGGGAAGAGGTACAGGGAAAACTTCTGCTGCTAAAATATTAGCAAGAGCTATAAACTGCTTAAATCCAAAAGATGGAGAACCTTGTAATGAATGTGAAATATGCAAAGGAGCAATATCAGGTTCATTAACAGATATAGTAGAAATGGACGCGGCATCAAATAATAGTGTTGAAGATATAAGAAGCATTAGAGAAGAAGTTAACTTTTTACCAACAAAAGCTAAATATAGAGTATATATAATAGATGAGGTACATATGCTTTCAACAGGTGCTTTTAATGCCTTATTGAAGACCTTAGAAGAACCACCGGAGCATGTAAAATTTATTTTAGCTACTACTGAACCTCAAAAACTACCAGCAACAATTTTATCAAGATGTCAAAGATTTGATTTTAAAAGAATATCTAATGAAGATATAATAAAGAGACTAAAAATTGTATGTAATGAGAGTAATATAGAAATATCAGAAGGAGCTTTAAATATTATTGCAACTCTATCAGAAGGTGCAATGAGAGATGCTTTATCAATATTAGAAAGATGTGTACAAGATGGGGAAAACAAAATAGATGAAGATAAAATAAAAGACTTAGTGGGAATTCCTAAAATTACATTTGTACATGATATAACAAAAGCAATTATTGAATATAATATAGATGACGCATTAAGAAATGTAAATAAAGTTTTAGATGACGGAAAAGATATAACTAATTTATTATGGGAAATAGTAAAATATATAAAAGATATGTTAGTATATAAAGCTTGTAATAAATTGGAATTATATAGTGAAGAAGAAATTAAAGATATACAAGAACTTTCAAAAGATGTTTCAAAAGAAAGATTAATAAGTTTAGTATATGAACTATCAGAATTAGAAAATAATATAAAATGGTCAACACAAAAAACAATAATGTTTCAAGCTGGAATAATAAAATTGTGTAATAGATTAGAAAGCAATACAGGTTCTTTGGAAGAAAGAGTTGATAAAATAGAAAAATATTTGAAATCAGGAAATATGCCTCAAAGACAAATGACTCAAAATATAAATCCAAATAATTATGCAAATTCAAATGTTTATGCTAAACTTGAAGCAAATGTAAATACAAATATGCAAACAAAAAAGACATCAAATATTAATAATAAAATACAGACTACAAATCAACCTAATCAGAACTTAAAAAATAAGTGTTCAAATAATCCAAAAGAATATTGGCCACAAATATTGAATGAGCTAAAACAAAATGGGAAAATAGTATTATATACAAATTTAGTAAATACAAGAGCAATAGAGATAAATGATATGACAGTAGGAATAGAATTTCCAAGAGGATTAACTGCTTTTGGAAAGACAATTTTAGAAAAACAAGAAAATATAAAAGAATTAACAAATATGGTATCAATGGCTTCGGGAAAAACAATGCAAATAAAATATATAACAAATGCACAAGAAAATAAAAATCAATTTAATAGAGAAGAAAATATACAAAATTTTGCAAATGAATCAGATATACCATTTAATATAATTTAAAAAATTAAGGAGGAAATTTATTATGGCAAAAAGAGGAGGATTCCCAGGAATGGGTGGATTCGGAGGAATGAATATAAACAACTTAATGAAAGAAGCAAAAAAAATGCAAGCAGATATGGAAAAATCACAAGCAGAGTTAGCAACAAAAGAATTTGATGCAACAGCAGGTGGTGGAGCAATAAGTGTAAAAGTAACAGGTGAAAAAGTAATAAAAGAAATAAAAATACAAAAAGATGTAGTAGACCCAGATGATGTTGAAATGCTTGAAGATTTAATATTAACTTGTGTAAATGAAGCATTAAGAAAAGTAGATAGTGCTCAAGCGGCTCAATTAGGAAAATTTAATATTCCAGGATTAATGTAAATTTAGCGATTATTTTATTTTTATAAATTATTTGCTATCATATATTATAAAGAAAATAATATAAAATAAAAAACATATTAAATTATTAAAAGTAAAATAATTTAATATGTTTGTATTATTTAGAAAGGGTAAAATCATGTCATTATATTCACCATCAATAGAAAAATTAATAGAAAGCTTTGAAAGATTGCCAAGTATAGGACATAAAACAGCAGCAAGACTTGCATTTTATATGCTAAACTGTTCAGAAGAAGAAACAAATGAATTTGTAAATTCAATATTATCAGCAAAAAAGAACTTAAAATATTGTAGTAAATGTTATAATATTTCAGACACAGACCCATGTCCAATATGTAGTAATACAAAAAGAGATGAATCATCAATTTGTGTAGTAGAAGATGTTAGAGATATTATAGCTATGGAAAAAACACATGAATTTAAAGGTGTATATCATGTTTTACACGGGTCAATATCTCCAATGAATGGTATAGGTCCAGATGATATAAAAATAAAAGAATTATTAGCTAGACTTATGGACGGAAAAGTTAAAGAGGTAATTTTGGCAACAAACCCTAGGGTTGAAGGTGAAGCAACTGCGATGTACCTATCTAAATTGATAAAGCCATTAGGAATAAAAGTAACAAGAATAGCACACGGAATTCCTGTTGGAGGAGATTTAGAATATACTGATGAAATTACTTTGACAAAAGCATTAGAAGGAAGAAGAGAGATTTGAAAAAATAAACAATTGATGTTATAATATTAATTATAAAAACCTAAGAAGGAGAGGGAAATAATATGGAAGATAGGCGGATACTTATTCCAAAGGAATTGATAGAAAAATCAGATTTAAAAAAGGTAGATCAAATTATCATTACATTAAATGACAAAGGGATTTTGCTGATACCATATCAAGAGGATTATAAAGACTACAATGTGTTAGGGATTAGATCTTTGGATAAAGGTAGATTTTCACTTCCAAATCATATTCGTATTCCAATAAAAGAATTAGTAGCTGTATTATACAGAGAAAAAATTTGGATAAAAAGGTGTGTTCTGTGAACACACCTTTAATAAAGTAGAAATATAAAAAATATGTAATATTAATTTAAATTATAAAATGTGAAACTTTTTGTCTTTTTTATGTAGCTTTTGAGGTTAAATAATTTGGATTTAATAAAATATCACAAATATCCTTAGTAGAATTAATATTAGCCAAAAGTTTAGTATTTTGTTTCATTTCTTTTAACTTAGTAGGAGATTCAAATAGATTTGTTAAAACCTCATTAACATCATCATCTTTTCTAAGCCAAATTGCAATATTTTTACTTTCCAAAAACTCAGCATTTTCTATTTCTTGACCTGGAATAGGGTTGATTATAATCATTGGTAATTCTGAAGCTAAACTTTCAGTAGTAGTCATACCACCAGGTTTTGTAACTACTAAATCAGAAATACTCATCAATTCAGGAACTTTATTAGTAAATTCTAATACTTTTACATTTTCATTACAGTTATTTTCTCTAACAATATTTTCAAATGCCAATTTCATTTTTTCATTTTTACCAGCAATTCCAATCATTTGAAAATCTTTAAATTTAGCAAATTTAGTAAACGCTTCAAAAATTTCAACTGTTCTAGTTTTCCCTAAGCCAAACTCTCCGCCACCAAAAAATAAAATATTAAATTTATTATCTTGTAACTCAAAACTTTTTAAAACATCATTTCTATTATACTTACAAAGGAATTTACTTGAAAGAGGAATTCCAGTAACAAATATTTTATTTTCTTCTATATTTTGAGAAAGAAGATATGATTTCATTTTATCATGAGCTACAAAAAAATAATCAGTATAATCAGCTCCAACAAGCCATTGACTATGTGGTGCAAAATCTGTTAAAATTGTAGCTATTTTTGCACTTATTTTTTTCTTTCTTTTTAAATAACTACACATTTGACTACCAAAAGGATGTGTAGAAATAATTAAATCAGGTTGTTTTTCACGTAAGAGACGAAGCAACTTAATTGCCATTATTTTATTAGACCTTGAACTAAGATGTGCAAGAGGTCCTTTTTGAGAGTCATTATATATTTTTCCCCAAGCCCAAGGCATTTTTTTTGCCATTTCTCTATAAGCAGCAGTAGTCATTTTTTCTATTGCTTTATTAACATATTTCATACAATCTATTAATTCAACCTCGATATTTTTATCTTTATAATTATTCAAAATGCATTCATTAATTGATTCGGCAGCTTTTAAATGTCCTCCTCCATATGAAGCATAAAAAATTAAAATTTTCATATAAAAATACATTCCTTTCTGGATTTTTTAGTGAATTTAATTTTAAGCTTATCTTTATATAGGAAAAACTATGAATTTGAAAATTTTCATAGAAATTTCTTAAAAATTATATATTTATAAAATTAAAATCCTCATAATTTTTTAAACATTTTACCATAAAAATTACAAAAATTCAAAATTTGGAATAAAAATTATAAAAAAATACAAACTAGTAAAGAATATTAAATTGATAAAAATTTATGCTAAAAATAAATTTTAAAAAATGATTTTTTACTAAAATTTATGCCTTATATAGGAAAGTAAAGGCAAGAAAGGAATGATTTAAATATGAAAAAAATATTAAAAACCATAATAATTTTCATTTTACTAATAGCAATATTAGGAACTTTAATATATATATGTCAAGAAAATGTTAATCCTAATATTTCATATGCTGCATCATCAAATACATCAGACATTCAATTAATGGCAAGAGCTATTAATGGAGAAGCAAGAGGAGAGCCGTACGAAGGCCAAGTTGCTGTTGGAGCAGTAATATTAAATAGAGTAAAAAGCTCACAATTTCCTAATACAATAGCAGGTGTAATTTATCAAAGTGGTGCATTTACAGCAGTATCAGATGGTCAAATAAATCAACCAATAGATAGTAATTCAACAGTATATAAAGCTGCTAGAGATGCAATGAATGGTTGGGACCCGACAGGAGGATGTATATATTATTTTAATCCAAATACTGCTACAAACAAATGGATTTGGTCTAGACCATTAGTAAAGGTTATAGGAAAACATAGATTTTGTAAGTAAAATTATGAAATAGAAAATGAAATAAAATAAAATTAAATTAAATATAAAATAATGGTGCCATTAAACCAAAATTTTTAGAAAAATAAAATAATTAATGGAGAAAGGCAAGTATAATATCTTAAATTTAAAATAATAAGTATTGATAATAATAAATAGTAAAAATAATAAATAAAAAATAATAGATATGAAATAGTAAATCTAAAATTTTAGTATATTATACAAGGAAGAGTTTTGAATAAATTAGAAGATTGGAAAAATAGGTTAAAAAAAGGGCATATGTTAAGTGTAATATGTGTATTATTAATAGTAGTTGCCATATTAGGAGCTATTATATACAAAAAGCAAAGAGAATATAGACAAGCCTCAGAAAATTCATACAATATGGCTTTTTATGAGTTAGTAGATTATGTTCAAAATGTTGAATCATATTTAGCAAAGTCAGTGATATCAACAACATCTGAACATGGAGCAGAAACATTAACTAATCTTTGGAGGGAAGCTAATTTAGCACAAAGTTATCTTAGTATGTTACCAATAGAAAGTCAGGAATTAGAAAATACAGAAAAGTTTTTAAATCAAGTAAGTGATTATAGTTATTCATTATCAAGAAAAAATATATATAATGAAAATTTAACAGATGACGAATTAGCAAATTTAGAAGAATTACATGGATATAGTGTGGAATTAGAAAATACTTTAAATCAATTATCTGAGGACTTAAATAACGGAAGATTTAAATGGGGAGAATTAACTAAAAAAGGAACAGTAGCATTTGCACAACAAGTTGACAATATATCAAAAGAAAGCTTTTCAAATTTAGAAGAAAATTTTCATCAATATAGTGGATTGATTTATGATGGTGCTTTTTCAGAACATTTAACAAGTAATGAAAAAAAGGGATTAACAGGTGAGGATATTGATGAAGAAAAAGCTAAACAAATAGCACAAGAATTCGTTGGAAATAATAATATAAAAGAAATATCAAATTTGGGATTTTCAGAAAATGCAACTATACCAGCATATGACTTTTCAATAAAAAATAATAATGATGAAAATATAAATATTTCAATATCTAAAAAAGGTGGACATATTATATATATGAACACAAATAGAGAAGTTAGTTCAGAAATAGTTTCAAATGAAGAAGCAAATAAAAAAGGAATAGAATTTTTAGAGCAAAAAGGTTTTAAAGATATGAAAGAAACATACTTTTTGAAACAAGAAGGAGTAATGACAATTAATTATGCATATTCTCAAAATGGAGTAATTGCTTATCCAGATTTAATTAAGGTTAAAGTTGCATTAGACAATGGAGAAATATTGGGAATAGAAACAACAGGGTACTTGAACAACCATACTCAAAGAGATGTAAGAAATATAAAAATTTCAAAAGAAGAAGCTAAGAAAAACTTAAATAAAAATTTAAAAATTCAAAGTGAAGGAATGGCTATAATTCCAACAGAATGGAAAACAGAACTTTTATGTTATGAGTTTAAGGGAAAAGTTGATGATAGAGAATTTTTAGTATATATTAATGCAGAAAATGGTAGAGAAGAAGATATTTTGATAATAACTAATACTCCTAATGGGACTTTGGCAATGTAGGGTGAGGATATTTTTTAAAATTGTTTGACAAATTCAAAATAATGTGTTATTATTTAACTACAATGAAATATATTTGAAATATCGTTAGCAATTCAAATATTTAGTCGTATGTGTATCCGGAAATGCACATACTTTTTTTTACATAAAAATAGAGTAGATCCGGAAAAATCTACCCTACGACTATGTACTGTTACAGCTAGTCTTTACTTGATTTTTCATCTTGCATTGGCTTTGGTTGTTGTTTTTCTTGTTGTAGTTTTAGCATAAAATTTTTCTCTTTTTCTGCTAAAAGTCTATCAACCAAATTAAGAATCACATCGTTAGCATTCAATTATAGTCCCCCTTTCTGCCCTTTAGAAAGAGCTAACCTTTCTTAGCATGAGGTTGGTAATATCTTACAATAAATTTATTAAGAAATCAAGTAAATATCTACAATAGGAAATTTTATTTCTAATGTCTTTTATATGTATCTCTAGAAAGCAATTCAGATTTTACAACTTGCCCATTTTGTTTTAATATTCTATAAGCCTCAGAATAAATTGCATTAGCTGTTGTACCAGTAACTCTTGAAGATATTTCTACATCATATTCATTATCACTTTTTAAACCATATATATTAAAAGTTGCAATTCCATTAGAAACACTACAAGTAATTTTTATTGGATAATTTCTAGTATTTTTAAATTTAAAATCAATAGCCCCATAAACCACAGTTGCATCTCTACTAGCAGTTACATATGAAGGAACAAATTGATGATTACTTCTAGAAACAATACCTAAATTAGCATATAATACTGCATTGTATAAAGTTGAGGTTATTTGGCAAATTCCTCCACCTAATCCGTCCACGACCTCTCCGTTAACATAAATAGGAGCTTCCTTGTAACCAGCCGCAATAGTTCTTTCTCCAACAACTTGATTATATGAGAAAATTTCACCAGGCATTAAAACAGTTCCATTAATTTTATTAGCTGCTATTTGTAGATTTGTTGTTCTATCTTTATTACTAGCAGAATATTTTGTGGAATATGTAGAAAGTAAATCTGGAAAGGCTTCTTTTCCAATCATATTTGTTGTTACCTTAGGGTATAATACTTTTAAAGGAATTATATATTCATCTTTTTTCTCTTCAAGCATAGCTTTGGCTTCATCTAAAGAAATTTTAAAATCCATACCATTTTCACTAGGGAAAACTGCATAAGGGTCTTGAGTATAGTAAGCATCAACAGGCTCTTTGTAAATTTCTTCATGAATTTTATCAATATTTATTTTAGAAGGTTGCTCAATTATTGTGGCAATATCTAAAACTCTATCTTTTAAAGTTAAATTTGATAATCCATTTTTTATATAAGAAACCATTTGATTTACATTAACTACATTACCTTCAATTCCTGGTGTTATAACTAAATTATTACCATCAATATAATATCCACTTTCTTTCACAGTATCAGGTAATTTAGAAGAAATATCTTTTAAAGCTGTTTCTAATTGTTTAATATCTATGCTATAAGAAGGTTCGATATTAGTATGTGTAAACATAGTTTTTATTGCTTGAAGGCTATTTTGAAAAGTATTTCCATTTTTTCCAATCAAATAAGCAGACTCAACAGCAGAGTCAATATCAAAGTTTAAATTAAGAGAGGATAATGGAATAGATGTTTCGTAATCATTATGTTTTAGTAAAATATTTTCAGGTAAATTTTCATTTATATAATTTGAAATTTTTTCTTTAGCTTCGTTTTTAGAAAGATTAGAAATATCAACATTTTTAATAAAAACACCAGAAACTATATTATCATTATTTGCATTATATACAGTAAAAATACCAAATGCTATTATTAATATAATTATGGTAATAAAAACTAAAATTCCAAAAATTCCAAAAACTCCAAGCATAGTAGCTTTTACATCTATTACATTAGGTAAATTGGTTTGATAATTTTGAACTGGTTTAAACTTTTGACCAGCTGAAACCTCATTATTATTAATATTATTGTTAGTTTCTAAAATGTCATTAACATTATTATCTAAATCTTCTTTTTTAATTTCGTTTAATTCATCTGTTTTGCTTGATAAATCAACATTTTTTACGCTCATAAAAATCTCCTTTTTTGATATATCAAAAATTATTATATCATATTTAAAAGCAAAATAATATAAAAAACGAAAAAAGTCACAAATTGTCAAAATAATAAAAAGAAAAATGTAAATAATATTAATGTAGAACAAAAAAGAATAAAGTTCTATAAATAAAAAATTTAAGGAGGTCAATATGTCTAAGAATTCAAAGCTAATCTCAGAAAATTTAAGAGAAGAGATTGCAAAAGAACTAGGTGTATATGAGCAAGTAAAAAAAGACGGTGGTAGTTGGGGAAATGTATCCTCAAAAGACTGTGGGAATATAGTCTCAAAAGCAATAGAAATAGCAAATAGAAGCGTGGAAAATAAATAATTGGTGATTTTGGGGTCGGAGACAAAAATCATTTATTTTAATTAAAAAAATAAATAAATGAAGATTAAATAATAAAATTAAAAATAGGAGTAGAAATTAAATAATAATTTTTATTTCTATTTTTAATTTTGAAAGAAATAGTTTCTTGCAATACATATCAAAAATTTACTAAATATAAGTTGCAAAATTAAAAATAAAGACATATAATTTACAAAAAACAAGAAAGGAAAAAATCAATGCAAAACATAAAAATAAAAGATATCATAAACCTAACCAAAGGAGTTCTAGTTCAAGGAAATTTAGAACTAGAATGTATAGAGTTTTCTAAAGATACAAGAACAATAAAAGGTGGAGAAATATATATAGGAATAAAAGGTGAAAAATTTGATGGGAATAAATTTTGGAAAGAAGCATTAAACCAAGGAGCAGATGCAGTAATAGTACAAGATATAAGTTTTAAAGAAGAAGAACTAAAAGAATTTGAAAATAAGACAATAATAAAAGTAGAAAATACATTAGAAGCACTATATAAAATAGCAAAATTTAAAAGAGAGTTATATAATATACCAGTAATAGCAATAACAGGAAGTGTAGGAAAAACAAGTACAAAAGACATAGTAGCAAATGTAGTTTCAAAAAAATACAAAACTTTAAAAACAGAAGGAAACAATAACAACAATATAGGAATGCCACTAACAATATTAAAATTAAAAGACCACGAAGCAATGGTACTAGAAATGGGAATGAATCATTTTGGAGAAATAAGTTTATTAACTAATATTGCAAAACCAAATATTTGCATAATAACAAATATAGGAACATCACATATTGGAAATCTAGGTTCAAGAGAAAATATATTAAAAGCAAAACTAGAAATACTAGAAGGAGCAAAAAATCCAACAGTTATTATCAACAATGATAATGATTTATTACATAAATGGTATGAAGAAAACAAAGAAAAATATAATATAAAGACATATGGAATAAAAAATCAAAGTGAATTTATGGCAAAAAATATCAAATTAAATGAAAATCAAAGTGAATTTAAAGTAATAGATTCTAAGAAAAACGAAGAAATTAAAACTACGGTACCAGTTGGTGGAGAGCATTTTGTTTTGAATAGTTTATGTGCATTTACAGTAGGAAAAGAATTAAAAATTGACGAAAAAGATATAACAAGAGGGATAGAAAGTTTTGAATTAACTAAAAAAAGAATGGATATCATAAAACTAAAAAATGGAGTAGAAATAATAAATGATGCTTATAATGCAAGTTTAGAATCAATGAAAGCAAGTTTAGAATATCTAGGAAATATTAAAGGGAAAAGAAAGATAGCAGTATTAGGAGATATGTTTGAATTAGGAGAGTTTTCTAAAAAACTACATAAAAGTGTGGGAGCTGAAGTCTGTAAAAATAATATCGATATATTAATATGCAGTGGAAAAAATTCAGAAGAGATAATAAATCAAGCAAATAAAGATGGATTATCCACAGAAAGTACATACTATGTGGAAAACAAAGAGGAAATATTGAAAAAATTAAAAGATATTTGTGAAAATGGAGATGTAGTTTTATTTAAAGCCTCTAATGGAATGCAATTTTACAAAATAGCAGATGAATATCAAAAATATGTGGAAAAAAATTGAATATTTGAAATATAGAAAAGATTAATATTATTAAAACTATATTAAATATATAAAATAAATTAAATAGTTCAGATATATAATTAATGAAATTATGCAAAGTTAATATTTAAAATTTAATAATAGAAGGTAAGGAAGTGTTTGAAAGTGAAAATTAAGTTAGGAATTATATTTGGTGGAATGTCAACAGAAAATGAAGTGTCAGTGCAATCTGCCAAATCAATAATGAAAGAATTAAATAAAGAAAAATATGAAATTTTTCCAATTTATATCTCAAAAGAAGGAGTCTGGTATGAGTATTTAGAAACAGAAGAGCAATTAGAATTTGGTCAAGAGATAGAAAGTAAAGAAAAAATAGAAAATATTATTGAAGAATTAAAAAAAATAGATGTAATATTTCCAGTTTTACATGGATTATATGGAGAAGATGGAACAATACAAGGACTATTTGAATTATTGAAAATAAAATATGTTGGGTGTAAAGTATTAGCTTCAAGCGTAGGAATGGACAAAGCATATACAAAAATAATATTTGATAGAGCAAATATTAATCAAACAAAATATGAATACATAAGAGTTGATGGAGATAATTATATATATGTAGACAAAGAATTTAATGAAGAAAAATTAAAAATGGATTCATTAATAAATAGAATAACAAGCAATCTAAAATTCCCTGTATTTGTTAAACCATCTAATTCTGGTTCAAGTGTGGGGATTAACAAAGCTGAAAATGAAGAAGAATTAAAAGAATATATAAAATACGCATCAAAATTTGACAATAAAGTATTAATAGAAGAAGGAATAATCGGAAAAGAAGTTGAATGTGCAGTACTTGGAAATGAAGATGTGATTTCATCAAATGTTGGAGAAATAAAGGCAGCAGATGAATTTTATAGTTTTGATGCTAAATACAAAAATCAAGAGTCAAAAACATTAATACCAGCAGAAATACCAGAAGAAATTTCAAAAGAGATAAGAAAATTAGCAGTAAAAGCATTTAAAGCAATAGATGGAAAAGGTTTATCAAGAGTAGATTTTTTTGTAGAAGATAGAACAAATAAAATTTATATAAATGAAATAAATACTTTGCCAGGATTTACAAATATAAGTATGTATCCAAAATTATTTGAAAGTATAGGAATAGAGTATAGTAAGTTATTAGATAAATTAATAGAATTAGCTTTATAATTTTATAAAAATAATATAATAAAAAAGTAAAATGTATTTTGTAAAATTAAAAATTATTTAAAAATATAATAAAATGAAGAAAAGTCCATAAAAAATATGGATTTTTTTTTCATTTTATATTATAATGAACATACCTAATCAAGGGAGGATGTCACAAATGGTTTTTAAAGATTATTACAAAATTTTAGAATTAGAAACAAGCAGAGTATCTTTAGAAGAAATAAAACTAGCATATAGAAATGCAGTAAAAAAATATCATCCAGATGTAAATGTTGGAGATAGCCTAGCAGAAGAAAGAATAAAAGATATTAATGAAGCATACACAAAATTATCAAATCCATCAACAAAAAGAAAATATGATAGAATATGGAATGCAAATAATTTCAAAAAAAATACATTTAAACCAAAGGGAAAAGAAACAATAGTAAATATGTTTTTTGGAAAAAATTCAGATAATGAAAAAATAAACAAAGATAAAAATACACCAATTAAAGGAGAAAATGTAGAAACAGAAATAAAGGCAACTTTATATGAAGCATTTTATGGACTTGAAAAGAAGATATCATTAAGAACGATAGATGGAAATATGAAAACTTTTTCAGTTTCAATTCCTGAAGGAATAAGAGATGGCGAAAAGATACGATTACTTGGACAAGGTAAACCAGGAAAGAATGGAGCTAAAAACGGAGATTTATTTATAAAAATAAATATACAAAATGACAAAAAATTCAAACTACAAGGTTATGACATATATACAGATTTATTAATAACACCATCTGAGGCAGCTTTGGGAACAAGGGTAAGTGTCGATTCAATAGATGATGAGACAAAGGTTTATATACCTCAGGGAATAGAAAGTGGAGAAAAAATTAGAATACCAGGAAAAGGTTATAAAACAGGGAAAGGTACAAGAGGAGATTTAGTTGCTGAGATAAAAATAATGGTACCAAAAAAATTATCAAATGAAGAAATAGAAATGTATAAAAAATTAAATCAAATATCAGATTTTAATCCAAGAAATACAAATATTTAATTTACATAAATTCAAGCCTTGACAAACCTTGTAAAATCAAGTAAAATATATATTGTAAGTATTTTATACTAAAGAGAAACTATGGATTAAAACATAGAAATGGGGTGTAAATAAAATGATGGAAATGTGGCAAGGAAAACATTTCAGTATAACAGATCCAAAAGGTGTGAGTACAGTAATATACCAAATAAATAAAACAGAAAAAGAATTTTTAAAAGATTCACCAAGATATACAGTTCAAAGATTAGACTTTTCAGAAGAAATAACAGGGGAATTAACTAAAAAGACTTTTTATGTAGATAATCCATCAGAAGATGAAGATAATTTAGTAATTCTATCATTTGGAAAAGATAGAGTTGTAGTTAACATGGCTTTACTAGAAGGAAATAAAATTTCTATTAGTAAGAAACCAATGCCATTGAAATTTAATAGCTTATATTCAGAAGAAAAAACAGAATATAAAGATGTTAGATATACACCAAATTTAAAGAGACCAATTTGTATAATTGATCCAGAAACAACAGAAGAAGTTAAACCAGTTTTATATTATGATGAAAAAACAAATGAAGTAAAAGGAAAATGTAAATTGAAACCATATAAATCTTATTTTGCCTTTGAAATTAGAGACAAAAAAGATAATTAAGGAGGAGTTTTTAAATGGGGAGTCCGAATGCACAGAAAGATGAT
Source organism: Clostridia bacterium (assembly GCA_048355915.1). Taxonomy (GTDB): domain Bacteria; phylum Bacillota; class Clostridia; order TANB77; family CAG-508; genus CAG-269. The sequence continues at coordinate 56,252 of DBGCHZ010000028.1, read as the reverse complement.
AATACGAAATTAGAAATTGTTTGTGCAGTAGTAATTCAAGAAATATTCAAAGAAACTAATAAAGATGAAAATAAAAAGCCGGGAAAATATACTGTAATTGAAAACAAAGGAAGAAAAGATGATTTAGAATCTCAAATTGCACAATCATTAGATCAAGTAATACAAGCCGGTGCAATAGATAATGAATGTGGATTTGATTCAAAAACAAACACTATGCTAAGAATAATTAATGGTAAAGAAATTGCAGTTGGAGATAAAAATTCATTCAAGACAGCATATAAAGAAGCAAAAGAAAAAGGAAAAACATATTTAAGCAATAACAAAGAAAAAGATTATGATATAGATGAGAAATAATACAAAAGAGAAGGTGAATTATAGATGAACTACAAGTTAAAAGGGGCGTTGAAAAGAAATAAAAAATATTTTATAATTTGTGGAATACTATGGATACTTATCGCCATAGTATTTGTTGCGCCAGTTGCATATAGTAAGTTTATAGCAGGATTAGCAGAAACATCAGGAATCATTGAAACATTTGTAACAACATTTATTGCTTCAATTATGCATCCATTACAAACTTTTGGAAAAGTATTTACAGAAGGTGCTATTGGTGATTATGTATCAACATTATTAATAGTTTCTATTATATATTTGTTGTTTTTCTTTATTGGAATATATAAGTCAGCACCTAAGAATGAATATACAGATATAGAACATGGATCAAGTGATTGGAGCAAAAATGGAGAGCAATACAAAATTTTAAATAAAGATAAAGGTATAGTATTAGCAGAAGATAATTATTTACCAGTAGATAAAAGAGGAAATGTAAATGTTCTAGTTGTAGGACGGATCTGGATCTGGTAAATCTGCTTCATATTCAATACCCAATGCGTATCAAATGTTAGGTTCATATGTGTTTACAGACCCTAAAGGTGAGTTATATGATAGAACAGCAGGATATTTAAAAGAACATGGATATGAGATAAAAGTTTTAAATTTAGTAAGACCACAATATAGTGATGGATATAATCCATTATTACATATATCATCAGAATTAGATGTTGATGTTATTGCAAATACAATTGTAAAAGGACAAAAATCAGAAGGTGGTTCAGACCCATATTGGGATGATATGGCAGAAATGCTATTAAAGGCTTTAATATATTTTTTAATTGCAACAAGGGATGAAGAAGAACAAAATCTAGCAAGTTGTGCAGAGCTTGTAAGAGCAGCTAATAATAATGGAGGAAGCAACTTACTTTCTGAATTGATAGGTCAACTTCCATTAGATCATCCAGCAAGAATGAATTATAAATCAATTGAAATAGCACCAGAAAAAACATATGGTTCAATATTAAGTTCTTTACAATCAAAGCTAGGTAAGTTTGATTCAAAAGAAATAGCAGAACTTACTTCAACAGATACAATTGATTTTGAAGAAATAGGAAATAAAAAAACAGCTGTATATGTAATTTCCTCAGATACACATACAGCATATGACTTTTTATTAACTATATTTTTCTCACAAATGATACAACAATTATATGATTTTGCTGATCAAAATGGTGGGAAATTAAAAGTACCAGTATATTTTATACTAGACGAGTTTGCTAATATAGGAAAGATACCAGATTTTGATAAAAAGATATCAACTTCAAGAAGCAGAAAAATATCATTTAGTGTAATTCTACAAAATATAGATCAATTAGAGGCTGTATATGAAAAATCTTATGAAACAATAATGGGAAACTGTGATACACATTTGTTTTTAGGGAGTAACTCATTTAAGACTGTTGAATATTTTTCAAAAGCCTTAGGTGAAAAAACAATTGGAAGAGACAGTGTATCTATAAATAAAGATAAGAAAAATTCTAAAACTGGAAAAAGCATATCAGATCAAGTAATGGCAAGGCCATTAATGACACCAGATGAACTTAGAAGAATGGATAATGATTTATGTATAATTTATGAAAAGGGAATAAAACCAGTAAAAGCACAAAAATTCTATTACTTTAAACATCCAATGTCTAAGAAAATGGCTGCTTGTGAAATTAGTCATAATGATATAGGTGAAAAAGATAGAGGAACTTGGAGAAAGTACAATCCATATAATCCGTATGTTGCGGAAGATGAAGAGAAAGAAAAAATAGACAATTTAAAAGTAGAATCTCTTGATGATTTATTTGATGATGACATTTTTGAAGAGAAGAAAGAAATAACTGATAATGATGCAAAGAAAAAAGGAACTGAGAATAAAGAAACAGATAGTAAAGATGTAGCACCAACTGTGGATTTATCAGATTTTGATGATGCACCTATATTACCACAAGAGAATGATGATTTTTATGAATATGATTTACAAAAAGAATTAGAAGCTAAGTTTGATGAATTATTTGGCCCAGTAGATGAATAACAAATTTTATATTGATAAAAGTCTTATTATTAGTTTGATAGCTAATAATAAGACTTTTAATTTTGGAGTTGTATAGAAAATATCATAAAATTTTTTGTTTTAATAATATAAAGTAATAATAATGTTAATTTTAAAATTAATATAAATTTTTATGTTCAATAAAAAGGCAAATGTTTTTTCGCTTTTGTATTGAAAAAATTGAAAAATTATAATAAAATATAAAAACAAAAGATTAAAGTAAGAAACAAATATTTAATAATGTTAATAAGAATTAACATATTAAAAGGTTTGTTTTAGGGAGGAATGATATTAAAAATGAAATTTATTCATATAGCAGATTTGCATTTTGATAGTCCTTTTGTAAATTTGTCAGATAGGGAAACTTTTGGCGATTTAAAAAGACTTGAGCAAAGAAAAGTATTTAAAAAGGTAATTGATTATATAAAAGAAAATAATGTAGATTGTTTATTTATATCTGGTGATTTATATGAACATCAATATATAAGACAGTCTACAATAGAATATATAAATAATTTATTTAAGGAAATTCCAGAAACTAAAATTTTTATAGCTCCGGGAAATCACGACCCATATTTAAAGAATTCATATTATAATAAATTTAATTGGGCTGATAATGTTAAAATATTTAATTCTAATATAGAAAAAGTGGAAATTGGAGATACAGATATTTATGGTTTTGGATTCAACGATTTTTATTGTACTAATTGTGGAATAGAAAATTTTGAAATATATGACAAAAATAAATTAAATATTTTAGTAATACATAGCACAATAAATGGCGCAAATATTCAAGAAAAACAATATAATTCAATTTCTCAAAAAGTTTTAGAAGAAAAAGGATTTGATTATGTTGCAACTGGTCATATTCATAAGTTAGATTATAATACATATGAAAATCAAAGAATAGTATATCCTGGTTCAACTGTTTCATTAGGATTTGATGAATTAGGTAAACATGGAATGATTGTTGGTGAAATTGATAAAGATACAATAAATTTAAACTTTGTACCATTAAATGAAACACAATTTGTAGAAATAGAAATAGATATTACCGATATAATTTCAAAAGAGGAATTAATAGAAAAATTAAATGAATTAGAAATAGATGAAAAATCTTTTGCTAAAATAATATTGGTAGGAAAAAGAAATTTTGAAATAAATAGATATGAGCTATATAAAATAATTGATAATAATAGAATTATAAAAATAAAAGACAAAACAAAAATAAATTATAATTTAGACAGAATATCTAAAGAAAATACATTAAAGGGAATTTTTGTACGAGAAATGTTAAAAAAATTAAATAATGAAAATATAAGTGATGAAGAAATTGAAATTATAGAAAAATCTATTGAAATTGCATTTGAAGCATTAGAATAATTTACAGAGGAAAGTATTATATAGAAAATATATAATTATAATTCTAAAAAAATATTTCAATAAATTATATGATAATTTTAAATTATAATATTAACAACCATTATATAATTTATGATATTATAATATTTTAATTAAGTTATTATGAGATATTAGTTTATTTTATTAATAAAAATTCAATTAACTAAAATAATATATTAAAAATATAATAATAAATAATTTTATTATTTATTAAGGTAATTTAATTAATTTTTAAAATATTAATTAATTAAATAATAAATATATATAAAGAGGAGAAAAAACTTGAAAATAAATAAATTAAAAATAAATTCTTATGGGAAATTAAAAAATAAAGAAATAGAATTTAAAGATAATATAAATATAGTATATGGAAAAAATGAATCTGGAAAATCCACATTATTAAAATTTATCCAAAATAGTTTTTATGGTATTTCTAAAAATAAAAAAGGAAAAGAATATTCAGATTTTGATAAATATAGTCCATGGACTGAGGAAGAATTTTCTGGTAAATTAGAATATGAATTAGACAATAATGAAAAATATGAAATATATAGAGATTTTAAAAAGAAAAACCCAAAAATATTTAATGAAAAAAAAGAAGATATTTCAAAAGAATTTAATATTGATAAAACAAAAGGAAATGAATTTTTTACTGAACAAACAAAAATTGATGAAGATTTATTTTTATCAACGATTTTATTTAACCAACAAGAAGTAAAATTAGAAAAAAGTGAACAAAATATATTAATTCAAAAAATAGCAAATTTAGTAGGAACAGGAGAAGATAATGTTTCATACAAACGAGCAATAGACAGAATAAACAGAAGACAATTAGATGAAATTGGAACAGAAAGGTCTAGGGAAAAGCCATTAAATATTTTAAATAGAAAAATAGAACTACTAGAAGAAGAAAAAGAAGAATTAGAAAAATATAAAGATTTAAAATATGAAATAGAAGAAAACAAAAATAATTTAATGGAAGAAATTTCAAATTATGAAAATGAATTTAATTTTATACAAGAAATAAAAAATATAAATGAAAAAGAAAAAATAGAAAAAGAAAAAATAAAAATAAAAGAAGAAATAAAAAATAATAATTTAGAAAAAATAAAAATAAATAAAAATGAAATAAATAAAATAGAAAATGAAAATAAAATAATATTAGAAAAAAATAATAGAAAAATAGAAGAATTAAAAAATAAAAAAAATAAATTAAAAAATAAATTAATTGTAATATTTATTTTAATAATAATAATAAATATTATTCAATTTATTTTAATAAAAAATAATATAATTAAATATATTTTTCTTCTTACAGTCCCAACGGTTTTAATTTTTATAATAAATAAATTAAAAAATAAAAATAATAAAATAAAAATAGAAGAAAAAAATAATAAAAAAATAGAAGAAGAAATTAATTTAGAAAAAAATAAATATTTAAATGAAAATAATTTATTAGAAAAAAATGAAAATGAATTAGAAAAAGAATTAAATAATTTGAAAAATAATTATAATTTAAAAATTAATTTAGAAAAAGAAAAAATAAAAAATAAATATATAAATAAATTAAATAATTATAAAATAAATAATTTAATTAATTCAGAAAATATAAATTATGAAATAGAAAAAATACAAAAAGAAATAAATAATAGAAAAATAAAATTACATGAACTAGAAATTGACAAAGAAAATATAGAACCTAAATTAGATAATTTATCAAAAATAGAAGAAGAATTAGTTAACAATAATGAAGAAAAAGTAAACTTAAAAAAATTAGAACAAAGTATGAATTTAGCAAAAGAGATTTTAACCAAAGCATATGAAGAAATGAAAAATACAGTCACCCCTAAGTTTACAGAGAATTTGTCAACAAATATTTCTAAGATAACAGATGGAAAATACAAGCATGTTAATGTATATGATGAAAATGGAATGGTTGTAGAATTAGAAAATGGAAATTATGTAGAAGCAAGTAGATTAAGTGTTGGAACAATAGACCAATTATATTTATCATTAAGATTATCAATGATAGATGATTTATCAGAAGAAAAAATGCCAATAATTTTAGATGAAGCTTTTGCATATTTCGATACAGAAAGATTAAAAAATATATTAAAATATTTGAGCGAGGAATATAATAATAGGCAAATAATAATTTTAACTTGTACAGAAAGAGAAAAAGAAATATTTGAAGAAGAGAATATTGAATACAATTTAATTAATTTATAAATATTAAAATTATATTATTTTTTAAATAAAAATTAATATGATAATTATAATTATGAAATAAAAAACCACAAGAAAAGTTGAAATAAAATTTCTTGTGGTTTTAAAATATAACAAGGTATATTTTAAAATTTGAATTTACATTACTTGAAAAATCAACCAATTTATAGTATAATAACAAAAGTATTTTAAAAATAAAGGAGAAATTATATATGTTTGAAAAGTTAGAAGCAGTAGAAAAGAGATATGAAGAATTAACAAAAATGATTAGTGACCCAGAAGTAATATCAAATCATACAGAATGGCAAAAATTAGTAAAAGAACATGCGAGTATAGAAGATGTAGTATTAAAATTCAGAGAATATAAACAAGTAAAACAAGCAATGGAAGAAGCAGAAGAATTAATGAAAGACCCAGAAATGAAAGAACTAGCAGAAGAAGAATATTATTCATCTAAGGAAAAAGTTCCAGTAATAGAAGAAGAACTAAAAATATTATTAATACCAAAAGACCCAGATGACGATAAAAATATAATGTGTGAAATTCGTGCAGGAGCAGGAGGAGAAGAAGCAGCACTATTCGCAGGAACATTATTTAGAATGTATGCAATGTATGCAGAAAGAAAACATTGGAAACTAGAAGTATTAAATGAAAATGAAACAGGTCTAGGAGGATATAAGGAAATATCTTTTATGATTACAGGAAAAGGTGTATATAGTAGACTAAAATTTGAAAGTGGTGTACATAGAGTACAAAGAGTACCAGACACAGAAAGTAGTGGAAGAATACATACATCAACAGCAACAGTTGCAGTTTTACCAGTAGTAGAAGATGTAGAAATAGATATAAATCCAGCAGATATAAAAATGGAAGTGTTCAGAGCATCAGGTGCAGGAGGACAACATATAAATAAAACATCATCAGCAGTAAGATTAATACATGAACCATCAGGAATAGTAGTAGAATGTCAAACAGAAAGATCACAATTCCAAAATAAAGACAATGCCATGAAAATGCTAAAAACAAAATTATATGAAATAGAAAAACAAAAACAAGATAGTGAAATATCAAATACTAGAAAATCACAAGTAGGCTCAGGGGATAGAAGCGAAAAAATTAGAACATATAATTATCCTCAAGGAAGAATTACAGATCATAGAATAGGAATGAGTATATATCAAATGGAAAATTTCCTAAATGGAGATATAGATGAAATGATAGATAACTTAATAGCAGCAGACAGAGCTGAAAAATTAAAAGGAGAAGAATAAATGTATAAAAAGTAGTTTTGACTAAAATTAAAAGTTGAAACTACTTTTTTTATAATTTATCATAAGAATAATAACAATTTTATAGAATATAAATTTAGTAATACTAAAATAATAACAGAAAAAATGCAGTAAAAATATTTGCAGTAATTAAAAAATATAAAACTAAAAATAAGGAGAACCATATGCAAGAGATTTTAAAAACAACCGTATTAGGTTTATTTTTTGGCACATTTGGAACTACAATAGGAGGAATAATAGGTATAAAGCTAAAAAGAAACTCAAATAAATTTCTAAGTTTTATACTATCATTTGCATCAGGCCTAATGATGGCAATAATATGTTTTGACTTAATTCCAGAGGCTCTGAACATTAGCAATATAATTAGTGTAATATTAGGTATACTAATAGGAATAATTACAATGATATTTTGTGATTTAATAGTACAAAAAAAATTTAATACAAAAGAAATAAAGATAAAAAAGGGAAAAATGAAAGAAAATAATTTATTAAAAACAGGAATTATAGTGTCAATAGGTTTGGCAATACATAACTTTCCGGAGGGGTTAGCTATTGGTTCAGGCTTTGAAGCTTCACTAAAATTAGGCTTAGGCCTTGCAATAGCAATATGCTTACATGATATACCAGAAGGAATATCAATGGCAGTACCAATGAAAAACGGAGGAATGAAAAAATCAAAAGTCTTATACTATGTAGTACTATCAGGAATAACAACAGGAATAGGAGCATTTTTTGGAGCGCTAATAGGAACAATATCAGAACAAATAATAGCAATATGTCTAAGTTTTGCAGCAGGAGCAATGCTATATATAGTTTCTCGGAGAATTAACACCAGAAGCAAATAAACTATATCATGGAAGAATAACAGGAATAGGAAACATAATAGGATTTTTAATAGGAATGTTTGCAATGATGATATGATAAAAAAGAGAAATTAGTGTATTTAATAAAAACTCTTGCATTTTTCCATTACATATAATAGAATACAAACAGAGTTTTGAAAATAAGAAAGGAAGAAAAAATGCAAGATATATTAGAAGGATTAAATGATAAACAATATGAAGCCGTAGTTACCACAGAAGGTCCATGCCTAGTAATAGCAGGAGCAGGAAGTGGGAAAACTAAAGTTTTAACACATAAAATAGCATATTTAATAGGAGAAAAAGGAGCTAAGCCATGGGATATTTTAGCAATAACATTTACAAATAAAGCAGCAAATGAAATGAAACAAAGAATAACAGACTTAATAGGAGATGATGCTAAAGATATATGGATGGGAACATTTCACTCAATATGTGTAAGAATATTAAGAAGATTTATAGACAGAATAGGATTTGAATCATCATTTATAATTTTTGATACATCGGATCAAAAAACTTTGATAAAAGGATGCATGAAAGACTTAGGGATAGATGATAAATTGTTAAATGATAGAGCAATTCAATCAGAAATAAGTAATGTAAAAAATGAAATGTTAGAACCAGAACAATATGCTGTAAGAGCAAAAGGTGATTTTAGAAAAGAAAAAATATCATCAGTATATACATTATATCAAAAAAGACTAAAAGAAAATAATGCAATAGATTTTGATGATATAATAAACTATACAATAAAAATATTAATGGAAAATCCAGATGTATTAGAATACTATTCAAATAAATTTAAGTATGTTTTAGTAGATGAGTACCAAGATACAAACAAAGCACAGTTTACATTAGTAACTTTATTAGCATCAAAAAATGGAAATATAACAGTAGTAGGAGATAATGACCAAGGAATTTACAGTTTTAGAGGAGCAGATATCTCTAACATATTAAATTTTGAAAAAGATTTCCAAGGAACAAAAATAATAAAATTAGAACAAAATTATAGATGTACAGGAAATATTCTGAAAGCAGCAAATGCAGTAATAAAAAATAATGAGGTGAAATATAAAAAGCAACTATGGACACAAAATGAAGAAGGAAATTTACCAAATGTATATTTAGCTGATAATGAATATGACGAAGGTTCATATTTAGCAACTCAAATAGAACATCTAAGAAGAGAAGAATATTATAAATATTCTGATTTTGCAGTATTATATAGAATGAATACACAATCAAGAGCAATAGAAGATATATTTAGAAGAGAAAATATTCCATACAGAATTGTTGGAGGATTAAAATTCTATGAAAGAAAAGAAATCAAAGATATCATAGCATATCTAAGATTAATCCAAAATGGTTCTGATAATCTAAGCTTAAAGAGAATAATAAACGAACCTAAAAGAGGAATAGGAAAAACAAGCTTAGAGAAAGTTGAGCAACTAGCAGAGCAAAATGAAGTATCAATGTATGAAATAATAAAGAATGCAGAACAATATGGATTAAATAGAGTATATCTAAATTCAAGAGAATTTGTTAATACAATAGAAGAATTAAAAGAAGAAAAAGAGAAGCTAACAATATCAGAATTAATAAAAAAGACATTAAAGAAAACAGGATATACAAAAGCACTAGAAAATGAAAATACAATAGAAGCAGAAAATAGAATAGAAAACTTAGAAGAATTTTTAACAGTAGCAATAGAATTCGAAGAAGAATTTGCAGAAAATTCTTTAAGCGAATTCTTAGAGGGAATTACATTATCAAGTGACTTAGATAATGTGGAAGAAACAGAAGATGTAGTAACATTAATGACATTACATAGTGCAAAGGGATTAGAATTCCCAGTAGTATTTTTAATAGGAATGGAAGAAGGAATATTTCCAGGATACAAATCAATTTCAGAACCAAGAGAATTAGAAGAAGAAAGAAGATTATGTTATGTAGGAATAACAAGAGCAAAACAACAATTATTTTTAACTTGCAGTAAACAAAGAACAATATTTGGCTCAACAAGCTACAATCCAGTATCTAGATTTTTAAAAGAAATACCAGAAGAACTACTAGAAGGATATCAAGATGTATTTGGAGAAGAAACAAATAAAAGTCAAATATTTAAAGACTCATCATACAGTTGGACATATGGAAGCAAAGATAATGGAAACATAAAAACATACAAAATAACAGAACAACAACCTAAGGTAGCAGCAAGTAATAAAAACACAGGATTCACATTTGGAAAAACAGCAGAAAGTTTCTTGAACAACTTAGGAAAAGCAAAAACAAATCAAAATATAGACTTGTCGAAATACGAAGCAGGAGTAAGAGTATTCCATAAAAAATTCGGAGAAGGAACTATAAATTCAGTAGAACCAGAAGGAGAAGATTTAAAAGTAGATATAAACTTTGACAAAGTAGGACATAAAAGACTAATGGCAAAATTTGCAAAACTAGAGATAATTTAATTTTTTAAGAGGACTGCTTCAAGGGAGATAATGATATATTCCCCAAGGAGTGGTCTTTTTGCGTTATATGGAATAGATTAGAAATTGTTAAGCTTCAAAAATGGATAATATTCACGTAAAATTTTATATTTATAAAATTTTAGCGTAGAAAAAGCGCCATTTTTGAAGCTTACAAGTTCTTATCTATGGAATATAACACAAAAAGACCACTCCTTGGGGAATATATCATTATCTCCCTTGAAGCAGTCCTACACTTTATTGTTGCAATTCACTCTTAACAGTATTTACCTCTGTAACAGTAGCCTTTTGAGCCGGAATATAATATCCCTTAGATTGAGCAATTTTAAAAAGTTCATATTGAAAACTCTCATCACTATTTCTAATTTGTTGAAAAGTTTGTCTTAATTGCATATTTTCAGATTCAGAAATTGCTGTTTGATAAGCTGTTAAATCAGACTTAACACCAGCTAAAATATCATTAACCATTGTTTTTTCTTCCATCATAAATCCTCCCTACTAATTATTTAAAAAAGTCATTAATTTTTGTTTTGTATTTAAAGCATCTTGAGCTGATTTTGTAAATAGTTGCTTTATTTGAGGGTCAACAGCTTGAGAAGAATAAGTATTTAATTTTTGATAAGCTGTTTCATGAGCTCCTATTAAATGTCTTAAATGTTGTAATTCCATTTGATTTAAATCTGCCATAATATCAGTCCTTTCTATTAAATTCTTTAATAAGTATTTCCTAAAATAAACTTTTTATACTTTAAAATAAAATTAATATTATAAAATTTATATATCAAAAAATTGTAAGATTAATCCAAAAGGCTTTTATCATTATTATCACATAATACAAAATGAGAATTGAAAGAGTTTTTAAATAAAAAATTTAATATAATATTTAGAAAGATAAAGAGCAGAAATAATCTAAAAAGTAGAGTATTTTGAAAAAAAGAGAAAAAATGCATAAAATGAAGATAAAACAAAATAAATTACTTAAAGCTAGGGAAATTAAACATTCATAATCATTGCAAAAAAAGAAATATTACAATATTATTACAATAGATTTACAAAGGAGATAGTGTAATGTTAAAAAAGGTATTAATTCATACTAGAAGGGGAATTAAATTTATAATGCTGTTTTTAATTGCTACATTTTTAATAATTGGAGCAGTTGCTTTTTTGTATAAACCAACATATAGTGTTCATATTAAAGGACAACAAGTTGGATACACAGAAAATAAGGCAGAATTGCAAAAAAGAATTAATGAATATGTAGAAAATGGAGATGGGAGTAATAAAAATATTGCATTTGTTCAAGTAGATAGTTTACCAGAGTATAAATTATGCCTGTTAAAAAGAAATATAGTAACAAATGATGAAGAAATATATCAAAAGACAATAAGTGGAGGGATTCCATATTATAGATACTATGCGATTTTAGATAATAATGAAGAAAAATACTATGTTTCTTCTTTTGAAGAAGCAGAAAAAGTAGTAAATGATTTAAAAGAAAAAGGAAGCACAAATATAGAAAATATTTCAATTTCAGAAAAATATGAAACAGATTTAAAAACTTTAACATCAACAGAAGAAGTTGTTTCGAAATTATATGTAGAACCAGTAAAAACTGTAACAATTGCTAAAAATGCAAATGCAGGTTCAAGAGCAAGAGCTTCTGGTAGTGTTAATACATCAAGTAAAATATCAGGAGGAAAAGCTTCTTTAGGATTATCATTAATTAGACCAGTATCTGGCACAATAACATCAAGATTTGGAGTTAGGAGCAATATAAGAAGTTCATCACATACAGGATTAGATATAGCAGCACCAACAGGAACGCCAGTAAAAGCAGCAGCATCAGGAACAGTAACATTTTCTGGTTGGAAAGGATCATATGGAAATATGTTAGTAATTTCTCATGGTAATGGGGTTCAAACATATTATGGTCATTGTAGTAAATTATATGCTAAAAATGGACAAACAGTTTCACAAGGAGATGTAGTTGCAACAGTTGGTTCAACTGGGAACTCAACAGGACCACATTTACACTTGGAAATTAGAGTAAATGGGACAGCATATAATCCACAAAATTATATATACTAAAAAATCTTAAAGAAACTTTAAAGTTTCTTTAAGATTTTTTATTCATAATTAAACATTTGAAGTTACAAAATATTTAATTCCCAAAGAAATAGCATTTTTCTTAAAAATTACTTTTCCATGTTCAAATAATTTTGACTCAAAAATATTTGAATGAGAACATAATGTGGCAAATTCTGAAACAATTGAATAGAATTTTTTTAGTTGTTCATATTTAGTATTAACATTTGCAACAACTAAAAAATATGTATTGTTATATAAATACAAAGAAATATTTTTGGCTAATTTTTTCATATTCAATTCATTAATATTGTTTATGCAATTACAAAGTTTACAAAACTCTTCAAAATTAGAAAATTTGAAAATAGAATTTTCACTATTTGGATTTACTGTTTTCTTTTTTACAATAATTTTTCTTTTATTTTGAGATGGAGAAGAAGAATTATCTTTTGAGGAAACATCTTTATATTTTGTAATTGTGAAAACAAAAATACCTTCTGAAGAAGAAAATGCTTCAATTAAAAGTTTACAACCATCTGTGTTAAAACCAACCTCTTTTTCAGCTTTTACTAGAATATCTAAAATGAGATTTTGAGTTTCAGCCGGTTTATCAATTAAAGTTTTTGAGTCTATATTTTTTTCTTTTAAATCATCTAAATTCACAATGATTCTAATTTTATTATCAGTAAGTTTTTCGATTTTCATTAAGTACCTCCCTTAAAATACTTGATAATTATATTATACAACTATTATTATTATATTTAAATGCACAAATTTTGGTAACTTTATATACCGAAATTAAATATTAAAAAGTTAATTATAAAGATTAAAATATTAATATAAAATTTTGTATAAAGTAAAAAAGTAGATAAATATAAATATAACATATAAATATTAAAAAATAAAGCATTTTACTTGAAAAAATTGTTAAACCACGGTATAATAGCAATATGCGAAAAAATAAACAGCCGTAATATAAGAGGAATTTTGGAGGTAATAAAATGGCAACAAAAGAAAAAAATATATGGGTATTATTAATATTTATGTTATCAGGATTAGTAGTAGGGGGATTGCTAGGAGAATTAGCCTCAAAAGTAGATTGGCTATGGTGGCTTTCATACAGTCAAACTTTTGGACTTGATAATCCAATTGTATTAGATTTAAGTGTAGTTAAAATAACATTTGCATTAATGTTCAAAATAAATGTAGCTAGTATAATAGGATTACTTTTAGCAGTATTTGTATATAAAAAAGTATAGGGGCAATTTATCAACTGAAAGGAATGATATTTTGTCAATAAAAATGAAACAACTTCCAGAAATGGAAAGACCATATGAAAAATTAGAAATATATGGAGAAAAATTATTATCAAATGCAGAATTACTGGCTATAATAATAAAGACTGGAACGAAAGAAGAATCTGCTTTAAATATAGCTCAAAAAATATTAAATTTAAATGATAGTAAAGAAGACAATTTGAATTTTTTAAGAAATATAACAATAGAAGAATTAAAAGAAATAAAAGGAATTGGAAGAATAAAAGCAATTCAAATAAAAGCTTTGTGTGAATTGGCAATTAGAATGACAACACCATCAAATTATAAAAAAATAACAGTAAAGAAACCAGATGATGTAGCAAAAATATTCATGGCAAAGATGAGATTTGAAAAGGTAGAATCAGCAAAGTTAGTTATATTAAATATAAAAAATGAAATTTTAAAAATAGTTGATTTATCACGAGGTGGAACAAATTTCACAAATATTTCAATAAAAGATGTTATGTCAGAACCAATAAAGATGCAAGCACCTAAAATTATTTTAGTGCATAATCACCCAAGTGGAGATTCAACACCAAGTAAATCAGATATCGAAATAACAGAGAGATTATTAGATGCAGCAATATCTTTAGATATTGAGCTATTAGACCATATAGTTATAGGAAATATGAATTTTACAAGCATATTTTCACAAATGGTAAAAGAGGAAACAGACATTTAAAATGAAAGGAAGATTTGAATATGAAATTTTTTACATTTGGCTCTAAAGATATAGGAATTGATTTAGGGACTGCAAATATTTTAGTCACATTAAAGGGAAAAGGAGTTATATTACAAGAACCATCTGTTGTTGCAATAGATAGAAAGACAGGAAATATATTAGCAACAGGGACAGAAGCAAAAGAAATGTTAGGAAGAACTCCGGAACAAATAAAAGCAGTAAGACCTTTGAAAGATGGAGTAATTGCAGATTTTACTGCAACTCAACTAATGCTTAAAAATATAATTGAAAAAGTAGGCAGAAGATATAACATAGGAAGACCAAGAGTCGTTGTAGGAGTACCATCAGGAATTACAGAAGTAGAAGAAAGAGCAGTAGAAGAATCTGTTCTTCAAGCAGGAGCAAAAGAAGTTTATTTAATAGAAGAACCTATGGCAGCAGCTATTGGTGCGGCATTAGATGTAGGAGAGCCAAGTGGAAACATTATAGTAGATATTGGTGGAGGAACAACAGAAGTTGCAGTTATATCACTAGGAGGAATTGTTGTTAGCCATTCTTTAAGAGTAGCAGGAGACGAATTAGATGACGATATAGTAAATTATATAAAAAGAGAAATGAATTTAGCAGTAGGAGAAACAACAGCAGAACAAATAAAAACACAAATTGGATGTGCTTTGCCTCTTATGACTGAAACAACAGTTGAAGTTAGAGGACGAGACTTAACAGATGGATTACCTAGAACAGAGAAAATATCTTCATCACAAGTAGAAGATGCAATAAAAGAATCAATAACTAAAATAGTAGAGATAGTAAAACTAACATTAGAAAAGACACCACCAGAATTAGCATCTGACATAATGGAAAAAGGAATCGTTTTAGCAGGTGGAGGAGCTTTGATTAAAAATTTAGATAAATTGTTAAGTACAGAAACAGGAATGCCAGTATATATTGCAGAAGATCCACTAGAATGTGTAGTTAGAGGAACAGGAAAAACTCTAGAAGATTTAGAAAGATTAAAAACAGTTTTAATTAATGCAAGAAAAAGAAGGTAAAGGAATGAAGTAAAGAATGCATAGAAATAAAAAAGCTGAAATAGCAGGTATTGTAATAACAATAATTATATTAATTTTTATAGTTATATTTTCTAATTCAGACAAAGGAAACTCTTTTTTTGAAAATGCAGCAACTAAGTTAATAATGCCAGTACAAAATGGATTAACATATTTAAAAAATAAAATAAGTGGAAATAGTACATTTTTTACAGACATAAATAACTTAAAGTCAGAAAACGAAGAATTAAAACAAAAAAATAGTGAATTGGAGCAATCCCTAAGAGAATTAGAAAATATAAAATCAGAAAATGAAACTTTAAAAGAATATTTGGACTTAGCAGAAAAGTATGGTGAATATAAGACAGTACCAGCATATATAATTAACAAAGATATAAGTAATTATTCAAAAACAATAGTAATAAATGTTGGGAGAAAAGACGGAATATCTGAAAACATGACAGTTATTGCAGACCAAGGCTTGGTAGGACATGTAATATCAGTAACAGATTCAACAGCAAAAGTTCAAACAATTATAGATACTTCAAGTGCCGTAAGTTGTTCATTAAGTACAACTGATGAAAGCATAGTGTGTAGAGGAACACAAGAAGAAAACTCAGCTTTAAAAGCTATGTATATTCCGACAAATGGCAATATTGTTCAAGGAGATAGTGTAGTAACTTCTGGACTTGGAGGTATTTATCCAAAAGGAATACATGTTGGAAATGTAAAAAAAGTAATAACTACACATAACGATACAGATAAATATGCGATGGTAGAAACAGCAGTAGATTTTAACAAGTTAAATACAGTATTAGTTATAACGAACAATTAATATGAAATATATTGATTGACAGAAAAATAGTTTTTTGAATTATAAATGAATTAATAAATAATGATAATTAGTAAATATTCATGAAAATTAGCTAATAGCATTCAAATAATAAATTTATAAACTAAATTACAATTAGGCATAATACTAATAAATAAGAAAGAGAGGTAAACTAATTGAAAAAAGTAATAATAAATATAACACTTGTAATAGTTTTGTTTTTTCTATATTTTTTACAATCAAATTTCTTTAATTGGTTTACAATTTCAGGAATTATGCCAAACTTATTTGTTATATTTGTTTTATTTATAGGACTTTTTACAAACAGAATGTCAGGAGTGATATATGGAGTAACAACAGGAATAATAATAGACTTAGTAATTGGAAAACAAATAGGAATAAATGCAGTTGGATATGGAATAATTGGTTTTTTAGCAGCAACTTTTGACAAAAATTTTTCAAAAGATAGTAGAGCTACAATTATGTTCATGGTTTTGGGAAGCACTATAATATTTGAAGTAATAACATATTTATTAAATTATATATTTGCGTCAAGTAATGTAGAAATACTATATTTTATAAAAACTTTAGCAATAGAGGTAATATATAATCTGATAATTACAATAATAATATATCCAGTACTTCAAAAATTTGGATACAATATAGAAAACGAATATAAAGGGAATAGAGTATTAACAAGATATTTTTAAGAAGGTGAAGGTTGAATAATATCTAAATTTTATAAATTATTCATTCTAAATAATGCCTTAAAGTGAAGGAATGATAGAAAATATGAAAAAAAATAGAATTATAAAAAAGAGTAATATAAAACTAAGATATAATATATTAACTGTAATTACATATCTTGTTGGAATTGTATTAATAATACAACTATTTAACTTGCAGATAGTTCATGGGGCAGAATACAGAGAAGAATCAAATACTAGATTAACAAGAGAAACAAAATTAGAAGCAGCAAGAGGTGCTATATTAGACAGGACCGGAGAAGAATTAGTAACAACAAATGCAAGATTTGGATTGGAATTATATAAAACTAAAATAGAAGAAAACGAGCTAAATAAGTCTATTCTAAATATTATAAATGTATTAGAAAAATATGAAGCAGAATATGTTGACTCATTTCCAGTAAATGTAGACCCATTTGAATATACAATAGAAGGAGAACAATTATCTAAATGGAAGAAAAACAATAAACTAGATGAAAATGCAACTCCAGAAGAAGCTTTTTATCATTTTAAAGATAGATATGAAATAGAAAATAATGACATATATGAAATTAGAAAAATAATAGCAATAAGATATGAAATAACTATTTCAGGATACAGTAGTACAAGGGCATTAAAAATATCAAAAAATATTCCAAGAGAAGCCGTTGCTGAATTTACTGAAAGTGGAGATAAATTTCCTGGAATTAATATAGTAGTAGAACCAGTTAGAGAATATACTTCAGGAACATTGGCATCACATATTTTAGGATATGCTTCAAAAATAAGTGCTGAAGAATATAAAGAAAAGTCAGATAGATATTCTCAAAATGATATTATAGGAAAAAATGGAATAGAATATGTATTTGAAGATTACTTAAAAGGTCAAAATGGAACAAAACAAATAGATATGGCAGTTGATGGAACGATAACTTCTGAATATACATCAAAAGAAGCAATAGCAGGTTGTGATGTAGTATTAACATTAGACTCTAATTTACAAAGAGTAACAGAACAAGCATTGGAAAACAATATTAAAAAAATATCATCAGGAGGTTTTGGGAAAGCATATCCGGCTAATGCTGGAAGTTGTGTTGTAATGAATGTAAATACAGGAGAAATTTTAGCAATGGCAAGTTATCCTAACTATAATCCAGCAGACTTTATAGGTGGAATAAGTAATGAAAACTGGGCTAAATATAGAGATGATATTGCTAAACCTTTAATGAATAAAGCAATTCAAAATGCATATGCACCAGGTTCAATTTTTAAAATGGTAACAGCAATAGCAGGATTAGAATCAGGAGTAATAACAAGAACAGAACAAATAAATGATACAGGATTATACAAAAAATATGGTCTAACATGGCCATGCTGGTATTATACAGATTATCATAGAGGTCATGGATTCTTAAATGTATCAGGAGCAATAGAAAAATCTTGTAACTATTTCTTTTACGAAACAGGAGATAGAATGGGAATAGAAACCTTAGCAAAATATGCAAGATATTTTGGATTAGGAGTAAAAACAGGAATAGAGTTACCAAGTGAAACAACAGGAGCAATGGCTACCCCAGAATATGCAGCTAAAAAGAATATTACTTGGACAAAAGGACAGACTATAAATGCTTCGATAGGCCAAGGATTAGATGCATTCAGTCCATTACAAATGACAAAATATATAAGTATGCTTGCAAATGGAGGAAAACCATTAGATGTAAGTATTGTAAAAACAATAAGAAAACCAGATGGAACAGAAGCTTCAAAAGAAGAAATAAATAACTATGTAAATGCTAAACTAGGATTAAATCAAGAAGAACCAGAAAAATTAACAATACATCAAGAAAATTTAAATGCAATATTGCAAGGTATGAAATCTGTTACAAGTGATACAACAGGAACAGCATATGTAAGATTTAAAGACTTTGGAATAGATGTAGGAGGCAAGACAGGTTCAGCAGAAGCAGGAAAAGATGAAAATGGAAAAGACATAGTACATGCATGGTTTGCTGGATTTGCACCATTTGACAAACCAGAAATAGCAATAGTTGTTATGGTAGAAAACGGAGGACATGGAAACTACACAGCAGAGGTTGTAAGAGATATAATGGGAGAATATTTTGGAATGAACACACAAGACATTCAAGAAAATATGTCAGCAACTTCGTATCTTCAATCATTAAGATAATTTTGGTGATTTTGGGGTCGGAGACAATGATTTTGGGGTCGGAGACAAAAATCATCTTATTTTAAATTTTACTTTATACTTATATATATTCATGATTTTTGTCTCCGACCCCAAAATCATTGTCTCTGACCCCAAAATCACCGAACCTCAAATTACCAAAATTATAAATGTCATAAAACGGAAATGGAAGGATGTAAAATGAAAAATTGTATAAGCATTAATTTAAAGAAAAATGAAATATTAATAAAGATTAATGAAAATGCAGAACAAAGAGAAATAGTAGAAAGTTTGAAAAAGAAAATACCAGAATTGAAAAAATTATATAAAGATGAAAAGACACCAATAACAGTGACTGGTAAAATATTAAAAAATAAAGAAATAGACGAAATTCAAAATTTAATAAAAGATAAAATTGATGTAGAAATAGAGTTTGATATGCCAAAAGCGTTAGGGCTTTCAAGCATTACAAGAACATTTAATAGAGAAATAGGAATATCAGAAACAAAATTCCATAGAGGCTCTTTACGCTCAGGCCAAAGGCTAGAAACAGAAGGAAGCCTAGTGATATTAGGAGATGTAAATTCAGGAGCAGAAGTAATGGCATCAGAAAATATAGTTGTCCTTGGTAGTTTAAGAGGATTAGCTCATGCTGGAGCTAAAGGAAATAAACAAGCAATAATTTCTGCAGGATTATTAGACACAGTACAAATTAGAATTGCAAACATAGTAAAAGAGATAGATAGAGATGAAGAACCAATGCATAAACAAGCCTATGTATTTGTTGATAATGATTCTATAATAATAGAATAATATTAATATGTGGTAAATATTCTAAAATAAATAATTTTTAATTAACCACAAAATAACTAAATAAACTATACAAATATCAAAATCAACTAATTAGTAGTAAAAGCAAGGAGATAAATAAGGTTTCATCTTTTACATCTTCTTCATATAAAAAATATAATAAACTAAGAATGAGAATGTCATCTAAATATAACTTTAGACCTAAAAGTTCTAACACAGGTTTTTCTAAATCAGAAAAACTAGAACTATCAAACACAATAGGCCCTAAGTAAAATTTAGATGATTTATTTTTTTTAGAGATATTATTATTTTGATTATTAGTATTTTCGAAATCAGTATTAAGTTTTTTATAATCATTATTCCTGTAATTGCATATATTAGTAGTTTCATTTATATAATTATTATTTTTTTCAACATTATTTCCAATATTTTTATTTTCTACATAAGGAGGTTGAAAAGCTTGTTTTATATCTGGATTGCAGTTAGAATAGAGGGTGTTTTTATTTAAATTATTTCTATAATTATAGTATCTATAATAATTATTATATGGAAATCTGAAAAAAGGAAAACTATTCATTTTTCTTATTCTCCTTATTATCTGATTTAAGTACCTCAGCAACTTTAGCAAAATTTAATAAATTAGCATATTGATCTATTTTATTCTTTTTTTCATCTCTTAAATAAGGCTTTAAAGAATATAATAGATTAGATCTAGGGTCATTTGAAGAATTTAAGTTTTCCATTATAGATTTCATTTTTAATATCATATTCATATCAATTTTACTAAAATCAAAGTTATTAATATTGTTTGAAATGGTAGAATTATTTGTTTCATTAATATTGTCATTGCTGTTAGTATTATTCTTAAAATTAGAAATATTATCATTAGAGCTACCTTTATCAGTACAATTACTAGAAGGATTTTCGCATTGTTGAGTATTATTTAACCCTGAATTACTGGACATTAAATTAGAAAAATTTTGCATCATTTCAGGGGAGATTTGATTAACTAAATTATCTAAGTCACCGTTATTTAACATTCCTTTCAATTTATTTATTGTATTTTTATCTATATTAAAATTTTCCAAAATAATCACCTCTAAAATATGTATATTCAAAAATAGTTATACTATGTAATATAATATTAATAAAAAATGAAAATGTTACAAAAAAGAAAAATATTATTTAAAGGTTAAATCCGTAAGATAAAACCTATTATTTGCATTGGTAACATAAAAGTAATATGAAAAAAGAGGCTTAAAGTGTTGAAAAATCAACAAAAATAATATATAATTAATAATGAGGTAATATAAATACCAGTATTGTAAAAAAATAACAAATTCTGGTTTAGGAGGTACAAAATATGAAAGGAAAAATTTTAAAAATTAGTGTAACAATAATTTTACTAATGACACTAACATTAGCAAATTTTATATTTGTTGGTTCAAATATTGTAAGTTATGCAATGGATGGAATAGCAACGAATCACAAAAATATAGAATTTGAAGCATACTTTAAAGATAAGGAAGGAAATAAGGTAACAACATTAGAAAGAACATCAGAAGAAAAAGAAATGTCTATGTATGTTCTATTAAATGTAAAAAGAGAAGGATATTTTAATGGAACTATTGAACTAAAAGATACAAATTTCAAAATTAATAGTTCAGAAAGCGAATATGTAAATAAAGTAGAAGACAATAAAGTTTATTTAAATCAATTAAATGCAGGAACAACAGCAGAAATAGAAATGAAAGTAAGTCCTATTGAAGAAGAAAAATATAGTTTACAAGAAAGAAATACAGAAATACTTTTATTAGGACAATACAAAGACAGTACTGAAAAAGACATAAAGATAGAAGCAAAAAGAAATGTAAAACTAAATTTAATTGAAACAAATGACAAAACAAACATTGAAAATACTATGAAAATAATAACAAATAAAGTAGCTAAAATTTCAGGAGAAGATAAGAGGGTAATTCAAGTTTTAATGGATTTAGGTTTAAAAGATAATAACTATCCGATGAAACAAATTAGTTCTAAAATCAATGTACCTATAATTGATAGTGAAAAGCCAGAAATAATTAAAAATATAAATTTAAATTCAATGACTTCATATGAAATAAATGAAAAAGATGAAGAAATTGAAATATTAATGAAAAACGAACCAGTAGAAAACAATGTATTGTGGAAAAAACAAGGAAATGAAAAAGTTATATTAACATATATTTATAGCAAAGATGTAGATTTAAAAGATGAAAAATTTATATTAGAAGAAAAGATAACTTTACAAAATGGAAAAGAAATAACAACTGATAAAGCAGAATTAGAAATACCAGAAGAAATAGTAGATTCAACAATAGAAATTGTTGCTACAAACAATGAAAAAGAAATTTTTAAAGGAAAAATAAATTCAGGAATAGACAAAGAAATTAAGAGTGAAACAAAATTAATGGTTAATTTAGCAAATGTAGCTAAAAATGTTTCAATAAGAGAAGAGCAAAGTAAATACATAATTGATGGACAAGAAAAAGATGCAAATATAGTATTTAATAAAACAGTTATATCAAAAAATGACTTTGATAAAATTTTTGGAGAGCAAGGAAATCTACAAATATTTAATGAGCAAGGAATATTATTAGAAACAGTTAATAATAACTCAAAAGTAGATGAAAATGGAAATATAATAATAGATTATACAGGAAAAGAACCAAGAGCAATAGAAATAAAAGGAACACAACCTGTATCAGAAGGAATTTTGAGCTTTTATAATACAAAAACAATAAAAGCGACAGATAAAAAAACAACTACACAAGCAAGTGAAATAAACACAAAAATAACATATAAATATGAAGAGGAAAAAACAAATGAATTAGAAGGAATTGAATTAGTAGAAAATGCAGAAAAAGAAATTTCAACAAGTATACAATTAAAAAATTCAATAACAGAGGCAAATTTAGAAGTTAATAAAAGTACGTTATCAACAATAGTAGCTAATCAATTAGAAATGAAGGTAACATTAAAAACAAATGATGAAAAATATGATTTAAATAAGAATCCAGTAATAAAATTAAAATTACCAGAACAAGTAGAAAATATTGATATAAATAAGGTAAGTTTATTATATGAAGATGAATTAAAAATAAAAAATTATTTTGTTGAAGGAAAACAAATTATAGTAGAACTAGAAGGAGAACAACAAACATATAAAGAAAATACAGTCGAAGGAACAAATATAATCATAGATGCAACAGTAAATGTAGATAGAAAAGCAATAGCAAAAGATGAAAAAATTATAATGAATTACACAAATGAAATTGCAACATCATATGCAGAAGGTGAAAAAGGAGAAAAAATAGCAAATATTTCAATAGTACCACCAAAAGATGTAACAGCAATAAATAGTATAAAAGATTTAGGAATTGAAACAATAGGACAAGAAGAAAATAAAGAAATTGCATTAGAAAGAGGAAAAGGTAGTAAAAATGTTGAAGTTGGTTTCGAAATTATAAATAACAATTCAGAAAATATAGAAAATGTAAATATATTAGGAACCTTTCCAACAAAAACTGAAGAAAATAATATGGAAATGGAAATTGTAGATGGAGTAATTGTTGAAAACGCAAAAGTATATTATTCAGAAAATGAAAATGCAACAAAAGATTTACAAAATCCAGAAAATAAATGGACAGAAGAATTAAATGATGGAAAAGAAGTAAAAAAATATTTAGTTGTATTAGATAATATAGAAGCACAAACAGCAATAACAGGTACATATAGAGTAGAAATACCAGAAAACTTAGAATACAATCAAATAGCAAAAGAAGTATATGAAACATCATATACGAATTCAGCTACACAAATAGATAATACAATAAAAGCAACAACAATAACAATGCAAACAGGAGTAGGACCAAAGATAGAGACATCTTTAAATGCAACAGTTGGTGGACAAGAAATTAAAGAAGATACAGCAGTAAAAAATGGAGAAGTAATAAAATATACAGTAAAAGTATCAAATACAGGTTCAGAAGATGTAGAGAATATTAGTGTTATTGGAAAAATACCAGAAGGCACAAAATTGGTAGAACCAGTAGAAAACTATGAATATACAGGTGCATCATACTATGAAGAAATTGATACAGATATGTATAAAGGAAAAATAGAAAGACTTTTAGTAGGCGAAACATCAGAACTAGAATATGAGGTTAGAGTAAATAAAGATTTAAAAAATAATACAGAAATTAAAAATAATGTAGAAACAAAATATTTAGATGTAATTCAAAAGTCAGATGAGATAAAATGTATTACGGAAACAGCTAATATTAGGGTTTCAGTAAAAAGAGTAACAGACAGAACAGTAGATTTATATGAGTTAGGGACAGTAGAATATTATGCAATAATTGAAAATATATCAGATAAAGAACAAAAAGATGTAAAAGTAAAAACAAAAATGTCAAGTAATATGAAACCAGAAAGAGTCCAATTAATAACAGGATTAAAAGAAATAAAAATATCTGATGAAGAAATTTTTGGAGGAGAAAATTTAGATATTAGTGATATAAAAGAAAATACATCAAATGCAATAGATGATGAAACTAATTCAAATGTAATTGAATATTCAGAAGAAATTAATATAGGAAATTTAAAACCAGGAGAAATAAAAGTCCTAGATTATAATATGTTATTAGAGCAAATTAAAGAAAATAACATAGATGATGTAACATTTTCTGTAAAAGCTAAAGATTCTCAAAAAGAATACACATCTAACATTTGGAAAGATAAATTAAACAGTTTTAAAGTAAAGATGGAGATGACAACTAATGTGGAAGACAAATATATAAAATCTGGAGATACAGTTGAGTATTTAATTAAAGTAAAAAATGATAGTAAAGATAAAACATCAGGATTAAAAATAATAGATAAATTACCATTACAATTAACTATTACTAAATTAGAAAAAGATGGAGAAGAACTAGAAATTCCAAAGAACAATTATATTAGCATTTCAGAAGACTTAGATGTAGGAAAAGAAATGAATATAAAAGTGACAACAGTTGTAAATCATTCAGAATCAAGAGATAAAGCAGAAGCAATAACTAATAAATCAATGGCATTAGTTAATGGAGAAGAAATAGCTACAACATCAGAAATAACACACATAATAAAAGCAAATGCAAATAGTCAGGGTGAAAATAATGGACAAACAGAAGAAAATGAAAATGGAAATAATGATGTAGATGACAATAATGTCGCAAAAGGAGAAAAAAATATAACAGGTACAGCATGGTTTGACGAAAATGCAGATGGAAAAAAAGATGAAAGTGAAAAAACATTAAGTAATGTTAAAGTAAAATTATTAAATTTAGATACAAATAAATTAGTAAAAGATGAAAGTGGAAAATTACTAGAAGCAACTACTAATGAAAATGGGGTATATGTACTAAGTAACCTAGGAAATGGAAATTATATAGCAATATTTGAATACAATAATACACAATACTCAATAACTAAATATAAAGTAGAAGGTGTTAGCGAGGCACAAAATTCAGATGTTAGACTTAATGAAATTTCATTAGAAGGTAAAAAGCAAAATATTGCTTCAACAGATGTTATAAAAATAGAAGATAATGATATATCAAACATTAATATAGGTTTGATTGAACTAAAAGATTTTGACTTGAAATTAGATAAAACAATATCAAAAGTAATTATTCAAAATTCAGCAGGAACAAAGACAAAAGAATATAACGATGAAAAGATAGCAAAAGCAGAAATTGATGCAAAACAATTAAATGGAACTAATGTTATAATTGAATATAAAATAAAAGTTTCAAATATTGGAGAAGTAGCAGGATACGCTAGAAAAATAGCTGATTATATACCAAAAGATTTACAATTTAGTTCAGAAATGAATAAAGATTGGTATCAAACAGGAAATGTATTATATAGTTCTAGTATAGCAAATGATAAGATTGAACCAGGTGATTCTAGAACATTAACACTTACACTAACAAAGAAAATGAATGAAGAAAATCTTGGACTAGTAAACAATAGAGCAGAAATAGTAGAAGCATATAATGATTTAGGTTTATCAGATATCAATTCAACACCAGGAAATCAAGACAAAAATGAAAATGATTATAGTTCAGCTGATATAATCTTAAGTATTAAAACAGGTAAGGCAGTATATGTATCAATAGGATTAATAATAGCAACAATAGTAGCATCAGGAATAATAGCAGCAGTTATAGTAAAGAGAAAGAATGATAAAGAAGAATAGAGGAAGGAGGTAACAGAGCTAATGAATAAATTAAAGAAAATATCTATAATAACACTGATGATAATTATAATAGTAAGTTTATTTTACACAACATCACAAGCATATTCAGTAGGGCAAAAATTAAATGTTACATTTGAAGAATATTTGAATAATCCTAATATCTTTTGTGCTGAACATGGCCAAAAATTAAGAGATGTTCAGAGCTATAAAATAATTTCAGAAGTAACAATAAAAGGAAATGAGTCAACTGATCATGAAGGCAAGAAAATAACACATTCTGATAATGCTAAGTTTGCGACAATATTACAAGCAAATAATAATGGAGACAAAGAAAATGGACAAGTTTCAAATGCGATTTGGAATTTCCTTCCTACTTGGATGAGAAATGTAGGACAACATCACGCAGGATTATATTTAGGTTTTACAAACAATAAACCAGGAAATTATCATACACAATTAGAAGATGAAGCTGACAAATATGCTCAAAGCCTTGAAAATATGGAAATGAAAGACAATACAAATAAAAAAAATATAAAAGCAACATCATTTGAAAAAAACGGAAAGACATATATAAGAGTAGGACCATTTAATTGGAGTTTTCCTGGAACTATGGATGATGTAAAAGTGTATAATCAAGATGGAAAAACAATAGATGGAGTACTATATAGTAGCTTTGAAGGAACAAATGAAAAATGGTTTGCATTGCAACATATGACTACTGGAAAAGATTTTTATATATCTTTTCCAGCAGACCAAGGAGTAAGCAAAATAACAAAGATGACAGCAAATGCGAAAGTAGATATAAATGCAGCAAAAGTATGGTTTTTGGAATCATTAAGTGGAAGTAATTATCAAAACTTAATAATTAGGGAACCATTTAAAGAGAAAAAAGACTTAACAACAGACTTTGAATATGATATAAGCCTATTAGGAAATTTAAAAGTTATAAAAGTAAATAAAGACAATCACCAAGTGCTTTTAAAAGGTGTAGGATTTTATATCAAAAATAACAATATGGACAAATATGTAAAACAAAATTCAGATAAAACAATATCATATGTATCAAAAAAAGAAGAAGCAACAGAATTTATTACTGATGAAAAAGGTGAAATTTTAATTGAAAACTTATTAGTAGGTACATATACAGCATATGAAACAAAAAATCCAAACTATGGATATGAATTTATAAAAGATGGTGTACAACAAACTGTTGTAGTAGATAAAACTACAGATTTTATAATAGAGAATCCACAAATATATGTAAAACTTTCAGGGTATGTATGGGAGGATAAAATATTTGGAAAACAATCACTAAGAAATGATTTATTTAGAGATAATGATTATGATGAGAATGATATTTTATTACCAGAAATAACTGTTAGATTGAAAGATAAATCAGGAAAGATAATAAAAGAAGCTAAAACAGATGAAAAAGGAGCATATTTATTTGTAGATGTAGAGATAGCACAATTAGAAAACTATTATATAGAATTTGAATATGATGGAATTACATATACAAATGTAGTACCACATATAGACAAAGACAATGGCTCTAAGGCAGCAGAAAATCCTAAAACAAGAGAAGAGTTTAATGATGGATTTAGTACAATATTAGGAAATGGTGATAACACAGGACATACATTAGATGGAAATGGAAATAAAAAACATGATTTATCGTATGAAAAAGATACACAAAAACATACATCAACATTTATAAATAATGGACAATTTCCAATAACAGCAAATACTAATGAAACTAAATATATAATTAGAGAACACTTTGAATATGGTCAAGAAGAAATAAAATATATAAATTTAGGATTATATAGAAGAGAGCAACCAGATTTAGCATTAATAAAAGATTTAGACAATGTAAAACTTACAATCAATGGATATGAACATATTTATGAATATGCACAGAGGTTTAAAAACCAAGGAGAATATGGTGACGGATTTAATGTTGGAGTGAAATTTGGAAATAAATATGGTGAAATGAAATATACAAGACCAATTTATAAAGCTGATTATGAATATGTAAATGAAAAAGATAAGAACAAAGAATTAAAAGCATATTTAACATACAAAATTGCGATAAGAAATGAATCAACAAATTTAACATCACAAATTAATAGCTTAGTAGATTATTATGATAGTAAATATTCAATAGTTGCAATAGGAACTAATAAAGATGAAAAAACAAGTAATATTACTGGAGATATAAACTTTGAAACATCTAATCATAATAATGAATACTCAAAAGTAATAATAAATACTAATGCTAAAATAGAAGCGCAAAAAACACATGAAATATATGTACAATTTGAACTAAGTAGAGAAGCAATAATAAACATAATGAATAATGGAGAAAACTTAGAAAATGTAGTAGAAATAAATTCTTATTCAACATTTGGAGAAGATGGAAAAGCATATGCAGGAATTGATGTAGATTCAAATCCAGGAAATGTAAAACCAGAAGATAAGTCAACATATGAAGATGATACAGACTCTAGCCCAGCATTACAATTAGAAATTGCAGATGCAAGAGAATTAGCTGGAACAGTATTTTTAGATGAAACAAATATGCCAGACTTACAAACAAATAAAGAAAGAAAAGGAAATGGACAATATGACAAAGGCGAAAAAGGAATTGGAAATGTAGAAATAACATTAACTGAAAATACAGGAAGTGAAAAAGTATATACAGGTAATACTGATGAAAGTGGAAACTTTACAATTACAGGATTTATACCAGGAGACTATACATTAACATATACTTGGGGAGATGAAACATATACAGTTCAAAACTATAAAGGAACAATATATGATAAATCAAGAGACCAAAAAAATAAAGAATGGTATAAACAAGATGTAGATAAAAGATTAACAGATGCTTTAGATAACTATAATAAAGAGCAAGAAGCACCAAAAGGTTCAAGAGTACAAATTGATGAAGAAATGAAAAAACTTGAAAAAGGTAAAAAAGAATATACTAGAACAAAAATGGATTCAACTACACCAACTATGGGTATAGGAGTAGAATACGATACGGTAACATCTGCTTCATCAGGAGACAAATATGTATATAAAATAAATAATGTGGACTTTGGAATTGTAGAAAGAGCAAGACAACAAATAGACCTTAGAAAAAGAGTAAAAACAATGAAAGTAACATTAGCAAATGGACAAGTAATTACAGATTTAGAAATAGATGAAGAAGGAAAAATTACAGGTTTAAAAGACGGTGTAATTTATATGGGACCATCAAATAATAAAGATCCAAAGAATGGATTTGTAAAATTAGAAATGGATAATGAATTAATAGAAGGTTCTAAATTAGAGGTAACTTATGAAATCAAAGCAATAAATAATAGTGAATTAGATTATGCGACAGAAGAATATTACCAATACGGAATTGCAGGAGGAGATGTATTAACAATAATTCCATCAGCAGTAATAGATTATTTAGATAAAGATTGGGGTTATGAACCAGAAGCAAATAAAGGATGGGAAATAAAAACTGTTGAAGAATTACACGATTTAGTTGCAGAAATAGTATATAATGATGAAGAAACAGCAATAGAAGAAAAAACAATATTATATACTGAAAACCTAAAAGCACCATTAAAACCAACAGAAACTAAAGACACAACATTAAATGTTTCAAAAATATTAACAACAGCAGGAGATATATCATTAAACAATGAAACAGAAATTATAAAACTTGAAAAACCACATGGTGGAGCAGATGTTCCATCAACACCTGGAAACTTTGTACCAGGCAAAGATCCTAAAGAACCTGATGAATCAATGTCAGAAACGGTAATAATAACACCAAATACAGGAGCTGATAGAAACTTTATAATACCAATTTCAATTGGATTAGTAGCATTAGTTATATTAGGAACAGGTGTAGTATTTATTAAAAAGAAAATTTTAAATAAATAAAATGGTTAAAGGCTGACCTAGAATATAAAAAATATTTCTGGGTTTAGCCTTTTTAATTATATTCCATAGATAAGAACTTGTAAGCTCTACAAATGAACCTTTTTCTATTGCTGAAATTTTATTTTAATAAATTTCACAGGAACATTATTCATTTGAAGAGCTTAACAATTTCTAATCTATTCCATATAATATAAAAAGGCTAAACCCAGAAATATTTTTTATATTCTAGGTCAGCCTTTTTTTAACTTTGTCTTGCTTTTTTAGACATTATGTAATAAAATAAACGAGTAAATTTATAGTAAAAACAAGAAAAGTAAAATTTATTAAAATAAAAATAAGTAAAATGTAAAAAAGTTTTTAGTAATAACTTACTAAAAAAGACAAAAACCACAAAGGACAAGTAGTAAAATAAGCTTATATAATTAAAAGAGGTGGTAAAGATGTTTCAAAATATTAATGAAGCTACAATAGAAAATGAAAAAAAAGAAATACCAAAAAAATGGACACAAGTAATTAATAAAAATAATATAGTAATATATTTAATGACTTTTATGTTATCATTAGTTGGAGTTGGTGGAGAGTTTTCATTATTTAGTATAAGTATGTTAGGAGCGTGTTTTGCATCATCTGTTCCTTTATTAGGGATAGTGGTAGTTTCAACAATAGCCAATATAATAAAATTTGGTTTAGGTGGAGCTTTAGAATATTTCCTAACAGCATTAGTATTAGTTGCAACAATATTTATTATAAAACCTAAATACAATGAAGAAGAAAGAAATGAAAAAATAAAAGTAGCAAAAAATATATTTATTGCTACATTATTAGTACAATTAGCTAAATATGCAATATCATCGTTTACTTTTTATGATATTCTACTTAGCATAACTTATGCTATTATATCAGTAGTATTTTATAAGATATTTATAAATTCAATTCCAGTCTTAGAAGATTTTAGAGAAAAGAAAGCTTTTTCAATAGAAGAAGTAATAGGTACAAGTCTTCTAATGTCAATAGCCGTAAGCTGTTTTGGCGATTTTGCAATATTTGGATTATCTTTAAGAAATATATTGAGCATATTAATAGTTTTGGTATTAGGATGGAAAAATGGAATATTAGTTGGAGCGACTTCAGGAATAACAATAGGAGTAACTTTGGGAATTATAACATGCTCAGAACCAATAATGATAGCAGCATATGCAATTTCTGGAATGATAGCAGGTTTATTAAATAAATTTGGTAAAATAGGTGTAATACTTGGATTTTGTGTAGGAAATATTGTTCTAGCATATGTTTCAAATGGATATACAGTAGAGTTAATTCATTTTAAGGAAATATTAGTTGCATCAATAGCACTACTTGCAATTCCAAAATCAGTAAAGATAGATATTGAAGAATTTATGGGAACTTCAAAGTTTTTACCAGTTAGTAGAGATAGAACTTTAACAAAAAGTAGAGAAACAATAGATAAGTTAAATAATGTTTCTGAAACAATAGGTAAAATAGCAGATACATATAATGAAAAAGACATAGATAATGAAATAGCAAGAGAAGAAAACAAGCAAATATTTATAACAGAATTGCTTAACAATTTAGAACCATATAGAGAGAACTTACTATATGATGATATAGCTAATGTTAATGGAGAAATAATAGACAAAATTTTTGAGTTTTTATTAGATAAGCAAGAAATAGGAAGAGAAGATTTGTTAAAAATATTTGCAGATTGTAATAGCTATATAATTGGATTTGATGATAAAGAAGTAAGCAAATATTTAGAAGAAAATATAATGCAAATTTTAAGAACATTAAATATGTCATATAAAATAAGCAAAACAAACTTTGTATGGAAAAAGAAACTAACTGAAAATAAAAAGAATATGGAAACACAGCTAAAAGGAGTTTCAAAAGCAATTTCAGGAATAGCAAAAAGCATTGAAAAAGAAGTGAAAATAGAAGATAAATATATAAAGCAAGAAGTTGAAATAACAGAAATGTTAAAACAAAAAGGAATTGAAATAGAAGAAATATCTATAAGAAAACCAGATAGATATATAATTGAAATATATTCTCAAAAAGACTTTTTAAATACAGTTGTAGAAGAAATACTTTCAAAAATTCTAAAAGAAAAAATAGTTTTAAATGAAGAAAATTCAATCGGAACTAAAAAAATATTTATGTCAGATGATAAATTTGTAATGGGAATAGGAATGTCAGAGACATATAAAAGTCAAAATTTAGTATCTGGCGACAATACATTAAATATCAGATTAAAAGATGGAAAATATCTAGTAGCATTAAGTGATGGTATGGGCTCAGGAAAAGAAGCAGATGAAAGCAGTTCACAAGCTTTAAAAATGTTAGAAAATTTGTTGTTATCTGGATTTGA
Organism: Clostridia bacterium; assembly: GCA_048355915.1. Classification (GTDB taxonomy): domain Bacteria; phylum Bacillota; class Clostridia; order TANB77; family CAG-508; genus CAG-269. Next base: position 23,261 of record DBGCHZ010000028.1, on the reverse strand, counting down.
TAAAGAAACATCATTAGAACTAATTTCAACTAGCTTAATAAATAAAAATGAAGAAATGTTTGCAACCCTAGACATTGCAATAGTAGATTTGTATAAAGGAACAATAGAATTTATAAAAAGTGGAGCTTGTCCAACATATATAAAGAACGGTAAAAAAGTACAAATAATAAAATCTACATCATTACCAACAGGAATGATAAATGAAAAAAATATTCAAACCTTTGATAGAGATATCCAAAATGGAGAAATTATGCTAATGTGTTCAGATGGTATTATAGATGCAAATGTTGAATACAAAAATAAAGAATTGTGGGTAAAATATATGTTAGAAGACATAGAAACAAATAATACAAAGAAAATAGCTGATATAATATTAAATGAAGCAATTGATAATAACTATGGAAAAGCTAAAGATGATATGAGTATAGTAGTTTGTAGATTTCTTAAAAAAGAAGATTAAGAAACATAAAAATCTTTATTCAAAAAGAATTTTGGGAAGAAGATGGAATTCAAATATAAAAAAATTAATTTGAGTTCAAAAAAGGAATATAAAAAATATAAGATTTAAATCAAACAAAACATTAGATATAGTAATAAAGAATAAATAAAAATAAAACTTAGGAGGAAAATTTCCAATGAGTAGAGGAAAAAGATATGAAGAACCTAAATTAAATATAAAAAAAGTAATAGCAGTAATTGTTGCAATTATAGTAATAATAATGTCAGTATTCGTAATAAAAGGAATATTAACAAAGCAAGATGAAAAAGGAAAAATAACAAGTCAAAGTTATTTTACATCATATAAAGACAATAAATGGGGAGTAATAGATAGTAGTGGAAAAAATGTAATAGACCCTTCATATGCAGAGATGATAATAATTCCAGACAGTAAAACAGATATATTTTTATGTACATATGATGTAAATTATGAAACAGGAGAATATAAAACAAAAGCATTAAATAGTAAAAATGAAGAAATATTTACAGAATATCAAAAAATAGAAGCAATACCAAATAGTGATGAAAACTATAACTTATGGTATGAACAAGATGTATTAAAATTTATGCAAGATGGAAAATGGGGAATAATTAACTTTAAAGGAAAAGAGTTAGTAAAACCAGAATATGATTCAATAAATGCTGTAAAAGGAATAAAAAATGCCTATTTAGTACAAAAAGAAAATAAATATGGAATAGTAGATGATGAAGGAAATAAAATATTAGAACCAATTTATACAGAAATAACTAATTTAGGTAAGGATAATAAATCAGGGTATATAGTAAAAGATGATACAGGGCTATATGGAATAATAGACTACTCTAAAAAGAAAGTTTTAGAAAATAAATATCAAAAAATAGAAAAAATCTATGGAAATGATTTATATGTAGTAACACAAGACGGAATAAAAAAAGTTATAAACAAAGAAGGGCAAGATATTTTAAAAGAAGGATTTGATGATATATCAAGTATATTAAAAACAAAAGACCAAGGAGTAATATTTATAAAAAATCAAAAATATGGAGTTATGACATTAACAGGAGAAATAAAAATAGAGCCAGAATATGACAAACTTCAAGAAGCAAAAGCAGGAATTTTTATAGCAACTAAAAATGGAAAAACAGGAATCATAGACATAGATAAAAATGAAAAAATACCATTCCAATATAATTCAATTACATATAGTGAACCAGCAGACATTTATATAGCAGAAGATGCAAACTATAATAGTAATATAATGGACACAAACTTTGAAATAAAACAAACAGGAATGTTAATAGAGCTAAATGAAGATAAAGGATATATAAAACTAAGACAAAATGACGAATATAAATATTATAACTTTAAATTTGAAGAAAAAAATGTAAAAGATATATTATCACAAAACACTTTATTCCTAAGTAAAAAAGATGGAAAATATGGTTTTGTAGATAAAAATGGAAATGTAGTAGTAGATTATATTTATGATGATACAACAGAACAAAATGCATATGGATATGTAGGAGTAAAAAAAGACGGAAAATGGGGTTCGATAGATAATAAAGGCCAAGTAATTATAGAGCCAACATATAACTTAGATGATTATTTATTAGTAGACTTTATAGGAAACTGGCATTTAGGTAAAGATTTGAATATGAACTATTATGAAAAAGGAGAATAGAATATTTTATAAGAAAATTAGATGGTAAAATTTTAGAAACAGTTGAATAAATAATAATTAAAAAAATTCCATATGAGTACATGATTATGTATTCATAGGGAATTTTTTTCTTAACTATTGAAATAATTTAATTATATATGTTACAATATGAGTAGAAAATAAGAAAAGGTGATAAAAATGGAACTAAAGACAAACTACCAATACACATACTTTATACATCCTTTTGTAGTAAAGGAAAATAAATACCAAAAATTCATACTAAAAATGCTAAAAGACAAAGAATGTAAACTAAAAAGATTTGAAAAAGAAAAAGACTTAAAGCTATACAAGTATTTTTCGCCAAAGATGAGAGATTTTTTGTTTTCAAGTTTTAGTTTTACAAATGCAAAATATAGTAAATTCAAGGAATTACCAATAGAAACACAATCAGCAATACTATGTAAATATCCATGTACAATATTTGAATACAGAATAAAAAAAGATATTCATGGAAAAGCAGGAGAGAAAAAAGGAATCTTTTTCAAAATTACAAAAATAGAAATAATATGTTTTAATACAGGAATATGTTTTTTATGTATGAAAACAAATATTGATGATTCAAATAAATTTGAAGATGTTTTGAATTTTAATTACAAATTTAGAGATATAAAACAAGACAATGGAACACTGAACAGTTATGACAAAATAAACTTGCAAACAGACAGTTTTGCAAGTATAGATAAATTTACAGACTTTATATCAAGTATAACTGGCTCAAATGTAGAAGCTATAAAGTTAGATATAGATACAGAAAGATTTTTAACATATTCATATGTATGTATAGACCAAGAAGCTTGGAATATAGATAATGAATTTGAAAAAGTAAAACATAATTTTATAAAATTTGCAGGAATATTACCAGCAGATAATAGTGCTAATTTAAGAGAAAGTGAAATAATATCACTATCAAAGTGGAAATATGCAAAAATGGGAATTACTAAACAAGGAGTTACCTTATTTACATCATCAGCAGATATGAATAATTACACTATTTTACCAGACGAATATGAAAATCAATATTTCTATACATATATAGTAGAATTATATAAAAAAATATATTTACAAAAATTAAATGTAGCTTTTAAAGAAGATATAAATTTAAAATCGGTTAGAAAAAAATTTATTAATTTTACAAAAAACATATGGATACAAGAAGTTACAGAAGATGAAATAGGAACAATGCTAAATAAAAAAATAAAAGAAGCATTTGAACTAGAAAAAATATATTATGATATTAAAAATAAATATGATGTTTTATATAAAGAATTAAATATCGAAAAAAATAAAACATCAACAATAATAATATCAATTGTATTAGGTGTTTCATTAATTATTAATATAATTAATTTCATATTATTACTAAAATAAAAAGTTAAAATGATAAAATTGAATGGAAGGAAAAAATGAAAATTAGTTGTGGTACAGATATAATTGAAATAGAAAGAATAAAAGACAGCATAGAAGAGACTAATAATAAATTTCTAAATCGAGTATTTACAGAAAAAGAAATAGAATATTGCGAAAGTAAAAAAATACAAAGATATCAACATTATGCAGCAAGATTTGCAGCAAAAGAAGCAGTATTTAAAGCAATATCAATAAAGTTAGAAGATAAATATTCAATATGTTGGAAAGACATTGAAATAATAAATGACAGTCAAGGAAGACCGGTTGTAATATTACAAGGTAATATACAAAAAAATATTGAGCAAATAGATATTAGTTTGTCGCACTGCAAGGAATATGCAACTGCCAATGTAGTAGTGATTTGGAAATAATAGAAAATATCAAAAAAATAGTAAACTTATTTACTATTTTTTTACATATAATAAGTTAACAAGTAAAATTTAATTATAAAAATATTATTAGACTTTATAGATTTTTATACTATTAATAGTATGATGATATTTTAATGATAGAATGGAGATAACTATGAAATTTTTTGATAGTCATGCACACTTAGATGATGAAAAATTTAACGAAGATAGAGAACATCTAATAAAAGAAATAAAGGAGTCTGGTATAGATAAGTTTATATCAGCAGGTTATAGTTTAGAAGGATCAAAAAGAGGAATAGAATTAGCCAATAAATATGATTTTATATACACAACAAGTGGAATTTCTCCGAATGATATTCCACAGACAGAAGAAGAATTGTGGATAACACTTGAAAAGATAGAAAAAATGGCAAAAGAAAATAAAAAAGTTTTAGCAATAGGTGAAATAGGACTAGATTATTATTGGGAAAAAGAAGAGAGAATGAAAGAACTTCAAAAAATAGCATTTATAGAACAAATAAAAATAGCAAATAAATTAAATTTGCCAATAGTAATACATACAAGAGAAGCAGTAATGGACACAATAAAAATATTAAAAGAAAATCCTGTAAAAAATAAAGGAATATTTCATTGTTGCCCATTAAATAGAGAATTAGTAAAAGAAGCTTTAAAATTAGGATTTTATATTTCATTTGCAGGACCAATAACATTTAAAAATTCTAAAAATGCAAATGAAATTATAGAAATGGTACCAAATGATAAAATACTAATAGAAACAGATAGCCCATATTTAGCACCAGAGCCAGTAAGAGGAACAAGAAATAATCCGATAAATGTTAAATATATAGCACAAAAAATAGCTGATGTAAAAAAATTGTCATTGGAAGAAATAGCAGGAATAACATATGAGAATGCAGAAAGAATATTTAATTTAAAATGATTTTGTGATTTTGGGGTCGGAGACAAAAAGTATGTGCAAATATAAAATTTTATTTTCAATAAAGAATATAATATGTATAAATGAGAGGAATTTAAAATAAAAATATAATAATGTTAAATTATTATATTTTTATTTTAATCATTTTTTCTCTTATAAGGTTTTTTCTCATCAGTTAATTCTACCAAATAATCTATACTTGTGTCATAAAATAATGCTAGCTTTTTTAAAATTTCAACGGGAATTTTGTTAATATCAGTTTCATATTGAGAATAACCATTTTGAGACATATTCAAATATTTAGCAATAGTACTTTGAGTTAAATCCATATCTTCTCTTAAATCTTTAATTCTTTTATACATAAAATCACCTATAAAATATAAGAAATATTGAAAAATATATAAAATAATAATTTATATATTTATATAAATATTCTATAATATCTTAATTTAAGATATTGACTTATATCTTGAATTAAGATAAAATTAGATTAAATAAGGGAAGAAAGGAAAATTTAAAATGAAGAAACTAAAGAAAAGTAATAAAAATGAAAGAGGAATAACATTAATTGCATTAGTAATAACAATAGTAGTATTACTAATATTAGCAGGAGTGAGCATAAATATGCTTACCGGAGAAAATGGAATTTTAAAACAATCTAAAGAAGCAAAAAAACAAACAGAGCTAAAAGAAGATGAGGAAAAGATTAAATTAGCAGTTTCTGGAGCAAAAATATTAAATAGTGATAGCATGAATTTAGAAATTGCAACATTTCAAGATGAACTAGATAATCAATTTGGAAAAAATAAAGTTATTGCAAGAGAAAATACAGATGGAAACTTTACTATACATTCAATAGATAAAAATAAAGAATATATTACATCAGAAACAATGAAAGTATCAAGTGGAATAGACTGGGATAAAGCCAAGAGGGAAGCAGAAATACCAGAAGAACAAAAAAATAAGAATGTAATTGGAATAGGAACAAATGGACAACCAGTTAATATGGACTTGTGGAAATATACATATGATACAGTTACAGGAGGTTATGGTTTAAACAGTAAAGAGGTTTTTCAAAACGTTGAATATAATGAAAAAGGAACGAATACAGAAACAATAAGAACAGCAGGATTTATAGGAAAAGAGACTGATTATAATAATATTATAATTCCTCAATACATAAGTGAAGATGGAGGAAAAAATTATATACCAGTTACAAGTTTATATAGAACATTTATGAATAATCAAAATATTGAAGGAACACCTAATATTCCAATAACAGTTACTAATATATTTTCAGCATTTGAATCATGCGAAAGATTAACAGAATTTAATATACCAAGTTCTGTAATTGATATAAGTTGGGCATTTAGTGGTACGGGTATTAAAGAGATTAAAAATGAAATAGGCAGTAATATTGAAAAAATTAAAGGAGCTTTTGCAAATTGTAATTCCTTAGAAAGAGTTGATCTTGAAATTTCTAAAAATGTTAAAGATATGACATGGACATTTAGCCAAGATTATAATCTAAAAGTAGCAAATGTAATTTTACCGGAGAATTTGGAAAATATGGAGATGACATTTTACAGATGTGATAATTTAGAAAAAGGTCCAGATGTAATTCCTGAAAAAGTTACTAATATGTTACAAACTTTCCAAAGATGTTCAAAATTGCACGGAACAATGACAATTAAGGCATCACCTGAAAAATATGGAAATGCATTTGGAGAAGGATGTGCAAGTAAAGCTCCATCACCATTAATTATTAGAGAAGGAAATGGTAACAGAAACATTTTAAAAGAGATAATAAAAAATGGTGATTGGACTGGCAAATATGTGAAAGGTGAATGGGAACTCAGATGATAGCAAATTATAGTTTTTGATGATGTTACTGATTTGGTGGTCGGGTGATTTTGGGGTCGGAGACGAAAATCATTTTAAACTTAATGTTTATGATTTTCGTCTCCGACCCCAAAATCACCCGACCACCAAATCATTCTTTTATCTCAAATTCCTCAAAGCTTCAATTCTATCTGCAGTGCTTGGATGAGTAGACCAAATATTAGTAGTTTTTTTCTTACCATTCTTTTTAAAAGGGTTCACAATATACATATTAGCTGTTGCACTATTAGCATATTCCAATTCATTAGGGTCGTTTTCTAATTTCTCTAATGCAGAAATCAATCCTTCAGGATTACGAGTGAATTCAACAGCTGTACTATCAGCTAAAAATTCTCTTTTTCTAGATAAAGCAAGTTGCATAAGAGAACCAAAGATAGGAGATAAAATTAAAAATACTAAGCCAATAACCATTAAAATAGCATTTCCTCTATTATCGCTATCATTATCATCATCTCTAAGACCACCCCAGAATAAAGCTCTAGAGAACATATCAGAAATCATAACAATAAATCCAACCATTACAGAAACTATACAACTAAGTCTAATATCATAATTCTTAATATGGCTCATTTCGTGAGCTATAACTCCTTCTAATTCATAATAGTCTAATTTTTCTAATAAGCCAGTAGTTACACAAATAACAGCATTTTGTGGATTTCTACCAGTAGCGAATGCGTTAGGTTGAGCATCATCTACTACATAAAGCCTAGGTTTTACTGTTAATCCAGAAGTAACCATTAATGCATCTAAAATATTTACTAATTTTAAATCTTCTTCTTTTGTAGCTGGTCTAGCTTTATTTACAGAAAGAACAATTTTATCACTATAATAATAAGAACCCCAAGCACTAGCAATTGAAAAGATTAATGCAATAACAATTGACATTGTACCTAAATTTAGTGCATGACATATATAATAAACAATAAGCGTAATTACTACTATAAATATTGCTACAATTATGCCAGATTCAAATTTATTTTTTCTAACATTTTCAAACATATATTACCTCCATTATGTTTAAATTATGGAAAAGTAGAAATTTTCTATAATTTAAAATAGGAAACACAGATAAAGTGTTTCCTTAAAATTATGCATTTTTTCCAAAGTCAACTTTAACATTTTTTCTAGCTTCGCTACTTTCTGTTTGGAATAGTTCACGAGGTTTAAAGTTAAACATATTAGCAATTAGATTAGAAGGAAAAACTTCTAATTTAGTATTATAACTTGTTACTGTATCATTATAGAATTGTCTAGAAAAAGAAATTTTATTCTCTGTATTTCTTAATTCTTCAGATAATTCAGAAAAGTTTTGATTAGCTTTTAGTTCTGGATAATTTTCAGAAATAGCCATGATAGATTTTAAAGTTGTAGATAATTGGTTATCTAAATTAGCTTTTTCAGCAACTGATGCACTATCTGACCAAGAAGATCTTAACTCTGTTATTTTTTCAAAAGTTTCTTTTTCATGTGTCATGTATCCTTTAACAGTTTCAACAAAGTTTGGGATTAAATCAAATCTTCTTTGTAATTGTACATCTATTTGACTCCAAGCATTGTCAACTCTAAGTTTAGCTTGAACTAATCCATTATATAAAGCAATTATAACTACGGCAATTACAATAATAACAGCTAAAATAATCAATAAAACCATTAATATTCCTCCTTACTTAATAATATATTATATACAATTAAATATAACATATTAATTAAGTTTATACAATAAAAATATTAAAAATTCAATAAAAGGACACAAAAATATTATATAAAGAAAATAAATTTAATTAATAAAAATTTATCATAAAAAATATAGGATTTTTATGATTTTAAGTATAGAAATACAAATGTAATAAAAAAGTAATAAAAAAAAATTATTAGCATATAATATAATGTGGAAATAATTGGAGTAAAAGTGATTGAAGATTTTATAAAAAATATGAAAAAAATATAGTAAATGTACAAGCATTAGGGATAGTAGGTGAGCCAAAAACATAGCAAAATTTGACACACTGCTAAAAAAGTAGTATAATGTATATGTTGCCAAAAGGAGGTAATTAATTTTATGAAAAGAGAAGAAAAAGCTTCAATTTCTATAATGAAGATTATCTGTGTTAGCATAATTTTAATACTTATATCAGGAATAACTGTGTTAGCAGTAAATACTGATTTGAAAGATGTAAAAATAGTTTTACAAAATGGATATGAAATGACAGCATTAACATCTAAAACAAAAGTATCAGAAATCCTTGAAGAGAATAACATTGTTTTAAATGAAAATCAAAAAACAATGCCAGGGCTAGAAAGTGAGATAAAAGCAGGAGAAACAATAAAAATAACTGATAAATCTCACAATGAAGTTCAAATAGCTCAAATATCAGAACAAGGAATAGAAACATCATTAAATCAATTAATGGAAAATTATGCACCAATAACAGAAAAAATTGTTGTAGAACAAGTTGCAATACCTTATGAGACAATAACAAAAAATACAAACAATGCTGGAACAGCAGATTCAACTAATAAAGTTGTGCAACAAGGAAAAGACGGATTAAAAGAAATAACATATAAAATCAAATATCAAAATAATGTAGAAATTGAAAAAACAGTTATATCAGAAAAGGTAATAACTGAACCAGTGAACAAAATAGTTCAAGTACAAAAGAAAACAGTAACATCAAGAGGTTCAAGCTTACCACGTACAACAGGAGGAAATTCATCAGGAACAGTATATAAAATAACAGCATATTGTCCATGTTCAAAATGTTGTGGAAAAGCAACAGGAAGAACAGCATCAGGAACAAGAGCTACACCAGGAAGAACAGTAGCTGCTTCAGGAAAATATGCATTTGGAACAAAACTAAATATAGGTGGACATATTTATACTGTTGAAGATAGAGGAGGAGCTATAACTGGAAATAAAATAGATATATTTGTTGGCTCACATGCAGAAGCATTACAATGGGGGGTAAGATATTTACCAGTTTCTGTTGTAAACTAATGAAAAATAATATATAATAGAACTGTCCTATAAGATATATTAAAATATATTGAAAGGACAGTTTTTTACATATAAAAAAGTGTAGGTTTATTTGAACATAAACTATTTATAGGAATAAAAAATTAAATAAATGAAAATGGAGGCGAATAAATGAAATTAATATCATGGAATGTAAATGGAATTAGAGCTTGTATGACAAAAGGATTTGAAGAGTTTTTCTCTGAAATTAATGCAGATATTTTTTGCATTCAAGAAACAAAATGTCAAGAAGGACAAATTGACTTGAAATTTGATGGATATACAAGTTATTGGAACAGTGCTGAAAAGAAGGGATATTCGGGAACAGCAATATTTACTAAAATCAAGCCACTAAATGTAACATATGGAATTGGAATAGAAGAACATGATAAAGAAGGAAGAATAATAACATTAGAATTTGAGAAATTCTTCTTAGTAAACAATTATACACCTAATTCAAAAAGAGAATTGGAAAGATTAGATTATAGACAAATCTGGGAAGATGAAATAAGAAAATACTTATTGAAATTAAATGAACAAAAACCAGTAATAATGTGTGGAGATTTAAATGTTGCACATAAAGAAATAGACTTAAAAAATCCAAAAACAAATAGAAGAAATGCGGGATTTACAGATGAAGAAAGAGAAAAAATGACAGAATTATTAGATGCAGGATTTATTGATACATATAGATATTTTTATCCAGACAAAGAAGGAGAATATAGCTGGTGGTCATATATGAGAAATGCAAGAGCTAATAATGCAGGGTGGAGAATAGATTATTTTATAGTTTCAAAAGATATGGAAGATAAATTAGAAGATGCAAAAATTTATCAAGAAATATATGGGAGTGACCATTGTCCAGTTGGCTTGAATATTAAAGAATTATAAAATTTTATAAATATTAATTTGAGAAATTAGGGATGTGAAATATATATAAATGTATAAAAAGTGGAAAATATATAAATTTTATTAAATAAATATTGATAATGTAAAAATAAATATAGTAAAATAAAATTTATAATAAAAAATAAAATAGGAGGAAAGGCATGAAAGATACAAAAAAAGATTGGTCAAAATGGATATACTGGTTATTGCTAGGAATTGTACTAATTTTAGTCTATAAAGGAATAGACAACTATGAAAGTGTAATGAATGGAATAAAAGGATTAATGAATGTGCTTAGTCCATTTATAGTAGGAATATTTATATCATATTTATTATATATGCCAGCAAGAAAATTTGAAGAATGGTTTAATAAAGTAAAGATTAAATTCATAAGAAAAAAAGCTAGAGTTTTAGGCGTAATAACAGTTTATGTAATAATAATAGCAATAGTTATAATATTATTTAGTTGTATAATGCCAATAGTATTTGGAAGTATTGCAGATTTCTTAAACAATTTACAAGGCTATATTACAAATGCAATAGAAAATTACAATAAACTTCCAGAAGATTCATTCTTTAAAGGACAAATAGTAAAAGATGCAATACACAGTTTACAAAATATAAACATAAAACAATATTTTAATGTAGAACAAATAATAGGATATGTAACTAATGCAATAAGTGCAGTATTTAGTGTAATAGACATATTTATTGCAATGATAGTTTCAATATATATTCTAACAGAAAGAAAGCAAATAATAGCATTCTTAAAAAAATTAACAGGAGCAATATTCAAGGAAAATACATATAAAAACATAGACAAATATTTTAATAACTCAAATGAAATATTTTTTAAATTTATAGCAAGTCAATTTTTAGATGCAGTTGTGGTAGGAATATTAGTAACAATAGCGTTAACAATAATGAAAGTGAAATATGCACCATTATTAGGATTCTTTATAGGAATGTTTAATATGATTCCATATGTAGGAGCAATAATAGCAACAGTAATAGCAGTATTAGTCACATTAATTACAGGAGGATTATCACAAGCAATTTGGATGGTAATAGTAGTAGTGATTTTACAACAAATAGATGCAAATATTATAAATCCAAAAATAGTAGGTCAATCTCTAAAAATAAGCCCATTATTAGTATTGTTTGCAGTAACAGTTGGTGGAGCATATTTTGGGATATTAGGAATGTTCTTAGCTGTGCCAGTAATTGCTATATTAAAAATACTTATAAATGATTATATTGAATATAAAAATAAATTGAAAGAACCAAAAAATAATATGCAGTAAAAAGAAAAAAATAAGTTATAAATATAGTTGAAAATATTATATCAATTAACTTTGAACAATATTATTAATACAACAAAAAATAGTGAACTAGAAGAATATTCTAATTCACTATTTTTTGTTCATAAATAACTATACTTGAACTAAGATTTATTTTTAAAATTGTAATTGTTAATTATTTCGCTTTTGTTTTTCTTTTCTTTTTAATTAAAATTGATGCTATTACAATAATTGCAATAACTGCAACAATCGCAAGCACTCCTGTCCAACCAAGCATAACTACAATTTTACTACCTAGTGACATTATTATACCAGCTAATAAAACTCCAAGTGTAGTTGCTAATATACTTGTTTTAAAACCAAGATTTAAGAAACTTGCAGCTAAAGTTCCTGTCCAAGCTCCTGTTCCAGGTAAAGGAATTCCAACAAAGATTAATAAAGCCCAAAAGATTCCTTTATCACCAGCTGAAGCTTTAAGCTTTTGTCCACCTTTATCACCTTTTTCTAAGCACCAAGTAAAGAACTTTCCAGTTAATTTTTTATCTTTTCCCCATTCAAGAACTTTTCTTGCGAATAAATAAATGAATGGAACAGGTAACATATTACCTATAATTGCTATTGGGTAATACCAAAAGATATTTAAGCCAAGTCCTTCAGCAATTGGTATAGCTCCTCTTAATTCTACTATTGGAACCATTGATACAACAAAAACGATTAAGTATTTTACTATTAATGGTAAAGTTGCCATATTTCCTCCTAAGTTTTAATATTTTAAAACATTTTACTATAAAAGAAAAAAAAAGTCTACATTTTAAAGAAAATATTTCTAAAATCATTGACTTTTTATGGCAAAATATTGTATAATTAAAAGGATTTGTAATACAATGGAATATTTACCTAAAATTATAAAATAGGGTGATAAAAATAGAAAGAAAAAATATTTTAGAAATTAAATAAACCTTAGAGCCAGTTGAAAAATAGAAATTTTTTGACAGCTCTTTTATTGCCGTTTTATAGTTAGACATAAAATCTTAACTTTTTGGTAGATATTTTTAAATTAATTTTATTCAAAAGTAAAAAATAAAAGAAGAGGAATCAAATATAAATATTTTAATCAATTAAAAATGTAAGAGCAGACATTTTTAAAAGCTTAAAAAAATTTATAGGAGAGTAGGACTTCTTTTAAAAAATAAATAATGTACTCAACTATTTAGTTGATATTTAATTCTGCTTAATATTTTTTAGGGGTGATTTTCTTGAAATTAAAAGAAGTTAAATACGAGAAAGCTTCTCGTAAAGATTTCGCAAAAGTTGGCGATTATATTGAAATGCCAAACCTTATCAAAGTTCAAAGGGATTCATATGAATGGTTTTTAGAGGAAGGATTAGGAGAAGTATTAAAAGATATTTCACCAATTGAAGACTATTCTGGAAATTTAGTTCTTGAATTTTTCGATTACTATATGGAAGAAAAAACAAAATATACTGTGGAAGAAGCAAAAGAAAGAGATGCTACATACTCAACAAGATTACATGTAAAAGTAAGATTAATAAACCGTGAAACAGGAGAAATTAAAGAACAAGAAATCTACTTAGGAGATTTCCCACTTATGACAGATAGTGGAACATTTGTAATCAACGGAGCAGAGAGAGTTGTAGTAAGCCAATTAGTTCGTTCACCAGGTTGTTACTATGCAGAAGAATTTGATACAAAAACAGGTAAGAAAACATATACATCAACAGTAATGCCTTTAAGAGGTGCTTGGCTAGAATATGAAACAGATGGAAACGACATATTCTGGGTTCGTGTTGATAGAACTAGAAAAGTACCAGTAACAACACTTTTAAGAGCAATAGGAATTATAACAGATGACCAAATAAGAGAATTATTTGGAGATGAAGAACTTTTAAAAGCAACAATAAACAAAGACACAATAAAAGACCAAGACGAAGCTTTAATTGAAATCTATAAAAAATTAAGACCAGGAGAACTTCCAACAGCAGATGCAGCAAGAAACTTATTCAATGGTTTATTCTATGATAATAGAAGATATGATTTAGCTAAAGTAGGTAGATATAAATTCAACCAAAAATTAAATTTATCTACAAGAATAAAAGGAAAAGTTGCAGCAGAAGATATTATAGATGCAGAAACAGGAGAGGTATTTGTACAAGCAGGAGAAGTAATTACTGAAGATGTTGCAGAAGATATTCAAAATTCAGGAATAAATATTGTAGACATCTTAGTTGGAGAAAGAAAAGTAAGAATTATAGGAAACAGCACAGTAAATATCCACAAAGTATTACCAACTGTTGATTTAAGCAAATTACATTTCAAAGAATTAGTTAATTATACAGTATTAAAAAATATCATTGATAACACAGATGAAGCTGACTTAGTAAAAACAATAGAAGAAAGAGAAGAAGAATTAGTTCCAAAACACATAACAACAGAAGATATGATAGCTTCAATAAACTACTTATTAAACTTATCACATGGACTAGGTAAACCAGATGATATAGACCACTTATCAAACCGTAGAATTAGATGTGTTGGAGAATTATTACAAAATCAATTTAGAATTGGTTTAACAAGACTTGAAAGAGTAGTTCGTGAAAGAATGACAATTCAAGACTTAGATGTTATAACACCACAAACATTAATAAACACAAAACCAATAACATCATCAATAAGAGAATTCTTTGGAAGCTCTCAATTATCACAATTTATGGACCAAACAAACCCACTTTCAGAATTAACACATAAAAGAAGAATTTCAGCATTAGGACCTGGAGGATTAACAAGAGAAAGAGCAGGATTTGAGGTTCGTGATATTCACTATACACACTATGGAAGACTTTGTCCAATAGAATCTCCAGAAGGACCAAACATTGGACTTATATCAGCATTATCATCATTTGCACAAATAGATGAATATGGATTTATAGAAACACCATATAGAAAAATAGATCCAGAAACACACAAATTAACAGATATAGTAGAATATATGAGTGCAGATGTAGAAGATAATTATATAATAGCTCAAGCATCAGAACCAATAGATGATGAAGGAAGATTTTTAAATCCTCGTGTAAGAGTAAGATTTAGAAATGAAGTTATAGAAGTTGACAGAGATAGTGTTCAATATGTTGATGTATCTCCAAAACAATTAGTATCAATAGCAGCAGCAATGATACCATTCTTAGAGCACGACGACGCAAAAAGAGCGCTAATGGGTGCCAACATGCAACGTCAAGCGGTACCATTAATGATTACAGAAAGTCCAATAGTTGGAACAGGTATTGAATATAGAGCAGCAAAAGACTCAGGAATACTTATTTTAGCAGAAGATGATGGAGTAATCGAAAAAGTAACAGGAGATAGCATAACAGTAAAATATAATAATGGAAAAACAGTAGTACATAAACTTCGTAAATTTAAAAGAACAAATGGTGGAACTTGTATCAACCAAAAACCAATAGTAAAAAGAGGAGAAATAGTTAAAAAAGGTGATGCAATAGCAGACGGTCCATCAACTAAAGATGGAGAAATGGCATTAGGTAAAAATGTACTAGTAGCATTCTCAACTTGGGAAGGATACAACTACGAAGACGCTATCTTATTAAATGAAAGACTTGTAAAAGAAGATGTATTCACATCAATTCATATTGAAGAATATGACTGTGAATGTAGAGATACAAAACTAGGAGCCGAAGAAATAACAAGAGATATTCCAAACATAGGAGATGACTCATTAAAAGACTTAGACGAAAACGGAATTATCAGAATTGGTGCAGAAGTAAGACCAGGAGATATCTTAGTTGGAAAAGTTACTCCAAAGGGAGAAACAGAATTAACAGCCGAAGAAAGACTATTAAGAGCAATATTTGGAGAAAAAGCAAGAGAGGTAAGAGATACATCATTAAGAGTACCTCATGGAGAAGCTGGAACAATAGTAGATGTAAAAATATTTACTAGAGAAAATTCAGACGAATTAGGACCTGGAGTAAACCAAATAATAAGATGTTATATAGCAACAAAAAGAAAAATATCAGTTGGAGATAAAATGGCTGGTAGACATGGTAACAAAGGTGTTATATCAAGAGTATTACCAGAAGAAGATATGCCATTTATGCCAGATGGAACACCAATAGATATATTATTAAATCCACTAGGAGTGCCTTCTCGTATGAACTTAGGACAAGTTTTAGAGGTTCACTTAGGAGGAGCAGCTAAAGCTTTAGGATGGCATATATCTACACCAGTATTTGACGGTGCTACACAAGAAGATGTAGAAGAATTATTAGAACAAGCTGGTATGAGCAAAGATGGAAAAACAACATTATATGATGGAAGAACAGGAGATCCATTTGCAAGTCCAATTACAGTTGGAGTAATGTATATGTTAAAACTACATCACTTAGTAGATGATAAAATTCATGCTCGTTCAACAGGACCATACTCATTAGTAACACAACAACCACTTGGAGGAAAAGCACAATTTGGTGGACAACGTTTTGGAGAGATGGAGGTTTGGGCATTAGAAGCATATGGAGCTGCATACACATTACAAGAAATGCTAACAGTAAAATCAGACGATGTTGTAGGAAGAGTAAAAACATATGAAGCAATTGTAAAAGGTGAAAATGTACCAGAACCAGGAGTACCAGAAAGCTTTAAAGTTCTTGTAAAAGAATTACAATCATTAGGTCTAGATGTAAGATTATATTCAGAAAACAATGAAGAATTAGAATTAAAAGAAAACATTGAAGATGGAATAGAATATGATCCAGAAAAAGAAAAGAAATATGAAGCTGATGAAGAAGAAGCAGTATTAGTAGATGGAGAACTAGAAGACGGATATTCAGAAGCAACAGAAGATGACATCTTACTAGATGAAGAATCAATGGATGATGGAAATGACGAATTATTTGAAGGACTAGATGATGAAGGTGATGAAATGCTTTTCGATAGTGATTTAGCTAATGACAATTTAGATGATGAAAATGACTTAATATAGTTTGAAGATATTAAGTAAAAGACTATAAATAATAAAAGTATAAAAAACATATAAGTTAGACTAGTAGATATTTTAATTGTAATACTTTTACTTAAAATGTATGGAAAAATCATATATAATCAAAATAAAATATGATTTTTCCTTTGAAAATAAATTTTAATATCAAAATTATTTTTACTTTGTGTTGTGAAACTAGAAGATTTATAGAGTTTCTTATGCAATAAAATATAATTAAATAAATTTTAAAAAAGAAGATATCGACCCAAAGGAATTGCACCAGCAGAGGAAAGTATATTTATCTTGTTTTAAAATTACCCACGAATGATAGGGATTAATTCCTAAAATTCAAAAAATCTATTTAGGGGGAAATAAAGTGGACGAATTAGATATTTTTAATAAATTAAAAATAGGAATTGCATCAGATGAAAAAATAAGAGAGTGGTCAAAAGGAGAAGTAAAAAAACCAGAGACTATAAATTATAGAACACTAAAACCAGAAAAAGATGGTCTATTTTGTGAAAGAATATTTGGACCAACAAAAGACTGGGAATGTCATTGTGGAAAATATAAAAGAGTTAGATATAAAGGTATAGTATGTGACAGATGTGGTGTTGAAGTAACAAAGGCAAAAGTTAGAAGAGAAAGAATGGGACATATAGAACTTGCTGCACCAGTTGCACATATATGGTATTTTAAAGGAATTCCTAGTAGAATTGCTTTAATGTTAGATATTTCACCAAGAAATCTAGAAAAAATAATATATTTTGCATCATATGTAGTTATAGACAAAGGAACATCTGGATTAGAAAAATGTCAAGTATTAAATGAAAAAGAATACCATGAAGCAGAAGAAAAATATGGTAGAGGTTCATTTAGAGCAAGAATGGGAGCAGAAGCATTAAGAGAATTACTTGAACAAGTAGACTTAGAAAAATTATCAGCTCAAATAAAAAAAGAATTACAAAATGCAAGTGAGCAAAAAAGAGTAAAATTAATAAAAAGACTAGATACAGTAGAAGCATTTAGAATTTCAGGAAACAGACCTGAATGGATGGTTATGAATGTTGTACCAGTAATTCCACCAGAATTAAGACCAATGGTACAATTAGATGGTGGTAGATTTGCAACATCAGACTTAAATGATTTATACAGAAGAGTTATAAACAGAAATAATAGATTAAAAAGATTATTAGAATTAGGTGCACCTGAAATAATTGTAAGAAATGAAAAAAGAATGTTACAAGAATCAGTAGATGCCTTAATAGATAATGGAAGAAGAGGAAGACCAGTAACAGGAGCTGGAAACAGACCATTAAAATCTTTATCAGATTTATTAAAAGGAAAACAAGGTCGTTTCCGTCAAAACTTACTAGGAAAGCGTGTTGACTATTCAGGCCGTTCAGTTATCGTAGTAGGACCAGAATTAAACATCTATCAATGTGGACTTCCAAAAGAAATGGCAATAGAATTATTCAAACCATTTGTAATGAAAGAATTAGTTGGAAGAGGAATAGCACAAAATATCAAAAATGCTAAGAGAATGGTAGAAAGATTAAAACCAGAAGTATGGGGAATCTTAGAAGAAGTAATAAAAGACCACCCAGTAATGCTAAACCGTGCGCCTACACTACATAGACTTGGAATTCAAGCATTTGAGCCAGTATTAGTAGAAGGTAGAGCAATAAAACTTCACCCATTAGTTTGTGAAGCCTTCAATGCTGACTTCGACGGTGACCAAATGGCTGTGCATTTACCATTATCACCAGAAGCACAAGCAGAATCAAGATACTTAATGCTTGCAACAAACAACTTATTAAAACCACAAGATGGTAAACCAGTAGCAGTACCTAGACTTGACATGATTTTAGGAAGCTACTACTTAACAATGGTATTAGATGGTGAAAAAGGTGAAGGAACATATTACAAAGACCCAGATGAAGCAATAATGGCTTTTGAAAACCATGATGTAGGAATTCATGCTAAAATATTTGTAAGAATTTCAAAAGAAATAGATGGAGAAATAAAAACTAAAAAGGTAGAAACTAGTGTTGGTAGAATTATCTTCAACCAAGGAATACCACAAGATTTAGGATTTATAGACAGAAAAGAAGATCCATTCCAATATGAAATAAGCTTCCCAGTAATGAAAAAATCAATGGGAACAATAATTGAAAGAGTAATAAGAACACATGGACTAACAGAATCAGCAGAAGTAATAGACTATATCAAAGCTTTAGGATTTAAATATTCAACACTTGCAGGTATCACATTCTCAATGAGTGATGTTCAAGTGCCAGAAGCCAAAAAAGGATTATTAAAAGAAGCTGACCAAAAGATAGAAAATATCAGAAAACAATATGCAAGAGGTATCATAACAAATGATGAACGTTATGGAGAAGTTATCAAAGTTTGGGAAAGTACAACAAATAAAGTTAGTAACGCAATGGAAGAAAACTTTGACGAATTAAACCCAATATATATGATGGTTAAATCAGGAGCCAGAGGTAATATGAGCCAGTTAAGACAAATTGCAGGTATGCGTGGACTTATGGCTAGTACAACAGGTAAAGCAGTAGAAATACCAATCAAATCATCATTTGCAGAAGGACTAGACGCCTTAGAATATTTCATATCAGCCCATGGAGCAAGAAAAGGACTTTCAGATACAGCTTTAAGAACTGCTGACTCAGGATATTTAACAAGAAGACTAGTAGATGTATCACAAGACATAATAGTTAGAGAACATGACTGTGGAACACACGAAGGTATCATGACATATGACATAAAAGACGGAAACCAAATAATAGAAAAAATGGAAGAAAGACTATTAGGAAGATATGTTGTTGAAGATGTATATAATCCAGAAACAAACGAATTAATAGTAGACAAAGACACAATGATAACAGAAGCAATTGCTGAAGAAATAGTAAATGCAGGAATTGAAAAACTAGAAGTTCGTTCAGTACTAGGATGTAGATCAAAACACGGTGTATGTCAAAAATGTTATGGTATGGGATTAGCAAGAAGAGACTTAGTTTCAATAGGAGAAGCAATAGGAATAATTGCAGCACAATCAATCGGAGAACCTGGAACACAGCTTACAATGAGAACTATCCACTCTGGTGGTGTAGCAGGTGTAGCCGATATTACACAAGGTCTTCCAAGGGTTGAAGAGTTATTTGAAGCTAGAAAACCAAAGGGACTTGCAATTATATCTGAAATAGCAGGAACAGTTAAAATTAAAGAAACAAAGAAAAAGAAAGAAGTTGTTGTTACAAGTTCTGATAACTCTAAAACATATACAATACCATTTGGTTCAAAAATGAAAGTAAGAGATGGAGATATTGTCGAAGTAGGTCAAGCACTAATCGAAGGTTCAGTAAATCCAGCAGAAATACTTGCATTAAAAGGACCAGAAGGAGTATATGAATACTTAATTACAGAAGTACAAAAAGTTTATAGAAATCAAGGTGTTGATATCAATGACAAACACGTCGAAGTAATCGGAAGACAAATGCTTAAAAAAGTAAGAGTTGAAGATAATGGGGATACAGATATGTTCCCAGGAGCATTAGTTGATATGTACGACTTTGAAGACAAAAACAACGAAGCTATTCAAGAAGGAAAGAGACCAGCAACAGGAAAAAGAGTATTACTTGGAATTACAAAAGCTTCATTAGCAACAGAAAGTTTCTTATCAGCAGCATCATTCCAAGAAACAACAAGAGTTCTA
This sequence comes from Clostridia bacterium, assembly GCA_048355915.1. Taxonomy (GTDB): domain Bacteria; phylum Bacillota; class Clostridia; order TANB77; family CAG-508; genus CAG-269. Next base: position 2,490 of record DBGCHZ010000028.1, on the reverse strand, counting down.
ACAGAAGCAGCTGTAAAAGGAAAAGTAGACGACTTAGTAGGATTAAAAGAAAATGTTATAATTGGTAAATTAATCCCAGCAGGAACAGGAATGCAAAGATATCAAGACTTACACATTAACACAGAAAAGAAGCTAGAAGAAGTTGCAGACACAGAAGAACTTAATGGTTAATTTTAGTACATGGAAAAAACTAGTAGAAAAGCATAAAACTTGCTCTTCTACTAGTTATATTTAAAATTAATTAAAAGGAAGAATGCCTATGAATAAAACTAAAGAAGATAAAGTAATAAAAAAAGAAAAGGAAATGAAAGATACAAAAAAGAATTTAAGAATAGTATTAATAGTTATTATTGTGCTTGTAATTTTAGCAATAACAGGAGTATCAATATATTTTCTTGTTAAGAATAATAAAGACATTGATGAATTAGGAAATAAGCAAAAAGAAAATAATGAAGAAGAGAGTACATCATTAATGAATTATGAGAATATGAATAATGTTGAATTAATAGATGGAGAAAAAAAAAATAATTCAAAAGCTTTATTGGAAGAAAAAGAATTTAAAGGACTTAAAATAAAAGATATTAAACTAGAAGAAATAAAAGAAACTACCAATTTTAGAGCGAAACTTGAAAATAATACAGATAAGGACTTTAAAAGCTGTATAATTGTTCTTATTTTTATGAATGAAGATGGAACAGAATACGCAAGACTAGAAGGGGCAATACCAGATATTCCCCAAGGTAAAAGTACCATTTTAGACGCTAGTACAACATCTGATTTAACAAATGCTTTTGATTTTAGAATTGAGGAAATTTAAAGGTTTAAATACAACTTGGAAATATTGATGTATGAATTTTTTAGTATCTTACAATGAAAAGGTAATATTTGATGAAAATCAAATATTACCTTTTTACTTTTATAAATTTAAATATTTAGAATAACCAATGATAAAATAAAAATGGGTATTTCAGATACTATTAATTTCAAAAAAGTATTACAAATGTGTATCTCTTATTTAATGTTTTTTAAAATTTTTCCTACTAAATTTATATTAATAAATCTTTCAATTGATATTTTTTATTCTTCTTTTCTTATAGTTACCTTTGGAATATCATAAATCCAATTGGTCATGATATTGTTAATTCTGTAATTTTGTGGAACGGTATCAATATTGTCGCTTAACATTGAAGTGGGCATTGATATGTTCATTGAAAGAGTTCTAGGATAAGACATATCTTTTGTTGTATAAGAGACTTCATTACTTACGGCACCATGCTTATCTACTGCTCTAAAATAATATGTTCCCTTTGGAATATCACTACCAAAACGAGCTTCTCCCCTTAAATCTAATCCTGATGTGTATGTATTACCAAGAGTTGACCAACTTGAGCTTGATGATTTTCTATATTCGATTCTACTAACTCCATCATCTTCATCAATTCCATGTAAATTTACACCGATAACTCCATAATGAGATGTAGTTCCACCACTATTTGCTGAAGCTTTAAGAGAAATTTGATTTACAACCCAAGTTGCTGCACTATTTCCAAAAGTAATTTTTATATATTTTGGTGAACCGCTAACAGTTAAATTATACGAATTTACACCACTTTGCATTCTTTTGCTAGTATCTATAATACCATCTGCTGCTGTTCCGTTTTTATCAGTTACAGAATCAAAATATAAATTTTGATTTGCAACAGCATTTGGATTATCAATCCCTATAACAATGTCGGAAACATTATTTATGTGATCTGTATATACAACAATATATCCGCCTCCGCCTCCGGTTTTGATTCGCCCTTCATTAGTAGTACCACTTGTTTGAAGATTATGTTTGTACATATTTCCTTCAAGTGTTGCATTTGCACTTAGTAATAACTTATTATTAACTGAATTAATCTTAATTCTTGGTATTTTATTCCATTGTGCAGTAATTGTTCTATTGCTTGTTACATTTGTATATGATCCACTCCAGCCAGTAAATGTATATTCCGGTCTTGTAGGATTAGATGGAGGTGTTGCACTGCCTCCGTAATTTACTTGTTGTGTTTTTAAAGTTCCTCCATATCCATTAACAAATGTTACTGTATAACTATTTATTGTCCAATGTGCGTATAGAGTTTTTGCTGATGTTGGCGTATAAGCCGTTCCAGCATTTCCTATTTTATTTCCACCACTTGGTGAGTCGTACCATCCTGCAAATGTATAGCCTGTTCTTGAAGTTGATGGTAATGTAATCGAGTTATTTCTATAATTCGCTGTCAATGTTCCATTTCCAGCTCCAAATGTATATGTTGTTCCACTTAGACTTCCTGCACCACTATTACTCCAACTTGTAAATGTTTTTGTTGATGTTTGTGCAGCTGGAGTATTTCCACCATTTCCATTAAATGATACTGTATAACCTGCTGGTGCTGATGGATTTGCTATTGCTTTTGTTGAACCATAAGCTTGTGTAAATGTACTATTTCCTGTTGTCCCATTCCA
>DBGCHZ010000027.1:0-1298 GCA_048355915.1 Clostridia bacterium | reverse complement strand
GAAGAAGATTTTATTATTATCATCTTTTTAGGAGTGATTGTGAGTTATTAAAATTGATATTTAAGAGAGGTTAGGTTTAGATGTTATTATTTACTATGTCACTGGGGGTTACTTTTTTTTCTCTTATTGCACCTAAGGATAAAATACAATCAAAAATTCTTTTATTTTTTGCGTGGCTATTGTTAGCTTTCAATTTCACAAACCCCGATTATACTAATTATGAAGTGCAGTATTTACATACTACTATCCGAGATCTAAAATTTTCAATTTCCTCTGAATGGCTATTTTCATTGTTGATAATCTGTTCAAAACGAATTGGATTTTCATACCAACAGTTTTTTGCTGTTTTAGGTTTGGTGTATGTGGTCATGTTGGATTTAGCTACTACAAGATTAACAAAATATAAAAATATTGTGTTGATTTTGCATTTTTTTATTATATTGCCACTATCAATTGTGCAAATACGAAGCAGTCTAGGAATGGTCATAGTATTTTGGGGCTTAACAATATTGTTTGATGATTCTATTGAAACTAAAAAAGCAATTTTGTATTTTATTCTTTTGGTTTTGGTTGCCTCTTTGATTCATCAGGCATCCCTCTCTTTTTTGATTATTATTTTTGCAAGAATTTTAAAAAAGGACAAGTGTATTGTGGTAAGTTTAATAGGTGCGGGACTGCTATATTTTACAACATCTCCGTTAATGACGTTGCTACAACAATATTTTGCATCTGCAAAATTTGCTATGTGGGCTACAAGAGGATTTCAAACATACAATTATAGCTATGCTTTTGTGTATGCTATTGTCACAATTTTATTATATGGAGCTTGTTCCTTTATTTTTAAAATAGATTTGGAAAAAAAATGTAATTTTGGTCTGTTAGATGGTTTTCAGAAAACTGTGCTTCTATTGGTGGTTTTTTTGCCAATGATATTACGAAAACAAGAATGGCAAAGGATTTTTCGATTAGATATTCTTATAGCGTTTGTGCTACTGACGTGGTTACTATCAGTAAAGGCAGTATTTTGGAAAAAAGCAGTTGGTTATATTTTGATTATTATCGCTTTAATTTTAACATTTTATATAACGGCATTTAAAAGTACGTCTGGAAACACCACATATTTTAATGCAATTTATCGAGCTGTTTTTGAAAATAATTATATTGAAACCTTTTTGGAATAGTAGGGAGGAGTAGGTTGTTTTTAACAACATCATACAAATAGATATGAATATAAGCATTTTAAAAACTATTTATTTTAATTTTTATTATCTACCAATAAAAGAAGCAATAAAATTTCC
>DBGCHZ010000026.1:0-3055 GCA_048355915.1 Clostridia bacterium | reverse complement strand
AAGAATATGAAGAAGAAACAGACATAGATAATTTAAGTTTAAATGAATTACATATATTACAGAAAAGTTTAAAGGCTTTAATTAGACAAAATATAGAAATGAATTTTAAAAGATTAAATGAGATTACAAAATTAGGATTAAAAATAGATAAACAAATAAGAGTATTAGAATAAAGAAAGAGAGGGAAAATAAAATGTTAGGATTTTATATAAAAAGTGTAATAGTATATTTAATAATATTTTGGGCATTAAAAAAAGTTTTAAAAACAATAGCATTAAATAGAGAGGATATTGATTATAGAAACCATGCAACTGGTAAAAAAGGAACGTATTATATATTTTGTTTTATACCAATTTTAAGAGTAATAGCTATTGGAGCTGTATTTTTTGTAAGTTTTGCAAAGAAAGAAACAATAGAGAAGATTCTTAACAAAGAAAGTAAGTGATAAAAAATGAGAATACCAAAGGTAATAGGAAAAAATAATAGACAATACATATATGTGCAAGAATATCCTAATTTTATATTATATAAAGATATGCTAACAGGAGCAAAAGAATGTTTCACATATCAGGAGTTAGGATTAGTTAAGGATAAAGGAATAATGAAAGGTTTTAAATTAAATCCAGAGAAAGTAAAGAGGTAGGAGGTACGAAAGAGTGAGATTAAGTCAAGAAGAAAAGAGAGAGACAATAGCAGATTTAAGAAAATACCCAGATTGGATTGTTAGAATAGAAACAGTAGGATTGGGTGGACAGCCCGTGTGTTTGGGAGGATTTTGGCAAGATGGATTTGAAAATAAAGATTATAGACACTCTATAATAGAAGATTTCATGGAATATGAAGAAGAGGTTGTAAGAAAAATATTTGCAATAGAAAGAGTTTTTGAAAGATTACAAGGAGATATGAAAGAAATTATACGATATAGATATTTATTACCTGGGAATGAGCCTAAAGATATTGAAGAAAAATTAGGCATTTCAGAGCGTACATATTTCAGATTACAATATCAAGCTTTACTATGTTTTGCAAGAGCATTAGGACATATAAAATAAATGGCAGTATTCTGGCAGAAATTTGGCAGTTTTGTGGCAGTATTTCGTAGACAAAGTGGCAGTGTCAAGGTATAATTACAGTAGAGTTAAAAGTGTGTCAAGAAGAGGCACCCCTAATTTATTTGATTGATAAAAGAAGAGTAGATGTTAATTTAATGTCTGCTCTTTTTAGTTATTATATTTAGTTTTCAACAATTACTAACTATGGGTTTGTAGACTATAAGGAGCACAAGTGCCGACCTTAATATATAGTTAAAGAATTGTGAAATAAATTACCTATCTACCAAGAAGTAGAAAAGGTTTCTGGAAATGTACTGCCCAGAGGCAAATAGCCTTTGCATACTAGTTGGCAATAGTGCAATTCCTCTATATATCTGAATATAGTGTTTAATGGTAGCACGAGTACTTTGGGAGCATTTAGAGTTGGTTCAAATCCAGCTATTCAGACCAGGGGCAGTTTTAAAGGTCTGTCAGGTATACCAAAAATCTTGGAGTGGCTTTGCGGGTGGACTATAAAGTATCCGCACATATATTGGAGAATGGTGTAATAGGTAACACAAGAGGCTTTGAACCTCTCTAATTATTAGTTCGAAACTAGTTTCTCCAACCAATAATATGGTAACCTAATCCAAAAAGTTTGGAGCATTCCTGCTAAGAATTGCGTACCTAACAAGGTATATGGTGCAAGCCCATAGGTTATCGCCAATTATAAAATAAAGGAGATTTAAAAATGAAAAGAAAATGGACTAAAGAAAGTGCAGAAAGATATATAAAAACAGCCAAAGAAAAAGGATTAAAATATTGGAGTACAAAAGACTTCTTGAGAAACCATAAAACAATGCATTCTATAATTTAGGAGAAGAAATATGGAAAACATATATGAAACATATGCAAGAACAGTATGTGCAAATTGTAAAAATAAAAAAGAATGCCAAGAAGAGCTAAGAAAAAGAATAGATAATACTATAAAATGTGATAAATATGAAAGAGAAAGCAAAAATGAAGGCTACAAAAAGCAAAAGCAGATAACTGCTAAAAGAAATAAGAGTTTAATGGGAATTTAAGGAGAAAATACAATGTTAACAATTATACTGGGAATAATATTAAGTCCAATAATTATAATATGTGGATTTATTAGTATATGTCTTATATATTCAATACTAAGTTATATAGTAGGTACAATTATTAAAAGTATAGAAACAATAAAAAAGGAGCTAAAAAAGTAGGTGGAGGTTGATGGCGAATGAGAAAAACTTAATACCTTTTACAAGTAAACAAAGCCGTGAGGAAGCCAAGAAAAACGGTAGTAAAGGTGGCAAAAAATCTGGAGAAGTAAGAAGAAACAAAAAAGCAATGAAAGAAACAATGAAAATGCTTTTAAACTTAGATATGCCAGAATGTGAAGGAAAAGAAGAACTTAAGCAATTAGGACTGCAAGAAGAAAATTTAACATTACAAACAGGAATACTTGTAAGTCAAGTAAAAAAAGCACTATCAGGAAACTTAGATAGTGCTAAATTTGTAAGAGATACTTCAGGAGAATACATTGGAGCAGAAGAAGAAAAAGAAGAAGTTGAAAAATATAAAGTATCTATTCCTGCTAAAGATTTGCCACCAGCCTTTATAAACATATATAGAGATATACTAAATAGAGAACATTTAGAATATTGGTTAGAAGGTGGAAGAGGAAGTATAAAATCAACCTTTGCAAATCAAGTTTTAATAGATTTATTAGAAAATAATCCTAAAATGTGTGCAATTATTATTAGAAGATATACTAATACATTAAGAGATTCAGTATATGCACAAACAGAATGGACAATTTCTCAATTCTCAGAAACATTTGTTGGATTACAAGACGACTATAATTTTAAGGTAAGTCCATTGGAAGTAACTAAAATATCCACAGGACAAAAAATATATTTTAGAGGAACAGACGATGCAGGAAAAATAAAATCAATAAAACCTCCAAAAGGAATGTATATAGGAATAATTATTTATGA
>DBGCHZ010000025.1:0-59664 GCA_048355915.1 Clostridia bacterium | reverse complement strand
TCTTCTATTATTCCAAAATACATATTGAAAATCTCATTCATACTCATTTTATCACCATTTGTATTTTATCATAACATATTAAATATTACAATTTGTAATATTTTATGAAATTACCCTGACCTTGTTACCATATATTATCAAAGGTTTACTTTTTTGGTAAGCCTTATAAATTTATTTTATATATATTCCTTTTATTCCGATATAATATCAATATTTCCTACAAAATTTTCTGTCTTTATTACTAAATAATAACTCATTCCTTCTACATATACAGTATCTTCATATTTTCCTGTATCTGATATTAAAGTTATTTCCTTTGCACCTAATTTATTTATTACATTAATATTTCCACTTTGTTTTTCTATTTTTATTTTTATCTTTATGTGATCTCCATTTGCTCTATTTAAAGCTGTTCCACCAAATATTATTTCTTCTTTTGTTACATTATCATATTTTGCTTTATATGTTCCAATATATTTATCTGTTCCAAATACCCTCTTTCCTTGAAGCTCTCTATCTTTTGATAAGCCTTTTGTATCAAAATGTTCTATAAAGTTATCATAAGAATTTATTATTTCATCTTTTGGAAATTCCCAAATTCCGAAAAACATAACACCTAATATAGAAATAAATGTAACGATTCCTAATATTATTAATTTGAAGAATGCAAATACAAACATAAATTATCCTCCCATATAATATCTTTTACTTCTAATACATCAAAATTGATTTCTTTATAATTTTATTATATAAACTTTTTATAATAGTTTCCATCGATTTATATTACATTTTTATTACAGTTTTGTCACTTTTCTGGTTTTATTTTGCTAATCATAAAATAGAGAAATTATTAATTCCTCTCCATTTAACATTTCAATATATTTTATATTAATTCATTGAATTTATAACATTTATCATTGTATCTATTTCTATATGACCAGATAATGTATATCTTATACCATTTGCTACGAATATAGCACATACTTTATTTTTTCCTAGTGACTTACTTTCTAATAGATTTACTTTATACCCATCTTCTGAAGTAATTGTACTTACATATTTATATTCACCTAAATATTCTGAATCAAAATATTGTTGACTACTATCTGAAATTATCTCTATTTTTAAGTCAATAGGAGTTTGATATATTTCTCCAGATGACCAAGAATAATATTCATATTCTTCTTGATATTTTAAATTTGTTAAATCTCCAACAATATATGCTCCTATATCAATGCAATTATAACCTTTACCTATCTTTTCATAATTAATTAATTTATAATTGTTATTTTCTGCATATTCGCTTGATAAGAGTTTTATTCCCAATTCATTTTCAATTTGTTCTATGTTATCGAATTTTTTCGTTATTACTCCATACTCATCAATATTAGCATCTTTGATATCATTTACTGCTACAATATACATTTCATCTAATTGTGGTAATTCGTTTCCATTTATACTATTTGTAAATACTTGAGTTACAGCATATACTGTTGAAAATGAAATAATGCAAGTTGCTAAAATTGATATTGCAACTGTTGAAATATTAATTTTTTTACTCTTTTTGCCATTTTTTATATTGTTAATAACATTGTCTGATAAGTGTAAATGATTTAATTCTCTATTAATCTTTTCTTTTATCTCATTCGACATTGTTTTCCATCCTCCTTTTTAATTGTTCTCTTGCTCTCTTTAATAATTGTTGAATATTAGATTCCTTTTTTTCTAATGCTGATGCAATTTCTTTTATACTCATTTCTTGGTAATAATATAATAAAATTACTTCTTTATATTTTTCTTTTAGTTCATAAATATATTTTAATATGCGATCTTCTTTAATTTCCATTTCAGCTGTTTTGTTTTCAAGTTCTTGTTCATCTTCATAAGATATAATTTTTTTGAACCATTGACTTCTTAATTGATTTTTACATTGATTAGTTGCTATTTTCATAATCCAAGCTTTTTCAGATTCTTTATTTTTTAATGTATTATATTTCTTTATTACCTGTATAAAAGTATCTTGAACTACATCTTGGGCTAAATCGTAATCTTTTAAGATTATATAACTCATACGAAGTACACTATTTCCATATTGATTTATTAGTCTGTCTATATCTTTATCATTCAGCATTAGTTTTTTCCCCCCTTCATTTATAAGACACAGCAAATTAATAAAAAATGACATTTATAACAAAAAATAAGCAAAATTTAAGTTTGCTTATTTTTTTCTTTTATGTTATATATATTCTTATTCTTTCATTTATAGGTTTTCCTTTATTTCTGGAAATAAATCATATAAATTATATCCTAACAATTTGTCAAAATATTCTTTTAGTTTATAAGTTTCTTTAATATGATAATGTGTTTTAGCATAAACTCCATGTCTTAACAATAAATCCATCCCTCTTTTATCAATTGTTAAAATTTTATTAGTACACATCAAATCACATAAATTAATTATTTTCTCATAAATTGTGTATTCATCTTTTATATAATTTTTTACAAATTCAAAATTAGGATTAGTTCTATCTGTTTCATCTCTATCATTTGATATGCAATCAATATCATTATTTAAGAAAGAATGCTTGATACAAATCCCAGCATATTCTTCATCATATCCTAATAATTTTATATATTCATAACCTTTCATAGCATGAGGAAATACACCACTTTCAATATAATCATATCTTTTTCCAATATCATGTATATAGCCTAAAGTTTTAGCAAAATCTTCATCCAAATTTAAAGCTTTTGCAATTCTTCCGGCAACATTTCCAACACAAATTGAATGATTTATCCAATGCTCATTTGAAGTTTTATTTTTTTCCTCTTCTAACATTTTTAATGCTTCTTTACTTGTTAATTTCACAACTTTCTCCTTTCATCATATCTGTCATTATATTTTTTAACATTGCATTTAGTTTGTCAATATCTAATTACATACAACTTCACTGTTTTCTTTCCTTCTTATATCATTTTTCAATAAAGCATATATTCCTGTAATTAATAAAATAGCATCTCCTAAAACCATAAACCAACTATGATAATAAATATAATATGAGCCATATAATAATCCTGTTGTTATAGCTGATATTCTAACTAATTTCATATTTGTTTGCCATAAACAATAAGTTCTAATCATAGATCCTATTGTTGGCAAAATAGAAATATATCCTCCCCATGTCATTATACAATTAATTATAATAACAGTCTCAAATACAAATAAAATAACTAAATAAATAATCTTGTTAAATTTTTCTTTATTTATAAATAAAAATGTTCTTATAAAATTAATTACACTTAAAACCGCCCCTGTATATGCAGAAATAATAAAATTATAGGTTGCTTCTAATAAACAATTTATTGATTGAACTACTAAGGACTTTTTTCGTTCTTTTATGCAAATACTTATTATTAGTGCTACAAATGCTAATATACTAAAAATCATCACTTAACCTCTTTTCCCTTTAATTTCTAAGCTATTTTAATTATATCTCATATTCCTTAATTTCACACTTTCTTAATCCTCTATCTAAAAACATTCCATCTATTATTTTTCTCTTTTCCTTTTTTATATTTTAACTTAATCTTTTCTCGTAAATATATCCCATTTTGCTATCTGAATTTCCACACTTGTCCTGTTCTTTATTTTATATTTTTGTTTCATATATTTTCTTGCAACCACAAACCTCATAAAATTTATATTTACATGATTCATCTGTTAATATTTGAATATTTTTCATATTGTCTATTTTTGCATATTCAAATACTTTTAATAGCAACTTTTTTCCTATTTTCTTTCCACGATATTCTTTATCTACTATTAAAATACTAATTTCTCCATCAAAATAATTCTTCTGGTATATAATCATAGTTTTTATAACTTATTTATGTTTTGTTCTAAAAAATTTTTTATTCCCTCATCATTGTTTGATAGTGTTGTAAAGTCAGCCATTTGTTTTATTTCCGAAAGGGCATTTCCCATTGCTACTCCTATTCCACTTTTTTCTATCATGTCCACATCATTTAGCCCATCTCCAAAACATATAATATTTTTATTTTCTATTTGTTCTCTATCTGCTATTAATTTTATTCCTTCATACTTGTTTATTTCATTATTATGTATTTCTTTGTATCTTCTGGACATTCTTTATTATCTTTTAATAAAGTTCCATCTAAATCCATTGCTATTATTTTTTTCATAAATATTAAAAGTTCTTTCTTTCATATAAAGAATTTAAAATTTATTTTTTATATTTTTATCACTAGTCATTATTTCATAACAATTATAACATTTATCTCTATATTCTATATCGTTAATATTATAAAAATATAAAAATTCTTCTATGTCATCTTTTATCATTTTTTACCCTCTCTGTTTTCTATATCTTTAATTTTATCATAAACATCATACCAACTATAACATCTATAAATATTTTTTCCATTGCATTCCTTATTATATCCTGCATTAAAGCATATGACGGGTATATTTTTTGATATATTATTTATATTTTCTACTTTATCTTCTATCATTATATCTATGTTATTTTTTTGACATATCTCAACTTTATCTTCTGGACTAAATATAATTTTATCATAACATATTTTATTTTCCTCTAACCACTTTTTAACTATTTCCCTCATTCTTTGTCCTTCTGCTGTATCTCTATTGGTTAAGTACCTAGCAGTTATTATATATATTTCTTTTTCGTCATCTTTTAGTTTATTTATTATTTCACTGGCAAATTTTCTTGCTGGTTCATTTCTAGCATATTCATATAAATATTTTTCCCAAAATTCATCTTCTGCTTTTTTGTCTACATTAAATATTTCTTCGATGTCATATCCTTCCGAATTTATAATTCCTTTATGATATTTTTCAAATATAAATTTATTTCCATAGTCTAATTGCCATTGTTCTATATCTGTTAATACTCCATCTATATCAATTCCTATTCGCATATTATTCCCTTTCTACTATTACTTTATATTTCTATTTCAAAACCATCCTCTTTTATTAAAATATTATTTATCTTTCTTTTTGTTAATTCTTCTCTAGTTTTATCTTTTAAATGTGTAGCAATTATTGGCTTTTTAAATTTATTTTCTAAATATTCTATATTGTCAATTCCCATATGATATTTAGTTCCAGTTATTTCTGATGTATCCGCAATTATTAATTCACTTTCATGAAAGATTTTTTCTAGTATATTCTGAATATATTGAACCTGTACCTAATAATTTTATATTCATCTCTATCCTCCAAATCATTTTTAATATTTCGTTCATATTATCATAAAAAGCTTAAATTATCAAATGCAAAAAACTTATATAATTATCCCCCAGTTATGTTATACTGGGGGATAATTATATAATATATTTTATTCAATTCTTAATCAAGAACAATAAATACATGAAAAGAATAGTTTATATGATTTTTGGCAATGCAGTTCCTATATGTGCTAATATAATATATATTTTTTCATAACTTTTACCTAATCTCTTCAATATTTCTAGTAAATTGTACATCTGTTGCAATAAAATAAATTCCATAAACTAATATAAATATTCCATATATAATTCCTATATTTCTAATAATTTCTTCCATTGTAACAGCAATAGTAAATAAATTACTTACAGTTAATATAATCGGAATACTTATAACAAAAGGTAATAACATAGGTATTGCAAAATAGAATAATAATTGTTTGAATACTGTTCTATTTATTTCTAACTCATCCATTCCTAGTTTCTTTAATAATTCATATCTGTATTTATATTTTTCAGAATCACTTAATTGTTGTATTGCAAGTAATGTAGCTGTTGCCATTACAAATATTAATGCTATATAAAATGCTAAGAATGATATTATTGCATAAAATGATTTTGTTTCACTTACTCTTTTTCCTCTTGTTTGAACATTTACTACTTCTCTTTCTATTTTTTGTTCAAATCTTTCTCCTCCATATTCTGCAATTTCTGTATATTGTCTTGTAGGAACCATGCTTTCTATTTCTTCATAAAATTTTTCATCTGTTGTTTCAGTTGTTGTTGCCACTAATTTATATGAATAATCAAATTCTGGATTTTCTACTAATTCATTGTGCTGTTTTACTATTAATTCTTCCATACTGTCAGGTACTACAATACAATATGTATAACCATTAAGGCTTATTTGTGAAAAGTTTTCTCCATTTACTTGCTTTATATTTAAATTTTTATCACAAATTTTTATTGTATTATTTTCTTGTATATACTCTTCAAATAATCTTTGAGCAGTTTTCATACATTGAATTATTGCCTCATTATCATTTAATGTAACTATTTCATATCCTAACATTTGTCTTAACTTATTATAGTCTTTAAGTAACATTACTGAATCTAAGTTTTTATAGAATCTGTCTTTAAATACACTATTGGCTAGTGCTGTTCTCACATTAGTATTAGGAACATCATATAGTCTGTATTCATACATTTCTTTCACTTTTGCATTTTTATTTATATAGTCTTTATATCTTGAAAGGTCTTTATCTGCTGAGGTCATTGATATTTCAAATGGATATCCCATTTCAATTTCATTGTTTAACATATTATTGGTTAATAATGCTACATTTCCACCAATTAATATAAATGTAAACATAAGAGCTATTGTTCCCATTGTAATACTCATCGTGTTTATTTTTGATGTTAAATTTCTATATAAAAACATATTGCTTTTTCTATATTTTCTTACTTTGTTTTCTAAATATCTTTTTGCTATAAAACTTGAAATACTAATATAAAATAGATATATACCAACTATTAATATTATAATTGCAATTGTTATATTGTTAACTTTCATATGACTTATATCTTTAAATTCTTTGCTAGTTATAAAATATGCTAATGCTAATAATAGTAAAGATATTATAAATACTATAATGTTTCCTTTAGATTTTTTTATCACATTGTTTTCGTTTTTCTTATCTGCATATAATAAATTATATACTTTCGTCTTTTTTATCTTTCTTCTACAATTTAATAATACTAAAACAAAGATTCCAAAGAAATATAAAGCTGTTAATCCTACTGCTTTTATATCAAACACTATTTGTATTTGATATGGTTGATTAAATAAATTCATTATAATTGATGTCAAAAATTGATTTAAAAATAATCCTACTCCAACTCCTAACACAAATGCTAAACTACCAATTAATATGTTCTCTAATGTAAACATATTAGAAATATCTTTTTTCTCTATTCCTAATATCTGATAAGTCCCAAACTCTTTACTTCTTTTTTCTAACATGAATTTCATGGTGTAATTTATAAGCCATGCCATAACAAAAATTATAATAACACTAATTCCTAAAATTGCTTTTCCAAAGTTTTTCATATAAGTTGATAATTCACTTATATCTTTTGAAACTGCAATTGAGTTAAAACTAAACATTAATGCAACAGATATAATTACGGTTATAAAATAAATTATATAGTCTTTTGCCTGTCTTTTAGCATTTCTAACAGATAATTTACCTAACATCTCTTGCATCACCTCCAAGTAATGCTAATACATCTAGTATTTCATTATAGAATTCTTTTCTTTCTTTTTCTCCTTTTTCAATTCTATTGAAAATTTTGCCGTCTTTCAAAAATAAAATTTTATTACAGTAACTTGCAGATAGTGGATCATGTGTAACCATTAAAATTGTTGCTTTCATCTTTTTGTTCATATCTTCCATTATTTCTAAAAGTTGTCTTGCTGATTTAGAATCTAAGCTTCCTGTTGGTTCATCTGCTAATATTATTTTAGGAGAATTTACAATTGCTCTTGCCGAAGCACATCTTTGTTTTTGTCCTCCTGATACTTGATATGGATATTTATTTAAAATTTCTTTAATTCCTAATTTTTCTGCTATATGTAATATTTTTTTGTCTATTTCTTTTTCTGAAACTTTATTTATTGTTAGTATTAATGCTATATTTTCTTCAATTGTTAATGTATCTAATAAATTAAAGTCTTGAAAAATAAATCCTAAATTTTCTCTTCTGAATTTCGCAATATTTTCTTCTTTTATTTCTGTAATATCTTTTTCATCTAAATAAATATGACCACTACTAACATTATCTATTGTAGAAATACAATTTAAAAGTGTTGTTTTTCCAGAACCACTTGCTCCCATTATTCCTATAAATTCGCCTTCTTCTACATCAAAACTAATTCCATCTATTGCTTTTGTGATATTATCTTTATTGCCATAAAATTTTTGGATTTGCTCTACTTTTAATATTTTTTTCAAATTAATCCCTCCTTAAAACAATTATAAAATAACATAAATATTTATGCCTTTTCTTTATCTGTTTTGATTATAATTCCTTTTTTAGCTTTTTCATATAGAAATAGTTTGCATTTATATTACAGTTTTGTAAGATAAGAAAGTTATCAAAACTACATAAACAAAGCTATATCATCTTTTTAAGTTCTACTTTGCTCTTGTTCTATACAGAAAAATTTCTCTTTGTATTTTGCAAAGAGAAATTTTATCTTATCATTTTTTTATTTTTAGGAATAGTGATTATCATTTCTGTATATTCATTTTCTTTGCTCTCTGCTTGTATTTCCATTCCTAATTCTTCACACATTTTTTTGCATAAATATAGTCCTATTCCTGTTGATTTCTTTTGATTCCTTCCATTTGTTCCTGTAAAACCTTTATCAAATATTCTATCTATTTCACTCTTTTTTATTCCCATTCCATTATCTTTTAGTTTTAATTGTATATTTTGCTGATTTTCTATTGCTGTTAATACTATTACTGCTCCATTTTCTTTTTTGTATTTAATACTATTTATAATTAATTGGTTTAAAATAAATTCTAACCATTTTTCGTCTGAATAAGCATTTACGGATAGATTTTTTAATTCTACTTTTATATTATTTTGTATCATTATCTTTTTATTTCTTGCTAATACATTTTTCACAACATCTGCTAAAAAAATCTGTTTTATAATAAAATCATTTGAAACTTTATCTAGTCTTGCATAAAATAAGGCTTGTTCAACATAATTATTAATTTCTTCTATTTCCTCATCTATTTTATTAGTTATTTCTGATTTATTGTTTTCACATAATAATTTTGATGATGTAATCGGAATTTTTATTTCATGTACCCAACTTTCTATATATTCTTTATAGTCTTTTTGCATTGCTTTTACATTACTTACATTTTCAAGCATTGATTTATTAGCTCTTTTTAAAATTTTATAATGTGCTAAATTTTCTTCTCGGGTTGGCCTTTTAATTATTTCTGATATTAGATATTTTTCATCTAGTCCATCCATAATTTTATTTATTTCTTTTAAGTATTTATTTTTACTCAAATAATTTGAAATTAGTATAATTATAGAAAATATAAAAGATATTGTTACTATTATAATAATGGCATCGTTTTCTATTTTCATAGCTTTCATATATCCTACAATAATTATGCAATATGTTATAAAACCCAATATATAATTTATTTTATCTTTTATATACTTGGTAAATTTCATAATTTATATCCTTGTCCTCTCTTTGTTTCTATTAAATTTTCTACTCCAATTTCTTTTAGTTTTTCTCTTATTCTTGTTATTACTACACTTAAACTGTTATCATCTGCATAAACCTCATTATCCCATAAGTAATCAATTATTTCCGTTCTTGGTATGATTTTATCTGTATTTTTAAATAAGTAATAAATAGTTTTTATTTCTGTTTTTGTTAACTCTATTGATTTTTCCTTATACCTCATCTGTGATTTTAAAATGTCTAATGTAATTCCTCTAAATTCTATCTTGCTTTCTCTTTTATCACTTTCAGAATATAATCTATTTAGTAAATTTTGTATTCTTGCAAGTAAAATTGGTACATTATATGGTTTTTCTATATAGTCATCTCCACCTATCATTATTCCATTTAATTCGTCCATTGAACTATTTCTGCTTGTTACAAAAATAATTGGAATTTTTGATTTTGACCTTATTTTACTACAAATCTCATATCCACTTTTGTCTGGTAGATTAATGTCAAGCAAAATTAAATGACTATCTATTTGAAACACTTGATTTTCTACATTATTAAAGTCTGTAATTGCAGTTACTTCGTAACCACTATTTTGCAATAATATTTTTAGTTCTTCTCTTATTTCAATGTCATCTTCTATAATTAGAATTTTATACATAATATCTTCCTCCATTTAGGCATTATATCACTTTTTTTGATAATTATAAATATTTATTTGTTTTTCTTATTTATATTATTACTCCGTTTTTTATCAATTGCTTTCCATTTTGTGTAATCGACTCTTTGGAAAAGTTATTGTTAACTTTGTAAATTCATTTTCTTTTGATTGAATTTGCAACTTTAAACCTAATTTATCACATAATTTTTTAGTCAAATATAACCCCATTCCAGTTGAATATCCTTTTTTTCTATTTGTTCCAGTAAAACCTTTTTCAAATATTCTTACTAAATCTGATTCTTTTATTCCACAACCATTATCTTTAATTATCAAATTGATATAATTATTGCTATTTTCTCCCCAAATTTCAATCTCTTTTTTGTCTTTATCTAAATATTTTATAGAATTCTGAATAATTTGAGATATTATAAACACTAGCCATTTTTCATCTGTAATTACTATATAATCTAAATCATGAACATTTAAAGTAATTTTTTTATTTAACATATAATACCTATATTTTAAAATTACACTATGAACAATTTCAGCTAGTTGTATCTCTTTTACAAAATAATCTTTTTCTGTATTTTCACTCCTAGCATAATACAGCATTTGTTCTACTAATTGATTTATTTTATCGACTTCTTGTTTTAATCTAAAATCATTATTATTTTCTAGTGTAAGTGATAATGCTGATATAGGAGTTTTTATCTCGTGTACAAAGCTTTCTACATACTCTTGATACTCTGTATTTTCTTTTTCTAATTCACCAATTCTGTCATTCATAGATTTACAGGCTTGCTTTAAAGCATAATAGTATGCTTTATTCTCCATTTCTAATGGTTCTTTTATTATTTCTGATATTAGATACTTTTCGCTGACATTGTCTACTAATGAAATTATTTTTTTAGCTTTCCTTTTTTGTCTAACATATTCACTTATTAAATATCCTAGCATAAATATAGATAATACTCCAACTGTAATAGCTATATAAAATTTTTGTATATCTGCCATTAAAAATATCATTGTTGTTATAATTAAAAAGCTTATTTGATATAAAATTAAAGATATTTTTTCTTCTAAAAAAGTTATAAAACTCATAGTTTATATCCCTTTCCTCTAACATTTTCTAGTAAATTTTCTATTCCTATTTCTTGTGCTTTTTTTCTCAATCTATTTATATTTACTAATAAAACATTTTCTTCTAAATAATATTTATCATTCCATAATTTTTCAAGCAATTCTTCTTTTGTAATTACTCTATTATCATTCATAAAAAAGTAATACAATATTCTAAACTCATTACGAGTTAATTCTATTTCTTTATTTTTGTATTTTAACAATGATAAATGTAAATCAAGTGTATAACCTTTTTTCGTCATTTCTTTGAAATTTTTAGGATCTGTTAAATTTATTGCTCTTTTAATTTTCTCTAATAAAATTATTGTATCATAAGGTTTTGTTATAAAATCTATTCCTCCAACTTGGATACTCATGATTTCATCTTGTGTACTGTCCCTACTTGTTACAAATATGATTGGTATATTACTTACGCTTTTTATTTTTCTACATATTTCATATCCATTTTCAAATGGTAAATTTATATCAAGAAGAATTAAATTTGCATCAATATTTTCTATTTGCAAGGGTATGTTTTCAAATTCATTTAGTAAAACTGTCTCATATCCATTCTTTTTTAGCAATTTTGATAATTCTTCACGAATTTTTAAATCATCTTCTATTATTATAATTTTCATATTTCCTCCATTTTTCGTATTATATCATAATTTAAACAAAAGAAAGCTAGTTTTTAGCTTTCTTTTAAATTTCTTTTGAATTCAAAATATGTCGCAATATAGTAAATAATATAAATAACTAAAAATATTGCTAATCCTCCAAAATAATATGATAAATATACATGTTCACTTGATAAAAGTGGTTTGTAGAAATTGTTTATTGATGATAGTAAGCAAAAACTAATAATAGTTGGATAAATTATTGGTAAGCCAAATAATACTAATAGTTGTTTTCTTATTGTTTTATATATTTGTTCCTTTTTTACTCCTAGCCTATTTAATACATTGTATCTATATTTGTATTTTGTCGAATCTGTTAAACTTTGTATTGCAAGTATTGTTCCAACTGTTGCTATGAATATAAATGCCATATATAAGCATATAGAAGATATAATTGTTGTCATTGTATTGGTTTCTTCTATTATAGTTCCCCTTACCATAACTTTATAAAATGTATTTATTTCTTCTCCATCTTCATTTATGTAGGTTAAATATTTTTTCATTCTATCTTCTATTTTTGTTTCTAATTCTGCTTTTGTATTTTCTGTTGTGTTTACTATTAAATGACTTTCATCTATTTCTAAGTTAGATATCGCATCATCTGGTAAAATGAGTGTATAAGTTGTATTTGAAAGCCTTAGCCAATAATCTTCTGTTATAATTTCTTTTTGTTTTAATTTTATACCATTTGATAATGTTATTTCTTTAAATGAAGGAAATTCATTTATATAAGTTTCTCCGGCAATATCTGTTATTACAGAGTATTCATCATTATTTATTGTAATTGGTTTTTTGCCTTTTAATTCTAATAATTTATTATAATCACTTAGTTTTATTACAGGATCAAATTTTTTATCATCACCTTTATAATCATAGCTTGACATAGTTTTTAATATACTTGCTGATTTATCTTTATATATGTCATATATAAAATAATCTTTAATCGTATAATCTTCTTTTATTACTTCTAAATATTCTGGTAAATGTTCTCTTTTGTCTGCAACAGTAACCTCATAAGGTGCTTCCATAGTTATTTGATAGTCATACATTCCTTTATTAAAACTAGAAACATTTAAGAAAAATAATGTTAGTGTAATTAACATTGTTAATGTTCCTAATGTAAATCCCATTGTCCTTGTTTTAGATGAAAATGCTCTTGCAACAAATAAATTGTCTTTTTTATATTTTATTTTTTTATTGTTTAAAATAAATGATAATATGAAATCTGCTACACTTATCATTACTCCATATATACTTATTATAATTAATGCCATACTTAACATCAAATAATTTGGTGTTGATTGATTTCCTGCATTTTTTAAAGTCCATTGTGAATTCCAAACTACTAATCCTGCAATACCTATTATCAGGCTTATAACAAATATAATATTGCGATGTCTTTTCTTTTTAGTTATTTTTTGTTCATTTTGTTTTTCTAAATATAATAAATCATGAATATTTATTTTTTTCATTCTGTGATTTGCTCTAAATAAGACTAACACATATATTATTGCAAAATACATTAATAGTAGAAGAATTGACATCACATTTAATTCAATAAATATTGCTTGTGGTAACCCTAATATGCTAACTATTACCATTGACATAAATTGACTTACAATAAATCCTATTGGAATTGCTAATACTAATGAAAGCAAGCCTATTAATAAATTTTCTATTAAAAACATTTGAGATATTTTTTTCTTTTTTATTCCTAAAAGCATATACATTCCAAATTCTTTACTTCGCTTTTCAAACATGAATTTTGTTGTATAGTTTATTAAAAAACATATAACAAATATAACTATTGCATTTATAAAATATAAAACATAAGCAAAGGTATCTAATCCTTTTGATAATTCAACTACTGCTTCTGAGCTAGATATTAGGTTTAATGCAAATATAAGTGAAAATGAAATTGTAATTGTTATTAAATATATGATATAGTCTTTAATGCTTCTTTTTACATTTCTAAAAGCTAATTTATTTAACATTACCAACATCACCTCCTAAAAGTGTAAGCATATCTAATATCTCATTAAAGAATTCTTTTCGTGTTTTTTCTCCTTTAATTATTTCATTAAATATTTTTCCATCTTTTAAGAATAATACTCTACCACAAAAACTAGCACTAAAAGAATCATGTGTAACCATTAAAATGGTTGCTTTTAAATTTTCGTTCATTTCTTCCATTGTTTCTAATAGCATTCTTGAAGATTTACTATCCAATGCACCTGTTGGTTCATCTGCTAATATCAATTTAGGTTTATTTATTAATGCTCTTGCACAAGCACATCTTTGTTTTTGTCCTCCTGATACTTCGTAAGGAAATTTTTCTAGTATATCGCTAATTCCTAATTTACTAGCAATAGAGTTCACTTTGTTATCAATTTCATTTATGTTATGTTTATTAATTATTAATGATAATGCGATATTTTCTGCAATTGTTAATGTATCTAATAAATTGAAATCTTGAAAAATAAATCCTAAATTTTCTCTTCTGAAATCTGCTAAGTCATCTTCTTTTACTGTTGTTATGTCTTTATTGTCTATATAAATATGTCCACTTGTTACTGTATCTATGGTAGAAATACAATTTAATAATGTTGTTTTTCCACTTCCACTTGCACCCATTATTGCTACAAATTCACTTTCTGAAATATTTAATGAAATTCCATTTACTGCTTTTGTTATATTACTATTTAAACCATAATATTTTTTTAAATTTTCTATTTTTAAAACATCTTTCATAAGATCTCCTTTCATTTAGTTTTTACACTAAATTTAAAATATATGTTTTTTGTTAAGCTAATTATAGCAAGTTTAGTATTAAAATAAAATTACAGTTTTGTAATAATTAAAAAAGAGCAGAAATTCTGCCCTCAAAACACAAATTATACTTTTTTACTTTTATTCTTAGCATGTTCAATCCAAATCTTGTACTTTTTTCAACATATTTTAATTTAAATAACTATCTCTAATCTCCCATTACACTTACCACAACGGTATTTTTTTATTAAATTCTTTTTTAATCTCTGTCTATATATTATAGCTCCACACTCTTTACAAATAATCTTATATTTATAAGTAGCTAAGTTTTCTTTATACTCCAAATTACTTTTTCTAAAATCCTCTTCTTTATTTCCTAAAGTTTTAATATTATAACCTAGTTTCTTATTTATAAAACTAGCATATTCTTGAAACCTTTTCCCATGATTATTGCAATTCGGAAAACAATGAATTATTTCGTGTATTATAGTATTTTTTATAATATCGTCATTTAGTTCCATAACCCACTTGCTAATTTCTATATGATGTTTTTTAAATCTATTATATACAATTCTAAAACCATTCTTATATCTTTTAATGTAATAATCTGTTTTTACTGGTTCTTCTTGTTTACAACATCCATACCTTTTAGTGTTTCTTTTTGAGAAACATATATCAATTATTCCAATTATTTCATTATTTATTACATTTAGTCCGATTGTTTTTAGTTCTTCTACGCATTCATTATATAATTTATTTAATTTTTCTTCCATATTATAACCTCTTGTATTATTTTAGCATATTTATTTCTTAATTATTTCATTTTTACATATTTTTAACTAATTTTATATATCACATTTCCAGTTTCATTATTTCCATCAAGCAATAATATATATTTATCTCTTTGGGTTATTTCTAATATTTCATCCAAAATTTTCTCAACATTCAAATATTTCTTTATGCTTACAATAAATTCTTTTTCATCTTCTAATTTTTTATTGTTCTCTAAATATCTTAATTCGTTTTTGTTTACATTTAATATCATACTTTCATCATATATCATAAATTCTGGCATACTTTGAATGTGATTAAATCCATTATCTTCTATATATATAAATTTCAAATTATTGTTCTCTTTTGCAATTTCAATATTTTCATTGTATCCTTTATATAAATATTTCGGAGAATTATTTATTAAATTAGTTATTGAAATAGCTAATAAAATAAACGATATTATTTTCCAATTATTTTTACAAATATAATCTATTGTCAAACTAATTATAATTGCTAATATAGGTAAAATTCCCATAATATATCTTAAATCTAAATATGGTGAAATTTTAGAAACTACTATTATATAACCTGTTATACTAAATAATAATATTGGCAAAAAATAATCTTTTTTTATTTTCAATATATTAACAGAGACTATAATTATAATAATTACTATAAAAACCCCTAATAGTATATTGCAACTATATGATTCACATAGTATATTAAAAAAATCACATATATCATACTGATTCGATATATTAGATATTCCTCTATATGAAAAAAATATATGATAAATTGATGCGGGAAATACTAGTACACCTATACATGCTGATTTTATATAAGATAATAGTAAAATTTTACAATTGTTCTTTTTCTTTTTAATTAACATGGTTATTTGCATAATAACAAACATAAAGAGTGCATATATACAAAAATAATATTGACTTAAAAAACCTAATATAATTGTAATTATTAACTTCGTTTTTGTCTTTTTATCTATGTTAAAATCATTTTTTACAATATACATATTAATATAAGTATAATAAATTATAAAAAATGTTAAAAGCATATACATTCTTTGAAAAATTACAGTTGATACTGCTCCTATACTTAATCCGTATAATATAACTGTCGGAAATACTAGAATTTCTCTATTAAATAATCTAAAAATCTTTCTAATAATTATAAGGCAACAAATAAATAAACTAATATTAATAATAAATATTATATACTTTGAAAAATTCCCTAAGAAAAATATAGAAACTATATGTACTATAAAATAAAACAATGGAGGGTGTGAATCTCTTGATTGATTATAATATATTGAAAATAAACTTAATATATCCTGTTGTTGTATAGTTAAATATTCAATAGCCTCTTGTTTAGTTTTCCATATTGTTTTTTCTTCAGATTGCTTTTCATTTAATTTGTTTATAAATATATTTGGGTTCTTTAAATAATATAATATATTTTTTATTATATTTCCATCGTCAAAAATAACTTCATCTATTGTACTATTAATATAATCCCTATATCCATATGGTTGAAAAATATTATCATATTTATAATTGGAAGAACCATAAGAAAACATTTCATCTTCATGGTATCCTTCCTTTTGTGATATAAAATAGTACATAACAAAAAAAATAATAACTAATAAAGTGTAAAATATAACATCACATATTTTATGTTTCTCCATCCTTAATAAATATTATCTCTCTTTCCTCTTTTTCATTTTTTATTTCTAATTTAATTTGGTCTGGTGCATCATATTTGGTTAAATTATATGTAAATATATATTCTGCTGAGTTTTTATCTGTTCTTGGATTCATTTCGAATATATTATCGTTCGCTTTTATTTTTTTATTATTGACTATTACTTCTATTTTAGAATTATTTAATATTTCATTATTTAAAACTTCAACATTAATTGTCAAACCAGTATTTGTTAACTTCATGTTTTTTATTGTTATATTTTTATTACAATTATTATTTGAAATATTTTTATAATTGATAGCTCTTCTATTTACCATAAATTCCGGAACATTTATTTCAAACTTCCATTCTCCATTTACTTCTATATTATTTTTAGCACAATTTAAAATAACTTTATTAAATTCAATAAATATTTTTTCACTTCTAGGAAAATTATTTGATTGAGCAAATAATGTATTTTTTAATATATCTCCCTCTTTTCTTATTTTTGAGTATCCACTTGTTTTAGCTATAACATTTTCAAAATTTTTTTCTTTCTCTTTAAATAAAATGTTATTATTCTCATCATAAATATATAAATCTTGTAGGTAAATGTTTTTTATATCTTTCAAATCTTTATTATTTAATTTATATTCAAATGAAATATCCATATTTATATCGTCAATCATAAATTTGTCAATACTTATTGATAATCCTTCATATTCTTCACTTATCATATTTAGTTTTTGTATATATCCATTCTCTGTTGCTATATTTAGACAAGTATCATCTATTCCAACACTAGATAAATTAAATATACTATAAGCAACAGCAAAAACAGTAGATGACATTAAAATCAAAGGTAATACCATTAACAAGATTTTTTTATTTTTTCTTCTTTTTTCAAACATATTATCAATTATTTTATCTATATTAGAATAAGCAATTTTTTCTTCCATAGATTCTTCTTTAAGTTTCCTTTTTAAAAAATCATCAAAATTTTCCTTCATATAAATTTTCCTCCTTAATATATTTCTTCATTTTTTCCTTAGCTCTATGTATTCTGCTCTTTATTGTTCCTTCTGGTTCATTCAATATGTCAGATATTTCTTTTGTTGTATAATTATCTTTATAATATAGTGTCACTACTATTTTTTCGTAATCATTTAAACAGTCTAATAATTTGTTCATATTTATTTCTGCTTCTATACTTTCGAAGCATTCATATTGCATCTCTTCCTTTTCAGCATAGTTTATGAATTTTTTTCTTTTCTTCTCAATTTTCCTATACAATTTATTGCATTCATTTATTAAAATTCTCATTGACCATGTTCTAAAAAATTCCTTATTCTTTAGTTTTTTTAAGTGCTTATATATCAATATTATTGTTTCTTGAATAACATCATAAATATATTCTTCTTTTTTTAGCTTTATTTTTGCTATCTTATACATTTCTGGCTGTATTAAATATATTAAACTTTTAAAAGCTTTCTCATCTTTTGCTATTGATTTATTTATTAATTCTATTATTACTTTATCTTCATTTATCATTTTTTCCTCCATTTATTAGATATTTTGTCATATCGTTTTAGTTGAATAAATACATAAATAGAAAAAAGAGGATAGGAGACCCCATCCTCTCAAAAGTTAGTAGCAATAGCATTTGAATAGTTGCTAATATTTATATGTTGACTACTAAATTTTACCAGCTATAACTCTTGTTATGAACAGTGATCCTTGCATTTGGATTCTGTGAACAAGAATATGTGAAATATACATTTCTTCCAGAACTTGTTCCTAAGCTAATCCAGTTTTTTTTGTGCATTTTCCCATCAACTCTCACATTCCAAGTAAAATCTCCTTTGCCAATAATATGGGCAGTAACTTGCATTGTTAATCCCGGAGTATCACTACTTGCAGTAATTTCAGCAGCCATATGTCCTCCATCATACCATCGTTGACTTCCTGTATTACTTCCCCAGAAAGTAAATGATGCTGGATCATAGTATGCAAATGGTGCAATATCATAATTGCTATTGTTTTCTCCTTTATTTTCAATTACAGCATTCTCATTTTCTGTTTTCTCTGCAGCAAAAGAAGTAATTGGAGTAACTGCCATCATTGCAATAGCTGTTAATGTTACCATAGATTTTTTTAATGTAGCTTTTCTCATATTGGTTTACCTCCATAATATAAAAATCTACTGCTACCACTTTTTATATAATCAATATCATTATGATATCAATTATTTAGATATTGTATCGATTTCTCAATTACTGTACTAATAATACTACTATTTTGCCATATTTTAAAAAAAGAATAAAAAAGGTGATTTATAATTTTCTAACTATAGCTTTTATAACAATCTTTGGAGTCGGTTTATAATCAATTTCATATCCAAAATATTTCATTAAATTTTCTATTTTACACTCATTATACATATAACTTGTCGCTTTAATTATATTATTTTTAATAGAAAAAATTTTTTTATTGTACTTTTTTGCTATCATTGGGTATATTTGTTTGCTTAAATTTTCTGCTTCCCCATTATATTTTAAAAAGTCTATCTTAATGCACTCTTTTAAATATTGAGTTCCTAAATGTGTCAAATTATAATTTAAATATTTTAATTCTGATACAATTTTTTTATCTAATTTTTCGTTTTTTTCTATTAACGATTTCTCTTTTATAATATCTTTTATATCTTTTAGTAACATCTCTTGTACTATTGGCTTTAATTGATAAGAATATATCAGTGGACTTTTTATGATTTTTTGTAACATTAGATCTTCAGCAGTTATTACAATTATAGATTTTTCATATAATTGTAGCTTTCGTCTTTCTAAATCTCCTATCAAATCAATTCCATTCATTTTAGGCATTTTTAAATCTAATAAAATAATATCCACTTTGTTTTTTTCTAATATATTTAATGCCTCTATTCCATTGGTCGCAATATCCAATAATCTCACATCTTGTTCATTTTTTAAAATATCAGATATTAACCTTTTTATACAACTCATTTCATCATCAATAATTAACATATTTAACAATTTTATTTTCCCTCCTAATTGTTAGATATGTTAACACACAAATAAAGTTGCATATGAGAATTCAACATAATAAGTACTCTACTTTTAAAAAATATAATCTGAAAATTTATTTAAAAATCAATGCATATCCAATAAGCGCTACAACTGCTATTATTGCTAATATTAAATAAATTGCAAAAGCCTTAATTATTTTTAAAATAATTCCTGCTAATTTTTCTGTATTCTTTTGTTCTTTCATTACTCAATCTCCTAATCTAAATATTATTTTTTAATCTATGAGAACTGTCATTTTTCTAATATTTTATATGCTTCTTCTTGTGTTAAATATTTATTTTTTATCATTTTTTCCATTACTTGTTTTTGCCTCTGTTTTGCTAATTCTGGATTTTTTGTTGGTGCATATGCACTAGGAGCATTTGGTATTCCTGCTAACATAATACATTCGCCATCGCTCATTTCTATCGGTTCTTTTGCAAAATATCCTCTACTTGCTTCTTTTACTGTATAATATCCATCTCCAAAATAGCTTGTATTTACATACAGTTCTAATATTTCATTTTTATCATATTTCTTTTCTATATCAAATGCCATAAATACTTCTGCTATCTTTCTTTCGATTTTCTTTTCTTGCGTAAAATATATATTTTTGGCTAATTGTTGTGTAATTGTGCTTCCACCTTCTACAAAACTC
This sequence comes from Clostridia bacterium, assembly GCA_048355915.1. Taxonomy (GTDB): domain Bacteria; phylum Bacillota; class Clostridia; order TANB77; family CAG-508; genus CAG-269. The sequence continues at coordinate 38,684 of DBGCHZ010000025.1, read as the reverse complement.
ATAGCTTTAATATCGTTTATTACTGCTCTTCCTATTGAAATTATGTCAATACCTGGGTGTTTATAAAATCTATGGTCCTCAACGCTAATTACTGCATTTATATACATTTGTGGTAATTCTGAAATCTTTGTGTAATTTTCTTTGTTTTGAATCTCTTTTACTTTATCTTCAATGCTTATTTTATCTACTGCCTCTTTATACATATTATATCCATTGCCAATAACTAATATTGATAAACTAAGACCTATTAATATCAAGACTATTAGTGCTTTTAAAACTTTTTTCATTTCTTACCACCTTCTTTTAGTACTTTTTTTATTTCTTTATATTTTTATTATAAAACTTTTTTATATTAATTAACATCGATTTATATTACATTTTTATTACATTTTCGTCACTTTTCTATTCTCATTTATAATTAATTTATATTTTCTTAATTTAATGGCTATTGTTATTTATTGGTTAATATTCAATATATTATATTTAGCAAATTCAAATTTTTTATATATTATTTACTATAAAATCTATAACATCATCTTCTTTATAATTCTCATTATTTTTCTTTTTATCTTCTTCATTTAATTCAACAAAATATTTATTACATTCTGGCAATATTGATATAGAATCTAGTGGATATCCAGGATTTCTTTTTTCACAAGGCTTTCCTACAAAATAAAAATTATCTTTGCTCCAACTGTATTCTTTTGTTTCTTTACCATTATATATTACCATACCATATACCCATTTAGCAGTTAATTTTCCACCATATTCGTTTACCAGATTACTATAATATTCTATCATTTCTTCATCGGTTAATTCTTTTCCGTTTACTCTTCTTACATATGTTCCCGGCTGTTTTTCTTCTGGTAATTCTTCTATATATAAATTGTTGTCCATTCCTATTGTTGTTATTTTTGTTTCATCATAATATGCTTTTGCTTTTATGTACGCATTTTCTATTGCATTTTTTCCACTTTCTTCTGGTTTCAAATTTATTCCTAAGTCTTTTATTGTTAATATTTCTATATCTCTTTCTTGCAATTTTTTCGCATATTTTTTTATTTTTGCTGGATTTGTTGTTGCGAATAATATTTTCATTTTTTATCTCCTACTTAATAATTTTATAATATCTATCTCAATTACATTATTTTTATTACATCTATTTTATATTTCATTATTATCTATCAATTTAATTTTTGTAATTTCATGTAATGGCGTTGGATATATTGAGTCTATTATTTCGTCCTCAAAAGTGATTTGTACTTTGTCCCCTACTTTTAAATCTGAAATACTAATATTCTTATTTTTATAATTTATCTCTACTTTTTCATTTTTTTCTATATTAAAATAAAATTCTTCTCTCCATTGTTCTTCATTTGTTTCAAGTCCTTTTATAAAAATTATTGTATTGCCATTATCTTTTTCTATTTTTTCTTCTATTATTGCATAAAAAGATGGCTCATTAAATTGTTTAATAACAAAATATCCTAAACTAGCTATTACAACTAATAAAAATATAATTAATGCACTTATAAATGTTTTTTTCTTCACTATTTACATCTCCATTTTTTCAATTTTTTTGTATTTAATTATAAATAGTATAAATTTTTTACATTTTGTTTAAAAAAATCCTTTATCCATTTTTCCAAACAGTCTCTCCACTTTTTATAGTTTCCAAAACTTTTATATTTCTAATTTCTTCTTTCTCAACTTTTAATGGATTTTTATCTACTATAATCAAATCAGCAAATTTTCCTTCTTTTATGCTTCCTTTATAATCTTCTTCAAAATATTGATATGCTGAATTGATTGTAACTGCTTTTATAGCATCTAAAACTGATATTTTTTCATCTTCTCCTAAAATTTTTCCTTCTTTTGTTTTTCTATTTACTGCACACCATATTGTTTCAAACATATTTGGTTCTATTACTGGTGCATCTTGATGGAAAGTAAATTTTATATCATTTTGTATTGCACTACCTGCTGGGCTTATTTTACTTGCTCTTTCAAATCCAAAATTCTTTATATGAATATCTCCCCAATGATATATATGTGCAATGAAAAATGAAGGAATTATTCCATTTTCTTTTATTTCTTTTAATTGGTCTGTTCCTAATAATTGTCCATGTATTAATACTGGTCTGATTTCTTCTATTTCTTTATTTGTTGATTTTATTGCATTAATATATTGTTCTGCGGCTTTATCTCCATTGCAGTGAGCTAATATTTGTAATTTTTCTTCATATGCACTTTCTACATCTTTTTTTACATCTTCATCATTCATAGTTCCATAACCATAATATTCTTTGTCATCTATATATGGTGTTCTCATCCACGCTGTTCTACTTTGTGGTGAACCATCTAAAAATATTTTTATTCCACCTATTTTAAAATGATTTTTATATTTTTTTATGTTTTCTTTAAAGTTTTCTTTTATTTCATCTTCTGCCTTTTTGTCCATATATGCTATTACATCTAAGTATAATTTTTTATCTTCTACCAATTTTTTATATATTGGCATTAGCTCTTTTACCATCATACCTTCTTGAAGTGTTGTTATTCCATATGACGCATATTTCTTTTGTGCTCTTCCACACAATGCTACTAAATCCTCCAAATTTGCCATTGGAATTTTCTTTACCACTTCAATAAAAGCATTTTCTTCTAAATATCCTGTTAATTCATCATTTACTTTTTCTATTTTTCCTCCAAATGGTGGTATAGTTTCTTTTGTTATATTTAACCATTCTAAACCTTTTGAATTTAAAACTCCATTGTGTCCTGATTTATGGTGAATTATTATAGGATTATTTGGAATTATTTCATCTAATTCTTTTTTTGTTATATGTCTTTTTTCTGATAAAATATTATGGTCATATCCACAAGCTACAATCCATTTTCCCTCTTCTATATGATTTTCATTTTTATATTTTAATAATTCATCTTGTATTTCTTTAACACTTTTACATTTTTCTAATGATACTTGTAATAGACTATTTGCTACTGCAAAAAAGTGACTATGAGGGTCTATAAATGCTGGCATCATTGTTTTTCCTTCTAAATCAATTATTTTAGTTTCATCATCTTTTAGCTTCAAAATTTCATCTTTTGTTCCTGTTTTTCTTATTTTCCCGTTTTCTACTAATATCGCTTCTATTTCCTTATTTTCTAGAGTTATAAACTCTCCATTCATATAAATTTTATTCATATAATCACATTCTTTCTTTTGAAATATTTTTATATATAGCAAAGTACAAAAACTCATAAAAACTCCATTAATATTTTTTATATTATTTAGTGCTTCGCTATATTTTTTCTACTTTTATACCTAAAAGTGCATATAATACATTTCCCCAAATTTTTTTCATCATTTTTTCATATGTTTGCTTTTCATGCTTTTTTCCATATGTTAAAATTTCGTAAAATCTCTTTCCTTCTTTACTTTTATATCCTGTTTCAATAAATTCATTTCTTTCATAGAATTTTTTTCTCTTTACTCTTTGTTCATAATTATCAGCATTTGAATCAATTTCCTCTATACACAAAACAACACTTTCTTGATTACTTTCCTCTTTTATTTTATCTAATACTATACTACCATATCCTTTTCCTCTGTTATTAGAATCTATTGCTAGATAAAGAACATAAGTTATATTATCATTATTAATTAAATATGTTAAACCAATAAACTTTTCTTCATCATAGATACTATAAAAAAACTCATTTTTTCTTTTTGATTTTATTTTCAATATCCAAAGTGGTAATCTTTCATCTTTCGGAAATGCTTTTTGGTATAATTCTTTTAATTTGTTATATTCTATCTTTTCATTAGGTATTTCTCTAAAACTTATATTCATATAAAAATTCTTTCTCCCTTCACTTAACTCTTTATAGTTATAATACAAAAAATATTTTAACAATATTTATTTCAAATACCTTTTGGCTTCATCTATTATTAATTACTTATTTTTCTATTATGTTTATATCTCTTCAAAATTTATTTCTTTTATATCATCTTCTATCAAATAATGCATTTCTTCATGAACATCAATATCATTTGCAATTTGTTCTATTGGCAATTTTATATACTTTACTCCTGCTTCAGCTAATACTTGTCCTGATTTATTCATTATTTCTGTCCTAACTTTTAAAAATTTAGATGTTTCTTTCTCAACTCTACCTCTTCCTATTAGTTCTGTATCATATGGTACTGGTTTTCTATATTTCACTTCCATAGATGTTGTAACTCCAAATATTTCTTCACTCTCAGTCCAACAAGCTCTTAACCCTAATTCATCAAGCATCGCCGCTATTATTCCTCCATGGACTCTTTGAGGAAAACTTTGATGTTCCTTTTTATATTGAAACGGTGTCATTACGCTTCCATCTTCCATATTATAAAACTGAGCCTTTAACCCTATTGGATTATCCATCCCACATATAATACACATCTTACTATTTCTTTGTTTACTTACTACTTTCATTTACAATATCCTTCCCTTCCTAATATAAATTATTTCCCCTATTCATTAAAACTTACTATAACACAAATCTCCAAAATTCGCTATACATTTTCTATCTAAGTTTTAGCATTTTTTATAAAACATTTTATATAGGTATATTTTTACATTTCACTTATTAAGCATTTCTAATATTTACAGTATCTTATCTACTTCTAAAATAATATAACTTATAAAATATAACCAATTTCGAGCGGCCAATTCCAAAAGAAAAATTGTCCATCAACTATTTATATTACTAAATAATCAACGAACAATTAAACCTAATATAAAATTATATCATTTATTTTACATTTTCATTTGTTATGTTTTCATCTTTCTTATTCTTCTTATCTCTTATAAAATCTAATAACATCGTTAATCCTGTAAATGCTACAAATATTCCAACTAACACTGTAATATTACTAATAACCATATCCATATTTATATTTATTAACGCTTCTTTTATCAATCTAATTGTATAATTCATTGGCATTATACTATAAATATTTTGGAAGAATTCAGGTACTGTTTCTATTGGGAATGTTCCTCCACTTGCTGCTAATTGTAAAACTAACAATAATATACATAAAAATTTACCTACATCTCCAAAGTTTACAATTAAGAATTGAACTATACTTGTAAATGCCATTGAAATTAATATACAAGTTCCATAATATAACCACATATTTGTTACATCAAATCCTAAGCCTAATTTCAATAAGAATCCTAATACAATTCCTTGAATAGCTGATATTCCAATATATAATGCTGTTCTTAAATATTTATTTTTAGCATTTTTTCCTAATAATTTATATCTATCTTCTGGGTCATTATATAACATTACTAACATGATTAATCCACCTACCCATAGTGATATAGACATAAAGTATGGTGCAAAACCTAATCCATAAGAATTTACTTGTGCATAATCTTTTTCTTCTATTTTTACTGGATTTGCTACATATTCATCTAAGCCTTCTAAGTTTGTTAATTGTTCTTTTGTATCTTGTATTCCATTATCTATTTCTGTTTTAAATGTATTTGTACCTGCTACTAATTCATTGCTTCCATCAAGTGCTTGTTTTGAACCTTCATTTAATTGATTTATTCCTGTTGATACTTTTTTAGAATTTACGCTTAATTCATTTAATCCTGATGTTAACGCATTGCTTCCTGTTTGTGCTTTGCTTAATCCTTGTTTTAATTCTAACATTCCTGTATTTAAAGTTTTAACACCTGTTTGTAAATCTTGTAATTTCTTAGCTTGACTAGCAAATGTTTGTATCCCTGAATTTAAGTTATTTGCTCCTGCTTTTAATTCATTTCCTTTTGTTTTTAATGTGTTTAATCCTTGCATATTTCCTGCTGAATTATTTATATTTTGTAAATCTTTCATTATTTTTTGAAAATTTGGATCTGCCATTACAGTTGGATTTTTTGCCACATAACTTTGTATATCTGCTCCTAATGTTTTTACTTGTGATACTGTATTATTAACTCCTGATATTGCTGTATTTACTCCATTTACATATGCTGAAACTCCTGATGATAAATTACTTGCTCCTGTTGAAATTTGATTTACTCCTGATGTTACTGCTGATAAATTTTTAGTTGCATTTTCAAGTTGTGTAGTTCCTTGATATAGTTGTTCTGCTCCACTATTTAATTGATTAAGTCCATTGTTCAATTCTTTGCTTCCATTATATGCTGTATCTACACCAGCATCAAATTTATTATAATTTGTTTGTAATTCATTTGTTCCTGAATTTAATGCTTGTAATCCTGTTGATAATTGATTAGCTCCGTCTTTTATTTGTGTTGCTCCATCTGATATATCTTGCATTTTTTCTGGTACTTCATTTAGTTTGTTTGATAAAGTTTCTACAACTTTTTCACTTACTTCGCTTCTTAATTCAGTTTCAACTGTTGTTACTACTTTTGCAATTATTTGTGATGCTAAGTAATTGCTTTTTTGGTTTGGTGAATATGTTATTGTAGTTGTTTTTCTATCTTTATTCTCTGCTGAATTTAAATCTTGTGTGAAATTTTCTGGAATAGTTATTGTTGCATAGTATTCTTCATTTATCAAACCATCTTCTGCTTTTTTGCTGTCATTTAATACCTCTATGCTCATTACATCTTTTTCTTTTAATTCATCTACTAGATTATTTCCTAGATTTTCATTATTGCTTCCTTTATCTAAATTTACAATTGCTATTTTCATTCCATGTAAGTTTCCATATGGGTCCCAAAATGCTTTTAGATAAAAAAAGCTATACATTACTGGTATTACAATAATTGCTACTATTATAATCCATTTCATTATTTTCTTTTTCTTATCCATTTCTACTTCCTCCTATAAAATTTTTACTATTTTTTATTATAGTTTTTTTCTCTTATTTTGCAACAACAAATCCTATACTTGTGATAGTTATTATACATTTTTTATTTTTTGTATATACATTTGTTTATTATCTTTACTTTTGTATATAATTTGCTTTATAATTTATTTATAATATAATTTTTTAATAAGGAATGATGTAAAATGAAAGATCTAAGAGTTAAAAAAACATATCTATTTTTAAAAAAAGCATTAATGGAACTATTATCTAAAAAGTCATTTGAAGAAATAAGAGTAAATGATATTTGCAATTTGGCAATGGTACATAGAACAACTTTTTATAGTCATTTTTCCGATAAATATGAATTACTTGATTACTGCATTAAAGATGTTGAACAAGAAATTTTGGAAAAAATTTCTCATAACACATATTCAAATAATAAAGATTTCTATACTAAAATGGTTATGAGTATGCTTGAATATATTGGAGAAAATAAGGTGTTTTTCAAAAACATATTAAAGAAAAATTCTGATAGTGGAATTATAAATATATTTACAAATGCTTGTATTTCCTATATATATGAAATGTTAAATAAAGAAGAAATAAATGGAATTTCACATGATGTGCCTATTGAGGTTATTTCTCAATTTTATGCAGGGGCTGTAATTTCAACTATTATTTGGTGGATAAAATCTGATAATTCTTTGTCTGAAACTCAGCTTTGTAATTATATTATTTCTTTGATTTTTGATAGTCCTCATAAATAAAGTAATTTTGTTCAAAAAAATATAAAATAGATGAGAATTAAAATTTTTTTAATCTCATCTATTTTATTATTTTTACATTTTTTATATAACTATTAATTTTATTTTTAATTGTAGCGAATGCTTCGATACATCATCTTAAAGACAATTTTAGGTGTTGAATCACTTAATGGATAACATCTATGTAGTCTTGATAAATCTAAGTTTTTACTTTTATTAATTTTATTATCTGTTAAGTTTTGGACATATCCTAATGTTCTTAATTTTTCTATTTCCTCTTCTGTATATAATCCATATGGATATGTGAAAATTTTAGTTTTACTACTTGATAGATTTTTTTCTATTTCTTCATATGATTTATTAACATTATTTATTGCGTCATCAGTTGATATTTTGTTAAACTCTACATGATTTTGGCTGTGAGAGGCAATCGTTACTAATCCACTATTATTCATTTCTTTTGCTTGTTTCCAAGTAATTGTCCCCGTGTTTCCGATATTATCAGTTATAACAAACATTGTAAATGGTATATCATATTTATTAGCTATTGGATAAGCATTTTTATAAACACCTTCATACCCATCATCAAATGTTACTATACAAGATTTTTTATACAGTTCTTTTTTTCCTTCTTTATATTCTTTTAAATCTTCAAATGTTATGAAACGATATCCTATTTTCTTTAATCCTCTCATTTGATTTTCAAATACTTCTTTTGTTGTTTGCATATAGTCATAATATACTTCTGATTTATCATTTACAATATCATGATATACGAAAATTGGTATTTCTAAGTTTTTTTCACTTATATAATATTGATTATTTACTGTACTTATTTCATATATTGCACATCCTGTAATTATAATAAATATTATCGATACTATTGTTATTATTATTTTTTTTAATTTTTTCACTTATTTATCCCCCATATTGTTTTATAAATTAATATATTTTTTAAAGTTTAACATTAATATCCTTGTTTTGCAATATTTATAATAAATAATTTTCACCTAGTTTTTTGATGTGATTAATCTTCTTCTCTTATTATATTTTTACTTTCTAAGTATGTTGCTAAGAAATATAAACCATATATTCCTCCAATAACTATCACAGATATTATGATTGATGGCAATAAATCTTCTGGACTACATAATCCAGCCATCATTGACATTACAAATTGAATTCCAAAAATTGAATGTACTACTGCTAAAATTAGTGGTAATATGAAGAATATACCTATTTGTCTAAATAATGCTCTATTAATCATCTTTTCATCTGCACCAATTCTTCTTAAAATCATATATCTTTGCTTATTATCTGAACTTTCTGTTAATTGTTTTAATGCTAATATTGCTGAACTTGCTATTAAGAATATTATTCCTAAATATATTGCTATAAATGTAACAATTGTTGCCATTCCTACACTTGATGCTATTACAACTATTTTTGTTAATCCATCAACTTTTACTCCATTTTCTATCATTTTTTTAGCAATTTCAGAATCTCTAGTTGCAAAGATATCATCTATTTTCTCTTTTTCCTCTTCTGACTCTGCATTATAGTTTGCAGCCAAAATTGATTGTTCTTTCATATCTTCTGTTAAGTTGCAACTATCTGGCACTAATACAATTCCACCATTTGTATGGCTTGTTGATATCATAATAAAACCTTCTTTACATTCATTATATTTAGGTTTGTACTTTTTCCCACCAACTGTTATTTCTGTATTATCACGCAAACTAGAATCTCTTAGAACTTTTAATGAATCAAAATCGCATAATACCATATATTCATCATCATTCAAGTAATATTCTTCTTCACCATATAGTCTTGCAATTTTATTATAATCAGATATTTTTACTATTGTTTCTGCTATATCAAATCCAATCATCATTGAATATTCATTTTTTATTCTTTCATATTGTTTTCCAAAACTATCTTTTAATGTTAATTCATTTGTTGCATAAATTGGTATTTCTACTACATCTTTTAGCAGATTCATATCAAATCCAACATTTTCTAAGGATTTTTGCATTGTAATTTTTGATTCTTCTATTTCTTTTTGTGAATATTGTTTTGTTTCACCTTTTGATGTAGTATAAGTTTCTGGAAGATTTAAAGTTTTATATAAATTCAAATCTACTGGTGTCATTTCTTTTAAATCTTTTTGCATTGTGTTTCTTAATGAAAATGCAGAAGATAAAATACTCATTGTCATAAATAACATCAAGCAAATTAAACTTACACTTATTACTGTTGTATTTATTTTGTTGTTTAATTGTCTTAATACAAACATATTTGCATCTTTATAATATACTTTTTTCCTTGTTTGAACAACTTTTAATATAAATCCTGACAAAGACCAGAAAAATAATACAGTAGCTACAATTCCACTTAATATAATTGGTATAACTTTATCTACCGTTGAAAGTGTCTTTACACCACCTGTAACTTTATAATAATCATAAGCTAATATACCTATTGATATTAAAAATACTATAATACAAATTATTGGATTTTTTATTTTTACTGTTTCATTTTTCTTATTTGCTGTAAGTAAGTTTATTAATTTATACTTTGATATTGTAATTGCATTAAATACAATTACTACTAAATACATAATTGCAAAATATATACAAGTTTTTATACAAGCTGTTTTTGAAAATACAAATGTAAATTTACTCATATCTGCTTCAAATAACTTTGCTACTAAAATGGACATAAATTGTGCACCTAATACACCTACCAATATTCCTACTGCAAGTGAGATAATTCCTATAAATATTGTTTCTAATAATATTATTCTAGAAATTTGCCTTTTTCCCATTCCCAAGGTCATATATATACCAAATTCTTTTTTTCTTCTATTTACAATAAAATTATTAGCATAGACAATTAGTAATGCTAAAATTACTGCTACAAATACAGATACCATACCTAACATATCAATCATTAATGTCATAATATCTTTTGTTGATTGTGATACTTCTAACATTGCTTGTTGACTATCTAATGAGTTAAACATATAGAAAATTGCTATTCCTAAAACTAAGGTTAAGAAATATATTGCATAATCTTTAAAACTCTTTTTTATATTTTTTAAAGATAACTTAAATAACATCGCCTAGTTCACCTCCTAATAGAGTTTGAACTTCTATTATTTTTTCAAAAAACTGTTTTCTAGTATCTTCGCCTTTTACTAATTCGTTGAAAATTTTTCCATCTTTTATAAATAATATTCTATTTGCATAACTAGCTGTAAATGAATCATGTGTTACCATTAATATAGTTGCATTAAATTCATTATTTAACGCCTCTAAATTTTCGAGTAATTGTCTTGCTGATTTTGAATCTAATGCCCCAGTTGGCTCATCTGCCAATATTAATTTAGGATTGGTTATTATAGCTCTTGCTGATGCAACTCTTTGCTTTTGCCCTCCTGAAATTTGATATGGATATTTATTTAATATTTCCGTTATTCCAAGCTGATTAGCAACTTTTTCAACTCTTTTATCAATCTCTTTAACATTTACTTTTTGTATAGTTAATGCTAGTGCTATATTCTCACGAGCTGTTAGTGTATCTAAAAGGTTAAAATCTTGAAATATAAATCCTAATTCTTCTCTTCTGAATTTATTTAGTTTGTTTCCTTTTAATTTTGTAATATCTTGATTATTTATTACAATTTTCCCTGAGGTTACTCTATCTATTGTTGAAATGCAATTTAATAATGTAGTCTTACCTGAGCCCGATGCTCCCATTATTCCTATAAATTCTCCTTCTTTTACTGTAAAACTAATATTATCTATTGCTTTTGTTAGATTTGATTTGTTTCCATAGTATTTTTCTATATTTTTTACCTCTAATATATTGTTCATTAAAAAACAACTCCTTTCGCATATTTAAGATTATCTTAATTATACGAAAGGAGCTTGTTTTATGCAATTCTTTTTGCTTACATTTAGCTTACAGTTTTGTAAGCTAAATGATTTCTGGTTGAATGATTTTTGTCTCCGACCCCAAAATCACGACCCCAAAATCATTAAAAAAGTTGTAAAAATTTGTTTTGTTCGGTTGAATTTCATTAAAAAATACTGTATAGTAATATTTATAGGAAATGAGAAAAGTAGATGTGTTCGTGTTGCCACCTACATACACAGTGTTACTGTGAGAACGGAGGTGGTGTCTATGGTAGAATCAGTATTATTATCAATAATTTATCTATTATTCTACGGATTAATAGGTATAACTATCATAAATATTGCCTTAATTATAACTTTGGTTATCTTTTTGAGCAAATAAAAAAACGGCACATTTGCTTGGCAGAGCGATGTGTCGTTTATCCATATTTTTATGTGGTAACCGCATTTCTGCGATTGTCATTTCCTATATTTATTATACTTAACATTTAAGTATTTGTCAAATTTTTAACAAATATTTTTATAACTGATTTTTAATATTATTTGTATATTTATCATTTTATGAAACTACTTCTTGGAAAAATAATTTTTATTTCTGTTCCTAAATTAATTTCAGAGTTTAGCTCTATTCCTAAACCTAATCTAGTACAAAGTACCTTACATAAATATAGTCCTAATCCTGTTGATTTCTTCCCATCAATTCTTCCATTTTCTCCTGTAAATCCTTTTTCAAATACTCTTGTTATTTCTCCTTGTTTTATTCCTATTCCGTTGTCTTTTATGTATAGAATTACCTTTTCTTTTTTATCTTCGCTGTATATTTCTATTTTTTTATTTTCTTTTTTGCTATATTTTATTGAATTTTGTATTATCTGATTTAAAATAAATGTACACCATTTATTATCTGTGTAGATGTCTTTTTCTACATCGTGTATTTCTATATTAATTTTGTTTTGTAATAAGCTTCTTTTATTTTTTAAAATTGCTGTATTTACTATTTCTTTTAAGCTAGTTTTTCTTATATAATAATCTTTTTCAACATTATTGCTTCTTGCATAATAAAGAGCTTGTTCAATATAATTTTCTATTTTATCTAATTCTTCATTTATGCTTTTTGTTGCTTCTGATGGATTGTTTTCTATTATTAATTTACTTGTTGCTATTGGTATTTTTATCTCATGAATCCATAATTCTATATATTCTTTGTAATCTTCTTGTAAGTATTTATATTTATTCACATTTTCTAGCATTGATTTTCCAGCCTCTTGAATTATAGCTTTTGTTTTTTGACCTTCTACAAAATTGGGTGTTTCCATTAACTCAGATACTAAATATTTTTCGTCTAATTCTTCTAATTTTTCATTAATTCTCTTGTAATATTTATTTTTAGTGCAATACTCAATTATTAATGCTATTGTAAATAAAATTATTGGAATTATTCCTATACAAACTCTTACATATAAATTTGTTTGTACTGTTAATAAAAATGTTTGTACTGCAAATATACTTAGAACTAAAAATATTATATATATTACTTTATCTTTTATAAAACTTTTTAAGCTCATTTTAACATATACCCCTGTCCTCTTTTGGTTTCTATTCTATTTTGTAAACCTATTTCATCTAATTTTGTTCTTAACCTTGTCATGTTTACAGTTAGTGTATTATCATCTATAAAACTTTCACTATCCCATAAATAATTTATTATCTCGTCTCTTGAAACTATTTGTCCCTTTTTTAAAGCTAAATAGTGTAAAATTTTTAGTTCATTTTTTGTTAACTCTTTTTTCTCATCATCTCTTTCTATACAACTTTTTGATATATTTAAAATAAAATCATTACAATTTATCTTGTTTTGATTAGTCTCTGTATTTTGGCTTCTTTTTAAAAGACCTGCTATTTTAGCTAATAGTATCTGAACATTATATGGTTTTACAACATATTGGTCTGCCCCATTATTTAAACTTATTAGTTCGTCAATTTCGCTGTTTCTACTTGTCACCATTATTATTGGCAAATCTGAAACTTTTCTAATTTCTTTACATATATATTCTCCATCTGCATATGGTAAATTTATATCTAATAATATTAAATCTGCATTTTCTTTTAATATATTGTCTACTGCATTTTTGAATTGCTCTAATATTTTGACCTCATAACCATTATTTTCTAAAAAAATTTTTAATTCTTTTCTTAGTTTTTCATCATCTTCTACTATTAATATTTTTGACATTATTTTCTCCTTTTTTATTGTATAATTCCAATACTTTATTATCATATTTTTGATTGCATAACAAGTAAAAAGCTTTTAAAAATATTTTTTATCTTTTATTGCATAATTTTTGCTTATCTACCTTCACTACTCTCATTGTTTTTCACATTATAGCATATAAAAAAATAAAATTAAACAATTTTATTAAATTACTAGACATTTGTTTTATTTTTGTGATATTATTGTGTATGAATTTAAGAGAATTTATTTATGGAGGTAATTTAATTATGTCAAAAAAATTAAAAATATTATTAGTTTTACTAATATCTTTTGTTTTAGTAAGTTTTTCAGCATCTACATATGCTGTCAATATGGATTTAACTGATGATGAAGGTTCTTCAACTAATGAAGAAACAACTAATACAGCTAATCCAGATAATGCAAACAATTCAGCTTCAACAGAAAATGCTTCGAATACATCTACAAATGAAGCTAGTAATTCTTCTAATGAAAGTACAAACTCAGTAGATTCAGGAAGCTCTAATACTTCTTCAAACAATTCTTCAACAGCTAATAAAACTACTCCACCAGTTACACAAACTGTTGTTGGAGGTCAATCAAGTGGTGAATTACAAATTTCTGATATTCTTAATATATTATTAATTGTAATTGGAATTTTATTAATTTTATTAGGAATTGCTATATTAATAAGATTAAAAAAATAAATTTTAAATTTTGTACCAAATCTGATAGAAATATTAAGATTTGGTATTTTTTTATTCTCTCTATTTTGCTTTTACTTTTGTATTTTTTTGTTATTTATATTAATACTTTTCTTATCCTTTATAACGATAAAATTCAAATAATTATTTTAAATTTACATTTATATCTTTTTTATTTTATGTATATTTTGCTCTTTTTTTTCAATACTATTATTATATCTTATTTGCTAATAATTTATTAAAAACATTAGCAAATATATTAATAAAAAGGAGGCAAATTTTATGCATAAAAAATTATTTATTACTTTATCATTAATTACATGTGTCGTTATGTTTTTTGCTACTAGTTGTTTTGCCGTAGATGGTGCAATGCATGATATGGGTGAATCAGCAAAAAATATAGCTGAAGATGTTAAAAATGGTGTATCAGGTGCAATAAATAATGTTGAAGGAACTAGCAGAAATACTGTTGAAGATATATCTAATGGCTCTAAAAATGTAACAGGTTCTATGGAAAATACTATGGATAATGCTGGTAATACTGTAACTGAGGGAATTACTAATAACTCTGGAAATATGTCTAATAATATGAATAACAATACTTATAGTGCTACTAGAACTTCTGCTGATGGTACAACTACTTTTATGGGTATGGGCGCTACTGCTTGGACTTGGTTAATTATTGGTATAGCTGCATTAGCAATTATTGCTGCCGTTTGGTATTATTCAATGCAAACAAATTCTTCTAAATATAATAATAGAAGATAATATTATCATAAAATAATATTTCCAAATACTATTAAAATGGTTGAATTAAGATAATACTATGTCTAATTTTAATAGATGTCATAAAAAAATATAAAGATTAAAAATCAAATTTTTTCTTTCTTATTTTTTCTTTATGACATCTATATTTTATTATATTAAAAAATCAGCTTCTACAAAAATAAATTTATTTTATATTTTCATTTTATATTAGTTATATTTATGATATAATATCATTTATATAAAAATAAAATATAGTTATATAGTAAAGAGATATTACGAATTAATAAAATATGAATTTAACATATTATATCCTGAAAAACACTTTTAAAATTAAATTAGGAGGATTTATAATTATTATGAATACAAAATTAATTGCCAAAAACCCTACTGCCTATCATAATTACAATATTGAAAGTAAATTAGAAGCTGGTATAGTTCTTTATGGTACTGAAATTAAATCTATTCGAAATGGTAAAGCTAATTTAAAAGATAGCTATGCTAACATAAAAAACGGAGAAGCATTTGTTTATGGTATGCACATTAGTCCTTATGAACAAGGTAATATTTTTAATAAAGACCCTTTAAGAACTAGAAAACTACTTTTAAACAGAAAAGAAATTAATAAATTAGTTGGTCTAATTAATCAAAAAGGTTATAGTTTAATTCCTTTAAATATGTATTTTAAAGGAAATTTAGTCAAATTAGAATTAGGTATTGGTAAAGGAAAAAAACTTTATGATAAAAGACAAGATTTAGCTAAAAAAGATGCTCAAAGACAAATTGCTGTAAATTTAAAATCTAAAAATTATAGTTAAAATTTACATATACACTACTTTATATGAATTTTTATTATTAGTAATATAGGTTTTATTTTTACGATTAAATTTCTAAAACATAAAATATTCGTTACAATAAAAAATGACTGCATTAGAATTATAACATTCTATGCAATCATTTTTTATTGTACATACTTTTTCTATAAACTAGAAATTCGTATTAAAAATCTATCTTTAAAAGATTTTTATTATATTTTATTGCTTGATCCAAATACATCTTTCATTTTATGTGATACTGTTTCTTTTACTAATTCTCTTGCAGGTGTTAAATATTTTCTTGGGTCAAATGCGTTTGGTTCTTCTTTTAACACTTTTCTTATCCCAGCAGTTAAAGCTAATCTTAAATCTGTATCAACATTAATTTTTGATACTCCTGATTTACTTGCTTCTTTTAATATTTCATCTGGTACACCTTTTGCTCCTGGAATATTTCCTCCATATTCATTACACATTTCTACTAATTCAGGTATAACTGTTGAAGCTCCATGTAATACTATTGGAGTATTTGGTATTCTTTCTTTTATTTCTTTTAATATGTCAAATCTTAATTTAGCTTCTCCTTTAAATTTATATGCTCCATGGCTTGTTCCAATAGCTATTGCTAATGAATCACATCCTGTTCTTCTTACAAATTCTTCTGCTTGTTCTGGGTCAGTATACATTGCATCTGATTCTGATACATTTACATCATCTTCAATTCCTGCTAATTTTCCAAGTTCAGCTTCTACAACTACTCCTTTACTATGTGCATAATCAACTACTTTTTTTGTTAATGCAATATTTTCTTCAAAGTCATATTTTGAACCATCAATCATTACAGATGTAAATCCATTATCTATACACATTTTTGCTGTTTCAAAGTCTGGTCCATGGTCTAAATGTATTGCAACTGGAACTTCTGGATGTTCTTCTACTGCTGCTTCTACCATTTTCATTAAATATCCTATTCTTGCATATTTTATTGCACTAGATGAAGCTTGTAATATTACAGGTGATTTATTTTCTGCCGCTGCATCCATTATTGCTTGTACTATTTCCATATTATTAACATTAAATGCCCCTATTGCAAATCCTTCTTTCATTGATTTTTCAAACATTTCTTTTGTTGTAACTAACATAATCTTTTTCCTCCATTTCCGGCTTTTGCCTTTGTTTTGCTATTGCTATTTTATTTCTTATTTTCTAATATGTCAAGAAAAAAATGAGAAGAAAATTAATTCTTCTCATAAATATAACTTGAACACATAGATTCATCGGCTTTTTTTGTTTTACAATTCTCTGTTGGAGCTACTTGTATTGCTTGTAATTTGCATAAATTCTCACTTTTTTCATTATATTTACAACTTTCTACTGTGCAATGTATTTTTTGATTTCCTTCCATTTTGTCATCTTCCTTTCCTTCTTAAAAATAAAATCGAAATTTCGGATTTCATTAAAACTATTATTTTACTTTTAATTTTATAGCAAATAATATCATTACTCATTTATTATTATGCGAATATTTTTTATTTATATTCAATATTTAAGTTTTAATATCATTTATAAATTTGTTCATTATTAATTATATTATATTTTAATATTTATATTTTTATAATAAAACTATTTTCCTTGTTATTTATATTATTTTTTATATTAAACTATATAATTAAATAGTATTTTAACTCATACTATAATTTTGAAATATCTATTATATCCAAATCGTCATATGCTGGTTCTACTATATTTTTTCCTCTATAATCAAATCGTGAACCATGGCAAGGGCAATCCCAAGTTTTCTCAACTTGATTCCATACAAGCAAACAGCCTAAATGTGTACACTTAGGATTTACTGCATATATTTTTCCTTTTTCATCTTTGTATATTCCTACTTTTCTACCATTTATTTCAATTATTCCTCCTGTTTCCTTTTTTATCTTTTTCTCCACAATATCTTTTTCTTTTAATTTATTTATAACCAATGCTTTACTAGAATCTACTAACATATTTTTCATTTCTTCATGATTTTTTATTGGTTGCATTCTTGAAGCTAAGAATATCTCTTTATATTCATTTTTTCTGCCTACGATATCATCTACAATTATATCAACTGCAACCGATGATAATGTCATTCCCCATTTTTTAAATCCTGTTGCTACATAAACATTTGGTAATAAGTTCGATGCTTGTCCTATATATGGTAATTTATCCAATGTTACACAATCTTGTGCATTCCATTTTGCTAATATTTTAGCATCTGGATAATATTTTCTTGCAAATTTTTCTAATCTTCCATAACATTCTTCGTAATTTACCTCTTTACCTGTTTTATTATCTCCACCACCTATTAATAACACATCTTTTTCATTATATTTTGCCTTTCTTATTGTTATGTTGGGATTACTTATACTTATATACATACCACTTGGTAGTTGTTTTTTAGTTTCAATTGCAATTAAATATGACATTGATTGATACATTTTAGCTGAATATAAGCCTTTAATTTTAAAAAATGGATAATGACTTGACATTATTACATATGATGCAGATATTGAAAATTTATCTGTTTCTATTATATACTTTTCATTATTTTTCTTTATCTCTTTTGCTATTGTATGTGTATAAATTTTATTTCCTTTTTCTTCAATATATTTAGCTAATCCATTTATATATTTTATTGGATGAAATTGTGCTTGATTTTTAAAACATATTCCTCCTTCTATCTTAAAAGGTAAGTCTAAATTTGTTATATATTCACATTGATATTTTAGCTTTTCTAATGTTTTAAATTCCTTTTCAAGCTGATTTATTTCTTCCTTCTTAGTAGTATAAATATAACTATTCATTCTTTCAAAGTCGCATTCTATATTTTCATTTTTTATTCTATTTTCAATTTTATTAATTGCATTTTCATTTGCTTCTAAATATTTTTTTGCTGTACTAATATCAAATGCTTCTTCTAAGTAATTATAAAAAATATCATGTTGACTGGTTATTTTTCCAGTTGTTCTGCCTGTTGTCCCTGAGCCAATCTCATTTTTTTCTATTATAGAAACAGTATAGCCTAATTTTGATAATTCATAACCACAAGTGATTCCCGTTATTCCTGCTCCTATTATACATACATCTACTTCTTTTTCAATTTCTTTTGATTTTTTCTCTTTTTGTTTTATTGTTTCTTTTTTATCCTCTTCTAAATTATTCTCATTGTTATATGTTTTTTCTTGCCATATAGATTTTCTCATAATTGTGTCCTTTCTATTATTTTTACTATACTTATTATTAGCACAATTATAGATTTTATGACTTTATTTAATGAAAAGAATTTTCCCTTACTTTTTTATCTTGTTTTAGTTTTCAAATTATAATGAAAAGCATTATAAAATAGTTACTATTTTAATTTTTTAACTGAATAGGAAATTTAATTTTTATTTTTCTTATATATTTAACACTAAAACTAATTTCATTTTTGTTGTAAAATTAATAAATTTCATTGAAAGTTTCCTATTCAGTTAAAAATAAATTTTAAAAATATAGCTTAAACAATAGTTTTATTTAATATATTTTTATATTACTCCTCCTTATTTATCTTCATCACTTTTTTTGCATTTTTCTTCTATACTTTTAAAACCTAGGTACCAACTTATTCCATTTCTATCATCTCTCAGTTGATTTGCTCTTTCTTGCAACTCACAATATGTTTTTGGCATTGGCATTATTATTGGTTGATTTGGAATCCAGTTTGCACCTGTCATGCCTTTACTACATTCTGATACTTGCAATGCTTGTATTGTTCTAATTATTTCTGGTATAAATCTTCCTATATTCATTGGATATACAAATATAGCCCTGATTATACCTTTATCGTCTATTATATATACATTTCTTACTGTTTCTGTATTGCTTATATCATTTGATATCATTCCATATTTTCTTGCTATTTCTCCGTTTCTGTCTGCTATTATTGGGAAGGATATTTGTATTCCTGTTCTACAATATATGTCATATATCCATGCAAGATGTGAAGCATTACTATCGATACTTAATCCTAGTAATTCAGTATTTAATTCTTTAAAATATGTATGTGCTCTTGTAAATGCTATCATTTCTGTTGTACATACCGGGGTAAAATCTCCTGGGTGCGAAAATAAAACCAACCATTTTCCTTTATAATCATTCAAGCATATTTCTCCGCAAGTAGTCATTGCACTAAACTCAGGTGCTTTTTGACCTATTTTTACATTTCCATTCATCATTAATTCATAATCCATATTATAAAACTCCTTTCATTTTATATAATATGAAAAGAGTTGCTTTTTTGATAATTTTATTGATAAATTAATTTTAATTACATATAATAATTTCTTGTTATTCATTATAAATAGCTTTAAGTTCTAATTTTATTTTTTCGCTTAACAAAACTAAAACCCAAAGCCATTCTATTGTAAAAAATGTATATCTTTTATATTATTTTTGCTCCTTCAAGCTTCTTTTTTCTTTATTTCCATTAATAATACTATCGATATTATTCCTTATTTTTCTCATGAATTTTTTAAATATATTAGTTTCTTCTATCATAATATTATTTTCTATTTTTGATTTTTTCTCTTCTAATATAACATTTTTATTTCTTTCTATTATGTCTTCAATTTTTTCATCTTTAAATGGTTTATATATTATATCTAATGCTCCTATTTTTATTGCTCTTTTTATAAAATCAGTTGATGGTTTTCCAGTAATAAATATTACTTGTGGTATTTTTTCTGTTTTCTCTTGTTCTAGCTTTTCTAATACTTCTATTCCTGTTAGCTCTGGCATTTCTAAATCAGTTAGTACCAAGTCTGGTTTCATATTTTTTATTATTTCATATTCTTCTTTTCCATCTTTGGCTATTCCTAACAATTTTATTTTACTTATTTTTTCTAAAATCTCTTTTAATTTGTTTAGTATTTCTATATTATCATCTGCAATAATTACTTTTATTTCATCCATAAAAAATCCTTCCCTTCAAAAATACTTTATTATATATTTTGCTTCTTCTCTTGCATTAATATTTTCAACTTTATTTTTTTCTTTTTTTGTTATATATAGACATATTTTACTACTTGTTTCACAAAAAATTTGTCGAAACTTGTAAAAGATTATTATTTTTTATTAATATTTCGACTTATTTTTTATAATTACAATAAAAAAATATATTAAATATAAAAAAACTTTAATTTTTATATTGAATATATCTAACTTTATTATTTTTTCTTTATTAAGATTTTTAAAATTTTAAGTATTTGCCTCTTTTTAAATGTATTACATTAAGTCTCTCGTTTGGCATTTGAAAATATTTCTTCCATATATTCATCTGAATAATAATTGTCTAAAAATAATTCGACTTTATTTTCTGGTGGAATATTATTTGCCCTTTCGCTTTGTCTTAGAGCCGCTATCGTTGAAATCGAAATATTAAAAATCATAAATATTAATAGAAGATTACTTGCTAATTTCATATATTTAATTTTCATAAAATTATCTATCTTTGGTATAAATGGTTCTATTAATGTTACATACAAAATACCTGCAATTCCCCAATACACAGAATGTATCAGCGTAGTTCTACCATTTATATTAAATATCCAATTTGAATAGTCCCATGAGATAGTTCCAAATATTTTCTCTTGCAAATATGAACAAATATATTCTATAATTCCTCCTAGTAACATTGAAATTAAAAATACTTTTCCTTTGTTACGAGTTTTTACAAATTTAAAAATTATATAGTAAGCTATTATTCCTATTCCATAAACTGGCGTAAATGGTCCATATATCAACCCTTGCCTAGATTCAAAATGTCCATTTTGTACTAATGCTACTATCATCTCTACAATATATCCTATAATGCTTCCTATCATAAATATAATAAATATTTTACTAAATTCATTTACTCTATTTTCTTTTTCCATTTTATCTCCCTTATTTTTCTATGTTTTATTACATTATATATTTTAGTTATTAAATATTTATATAGATATTATTAATAAATTCTTAATTTGTTTTATCTTATATTCTTTTTTTCATTTTATCCATCGATTTTTATTAATCATTCCTTACATTTTTGTAATATTCATTGTTATTTTTTAATTTCATCATGATTTTTGTCTCCGACCCCAAAATCACGACCCCAAAATCACCAAAAAAATACAAAAAAACAGTAAAGTCTTTAATTTGTTTTAAACCTCTTCTTTACTGTTTTTTTCCATAGTATTTAAGTACTCTATATATTCTTCTAAGCACATATCTTTTTCTTTTATGAATTCAGCATTTTTAATACCAACATATCTATAATGCCATGGTTCATAGTTTATTTTTGTTATTTCTTTTTTCTCTGTTGGATATCTCAAAATAAATCCATATTTATGACAATTTTCTATTAACCATTTTTGTTCTTTTGTTTTTTCTTGTTCTTCGTCTAATACTTGATAATTTTTTGATACTATATCTACTGACAATCCTGTTTCATGTTCTCCTGTTCCTGGAATTGCAATCCAAGTACTTGCTTTTTCTTCTGCTGTTTTTTGATTGTACCCTTGCCTTTTATATTCTTTTACTTTTTTATTATATAATTCTATTTGATGTTCTCTGCTTCTATAAGCTGAACATATAATTGGATTTAAACCTTCTTTTCTTGCGTCATTTAGCATATTTTCTAAACTTTCTGCAATTCTTTCATCTATTTCATAGTTATTTTCTATTTCTTTTAGGTTGGTTTTGTAATCTTCTGGTATTTTATTTTCTTTATTTACCAATATTAATTCCCAATCTGATGTTTTTCCAAGCTTTAAATCCTCTTCTTCATTTTGATTTTGTACTTGATATAAAGCTTCTATCGAATTTTTATTTTTATCATCTGGCACTTCGTTAGTTTGAGATATTTTACATATTATACAAAATATTACTATTGATACAACGACTATTGATAATATAGCAATTACTGTTATTATTATTCTTCTTTTATCTTTTTTTATTTCTTCTTTTCTATTCATACTATTCTTCTTTCATTTATATTTATATTAATTATTTTATCATAAAATATATTTTTTTTAAAGTCTTTTTATTGCTCTAATTTTTTCCTATATAATAGAATCACGATGTTTTGGTTTATGCAACTTTGATACTTTTCGTATATTTATATTTCCCTTAGCAATGTTGAATAAAGCTGTTAATGTTTTTAATATTATTTGTTTATTTTGTTCATCTATGTTTTTATAAGTTTTTAATATTGTTTTAGCACTTATAAACCAATTCTCTCCCATTTCAGGAATAGTTTTGGCATTTGTTTTACTAAGTATCTCAAACAATGTATCAATAAATTTTCCTCTTTGTTCTGCATCAACTTCTTTTAACCATTGCGTTATTGTATTATCTACAAAATTGCTTGAATTTGTAAATTCAGTTTCTATAAATTTTGTTCCTATTAATTGCCAAGTATATAAATCATGTTGCATTATTCCTGTTTGAGTACTTTTTAATATTTTACATTTTCCTTTATTATTTAATAATCTTCCTATTATTGAGCTTTGAGGCATGAATGTATGTACCTTTGTAATTATTTCTTTATATTCTTTTGATTTTATTATATTCTCTTGAAAACCTGGTCCATCATTATTATATATATCTATTATTCTTTTTCCAATTTTTTCATTACAACACATAGCAGAATATACTGCTAAATTTCCTCCTTTTGAATGACCACCAACTATCAATTTTTTTCTATATTTTTTACCCACATTTTCCAAATATTCTACTGCGTCTATTTGAGAAGGCACTAAGTCTTGAAAACTCATATTAAAATCTTCTTTCCAGCCAACAATTGTATTGTCAGTTCCCCTAAAAGCTACATATACACATTCATTAGGTAATATTATTGTTATTGCTGAAAATTGTTTTTCTTCTTTTTCATCTATTTTATTCACATAATCTGATAGTCTTATTTTTCCAAATCTCTTACTATTAGCTAATAATGGTAAAAGGTCTATGTCTTCTTTTTGTAAATAATTGTCATTATTATTACTATTTTTAATTAATTTATAAATTTCTCTTAGACTAGCTTTTTCCCCTTCTTTTAAATAATTATCAAATGGAAAATATGCAATTCTTGATAAAATTAAATTATCAACCTCATTAAATTCAACAGTTTCAAAATCTAAATCCCCTCTCCATTTTATATAATCAAATATATTTGGCATTTATTTTTTCTCCTTTTTTTATTTATATAAATTTTATTAATAAATTTATTTGTTGTCAATAATATTATTACTTTATTAGTAAAAAGTAAATAAATTTGATATAAAATTTATTTTCTATTTATATTATAAAACTAAAAAATGAGATATTATTAGAATATATCCCCTATATTTCTAATAATATCTCATTTTTATATGTTGAAAATCAACTTCTATATTAAATTAATCATCTAAATAATTGTTTATTTTTTTAATAAATATTGCTCTTGTAATTATATCTAGTATTGCATATATTAATATTATTATTCCTAAAAATTGGAATGCCAAAGTGTTACTTACTAATACTACAATTCCAGCTATAATCATAAGTAAAGAACATACTAATGTTACTGTCCAAAGACCAGATTTTATTTCTTTCCATACCAATGCTGTTTGGAAATTTTTTATTCCACAAGCAATTATCCATATTCCTAAAATAATTCTGAACATTCCACTAATAACATCTGAACAGAATATAACAATTACTCCTAGTATTACTGATATTAGAGAAATTGTCAATAGATAATCTTCTTTATCTTTTGATGTAAAATAATCTATTAACTTTAAAACTCCTATTATAAATAATACTCCTCCTAATAATGTAGATATGGCTGATAGCATTATTGAAGGTTTTGCAATAAATAAAATTCCTAAAATTGCAAAAACAACAGATATTACAATATCAGTCCAGTTTGTTCTTTTTAAAAATTTTTCAAACATCGTATTTTACCTCTCTTTCTTTTGTAATTCTTTCATATAATATCATAAAATTTATAAATTGTATAGAATTTTTAAAAATTTTGTACTTTTTTGTATTTTATTTTGCCATTCCTCTTTTTAATATTTCTATTTGTTTTTCTAACTCTTCTTGTGCCTTTTCTTCGCTTTTCTTTTTAGTTACTACATCAATTATTGAAGCTCTAATTACTACTGTGAGAATTTTCATCATATATTTTAGGTCTTCTTCATTATTTATTTTTAAAATATTTACATTTATTATATTTCCTTTTTCTTTATTTGCTTGATACATATTTTTGCAATCAATTCCATCAAAAATATTTATATTTTCTTCTTTCAATTTTTGTATAATATTATGACATAACATCATATATGTATCATTATAGCTTTTCTCAGAAACATATTTAAAAATGTCTATTGATGTCTTAAATATATCACCATTATTTTTATCTAATAAATTTTTTATTTCTTCTTTTTCCACTTTTATAGATTCGTCAATTATATATCTTAAAGCATCTTCTTTATCTTCAAAGTATTGATAAAAACTCCCTCTTGGTATTTGTGCTTCTTCAACAATATTGCTTATAGATGCTTTAGCAATTGTATGTTTACTAAATTCATTTATAATAGCCTTTTTTATTTTTTCTCTTTTTTCATCATTCAAATTAAAAAATGTTCCCTTTGGCATTTTATCATCTCCATAAATTATATATTTTTATGTTTTCAATTATTTAAAATTTTAAATATTAAAATTCCTCCAATAGCAAAAAATAGCACTTTTCCAAGTACTATTTCTATTCATTATTATGCACTTTCATTTTCTTTTTTAGCTATTATTTCTTTTCCATCATAGTATCCACAGTTTTTACAAACTCTATGTGGCATTACTGGTTCGTGGCAATGTGGGCAACTTGTAAATGTTGGTTGCTCTTTTTTCCATGTTGATCTTTTTGAATGTGTTCTAGCTTTTGACCATCTTCTTTTTGGTTGTGCCATCTTGAATTCCCCCCTTGCTTTAAGATATATGTATATATCTATTCTTATTTTTTCGTTATTAATCACTATAAAATTATACAAGTATTTTTCATTTTTGTCAACTCTTGCTACAATATTTATTAAATTCTTTTATTTTAATTTTACAATTCACTAATCTTCTATAATTTTTTTCTTATTTATTTTCTTTACAATACTTGTTATATAAATCTTTTAACTTTTTCTTGTTAACAACTTCATTTATTCCCTTTTGACTTACTTGTAGAAAAAAATCTGATATTAAATCTTTCATTTTCGGATTCAGTGTTAATTTTTCTTTTTCATGTTCGTTCCAATATTTAATAGGATATTCTTTGTTCCATTTATCTCCTTGATAGACTATTCCTGCTGCCAACTTATCGCATAACATCTCAATAGTATATTTATATGGCATTATTGGAGTCTTTTCTTTGGCAGATAAATCCATCCAATATTCACTATGATGTTTATTTCTTCCTTTATGATGCAACCATGCTTCTGAATACCCTTTTTCTTCTTTTGCTGCTGTTATAGGTGAACGATTTCCCTGATAATATTTAATACCTTCAATAAATTCTGTTGGTGAATATTTTGATAAGTCATGGCATATTCCTCTCCATGGTACTCCAGCTTTACAACATAATTTAAAAACTATCCATTTATGTTTTGTTATTAGTTTTAAATGTTTAAATGCATTTTTTATTTTTATCATTTTGTTCCTCTTTTCTTATTGCTTATAATAATTATATTTTTTACTATTAGGATATTATTTTATCACAAATAAATGATATTTTCAAATTTTATTGTAGAAAAAATTGTTCTATCTATTTGTTTCATCATATCATAAAAAAATAAAACTACTGTATTATGGCTTATTATTTAATTTTGATATTTTATAATAACAAAAATCAAAATATCATCATACTATATCTATTAATACTATTTAAAATAGTATTCTAAACTTAATATTATCTTAATACTTAATTAAAGTAACAAATTAAAATTACTTATCTAATTTTAATAATTATATTATATGAGGAGGATTACATATATGTGTGGTTTTACTGGATATGCAAATTTTACTGATAAAATACATAATTCAAAAACTGTTATACAACAAATGAATTCAATGTTATATAAAAGAGGACCTGATGAAGATGGATATTTCTATTCTGATTATGTTCATATGGCTCATAAAAGATTAATTGTTATTGACCCAGAAGGTGGAAAACAACCTATGATTGAACATTATTCATATGGTGATTATATCATTTGTTATAACGGTCAAATATATAATACAAAAGAATTAAAAAAAATATTAATTGAAAATGGATTTGAAATAAAAACTCATTCAGATACGGAAATTTTATTAAAATCATATATTCATTTTGGAAATTCTGTTGTTAATCATTTAAATGGAATTTTTGCTTTTGCCATTTTTAATACGAAAAAAGAAGAATTATTTATTGCCCGTGACCATTTTGGCGTAAAACCATTCTTTTATACAATACAAAATAATACTTTCATATTTGCATCAGAAATTAAAGCTATTTTAAAATTTCCTGGTGTTGAAAAAATCATTGACTCACAAGGAATTAGTGAATTATTTGGTATAGGTCCTAGTCATACTTCTGGCACAACTGTTTTTAAAAATATTTTTGAGCTAAAACCTGCTCATTTTGGTGTATTTAATAAGTCTGGCTTACATCTTACTAAATATTGGAGCTTAAAATCAAAAGAACATACTGATAGTTTAGGAAAAACTTGTGAAAAAATAAGATATCTTTTAAATGATTCTATTACTAGTCAGCTTGTTTCTGATAAACCTATTTGCACTTTCCTATCTGGTGGATTAGATTCAAGTATAATAACAAAATTTGCTGCTGATTACTATAAAAAAGAAGGATTACCTCCATTAGATACATATTCTATTGATTATGTCGATAATGATAAAAATTTTGTAAAAAGTGATTTTCAGCCAAATTCAGATAACTACTATATAGATTTAATGACTAAAAATCTTCATACAAAACATCACAAAATTGTTCTTGATACACCTGAATTAGCTTCAAGCTTAGAAGAAGCGATGATTGCAAGAGATATGCCCGGTATGGCTGATATAGACTCTTCTTTACTATTGTTTTGTAAAAATGTAAAAAATGAAATGACTGTTGCCTTAACCGGTGAATGTGCCGACGAAATATTTGGTGGCTATCCATGGTTTTTTAGAGAAGATAGTTTAAATAGTGGAACTTTCCCATGGTCAATAGCAATAGAAGAAAGACAAAAATTACTAAATTCTGATATTTCATCTAAAATTAACTTAAAGGATTATATAGATTATCGATATAATGAAAGTTTAAAGGAAATTGAAATTTTAGAATCAGATTCAAAAGAAACTGCTGAAAAAAGAAAAATTTCATATTTAACTTTAAATTGGTTCATGCAAACTCTTTTAGATAGGTCTGACAGAATGTCTATGTGTAATGGCTTCGAATTACGAGTTCCTTTCTGTGATTATAGATTAGCTGAATATGTATGGAATATTCCTTGGGAGATGAAAGCTTTAAAAGGTAGAGAAAAAGGATTATTAAGGTATGTGTGTAAAGACTTTTTACCTGATGAAATTGTTGATAGAAAAAAATCTCCTTATCCTAAAACTCATAATCCTACTTATTTATCTAAGGTTAAATTTATGCTTTCTAATATTATGGAGAAAAGTGACGCCCCTATTAATAGTTTGTTAAATCGTGATTATATTTTGAGTATTTTAGAGTCTAACGGTGAAGCTTTTTCTAGGCCTTGGTTTGGGCAGTTAATGACTGGGCCTCAACTTATGGCATACCTTTGCCAAGTGAATATGTGGTTGGAGAGATATCAGCCTAAGATTGAAATATAAAATGTTTTAGAGGTCGTAAAGTTACGACCTCTTTGTCTTATGTCCATAGTTTAATCTTCCTTAAAGCAGTGATATATTACTATTATTTCTAATAGCAAAGCTGATAAAACATCGTCCATCAACCATACCATTTTTGCTTTATTAATTTATATATATGATATTATTGTGTTTATATTGTAGAACTTTTGTTTTGCATTGTCAACTATTTTTTCACTAAGTTTTTTCTATTCCTCTTTATTACTATATATCTTGCAAGATACTTTATAAGATATAAAATACATAATTCCTATTAAAAGCACTAAAAAAATCATTCCAAATCTATCCATAAAACTCTCAAATATTTCTAAATTTATATTAATATTTGATTTCATTATTAAAAATCCTATCCCTGATATTAAAACAACTAAAAGAAATATTAATATAAACATTTGAATTCGTCCTTTTTCAGGACCCCATTTATATATTGTTGGTATTTGTATTGCTTGTATCAATGATATTCCAAACATTCCTCCAATAGTTGAAAACAATAAATTAGTATAGTCCAAATTTATGAAATTCATTGGTTGTACATAATTCATTATTTTTGTTATTATTATTGTTATTAATATTCCTAATATTCCTCCAAATATTGTTGCTCCAATGGCTAAAATGAATTTTTCTTTTACTAGTTCTTTTCTATTTGTTGGCAGTGTTAATATATATTTATTTGCCTTTGATATTTCATCATAACTAAATGTTGAAAGTGCTATCATTCCAATCATTGTGCATATTATGATTGGTCCATAATTTACTGCTTTTGTTCCTATTATTGCAATTGCACAAAATATTATCATAACAATTAAAGATGATTTATAACTCCCTAAATTATATAAATCTTTTTTTATAAGTCCTTTTATCATAATTATTTTTCCCCCTTAATGTAAAATACCATTATTTCTTCAATTGAAGGTTTATCAATTGTTGTTATATTGTATTTTTTTCTTATATTATTTTTATCCTCAGTTAATACCTCATATTGATATTTTCCTTTTTTATATCTTATATAATCTTTTGAATCTATTTTTAAGAAATCGTCTTTGCTGCATTTTATAACTCCATAATTTTCTAATAACTCAAGTGTTGGCATATTAAATACTATATTTCCTTTTTCTATAAAAATAATATAATCGGAAATATGTTCTAAATCTGTTGTGATATGTGATGATAATAATATTGACCTCGTTTCATCTTCTTCTATATATTTCCTAAATATATCTAATATTTCACTTCTAACAACTGGATCCAGACCACTTGTTGGCTCATCTAATATTAGAATTTGTGGATTGTGTGATATAGCTACTGCAATTTTTAATTTCATTTTCATACCACTTGAAAATTCTTTTATGAGTTTATTTAATGGAAGATTAAATTGTTTCAATAGTTCTATATATTTACTTTCCTTCCAAGTTGGATATATATCTTTCATTATAGAATTTATTTGCTTTGGAGTTAAATAATCTGATAAAAAACTATCATCTAAGACAACTCCAATTTTTTCTTTTATTTCTTTTTCATTTTTTCTAATGTCTTCTCCAAATATTTTGATTGTTCCTTCTGATTTTGTAATATTTAATATGGATTTTATTGTAGTTGTTTTTCCTGCACCGTTTTCTCCAATTAATCCTACAATACATCCTTGTGGTACATTGAAACTTATATTTTTTAGTTCAAAGTCTTTGTACTTTTTTGAAAGATTTTGTAATTCAATATTGTTTTTCATTTTAAAATTCCTCCTCAAATATTATTTTAAATAATTCTTTTACCTCTTTTTCAGAAATATCAGCTATCTTAGAAATTTCATAAATTTTTTCAATATAGCTTTGTATTTCTTTTAATTTTTCTTCCTTTATTAATTCCAAGTTTTTTGGAGAAATGAAGCTACCTTTTCCCTGAACTGTTTTTATAAAACCTGATTTTTCTAACTCATCATATGCTCTTTTTACTGTTAAAAAACTTATTCTTAAATCATTAGCTAAATTTCTTACTGATGGTAACATTTCTTCTTCTTTTAATTCATTTGAAAATATCGCTTGTTTTATTGCATTTTCTATTTGCTCATAGATTGGAATACTACTATTATTACTAATTATTATGTTCATATTTCTCACCTTTCTGACTGTTATGTTTTTATTATAACAGTTTATAACAATATGTCAATATATATTTATAAATTTTTTATTTTCACATATAATAAAAAGATGAGGGATTCCTATAATAGGTCCCTCATCTTTGGAGTTTTTTAACATTTTATCTTATCAATTATGTTTTTAATTTTCGTATCCTCTTCTCCGGCATAAATTTCCTCTAAGCGAGAAATTTCGGTGGTATATTCTGTGCCACTCATTCCTTGCATTTCTGCAAGTTTTTTCTCTGCTTTTAATTTAAGGATTCTTAACACAACGCTTTCTTCTTGAAAATTTCTTTTCTTATATGATTCTATCATATCACAGAATTCTTCAAGTTGCTTTGGTTCTGTCATTGATTCCAAAACTTCCTCCTCGATAAATGTTTTTAGATGTCTGGCATCTAGGTGTTGTCTTGTTTTAATACAACTTTCCATCCGATTTGCTGCTACTTCAAATTTGCATGTGTTTTCAGCCATACATTTTTCCTCCTAAAATAAAATATAATTA
The DNA here is from genome assembly GCA_048355915.1 of Clostridia bacterium. GTDB lineage: Bacteria > Bacillota > Clostridia > TANB77 > CAG-508 > CAG-269. The sequence goes on along the minus strand of DBGCHZ010000025.1, from coordinate 7,049 downwards.
TTTGTTACTTTTATATATTAACATAATTTTTATTATTTGTAAATATGTTATATACGGAAAAAAAATCTTATATATGGTCTTAATTTTGTATAAATATTTTTATATTTTAATATCTTTTATATCTTATTTCATTTTCTCCTTTATTCTAACCAAAGTATTTAATGCGTCAATCGGAGTTAATTCATTCAAGTTAATTTTATCCACCTCATGTGCTATTTCTGCTAGTTTATAATTATACATATCAAATTGACCTTCAACTTGTTTTTTGTCTTGTTTCTCTTCTTTCTTTCCTGTTAATATATTTTTTCTTTCTAAAGATTTCAATATTTTATTTGCCTCTTCTGTAACAGCTTTTGGAACTCCTGCTAATCTTGCAACATGAATACCATAACTTTCATCAGTTCCTCCTCTTATAATCTTTCTTAGAAAAATTATATCTTCACCTTTTTCTTTTACAGCTATTGAATAATTTTTTACACCTTCAATTTTATCTTCTAGTTCAGTTAATTCATGATAATGAGTTGCAAATAATGTTTTTGCTCCACATTTTTCTTTATTTGCTATATATTCAGCTACTGCCCATGCTATTGATAGTCCATCATATGTTGATGTTCCTCTACCTATTTCATCTAATATTACTAAACTATTTGCAGTTGCTTCTTTTAATATTGTTGCAACCTCCATCATTTCTACCATAAAAGTACTTTGCCCCATACTCAAATCATCTGAAGCACCTACTCTAGTAAATATCTTATCAACTACACCTATCTTGGCTGATTGTGCCGGAACAAAGCTTCCTACTTGTGCCATTAAAGTAATCAATGCAACTTGTCTCATATATGTAGATTTACCTGCCATATTAGGTCCTGTAATTATTGATAATCTATTTTCTTCTTTATCTAAATATGTATCATTTTCTACAAACACTCCTGTTCCTAGCATTTTTTCTATTACAGGATGTCTTCCTTGTTTTATGTCTATAACACCTGAATTATCAACCTCTGGCATACAGTAATTCATATCTTCTGCTACTTGGGCAAATGATGTTAATACATCTAAAATTGACACTATTGTTGCTGTCTTTTGCAGTCTTTTTATATTTTGAGCAATTTCTTGTCTTATCATAGTAAATGCATTATATTCTAGATTTATTACCTTTTCTTCTGCTCCTAATATTTGATTTTCTAAATTCTTTAATTCTTCTGTTATATATCTTTCTGCATTTGTTAGTGTTTGTTTTCTTATATATCTTTCTGGTACTTGGTCTAAATTTGATTTTGTTACTTCTAGAAAATATCCAAAGACTTTGTTAAATCCAATTTTTAAATTCTTTATTCCTGTTTTTTCTTTTTCTTCTGCTTCTAATTGGACAAGCCAATTTTTCCCCTCAGTTGTTGCTAGTTTTAGCTTGTCTATTTCTTCATCAAATCCAAGTTTTATAATTCCTCCATCTTTTACACTCATTGGTGGGTCATCTACTATTGACTTTTCTATTAACTCATATATATCTTGCAATTCATCTAAATTTTCAAATAAATTTTTTAACATTTCAGACTTGCAATTAGCTAAAACTTTTTTTACCTCTGGTAATTTTGATAATGAATTCTTTAAAGTTATCATATCTCTCGCATTTGCATTTCCATAAGCCATTTTACCTGCTAAACGCTCTATGTCATAAACTTTTTTTAGATTTTCTATTACTTCTCCTCTTAACATTATATCTTCTTTTAGTTCTTTAACTGAATTTAACCTTCTATTAATTTCAGTTGTATCTATTAATGGGTCATTTAGCCATCTTCTTAAATGTCTTCCTCCCATTGATGTTGATGTTTTATCTAATACCCATAATAATGTTCCTTTTTTAGATTTATCTCTCATTTTTTCTGTTATTTCAAGGTTTCTTCTAGCATTTATATCAAGTGACATATATTTTGAAATTTGATATATTGTTATTTTATTTATATGGTCTAAATTTGTCATTTGAGTTTGTTCAATATATTCAATTAATGCGTTAATTGCTGGAACTGAAAGTGTTTTTTCTTGGATATTTTCAATTTCTTTTTGGTTTGTATCTAATAAATTAAATCTTAGTTTTATAACATCTGATTTGTTTTCAAAAAATTTATCTTGAAATTTTGTGATATAACTTGAAAATCTTTCTTTTATTTTTTCCATTTCCTCAGTACAATCTGCCATCATTGAATTTATAACTAACTCAGATGGTGAATATCTAGCAATTTCATCTAATAATTGTGGAAAATTATTATTATCTTTTATTTCAGCTGCATAAAATTCCCCTGTTGATATGTCACATACACTAATTCCAAAATATATACCTGTTTTGTATATAGACATTATATAATTATTTTTTCTTTCTTCTAGCATATTACTATCAACTATTGTTCCTGGTGTTACTACTCTTATAACACCTCTTTTAACTATTCCCTTTGTAGTTTTAGGGTCTTCTAATTGTTCACAAATTGCTACTTTATATCCTTTAGCTATTAATCTTGAAATATACATTTCTGCTGCATGATGTGGAATACCTGCCATAGGTGCTCTTTCTTTTTGTCCACAATCTTTTCCTGTTAGTGTTATTTCTAGTTCTCTAGCTGCTGTTATTGCATCTTCAAAGAACATTTCATAAAAATCTCCTAAACGATAAAATAATATACAATCTTTATATTGTTCTTTTGTTTCAAGATATCTTTGCATCATTGGTGAAAACTCTGCCATTTATCTTTCTTCTCCTTCTTTCTCTTCTAAAATTTTCTTTGTTTCTTGCTTTTTTTCATATTCTTCTATTCTTTTTCTAGCTCTTCTTATTGTACTCACTCCGACACCTATTTTTTTTGCTATTTCTTCCTTAGTTCCTTGCATTTTTGCTACCTTTTCTAAAAGTTCTTTTGCTCTTTTATATTCTCTTTCTTCTTTTGAAATAAAGTTATTTATAATAACTGGTCCTTCGTCATAACTTTCTATATTAGCACACATTAATAATCTTTCATAAGTAGAAAAAGGTTTTCTACACATTTTCCTGTTAGATAATTCTTTTGTCATTTCATATAAAATTTCATATCCTTCTTCTTTTCTAATTTTTTCTAATTCTCTACTGATAGTTCTTGCTGGAATGCAATATTCTCTTGCCATTTCGCTTTGACCGACATCGTCTTTTATCATTTGAATAAATAATGCCTTAAAATTAATAAACGAATAATCAGAGTTTCTTTCTTCTTCATATTTTATGTACTTTCTCTTTAATTCCATATCATTAGATGTATTTATATATTCAATTAACTTTTCATGAAATGTTTGCTTATGCATTCCTAATCTTATTGAAGCATCTATTATTCCTAATTTTCCATCTAAAATTAATTCACATATTCTTTTTAATTGTTCATTATGTAAGTTTCTCTCCATTGCATCTCCTTCCTAAATGATTTTGGGGTCGGAGACAAAAATCATTTTTCCCACAAAATCGCATTTATTCTATCTATAAAATTATTTTTCTTATTAAAATTTCACTTTAACTTTCAGGATGATTTTTGTCTCCGACCCCAAAATCACCAAAATCAGTAAAATTAGCATTTCCTTTTAAGTACCACATATGTTCTGAAACAATTTTTAAATTAATAAATTTGTTAGTTAAATTTTTATCTCCTTCAAAAATCACAACTTTATTGCTATCTGTTCTTCCTGTTAGCATTTCAGAATTATTTTTACTTTCTCCTTCTACTAACACTTTTTGAATTGTTCCTATATATTTTTGGTTGTTTTCTGCTATTTGGCTTTCTACTAAGGCTTTTAGTCTATCAAATCTTTTATGTTTTATTTCTTCTGGAACTTGATTTTCCATTCTATCTCCCGGAGTTCCTACTCTTCTTGAATAAATAAACATATATACTTGCTCAAATTTAACTTTATTTACTACATCTAAAGTATCTTCAAACTCTTCATCTGTTTCACCTGGGAAACCTACTATAATATCTGTTGATAATGTTAAATTTGGTATTTTGTTTTTCATTTTTTCTACCAATTCTAAATATTGCTCTTTTGTATATTTTCTATTCATTTCCTTTAAAACTTTTGTATTGCCTGATTGAAGCGGTAAATGAACTAATTTACATACTTTATCACATTTTGCAATTGCTTCTATTACATCATCTGTAAAGTCTTTTGGGTGTGGTGATACAAATCTTATTCTTTCTAGTCCCCCTATTTTATTTATAGCCTCTAATAAAGTTGCAAAAGAATCTACACCTTCATATTTTTCAAATTCAATATTTTTTTCTCTTTCTACCCTAAGATAAGAATTTACATTTTGACCTAATAAAGTTATCTCTTTATATCCTTCTTTTGCTAGGTTTCTTATTTCTTCAATGATGTCTTTTGGATTTCTACTTCTTTCTCTTCCCCTTACATAAGGTACTATACAGTAACTACAAAAATTATTGCATCCATTCATTATTGTTACTGATGCCTTTATATTGCTTTCTCTTTTTATAGGTAACCCTTCATATATTTCTCCATCTATATCTAATATATCTTCTTGTTTTTTCTTTTCTACTAGTGCTTTGTATAAATCTTCTGGAAATCTATGTAATGTATGAGTTCCAAATATTACATCAACAAATGGATATGATTCTTTTATTTTATCTGTAATATGTTTTTCTTGCATCATACAACCACCAATTGCAATAATTGTTCCTCTTTCTTCTTTTACTTTTTTTAGTTCTCCTAATTTTCCAAACAATTTATCTTCGGCATTTTCTCTTACACAGCAAGTATTAAATAAACTCAAATCTGATTCTTTTGGATTTTCTGTTTTTATATATCCCATTTCTTCTAGCATTCCACATAATTTTTCAGAATCATTTTCATTTAATTGACAGCCCATTGTTAAAATACTGTATTTTAACCCTTTATTTTTATTAAGCTCTTTTACTTTTTCTATATATTTTTCTTGTTCTTTTACTTCACTTTTTGTATTCACTGACATAACCTCCATTACTTGCTTATTTTATTATATTTTGACAAATTTTGCAATAGAAAATTTAGGCAAAAAAATAAAGTAGCATTTATTTGCTACTCTTTTGTTTCTATGCAAGTCCATATTTTTTCTTGAATCTATCTGCTCTACCACCAGCTGTTTCTTGTCTTAAATTACCTGTCCAGAATGGATGACATTTAGAACATATATCTACTTTTATATCTTTTTTTGTTGAACCTACTTCTAAAACATTTCCACATGCACATGTGATTGTTGTTTGATTATAATTTGGATGTATTCCTTCTTTCATTCCTAGTTCACCTCTTTCTTAATGTTAAAATAATATGACTATGTTTAATAATAACATATTTTATTTTATTTTTCAAGACTTATTTTGTTTTATTTTCATTTTGTTGTTGTTCGTACATATATTGTGCAGAAGATAACATCTCTTTATCTAATGAAAGTTTGTTGACTAATTTTGACATAACATTAAATACACAAGCTATTATTAATATTAATAATCCAATTTTTTTCCAATATTTTGCAAGCATAATTATCTCCTTCTTTTTTATTTACATTTATATTATACTTATTTTTAGGAGTGTTGTCAATATAATTTAACACTATAAGTAAAAATTATGAAAATGGCATAAAACTTTATATAAAACTATTTTTACATACTCATGTTTTCTAATACTTTTATATAATATTAACTATAAATCCTTGTAAATTTCTAAATATTATATAATAAGTACTGAACGGAATCCTTGACTGTGAAACTTATCTCCTTCTATCCCTTTCAAATCAAGTACCCCTGAACCTGCCCCATAACTGCAATGTCCTCCACGCAATAAAAATGGATATACACTATGACCTATCAATACATCATCACTATCCCAAGCACCTCCATATTGTTGTTCTCCTACTATTGCTTTTTCTACTGTTCTAAACCATCCCCTTGGATTTGGATTTTTATCTGTACTTGGCGCAAATGGTGCACAAAAAGAAAATGCTGTTGATACTTCATTTACTCCTATTCCTTTATGTTTTGCCATATTTTTATAATTTGCTTCTGTTATTCTTTTTCTTGCCTCATGATGTTTTTCTTCTCTTTTATTCCAATCCCATAATTCTCCTTGTGTTAATGTTGTTCCATCTCCTAGGGATATTTTATTTGTTTTTTCTTCTTCACTTGTTTCATATGCTTCCCATAAACTTGCATAAGTTGGATTTACTTTTCCTCCTTCAAAATATTTTATATTTCCATCTAAACTTTTTCCATACCTAGTCAAATTTTCATTTTGATTATCCAAGTATCCAGCTACATTTTCCCATGCTCCACCGTTCATATCATATATTCCTGTTACATTTCCTGTTGTACTTGCTAATACTCCGTTTTGTGTATCATAATTATGAGTTTCATCATTTCTATTATACCAACTTTCATCATTTTTTCCCTTTGGTCCTTGTCCTGTATAAATATCATACCAATACGTAGCTGGGTTGCCTGAACCTGCTCCATTTATTTTGGGTACATTTCCATATTGGCTATAACATAAATATGCTACTGCTCCCCATTCGCTGTTTCTTATTAAATGACTATTTGCATAATCTAGTCCATATTTTTCTTTTTGTTTTCCTGCTATGTCCATGCTTCTTTTTTGGCTTTCACCTGTTGATATATATCTCCAACTTATTTTATTTGGTAAACTTTTTGCTATTGTTGTTTCATCTGGTGCATATTGTTGAGCTGATGATGTACTGCTTCCATTTCCTACTGCTTGTCCATCTTTATTTGTTCCACTTGCTTCGAATTTTGATACCCATATTCCACTTAGTTGGCCTCCTCCTAAACTGAATGCTGGGTGTACTATTGCTGTTGTTTTTGTGTCTACATTTTCGTTTGTTGTATATTCTTTATTGTTTTTATCTTTATCTGTATTTCCTTTTAAGAAATTTATTTCTATATTCTTATCTCCTGCTATTCTATATGCATATCTTGGTATCCACACATACATGCTTCCTAGCTCATTTTCTTTTACTATTTGTCCTTCTT
>DBGCHZ010000024.1:0-84185 GCA_048355915.1 Clostridia bacterium | reverse complement strand
CAGAAATACTTGAAGGATTTTTACAAGTAGAAGTTATTAAATAGGAGGAACGAAAATGGCTACAAAAAAAATAAATTATAAAGATAAAGCACCACTACAAACAAAACCAGAAATTCCAGAAGAAAATAAAGTAAATGCAGAAGATTTAAATCAAATTAAAGAAGTAGTAAATAATAATGCAGATGAAATTGAATTAAGACAATTAAAAGAAGAGGGAAAAGGACTATCAAAAAATGATTTTACTGATGAATTAAAGGCTAAATTAGAAAGCTTGAATAATTATAACGATACAGAAATAAAAAAGGAAATAAACGAAATAAATAAAAAAGTAGCAGAAAACACAGAAAATGATATTAAACAAGACAACGAAATAGCAACATTAAAAACTAATTACACAAATCTCCAAGAACAAAACACAAAATTAGAAGAGAAAATAAAAAAAGACAGAGAAAACATGATAAATTTGGAAGTAGAAGGACAAAGCATACATATAGAAGATAGTAGTGATTTAGAAGGACAGTTAGAAGTATTGGGGAATGTGGAGCAGGATGTAAGAGAAGGGTATAACATATTAGAAAACATATTAACAGATAGGACAGTAAATGGAATAACTGTAAAAATAAATAAGGATAAATCTATAACATTAAATGGAACGGCAACAGAAAATACATCGTTAGACATTACTAAAAATTTTACAATTACAGAAGAGTCTGTTTTTAGCGGAATGTGTGATGGATATGGATATAACAAAATGCTTATACAAATACAAGGGAGCGATTATAATGTTAATATTCCAAATTCTACCCCACAAGCTTTACAGCCGAAAGACAATGTAAAGGTTAGAATATATATTTATGCAGGAACAAATATGACGAATGCTTTAATAAAACCACAAATAAACAAGGGGAATGTAACAAAACTATATGAAGCATACGGAGCAAGTCCAAGTCCAGAATATCCAAGTGAAATAAGAGCAGTAGGGGATAATATAAATTTATTAGAAAATACTGCTAAAACACAAACAGTAAACGGAGTAACATTTACAGTAAACGAAGATGGAACAGTAATAGCAAATGGAACTGCAACTAGTTTAGCACAAATATCTTTAGTAGCAAATGTAAAATTACCAACAGGAACATATACAATAAAAGACGGAAAAGCTTATGTTGAAAGTACAGAATTTAATGACTGGTTTGATGGACTTGCTACTGCTTCTACATTAACTTTTAATACAGAGGTTTTATTAAAAAATGTATATATACAAGTAAAACAAGGGGAAACAGTTAATAATAGAATATTTTCCCCTAAACTAGAAAAAGGTACAGTAGCAACAAGTTATTCTAAATTCGGACAAGGTAGTGTAGAAATAAAGAAAACAACAGCTAATTATTATAATGTAGAAGATTATAATGGAAATTTAAACTCTCATATAACAATAGATGAAAATAATTGGATAACAGCTTCTGGGAAAAACACAGAAGAATCAGTTACTTATTTAAATCACTTTACAAATAACCTCGATTTAATTGTAGGTAAGAAATACTGGATAGTAGCAGAAATAAAAAGCGTCTCAGGAGAAGGAAATTTTAATATAACATCAGCTTCTAAGGGTAGTGGACAATTTAACGGACGTGCTATGCAATTAACAGATCTAAAAATAGGACAAAAGGTTATTTTTCAAGAAACTGCCATAAATAGTGCAGGACAAGGATTAAGAACATTTATTTCTTTGCAACCAGGACAAACTTGTAATATTACATTTAGATTATCTGTATTAGAAACAGACCCTAATAAATCTAATTGGAAATATGTACCGTATAAAAAAGAAACTTATGTACTACCAATCCAAAAACCAATGTTAGAAGGAGACTATTTTGTAAAAGAAGCAGATGGCTGGAAAGAAGTACATACTTGGAAAGAATTTACATTAAATGGAAAGGAATACTGGAAACAAAGTTCAGTTGAAAATACAGTATTTTTCTTAAATATAACTAATACAACACAAGATAGAACAAAATTTAAAATAATAGCAAATAGTTATAAATATGGAGGAATTATACTTGAATCGTCGAAAGCTCAAGATGGTTATATATATGGATTTGTAAGCAATAGTATCCTTGCTAAAAGAATTTTATTAAGAAATAATTTATATACAAATTTAGAAAGCTTTAAGAAAGCTTTAGAAAATAATGTTTTAGAGGTATATGCTAAGGCAGAGATGTCGACCAAATTGCCTTGTACCCCAGAACAAACCAAAATCCTAGACGAACTAGACAATTTCTCAACATATAAACTAGTAACAAATATAACAACAGATAGTATAGCAAAATTAAGGCTAAAATATATAGCAGATACAAAAAGATACATAGACAATAAAACAAGTAATTTAGAGCAACAAGTAAATACAATTAACCAACTATTAAGTACAACTAAGACAAGCTCTGTATTATTAGATAATTTACAATCTGACATAGAAAGTGAGGTGTTATAAATGCAAATATCAAAATTATTAGAGAATTTAATAACAAAGAAATTCTACAAAAATAAAGAAGAAGTAAATGCTAAATTAGCAGTATTTTATGCAGTTAACCAAATAACAGACGCAGAATACACAACTTTAACTTTAAAAGTAGAAGAAGTATATGCAGAACCAATTGAATTATTAGAAAGTGAGGAAAAATAGTATGGAAGAATTAATACAAACATTAAGCTTTAGTTCTGTGGCTTGGCAAATAATAGCACCACTAGCTTTAAGTGGATTCGACATTTTAACAGGATACATACAAGCTTTAATAAATAAAAATGTAGACAGCAAAGTAATGAGAGAAGGTCTATTACATAAATGTCTATTAATAATAGCCATAATAATAGGTTACATTGTAGAATTTGCTTTTGGAATAAAAGCAGTAGCACAAATAATTACAGTTTACATTTGTATAATGGAAATAATGTCTATATTAGAAAATTTAAAAAAGGCAGGATTAGACTTAGGAAAATTGGGAGAAATTCTAAAACAAAAAAAGGAGGAATAGAAGATGGATACAAACATACCATTAACAGGAAAATTTGAAGTAACTTGCGAATACAAAAGAGAAGGAGATTGGAAAGCAGGTTGGCACACAGGAATAGACCTAATAGGAGAAAATGATGAAATTTATTCTAGTTGTAATGGAGTTGTAACTAGAACAGGTTGGGATAATTCTTATGGCAATTTTATAGTTGTAAAAAATAATGCAGATGGTAGATATCATTGGTTTTGTCACTTGTCTAAAATTAGTGTGAGTAAAGGGCAAACAGTTTCTAGGACAAGCGTTATAGGAATAATGGGGTCAACTGGAAATTCAACAGGAAAACACTTACACTTTGAAATAAGAAATGCAAGTAATAAATATGCAGACACTAGCAATCCAGCAGATTATATGGGAATACCAAATAAAACAGAAAAATTTAATAGTGCAAATTATCAAATTTCTAATAATGCAAACGAATTAAAAACATTAGCTAGAAATACTAATTTAAGAAATAAGCCTACAACACAAGGAAGTTCTGCTACACTATATGTTAAAAATACAACATTATATGTGTTAGAAAAAGGTGTTGCTAATGCAGATGGATTTGTTTGGGATAAAGTAAAAATAAGAGTGAATGGAAAAATGGGCTACATGATAAATCAAAATTATAAATAATTCTTAAAAAAATATTGACAATATTTAGCAATTATGATATAAAAAATATAACTTATTTAGTTTAACTATAACATAAGATGTATTAAAATTATTTTATAATTTTAAATAAATATTAGTTTTCTAATATTTAAAAACAAGTTTAACTATAACACAAGGTGTAAAAAAGGATATTCATTTTCGAATATCCTTTTTAGATTAATAAATTCTTATATCTGTAATTTTAACCTCTATGTTTAATTTATCTTCACCTGTCATTTCTTCTATTTCTTCATCGGTGTTTTTTGCAAGATACTCTATCATAATTTCTTTATCTTCTTCTATCCAGTAATTGCAAGAACCATCTTGTCTAATTTCATCTTCATAGTCAAATAAACTTGTTGTACTACCTGTAATTCTTTCTGCTTCATTATCTAAATCTAACAATGTTATCTCCTTATTTAATAATTCTTCTTTTAATTCTTTAATAATTTCTTCCATTTTTAAATCTCCTTTACTTTTTATAATTATACTATTATCATCTAAACAAACAGCAACTTTTTCTTCTTTGTCTAGACCTAAAAAATTAACCCATTTTGTTGGTAAACAAATTTTATAGTTTGTTGTTCCGTGTCCATCTTTATTTTTTATTAATTTTAGTTCTCTTGTTTCCATTTTGTAACCACCCTTCGTTTAACTTAAATACATTATAATACCGTTACGGTAAAATGTCAATACTTTTTTCAAAAAAAATAAAAATATTTTAAAATCATGAAAAAAGGCTCAAAATCAAGAAATGTAAGTATATTAGAATAAAATAAAAACGGCTTAAAATTGAATTTGAAGTGTCGATTTTTGCTGATATTAAAAAATAAAAGATAGACAAAGGAAAATCTATCTTTTATTAATCTCATTTTTAAACAATAATATATTCTTTTAATTATAATAAATTAATTTTTTTAATATGTCAAGATTTAACTATTAATATTTAATTCTTTTTTTAAAGCCTTTTGTAATAATTGAGAAAAATTAATATCATTTTTCTCAGCTATAGTATTCAACCATGTTGGTATAGATAATGTTTTTTTAACAGCAATATTACTATATTTCTTTCTATATTCCAATAAATCAATTTCTATTATAGATATAAATTGATTTTCTTTTAATTTTATATGGTTATAAGGAATAGTAGGTTTAGGGAAATCCTCTAAATCAGATAGATATAATCCTAAAGCATCTTGAGCCATTATATATGCTTCATCAATAGAATTTCCAAAAGTGGAACAACCTTTTAAATCAATGAAATCAACCATATAAGACTTATCATTTTCATCATAAGTAAATACAGCTGGATAAAAATAATTATTCATAAAAATCCCTTCTTTATTTATATATATTCTCTTTAGTATTAATATATTCAGAAAATAGAGCAGAGGGGACTGCTATTTTAGTCCCGTTCTCTTTAAAATGGTTGCTACTAAACCTTTAGGTATATCCCTATTGTGAATAGGAATTATTTCTGTCTGGTTTCCGTTTCCTCATTTTTAAATGAGATCCAGACTGCGAAATTTTAACCCAACCATTTTTTTCTAGTAGCTTTACCAATTCTTTTGGATACATATGTATGCCTCCTTTTTTCTTAAGTGCTTCAATAATTAAAAGCTACTATTGAATATATTATTGTCTTTCGACATTATTATTATACTACGTATTATTACGTATGTCAATAAAAAATAAAAATTTATTAAAATTTATTTATTCGACAAATTTTTTAAGACACAATTAACATAAGATGTTATACTATACAAAAGGAGATGATAGTATGCAGGAAATGTATAAAAAATCTCTACAAATGATAAAAATAATGAAAATAAGGAATGAAAAAGAATATAGGAAACTAACTAACTATTATTTAATTTTATCTGGAGAAAGTTTAAAAGCAATGTCGCAAACAAGAAGTTTTAGAAAAATAATAAAACTAGCAAAAAAAGTATAACAGTAACCACCTTTGCAAACAATAAGCAGAGGTGGTTTTAATGATAGTAAAATTAAAAATAAAAGAAGCAAGAGAAAAAGCTGGGTTAAGTTTAAGGCAATTAGAAGAAGAAACAGGGATAGACAGAGAATATCTTTCGGACCTAGAAGAAAACAAAATCCCAGTTGACGAAGTATTGTTTATAGAGATGTTAGTAATTGCTAATGCACTGGCTTTTGATATAAAAAACTTGTTCGAGGTTACACATCTTGAAATAAAAGGGATTGGAGAATTTTAGCTCAAAAAAGCAAAAAGCCACTTTGCCTAAAAAAAGTGGTTTTGTATAATTTATAGGCACTTTCGTATAATTTTTCTACACTTTTATAAAATTTATTATAGAATACAAAACAGAAGAGCTCTTTAGATTTATAAAAGGAGAAATTAATATGAAAGATGTAGTAATAGAAGAAATAGTAAAAGAATTAAATTGGAAAGAAAGAATTTTAGTAAGGATATTTAGAAAGACCTTTATTAAAGTTTATGGAATAACAGGTAAAAAGATTTTTAACAACATTTACAAAGAAAAAAATCATGCAATTAATCATGCAATAGGAGAGATATTTTGAAATAAAGTCAAATAGTATAAAATAAAAAAGTCTATTTCTAAGTATTTTAGATAGTATCAAATAGTATCAAATATTTAGAAATAGGCTAAAAGTGGTGCAGCAGGAGGAATTCGAATCCCCGACCTCTCGGTTCGTAGCCGAGTGCTCTATCCAGCTAAGCTACTGCTGCATGTTGATATAAAATCTACTATTACATTATAATGTATAAATTAAAAAAATTCAATAAATTTTAAAAAAATTTTCAAAAAAACTTGCAAATGTTAAAAAAATGTGTTATATTATATAAGCATTAAGAAAAATCGAGGTGTAGCGCAGTTGGTAGCGCGCGTGGTTTGGGACCATGAGGTCGCAGGTTCGATCCCTGTCACCTCGACCAGAGTAAAACTCTATCTCACAGTATTTTAAGGTATTTCACAATATCTGAAAATATTTGAGGTAGTATTTTTTTACCATTTTTTAGATGTATATATCTGAAAATACTTTCTAGTTGCACCAAAATTGAAGTTTTTTCTATTTTTATTTTTTAATATTTCCTTTATTTGAGTAAAACAAATTCCTATAATTTCATTTTCTGATTTAGTAACTAAATATATGTTATTGATATTTGACATTTCAACTTTAAATTTTATTATTTTTAAATGTTTTATAATAATTTTTTAAAACTAAAATTATAGGTACTTTTAGCGATAGTAATTAACTGACTAAAAACACCAACCCTAAAACCCCAAAAACAATAAAAGCCAAATTAGAAAAAAACTCAATAGTTTCAGGTTTCATCTTACACATTAGAATTTTACCAAAAACAATAGAAAAAGCATTACTAGCAACCATTCCAAAGATACAACCAAGAATCAAAGAAAACTTAAAATCAGGATACTGTAATCCAAGTCCCAAAGAAGAAAGAAAAGTCTTATCTCCAAGTTCACCTATAAAAATACTAATAGCAATTATGAAAACATAATTTATTTTAAACTTAGAAATTTTCTTCAATAAATTAAAATTACTATCATCGAAACCACTATCAACTGAATTATTATCCTTTTTATTAAAAACAAATCCCAGAACTCCAAATAAAATAAATGAAATATAAGTAAAAATACTTAAAAAATAAGAAACCTTAGGACTAGCTAATTCAGAAACTCTACTACCAAAAAGAATAGCAAGACCATGACTAAAAAAAGTACCCAAAGCGACACCAAGTAAAATATTTTTCGCTTTACTTTTAGAAGAAAAAGATAAAACCAACAACTGTGTTTTATCACCTAACTCAGATAAAAAAATCAAAATAAAAGCCAAACCAAAAGTATATATAAATTCCATAAATTCACAACCTCAAAATAAAAATCAATTATATATAATAAATATGAGTAATAAAAATTAATATGATAAATTTACAAAAAACATTAAACTAAAATACCCGTAAAGCATATGTGAATTTTTTGTGAAAATCTTTACATTAAATCTATAAAATGATAATATGAGCATAATATTAAAATTTTAAAGGAGGAATTTTTGTGATAGAGGTAAAAAATATTACAAAAAGGTATGGAAAAGCCGTAGCCGTAGAAAATATTAGTTTTACTATTGAAGACGGTGAAATAGTAGGATTACTTGGACCTAATGGTGCAGGAAAAAGTACAACAATGAATATTTTAACAGGATTTCTTGAACAAACAGAAGGAGAAGTAATAATTGATGGTTTTGATACATTAAAGAAACCAAAAAAAGCTAAAAAAGAAATTGGATATATGCCAGAAGGAGTACCACTTTATACAGATTTAACAGTAAAAGAATTTGTAACATATATGGCAGAAATAAAACAAGTGGATAAAAAATCAAGAAAAGAAAAAGTTGAAAAAATAATAGAACAAACAGGATTAAAAGATGTTGAGAAAAAACTTATAAAAAATCTTTCAAGAGGATATAAGCAAAGAGTTAGTATGGCAGGTGCTTTGGTAGGAGAGCCTAAAATATTAATATTAGATGAACCAACGGTTGGACTAGACCCTAAACAAATAACAGAAATAAGAAACTTAATAAAAGAATTAGGAAAAACACATACAATTATTTTAAGTTCACATATTTTATCAGAAGTTAGCCAAATTTGTAACAAAGTTATAATAATAAATAAAGGAAAAATAGTTGCAGTAGATACACCAGAAAATTTAGAAAACAAAGTTAATAATAATAATTGTATTTATGTAATGGTTGAAGATACTGAAAATAAAGTAGATAAAATAAAAGATAAAATAAAAGGCGTTAAAAAGATCGAGCTAGTTGAAGAAAATAAAGATGGAACAAAACAATATCTAATAGAAGCAGAAAAAGGCGTTGATATTAGAAAAACAATCTTCTCAGAATTTGCAAAAGAAAACATTACAATTTTTGAAATGAAAAAAGCAGATACTACATTAGAAGATGCATTTATGAAATTAATAGAAGGAGGAAATAAATAATGTGGGCAGTTATAAAAAAAGAATTTAAGTCATACTTCTTTTCACCAGTAGGATATGTTTTTATAGGATTATTTTTATTAATGTTTAGTATATTTTTCTATACAGATGTATTTTACTACAAAAGTACAAATTTTGAATACATATTTTATTCAGGAGCAACAATATTAACTTTTATTACTCCAATATTGACAATGAGGACAATTGCAGAAGAAAGAAAATCAGGAACAGAACAATTATTATTAACTTCACCTCTTAGCATCACAAAAGTTGTATTAGGTAAATTTATATCAGCAACACTAATTGTTTTAATAACTGAACTTTGTACATTTTTATATTTTGGAATATTAAGTTTCTTTGGAACACCTCATATAACAACAGCCTTGGTAACTTTATTTGGATTTTTATTATTAGCAATGAGCTATATATCTTTTGGAATATTAGCTTCAAGTATAACAGAAAATCAAATAGTTGCAGGAGTTATAACAATAGGATTTTTTATATTAACATGGTTTTTACCAAATTTTAGTAGCGCATTTACAAATTTTTCACTAATAAATTTATTTACTAAATTCCCTTCAGGACAAATAGACATTGCAGATATGGTAACATTTATAGCATTTACAGTTATGTGTTTAGTATTAACAATAATAGTAATGCAAAGAAGAAAAAGTGTAAGATAAAAGGAGGCATAGTTTTGAAAGAAAATAAAAAAAGCAAAGAAGCTAAATTAAAAGGAAAAGAACCTAAAAATAATATAAAAAAAGAAAAAAATAAACTTAAAGAAAATAATGAAAACAAAGAAAAAAAGCCAAATAAATTTATAGAGGTAATTAAGAAAAAATGGCTAATTAATGGTACAAAAACATTGATTTTAGTATTATTAATAGTTGCTATATTTTTAGGATTAAATATAGGAATACAAAAATTAAATTTAGCACCAATAGATTTTAGTCAAGAAAAGTTATATACTTTATCAGAAGAAAGTAAGAATAAAGTTAAAGATATATCTAAAAATGTTAATATATATTTTGTAGGATATACAGATGAAGCAATAGATTTAGACTTAGCTAGACAATATAACAAAGCTAATGAAAAAATTGTTGTAGAAAGTGTAAATGCAACAGATAGACCTGATTTAGTAGAAAAATATGGAATAACAACAGATTCAAGTGGAATAATAGTAGCTTGTGGAGAAAAATCAAAAGTTTTATCAGCAAATGACTTAGTAACATATGATTCAAATTCAGGAGAAAGAATAAGCATTGCAGAAGAAAAACTAACAAGTGCAATAATGACAGTGACAGCTGATGATATACCAAAAGTATATTTCTTAGAAGGATACGGACAATTCTCATTAAATCAAAATATGAAATTTTTACAAATGTATTTACAAAATGAAATAACAGAAACAGCAACTTTAAATATATTATCAACAGGAAAAATTCCTGATGATTGTGATACATTAGTAATTACAACACCTGAAAAGGACTTTGATGATGTAGCAACAAACTCAATAATAGATTATATAAATAAAGGTGGAAATATTTTATGGTTAAATGCAGCATTATCAACACCTAAAAATTTACCTAATGTAAATAAAATATTAGCATTATATGGTGTAGAACCATTTACAGTTGGTGTAATTAGAGAAACAGATAACTCAAAAATGTTATCAGGTGCTCCTGATTTTATAATACCAGAAGCTCAATATTCAAAAATTACAGAAGATTTATATGAAAATGGACTAATTTTTGTAAATGCAACTAAAATAAATGTAAATGATGACAAATTATCAGAATTAAAAGTTACAAAAAATGATATATTAAAAACAAGTGAAAGTGCATATTTTAGAACTGATTTTAGTATTCAATCAAATGAAGAAAAGGGACAATTATTATTAGGTGCTGAATTAGAAAAAACTATATCAGAAGAAAATAAAGAAACAGGAGAAGGAGCAAAAACATCTAAGTTAATAATATATGGTGAAAATTTCTTCATCTCAGATTATCAATTAAGCCAAAATTCTCAATATCCAATAATACAATTAGCATATAATAACAAAGATTTAGCATTAAATTCAATTGCAAAATTATCAGATAGAGAAGAAGATATAACATCAAGAAAAAGCACTGGAACAGTAACTTATACAGCAACTGAACAACAAGATATAATAGTAAAAGTAATTATATTTGCAGTTCCAATAGCTATAATTATAGCAGGAATAATTGTATGGCAAGTAAGAAGAAGAAAAAAATAGAATAAAAAAAGAAAAGCTTCATAAAATATTTATGGAGTTTTTTCTTTATGGTAAAATATATAATAAATAAATTTTGTATATGAAATGGGAGATAGCCACATATTTAAAAAACTAAATATAATATGTAAGGAGAGAAGATATATAAATATATATATCAACAAAAAGTAATGATAAAAAGTATTTCAAAAATTATTTTTGTAATTATAGGGGCGTTAATAGGAGCAGGATTTGCATCTGGACAAGAAATTTATGTTTTTTTCTATGCATATGGAATTAAAGGTATTATAGGAATTATAATTTCAAGTATTTTAATAGGATATATAATATATAAAACTTTTAAAATAATACAAAAAAACGATATTAGTACATATAAAGAATTTTTAGAAATAATTATTGGAAAAGATAAAAAAAATTTAATTAATATATTAAACATTATTATTAATATGTTTCTATTAGTAACATTTTTTATAATGATTTCAGGATTTGGAGCATATTTTGAACAACAGTTAGGAATAAACAGCTTAATTGGTAGTGTTATATTATCAATATTATGCTATATTGTATTTATAACTAGTACAAGAGGAATTGTAAAAGTCAGTACAATTATAGTTCCATTTTTAATTTTCTTTATTATATATATAGGAATACAAATATTAGGAATAATTGATATTTCTAAAATTCAACAATATACAATAAACAACAATAATAGTTTTATATTTATATTAAAAAGTATATTATATAGTAGCTATAACAGTATATTACTAATTCCAGTATTAATCACATTAAAAGATTATTTGAAGAATAATAAAATTAATAAATATACATCAATTTTAATAACTATAATAGTTGCGTCATTATCAATAGTTTTATTTTTAATATTATCAAAAATAGATGTAAACATAGAAAATTTAGAAATGCCAGCAGTATATTTAGTTTCAAAAATTTCAAAAACATTAGCCGTTATATATGGATTTATAATATTAAGTTCCATTTTTACAACAAGTATATCGATTGGAAATAGCTTTATACAAAATATATGCGAAAAAAAGAAAAGTTATCAACATATTGCGTTAATTATGTGTATAAGTTCAGTATTTGTATCAAAAATTGGCTTTTCAAATTTAGTACAAATTTTATATCCTTTCTTTGGCTATTTAGGAATAATTCAAATCGTAAAAATTATTTCAAGAGATAAAGCTTAAATATTGCTTTTTCTAATGCATTATAGTAGAATATAACCAGCAAAAGATAAGGAGAATCAAGATATGAAAGATTATTGGCAAGAAACTACTGAAAGTAAAATTAATAAAAAGAAAATAATAATTTCAATAATAATTTCAATTTTAATTATCGGAATAATAATTATAGTTTCATTATATATTACAAATAAAAATGTAAGAGAATGGATTGATACAAATATATTTAGAAAGCAAGTAACACAAAATAATGTATCAATAATAGAATTAGATGAAGGTCAGACTTCAAATATATATGCTTTTAATAAATACATAGGGATATTGAATAAGAACAAATTAAATATATATGGAAATGCTGGAAATAAAGAAGCCGAAATGGATATTCAAATAACTAATCCTATTTTTAATTCATCAAATAGATTTTTAACAATTGCCGAATCGAAGGGGCAAAAAATATATTTAATAGAAGACAAACAAGTAGTGTGGGAAAATAGTATTGAAGGAAATATAGCGCAAGTTCATGTAAATGAAAATGGATATGTTGCGGTTATAATTTCAGATACAAGTTATAAAAGCGTAATTGAAATATTTGATCCTAAGGGAAATGAATTATTTAAAAGGTTTTTATCAACAACTATGGCAGTAGATGTGAGTATATCAAACGACAATAAATATTTAGCAATAGCAGAAGTTAATCCTTCTGGAACTGTTATACAATCAAATATTAGAATTATATCAATAGAAAAAGCAAAAACAGACCCAGCAAACTCAGAAGAAAAAAATTATGCGAGTGAAGCAAACAGATTAATAACTAATGTAAATTATCAAAATAAAAACAAATTAGTTTGTATGTATACAGATGGAATAACTATGATTGAAAATGATGCAGAAACTAATTTATTTGATAATAAAGACAAAAAAATCACATTAGAATCTATTGAATTAAACAATAATGTAGCTACTGTTGAAGAAAAATCATCTGGAATTTTTTCAGCAGATTCTGTCATAAACATTGTGAATATAGAAAATAAATCAACCAAAGAATATACCGTAAATTCAGTAATTAAAGAATTTTATACAAAGGGAGATATAATTGCATTAAACTTAGGAACAGAAATAGAATTTATAAATACTGGAGGCTGGCTAGTAAAAAGATATATTGCTAATCAAGAAATAACCAATATAACAGTTGGAAATAATATTGCAGGAATAATTTATAGAGATAAAGTAGAAATTGTTAATTTATAAATAAAATATTATAAAATTTTCGATTTACAAACACAAATAAAAAGTTATATTAGAATTTATTTTTAAAAGCTAATAGTTTAAAATAAATTTCAATAATTAGTAAAACTAATAATTGAAAATAGAAAGGGATGAACTTTGAAATGGATTTTATAGTAGATATAATAATTGTTGCAGTTGTAGTTTTATCAGCATTATTAGCATATAGGAAGGGATTAATAACATTATCTATACAACTATGTGCGACAATAATTTCGATAATTGTAATTATATTTATTTACAAACCAGTATCTAATTTTGTAATTAATACTACTAGTATTGATGAAACAATAGAAAATACAATATTAGAAAAAGCAACAGAACTAGCAAAAGATAAAAATGAGATAGAATTAATTAATACAATTAAGCAAGGAATGTTACCAGAAACAGCAAGGAATTTATCAATTAATATAGTTCAAGGATTAGTTATTTTAGTGTTATATATTGGATTAAGAATAGCACTAAGATTTGTGACGGCATTAGCAAATTTTGTTGTAAAACTACCTATATTAAAGCAATTTAACAAATTTGGTGGAGCAATATATGGAATATTAAGAGGACTTTTAATAATCTATGTAGCTTTACTAATTGTAAATTTAGTAGGAGAAATTAATCCAGAAAATAAAGCTGTTAAAGCAGTAGAAGAATCTACTATTGGAAATATAATGAGTGATAATAATGTGCTAAATGTATTTTTTAATAGTTAGAAAAAAGGAATAAGTATATTATTAAGAAAAATAAGAAATTAAGTTTAATAAAATTAAAACATAAAAAAGGCTAAAACTTAAAGCATAATATTAGACATATTATAGGTTTATAGGTTTTAACCTTTTTTATTTTATTCTGCTATTTCAGGGTTTTCCTGTAAAATTCTATCAACTATATTATCATTCATATTAAAAGGAACAACATAACCAGTCAAAGACCTTGCTTTTTCATATAATGAAGTATTTTGTTCATTTACATATATTTTAGACTTTCCTTTACCATTTTTAGCTTCTTGAACAAGATTAGAAACTGGAGAGTTTCCATCAAAAGCAACTACAACAGAATTTCTTCTTTCAAAAATTTCATAATTAAAACTTTTATATATTCCAGAATCTTCATTTTCTGTTGAGATACGAATTTTATCAATGTTTTCATTTATAAGTTTTTGACCATTTTCTTCTGATATCATTTTTGGAACGATTGCATCAATTTCAAAGTTTTTATTAAATTTTTTTGATATATCAACAATTGCCTTTTCAAATCCTTCCATTTTATGACCTATTACAAAATATGCTTTTTCGTTATTTATTTTCTTAATTAAATCTTCAAGCATTTTTTGACCTTCTGCTGTCAATGTAGTTTTTCTATTTTGACCATTAAAACTACCACCAGCAATTATGATTGGAACTTTATCTGTTGGTAATTCTTTTATTTTAGTTTTTAAAAGTTCTTTTGCAAAAACACCTTTACGAATTCTCAAATCCATATTTTTATCTTTGCTTTTTTCTTCGTTCAACAATTCTTCTTCTAATATAGCTTCTCTTAAAGTTCTTCCATTTAGAAATTCATCAAATTTTTTACTTTTTTCTATAAAGTAATTTTCGCTATCATTTATTAAAGCTTCTTCAACTTTACGCATTTTTAGAAAATCTTCATCATTTAAATTTAATAAATTCTGCAATGCTAATTGTTCATCAATAGTATCTGTACCATAGAATCCACAACCATCAGTACCTTGAATACATTTTATATTATTTTTCAAGTAAGTTTTTAATGGATGTTTAGATAAATCACTTAAATTATTTAATCTTACATTTGATGTTAATTGAAATTCTAAAATAGCACCAGTTTCTTGCATTTTTTTAATTAAGCTTTTACCTTTTTCTGTATTTAAGTCTGCTGTATATAAACCATGACCTAATCTGAACTTTGGCATTTTTTCACCAGGTTTTAAAGAAGATTTAATACAATCAATTGATTTTTCTACATTATCTCTTAAACTATCATTTTCACCAGCATGTATTCTTATTGTAAATCCATTATCTTCTTCAACAACATATCTTACAATTTCATTTATAGCTGGTTGTAATTCACTTATGTCATTTATTTCTTCGCCAATAAAGTCACTACCAACAACATAAGGACTCTTTGCTACTGCTTTCATTACATCTAAATTTTCTCTTAAATAATTTCCACTTGTTTTTTGGTCTTTTATAATAGTTAAAGGAATTCTTCTAATAGCAAATAAAAATCTAATTTTTACACCTGTTTCTTCTTCAATTTTAGGCATTATTTCATGAACATCTTCTAATAATTTTATTGCAGGTTCACCTTTTTTAGTAAGATTTGTATCAGCAATTTCTACATATTTTATTCCTTGCTTTTGATATTCTCTGGCAATCCACAATAATTTATTTTGGAAGAAATCATTTTTTGCATATTTACTATTTTCTTCTTTGTCTTTTAACATTTGAATAACCATATTTTTTATATCTTGCTCAGGAATTTTATTTATATCATTTTTATTTAATGCTATTTTAGTATCGCTTTCAACACCTCTTGCAAAAACATATCTGTATATGTATAATTTTTCTAAATTAGTAAATACTGCTTGGCCATCTTTTAAAATAACTAAACTAGTTCTTATTTTTGAAATATTATAATCAGCATTTTCCAAGTTATTCAATATAAAATCTGCAAAATTAATAAAAGTATTGTCATCAATTTTTCTTGTTAAATATTTACCTTTTAACTCAGAATCTTTAAATTGGTTTTTAACAATTTCTCTTTGTTTTTCAATTTCAATTTCTTGCTTTTTAGACATTCTTAAATTCAGTTTTTTAATATAGTATAAAGGATATCTAATTTGGTTGCTTATGCCTAATGCAATTAAGCAATCTGGAGATAGATTTGCATTCATATGTGTATGTAAATCTGTTCTAAATTTTGATTTTTTTAAAATATATGATTTAATAATCGTCTTTTCTATTGGCAAATTATATTCTTTTGTCTGTGACATAAGTGTCTTTGTAATTGCTGGAATTTTAGCTTTAATTTCTATTTTTCCATTTTCATAGATATTAGCAATTTTAAAACCACCAAGTCTAAAAATATATACAATTTCATTATCACCATTTATACTTGCAGGTATGGTTCCTGTTATTATTTTCATATCATTTTCGTTTTTAACAGTTTCCACATTACAAATTTTGGCCAAATTAGTAATTAAGTTTCCGGTATTATGATTTGGAGTTTCTAAAATATATGTTATTTCATCTTCATTTGATTTGTATAAATTTATTATTATATCTTTTTCTTTGTCTAAATAAAACTTATTTAAAAATTTTAAATTTTTCATTTATATTCCTCCAATTCTAAATTTAAGTAATTACTCAATATTGTACCATAAAAAATAAAATAATTCAACATTTATGTAAACATTTCAGATAGATTTGTTACTAAATAATGAATTTTTTCAACAACCTTACAATAAAAAATTTATTTATAAGTATAATAAAAAATATATAACTATATGAATATTTATAATATTGAATTATAATAAATAAAAAAACAAATAAAAAAATAAATAAAAAAACAAACTTTTTTATAAACAAAAATATCTAATAAATGTAAGCCAAAGAAAGAGGAGAAGAACTTGAAAAATTTAGATAAAAGAAATCAGCTAATAATACAATATATAAATAAAAATCAAGAAAAGCTTTATAGGCTAGTATTTAGTTATATTAAAAACGAAGAACAAGCATTAGATGTAATACAAAATACTATACTAAAAGCACTAGATAATATTGAAAAATTAAGAGAAGAAAAATATCTTGAAACTTGGATATATAGAATAGCAATAAATGAAAGTTTAAAATATCTAAAAAAACAAAAGAAAGAACCGATATTTAATATTCAAGATTATGAGATTTATTCAGAAGAATTCGAGAATAAAGACATAACAGATATAATTGACTTATATAAGGCAATCGATAGCCTAAAACCAAAATTAAAAACTGTTATTATTTTAAGATTTTTTGAAGACAAAAGTTTAGCTGAAATTTCTAAAATTACAAATTCTAATCTAAGCACTGTAAAAACAAGACTATATAAGGCTTTAAAAGAATTAAAAGTAAAAATAAGAAAGGACGAATTATAATGAATTTTAAGAAAGCAAAAAATTTTTATAAGTCGACTAAAATACCAAAAGATTTAAATTCAAAAGTAAGTAATACAATTAAAAAATTTGAAGATAACAAAGAAAATACAAATGAAAATATATTTCAAAGATTATATGCAATATTATTAACGAAGCAAAGTAAAATGATAATAACTTCTGGAATATCATTTTGTTTACTATTTGTAATCTTGTTAAATACAAATGTTGCATTTGCAGAAACGGCTAAGAATATTCCGATAATAGGAAAAGTAGCCAAAATTTTAACTTGGGCAGACTATCATGATGAAACAGAAAATGTTCAAAGAGATGTTAGAATACCAGAAATCACAGAATTAGATAATGAAATTATGCAAAACAAGATAAATAATAAAATAGCACAAAAAATTTCTGAACTCCTAAATGAAACTGAGAATTACGCAAATCAAATAGCAAATGAAATCGGAAAAAATAATCTTAAAGGGTCAATATATGGAAAATATCATGTGAGAATTGATTATGAAGTGAAATATAATAACAACAATATTTTATCATTTATCTTAGTCAAAGAAGAAGGACTAAATACAAGTAGTAAAGATATATATACTTACAACTATAATTTAGAAACAGAAAAAGAAATAAAACTGGAAGATATATTAGGAAAAGATTACAAAACAATCGTAGATAAACAAATTTATGAGCAAATTGAAAAACAGGAAAAAAATAATAAAAATATAATATATTTTCATCCTGATGATGAATATATAAGAGGGGAAGATAGTTATTTTCACGGAATATCTGAAAATCAATCATTTTATATAAATAGAGAAGAAAATCCAGTAATAATTTTTGATAAATACTCGATAGCAGCAGGTTACATGGGAACACCAGAATTTGAAATATTAAAATAGAAAAGAGATATACTATGAACGAAGCAAAAGATATAAAAAAAATAAATAAGAAAAAAATTATTTTTATAATAGTAATTGTGATACTAATAATATTAGTTATAAAATCAATTTGTTATTTTATGGAGAAGCCACAAGTTAAATTAATTGGAGACAGTAATGTTTCATTAACACTTGGAAGCGAATATAAAGAATTAGGAGCAAAAGCAACAATACACAAAAAGCAAATAGACAATGAAATTCAAGTAAAGGGCGAAGTAGATACATCAAAAGTTGGGAAATATAGTATAAACTATTGCATTAAAAATAAGTCATATGCAACTAGAAATATAGAGGTAAAAGATAATATTGCACCAAATTTAGAACTTAAAGGAAATAAAATTATTAATCTAAAAGAAAATACAGAATATCAAGAAATCGGATATATAGCAAAAGATAATTATGATGGTGATATTACAAATAATGTTATGACTCAAAAAGAAGATATAAATGAGGATAAATATAAAATAACATATAAAGTAAAAGACTCTTCTGGAAATGAAACAAAAGATGAGAGAATTCTAATAAAAAGTAAGCCACAAGAGAATAAAAGTGTAATTTATTTAACTTTTGATGATGGTCCAAGTTTAGATATTACCCCACAGATTTTAGACATTTTAAAAGAAGAAGATGTAAAAGCTACATTTTTTATATTAGATTATAATAAGAAAAAAGAAGAGTTAGTAAAAAGGGAAATAAGAGAAGGACATTCAATAGGACTCCACGGGGTATCACATAATTATAAAGAAATATATGGATCATTAGAAAACGGGTTAAATAATTTTATTAACTTAAACCAAAAAGTAAAAGAAAGTACAGGAGTAGATACAAAGTTAATTAGATTTCCAGGAGGAAGCTCTAACACAGTTAGTAAATTCAATCCAGGTATAATGACAAATTTAGCAGTGAATTTACTAGAAAAAGGGTATAAATACTATGATTGGAATGTTGGTTCAGGAGATTCAGGAGATGTAAAAACTAAGGAGGCAGTTTACAACAATGTAACTAAGGGAATAAGGAAAAACAGAAATAATATAGTTTTAATGCATGATTTCTCGGGAAATACTAAAACATTAAATGCATTAAGAAATATTATTAGATATGGAAAAGCTAATGGATATACTTTTGAAAGAATTACTGAAGATACACCAATGATTACTCAAAAGATTGCAAATTAACAAAATTTCATAAATATTTTATATGTGAAAAAATATAAAAAAGTTGATATTATTTTATCAACTTTTTTAATAAATAACTAAATGGCAAAGTACCTAAAAAATATACTTTATAAAAGTAAAATATGGTTTATAAAACTAATATTTATTGTAAGATTAATATCTAAAAATATGAGTAAAATGTTATTAATTTAGTAGATAAATGTTGATTTTTGACTTTACATTTGCTATACTATTACCAAGAATTTTAGGAGTGGATTATATTGAATAAAAAAAATGAAAACAAAAGTAAAAATATAAAAAATAAGAAACCAAAGAAGAAAAATAAAAAATTGAGAATAATTTTATTAGTGATATTATTAGTATTAATATTAGCAGGAGGAATGTTTGCATACAAGACATATAAAAACGGTGGTGGACTAGGAGGAATGTTAGCAACAGTAGTAGGGCATGATGAGAACACTAAAAAGAACTTAGGAACATTTCAGGTATTACTTATGGGGGTAAGTACAGACCAAGAAGGAGTCAATCTGACAGATACAATAATGATAGCATCATATGACCCAAATAAACAAGAAGCAGTATTAATATCTGTACCAAGAGACTCATATACAGGAACAAATACTAAAAAAGCAACAGCTTCTAAAAAGATAAATGCTTTATATAATGTAAGTGGAGACCCACAAGAAACACTAGATGCAGTAAATAATCTAACAGGATTAAATATAAAATACTATGCGATAATAAAAACAGAAGCACTAATTGAATTAGTAAATGCAATAGGTCCAATAGAATACAATGTTCCAATAAACATGGATTATGACGATGTAACGCAAGATTTACATATACACTTAAAAGCAGGAGTACAACCAATAGATGGTAAAAAAGCAGAACATTTATTAAGATTTAGACATAATAATGATGGAACAAGTTATCCAAGTGAATATGGAGATAACGATATAGGAAGAATGAGAACACAAAGAGAATTCATAACAGCAGTAATTTCTCAAACGGTAAAATTAGAGAATATAACAAAATTAGGTGCTATATTAGATGTTGCAAATAGAAATTTAATAACAAACATTGATTTTAAGGTATTAAAAGACTATTTACCATATGCAGTAGAATTTAATACACAAAACTTAAAAACAGCATCGTTACCAGGAAATGTTCCAGACTTGAAGAAAACAAATAATGTAAGTATATTTGTTGTAGATAAAGTAGAAACACAAGCATTGATGCAAGAACTATTTCATCAAGATGAAGCTTCACAAGAAGGAGGAAATACAACCAATACAACAGGAAATACTACATCAAATAATTCTACAACAACAAAGCAAAAAACAAAATCAGAAATAAAAATAGAAATATTAAATGGAACTGGAAACAGCAAAACATTGCAAAATGCAATAGATGACTTAAAAAATAAAGGATACAATGTTGCTAAAACAGGAACTACAAATGCAACAAGTAAGACAACAATAATAAATAAAAAAGGAATTCAAGAAAACACAATGCAAGATATAAAAACTACATTAGGAGTAGGAACAATATCAGATAGTGAAGTAAATTCAAGTAAAGTATATATTACAATAATATTAGGAAAAGACTATAAATAATGATTTTGTAATAGGAAATAAAAGTTGTTATAGATAAGCAAAAGTTAAGAAATTTCTAGTGTTTTATAAATATAAAAGTTATAACAAAGAAAAAATAATAAGACAAAAAAGGGGCAGAGATAATAAATAATTAAATTATTTATTCATCATCTGCCTTTTTAGATTTTTTATTTGTAAAAAATATTAAATATGTTCCAATAAGCATAATCATAGCAATTATAATAGTAGAAATAAAATTTATAATATTAGTAGTATCTACATTATGAGTAGCAACTAAATTAAGGGTGTAACTATTTCCATCAATATTATAAATTGCTTTACCTAAAATAGTTCCACTAGTTATAGGTGCTGAAATATTATCATTCATAATTATTTCAGGAATATAATTTGTATTTAAATCAACATTATTAACTAGACTATTAAGACTACTGTCAAAAGCTAAATCCAAGTTTTTTGTATCAAGAGAAGCATTAGGTACTTGAATTTGAGTTAGAATATCTCCACTATTTACAATATTTCTTATAGAATAATTATTAAATCCATATTCATATAAAATTTTAGAATCAGAAAACCTACTTGAAACTCCATCAACAGTGGAACCACCTAAAACAACACAAATTAACTCAATATCATTCTTAAAAGCACACGAAACTAAGCAATCACCAGCCTCAGTAGTAAAACCAGTTTTTCCAGCAGTTGCGTATTTATAATAGTTGGAATCCTCTTGAACTAATAATTTATTTGTTGCAACATAATTTCTTGAACCTGATTTATTAGTAGGAGGAATATAGCAAGATGACATAGCAGAAATACGCCTAAAATCTTTATTATTAAGACAATATTGCATTATAACTGATAAATCTTTAGCAGTTGTATAGTGGTTAGGGTCTTGTAAACCATAAGTATTAGTAAAATGAGTGTTTTCTAACTTTAAATCATTAGCTTTTTGGTTCATCATAGAAACAAAATTATCAATAGAACCAGCAACATATTTAGCTAACATATTTGCAGAATCATTTGCAGAATGAACCAATAGGAGTTCTAATAATTGTTCGACTGTTAATTGCTCATCAATAGATATATTAGCAGTTACATATCCTTCTGGAATACTTGATATGGAATCAGCATCAGCAGTAACAATATCACTAAGATTACAATGTTCAAGTGTTAAAATAGCAGTTACAATTTTAGTTGTACTTGCAGGGAACATTTTGTCAGTAGCATTTTTATCATATAAAATTTTATTAGTTTTATTTTCTATCAATATTACAGATTTTGATTGTAATTCCAAATTGGTATTGGAAGCGAATGAAAATCCAGAAAATGAAAATAACAAAAATGTTATAAAAAATAAAAGAAAAATGAGTCTTTTAATATTTAAACTTATTCTATTAATTTTTAATTTCATATTTTTTCTCCTGTAATTATAAATTAGCATTAATAATATATAGTATTTTTAATGAATTTTCAATTGTTTTTGCGATATTAATGTAAAAAATGTTATTAGATAAGTTTTTTTTAAAATTAGCCACTTGAAATGAATGATATTATAACTTTTTTGCTTTTGACTACTTATTCCATTCAGAAAGAATTGGTAAGGCTTTCTAATGAGCCTCTCTCACTCAGACCCCTTCATTTTTCAGGTACCGTGAGCATTCCTCATTTGAAAGCCTAACCAATTCTAATCTTCATTTTAATCGAACGTCAAAAGCAAAAAAGTTATAATATTATTCATTTCAAGCTACTCTACAATAAATAACGTTAGCTAGTAAAAATAAAGGAAAGAGGTAGATTAGATGAATCAAAATAAAGAGAAAATCAAGAAAATAGGTATTATAATAATTATAATGGTGTTAATTATAGGGTATTTTATATACCAAAGAAAAAATGAATTTACTATAAGTGAAGAAAAAGTCAGTACGGAAAATATAATAAAAGAACCAAAAGAAGAAAAAGGTGAAAAAATTGTAGTACATATATCTGGTGCAGTTGAACAAGAGGGAATAGTAGAGCTTGAAGAAAATAGTAGAATTGCAGATGCGATAGAAAAAGTAGGAGGGTTAAAAGAAAATGCTGAAACCAAGGGAATAAATTTAGCATATAAACTAGAAGATGGTATGAAAATATATATTCCAACAAAAGAAGAATTTCAAAATAAGGAAAGTCAAGAAATGAATAAAGAAAACCAATATGTATATGAAGGGATAAAAGAAAATGGGTTACAAGAAAAAAGCTCACAAAGAAATAGTGAATTAAAAGGAACTATTGGCAACAAAAAAGTGAATATAAATAAAGCTTCACAAGAAGAACTAGATAGTTTGCCAGGAATAGGGCCATCAACTGCAAGTAAAATTTTAGAGTATAGAAGAGAAAATGGGAATTTTAAAAATATAGAAGATATAAAGGGAGTTAGTGGAATTGGAGAATCTAAGTTTGAAAAAATAAAAGAAATGATTACAGTGAATTAGAAAATGATTAAAATTAGAAAGGATTAAAAAGTGAAAAATAGAATTATAATCTTTTATAATTAATCTTGTAAAAGATAGCTATAAAATTTATTGATTTTTTTTAATGAATTGAAATTTAGGAGTTTTATTAAAATGTTAAAAGATTTTGATAAAAAAAGAATTTATACAATATAAAGAAGGTTGGATAAATAATTATTCAAGAGGCTTTGTTTAATTATAAAAGTACCAACGAGATTTTAAGTGAAATATGTGCGCAATAAACCGGAAATTTATTATTGCCATTTATAATTATTTATAAATTAAAATAAAAAACTTGACTAGAAAAGAAAAAAATAGTAAAATGTTAGTGCAAACTAACAAAAACAAAAAATAAATTATATCATATATGAGGTGTCACAAATATTAAAAGCATACTTATAGTTGCAAAAGGTTTATAGGTAAAACCTTCACAAAAAAACCAAATACTATAATAGAAGGAAGAAAAATGAAGCTAACAAATTCACAAGAAGAATATTTAAAAACCATATACATATTAGAAAACAGCAATAAAAAAATAAGAGTTACAGATATTGCAAAAAAATTGAACATAACAAAACCAAGTGTAAATAGAGCAATAAAAATGCTAAAAGAAATAAAACTAATAGAATATGAAGCATATGGAGATATTTTACTAACAAATGAAGGAAAAAAATATGCAAGAGAAATTCTAAAAAAGCAAGATATAGTAAAAATATTTTTAACAGATATACTAGAAATAAGCCAAGAGGTTGCAGAAGAAGAAGCAAAATCGATAAAATCAGCAATATCAAAAGAAACAAGCTTAAAGCTAGAAAACTATATAGCACAAATAATGAACTTGGGGGATTTAGACTGTAACTATGATGAAAACAACCCTAAATGTAAGAACTGTGTTAAGATAACAATAAAAAACAGATTAAAAAATAAAGAAAACAAAAAAATAAGTGATGACACATAAGAAACTAGCATTATGACTTTATAAGATTACTTTTGATTCTAGCATATAGAAAAATAGTATATAAGAAAGATAAAATATGAAATTAATATAAAAAATAAGAAAGGAGAGTATAATATAAAATATTATACAAAAATAAAATGATATTAGAAATAAAAGATATATGTTTTGAAAGAGAAAACAAAAAAATATTAGACAATATAAACTTAAAAATAGAATTAGGAAAATTCATAGCAATAACAGGACCAAATGGTTCAGGAAAATCAACATTAGCCAAAATAATAATGGGGATAGAAAAACCTGACTCAGGAAAAATAATATTTGATGGAAAAGACATAACAAATATGACAATAAATGAAAGAGCAAAATTAGGAATTAGTTTCGGATTTCAACAACCAGTAAAATTTAAAGGAATTACAGTATATGATTTATTAAAAATAGCATCAAAAAAACAAATAACAAAAAAAGAAGCATGTGATGCATTATCAAAAGTTGGTTTATGTGCAAAAGAATATGTTGATAGAGAAGTAAATGGTTCGCTATCTGGTGGAGAACTAAAAAGAATAGAAATAGCAACAGTGGCATTAAGAAAAACAAAACTAACAATATTTGACGAACCAGAAGCAGGAATAGATTTATGGAGCTTCAATAATTTAATAGAAATATTTGAAAATATGAGAGAATTAATAAAAGGAACAACAATAATAATATCACATCAAGAAAAAATACTAAAAATAGCAGATAAAATAATATTAATGAAAAATGGAAAAGTAGAAAAAATAGGGGAAAGCAAAGAAATCTTAGCAGAAGACATAAAAGAGAAAAAATGTTGCAAGATAAAATAAAGGTTATAGGACCTAAAAACCTAAATTTTATAAAAATAGGAGAAATAATGGAAGGAAAAAACTTAAATGAAATAGACAAAAGCTTACTTAATGAGATATCAAACTTAGAAAACATGGAAAAAGGAGCTTTTAATATAAGAAAAAATGGAAAAGGAATAGAAAGAAAAGTTACAGAAAACATAAATATAGTAACCAAAAAAGATGTATCAGGTATAGATATATATGTAAAAGAAAATACAAAATTTGAATTTATACATATACCAGTTATTATAACAGAAAGTGGATTAACAGATGTAGTATATAACGACTTTTATATAGGCAAAAACGCAAATGTAATAATTGTAGCAGGATGTGGAATACACAACGACCATCATACAAATGCTCAACATGATGGAATACACAGATTCTATTTAGAAGAAGGAGCAAAAGTAAGATATGTAGAAAAACACTATGGAGAAGGAAATGGTGATGGGAAAAATATACTAAATCCAATAACAGAGGTATATTTAAAACCAGGAAGTAGCATGGAAATGGAAAGTGCACAAATAAAAGGTGTAGACTCAACAATTAGAGAAACAAAAGGAGTATTACAAGAAAATACAAACTTTGTAGTAACAGAAAAAATAATGACACATGGAAAACAAACAGCAAAAACAATATTTGATGTAGAATTAAATGGAGAAAATGCAAGTACACATGTAACATCAAGGTCAGTAGCAGAAGATAACTCAAAACAAGAATTTGTTTCAAAAATTTATGGGAATAAAAAATGTTTTGCACATAGTGAATGTGATGCAATAATAAAAGACAAAGCAATAGTAACAGCAACACCAGAAATCACAGCAAATGATGTAGATGCAAACTTGATTCATGAAGCAGCAATAGGAAAAATAGCAGGAGAACAATTAATTAAATTAATGACACTGGGATTATCTGAAAAAGAAGCAGAAGAAGAGATAATAAATGGATTTTTAAGATAGAACAAGAATATTAGAAAATTTTGATAATATATTAAGATTTAAAGATATCAAAAAGTTAAAAATATTTGAATTGTTAAATAAATCTCATAGTAAATTTACTTTAAAGAAATATGATAAAAAATAACATTTTATAAAAAATTCTAATATAAGTAATAAAAAAGAATATCGAAAATATTGTATGAATTTTATACAAATAATTCGATATTCTTTTTTAGATAATTTTATTCAACATCTTTTTTCCAAAGTCCATGTTTATTACAATAAGCATAAAGAACTGAACCAGGAATATATGGAAAACTACATTCAGCATCTTGCTCAGGATTTAATTTAACAAAATATTCTTTATTATCAGCAATTAAAGAAATCCATTCAATAAAATGTTCCTTTTCCATAACATGATTTACTTTAACAAATATTTCATCTTCTACTTTTTCAAAAATAGGAACATGTTTTTCAACAGCTGCATCAACAGAATTAGGAACTAATACCTCCATAGCTTCTCCACAACATAATATTCCACAATTTTCACAATTACAATCTTCTATTACTCTTACAATAGCTCCACAAGATTTACATTTTTTTATAATTAATTCATTTTTCATAATTTTACCTCCTTAAAATTTATAAAATTAGTATATCATTTATTTTAAAAAATATAAAGTGATATTTGCAACAAAAAATATTTATTATGATAAATAAAGCAAGAAAGATTTAGAATAATATAATTAAAAAATAACAAAAGTGGTAAAGCTGCTAGATTTATTTTTCTGCCATGCTAAATAGATAACATTAAGAGATAACAAAAGTAGTAAAGTTACCGTAGCAATATGTTGCTGGTATTTTAAATAGTGTGGTTACTTTTAAATGAAAATTTTATATAGAGTCAAAATGAAAGACCAATTTACTATACAATAAAAAGAGACTATATTAAAAAATTCAGAAAAGAACAATTTAATATAGTCTATAAAAGTATGTCAAAAATTATTTTTCAGAAGAATTAGAACAATATTTCCTTTGAGCTATTTTACGCAAAGAAATAGAATGATTTAATTCAGAAAGCAATGTCCGAACCTCATCACGAGCTTTCTCCAATTCTTCAAGTGACATAGATGAGATATTTATCTCGTTCTCATTAAACAACATATAAAATCCTCCTTAGAAAATATTTACTATATTATAACATTAATTTAATAAATATGCAAAAATATATTTCAACATTATGTAAAATATGATATAATAGTAAAAATAAATATTTAGGAAGGGGAACATAAAATGATAAATTTTAATAATTTAAAGGAAAAAACAATGAAAAATGAAAGAGAAGAAGAAAGAATACGGAATTTAAAAGATTCGAAATTTTATAACATTAACGAATTCAAACAAGAGAAAGGTATAAAAAATACAAAGTTTACCAAATACTGCAAATTCAAAATTACTCAGAAAGGAATAAGATATAAAATATATGTAAACTTTCAAAAAGAACAAAAAGAAAAAAAGGAAATAGCAGAATTTATAAAGGAAGGTATGGAAAAAAATTCAAGTTTAATGATAGTTTTGATTAATGTAGGAATCGAATATGGTTTAGGAACAAAAATAGAAATAAATAAGCGTAGAAACAAAATTAAACTTTTTATTAGCTAAATCCCCAAAAAAAGGAATCTTATTTGATTCCTTTTTTAATTTTATGAGTGTATAGGAAAATCAATTGTTATATTGAATTAAGATAAGCTCTTTTCGCATACAAAAAGTAAAAGAGACATTTAAAAAGTTTTCTAGATAGAGTGGATTATTTAGTTTATTTATTTTGTTTATATAAAAATAGAATTTTATTTATGACATAAATAAAATTTTCTATGACATAAGAAATAAAATTTATAGTAGAATAGCCTTAAATAAATTTGCAAGAATTAAAACCTTTACTTTATTATAATAATTAAGAAAATAGATATACAAAATAAAATATTATGATATAATAGCTTCATAAAATATTATAAAAGTAGAAATAACAGAAATCTACTTAAAAAGTTAATAGATCATAAATATTAGATTAAAATCTAAACATAAAAAATCTAATATATGATAACATAACGAAAGAAACAATAAAAATAGGAGGTTGATTTTATGAAATTAGAAAACAAAGTTGCAATTGTAACAGGAGGAGCCATGGGAAATGGTTTGGGAATAGTTAAGGTATTTTTAAAATACGGAGCAAAAGTGATTATATTTGACTATTCTGACAAATTAGGACAAACTGTTGAAGAATTAAGAAAACAAAACTATGAAGTTGATGGATACTTAGTAGATATAAGAGATAAAAATAAAATAATGGAAAATATAGAAAAAGTAGTACAAAAATATGGAACAATAGATATTTTAGTAAATAATGCAGGAGTATCAAAATTAACACCATTCTTAGAAACACCAGATGACATAAGAGATTTTCATTTTGATATAAATATAAAAGGAGCATGGAATATGTGCCAAGCAGTATTACCTCATATGCCAAAAAATGGAGCGATTGTAAATTTATCATCAGTAACAGGAACAATGGTTGCAGATAGTGGAGAGGTAGCATATGCAACAACAAAAGCAGCATTATTAGGATTCACAAAAGGACTAGCAGCAGAAATTGTAAATAAAGGAATAAGAGTAAATGCAATACTTCCAGGATATATAATGACTCCAATGGTAGAAGGAATGGCCAAAGATACAAATGATAGCAATCCGGATTCAGTAGTTGATGGTATTGCTAAAGGAATACCAATGGGAAGACTTGGAACAATTGAAGAACTAGGAGAATTAGCAGCATTTTTAGCAAGTAATGAATCATCATATATAACAGGACAAGGTTTTGTAATAGATGGAGGATCAACATTACCAGAGACATCTAGTATGGGAGTATAGAAATTTGTAAAATATGATGTAAGTTAAGGAATAATAAATGGAAAAAATGCATATAATAATTGTAGAAGAAGGTTGAATAAAATATTAGTATTAACTTATTGATTATGCTAGAATCACATGTAAAGTGGGCATCGATTTGTAGAGAGAATATTTTTATGGTTGGTGTTCACTTTTATAGATGTGGAGGGAGTTGAGGAGATTTAATGTGTGAATTGAATGTGAAATAATTTTGTTATATTGCAAGAATAGGATATTAATTAGTATTACATTATTGACTAATATAAAATTCGAAAAAATTTACATTGATAAATTTTGAAATTTGCTTGACAAATGCATGAGATAGGGTGTATACTAATATAGTAATTACATCGCGGGGTGGAGCAGTTGGCAGCTCGTCGGGCTCATAACCCGAAGGTCGTAAGTTCGAGTCTTACCCCCGCAACCAAAGTTATATCGTTACAGCTAACTAAGTTGTAGCGATTTTTTATATTCTCCAAATAGTTTACAATAATGCTTTTAAATAGCATTATTATGTAGAATTGGGGAAAAGTTGGGGAAGAAATCCTCAAAAACAATTGATATTTCTAATAAATTTTCAGTAAAAGACTATGGGAAACCTAATTTTATATTTAGTAGTCTTTTACTTTTTTTATCGTGAAAAATTTAATGACTTTTTAAATCACTTTAGTGAAATTTGAAAAAAGATTTTAGACTAGTTTTTTTGTAGTAACAAGTTTTGTAATACATTTCCTGCAATTCTATTATGAGAAATAATAGGATGTACATAGAAATTATATGTTGTTGTAATTTGTGCATGACCTAATCTTGCTGCTACAACTGCTACATCAATATTTTGCGATATTAAAAGTGTAGCATTTGTATGTCTTAATCCGTGGAAGTTAATTACAGGTAGTCCTATTTGTGCTACATATTTTACAAACCATTTGCTAATTGTAGAAGGGTGCATAGGTTTGCCGTCAGCTTGTACAAATAACCTATTAGAATTCGTCCATAATTCGCCATAGAATGATTTTTGTTCATCATACCATAACTTATATTCTTCAAGCAAAGAAACGACGAAATCAGGAATTGCTACTTCTCTAATAGAACTTTCTGTTTTAGGTGTCTTAGTAAATACACCTTTGTCTGCTAAATATTGACTAGAACGATTTATACTTACTATACCAGTTTTGAAATCTACATCTTGCCATTCTAAGCCCATAAGTTCACCAAGTCTTACACCAGTAAATATGGTTAAGATGATTGCAACTTTATATTTAATTTGTTCTTCACCAAGTTCTGTTAAATTTTCTAGTAGTATTTTACATTGTTCATCATCATAATATCTTCTTTTAGGTTTCATTGCTTTAGGTGGTTGAACTCTTTCTGCAGGATTAGATACAATTAATTGCCAATATATAGCTTTGTGTAGCATTGCACGAAGTAGTCTATGATGTTCTAATATTGTCTTCCCAGATAAAGGTTTTATTGTTTTCTTACCATTATTACTTTTCTTCCTAACTAATTGTGTATCTCTACTAAGTAAATCATAAAATTGCATAATATCTGTAGGTTTTATTTTATTAATATAGAAATGTCCAAAGTAGGGAAGAATCCTTGTTTCTAAAATTCTACAATATCTTTTATATGTTGAAGGTGCAAGTTCTTTTGAACCATAATCTCTTTTCCATATTTCTGTAAATTCAGAAAATTTAAGAGATTTTCCTTCAATTACAAGACCGTTCTGAACATCTGCAACGAATTTAGCAAGTTCAATTTGAGCATCTTTTTTAGTTCCGTGTATTGTTTTGGTATGCTTAATTATATTTCCATTTAAGTCATAGCCATTTGTACATACTAACCTGTAACTATTTTTTCCTCTTTTTTCAATACTCCCAGCCATTACCTTTTTCACCTCCTTTCAGGCATACCTATGGGTGGGAGAGGATTTATATTGTTAACTGAAATTATTATACTATAATTGTTAACAAAATGCAAGTGATTTAGCTAAAACAAAATTAATATAAATAATAAATTTGTAGAATTATAACAAAAAAATTGTTATAATAGTACTTGGAAGTGAGTTTGTAATAAGAATTAAAATTTAAAAGAAAAAATTACTAGCAGTAATAGATATTATAATGGAAGCTAGTTGAATTTTTATATAAATTGCAATCAAAATTATTAATAATAAAAAGGAGGAAAGTATTTTGAATGAAGGAATAGATATAGGGAAAGTAAAAATAAAA
The DNA here is from genome assembly GCA_048355915.1 of Clostridia bacterium. GTDB lineage: Bacteria > Bacillota > Clostridia > TANB77 > CAG-508 > CAG-269. The sequence goes on along the minus strand of DBGCHZ010000024.1, from coordinate 52,425 downwards.
AAAGAAAAGAATAAGCATGTTCCATCTAAAATATACCCAGATACATTATTTACATTTTGTTCGAAATTAGAGTATTTAGAATCTCCTATTAAAAGTAAAATGATATCTCCTTGGTATTGCGAAGAAGATATAAGATATTTGAAAATTCCTAAAATAAAAAAAATAGCATTTCCAATGAAATGTTTTTGCGATATTAATATGCATCAGATTGAAGAACATTTATCATGGTATGGGTATTATGGATTAGCGCTAACAAAAGAATGGGGAATAAAAAATAATATACAACCAATTCAATATATTAATCCAAATTCGTACTTAAGGGATGATTATAAGGTTGCATTTTCAAAAGCTTTGAGAATTAATAAGAAAACCCAAAGCAAAAATGAGTTTATTATGAAAAATTATTTATTGCACCAATTGATGTACCTTAAACCAATTTCTGGATATATAAGAAATAGAAATACAGGTAGAAAAACACAAAAATGTTTTACTGATGAATGTGAGTGGAGATATGTTCCAAATATTTCTTCAATAGGATACAGACAAATATACTATGATAAGGAAATAATAAATGCTGGTGGATTAAATAGTCTTAGTTTATCAATGAGCGAAAATCCTAAAGTATCATTAAAATTTGATTATGAAGATTTAAAATACATCATAGTAAATACAAAAGAAGATTTTAAGACGTTATCTAAATTTATTAATTCACTAAAAGAAATAGGAATAGAAGAGAAAGAAATATTATTTTCTAAAATTTTAATCTGGGAATTGTCAGGAGGTGATTTTTAATGTTTGTTAATTTTGATGAGATTTTTAATGATGACCCAAAATCTCAATTTAATATTCCAGCAAGCTATATTAACTATCTAAATAAAGGTTTACCAACAGGATTGAAATATGTGATTGATAAAGAGGGAAATTATGTAATAATTCCAGAAGGAAATGAAATAAAAATTGGTGGAATAAAAATGATTCTTAATGAAGAACAAAAGAAAATTTTGGGAAGTAAATATACATTAGATGATATATTAGAATATGCTTATAATTCTCAACAACCAATAGAGATACAACCAATAGAGCCAGGATTTATTCAGATAAATGATAAAAAGATTTCAATAGATAAGCTGCTTGAAAATCCTTTAAAACCAATAAGAGTTACAGAAGGAAAAGCATATATGCTTCCACCAAAGTTTGAACAGGAAATAAAAATAAAATTAGGCAATGGAAAGTATGAAAGAATGGTTTCTGCTGTAAGAGTGCCTAATAATAGTGTTAATGTAATATCGGTTGAATCCAAGAAAGATGAACCACTACAGGTAAGTTTTAATTTTAATAAGAGTACTAATAATTTAAAAATGAATATTTCTTTTGATTTAAATCATGCTAAAAAAATAAGAGATATAGTAGAAAGTGTGTATATATATAATGCTTTTGTTGATGGAAAAGGATATATTGGAGGGAAATTATTAGATTTAAAAATGAACAACAATAAGTATAAAAAATACGATGAAAGAAGTGCTATATTTTGGGAAAAAGTTTTAAAAATTGAGTCAGAGCTTGGAATTGAGTTTATTCCACCTCAAGAAAATCTAGAATATGATAAAATTCTTGAAATGGAGGAGTTATATCAAAGCTTGGTATTAAAAAGACCATTTAAAAGTAGAAATCACATAGATACTTTAGATTATGAAGTAGATTTGAATAAAAAAGATGAAATGGAAAAGTACAAAAATAAAACGCTATTTTTTCAATTTAATGCAACATATACAGGATCTATATTAGGTTGTGAAGTAAAATTACAAGCATTAGTTATGGCTTTTAATTCAAAAATATTAAAAATAGAAAAGAACAAACAAATTGCTACTATTACTTTAGGAGATGAGAGTAGAGAAAAAAAGAGATATTCTTCTATAATGTATTTTAAAGATAATAAACAAATAGAAAAATTCAAGGAACAATTAGATAATAAGACTAGAGAGATATTTAGAAAAGCTAAGAGTGCTCAACAATATCTTGATGATGGTGAAAATAAATAGATTGCATGCTGCAATCTATTTATTTTTTTCCAACCACTCATCAAATTTTTTAGCTGTTTTTTTACCTTTTTTAACTTCACTATAAAATTTTTGAGCTTGTTTTTTCCATTTTTCATATTCTTCTTTCAAACCAGGAATATCTGAATTTCTATTTACATTCATTGCTTTTTTAGAAAATATTTTTCTGTATTTGCCATAAACAATATCATTTTCTTCTTTTCTCTTTTGGGACAAGTTACTTCCAACATCTTTACAAGTTAAATCGCCATCCCATATTCTATCACAATAAGCAACATTCAATTTTGGTGTAATAAAATAGTTGTTACAATTCCCACAAATTTTTACATATATGCTATTTATACCAATTAAATTAAATAAAGTAATATAAAAAGCTGTAAATGTATTATCTGTTACAAATGTATACGTACTAGACAAAGCAGTTCCTTCAGAATCCATAGCTTGAATGATTGAAGAAACAATTAAAATATCTTTGGGCTCAATAGCTTCACTATTATATGGAATATGATCATATGTATAGTCTAATAAATTAATAGTTTCGAATTTATCAGATATTTCATTAAAAGGATGTTTATATAATTGATTGAATAAGAAAAATCTTTGTTGTAATGTTAATTTACTTAAATCAACAGGTGCATCAATTTGATAACAGAAGTTTATGCAATTCTTAAACAATTTTTGATATTTTATAATATTATTTATTTCTTTATCATAATATTTTCTTGATAATTGAATAATTTCATTAATTTTATATAAAGTGTTAAATTCTATCTTATCTGAATCTTCTTTATCTAATTTATTAGCAAAGTAATTAAAATGATTAATAAAAAACAAATAATAATCATTTAAATTATTAAAATTATAGCTTATAAAGTCCAATAGTAATAAATCATACTGCTGTTTGATAGTATCAACCTTAAATAATATGTATCCGTCTAGTGTGCTTATATCATCATTAACAGATAAAAGCCTGTATTTCTTTTTATATGGATAATATTTTTTCATGTTTTCTGAATATTCTTTTCCAATTTTATCTCTTTCTTCTTTTGACTTTGTCATATTAGCTTTAGCAAACATTATATGTGTATATTCGTCTTCTGTTAAATTTTCAAAATTCTCATTTATTTCAACATATTCATTATAATAATGTCCAACAATTTGCTTTGTAGTATGGACAAATAAATTTGGATCAAAAGAAATTGATATATCAGGAATATCTTTCACAATAAACCCTCCCTGTTAACAGCTAATTTTTTCGGTGTTTTTGAAACTGCTAACTAACTTAACAAAATTACCTCTAATTTCTTGCTTGAGTTAACTATGTTTAGTATACTTTAATTGTTAACGAAAGTCAACACGAAATAAAAAAAGATTAGGAGGTGATTTTATGGAACTACAAAAAGTACAAAGAACTACACTAACAATGAAAGAAGCAGCAGAGTATTTAGGAATATCTTATTGGTTGATTAATCAATTGGTAAGAAGAAGACAAATACCATGTTCTAAAGTTGGTGGAAAATTTTTATTTAGAGTTCAAGTATTAGATGAATATCTAAATAGAAAAGAAAAAGAATCAGTTAGTTACTAACTAACAAGGAAAGTGAGGAAAGGAGGATATGTATGAATTACCATGGTTTAAAACAGAAACCAATATATTTTCAAACAGGAAAATTCAGTTGATTTTAAAATTAACTGATGGTGATACTTATTTTAGAGTATGGATACAGTTAATTGCATTAGCAGTTGAATGTAATAACAAAGGAAGGTTAGAAATAGGAGGTAATAATCCTATGACAATAGAAAATTTTTCAAAGATTATGGGAAAATCTAAGAAAAAAATAGAAAAAATTTTAAATAAATTTTTAGAATTAGAAATGTTAATAAAAGAAGGGGAAACATTTCTAATAAAAAATTGGGACAAGTATCAAAGTATTGAAAATTATGAAAAATATCAAATGCAAAATAGAGAAAGACAAAAAAGATATCGTGAAAAATTAAAAAGTGAAAAAGAAAAAAGTAACGTTATTCAAACGTTAAGTAACAAAGAAGAAAAGAATACAAAAGAATTAAGAATAAGAAAAGAAGAAAATATAAGAGAGGAGAGAAAAAATGGTTTTAGGGAATATAAAATATAACGAAGTTATCCACAAAAAATTGAAAAAATGTGAATACTGTGGCAGAGAATTAACTCCAATTGGTCTTGATTATTTATATGCTAATTTTTCTTCAGATAATATTGAATATGAACGATGTACTTGCAAAAAAGCACAAGAATATTGGAAAGAGAAAGATAAACAAGACTATGAAGTTGCAAAAAGAAAGCAATTTAGAGAGGTTATAAACAAGATATATAAACAAAATTATATTGGAAAGAAATTTCAAAATCTAAACTTTGAAAATTTTAATAGTAATTCTGAAAATGAATTAGCTATAGCAATTGCTAAAGACTATGTAAATAAAAATATTACAAGTACAAATACCAATGGACTGATAATAATGGGCGAGTCAGGAGTTGGAAAAACACATTTAGCAGCATCAATTGCTAATAAATTAATTGAAAATGACAAGATAGTATTAATGGGAAGATTAACAACTTTATTAGACATGATAAAGGAAACTTTTAAAGATAATACGAAGTCAGAAAATGAATTAATTGAACTATATTCAAATGTAGATATGATAATAATTGATGATCTAGGAACAGAAAAAATAAGCAACTGGGCATTAGAAAAATTATATACAATAATAGAAAATAGAAATGAAAATAGATTACCAATAATTATTACAACAAGATTTGATAAACAAGGATTAATAGAAAGATTTAGCCAAAGTCAAGATGAGCAATTAGTAGATGCAATTATCTCAAAATTGTATCAAATGTGTTATGGAGTAACACTAAAAAGTATGAAAAAAGAGTTAGTATAAGTCCGCAAAACTAAAAATACTAACCCATTAACTATATTATTATTTTAATATAAAAATTTAAAAAAGTAAATAGAAAAAGAAAGGATTTGATAATATGAGAAGTTATAAAGAAATAGAAATAAAAGATATAAAAGGATGCAATTATATTGCTATTACTGTAGCTAATTTAGATAAAATTTGTATGCAAAGAGATGCAATAAGAAAACATGGGATAGGCAAACCAATAGAAGTTATTGAAGTAGGAAACGGATACAGAATACTAAAAGGAAGATTTAAAATGATAGCAGCAAAAACATTAGGTTATGATAAGATACCATGTTTAATAAGAGATACAAAACAAGAAATTCTATTAAGAAAATTAAACAAAATATATAAATTAGAAGATAAAAATAATGAGATAAAAGGAATAAAAAATGATGTAAAAGAATCATATTCTTACGATAAAAATCGTTTTAAATTGAAAATTTTATAATAAAAAATCAGAAAAAAATGCTTGGATTTTAATTTAAAAAGTCCAAGTATTTTTCAAAATATATGATGCATTTGATAAAGAAAAGGTAATTTTTTAGTACTAAAAATATGTATGCTATTGTCCTAACAAGCAATGAATTTCGTCAGCTCGAAATTCAAAATGGGGAAATTCCCCAATCCCCTTTTTAATGGAAGGAGAAATTAGAATGGCGACTACAAGTTTGTGGAAAGTGGACAAAAGATTAGATCATGTAATTAATTATGCAACAGATGAAGAAAAGACAAAAAATGAAAACGAAGGAGGTAATTTTGATAGTATAGAAAAATTAATAACTTATGCAACTAATTCAGCTAAAACAGAAAAGCTTTTCTATACAACAGGAATAAATTGTAAAGTTGATAATGCAGTTAAAGAAATGCAATTTATAAAAAAGTTATATGGAAAAGAAAAAGGAATATTTGCTTTTCATGGCTATCAATCTTTTAAAGAGGGAGAAGTTACTCCAGAGATAGTTCATGAAATTGGAGTAAGACTTGCAGAAGAAATGTGGGGAGATAGATTTCAAGTAGTAGTATCTACACATTTGAATACAGATAATCTTCATAATCATTTTGTAATTAATTCTGTTTCATTTAAAGATGGATATAAGTATTATAGTAACCTTAGTAATACAGCATTACTTCGCAAAACATCAGACGAAATATGTGAGGAATATGGACTAAGTGTTTTAGAAGAAAAGACCTGTAAATCTGGAATTAACTTTGAAAACTTTTATAAAAAATCTATGAAAGAATCAGAATATTATAAATTTGCAAAAGAAGATATAGATTATGCAATAGAACATTCATGGACATATCAAGAATTTATAAAAAAATTAAAAGATATGGGATATGAAGTATATTTTAGAGCAAATAAAATTAGTGTAAGAAGGTATCCATACAAAAGAAATATTAGAATTGAACGAGCCTTTGGTGAAGAGTATTCTATTGAAAATATTAAAAATAAAATTTTAAGTAGATATCCAACTAGAGAAGAAGTAATAAAACCTAAAACTTATGATAAAAAATTAATTTATAAAGGTAGCATGAAAAAATTAAGAAAGCCTAAGGGAATAATTGCTTTATATTATTACTATTGCTATTTATTAAAAGTCTATCCAAAGAAAAATTTAAACTATAAACTTTCTCCAGAAATGAGAGCAGAAGTAAAAAAGATGGACAAGTATTCAGAACAAATAAGATTTATATGTAAGTACAAGTTAGAAAGTATAAAAGATATAGAAAATTTAAAGGAACAGAAACAAGAAGAAGTACAAAAGATTTTGAATGCAAGGAATAGGTTATATTATAAAAGGCAGAAATTAGATAATGAAACTGAAAAAGATGTTGTTACTAAGGATATAATTAGTGTTACTTCTGTTGTAGACAAAATTAGAAAAGAAATTAAATTGTGTGATGAGGTTGCTGATAATTCTAGAAAGATGAAAGAACAGATAAAAGAGATGGAGGAGAAAAAACAGGAAAGAATAAAGACAAAAGAAAAACAGAAAAAAGAGAGAAGGCGTGATAGATAAAAAATGGCATAGAAATGTGCCTGAAGATTTTCTTGAAATTCTCAATAAAATCTTGAATAAAAATATCATAAATGATAAAATTATGTCGAAGTAAATTTTACAATAGGAGGTCAATAAATGACTATAAATTATGATAGACTATGGAAATTAATGATAGACAAAAAAATAAACAAAACACAATTATGCGAAAAAGCAGGAATAACTACAAATGCAATGGCAAAGTTAGGAAAAAATGAAACCGTTCAAGTCGAAATTCTTGCAAAAATATGTAAGGTATTAAAATGTAGCATAGATGATATTTTAGAAATAAGTAAAGAGGAGGAAATTTAATATGGCTAAAACAACAAAACAATCTATAGAACCTATTATTGCAGATATAGCTAATGGATGGCTTAAAGAATATAAGTTGGACTATAAATTAGAACAAGAATCTTTAAATAATGAAATAGATACTGCATTAAACGAATACTATTCAAAAAGCGGTGGAAATGGTGGAAATAGACCAGATGCTAAATTACTTTTACAAGATAAAAATATGAATTATTATCCAATTTTAATAGAATATAAAGGATATAAAGATAAATTAGTTAAACTTGATGCAAACGGACAGGTTGAAAATAGAACTACAAAAAATGAACCACTTATAAAAAACATCAATTCATATGCAGTAAATGGAGCTGTTCATTATGCTAATGCATTGCTACATTATACAAGTTATACTGATATAATCTCAATAGGTATGACTGGTTATAAGGATGAAAACAACGAAGTCCAATATGAAATTGGAGTATATTATGTTTCTAAAAATAATTTTGGTATTGGGCAAAAAGTTGATGATTATATAGATTTTTCATTTTTAAAGCAAGAAAATTTTGATGAATTCATAGAAAAAGTTAAGAATTTACAATTAACCCAAGATGAAATAGAAAATTTAAAAGAAAAAAGAGAAAAAGAAATTGAAGCAAGTTTAGTAAAGCTAAATAATGACATATACCAAAATGAAAAAGGATTATCTGAAAGCGATAGAGTCTATCTGGTTGCTGCATCAATAATAGCAACAATTGGTGTACCTGGAAAGGTAGCTCCTCTTGAAAAATCTGACTTAAAATCATCTACCGAGGAAGGAAATAAAGATGGAGATATAATTATAAGAAAAATAAGAGCTTTTTTAAATGAAAAAAGCTTACCTACAGAAAAGAAGAATCTTATTATAAGAACATTGCAAAATACACTTACTACAGATAATATCAATAAAGTAGAAAATGGCGAGAGCCAATTAAAACGTGTATTTATTAAAATAGTAGATGATTTAGGAATATATTATAAAATAGGATTATCAACAGATTTTACAGGAAAACTATTTAATGAAATGTATAGTTGGCTAGGTTTTTCACAAGATAAATTAAATGATGTTGTATTAACTCCTTCATATGTTGCTAATTTACTTGTAAAATTGGCTAGAGTTGACAAAGATTCTTATGTTTGGGATTTTGCAACTGGATCTGCAGGACTTTTAGTATCAGCCATGAATGAGATGTTAATTGATGCAAAAAATAAAATAAAATCTCCTGAACAATTAGCAATAAAATCAGCTGAAATAAAAGCAAATCAATTATTAGGAATTGAAATACTTCCAAGTGTATATATGCTTGCTATTCTTAATATGATTTTAATGGGTGATGGAAGTTCTAACATTTTAAATAAAGACTCAATTAAGGATTTTAATGGATATTATGGATTTGGAAAGACGGATGAGAAGTTTCCAGCCAATGCATTTGTTCTAAATCCTCCATATTCGGCACCAGGTAACGGAATGATATTTGTAGAGAAAGCACTTTCTATGATGGAAAGGGGGTATGCTGCAATTATTATTCAAAATTCTGCTGGTTCTGGAAAAGCAACAGAATTTAATAAAAAGATATTAAAACATAGTACATTACTTGCAAGTATAAAAATGCCAATAGACATTTTTATAGGAAAATCTAGTGTTCAAACTAATGTATATGTATTTAGAATTGGAGAAGCTCATCAAAGTGATGATATAGTAAAATTTATAGATTTTTCAAATGATGGATATACTCGTACGAATCGTAAAAAATCAAGTAACAATTTGAAAGATACAGATAGAGCAAAAGAACGTTATCAAGAAATAGTTGATTTAGTTAGATTTGGTAAATCTAAGTTAAATATTTTTACAGAGAAAGAATATTATGAGGGAAAAATCAATCCAGATAGTGGTAATGATTGGAATCAATCGGCTCCAATAGATACAAAGCCTAAATTAGAAGATTTTAAAAAGACTGTTAGTGACTATTTAGCGTGGGAAGTATCTAACTTACTTAAAAATAATAGTAAGGAGGATGATAGCCTGGGAAAATAGATGCCTCACTCAATAAAATGCTCAAAGATGTTGAGTGGGGCGAATATCCACTAAATAAATTATTTAAAAAGATTAAAACCAATAAATTGAAATATAAAACAAACGATTTGCCAAGTAATATAAAGGGAGAATTTAACTTACCTGCATTAACTGCTGGAATTCAAAATCAAGGACTTAATAATTATGTACCGAGAGATAATGCGACAATTTTGAAAAATAAAATAACTATATCAGCAAACGGGGCAAATACAGGAGCAACATTTTATCAAAATAAAGAATTTACAGTTTTACAAGATGCATATGCAATTGAATGGATATATAACGATAATAAATTGAGTGATAATCAAAATATTTTTCTTGTAGGCTCAATTTCAAAAACTATTCGTGGTAAATATGAATGGACTAACAAAGCAGGTTGGGAAAAAATTAAATGTGAAAAAATTAAGCTTCCTATAATTAATAATGAGATAGATTTTAATTTTATGGAAAAATTTGTCGCTGAACTAGAAGCTCAGCGTGTCGCTGAACTAGAAGCTTATTTAACTTCTACTGGACTGAAAGATTATACTTTAACAAAAGAAGAAGAAGATACTATTAATAATTATAATAAATTAGAGTGGAATACTTTTAATTTAGAAGAATTATTTGGAAAATCTACTAGAGGAAAGAGGCTTAAGAGTGCTGATAGAATACAGGGAGATTTACCTTTTGTAACAGCAGGTGAAGAAAATGAGGGAGTTTCTGCTTTTATAGGAAATAAAGTACAAATATTTCAAGAAAATACTACAACAATAGATATGTTTGGTTCTGCAAAATATAGAAATTATAAATATGGTGGAGATGATCATGTGGCTATTGTTCATACAGAAAAATTATCAGTATATTCAGCTATATTTGTAACAACAGCAATTCATAAAGCGTCTCATAATGGACAATTTGACTATGGTAGAAATTTTTATGCTAAAGATGCTGATATTTTAGATATTCAATTACCAGTGAAAGATAATAAGCCAGATTATAAAACCATGGAAATAATCATTTCAGCAATACATAAATTGGTTATTAAAGATGTTGTATTGTATGAGGATAAAAAAATCGAAGAAACAAAAAATGTTGTTAAAAAAGGAATTAGAGGAGACTTAGATGAATGAAGAAAAATTAAAAAATATTATAAAAAAATACAAACAACATATATCAAATAATTATGATATTGAAGCAATTAATGAAAGAAAAGAAAGGATGACATATTATCAAAGTTGGACTATGGAGAAGATTCAAAATATGACAGAAGATGAATTCGTAGAATTTATAGGAAAACTTTGGTCAATGATTGTTTGGGGAAATAAAAAATATATTGCTGATAAAATTATAGAATTAAATGGATTTAATAATATAAAGAATTATCTAATTGATTTATTATATGGAAATAATCCAATTGAAAAAAGATGGGATGATTTTTATAAAAATATAAAACAAATAGGACCATCTAGTATGAGTGAATTATTAAGCTATATAAATCCTAATGAATATGTCATTTGCAATAAGATTACTTGTGCTTGTTTTAAATATTTAGGAGTCGAGAAAGTTCCTACACATAATTATCAATATACAGGTAGTAATTATAAGAGATTATGTGATATTGGAAAACAAATAAAAGATGAGATGATTAATGAAAATATAGATAATGTCAATTTACTTATTGTTGATTATATGTTTTGGGATATTGTATATCCGATTTCAAAAAAAGAAACAACTATAGAACAAGTAGAGGATGAAGTACCTATTGAAAAGGATACAAAATTATTTGTACATAATGATATTATTAATCAAATTGTTGAAATAGGACAATGGCTTGGTTTTGAAAGTAAATCAGAAGTTAAAATAGCCGATGGAGCAGTTGTAGATGCAATATGGCAAGCTCAAATAGGAAATATGGGAAAAGTTATTTATGCTTTTGAAGTTCAAACACACGGTAGTATAGATAGTTTAATATTAAATTTACAAAAAGCAACTAATAATTTTGCAGTACAAGCTATAGTTGCTGTATCTGATGAAAAGCAGATAGAGAAAATAAAGAGAGAATCTAAAGGAATACAAGCCATTGAGTCAAAATTAAAAACATGGGATTATATTGAAGTTATGGAAATGCATGATTGTTTAGAAAGGTCAAATGAGATTATAAATAATTTAGGTTTAGTCCCAGATAGCTTTATATAAATAACTAATGAAAAGCAAAATATGAAAGTAATTAAAAGATTACAGAAATATTTTGCTTTTTTGATAATAAAATACAAGCTTCGACAAAATTTTTAAAATAATAATAGTATAATCAATATGGAGGGATATATGAATACAAGAGATGCAGTAGATACAATAAGAGGGTATTACTATCAATTTGACTACTATATATTAAATATATTGAATCAAAATATAGAAGATAATAAAGTTTATATAGAATGTATTGAAGATATAGATATAGAAACTGCCAATGATAAAACAGCAATTCAATGTAAATACTATGCTGGAACAGAATATAATCATTCTTTGATATCAAGTGCTGTTAGATATATGTTACAACATTTTAGCAAAGACAAAACTAAATCAATGAATTATAAAATATATGGATACTATAAATCAGGACAAGATAAATTACCTAAAGTATTAGATTTGGATTTTGTAAAAGAACATTTTTTAACATATACGGAGAAGAAAATAAAATATAAGGAATATGAGATTTTACATTTGCAAGATGAAGAAATTGAAGAATTCATAAGACATTTAAAAATTGATGTAAATGCTATATCTTTTGAAGATCAAGAAATAAAAATAAAGGAAAAATTAAAAGATATATTTAAGTGCAATGAATATGAAGCTGATACAATTTATTATAATAATGCATTAAGAATTGTAAAAAATAAAGCAACTAATAAAAAAGCTGAAAATAGAAAAATTACCAAAAAAGATTTTCTGAATGAGATTAACACAAAAGAAGTATTATTTAACCAATGGTATCTAAATAATAGAAATATAAAAGAATATTGTAAAAGAATAAAGAAAGAATATTTTACATATAAAAATATTTCTCCGTATGAAAGATTTTTTTTGATAGAGTGTAATAAGATAATTTCAGAAATTGAGATTAAAGACATTGTATTAAAAATATCAGAAAAGTGGACTAATATAAAAATAAAACAACCAACGCCGTACTGTCCATATATATTTTTATATGGCTTATCAGATAACAAAATATTAAATATTAAGAAAATGTTACAGAATGAGGATTTTATTTTTATTGATGGATATGATTTTAAAAATGCAACATTTAATGTAAAATCTATAATAAAAAAAGCAAATTATTATAATGGAATTAGGATAAAATTCATAGATGATTTTGTTAATATCAAAGAAGTTTTGGACAATACAGTTGGAACAAAAGAAATATATCAATTCTATATAAATAAACCATTTTATCAAGATGAAAAATATAAAAATATAAGAATTCCAATTATTGAAACAAAAAATATAATAGATATAATTTAGGAGGAAAATATGGAAGAAAATAAAATAAATGCAGAGGTAATATCTGTATTTCCAGATAAAGTGAAAATTGCAATAAATGATTTGGAAAATTTTCAAATAGCGGAGGAAAAGTTAAGAGTAGGTTCATATATTAGGATTGCTGATAATGATGATTCAGTACTAATAGCAATTATAGAGAATTTTTCAATAGAAATAAAAGAAATAAAAAATAATGATGGTTTAAGCGAAGCAAAAAGAATATATATGATTGAAGCAATGCCATTAGGTATGTTAATAGACGACAAATTTGAAAGAGGAGGAGATACATTAACAATTCCACCTACATCAGTTGAACCTGCTAAACAAGAAGATATTAATAAGATATATTGGAATTCTATCGAAGAAAATAAAAGGTTTAGTTTTTCAACTTTATCTTCAAATTATAATATAACAGTTCCTGTAGATGGAAATAAATTTTTTGGTAAGCATATAGCAATAGTCGGATCTACAGGTTCAGGAAAATCCCACACAGTTGCAAAAATAATTCAAAATGCTATAAATTGCAAAGAAAACAATTATAACGGTTTGAACAATTCACATATAATAATTTTTGATATTCATTCTGAGTATAAAAGTGCTTTTAAAACTGCAAATGTAATTAATATAGATAATTTAATTCTACCATATTGGTTATTAAATGGTGATGAACTTGAAGAATTATTTTTAGATACAGGTGATAATAATAATTATAATCAATCTTCAGTATTAAGAACGTTAATAACAATTAATAAGCAAAAATTAAATGATACTGACGAAGAAACAATAAATTTTGATTCTCCAGTTAAATTTGATATTGGAGAAATTTATAATGCATTATGCAATATGAAAAGAGAAACACATGAATATAGTAATGATTTAAAAATTACATATAAAGAAGAAACTAAAGAATTTGAAAATTATAATCAAAAGTATATTGACTTTTTTAGTGAAATACATGAATTTGCTCAAACTGTAAGTGGAAAAATAAAGAGAGGTCCATATTCTGATGGTACAATAGATAAATTCATAAATAGATTTTATAACAAGATAAATGATAAGCGTCTAAATTTTTTGTTTGGAGAAAATTCTAAAAACATATCATTTGAAAGTGTTATAAGACAATTTCTTGGATATTCCGAAAATAACAAAACTAATGTTACAATAATAGATTTGAGTGGAGTCCCTTTTGAGGTGTTAAGTATAACAGTTTCGCTTATATCAAGAATATTATTTGAATATGGATACTATTATAAAAGGTTAAGATGTAAAGAAAAAGAAGAAGAGACAATAAACAATGATGTTCCAATATTACTTGTATATGAAGAGGCACATAAATATGTTCCAAAGAGTGACTTGGCAAAATATAAGTCATCAAAACAATCAATAGAAAGAATTGCTAAAGAAGGAAGAAAATATGGAGTTACATTATTGTTAGCGAGTCAAAGACCTTCCGAGTTATCTGAGACAATTTTTTCCCAATGTAATAATTTTATTGCTATGAGATTAACTAATCCAAATGATCAGGGATACGTTAAGAAACTTTTACCAGATACATTAGGTAATCTTATAGATAAAATGCCTAATTTAAAAACAGGAGAGGCATTATTAATAGGAGATTCAATAGCATTACCTTCTATAGTGCAGATAGATAAATGTGAAGATAATCCATCTTCTAATGATATTCCTTATTTAGAGCTTTGGAAAAAAGAATGGAAAGAATTAGATATAGATAAAATAAAGAGAGAATGGTGTAATCATTAAAAAGGAAGGAGAGTAATATGAATATAGATTTTAGTAAGCTTTCTGCAGCACTTAATCAAAAAAATATTATAGAGCCAAGAGAAATATTTCTATCGCTAACAAATAAATCCCCAAAGTATAATGGATACTTAAGAGATGTACAAACAGAAGTATTAGAGTTGTGTTATCAAAATAGAAATAAAAAGGATAATATTATTAAAATGAATACTGGAAGTGGAAAAACAGTTGTTGGACTATTATTGTTAAAAAGTTGTATTAATGAAAATAAGGGCAAATGTGTATATGTTGTTCCAGACAATTATTTAGTAGAACAAGTTATTAAAGAAGCTAATGACTTAGGAATTAATGTTACAAAAGATATAGATAATATAAATTTTATAAGTGGAAAAGCTATTTTAGTAATAAATATTCATAAATTGATTAATGGAAAAAGTGTATTTGGAATAAATGGAAAAATTGATATAGATAGTATATTAATAGATGATGTTCATTCGTGTTTGGAAATTGCAGAGACCAAAAGTATGATAAGCATAAATAGAGCAAAGTATACAAAATTATATCAAGATATTTTAGACATGTTTTATGATAGTTTAAAGCAACAGAATGAAAGTAATTTAATAAATATTAAAGATGGAGATTATGCAAGTAGTCCTATGCTTGTACCGTTTTGGGATTTTAATAATAAAATAACAGAATTATTAAATAAATTTAAAGACTATAAGCAAGAGGATATATTTAAATTTAATGCTCCTATGATTATAGATATGTTAGAGTTATGCGATTGTTGTATTTCATATGACTGTATAGAAATAAGTATGAGAAATTTACCAATATATAAAATATCTAGTTTTGAAAATGCTAATAAAAGAATATTTATGAGTGCTACATTAGAGGATGACAGTATTTTAATTAGAGATTTTGATATAGATCCTAATATAAATAATGTTATTTGTCCTAAAAATGCAACAGATATAGGAGATAGACTTATTATAACACCACAGGCAATTAATCCTAATATTACCGATGAGGAAATTAAATATCAATTAAAAGAATTATCTAAACATTACAGAATAGTTGTTATAGTACCGTCATATAGAAGAGCAATATATTGGAATGATGTTGCAGATAGGATATTTAATAATGATAATATAAATAGTATAAATAATTATAATTGGGGACTAGATGTTTTGGTAAACAGATATGATGGAATAGATTTAAAAGATGATAAATGTAGAGTTATTGTTATAGACGGTTTACCAAATGCTAGTACTAATTATGATCAAATAAAGGAAAGTATGTTATCAAACTCAGATGATATTTTAAGAGAAAAGGTACAGAAAATTGAACAAGGAATGGGAAGAGGAGTAAGATCTAATGAAGATTTTTGTGGAATAATAATTATGGGAAGTAAAATGCCTAAGATATTATATGATAAGCAGACTAGGAAATATTTTAGCGTAGCTACTTTAAAACAAATAGAATTATCAGAAATGATTGTCGAAAGTATGGAAAGAAAAGATATAAAAGAATTTTTTGAAGTATTACAACTATGCCTAAATAGAAATGAAGAATGGACAAGAATAAGTAGAAGTGTTGTGAGTGAATTAAAATACAAAAACAAATTAAATATCTCAAATAGAGAAGTGAAAT
Source organism: Clostridia bacterium (assembly GCA_048355915.1). Taxonomy (GTDB): domain Bacteria; phylum Bacillota; class Clostridia; order TANB77; family CAG-508; genus CAG-269. The sequence goes on along the minus strand of DBGCHZ010000024.1, from coordinate 36,049 downwards.
TTAGAAAAGCATGTAATGAATTATTAGCAAAGAATTATAATTCAGCAATAAAAATATTAGAAGAGTATATAAACGAAGAAAAAAATGAGGTTTTAAAAGGATATGATCAAATGATATTAGCCAAATATATAAATTTGATAAATCCTAATAGAGCACAAGAAGTTTTGCTGTCAGCAAAAAAATTAAATAAAAATATTATTGCTCCAATAAATGGAATTAAATATCAAAAAACAGATATGTATAATGAGCAGGCAAAAGAATTACAAAATTTTATAAAAAACAATAATATTAAATCAAATGAGTATTTAATAATGATTAATGATATATTATCTAACTTGAATTTTGAATCTTCTCATAATGAGTTTGAAGAATCTATACGATTGTTAGGAAAATATATTGGATTATTTTCAGAAAGACCAGAAAAAGAATATAATAATGGAGGACCTGATAACCTATGGGGAATGGGAGATAATTTATATTATGTGATAGAATGTAAAAATGAATCTAATAGTGCAGAGATTAGCAAAAAAGATTGTGGACAATTACATAATTCAAAGTCTTGGTTTTATAAAGAATATGGTTCAAAATTCAAATGTATACCTATTATTATACATAAAAATAACAAATTTGAAAAATCTGCTTCTCCAGAAGAAGATTTTAGAATATTGGATAAAGATAAGCTAGATTTATTAAAAGAGAATGTACAAAAATTTGCAATAGCATTATGTAGTGATATAAGTAACATCGAAAATTTGGATATATTGTTAAAAAATTATAATTTAACAAAAGACAATTTTATTAATTATTATACAATAAAAGTTTAATATATTATAAGAAAGTGAGAAATAACTTCACTTATTATAATATGATTTTTATAAATTTGAAAAAAGCATATCAAAATCCAAAATTTTTTAATAGAAAGAAAAAAACAAGAAGAATGGTAAGTGGTTAATTAATAATTTTAATGTAAATTGATGTTGTGAAACTAAATAGATTTGTAGTTTTAGATTTTATGGTAAAACATCAGTATAGTAGCAAATAAACTATTTTAGAAAAATATGTTTTGGAAACATTTTAACAACAATAAAAAAATTTGTTTTTTATATTATAAACATGATATAATGAACAAAATACTTTGGTATTGTAATAACTAATATACCAATTAAATATTATTGATTAATTTAGCTTTTTTATAGTATATAGTATATAGTATAAATATTTAATTAAGAAATGGAGAAATAATATGGACAAACTACAATATGATAGTTTTCATAAGTTTATGGTGTCACTTGGGATAATATTAATTACACTCCCTATAGTAGCATATATTTTTTTAATTAAAAGTGAGCCAATAATTTTGAGTCAAAACGATTTTAATACATTATCTACCTTTTCGTTAAAAAATATTAGTGAAAAAGAGCATATAATAGAAAATTTTACAAGATATTTGTCTTTCTCATCTATAATCCTAATTTTATTAGGAAGTGTTCTTATTATCTATGGATGCAAAAAATGGAGCAAAATACAAAAACAATTAGATGCTCAAATAGAATATGATACCACCATTAAACAAATTAATGCACAAAAAATGAGCGCACCTGAGATTGCATTAAAAACTGCAGAAGAGGTATTAGAAGCAGAAACTATTGAAGATTGTGATGAAATTACTAATAATACACTTAATACAATATCCACATCACAAAATTACATGTTGAAATATATGCAAATTGAAGATTCCTGCTTCTTTAAAATTTCAGAACAGTATTCAAAGAAATATAATCTAAAAAGATATTTGCGTATTGGAAAATACGAATACGACTTCATCGGAATCTCCAAAAAAGACAATATTGACTTAATTTTTGATGTTAAGTATTGGAGGCAGATACCTTCAACGAAAATTTTAAAAAGTACATTACAGCGATTATTTTTATCAGGCGTGAATTACGAGAATAATGCACGTCGCAACTTTACAATAATATTAATAATTGTTTCACCTAGAGAAAAAATAAATAGAATTAAGAGTCAAATGGTTGATAAAAATTTAAATTTTGAATTTGGATTCAATATTGAAATACATTACTTTGTAGAGGAAGATTTATGAATTTAGAAATGTAAAACTAATAAATGAATAATTATAAAAAAATAGAATTTTATTTGATTGGGTAAAATAAAGTGTGTAAGTTATCATTAACAAAACCTACACATTTTTGATATTTTACCATAAAACAACAAGTAAAATTATATTATTATTCAACACAACTCACTATCATCTGTACACCATCAACAAACCCATTTCTATAATACTTCTCATTCCAATAACACAAATAATCCATAAAATTCTCATCAAGTTTATCCAATTGTTTCTTAACATATTTTTGACTCTGTTTAGGTACATTCTTTAAAATATTCTCAACAATTTCGTCAAAATAAATATGATGTTTTTTATCTTCTTCAGTAAGACTACTAAAAACCTCCTGTTCTCTATAATCCAACCACTCTTTTAAAATATCATTATCATTTACTTTTCTAAAATTAACCATTTTCATATCCTCCTATACATATATAATTTCATTTAATACAATTTCTTCAGCTCTATTTTTAATATTATTCATAGCTTGAACCCATTCCATTTGATGATGTTCTTTCAAATATTCATTAACATTCTCAGATTCAGCAAATTGTTTTATAAGTACATGTATTCTTTCATTAGCACTTTCATCTATATCTAACAAATGTTGTTTTAAAGTACCATCTATAAGTAATTCAGTATATAGACCTTTCTTAAAATCTTTTAAATAATTTAATCTTAATCTACCATATTTTCCAATTTGCTTTTTAGGTTGTATAGGTAAATATAAATTAGGTATAAAATAATCTCCTTCTTTACGATAAGTAATTTTATTATTCATAACTGAAAACCTCCTAAATAAATTTTTAGGTTTCCCATTAATATCAAATTTTTATACGAACAGATGTATATAACAAATTGGGGAAAAGTTGGGGAAGAAATCCTCAAAAATTGTTACCAAAATACACAAATGTTTAAAAATGAAAAATCTTTGAAACTAGCATAAAATCAATAAAAACAACAAATTTCACAAGTTCACAATTACCAGAAATTTACAACTCATAACCCGAAGATCATAACCTCAAGTATTCTCACACAACCAAATCTATCAATGATTATATGCTTCTTGATAAAAAACAGTTGAAATAATTTAAAATACATTTAAAAATCAATATTTAATATTTATAAACTAACAAATATTAACAAGTTTATGATATAATTTAGAAGACATCAATCAGAAAGGATAAAAATGCAGATAAGAGTATATAAAAGTGAAACAAATTCATACAAAATAGTTAATATAATAGGAAAATATATGTTTATAGGTAACTACAATAATAATAATTTAAAAAAGGTAAAATCTATTATAGAATAGAATCTGAAAATGAATTTAGAATTGTTGATGATAGCGAAGAAGATTATTTATATGTTGATACAGATTTTAAAAAAATAGAAAAAACAATAGCTTTTTATAATGACAATGGAGAAATAAAAAATGAGGAATTATTACTTTTAGAAAATATTAGTCATATAAATGGAATGATGTCAAGAATATACTTAAAGGATAATACAATTATTGAAGGATTTGCAAATTTTGATAATAGTGATAAGCAAGAATTACTTCTATGGAAATGGGATAATTTGGATGAAAATACTGGAATATTGAGCGGGAATGAAGAAGAAAAGTATAAGAAGATATTTAAAAAAATAAAAACAAATGACATTGACAACATTCAAGCAATATTATATTCAAATCCAAGATGGGTAGGAAAGCTAACAAACAAATTTCAATTTTTAGATAAGAGTATAAAATATTTAGATATAGAAATTCCCGAGTTTTTAATATCTAATAATTAAGATAATATTAATTAGAAGAAAAATCATAGTATTTAACTGTAAAATATAAATACTATGATGGATATAAGGAATACAATTATATATCAGATTAGAATAAAGGTTGAAGATAGATAAGCAGTAAATAGAACAGAAAAAAATGTAATTATAAAAGTTCTAGAACCAGAGTTTTATGATAGGTTTGAAGCAACATTTCCAGCGGATATAACTAAAAATATAATAAAAAAGGAGATAGATATTTTGAAATTAAAGGGTTATATAACGGACAATAAACAAAAAATGCTCAATCCTATTGACAAATAATGTAAAAGCTAATATACTATAAACATAAAATTCCAAATTAATTATTCAATCCAAATTAAATTTTAATTCAAAAAAATTATAAAAAATAAAATTTAAATCTTATATTTAAAAATCAAAAAAACAAAAAATTTAAATCAAATGAATGAATCAAAAAATAAACAAAATATAAGTAGAAAGGACAAAATGTTAGCAACAACCCAAAGCATAGGCCTGCAAGGACTAGACGGCTACCTAATATCAATACAAGTAGATATCTCCAAAGGAATGCCAAGTTTCGAAATAGTCCGGATTACCAGACACAAGTGTAAAAGAATCAAAAGAAAGAGTAAAAACAGCAATAAAAAACTCAAAAATAGACTTACTAAGCAGAAAAATAATAGTAAATTTAGCACCAGCAAATACAAAAAAGCAAGGTTCAAATTTCGACTTAGCAATTGCCACAGGAATTATCATAGCACTAGGAAATATAAAAAACAAAAATATCAATAAATTTCTAGAAGAAACAATATTCATAGGAGAGCTATCATTAGATGGAACAATAGAAAAAGTAAATGGAATATTACCAATATGCATAGAAGCCAAGAAAATAGGAATAAAAAACATAATTTTATCAGAAAAAGACTTGGAAGAAGCAAAAATAATTGAAGGAATTAATATATTACCAGTTAAAAACTTGCAAGATGTTGTAGAAATTTTAGAGAAAAATAAAATATCTAACCAAAACCAAATAATAAATAGCCACAAAAGCATTGAACCACAATATAATATCGATTTCTCAGAGGTAAAGGGTCAAGAAAATGTAAAAAGAGCATTGGAAATATCAGCAGCAGGAGGTCATAATTGTATTCTAATAGGAAGCCCACGGAACAGGAAAAACAATGTTAGCAAGAAGAATTCCAACAATATTGCCAGATATGACAATAGATGAAATGTTGGAGGTTACAAAAATATATAGCATAGTTGGATTAACCTCTAAAGAAATGCCACTAATATCTAATAGACCATTTAGAAGCCCACATCATACGGTAACGCCTGTATCATTAGTGGGAGGAGGAAAAAATCCCAAGCCAGGAGAGATAAGTTTAGCACATAATGGAGTTTTATTTTTAGATGAATTACCAGAATTTAATAGAAATTCATTAGAGGTATTAAGAGGACCATTAGAAGATAGAAAAATAACTATAAGTAGACTAAATTCAACAATAACATATCCGTGTAATTTTATGTTTATAGCGAGTATGAATCCATGCCCATGTGGATATTTTGGTTCAAATGAAAAGGAGTGTAAATGTAAGCCGGAACAAATTAAAAAATACATAAATAAAATAAGTGGACCATTGTTGGATAGAATAGATATTCACATAGAGGTATCAGGAATAAAATTTAGCAAATTACAAAGTGATAAAAAAGTAGAAAATTCAAAAGAAATAAAAAATAGAGTTAATAAAGCAAGAAAAATACAAATTGAAAGGTATAAAGAATATAACATTTATTCAAATGCAGAATTAACTCCAAAACTTATAGAAAAGTTTTGCAAATTAGATAATAGTTCTAAAATAATTTTAGAAAAAGCATTTAAGAAATTAGAGTTAAGCCCGCGAGCATATGGAAGAATATTAAAAGTTGCAAGGACAATAGCAGATTTAGAAGAACAATATCAAATATCACAAAAGCACTTAGCAGAAGCAATACAATACCGCAGTTTAGATAGAAAGTATTGGCAAAATTAAAATATTTTTTCTAAAAGATATAATTCAATTAAGATTATCAATTAATATAAAATATAATTAATAAAATTTAAAAATTATCATTAAAAAATTTTTTCTAAAAAATAAAATAGAAGAGCAAATAAGCAATGACTTTAACATAGATATTGAATTTACAATGCAAGAAATAATAGATTTTAATAAATATTATCATAAAAAGTTTTTATCTTAAAAATTTCAAGTAAGATTATTAATAAACAAAAAATAAATATGTAATTAATTTTAAAAATAAAGAATATTCAAATAAAAGTTTATCAACTATATTAATAAAGAAACAACAAAAGGAGGGATAATATCAATATACTTAAATATGGTGACAAAGATTATCCAGAACAATTAAGAAAAATAAAAAATCCACCTAAGCAATTATATTATCAAGGAAATCTAGAATTACTAAAAACTAACATTATTGCAGTCATAGGTTCAAGAAATGCAAGCGAAAGAGGTAAAGAATTAGCAAGAAAATTTGCACACGAATTAAGCAAACAGGGAATAACCATAGTAAGTGGAATGGCGATGCGGAATTGATACAGTAGCACATAGAGCAACCTTAGAGAGTAAATGGTATACAATTGCAGTATTAGGAAATGGATTCAATAATATTTTTCCACCAGAAAATATACCACTTTATCATGAAATTATAAATAAAAAAGGTCTAGTATTAAGTGAATATCCACCAGAAGAAAAAGCAAAATCTAAAAATTTTTTAGAAAGAAATAGAATTGTTAGTGGATTATCAAAAGGAATATTAATAATAGAAGCAATGTATAGAAGTGGAACAAGTGTAACAGCTAGATTAGCCAAAGAGCAAGGAAGAAAAGTATTTGTATTACCTCATGAAATAGATGATAAAAATGGTGTAGGGACAAATAGATTAATAAGAGAAGGTGCAATATTAGTTACAAGTGTAAAAGACATAATTTCAGAATTTAGTGAAATAAAGTATAAAGAAATAAAAAGGCAAAAACAAAAAGAAAGTAAAATACAAAAAAATGAGATATTAAATAATAATAAATTAAATACACAAGAAAAATTAAAAAAGGTTAAGCAAAAGCAAGATAAATTAACATATAAGGAAAAAAGAGAGAACATAACAAGTAAAACAATAATGAACAAAACAAAGAAAATACTATCAAAGAAAACTTGTAATAATGAAGAATTTGATGAAATATATAAATTTATTAACGAAATCCCAATTACAGTGGAAGAACTAACAGTAAAAACAAATAAACAGATAAATGAAATCTATAATATTTTATTTATGTTAGAAATAGAAGAATATATAGAAAAAGTTGAAGGAGGCTACATATGCAAGAGCTAAACAAAAAAGAAATAGGAAAATTAGGAGAAGATATTGCTTGTGACTATTTAAATCACAAAGAATATAAAATTATAGAAAGAAATTTTAGATGTAAACAGGGAGAAATTGATATAATTGCTATTGATATAGAAAAGGAAGAGATTGTATTTATTGAAGTGAAATCTAGGACTAGCTTAAAATATGGAGAACCAGCAGAAGCAGTAGATAGAATTAAGCAAAAACACATATATCAAAGTGCTAGATACTATATTTACAAAAATGAGATAAAAAATATAGCAATAAGATTAGATATAATAGAAGTATATTTATATAGAAACAACAATAAAGTAAATCATATAAAACAAGCATTTTAAGCAATTTTTTAGGAATAAACCTCTTGACTAAAATTCAAAAATCGATATAATATGATAGATGTACAAAAGTAGGAGGTAAAAACATGATAAGACCTGAATTAGATGATGAAATAGGAGCTCAAAGAGTTATTGGAGGAATACCAAGGATAAAAGTAATAGGTGTTGGAGGCGGAGGAAACAATGCTGTAAAACAAATGATAGAAGATAATTTGAAGAATGTTGAATTTTATTATTTAAATACAGAAATGGGAGTTTTAAATAAAATAAATGCAAGAAATGTATTGCAAATAGGAAAAGAAACAACAAAAGGACTTGGCGCAGGAGCAAATCCAGAAATTGGTGAAAAGTCTGCAATAGAAAGTAAAGAAGAAATAAAGAATATTATAAAAGGAACAGATTTACTATTTATAACTGCTGGAATGGGAGGAGGAACAGGAACAGGTGCTGCCCCAGTTGTAGCAGAAATTGCTCAGGAGATGGGAATTGAAACTATTGGAATAGTAACAAAGCCGTTTGCTTTTGAAGGAAATGCAAGAGCAGCTAAAGCCAGAAGGGGAATTGAAAAATTAAAACAACATGTAAATAGCTTAATAATAGTATTAAATGATAATCTTTTAGCAATATCTGATAAAAAGATAACAATAAATGATGCATTTAAACAAGCAGATACTGTACTAGAACAAGGAATAAAAAGTATAACAGACTTAATTACAACAATAGGAGATGTTAATGTTGATTTTGCAGACATTAGAACAATACTAGGATACAGAGGAATGGCATATATGGGAATAGGAAAGGCAGCAGGAGAAGGTAGAATGATAGATGCTGTTAAACAAGCAATAGAAAATCCATTAACAGAAAATAAAATAAATAATGCAAAAGGTGTTATTTTTAATGTTAGAGGAAATTCAGAGTTAGAATTAAGTGAAATTGGTGATGGATTAAAAATAATAAATGATTTAGTAAATGAAGACGCAAATATTATTTTTGGAACATTAACAGATAATACTTTAACTGACGAAATAGTTGTAACAGTAATTGCAACAGGAGTTGAAGAAATTGAAAATTCAGAAAGTACAAAAAAATTAAATATGGTTTAGAAAAATATAAGAATATATCAAAAGTGGGGATTGAAATAAAATGATATCAATTCCCACTTTTAGATTTATTTATATTATATAATTAAGAAGAAAAGTAATTTTTTCTATTATCTATAATTTTGATAAATATAGCTAATTTACTAAATATTATACATAGTGAAAAGTTTAATTATCCATAGAATTATAAAAAATTCCTTGATACACATTATCGGCTTTTAATTTTTTATCAATACCATTTAAAACCCATTTTTTATGAATATTCCAAGAGGGAGCAACAAGCAAGTCTTTTGGGGCATCTCCTGAAATTTTATGAATAACAATATCAGGCCTAATATGTGTTAAAATATATTCCAAGGTATCTAAGTAATAATCAAAAGTGATAGGTTCATATTTGTTATCATAATACATTTTTGCAAGAATAGTGTTTTCAACAACATAAGTAGAATGGATTTTCAAACCTTGAATATTTTGCGAATTAATAAAGGTTACAGTTTCTTTAATATCTTCAAAGGTTTCCCCAGGTAGTCCAACCATTATATGTGTTACAACATCTATATTATATTTATTTAATAATTTGACAGCATTAATATAAGTTGAAAGCAAATAGCCTCTATTAATGAACTTTGCAGTTTTATCATTAGAAGTTTGTAATCCAAGTTCTACAAATACATAATATTTTTCAGAATAAGATTTTAACAACTTAACAATATCTTCATTAATACAATCAGGTCTTGTAGCTACTTCTAATCCAACAATTCTATCATCAATTAATGCAGAATCATATTTTTTCTTTAAGTTTTCAATAGTATCATATGTATTAGAGAAATTCTGAAAGTAAACAAGAAATTTATTAGCTCTTTCACTTTTATAACTATTAAAAAAATCAATAACCTGATTTTTTATACTAGTAGATGAATCTAAATGCTCACCAGAACCTTTTTCACTACAAAAAATACATCCACTTGTTCCAACTTTTCCATCTCTATTAGGACAAGTAAAACCACCATCAATACAAATTTTTAATACTTTTTCTCCAAATTTTTCTTTTAAAAAATTATCTAATTTATTATATCTATATAAGTTTTCCATAATGAATATAGTATAGCAAATAAAATAGAAAATAGCAATTTATTTTATCTAACTATGGTAAATAAATCTAATTAGGTTAGTAGATAATGTTTTAAAAATTTAGCAACTGAAAAAAGTTATAATTATTACCTATTTTTATCTCTTATATAATAAATAATATTAATTTGAATTTTTGAACTTAAATTAAAATCCAACAATATCATTATAGATTTCAATAGCAAAATTATCAGTCATACCAGAAATATAAAATAAAATACATTTATAAAAATCAATTTCACTATTAATATCAAAAAGAATTTTATTTTTTAAATGTAATTTATCTCTATTACCATAGTCATAATAAGAATAAACAAAACCAATAAAACTTTCGCTTAATTTTTTAGAAATTTTAGATAATAATTTTATATTATTTATTGTATTTTTACCATCAAAACAAGACTTTAATGTATCATATATTTCATTTATAATTAACTTAAAATATCTAATAGAAGGTTTTAATCTATCATTAGTATAGATATTTAAGTAATTAAAAGTTTTAATTTTATTCATTAAAGAAAATGCTTCATCAGAGAAATGTAAGCCCAATTCAGGTGTAGAATTTTTGCATAAATCATTTACAAGATAGTTAATAATAACAGTATTATTAATAGGAGTGCTAGAAGATGTTTGTAATAATTCATATAATTCATCTAAATGATTTTCTAAAATTCTTAAAGTGATAGCATCTTCAATATCACGACCGATGTAAGAGATTTTATCAGAAATTTTAACAACACAGCCTTCCCAAGTATAAGGTGCATATTGATTAGGATGTGAATATGAATTTAAATCGATAAAATCATTTCTTGGTTTTAAACCATTTTCATCAATTTCTCCACAATGTGAGATGATACCATCTCTTACACCATATGTTAAATTTAAATTTTCTTTGAACCTATCTGAATTTTCAAGAAGGTCTATTGAATCAACTAAATTCAAACCGTTTTTTTCATGCCAGAAAGAACAATGTAAGTCTCTTCGGCTAATTTCAGACAGTATACGTTCGCCTTCATGGCCAAATGGACTATGTCCTAAATCATGAGCAACAGAAATTGCTTTTGTAAGCTCAGTGTTTAAACCAAGATAATTTGCAATAGTGTAACTTATAGATTCTACATGAGTAACATGTTCTATTCTAGTACAAATGTGGTCACTTTCAGGAGAGAAAAATACTTGTGTTTTATGTTTAAGTCTTCTATATGCAGTAGAATGTATAATTCTAGTATAATCTCTTTCAAAATCAGAGCGAATATCATTTCCACGATTATAAAGTGGTTGCTCTCTTGATAAAATATTATCCCATTTTGGATTAAAGCTTCTTGCAGCAACATTTTCAAATTTTTTCATACTTTTTTATACAAACAATCTATTAAAAGTTTAGATTGAATCCTTTCTATAAATCTTATAAAAATAGTCTACTATAATATTAAGTAAAAAGCTACATTAATACAAAAAATAATTGAAATAAATATACCAAAGTAGTATAATGAAAAAAATTAGGAGGGAAAATAATATGTTACATATAATGAAAGATGATTTTGATGAAAATGCTGAGGATATTTTAAATACTATAAATAAAATGCTTAGCAAAAGTAAAGAAGAAAAGGAAGAAAAAAATACAGAAGAAGAAAAATAAATAAAAAATAATATATTAGGAAAATGGTTTATAGGTAAATCCAAGAAAACCTAAATATAATATGAGTAAGGATTAATAAAAATGGCAAATTCAAAATTAATAGTAGTAGAAGGAGCACAAGGTGCTGGAAAAACAACAGTAACAGATTTTTTGCGTCATTCATTAAGTTATACTAATTTATATAGATTATCAGGAACATCAGATAGTTCAATAGAAGGAAAGAAAAAATCAGAAGAGATGTATTATGATTTATTAGAATACATGAAAAAATTAGAAAATAAAAGTATAAATTTAGTATTTGATAGAACTTTTTTTACAGAAGAAAATTATTGTAGATTAGGTAAAAAAGAATATCAATTTACTGATGTATATGAAAAATTATTAAAAGAATTTAGTGATTTAGATTTTGAAATATATTATATAACATTATATTTAAAAGATACAAATCAATATGTAAAACGACTAGACAGAAAAGAAAAAGCAGTAATAAAATATGCCACATTTGAAGCAGAAAATAGTATAAAGCAACAAGAGGTTTATTTAGAAATGGCAAAGGAAATAAAAGAAAAATATCCAAAAATAAATGTTATAAATCTTCAAAATGATAGAGACTTTGAGGAAACAAAGAAAGAATTAAGAGAGAAAATAAATTACTAGAATAAAACTTAATAAAATAAAAGAAATTATAGGAAAAGAATTAAAAAAATTATAATAATTATTAAAAAATTAATAAATATAAATCAAGTTACATTGATTTATATATGTAAAGAATAATTTATATTAAAAATACTTTTTTGATATACAATTATTATACTTTTATAATAAAGTTAATTACAAATTAAAGCAGAAAAAGTAAAGAACAAAAAATAAAATTAAAGATATAATAAAAATAATAGAAAAATAAAGAAAAAAAGAGATAAAATGAGAAAAAACAACAAAAAGACAATAGAAAGAAAAAGTAAAACTAAATAAGTCTAAAAACACTCTAGATGGAATTTGGAATAATTTTCTAAAAACTGTATAATATTAAACAGATGGTGCATTATTCTAGTCGTACTGAAGTTTATGAGGGTGGGGCTAAAAATCCACTAAAGGGCACATCGTTGAAGTTTCTTGAAGTTGCGCGAAATGCCAGTTTTGTGTGGCTTTTGGGAGTAAAGAAATTAGGGTAGTATGTAATGGCATATATATGATTCCCTGGTTTCGCGGAGACTTAAATTGAAATAATTAAACCTTTTTATTAAGATTTAAGTGTAACCTATGTTGAGTGCCAAGACACAAAATACATAGAGTAGCCTGTCTTGAGTGAATATATTGGGATTAATTTACATAGTGAAATTTTATTTTGGCCAAATGGATTTTACTTTATTATGAAATTATATTTGCAAAAAGGACTAATAAACTTATAAAGTATGTCAAGGAAAACTTCTAGAATGTTTGCTTAAAATCTGTAAGCATAGGAGTCTAGGGATTAAGGTACAGATTTAAGTGGCGATCTGGTGTCTATTAATAGAATTAATAGATATTTCCCTCAAACGGAAACGGTTCTAGTAGTAATACTAAGCGGGAGATAGAGAAATTCAACTAGACCTAAACTGTAAAATTTACTTAGGCTTTGACCATCAAAATTGAAGATTAAATGGAAAAAATCCATAAGAATAAAGACGGAAAAACTCCGTCTTAAATTATATATAAAGAAAGTAGGAAACAAAAAGAATGAAAGTAAAAGAAAAAGATGAAGATAACCTGAGAAAGAATAAAGAATATAAAAATAATGTAAAAAAAATTATCAAAAAAGATGTATTGAAAAATGAAAATGATAATGAAATTGAAAAACAAAAAAATAAAGAAATAAAAGAAAAAGAGCAAAATAAAAAAGAGAAAAACGATAAAAAAGACAACCAAAATATAAAATGGTTTATAGAAGTTTTTGCAATGACATTTATATTATCAATGGTATTTTCATATATATCAACAAATGGAGTTTCAAATTTAAGTTTAATACCAGCAATTTTGATTTTAATAGCAGTAATTTTATTAGGAATAATATTTGATATAATAGGGGTAGCAGTAACAGTAGCAAATGAACATGAATTTCATGCAAAAGCTACAAAAAAAGTAAAAGGATCAAAAAGTTCAATAAAACTAATAAAAAACGCACCTAAAGTTGCAAATATTTGTGCAGATGTTATAGGAGATATTTGTGGAGTATTAAGTGGAGCAATAAGTGCATTAATAGCAGTAAAAATAACAGAGCAATTTGGATTAAGTTTTAACCTACAATTCTTATTAAGTGCCTTAGTTTCAGCACTAACAGTTGGAGGAAAAGCAATAGGAAAAAATATAGCTAATAATAAATCAACACAAATTGTACATGGTGTAGGAATTGTATTAAATAAATTTAGTAGAAAAGAAAAATAATTTTGGTGATTCTGGGGTCGGAGACAAAAATCATTTAAGATTATTTTATACAAAAATTTCTTAGTGAATTATAATGATTAATAAGAAATAAAAGATAAGAATTAACAACAATATATAAAGTAAAAAACAAGTATTTATAGTAAAGATGAAAATACTTGTTTTTTTATTTAATAATATATTGAGATTTTCCTATATACTAAGTAAAAAATAAAAGTTACCAAATAGTAATTATTTGATATCATACAATTGGATAAATATTCGTTATATTGTATAAGTTAATATTATAAGCTTAACATATAAATTAAAAGTATAGTTGAAAAATCTTGATAAAAATTTAATAAAACCATATAATACTAGTTATAAAGACAAAAATGAATTAAAAGTATAAAATAAAATGAAAGGAGAAATAATCCAACAAACTATCAAATTAGACAGTTGGATTATAAGGAAAAAATGAAAGCATTAATCACAGGAGCCTCATCAGGAATCGGAAAAGATATGGCAAGAATATTATCAAAAAAAGGTTATGAACTTGTATTAGTAGCAAGAGACAATGATAAATTAGAGGAAATAAAAGAAGAATTAGAAAAAGAAACAAAAGTAGAAATAATATCATTAGATCTAACAAATGAAGAAAACTGTAAAGAAATCCACAATAAAGTACAAAATGTGGATTTACTAATAAATAATGCAGGTTTTGGAGATTGTGGAGATTTTACAAAAACATCACTAGAAAAAGATATAAATATGATAAAAACAAATATAATAGCATATCATATTTTAACCAAACTATACTTAAAAGATATGAAAGAAAAAAATAAAGGAAAAATTCTAAATGTTGCTTCAATAGCAGGTTTCATGCCTGGACCACTGATGGCAACATATTATGCCACAAAAAGCTATGTTGTACGATTATCAGAATCAATAAGAGAAGAATTAAAAAAAGAAAAATCAAATGTAAAAATAAGCATATTATGTCCAGGACCAGTAGAAACAAATTTTAACAAAGTAGCAAATGTAAAATTTCATTTAAGAGAAGCAAATAGTATGGATGTAGCAAAATATGCAATAAACAAATTAGAAAAAGGAAAATTTTATATAGTGCCAGGAATAGATGTGAAATTAGCAAGATTGGGAGCAAAACTAGCACCTGCTAATTTAGTAAGTAAAATTACCTATAAAGTTCAAAAGAGAAAGATAACTAAATAGAAAATAGCTATTGACAAATACAAACAAACATTCTATAATTAACACGGTGATAGTATGGAACGACAAATATTACATGTAGATGTAAACAATGCATTTTTAAGTTGGACAGCAGTTGATATGCTAAACAAAGGAAGCAAAATAGACATAAGGGAAATACCATCAATAATAGGAGGAGACGAAAGTAAAAGGTCAGGGATTGTATTAGCTAAAAGTATGAAAGCAAAGGAATTTGGAATAAAAACAGCAGATACAATATATCAAGCAAGGATTAAATGTCCTGAAATAAAAATATTTGCTTCAAACTTTAAGGTATATAGAGAATATTCAAATAAATTATATAATTTGCTATTAGAATACACAGATAAAATAGAAAGATTTAGCATAGATGAATGTTTTTTGGATATGACACAATATTTAATGAATGATACTTTATTAAATAAAGCAAAAGAAATAAATAGGCGAGTAAGAGAAGAATTAGGTTTTACGGTAAATATAGGAGTAGCACATAACAAATTATTAGCAAAAATGGCCTCTGACTTTCAAAAGCCAGACAGAATTCATACTTTATATGAAAATGAAATAGAAAAGAAAATGTGGGGATTACCAGTATCTGAATTATTTATGCTAGGACGAAAAACAGTTCCTAAATTATATAATATTCAAATAAAAACCATAGGAGATTTAGCTAAAACTAGTAAAGAAATTTTAGCTAAGAAACTTGGGAAACATGGAATAATGATTTGGGAATATGCAAATGGAATAGATAATACACCTGTAAACTATATAAAAGAAAAACCAAAATGTATAGGAAATTCAGTAACCTTACCACAAGATATATCCAATATAGAAAAATTAGAAGAGATTTTACTAGCATTAACAGAACAGGTAACATTTAGACTAAGAAGGCAAAAGATGTTAGCAAATGTAGTAAATGTACAATTAAGAACAAATAAATTTATAGATACATCACATCAGAAAAAGCTAATAAAAGAAACATCAAGTACAAAAGAAATCTACACACAAGCTAAAAAATTATTAGAGCAAATGTATATTAGAGGTCAACAAATAAGACTAATAGGAATAAGAGTAGATGGATTAGAGGAAAAAGAAAAACAACAAATATCATTATTTGATAATGTAAAAGACGAAAAACAAGAAAAGCAAGAAAAATTAGATATGGCAATAGATAAATTAAAAGAAAAATATGGATATAATCTAATAACAAGAGCAGGTAAAATGGAAGTTGAAAATATAATTAAATTTAGAAAAGATGAAATAAAGTAAATTAAAATATATTAAAAAGTTGAATTCAGAGTATATCGCAAAGTTTACACAAGCTTTGTGATATACTCTAAAATTTAAAACTACAACTTTTTATCTTATTTAAACTTTTAAATTTTTAGAAAATTTTAAAACATAATATTTAATATCAAAATAACTTACTGCATCAGGCAATATCTCTTTTAAAGGTCTTAACTTTTCACAACCCAATTTAGATATTGCAGAAATTATATCATTTTCATATTGAGTATTAACACATTTAGTTAAATCAATATCAAGGTTATTTTCATAGCATTTTAGAAGATGATTCTCAATAGTTGTTTTAGTAAGTTCACGAATATTTGCAATTTCATCAATAGATTTTCCACTACTATACAAATTATATGTAGTAATATGAGTTTCTTCTTTTTCTTTTATAATAGATGTGCTAGAAGAAGGAGAAGAAATATTAACAATCTTATTAGATGTTTTTAAACTTTTCTTTACATTATTAAAATCTTTATTAACATCAGAAGAGCAAGAGGTTGAGCTATGTATAATTGGCTTTGAAGAAATATCAATATTATTTTCTATAACATAATTAGAAATAGTTTTTAAAAAGATTTCTCCATATTGCTCAACTTTATGTGCTCCAATGCCGTGAATTTGCAACAAACTTTCCACAGTTAACGGAAAAAATGTGGACATCTGCTTTAAAGAAACATCAGCACAGACAATAAATGGAGGAATATGTAAGTTTTTTGATATTTCCATACGAACAGATTTTAATAAAGTAAATAAATTTTCATCATATTGTAAATCTTCTATATTATAATTATTGTTTGAATTTTTTAACTTATTATGATTATTAGAAGGAGGTATTTTTTCTATTTTTCTTTTTATAAATACAGATTTATTCTTAAACAATATATCATTAGAAGAAGCTGATAATGACAAAACTGGATATTTATCACCATTAGAAATTATATATCCTTCAGAAATCAAAAAGGAAATAATATTTTTAATTGTATCCTTAGAGTAATCTTTCATAATTCCATAAGTAGATAAAGTATCAAATCCCAAAGACTTTATTTTAGAAGAATTTGAACCTCTTAATACATCAGTAACTAAGCCCATTCCGAACCTTTCATTCATTCGTTTTATACAAGACAAAATCTTTTGGCTATCAGTAGTTATATCAGTAATTTCAATTTCGGAATTACAATTTCCACAATTATCACACTCATCAAAATTAGGACATTCACCAAAATATTCTAATAAATATTTTCTAAGACATTTATCAGTATTACAATAATCAACTATATCATTTAATTTTTCATACTCATTAGAATGATTCTGATTAGGATTACCTTGCTCAATTAATAATTTGTTTGTAACAATATCAGAACGATTAAATAATAAAATACAATTTGCATCATCTCCATCTCTACCACTACGACCAGCTTCTTGATAATAACTTTCTAAATCACGAGGCATATTGTAATGAAGCACATATCTGATATTAGACTTATCAATACCCATACCAAAAGCATTAGTAGCAACCATTACAGAAGTTTTATCATATACAAAATCATTTTGATTGTTTGTTCTTTGTTTTTCTGACATACCAGCATGATATTTGCTAGCAGAGATACCAATTTCTAATAAATTATCATAAATTGAATCAACAGTTTTTCTTGTTAAACAATAAATAATACCTGATTTATCTTGATTATTTTTTACATAATCAAATATAAATTGTTTTCTATTTATAGGTGTTTCAACAGAAAAAAATAAATTAGGTCTATCAAATCCAGTAGTTAAAGTAAAAGGATTTTGTAAGTGAAGAAGAGATATAATATCTTCTTTTACAATTTCTGTTGCAGTAGCAGTAAAAGCAGTAACGACTGGTCTTGTTTCTAAATTTAAAATTATATTTGCAATTTCTGTATAACTAGGCCTAAAATCATGTCCCCACCTAGAAACACAATGAGCTTCGTCAATAGCAAACATAGATATATTTAATTGTTTTAATAAATTCAAAAAACTATCAGTAGCCAATCGTTCAGGAGCAATATATATAATTTTATAAACATTATTTAATATATTATTAATAGTTTGAGCATAATCAGAGCTACTTAATGTACTATTAATAAAAGTTGCAGGAATTCCAACTTGATTTAAGTTATCTACTTGGTCTTTCATTAAAGAAATAAGAGGTGAAACAACGATTGTGACACCATCAAAAATCATTGCTGGTATTTGATAACATATTGACTTACCAGCACCTGTTGGCATTATTCCTAGACAATCTTCCATATTTAAAATATGAGAAATAATATCTTCTTGACCTTGTCTAAAATTTTCATATCCAAAGTGCTTTTTTAATAACACCTTAGCTAATTTAATATTTTTATTATTCATAAAGAACCTTCTTTCTTTCAGTATTATATACTGAATAAATTGTTTAGTAAAGAAATAAATTTATTCTATTATCCTATTTACATATTTTATTAAAATAAACATATAAGAACTTGTAGAGAAAAAAGTTTTATGATATATTTATAATAAAATATATTGTATTAAACAATGAAAGGGATTTTATCATGGAAAGAGAAAATGTAGATAAGTTATATGATTTAATAAGAAAGATACCGGCAAACAGTAGAAATAAGGAAAAAATAGAAGAAATAAAAGAATTAATTACACAAGAAAGATTTAAGGATGCGATAGATAAAGTAAGAGAGTTAGGACAAAATAAGATAAAAATATCAGGGGCTAGGAGCCAAGTAAAGAAAAAAGTAGATAATAATGAAGATGACGAAAGACTATTTCCAAAAAAATTAAGCAATTTACATTTAGAATATATTTTTATGGGACTTTTATTAACAAATCCAAAAGCAATTTCAAGATACTATTTTTTATATGAAGATTGTTTTTTTGAAGATGATGAAATATTAAATATATATAAAAGTGTATTATTTACAGAAGGAGGAAACTATACACCAGAAATAGCAAAACAAGGATTTAATTTTTCAAAAGATTCAGAGGAAGTGTATGAATTAAAATATCAACTTAAAAAAGCAGTTTCAGATCAAGAATTTAACATGGAAAAAATATATCTAGAATTAATGAAATTATTTGTTTTAAGAAAAAGTTATTTAGGAAACCCAATTAAAAGCATACAAAAAAGAATAGTAGATATTATAGATTATAAATTATATGACCAAATGTCAGTAGAAGAAGTAAAAAGTGCAGTAAGTCAAGTAACAGTTACAGAAAAATTTAAGCAATCAATTTTAAATAAAGATTTGACAGACTTTTTAGAAGAAGGAAATAATAACTTAACAAATGGTCTAGATTTACCTTTTACAATATTAACAGAAGTATTTAAAGGAATAAGAAAAGGAGAAACAATGGCATATGCGATGCCATCAAACTCAGGAAAAAGTAGATTTGCCATAAATATTGCAGCATATACAGCATTTGTAAATAAGAAAAAAGTACTAATGATATCTAATGAAATGTCAGAAGAAAAAATGAAATTATGTTTAATAACAACAATTTTAAATAATCCAGAATTACAAAAATTGCACGGACAAAAATTACATAAGTCAGAAAATGAAATATTAGATTTTAAATTTAGACCAGATAATGAAGAAGATGCAAATTTAGATGAAGATGGATTTATTTTAAAAGAAGAAAAAGAAACTCATAGAGAATTTATAGAAAGATTATCAAAAATATCTACTGAATTTAATAAGACAATAGAAGCAACTGATTGGGTAAATAAACAAATAAACAATTCAATATATTTTATAAACATAACAGACCATACAAATGATGAACTAAAAAAAGTAATAATGAATTATTATTATAAAGAGCAAATAGAATATGTATTTTATGATACATTAAAAACAGATACAGCAAATATTGGAAATGGTGAAGAAATAAAGAGGACCGCGACAATATTATCAAATATAGCTCAAAATTTTGGAATATTTATATGTTCTTCATTACAATTATCAGAAACATCAACATTACCAATTAACCTAGATATAAATGATTTAGCAGTAAGTAGAACAGTAAAAGAAGTTTTAGATACATTATGCTTAATAAAACAAATAAACAGAGATACTTACCAAAATTATGAATATTCATTAAAAGAAGTAGATACCGAATTTTATGATTTAAAAAGATATGAAGATCCAGATGTAAGGTATTATTCTTGTATAGTAGATAAAAATAGAGCTGGACCAAAACCTAAATTATTATTTAGACTTAATTTAGCATATAATAGTTGGGAAGAATTAGGATATTTAAGATTAAAACAAAATAAAGAGATGTAATAGAATAAGCCAAATAGAAATAGTAGTAATAGAAAAAGAAAAAATTACTACTATTTTTAAATTAAAAAAGGAACTAAAAGGTAAAATTTAATATAATAAATTTTATTTTATAATTTAATTATAAAAAAATAAATTTGAAAAATCCATCGAAAAATGTAGATTAAATAAAATAATTTAAAAAAATCGAAGTCAAAAAATGTAAAACAATAGAAATTGAGAGAATAAAAGAAAATAAAATATCAAAAAATATCAAACAATGTAAAATACTGCGATGAAAAGTGCTTGAAAAACCTTGATTTAAGTAGTATTATGGAGAGGTGCGAAAGAAAAAGGAGGAAATATGAAAACATTTTTTGGTGGAAAATTTATTGAAAAAGAAACATTAAAGGAGGTAGGAATTTCATATCCAATAAAATTAGAATATTATAAAGATATACATTCAGACGAATTCATAAGAACAAATGGTGCTAAATATGGAATAAGTGTAGTAAAAACCTCATATATTCCAAACAACACAGTAATTGAAAATAAAGATATAGAATATCTATCAAATGATGAAAGAAAAATAGAAAAGATATTAGAAATATTTAAAGAAAATGAAGTAACTCCAATAGGAGTTGAAGATGTATTGAATGAATTAAAAGTAAAAATGTTCTAAATATAAAGTATAATAATGTTAAATATTAGGCTGTCATAAATATAAAATTTGATATTAGTAATATTAAAATTTATATTAAATGACAGTCTATTGATTATTAGGAGATGAAATAATTTAAAATTTAATAATAAATTAAAAGTTTCTCCACAATAAATAATAATATTAAGTAACCATAAATTCGTAAAATTAATATAAAAACTTGCAAAATAAGTAAATTTAAGCTAGAATACTATAAGGAAATAAGCGAAACTTATTTTTGTTTTGTGCTATAAAACAAAAAAATCATAACATTTAAATACAAAATAAAAAATAGTTTAACATAAAAATATAAACAAGGAGGGCAATAATGGCTGATAAATTAATAATAGTAGAATCACCAGCAAAAGCCAATACCATAAAAAAGTTTTTAGGAGGAAGTACAAAAGTAGTTGCTTCAATGGGACACATACGAGACTTACCAAAATCAAAAATAGGAATAGATATTGAAAATGACTTTGAACCTCAATATATAAATATAAGAGGAAAAGGCGATTTAATAAAATCACTAAAAAAAGATGCTAAAAATGCAAAAAAAATATATATTGCAACTGACCCCGACCGTGAGGGAGAAGCAATAGCATGGCACTTAGCAACTATATTAAATGAAAATAAAGAAAAAATAACAAGAGTAACATTTAACGAAATAACAAAAACAGCAGTACAAAAAGCAATAAAAGAACCAAGAGATATAGATGTTAATCTAGTAGATGCACAACAAGCAAGAAGAGTTTTAGACAGAATAGTAGGATATAAAATGAGCCCAGTACTATGGAAAAAAGTTAGAAGGGGGCTATCAGCAGGTAGAGTACAATCAGTAGCAGTAAAATTAATTGTTGATAGAGAAAATGAAATAGAAAACTTTATACCAGAAGAATACTGGAATATATATGCAAATTTACAAGACGAAGAAATTAAAAAAGAATTTGAAGCACATTTTTATGGTAAAAATGGAAAAAAACAAGAAATACATTCTGAAAAAGAAGTAAACGAAATATTAGAAAATATAAGCAAAGCAAAATATATAGTAAATGAAGTAAAAAAAGGTGAAAAGAAAAGAACACCAGCACCACCATTTACTACAAGTACAATGCAACAAGAAGCTTCAAGAAAATTAGGATTTACATTAAAAAAGACAATGTCTGTTGCACAAGGATTATATGAAGGAGTAAAAATACCAGAAAAAGGAACAGTAGGACTTATAACATATATGAGAACAGACTCAACAAGAATATCAGAAGAAGCAAGAGCAATTGCAAAAGAGCAAATAACATCTATATATGGAGAAAACTATTACGAAAATAGATATTATAAAGCCAAAAAAGATGCACAAGATGCACACGAGGCCATAAGACCAACATATATAGATATTACACCAGACCAAATAAAAGAAAGCTTAACAAAAGACCAATATAAATTATATAAATTAGTATATAATAGATTTCTAGCAAGTCAAATGAAACCAGCAATTTACAATACAATGGCAGTAAATATAAAAGCAAATGATTATGACTTTAAAGCAAATGGTCAAACTATAAAATTCAAAGGATTTATGACATTGTATGTAGAAGGAACAGACGGAAAAGAAAAAGAAGAAGAAGGAACATTACCAGACTTAAAAGAAAATCAAGAAGTAAAATTAAAAAAGATAAATCCAAAACAAAGCTTTACAGAACCACCAGCAAGATATACAGAAGCAAGTTTAGTAAAAGCCCTAGAAGAAAAAGGAATAGGAAGACCAAGTACATATTCGCCAACAATAACAACAATATTAGAAAGAAGATATATAGAAAAAAATCAAAAACAATTAGTTCCAACAGAATTAGGAAAAATAGTAAACAAATTACTTACAGAAAATTTTACAGATGTAGTAAATGTAGAATTTACAGCAAAAATAGAAAATGAATTTGATGAAATTGCAGAAGGTCATGAACAATGGAAAAAAATGATAAGAGAATTCTATGGACCATTTGAAAAAGAAATAGAAAAAGTAGAAAAAGAATTAGAACATGTAGAATTAGTTGATGAAGTTTCAGATGTAAAATGCGAAAAATGCGGAAGAATGATGGTCTATAAATATGGAAGATATGGAAAATTTTTAGCATGTCCAGGATATCCAGAATGTAAAAATGCGAAACCTATTGTAGAAACAATAGATGTACCATGTCCAAAATGTGGAGCAACAGTACAAGTAAGAAAAACAAAGAGAAAAAGAAATTATTATATATGTGAAAATAATCCAAAATCTTGTGACTATATTTCATGGAATAAACCAAAAAAAGGAGAAAAATGGAATCCAGAAGAAGCAGAGGAAATAAAAAAAGAAACAGAAAACACAAAAAAGAAAACTACTCGAAAAAAGGGAACAACTAAAAAGAAGGCATAAGTTTTATGATAAAACAAAAAAGAATTACTAATTGTAGAATTAGTAGTTCTTTTTTGTTAGTTGAAAAAATACCAAATATCTTTTTTAAAGAAGAAATCATGAACATTTACAATTCAAAAAAGATATATTAACAAAAAAGTAATAACTTTAAATAAAAAGCATAAAATGATAATAGCTTTTACATGGAGGGATTAATATGTTTTTAGTATTTGATAAACAAAAAATCTATGCATACCTTATAGTATTTGTAACAGTAATATCACTATTTTTTATGGCAGGAACAATAAAAACAGAAGACACAGTAGAAACATTAGCAAAACAAGAAAAATTATTACCTATATATAATGTAGAAACAGAAGAAAAGAAAATTGCATTAACAATGAATTGTGCATGGAATGCAGATGACATAGACAAAATTTTAAATATATTAAAAGAAAACAATGTAAAAATAACATTTTTCATAGTAGGAGATTGGATAGACAAATATCCAGAAGCAGTAAAGAAAATAAAAGAAGCAGGACATGAAATAGGGAGCCATAGTAACACACATCCACATGTAAACAATCTAAGCTATGAAGAAAATATAAAAGAAATAGAAGAAAGCTGCAAAAAAATAGAACAAATAACAGGAACAAAATCAACATTATATAGAGCACCATATGGAGAATATAATTCAACAGTAATAAAATCAGCACAAGACAAAAAACTATATCCAATACAATGGAATTTAGATACATTAGACTATACAGGATTAACGGGAGAAGAAATGTGGAAGAGATTAAAAGAGAAACTAAAAGGAGGAGATATAATTTTAACACACAACGGAACAAAACATACAGCAGATAGTTTAGATATGCTAATAAAAAATATAAAACAAAAAGGATATGATGTAGTAAGAATTTCAGATTTAATATACAAAGAAAATTATCAAATAAATATAAATGGTACACAAGTAAAAAATAATTAGTGTATAAATTTTCCAAAAGAGGAAATACTTATTATATAAAATTTTAAGGGGAAAGAGAAATGCATTTTATAGGAATATTTACAGACAATAAAAATTTTGAACTTATAAAAGAGAAGTTATTAAAAAACTTAAACAGTGAAAAATTTAATATAATAAATATCAATAATAATAATATAGAAAATTTTAAGCATATACTATTTGAAACAATAGTATTTTGCAATAATACAAAAATATCAGAAAAATATAATAGTACAATAGAAAAAATTTGTAGTAATGCAAAATACATAATTATAAATGCAGATGAAGAAATAAAAATAAATCTTTTAAAATATAAAAAGACAAATATTGTAACATATGGACTTAATCATAAATCAACAATAACAATTTCTAGTGTTAATGATAATAATATACTAATATCTTTACAAAGAAATATGGAAAATATAAATAAAAAGATAATAGAAATGGGAGAAAGTCTGATAAAAAAAGAAGAAAAAAATATATTAAATTTACATGATTTGTTAGTTATATTTGCGATAATACTGATATATAATTAAAAAACAGGTTAATATTACAAAAACATTACAAAAATATTACAAAAAAGTTACAAATTTAACTTTTTATGTAGACAAAGCCAAAAAAATATTGTATAATAATAAATGTAAGTTAACAAAGCGTAAAGAAAAATATACAATTGATAAATAAAATTTAAGGAGGAAAAAAATTGGATACAAATTATTTAGAAAACAACTATTTAACATTAGTTGGAAAAGTTACAGGAGAAAAAAAATTCAGTCATGAAATTTATGGAGAAAGATTTTACATTTTTAATTTATCAATACCTCGTTTAAGTGGTATTTCTGATATTATACCAATCACAATATCAGAAAGATTAATAGGAGAAGAAACATTACAAGAAGGAAAACACTTACTAGTAAAAGGACAATTTAGATCATATAATAGTTATGAAAGTGAAAAAAATAGACTAATATTAACAGTATTTGCTAAGGATGTAAGAGAAGTTGAAGAAAGCGAAGAACAAAGTGAAAATGAAATGGTAAAAAAAGATACAATAACTAATGAAGTAGTATTAGTTGGTTACATCTGTAAAAAACCAATTTACAGACAAACACCATTTGGAAGAGAAATAGCAGATATATTATTAGCAGTAAATAGAGCATATAACAAATCAGACTATATACCATGTATAGCTTGGGGAAGAAATGCAAGATTTTGCCAAAACCTAGAAGTTGGTTCACAAATTAAGTTAGTAGGTAGAGTTCAATCAAGAACTTATGAAAAGAAACATGAGGATGGAACAGTAGAAGAAAGAATTGCATATGAAGTTTCAGTAGGAAGCTTGGAAGTAATAGAAGAAAAAGAAGATGAATCAAGAGTAGAAGAAGGAAATCAAGAAGCTGTATAATAAGAAGATAATATAAGTAAAATAAATGTTTAACAAATGATATAAAAAATTTGTAAAAGTGTTTGAGCAAATTTTTTATATCATTTGTTTTTGTGTTATTAGATAAGGTTTAAAAAATCGTAATTATTACCCATTTTCAGTTCTTATACAAGAAATAGTTAAAATGAAAAGAAAATATCATTAGAATTAATTGTAAAACAATAAACAATATGATAAAATACAAAACATAAGAGGTGAAAAAATGCAGAATAAAATAAAGCCATTTGTAAAATGGGCAGGAGGTAAAGGTAGCTTATTAAATCAATTAGAAAAGTTTTATCCATTAGAATTAAAAAATGGTAAAATAGATTGTTACATAGAGCCTTTTGTTGGTGGAGGAGCAGTATTAATAGATATACTGCAAAATTATAAAGTTAAAGAAATATATGCTTTTGATATAAATTTAGAATTAATAAATTCGTATAATGTAATAAAAAATAATATTGATGAATTGATAGCTAATTTAAAGTTATTAGAAAGAGAATATTTGTGTATGGAAGAAGAAAAGAGAAAAGAATACTTCTATAAAATAAGAAAAAAGTATAATTCATACAAATTAGCTAAAGATGAAATGTCAGTACAAAAGGCAGTAGAATTTATATTTTTAAATAGAACATGTTTTAACGGATTATATAGAGTAAATAAAAAAGGAGATTTTAATGTTCCTATGGGGAATTATAAAAATCCAACTATTTGTGATGAGGAAAACTTAAGGGGATTATCTAAACTTATAAAAAATGTGAGCTTTCAATATGGAGATTATAGAACAAGTGAAAACTACATTAAGAAGAATACTTTTGTATATTTTGATCCACCATATAGACCTTTAAATGTTACATCAGGATTTACATCATATACTAAAGAAGATTTTGATGATGAAAATCAAAAAGAATTAGCTTTATATTATAGAGAATTAAACAATAACAATGTAAAAGTTATGCTTAGCAATTCAAATCCTAAGAATATAAATAAAGATGATTCCTTTTTTGAAAACATTTATGAAGGATTTGATATTAATAAAGTCTATGCGAAAAGAATGATAAATGCTAATTCAAATGGAAGAGGTGAAATATCTGAACTTTTAATAACAAATTATAAAACAGAAAAATTTTGTAATGGAGAAATAAAATGTATAGTGGAAAATACTATTTTGAATCCGATAACTTCAAATTGATTTATAATGATATTTTTAAAGTAATTAAAAAATTTGAAGATAAGAGTATAGATATGATTTTTGCAGATCCACCATATTTTCTTTCTGGAAATGGTATTACATGTAGTGGTGGAAAAATGGTTAGTGTTAATAAAGGCGAATGGGATAAAGCATTATCAATTAAAGAAAAACATAAGTTTAATAAAAAATGGATAAGAGAATGTTATAGAATTTTAAAGGATAATGGAACTATATGGATAAGTGGTACATTGCATAATATCTATTCAATTGGAATGGCATTAGAAGAAGAAGGATTTAGAATAATAAATAATATAACATGGCAAAAGACTAATCCACCACCCAATTTGACATGTAAAACTTTTACACATTCAACAGAAACTATGTTATGGGCAAGGAAAGATTTAAAAAATATAAAATACACATTTAATTATACCTTAATGAAAGAAATTAATAATAGTAAACAAATGAAAGATGTTTGGACAACTTCATTGACAAAACCATCTGAAAAGAAATGTGGAAAACATCCAACGCAAAAGCCATTAGAAATATTAGATAGAATAATACTTGCTTCAACAAAAGAAAAAGATTTGATTCTAGATCCGTTTTGTGGTAGTAGTACAACAGGAATATCAGCAGTTAGATTAAATAGAAGATACATAGGTATAGATAATGAGAAAGAATATATAGAACTATCTATAAGAAGATACAAAAAAATGAGGGAGGAACAATAATGTATTTAGAAATGGATTATAATAAGTTGTCAGAAATATTTGTGAATAATTTATTGGAAACTAATAGAGGGTTTGATTTTTATGTTAATTGGGAAAATGCAAAAGTATATAAAGAATTTGAAATAGAATTGAGCGCAATGAATGTATTAATAAGAGCAGATAACATTAAAGAAAAATTTTATAAATTAGTAGAAAAATTACCAACAGTTATTGCTACATTTCCATTACTATTTGCACTTTCAAAAAATGAGAGAGCTGAAGTATGGAATGGAAAAAATCTATTGGCAGTTGTTGGCGATGAAATAGGAAATGATGAAAATTTAAAGTTTTCTTTTGAAGTTGAGAAATTAAAACAAGGATTGTCTAAAAAGGAAATAGAAAATTATTATTACTTCTTTGAAAGAGTTGGTTTAAAACATTTATGTGAAAATCTAGCTGAGAAAAGTTTAACTGACTATGTTATTGGAGTATTAGTAGGATTAGATTCTAATGGCAGAAAAAACAGAGGTGGAACAGCATTTGAAGATGCTTGTGAGCCTGTAATAAAGAAAATTTGTGAAAAATACAATGTAACAATGTTATCACAAAAGCAATTTAAAAAAATAAAAGAATATGGCTTTACTATATCGGAAGATATTGCAAATAGAAAAGCAGATTTTATATTAATAAAAGATAATAAAGCTTTAAATATAGAAGTGGATTATTTCTTTAGAGGAGGCTCAAAACCTGAAGAAATAATTGATAGTTATATTAATAGACAACATGATTTAGATAAATTAAATATGGGATTTGTACTATTAACAGATGGCTTATGTTGGGATAATAAATCAAAAAATCAGTTACAAAAGGGATTTAGAAATATGAATTATCTTATGAACTTTTATCTTGCAAAGAACGGAATGTTAGAAGAAGTAATAAAAGAATATTTTAAATAAAAGATATTATAAAAGTTTTTTGGTGGGCAATTTTTTATTAAGGTTGCTCTTTATAATTAAGGAGGAATATTTATTGATATATAATCCAAAAGAATTTAAACTAGAAAAAACTACAATATGGAGTTTTAAAGAAAGAGGAAAATGGGCAACACATAAAGGAGATTATAGAGGGAATTGTTCACCACAAGCAACAAGAAATTTAATATTAGAATACACTGAAGAAAACGATATTGTATTAGATCCTTTTTGTGGAAGTTTTACATCAATGATAGGATGTAAATTACTAAATAGAAAAGGAATAGGAATTGATATAAATATAGATGCTTTAAAATATTAGCTAAAAGTAGATTAAACTTTGAATATCAAACTATATATGGACCAAGATTATTAAGGGCAAATTCAACTAATTTACAAAAAATAATACAAAATGAAAAAATAGATTTTATATTTGCACATCCACAATATGCGGATATTATAAAATATAGTAAAGATATAGAAGAAGATTTATCAAGATTAAATTTACAAGAGTTTTTAAATCGAATAAGTTTATTTTCAAAAGAATGTTTTAGGGTTCTAAAAAAAGATAAAATTTGTTCAATCTTAATAGGAGATATTAGAAAAATAAGAATGTTATTCCATTAGGTTTTTATGTCATGAATATTTATATTCAAACAGGTTTCATGTTAAAAGAAATAATTATAAAAGAACAACATAATTTTAAGATGACAGATTATTGGAAAAATAAAAATATGGATTTTTATTTATTAGCATATGAATATATATTTGTGTTGAAAAAATAGTAAAAAAATGGTAAAATATCTTTTTAATAAAAAAGAAGCAAATTATATGTATGATTCTAAAATAGGGATATGTGTGCAACCTGTTACAGACAATTTTAATGAACATTTTGAGACTACATGTTATTTAAAATATAATATAGAAAAAGAATTTTTTTTAATAAAATTATGAAATAGTATTAACTAGTAACTTTTTAATTAAGAAAAGCTAGTTTTTTTATAATAAATTTGATATAATCGGCTAAAAGACTTTATGGAGGTAGATAAATGAAAAAAGAAAAAACAATTGAAAAAACTAAACAGCAAGAAGAAAAAAACTTAACAACAAAAAATAAATCAAGCAAGATTTTTTTTATTGTTGCAATCATTCTAATAGCAATGTTTAGCTTAGCATTAACACCAGTAACATTACAAAATGACACATATTATACAATCGAAATTGGAAAACAAATAATGGAAACAGGAATAGATATGCAAGACCATTTTTCTTGGCATGAAGATTTAGCATACACATATCCACACTGGTTATATGATTTGATTACATATCAAATTTATTCTAATTTTGGAATGACAGGAATATTTGTAACGACTTGTATATTATCAATGATACTTGGAGTTTCAATGTTCTTAGTAAATAATAAGATAACAAAAAATCAAGTAGTTTCATTTTTGATATCAGTAGGTGTAATGTATTTAATAAAAGATTATATAGCAGCTAGAGCACAACTTGTAACATTTATATTATTTATATGGATGATTTACTGTATAGAAATGTTTTTAAGAGGAAAAAAGAAACGATATGCAATAGGAATAGTTGGTATTTCAGTATTAATTGCTAATTTACATGTTGCAGTATGGCCATTTTTATTTGTACTATTCTTACCATATATAGCAGAATATATAATAGCCTCATTAGCAGATGTAATAATTTATAGAAAAATTGGAAAGAAAGTTTTAGAATTAAGGATAAAACATTTAAAGAAAGATAATGCAAATATTGAAGGAATAAAGAATTTAGAAGAAAAACTAGTAAAGTTAAATGAACAAATAGATAGAATAAAAATAAAAAGAGATAAAGAATTAGAAAATCCATATAAAATAAAATTAGTAAAAAACAAAAATGTAAAATGGCTAATACTAATAATGATAATATGTTTATTTACAGGTTTAATAACACCACTAGGAGATATACCATACACATATTTAGTAAAAACAATGGAAGGTAATACAACCCAAAATATAAATGAACATTTACCAATGACAATTTATGAACAACCAGAAGTATTAGCAACAATAATTATCTTCTTAGCAATACTAATATTTACAAAAGCAAAAATTAGGCTAAACGACTTATTCATGATAGGTGGCTTATGCTACTTAATGCTGATGTCAAGAAGACAATTAACAATGTTTGTATTAGTTGGTTCAATAATTTTAAATAGGCTAATATGTAATGTTATAAAAATATATTATAAAGAACCAAAAGATGAAAAATTTAAAGATTTAAGAAACAAATTAGCATTTTTAGGAATGATAATAATAATGTCAGTAATGAGCTATCATTTTGTTGAAAAGAAATCAAGTGATCATTATATAGATGAAACAACATATCCTGTACAAGCATGTGATTATATATTAAATAATAT
The DNA here is from genome assembly GCA_048355915.1 of Clostridia bacterium. Classification (GTDB taxonomy): domain Bacteria; phylum Bacillota; class Clostridia; order TANB77; family CAG-508; genus CAG-269. The sequence goes on along the minus strand of DBGCHZ010000024.1, from coordinate 4,489 downwards.
AGACTTAGGAACAGCAAAATTTTATAACGAATACAATTATGGGAGTTATATGATATATAGAGGAATACCAGTATTTATAGATTCAAGGGCAGATTTATATGCTCCTGAATTTAGTGGAAAAGAAGAAGATATATTTATGGACTTTATAAATGTATCGAGTATAGGAGATTTCTATGAAGATATATTTGATAAATATGGAATAACACATGCAATAATGTATAAAAATGCAAAGATAAGTATGATAATAGACAAGACAAATGATGAAAATTACAAAAAGATTTATGAAGATGATTATTTCGTAATATATGAAAGATTAAATGCATAATTGAAAGGAAAATAATGAAAGAATTAGAAGTTGTTGAACAAGTAAATAAAAGAATAGATGCATATATGTCTGGAAAATATGAAGATATTTCCAGAGTTGCAATACAAAGATTACTAGAAACAGGAAAAATATTAGTAAATGGCAAAAAAGTAAAAGCATCATATAAAGTACAATTAAATGACAAAATAACAATGGAAGAAGAAAAAGCAGTTGAAATAGAATTAAAAGCACAAAATATTCCAGTAGATATAATTTATGAAGATTCAGATATAATAGTTGTAAATAAGCCAAAAGGAATGGTAGTTCACCCAGCAAATGGAAATCCGGATGGGACTTTGGTAAATGCAATAATGTCAATATGTAAAGATTCATTATCAGGAATAGGTGGAGAAATAAGACCAGGAATAGTACACAGACTAGATAAAGATACATCAGGAATTTTAATAGTAGCAAAAAATGACAAAGCACATATAAATTTAAGTGAACAAATAAAAGAACATAAAGTAAAAAAGACATATATAGCCTTGGTAAAAGGAATTGTAAAAGAAAATAATGCAACAATAAATATGCCAATAGGAAGAAGCGAAAAAGATAGAAAAAAAATGGCAGTTACAAAAAAAGGAAAAGAAGCTATAACACATTTCAAGGTCTTAAAAAGATATGATAAATATACACTACTAGAAATAAACATAGAAACAGGAAGAACACATCAAATAAGAGTACATTTATCACAAATAGGATATCCAATAGTAGGTGATGAGGTATATTCAAAAGGTAAGAACGAATGGAATGTAAAGGGACAGTGTTTACACGCAAAATCTCTAGACTTTAAGCACCCAATTACCAATGAAAACATGCATTTAGAAGCTAAAATTCCACAATATTTTGAAAAGATATTAGAAGAATTAAAAGAAAGAGAAAAAGAATATTAAAATAAAAGAAAGGTCTAATAAATTTATTTGAATTAATTAGAAAAAATATAATGGAAAATAAAGAAACAATAAGATTACAAAAATACATGGCAGAAGCAGGAATAGCTTCAAGAAGAAAAGCAGAAGAATTAATCTTAGCAGGAAAAGTAAAAGTAAACGGAAAAACAATAAATGAACTAGGAACAAAAATAGTGCCAAATAAAGACATAGTTGAGTATGATGGAAAAAAAGTAGTTATAGAAAAAGAATATGTATATATATTATTAAACAAACCTATTGGATATGTAACAACCGTAAAAGACCAATTTAACCGTGATTCTATTTTAGATTTAGTAAAAACTAATAAAAGAATAGTACCAGTAGGAAGATTAGATATGTATACATCAGGAGCAATAATATTAACAAATGATGGTGATTTTGTATATAAAGTAACACATCCAAAACATGAAATAGAAAAAACATATACTGTTACAATAAAAGGAATAGTAAAAAACAATGAAATAGAAGAATTGAGGCAAGGTGTAAAAATAGAAGATTATATTACAAAACCAGCAAAAGTAAAAATACTAAAAACAGATGAAGAAAAAAATATTTCAAGATTAGAGATAACAATACATGAAGGAAAAAATAGGCAAGTAAGAAAAATGTGCGAAGCAATAGGTCATAAAGTATTAGCTTTGCATAGAAGTAAAATAGCAGGAATAGGAGTAAAAAACTTAGAACTTGGAAAATGGAGATATTTAAGTAAGAATGAGGTTAGAAAAATTTTGAATGGAAAGTAATGTGATTTTTTAAAGAAAAAAATTAATTTAGATAATTAAGTAAAAAGAGAGATTATATTTTTATAATAATCTCTTTTTTAGTATTTATGAGAAGAAACAAAAGAATTTAAAAAAGATTTTATTATAAAACATATACCTTTTTAAGAAAAATTATCATCATATTTTCAATTTATAAAAAAATTTACTAATATTATTATAGCAAAATTTATTAAATAAAAAAGTATTTAAGCCTACGGAAATAGTAAAGATGAGCTATTTTTTAGAAAGCTAAAAAATATTGTAACAAAAATGTAATAAAAAAATCATTGTAATATATTGATAAGTAAAAATTTTACAGTTATGATGATGTCAAATTTGAAAGGGAGGTGAATATTATGGCAAATATTCAAAATGTAGATTATGAAGCTTTACCAGGACAAGCAGCACAAATGAGAAATCATGGACAAGAACTTAATAATGAATTAACAATGGCATATCAAAGAATTACAGATATGCATGCTGTTTGGTATGGTGTAAGATATAATTCATTAGTTAAGGAGTTTAATAATATTATTCCACAAATTAATGACTTATTAAATTTAGTTGTAGGAGAAATTCCATTTACATTAGAAACAATTGCTAATAATTATGCTCAAGCAGATAAGGGTGCAAATGTAACAAGTGCACAAAAAACAGAACCAAGTAGAATTATGGACATAGCTATTCATAATGATGTTGGTATGAGATTTATTACAGGTGATGTTGAAGAAGTACAAACACAAGTAACAGCAAATTTAAATGATGCAAAAGCAAAAATGGATGCAATTGAATCAGCATATGCACAAATTCAATGGCAAAGTGAGGCTTCTGATGCTTTTAGAAGTACTTTTACTAGACTAAAAAGTCAAATAATATCATCATTTGAGAATATTAAATCTCAATTTACTAACCTTATGAATCAAACACAACAAGATATACAATCTGCTGAAACTTCAAATACTGTTCAGTAGAATGTATAAATATTTTTCAAATAACTGCTTCATAAGAAAGCAGTTATTTAAAAAGTATTTATAAAAATTAAATGCTAAAGTATTAGATAAGGAGGGATTTTAATGAATAATCCAGTTGCTATAAAGTGGTATATTCTATATGGTACACGAGAGCAATGTGATACAGCAATAAATGAATTAAATGCAGAATATAATAAATTAACTGCAAAAATCAATGAAATGAGAGTAATAAAACGAGGATACGAAGAAAATGTAATACCATGTCTATCAGATGCACTTTCTCAAATTGACGGAGAAGTAAAGACAACAATGAATAAAGCTAGAAATTTATTAGCTGAAAATTATAAGGGAGATACAACAGGTGTAAGAGAAGTTAAAGATAATTTAGATAAAAGTAATAGAAGCATTTGTTCGGTAAAAAATAAAATAGTAGGTTTACAACGTATTGTAAAAGCTAATGTAGCACGTATCAATAAACTTATTAGTGAACTTAATCAAGAAAAAGGAGAAGTAAAAAAAGTGAGGAGTGTAGCGGTTAATGCAAAATATACATATTTAAGTCCTCCGAGCATTTTATAGGTATTTCCAGAATATAAAACCTAAATTTTTTATATGGAGGAGTAAGAAATGGGAGTAAGTGTAAAAACAGATGGATTACATGAATGTGTAAATGAAATACAAAAATGTAAAAAATCAATAAGTAAATTAACTAAAAATATGCAAAGATGTAGAATTCCTAGTGATAAATATAATAGAAATTCAGCTATGCTAGAATCTATGAAAGCAGGTATTTTAAATTATCTTAATATAATAGAAACAAAACTAGAAAAGAATACAAGAGAGATTGAAAAAAAAGCTGAAGACTTTGAAAGTGCTGAGCGAAGCAACGAAGCAAGTATTGCATTAATAGGAACTTTACAAGCAATAAATGAAAGTTATAGTACTTCAGCAATAAATCCAAATCAAGTAGAACAAGGTTCAGAACAAGAAACAGAATTAGAAGAAAATGTTCCAAACAGTCAAGTAGAAGCTGTAATAGATCTTGTATTTGGAGAAAATATAGATATACCAGACAGTATTAAAAAACTAGTAACAAAAGCGATTTCAGAAATTAATAAAACAAAAATTTTAGATGGATTAGATGAAGAATATGCTAATAAAATTCGTTCGGAAATTATACAAGACTATTTAGATGGAAAATTGGAAATAGAAGGTATAACTACGGAAAAAATACAAGAATATATCAATAGTGAACCAAGTATTAAAATTCTATTAGAAACAGCAATATCACTAAAAAGCTTTGAAAAGTTAATAGAAAGTGGAGTTATAACAGAAGAACAAATCAGGGTAATTTCATAAAATATTACAAATTGTAATATTTAATATGTTATGATAAAATACAAATGGTGATAAAATGAGTATGAATGAGATTTTCAATATGTATTTTGGAATAATAGAAGA
>DBGCHZ010000023.1:0-1845 GCA_048355915.1 Clostridia bacterium | reverse complement strand
TTAATTAGAGATAAAGCGCTTATTTTAAATCAGCGTCCACGCAAATGCTTGAACTGGAAATCGCCTTTTGAAGTTTATTTTGATATATCGTTGCATTTGACTTGACAATTCAAGATATTAAAAAATATTTGACCTTCCTATTATCATAGGAGGGTAGTTTTGCTATACTAAATGGAGTATTGTGTTTTGCAAAAAACGCAAGGCTTTATATATTGAATACTCTATTTAGTGTCAATATTCTATGAAAAATGTGTGGTAACATTAAAATCTAAGCCGCGTTTTTGTGCGTGGTATTGGATTGTCATACCACGCATTTTTTATTGTGTGTAATCTGTAATAAAGGAGGTTTAGCAATATAAACACGCACACAAGAAAAATACATAATTGAGAAAGAAGGGATTTTATGATGAAATATTGTTCAAAGTGCGGAAATGAATTGCTTGATGAAGCGGTTATTTGTCCTCAATGCGGTTGTGCAATTGAAGTACAGAAAGAAAAAAATACACGAAATAGCAACAGTAAAATTCAAACGGCTTTTGTTTTGAATGTAATCGCCTTAGTCATTGCAATTATTTCAATCGGACTTGTATCGTGTATGCTTATGGATATGATTACGATTGGTTCTTCAAGTGCTGACGAAAAAACATTTATGAAAATGATAGAAATTAAACAAGAGTATGAAAAGGCAAAGTCTGAAGAAGAAAATTATTTGAATGAAAATAAAGATGATATAGAAATTCAAAAATATTACGAATTAGATCTTGCAAAAAACATTGAAAATATCATAAAACATGATTCACTTGAGGCTGAATTGGTACAAGCAAGAAATAGGCTTGTAAATAGGCTTGGAAACGAAGATTTGAAAATAATAAAATGTATTGACCTTACTATGGAACGAGCAAAAGCAGAAAAAGCATATCAGGAAATAGAAAACAGTTTTGAATCTACCTGTACTACGCTTACTATATTTGGCGTCCTATTGCTGGTTGTTGTTATATCTTTTATATTAAGTATTATTGTAAAAATAAAACTTGGCAAAAACAGCAACAAAAAAACATTTGCATGGATATATTTTATTTTTGTTATTCTTGAAGATATTATCTATGCTGTTTGTTCATTTATAATTTTCGTTTATGTTATTTGCGGAGTAGGTATTCTTTTGCCTGTCGCGCCGATATTACAAACAATAGCCGCAGTTAAGTTTTTACAAGCAACAAAAGAATGAGAAAGTCAGTTTTTCAAGAAGTTCGATTTAGCTTATATATTACATTTATTGCGTGCGGTGTATTTTTTCAGTGGTTTGCACCATTTGATTTTAAATGCGGTATAACAGGCAAAAGATGTTTTGCGTGCGGATTGAGAACGGCTGTAAAGTTATTGTTACAAGGAAAATTTAAAGACGCTTATAATTCAAACAAACTTATAATATTATTAGTGACGATAGTAATAATAATGATTATAGATGTTTGTATTTATCTTTACAAAAAATATAATAATAAATTCTGATAAAATTACAAGACGGAACGCTCCGTCTTGTTTTTCTTTTGGTTTGGATAGAGGGGCGGTATATTCTGGGATAAAAAATCTTTTTGTCGCGGCGGCGGTATATAGGGGGCTAGCGCTCCGTCCAAAAGTCAAAAAATTTTATGTAACTTTTGAGGACAAAAATTAAAAATGAAATCACAATAATTTTTAAATATCAATGAGAGGATAAGCAATATTCTCTTAAAAATATTTAAAGAAATGAGGTTTTTATAATGCCTAAAAGAAACAAGGTTATAAGTATCAGAGTTGACGAAAATATTTATAACTATTATTCAGATTTAGCGGTCAGCGCAAAACGCA
>DBGCHZ010000022.1:0-1099 GCA_048355915.1 Clostridia bacterium | reverse complement strand
TTTTTAAAACCGTATTTAAATAGAAGATATATAATATCTCACTTACCTTTTGGATTAGGTAAATAATATTAAAAAGTATAGAGAGGTTATCAGAGAAGTATATAGATGAACCTCTTTTTTTATTATAAAATTAATTAACATAGTCTAAATTATGGAAAATATAGTAAACGAACTTAATAATAAAGGGATGAAAATTATTAAATAAGTTAACAAATATAATATGAGTTATGATATAAAGTTTAAACAAAGAGCAGTAGAATACCAAAGAGAAGGCCATACTTACAAAGAAACTTGTAAAGTATTTAAAATATCTGAAACAACACTAACTAGGTGGATAAATAAAGAAAAGGAAGGTAAATTAGGTGAAGTAAAAATACAGGTTAGAAAACCAAAAAAGATTTATCCAGAAAAGTTAATTAAATATATAGAAAAACATCCAGATGCATATTTAGTTGAGATTGCAGAGGAGTTTAATTGTAGTGAGTGTGCAATAAGAAAAGCATTAAAGAAATTAAATATAACACGAAAAAAAAGACAACTTCATACAAAGAACAATGTAAGGAAAAAGTAAATAAATATTTAAATGAGATAAAAAACTTTAGCGAAGAAGATATAGTATATATTGATGAAACAGGAATACAAGGTTATATTTATAGAGAATATGCAAGAGCTATAAGAGGTAAAAAAGTTTACGATAAAATACCAGGTAAAAAATACAAAAGAACAAATATAGTAGCAGGAAAATGTGGAGATAAGATTATCTCTCCTTTAGTGTACGATAAAATAATGGATAGTAAGTTTTTCGAAAAATGGTTTAAAGAAATGTTTTTAAATGAAGTAGAAAAAAATAAAGCTATTGTAATGGATAATGCAACATTTCATTGTAAGAGTAGATTATACGAATTATGTAAAAATGCTAATAAAAATCTAAAACTAATATTTTTACCACCATATTCTCCAAATTTAAATCCTATAGAAAAGTATTGGGCAACATTAAAGAAAAATTTGAAAAAAATAACTAAAAATAACAAGAGCCTTGAAGAATCTATTTACGAACTTTTTTAAGTTCGACTACTATAAAATATATATAGATTAGAAT
>DBGCHZ010000021.1:0-1158 GCA_048355915.1 Clostridia bacterium | reverse complement strand
GTTATTTTTAAATTTATAGCATTGATAGCTATGTTTTTATTAATAAAACAACAATCAGATTATATAGTTTATGGTGCAATATCCATATTTGCTTCATCAGCATCTAATATTTTTAATTTTATTAATGTTCATAAATATATTGATCTGCATCCTTGTGGAAATTATAATTTAAAGAAACATTTAAAGGCTGTGGCTGTTTTTTTTGCAATGTCATGTGCTACAACAATATATACGCATTTGGATACGGTAATGCTTGGATTTATGAAAACAGATGCGGATGTAGGATATTATAATGCAGCAGTTAAAATAAAGACTATTTTAGTAAGTATTGTTACATCATTAGGAACGGTTTTGTTACCAAGAGCATCTTATTATGTGGAGCATGGATTAAAAGATGAATTTTATCGTATAACTAAAAAAGCAATTAATTTTGTTTTTTTAATTGCTATGCCTATGATGCTTTATTTTATATTATTTGCTAAAGAAGGTATTTTCTTTTTGTCAGGAAATAACTACGGAGGGGCGATAGTTCCTATGCAGATTATAATGCCAACATTATTTTTTATAGGGTTGACCAATATCATGGGAATGCAGATTTTGGTTCCATTAGGAGAAGAAAAAATTGTTTTATATTCAGAAATTGCAGGTGCAGTTATCGACTTAATGATTAATTATATTTTAATACCTAAATATGCATCGGCAGGGGCGGCAATTGGAACGTTAGCTGCAGAAATAGCGGTTTGGATAGTGCAATATTTTTATCTTAAAAATAGAATAAAAGATGCCTATAAAAATGTGCGATACAAAACTTTGATAATAGCATTGTTAATGGCCATAATAGCATCGATATGGGTGAAAAATGTATTTAGGAGTTCATTTGTAATATTGTTAATTTCAGGAATTCTATTCTTTGGAGTTTATTTATTTATATTAATGTTCAGAAAAGAACCACTTGTATATGAATTTGTTGAAAATTTTGTAAAGAAGTTAAAAATGAAAGGAAAAAAATGATATGTATGATTATTTGGTAGTAGGATCAGGACTTTATGGTGCAATTTTTGCACATGAAGCAAAGAAAGCAGGGAAAACAGTTTTAGTAGTAGATAAGAGACCTAACATTGGTGGGAATATATTTACAGAAAAACAAGAAGGAATTAA
>DBGCHZ010000020.1:0-1231 GCA_048355915.1 Clostridia bacterium | reverse complement strand
TCTATGATCGCTTCCAACTCTTTTATTTTATTATCTCTGTCTGCTATGTCTTTTTTTAACATAAGTTTTTGCTGTTCATTTCTTCGTATTTCATTTTCAAATACTTCTTCCTTTTTCTTTATGTTTTGAATTATTTCTTGTACTTTCCAATCATTATAAAGATGTTCTCCTGTTAATTCATAAAACTTTTTTATATTTAATTCATATTTACTTTCCAAAATATCTGCCGTTATTTTATCTTGAAGTAAGTTTATCAAATATTCTATACCAACATTTGATATAGTTCTTCCCTGTCCTACAGGACTACACAATAAAAATGCTTTTTCACATTCCAATTCTTCTCTTGATTCAGCATTATTATTTTTAAAATATTTTCCAAATGTTTTTTTCAACACTACATCCGACATTTCATCAAAAAAATGTCTTCTGATATCCACATATTCATTATATGTTCTAGTCATATTCTCTTCCGAAGTATTACTATTATTTATTTCATTATCATATCTTCTCATTCTAACTAATTTTTTACTTATCACGGCCATCGGACATTTTTTTGCAACCCTAACCCAATAATCAAAGTCATGTAATTGTCTATATGCAATATTAAATTCTCCTATTTCTAGCATAAGTTTTGTTGTCATAAGTACTGATGTCATTGGTAAACAATTTCCAATAAAGAAAAATGTTTCCAACCATTCCTCTTGACTTTCATAATTTACTGCATATAATTTTTCCAACTCCGAGTCAATTATTTGATCCTTCTCATTAATAATTGCTGCATGCGTAAAACAGATTTTTTGTTCTGAATGATTTTTCAAATATTCCACTTGAATCTCTAACTTGTTTTTTTCCCATAAATCATCACTATCAATTCGTGCAAAATATTCTCCGCGCACTTTTTTCATTCCAATATTAGTCACTGCACATATTTGCTTATTTTCTTTTTCTTCATACAACTCAATTCTCGGATCGTCTATACTGTTTATAATTTCAACTGAATTATCAGTCGATCCATCATCGACAATAATCAATTGAAGTTTCGAATATGTTTGCTCCAACACACTTCTTATCGATTTTTCAATTGTGTCCGCATGATTATAATTAACCATCAATACACTTACAAGATCTTTTTTCATTATTGTCCTATTCCTCTCCGTCAATACATATATATTATTTTTCAAGCTTTATCCTTTGATTTTATAATATTATTTAAATATCTTTTTAAAATTCA
>DBGCHZ010000019.1:0-64119 GCA_048355915.1 Clostridia bacterium | reverse complement strand
ATGGAATAGAATATTCAACAGATGGAAATAGTTATGCAAGATATAGTACACCAGTAGAAATAAGCGAAAATAAAACAATATATGCAAGACTAACAAAAGAAGGAAAAACAGGGAAAAGTGCAACATATGCAGTAGACAATATAGATAGATTACAACCAAAAGAATTTACAGTAAATATTCAAGGAAAGACAACAAATTCAATAATAGTAGAAGGAAATGCAATAGATGCAGAAAAAACTGCGACAGATGGAAGTAGTGGAATACGAGGATATAGATTTAGTAAAGATGGAGGAAATAGTTGGACAGAGGAACAGGCAACTGGAACTTATACATTTAATGGATTGAATTCAGGAGCAAGTTATCAAATAAAAATAAAAGCAATAGATAAAGCAGGAAATGAAATAGAAACAACAGCGATAACTGAAACAACAAATCAATTACCAAATCCAGCAGAAAAAATACAAATAACAAAAACACCAACAAATTGGACAAACGGAGCAGTGACAGTAACTCTAACAAATAAAGCCCAAGAATATATATTACAATATTCAACAGATAATATGAATTGGAAAACATATTTAAGCCCAATAACAGTAGAAAATAACAATGAAATCATATATGCAAGACTATATGAGCCAAATTCACAGGAAGCAACGAGATGTATAAATACGCAAATAACTAATATAGATAGATTAAATCCATCAATATTTACACCAACATTAAGAGTCGGAATAGATACGATAACAGTAACAGCCAATACAACAGATAGAGAAGCAACATCAACAGATGGAAAAAGTGGAATACGAGGATATAAATTTAGTAAAGACAGTGGATATAGCTGGACAGGAGAACAAACAAGTGGAACATATACTTTTGGAAGATTAAGTCCAGGTACAAATTATAAAATAAGAGTAAAAGCAATAGACAACGCAGGAAACGAAATGGAAGGATATGAAGTAACAGGAACGACAATACAAATACCAGGAGGAAATAACAACATATATTTTAACTATTCACCAAGTGGTTGGACAAATAGAAATGTAACAGTAACAATAACGGCGTCAACAAGTAATTATCGATTACAATATAGTAAAGATGGTTATACATGGTATGATTATGATAGCTATTCAAAAGTGACAATGACAGAAAACGGAGCAATCTATGCAAGATTAACAGATGGAACAAATTATGGAACAACAGCAACAGGAAATGTAAGTAATATAGATAAAATAGCGCCAAATGTAAGCTATTCAACAAGCCCATCAACAGGAACTGCAAGTCAAGTAACAATATATATAAATGCAACAGACAATTTATCAGGGATAAGTAGTATAACAAATACGACATATAATAATATAACAAAAGTAAATGATACAACATATCAAGTAACAGCAAATGGAACATATTATTTTGAGGCAATAGATAATGCTGGAAATAGAAATAGTACGAGTGTTTATATTAGTAATATACAAGAAAAGAAATTAAGAGTTGGAGACTATGTAAATTATATTCCATCAGGTGCAGAAACATATGATATTCCTGAAAGTTATTTACGGAGTGGCTGGAACTGTGAATAAGGAAAATCTTGAATGGAGAGTATTAGATATAAAAGATGATGGATATGTAGAATTAATAAGCACACCAGGAATTACAAAAATAGAGATGAAAGCAGCAAGAGGATATAATAATTTTGTTTATGTATTAAATGATATAGCACAAAAGTTATATAGTAATGCAACAGTTGGGGCAGTGGCAAGAAATATAAAAGTAGAAGATTTAACAGACAAAATTAAACCAGGATATAATTATATCCAAAATAATTATAATTATAATGGAGAATATTTAAAAGAATATACTGTATATGGTTCAAGGCCAATACCTAGTATTTGGAAAAAAGAAATTGGAAAAAATAATAGTATAGATGGATTTTACAATAATGGAACACTTGGAAGAAGTGAACAAACAGAATTAATATATGAAGATGTAATAACTGTAAATTCATCTATGACATATTCTAATATGTATTATAATTTAAATCCAGATGTAAGATACAACATGAAAACAGTAGAAACTAAGGAGTCTCCAAATGATAGTGAATTTTACTATCATTTATTAGTAGAGCGAAGTAATCCATATACATTTGCAACGAGATTAATTTTTTGTACTAGTAATAATGATCCATCACCAGCGTTTGGATTTAATTGGGGAAACGGGATATATGGTCTAGGTTATAATAGAGTTAATTATACATCAAGATTACATCCTATGCGTATAATTGTAAAATTACCGAAATCTAGAATAAACATACAAGTAGGTACAGGAAATCAAGGTGACGGATGGGGAATACAATAAAAACTATAAATTAATAATATAATTTGATTAAAAAAGAAAAAAATGGAAAAACTAATATAAATCCTACAAGGGGGGATATATATTGGTTTTTCTTTTATGTCTTTTATCAATAACATTAATAAGTTTAATAATAACAGTAATACTAATAAAAGCTAGAATAAACATAGAAATAGAAAATTTACGAATTAAGAGTAATAAAAAAATATACATTAATGACAATTATAAAATAATATTTAAAATAAAAATTTTTAATAAAATACCAATAATAAAATTTAATCTAGACAAAGACAGGTTAACATTAAAAATAAATAAAATAAAAAATAAAAAGGAATTTTCAGAAAAAAAGAATAAATTTATAAAAGATAAAATAAAAAAAGAAATTATAAAAAATATAACAGATATAAAAATAAATAAATTGAATTTAAAAATAAAAATAGGAACAGAAAATGCATTTTTTACATCTATGATAATTCCAATAATAAGTTCAATTATATCAATAATTCTTATGAAAAAAATAACTAATGTAGAGAAACAAAAATATATAGTAGAACCAATATATTTAAATCAAAATATATTAGAAATACTAATTTCTGGTATATTTGAAATGAAAATGATACATATTATAAATATAATATATATCTTAATAAAAAAAGAAGGAGTGAAGAAGAATGAGCGAACATCCAATAGAAGGACTTATGACTACGGCTATGAATAGTATACAAGATATGATAGATGTAAATACAATTATAGGAGAACCTATTGAAACATCAAATAATATTGTTATTATTCCAATATCAAAAGTATCTTTTGGATTTGCAGCAGGTGGAAGTGAATTTAAGGGAGAAACAGTTGATGAATACAAAAAGAAAGAAAAAGAAGAGCAAGTTCAATATAGGTTACCATTTGGAGGTGGTTCAGGTGCAGGAGTTACAATAAATCCAATAGCTTTTTTAGTAATTCAAGAAAGTAATGTAAAATTAATGCCAGTAAATCATACATCATCTCTTGACAAGTTATTAGATTATATGCCTGATTTAATGGAGAAGGCAGGAAATGTATTGAATCAATGTTTACAAAGCAAATTACAAACTAATGAATTAAATAATGAAAAAAAAGAAAAGAATTCAAATGTAAAAAAGAAAGAAAAGATTGAAAAAGAGCCAGAAGAGGTAACATATGAATTTGAATATGACGAAACAATAGATGATGACGAATAAAATTTTATAAGAAAAGTAAAGTGTAAAAAAATTATATAAACAAAGAAAGAGTATATAAATGTAATTAAACTAAAATATTTAATTTTTTAGTTTTAGTAAATATAATACTCTTTTTTATTGTATTTAAAATAAAATGTTAAATTGTTAAATTATTTATATCTAAAATTGGGGGCATACAAGAATTAAGAATGACATAAAATGAAAATTAAATATATTTTTATAGAAAATAGACCAGTTTAGACAAAACTTCTTATTTTTCTCTCTTGGAAAAAACTGTAAAAGAGTATATAATATCAATATAAATTTTTAGGGAGGCTAATATGGAATCTAATTATTATAAAGAGGACAAGCTTTTAGTATTTAAAATTACAGATGAAATTGACGACTTTTCAGTTCAAAAGATAAGAAGGAGGGCTGATTATGAAATTGAAAGATATATGCCTAAAAGAGTTGTATTTGATTTTGATAGTGTTTCTTTCATGGATAGTGCAGGAATCGGACTAATTATAGGAAGATACAAATTTGTAAAAATGTTAGGTGGAAAATTAGAATTAACTAATTTAACAAGTAGTGTAAAAAGAATTTTTGAAATGAGTGGAATATTAAAATTAATACCTACTACTACAATATAAAAATAATAGAATAAAAAGATACAAGAATTATTGCCTGTGAGAGTTTTCCATTACACTTGTACGAAAACCAAAATTGGCTATAAGAAGTAAATAAAAGAAAGGGATTATATAAAATGAAAAATGAGTATGATAATGAAATGAAAATAGAATTTATAAGTAAATCAGCAAATGAAGCCTTTGCTAGGATTTCAGTTGCAGCATTTGCATCTCAATTAGATCCAACAATAGAAGAATTAGCAGATATAAAAACAGCAGTATCTGAGGCAGTCACTAATTCTATTATTCATGGATATGAAAGAAAGCAAGGAATTGTAAAAATTTTTGCTAGGTTAAGGGAAAACGAAATAATAATAGAAATATCAGACAAAGGAAAAGGAATTGAAAATATAGATATTGCAAAAGAACCACTATATACAACAAAACCTAATTTAGAAAGGTCAGGAATGGGCTTTACTATAATGGAGAGTTTTATGGATTCAGTTGAAATTGAGTCAGTAGTAGGATTAGGAACAAAAATAACAATGACCAAAAAAATAAAAAACAAAATAGAAGAAGATGACGAAGATGATGAATTTGCAATGATTACAAAAGAGTAAACTAAAAGTAAAGTAGGGAGAAAAATGTTCGAAAATAGTGTAGAGGCAATAAAAAAAGCCCAAACTCGGAGACAAATTTGAAATGGAAAGAATAATCAGAGACAATAATCGGGCTTATATGGAGTATAGTAAAACGCTTCAATGGAAGAGGTTATGATTTAGAAGATTTATATCAAATTGGCTGTATAGGATTTATAAAATCAATAAAAAGATTTGATACAAATTATGATGTTAAATTATCAACATATGCTGTTCCATATATGATAGGAGAAATAAAAAGATATATTAGAGATGATGGACCAATAAAAGTAAGTAGAGGAATAAAAGAATTAGGAATAAAAGTAAAAGAACTACAAAAAGAATATTTTTATAAAAAAGGAGAAGAAATATCAATAGAAGAAATATCAAAAAAACTAAAAATTGCAAAAGAAGATATTTCACTAGCATTAGAAGCAACAAATACAGTGGAATCAATAGATAGTACATATTATAGAGATAATAAAGATGGAAACAGCATAAACTTAATAGAAAGACTTTCAAACAACATAGATGAAGAAGAAATAATAACAAATAAAATGACATTAGAAAAAGTTATAAATGTATTAAAACCACGAGATAAAGAAATTATATTATTAAGATTTTATAAAGAAAAAACACAGACACAAGTAGCAAAAATTCTAGGAATAACACAAGTTCAAGTTTCGAGGCTAGAAAAAAGAATCCTAAAAAACATGAAAGAAATGATTTTGGGGTCGGAGACAAAAATCATTTCTTGAATTAATTATATTTGGTCTATTTATGCAAATGATTTAGGTGATATATTCAAAAATTATTATATAATTTATTAAAAGTTTTAACTTAGTGACAGAATTTAATTAATTTAAAAGCTAAATTTTGAAGATAAAATCTAATATTGCTTTTGTGGATTAGTGTAAAAGAAAAATATCATTAAAGGAAGAGATAAAATGAAAAATGTTTTGATTTATTTATTCACATTTTTAATAATATGTTTTATTTTACCAGCAATTTTGACTAAAACTCCAGCAAAAGTAGAAAATATAGAACAAAATAATAAGACACAAGAAAAAGGCGAAAATTCAATTAATAATGTAAATAAAGAAAAATACGAATATAATAAATATGGAAAAATAAAATTGTTACATTCAAAAACAGGAGAAATTGAAGAAGTAGAATTAGATACATATTTATGCAATGTAGTTTCAGCAGAAATGCCAGCAGACTTTGATATAGAAGCATTAAAAGCACAAGCAATTGTTGCAAGGACATATACTGTATATAAGATAAATAATAAAAAACATCAAAATGCGGATATATGTGATGACTCTAAATGTTGTCAAGCTTGGATATCTAAGAATAAAAGGTTTGAAAGATGGGCAGATGGAAAAAAAGAAGAAAACTGGAACAAGATAGAAACAGCAGTTAATTCGACCAAAGGAAAAATAATAACATATAATAATGAGCCAATTAATGCCTTTTTTCACTCAAATAGTGGAGGAATAACTGAGCTTCCTGTAAATGTATGGGGAGGAGGAAGCGATTTACCATATTTACAAATAGTAGAAACATCAGGAGAAGATACATATAATCAATTTAATTCAGAAATAAATCTAACTAATGATGAATTATTAAATAAACTGAAAGAAAAGTATTCAGATATAAAAATAAATTTTGAAGATAATGAAGAAATAAAAATACTAGAATATACAGACAGTAAAAGGGTAAAAACAGTAAAATTTGGAAATATTAATATATCAGGAACAGAAGCAAGAAGCATTTTAGGACTTAAATCTACTAATTTTGAAATAATAAAAGAAAAAGATAGAGTAATTTTTAAAGTTAAAGGATATGGACATGGAGTAGGAATGAGTCAAACAGGGGCTGATAGTATGGCTAAGCAAGGTAAAAATTACGAAGAAATAATAAAACATTTTTATGCAGGAATAGAAATAAAAAGTATAAATGAATTATAATTAAAAATATAATAAATATGTATATTCTTCTAAAAAAAGGAAATACTTGTAATAATAAAGTATTTAAGGAGGAGTATATGAAAAGAAAATTAAATTTAAAGTCTGATAAAGAAAAAAATATTAATGACAAAATTATACTATATAGCATAATAGGAATATCAGTTGTTGCAATATTGATAATAGCATTATTAATATATAGTAATAAAATAAGTAAAGATGTTAAAAATGGAACTATGACATTAGGGCAAATGACAGAAGCACTAGATAGGGAAAATAAGGAAACAGAAAGTGCTAGTACGGAATTTGGTAAAACAGTTGAAGAATCAAAAAATGAAAGTAATACAAATGCAAATAATATAGAAAATAATGAGCTAAGTAGTAAAAACACAAATACAAATGCAGAAAATAAAACAGTAACAAATACTAATAAAAATGTGACAACAAATAATAAAATAAATACAACATCAAATGACAAAAAAGGTGAAAAGAAAGAAATAAAAGAAGAAAAAGTAGAATTAAAATTTGCTAAACCAGTAGAAGGCGAAATATCAAAAGAATATGCACAAGAAAATTTAGTATATTCTGAAACTTTACAAGAATGGGTTACACATAGTGGCATAGATATTAAAGCAGATAAAACAACAGTAGTAAAATCAGCAGAAAAAGGAACAGTTAAAACAATAAAAAATGACCCAAGATATGGATTGACAATAGTTGTTGAACATGAAAATGGTTATAAAACAGTGTATGCAAATTTATTAACATCTGAATTTGTTGTAGAAGGGGAAAAGGTAGAAAAAGGTCAATCATTAGGAACTGTTGGAAATACAGCAGTATTTGAAATAGCAGATGAGCCTCATTTACATTTTGAAATATTAAAGGATTCTATGCCAGTAAATCCAAGTGATTTTATAAAATAAAAATATTAGAAAAAGTATATTATAAAATATAATGCAAATTAAACAAATTAATAGGAAAAAACTTTTAAATAAAGTTAATCTTATTAATTTGTTTTTTTATGAAATTTACTTATTGGTACTTGATATACTAAAAAATAATTTGACTAAAAAAAACTAATATGATAAAATATCAAATGAAAAATTACGAAAAAAGGAAGGAATAAAATGAAATTAGGAATAGTAGGTTTACCAAATGTAGGAAAGAGTACATTATTTAATAGTATAACAAAAGCAGGAGCAGAATGTGCAAACTATCCATTTTGTACAATAGAGCCAAATGTAGGAGTAGTACCAGTACCTGATGAAAGATTAGATGTATTAGCTAAAATGTATAATCCACAAAAAATCACACATGCTGTAATTGAGTTTGTTGATATTGCAGGATTAGTAAAAGGCGCAAGTAAAGGTGAAGGATTAGGAAACAAATTTTTATCTCATATAAGAGAAACAGATGCAATTTGTGAAGTTGTAAGATGTTTTGAAGATTCAAATGTTGTTCATGTAGATGGTAATGTAAACCCAATAAGAGATATTGAAACAATAAATTTAGAATTAATTTTTGCTGATATAGAAACAGTAAATAAAAGATTAGATAAAGCAAGAAAGAACTTAAAAGCAGATAAAAAATATCAAGAAGAAATAGATGTATTAGAAAAAATAAAAGAAAATTTAGAAAATGGTATATCTGCTAGGGCAATTGATTTTAATGAAGACGAAAAAGCAATTGTAAAAGATATGTTTTTATTAACAACAAAACCAATTTTATATATTGCAAATGTGTCAGAAGAACAATTACAAGATGCAGAAAGTGATAAATTAGTAAATGAAGTAAGAGAATATGCTAAAAGAGAAAATGCAGAGGTTATTCCTTTATGTGTAAAAATAGAAGAGGATTTATCAACATTAGAAGATGATGATAAAAAAGAAATGTTAGAAGCTCTGGGATTAGAAGAATCAGGATTAGATAAGGTTATAAAAAGAAGCTACGACTTGTTGGGATTAATGTCATTTTTAACTGCCGGAGAACCAGAAGTTAGAGCTTGGACAATAAAAAAAGGAACAAAAGCACCACAGGCAGCTGGAAAAATTCATTCTGACATAGAAAGAGGATTTATTAGAGCAGAAGTAGTTTCATATAAAGATTTGGTAGAACAAGGAAATATGTTAGCTGCCAAAGAAAAAGGTTTAGTTAGATCAGAAGGAAAAGAATATATTATGCAAGATGGCGATATTGTTCTATTCAAATTTAATGTTTAAAATTATGTAATATTTTTGTAACATAAATGTAAATAAAAATAATATTTTTAATATTGACTTATTATAAAAATAAGTATATCATAATTAAAAAGAAGCTTATGTATTTTGAAAAAATATGTAAAAAAGTAGGAAATATTATACATAAGAAGAAAAAAATATTATAGTGTGTTTATAAACTTGCAATTATTAAAAAAAAGTGGTATAATAATAATTGTTTGTAGAATAATAATATAAAATGTACTATTAAGAGTAAGGAGAGATAATATGAAAAAATCAAATATTGTAAAAGGTTTAATAATAACATTAGTAAGTTTATCAATGATTATGTTTACAACAAATTTTGTATCAGCAGCAGATGAGAATTTTGTTAATTTTGATGATGTGCCTTCTTCAAATTCAAGCAGTAATAAAGCAAATACTAACTCAAACAAAGCTAACACAAATTCTAATAAAAACAAGGCAAATACAAATTCTAATACAAATAAAAGCAACACAAATTCTTTAAATACAAATGGTGTAAGAGGAAACAATGTAAGTTCATATAATAATACAAGTTTACCAAAAACAGGTTTACAAGAATCTTTACCAGTAGTATTATTAGTTGTTGTATTTGGAATTTCAGCAGTATATGCATACAAAAAAATCAAAGATTATAGAAATATTTAAGATAATTAACCATCCTATATTAGGGTGGTTTTTTATATCATAAAGTAGCTTTTACAATAATTCGATTATTGTTTATATTATTACAAGTAACCAAAGTTAATTCATGAGTACTACTTAAATTTGTATATATAGGAGAAAGGTCATCACTTTTAACTTCATAATTTTTTATAACCGAAAAATTATATTCATTATTGAAATTATCAACAATAATAATTTTGTCATTAATTTTTAATTTATCAATTTGGCTAAAAAATTGTTTATTATTATAATTATGTCCAGCTATACATAAATTTTTATTTTCAATATGATTATCATCATTTGGCAGATTACCATAAAAACGACAAGGAGATATTTTTAATAATTCATCAGTTAAACCAGAAAAAAATGTATAAGATAAATTTAGTTTAGGAATTTTAATTATGCCAAGGATAGAATCAGGAGGCAGTGATGAAGAATTACTAGAAATTGAATTAGTAGTTTTATCAATGTTGGAATATAATTTTGAAATGCTATAATTATCTTTAATTAATTTTGAAAAATTTTCTTGCTTTTTTAATAAAAAGTTATGATAAAGAAAGTAAGATATTAATGAAAAAACAGCAAAAACAGATAAGAAAAATTGTAAACTTAAAAATTTATTTTTCTTTGTATTGTTAGTAGTTAAAGGAGAATTTTTTTCAAAAGCGTTATTGTTTTTCAAGTCAGTATTTAAAATTTGATTCATAAAAATATAATCCTTTCTTGATTTACTAAAAAAGATAAATATAAATATGAAAGATTTTTAATTTCTTTCAAAATAACCTTTAAAGTATATTTATAATATTTTAACCCAAAAATATAAAAATATTTATTAGAAAAAATACAAAATAATTGATATATTGGCTAAAATAAGATATAATAATATGGAAAATATGAAGAGGAAGAAAATATGTCAAATAGAACAGAGATAAAAGTTTTTTTAGTAAATATTGTAACCACAATCATTTTAATGTTTATTTTATTTCTTGCCTGGAATTTTTATTTAGATAATAATTTTAATGATTTTTTAAGAAGTGAGGCAAAATTACACACATCAAAGTTTTTAAGAGATGAAGAGGTAAAATACTCAAATGTAAGAAGCTATAAGATAGAATCAAATGAATACAATGATGCAATGTTTTCAAAAGAAATAGATGTAGAAAAAAATACTCCATATAGGGTAACTTGTATGGTAAAAACTAATAATGTAGAACCGGAAAAAGAAAAATCAGATGTAGGTGCACAAATTTCAATTTCAGACACAACTGAAAAATCTATTTCAGTAAGTGGAACTCAGGATTGGCAAAAGTTAGAATTTGTATTTAATTCAAAGAATAGAGAAAAAGTAGATATAGCATTTAGATTAGGTGGAGTAGATGGAAACGCAAAAGGAGAAGTTTGGTTCTCGGATTTTTCGATTGAAAAAGGTAATAAAGAAGAAAATAATAATTGGAATTATGCCTGTTTTATTTTTGAAAATACGAGTGTAAATATAGATGGAAAACTAATAAATATAAATGTTACAAATGAAGATATTCAAAATATAAAAGATACAATTAAAAGATTTGAAAAGTCATGCTATGTTTTATCAAAAGGAAAAATGAAAGCAAATTGTGATATACATATAATAAAACAACCAGTATCAAGTTTATCATATGATGATGAGTTTGGATATTATTTAGAACCAAAAGATATAGAGTTACAAATAAAAGATACAATAAATCAAAATAATTATGACCACATATTTGCAATTGTAAGATTAGGAAATGATAAATATATGACTGAAATAGAAGTGAAAGATTGGATAGGGCTAGGTTCAATGGACTATTATGGTATTGGATTTTCAAATATAAGACTGCCAAATGCTTCAAAAAGTTATACATATAAATATAAAAAAGGAATAAATGAATTTCCAGAAGAGGTTTTTTTACATGAATTTTTACATTCATTAGAAAGGACAGCAAGAGAATCAGGCTATGAAATACCAGCATTACATGATTACAAAGAATATGGTTATACAGATGAAAAATTAGTAGGACAAAAGAAATGGTATATGGATTATATGAATAAAGAAATTGAGACTAATAATGGAAAAGTAGGATTGCCAGTTGAGATTTATAATATGAAACCAGCTAAAAATTCAAATTTTGAATATTCATATAAACTAGATGTATATAAAGAGCCACAAAACTTTATTGAAGAAATACAGCAAGTATTTAATAAGGTATGTAAAAAGATTAGTAAAATTATATAAATAAGAATGATGAGAAATTTAAAATAGTAAAAGGAGCAATAAAAGTGAAAGTATCAGATTTTAATTATAATTTACCAGAAGAATTAATAGCACAAACACCATTAGAAAAAAGAGATGAATCAAGATTGATTGTTTTAGATAGAAAAACTAAAACAATAGAACATAAAAGATTCAAAGATATTATAGATTATCTAGAACCAGGAGATTGTTTAGTAAGAAATAATACAAAAGTATTACCAGCAAGAATTTACGGAAAAAAAGAAACAGGAGCAAATGTTGAATTTTTATTATTAAATAATATTGAAGGAGATATTTGGGAAACAATAGTAAGACCAGGAAATAAACTACATATAGGAACAAAAGTAATATTTGGAGAAGAAAAATTAGTAGCAGAAATTTTAGATACTATGCCAGGAGGAACTAGAAAAGTACAGTTCACTTATAATGGTATCTTCAATGAAATATTAGAAGAAATTGGATTAATGCCATTACCACCATATATTCATGAAGATTTAAAAGATAATGATAGATATCAAACTGTATATGCAAAATATGAAGGTTCAGCAGCAGCCCCAACAGCAGGACTACATTTTACACCAGAATTATTAAAGAAAATAGAAGAAAAAGGTGTAAAAATTGCAAATGTAACATTACATGTTGGAATAGGAACTTTTAGACCAGTTAAAGAAGAAACTGTTGAAGCACATGAAATGCATACAGAACATTATTATATAAAAAAAGAAGATGCAGAAAAGATAAATGAAACAAAAAAATCTGGTAAAAGAGTAATTGCAGTAGGAACAACATCTTGCAGAGTATTAGAAACAATAGCAGATGAAGACGGAATGGTAAAAGAAACAGAAGGAGATACTCGGAATATTTATATATCCAGGATACAAATATAAATGTTTAGACGCATTAATAACAAATTTCCATTTACCACAGTCAACTTTATTAATGCTAGTATCAGCATTAGCAGGAAAAGACTATATAATGGAAGCATATAATGAAGCAGTAAAAGAAAAATACAGATTTTTCAGTTTTGGAGATGCAATGTTTATAAAATAATTTTGCTAATTTTGAGCTGATTTTGGTGATTTTGGTGATTTTGGGGTCGGAGACAAAAATCATGATTATACAGAAGTTATTTAAAAGTATATATATTAAAATTTAGAGAAAAATGAGAAAGAGCAAAATGATTTTTGTCTCCGACCCCAAAATCATCAAAATCAGCCAATATAAAAATTACAAAATTAGTTCTTAAAATTAATTAAGGAGGAAAAAATGAAACCAGCAGTAACATATGAATTATTACACGAATGTAAGCAAACAGGTGCTAGAAGAGGAGTTGTACATACACCACACGGAGATATTCAAACACCTGTGTTTATGCCAGTAGGAACACAAGCAACAGTAAAATCAATGACACCAGAAGAATTAAAAGAAGAAGTTGGAGCACAAATAATTTTATCTAATACATATCATTTATACCTAAGACCAGGACAAGATATAGTAAAAGAAGCAGGTGGACTTCACAATTTTATGAAATGGGATAGACCAATACTAACAGATAGTGGAGGATTTCAAGTATTTAGTTTAGGTGATTTAAGAACAATATCTGAAGAAGGAGTTGAATTTAAATCACATTTAGATGGAAGTAGACACTTTTTCTCACCAGAAAGTGTTATGAAAACAGAAGAGGATTTAGGCGCAGATATAATAATGGCATTTGATGAATGTGTAGAATATCCAGCAAGTTATGAATATACTAAAAACTCAATGGAAAGAACAACTAGATGGGCTAAAAGATGTAAAGCAGCTCATGTAACAGAAAATCAAGCATTATTTGGAATTATACAAGGTGGATTTTATGAAGATTTAAGAAAAAAGAGTGCAGAAGATTTAATTAAATTAGATTTACCAGGATATGCAATAGGTGGAATAAGTGTAGGTGAGCCAAAAGAAGAATTTTTAAAAATGTTGTATTATACAGCACCATTAATGCCAAAAGACAAACCTAGATATTTGATGGGAGTAGGAACACCAGATTACCTGATAGAAGCTGCGTTGGCAGGAATTGATATGTGTGATTGTGTACTACCAACAAGAATTGCAAGAAATGGAACTGCAATGACTTGGAATGGAAAAGTAGTTGTAAGAAATGCAACATATGAAAGAGATTGGGGACCATTAGACCCTGAATGTGATTGCTATACTTGCAAAAATTATACAAGAGCATATATAAGACATTTGATTAAGACAAACGAAATATTAGGTGTAAGATTATTATCAATACATAATTTAAGGTTCTTGACTAATTTAATGGAAAAGGTTAGAATTGAAATAGAGAGAGATAATTTAGGGACATTCAAGGAAGAATTTTATAAAAAATATGGTTATATTAAATAAAAACCATTTATTTAGGGGGTATACAAATGAATTTAATTGATGAGAGTTTTGAAACAGAAAATAAAAAGAAAGATAGTTCGAAAACAGTAGCGAGAATTATATTGGCAGTAATTTTAATATTAGTAATACTAATAATTTCAATATTTGCTTATTTGATGTATGTAGAAAACTTGAAATTAAAAGTATCATTAAATGGACAGGTAAATGCAGAAATATTAAAATTTTTAAATTTTGAAGAAGATGGAACAATATATGTACCAGTAAGAAATATAGCAGAACATTTAGGTTATAAAAGTTATAGTGGAGAATATAATAATCCA
The DNA here is from genome assembly GCA_048355915.1 of Clostridia bacterium. GTDB lineage: Bacteria > Bacillota > Clostridia > TANB77 > CAG-508 > CAG-269. Next base: position 49,448 of record DBGCHZ010000019.1, on the reverse strand, counting down.
TCAGAAGATATGAGTAAATGTTATATACAATCTGATAATGAGATAGTCAATTTTAGTTTGAATTCAAATAAAATTTATAAATTAAATTTAGATGACTCATCAGGTAATTATAGTTATTCATATATGGATAAACCAGTAAAAGCAATTAATGGAGTATTATATATTACAACAGAAGGAATGGAAAAAGCATTTAATTCTATATTCCAATATGATAAGAATACAAATAGAATTCAAATATATACAATGCCATATTTAATTTCACTATATCAACCTAAAATTTTAGACTATGGATTTGAAAAAATAAATGATAACTTTGAAAACAATAAAGCTATATTACAAGATATGATAGTAGTAGAAAAAAATAAAAAAATGGGCGTAATAAATGCAGATACAGGAAAAGAAATATTAGAATGCAAATATGACCAAATATTATACCAAGAAGATACAGGAGACTTCTTAGTAAAGAGCAATAATAAAGTAGGAATAATGTCAAAGAATAAAGATACAAAAGTAGATATTCTTTATGATAATATTGAATTGATGGATTTAGATGCGGGATTATACTTAGTAAAAAAAGAAAATCAATATGGTGTAATTGACCTAAAAGGAAATTTAAGAATATTTATAGAAAATGATGAAATAGGAATTGATATAAGCAAATTCCCAAAAAATGATTTAAAATCTAAATATATATTAGCTGGAAATTTAATTCCAGTAAGAAAAGACAAAAAATGGGGATTCTTTGATATAAAAGGAAATCAACTGGTAGATTTTGAATATGATAGTATAGGATATATTGCAAAAAGTAGTAAAGAAGCATTAAACTTATTAATAGTACCAGATTATAATGTTGTTGTTGTAGGTAAAAATGACAAATATACACTAATAAATGAAAATGGAAAACAACCATTTAGAGCATTTGTTGATGATATATATATGATAATAAATGGAGGTCAAAAACATTATTATATGACTGCTAATGATAATACTTATGATGTAGAAGATTACTTAGATAGAATAGGAGTAAAAACTATTAATAATCGAAACCAAAACTCATCACAAAATAATAATTCAAATAATAATCAACAACAAGAAAATCAAGAGCAAAGTGGAGAGCAACAAGAGGGACAAGAACAAAATCCTGAACAACAAAACGCAGAACAGCAAGAAAATCAAGAACAAAGCCCAGAGCAACAAGAAAATGTAGAACAAGAAAACCATGAACAAAATCAGACAGAGCAACAAGAAAATCCTGAGCAAAATCAAAATGAAAATAATAATGGCGAAGGTCAAGAATAAGTACATTAATGTACAATTTAAATATTAGACTGACTGCTTAGACCAATATGCAGAAAAGGTAAATTAAATATATAATTAGAAATATAAAAGACAGTAATTAATACTGTCTTTTAATGTTATAAATAAATCATTGTACATAGATAATTACATATAAATTTAAAATTTATCTTATAACAGTAAACGATAAAAATAGTTTATATATTGTTATAAAGGAGGAAAATATGTTAAAAAAAATATTAATTGCAAATAGAGGAGAAATAGCAGTAAGAATAATAAGAGCATGTAGAGAAATGGGAATAAGAACAGTTGCAATATATTCAGAAGCAGATAAAGAAGCATTACACACTAAATTAGCAGATGAAGCAATTTGCATAGGACCTGCTCCATCAAACAAAAGTTATTTGAATATGAAAGCAATTTTAGAAGCAATATGTTTGACAGGAAGTGATAGCGTTCATCCGGGTTTTGGATTTTTATCAGAAAATGTAACATTTGCAAAAATGTGTGAGGAAATAGGAATTAAATTTATAGGTCCAAATTATAAGTTAATAGAACTTTTAGGAAATAAATCAAAAGCAAAAGAAACAATGAAAAATGTAGGAGTTCCAGTAGTGCCAGGCTCAGAAGGACTTATAAAATCTAAAAAAGAAGCAGTAGAATTAGCAGAAAAAATAAAATATCCGGTAATATTAAAAGCCTCAGCAGGAGGAGGCGGAAGAGGAATCCGTGTTGCATATTCAAAAGCAGAACTAGAAAAAGAATATGATATTGTAAAACAAGAAGCAAAAGTATCATTTAATGATGATAGCATATATATTGAAAAATTCATAGAAAATCCTAGACATATAGAAATACAAGTTTTGGCAGATGAAAAAGGAAACTGCATACATTTGGGAGAAAGAGATTGTTCTATACAAAGAAGAAATCAAAAGGTATTAGAAGAAACTCCAAGTCAAATATTAAATGAAGAAACTAGAAAGAAAATGGGAGAAATAGCAGTAAAAGCAGTAAAAGAAATAGGATATTCAAATGCAGGAACCATAGAATTTCTAGTGGATAAAAATAAAGATTTTTATTTTATGGAAATGAATACTAGAATACAAGTAGAACACCCAGTTACAGAAATGGTAACAGGAGTTGATATAATAAAAGAACAAATAAAAATAGCAAGTGGAGAAGAATTAAGTTATAAACAAGAAAACATAGAAATAAAAGGTCATTCCATGGAAGTAAGAATTAATGCAGAAAATCCAGAAAAAAACTTTATGCCATCACCAGGAAAAATTACAGGACTCCATTTACCGGGAGGAAATGGAATAAGAATTGACACTGCAATATATGATGGATATAATGTACCACCAACATATGATTCAATGCTTGCAAAATTAATTGTTTATGGAAAAAATAGAGAAGAATCTATTTTGAAAATGAGGAGTGCATTATCAGAAACAGTGATTGAAGGAATAACGACTAATATAGATTTTTTATTGAAAATTTTAAATAATAAAGATTTTCAAGATAATAATTACGACACATCATTCATTGCGAAAAATTTTATTGTATAAAATTTTTATGACCGAACAAATGGGAGAATATATAGGTATTATAAAAACTAAAAATTATATCCATTTTGTTTTGAAACATTTTTAGGGAGGAATAGTCTTTGATAATTGATAAAGTGAAGAAGATAAATGAAATAGAACATAAAATCGAAAAAAATAAAAAAGCTTCGGATATGATGATTGGAAAATGGGTAAAATGTGATTCATGTAAAGAAATAATATATAAAGAAGAATTACATAATAATTTAAGCGTTTGTCCAAACTGTGGCAAACATTTTAGGTTATCTGCTAGAAGAAGAATAAAACAAATAGCTGATGAAGGAACTTTTGAAAGCTTTGGAGATGATATATTAACCAAAGACCCATTACAATTTAAAGGATATTTAAAGAAAGTTGAAGCAATAAAAGAGAAAACAAAAATTGATGAAGCAGTAAAATGTGGCATATGTAAAGTAGAAGGCGAAAAAATAGTACTTGTAGTTATGGATGGAAATTTTCTAATGGGGAGTATGGGCTCAGCAGTAGGAGAAAGAATAACCTTGGCAATAGAAAAAGCCATAGAAAAAAGATTACCATTAGTAATGTTTTGCGTATCAGGTGGAGCAAGAATGCAAGAAGGTATTATATCTTTAATGCAAATGGCAAAGACATCAAGTGCACTAGCTAGGCTAGATAAGGCAGGACAATTATATATATCAGTATTAACAGATCCAACAACAGGAGGAGTAACAGCAAGTTTTGCAAGTTTGGGAGATATAATACTAGCAGAGCCAAAGGCGTTAATTGGATTTGCAGGACCAAGAGTTATAGAGCAAACAATAAAACAAAAATTGCCAGAAGGTTTCCAAAGTTCAGAATTTTTATTAGAACATGGATTTATAGATAAAATAGTTGAAAGAAAAGACATGAAAAGTACAATAGCTAAATTAGTTAGATTACACAAGGAAAATGAGTTTGATAAATTTTCTTCTTAATGATTTGATTTTGATTATGAGTAGAAAATTTAAAATGTATTTTTGATTATATGACTTTATTTTATAGAGAAAAACATAATATTAAAATCGATTAAAAAAGATAAATAAATTTTCTATAAAATAAATAATTTTTTAAGAAAGAGGAAAATTTATGAAAACAGAAAAAAAGAAAATATCAGCTTGGGAAAGAGTAAACCTTGCAAGAAAACTAGAAAGACCCAAATCACTAGATTATATACAAAATATTTTTGATGATTTTATAGAATTACATGGCGATAGAAATTTTGCAGATGATAAAGCAATAGTTGGAGGAATTGCTAAGCTAAATGGAATTCCAGTTACTGTAATAGGAGAACAAAAAGGTAAGAAAGCAAATGAAAATATGCAAAGAAATTTTGGAATGCCAAATCCAGAAGGTTATCGAAAAGCATTAAGACTTATGAAACAAGCAGAAAAATTTAAAAGACCTGTTATTACATTTATAGATACTCCGGGAGCATATCCGGGAATGGGAGCAGAAGAAAGAGGACAAGGAGAAGCAATAGCAAGAAATATTTTAGAAATGTCTAGATTAGAAGTTCCTATAATATGTGTTGTAATAGGAGAAGGTTCTAGTGGTGGAGCCTTAGCAATAGCAGTAGGAGATAAAATTCTAATGTTAGAAAATGCAATATATTCGATATTATCACCAGAAGGCTTTGCAAGTATATTATATAAAGATTCTAGTAAAGCAAAAGAAGCAGCAGAAGATATGAAAGCAACTGCTAAAAATTTAAAAGAATTTGGAGTTATAGATGAAATAATAGAAGAACCAGAAGGTGGAGCACAAGAAGATTTTAAAAATGTTGCTGAAAATATAAAGAAATCTTTAATAAAAAATTTACAAGAACTAAGAAAATTGCAGGTAGAAGAATTATTAGAAGAAAGATATAAAAAATTTAGAGAGATGTAATAATATTATTGAGAATAATAAAATATATTGCAATAAGTAAAAAAAGATAAAAAGAGATAGTAAGAAATAGTTATTTATAAAAGTTAGGAGGAATTTAAATGTTATTAAAAGATAAAAAAGTAGTTATAATGGGAGTTAGAAATAAATGGAGTATAGCTTGGGGAGCAGCGAAATCTGCTTCTGAGCAAGGGGCAAAAGTTATTTGCACTTGTTCAGAAGGAAGCTTGGAAAAAGTAAAAGAATTAGTAAAAGAATTACCAGGAACAAGTGTATATGTTTGTGATAATGTAAGTAATGATAGCGATATAGACAGATGTTTAGAAGAAATAAAAAAAGATTATAATAAAATTGATGGTATTTTACACGCAATAGCACATGCAAATACTGAAGATTTAAGAAATGATTTTATAAATACTTCAAGAGACGGATATGCTCATGCACAAGATGTTAGTGCATATTCATTAATTGCAATTGTAAGAATGGCTAGAGAAAAAGAAATGTTAAATGAAGGAGCTAGTATTGTTGCATATACTTATTATGGAGCAGAAAAAGTTGTAGAAGGATACAATCTTATGGGAATTGCAAAAGCGTCCTTAGAAGCAAGTATAAAATATTTAGCAAAAGACTTAGGAAAAGATGGATATAGAATAAATGGAATTTCAGCAGGACCAATAAAAACTTTATCAGCAAAAGGAATTAAAGACTTTGGAACAATTTTAAACATTGTAGAAGAAAGAGCACCATTACATAAAAATGTTACAATAGAAGAGGTTGGAGATAGCACAACATTTTTATTTAGTAAATTATCTAGTGGAATTACCGGAGAAATTATTCATGTAGATAATGGATTTTCAATAGTGGGAGTTTGAATTAAAGCAACATAGAAACATATGAATTTTTTGAAAATTATCGATAAAAATAAAAAAGAAGAACTATAATTTAGGATTTATCCTAGATAATAAGAAATAAAAGAGTATAAGTAGAATTTGAAAATAAAAAATGATGAATAACCATAAAATGTGTCGAAAAATGCGATGAAAAGTAAATAAAAATATTGAAAGAAACATAGAAATAGTGTATTATATAGATAGTTTTTATCTTAAATATATTATTTCTATTTTTTAATTAAATCTTAGTAAATTCCTTGAAAAAATGAATAATATAATGTATATTTATAGCAGAAGATAGAGGTGAATTATGAAATCAAATTTTTTTAAATATATATTTATAACTTTTGTAATAGTAATTGTAGTAATTGCGTTTTTTATAATAAATAGACAAGATAAAGAAATAGAGCAAAATACTGTAAACAGTGAGAATATAGAACAGAAACAAATAAAAGATATTAGACTTGGGGTAGCTCAATTTGATACAGTAAATCCATTACTGACTAAAAATAAAAATTTACAAGATATTACTAAACTAATTTTTGAGCCATTAGTAGATTTATCACAAGATTACAAAGCTATACCAGCTTTGGCAACTGAATGGGCAAAACAAGATGCTACAACATATATTATAAAACTAAGAGAAAATGTAAAATGGTCTAATGGAGAAAGATTTACTGCTGCTGATGTTCAATTTACTTTTGATAGATTAAAAGAAAATACATCTATTTATTCTAAAAACATACAAAATGTTACAGTTTTAGAAATTGTAGATGACTATACAATAAAAATATATTTAGATAAAGAAATACCATTTTTTGAATATAACTTAACTTTTCCAATTTTATCAAAAACATTTTATGATTCTCAAGATTATAATGATACTACAATTGTACCAGTGGGAACAGGAATGTATAAAGTTAGTGATGTTCAAGGAACTTATATAACTTTAACCAAAAATATAAATTGGTGGAATAGGGAAAAAGAGCTATCACTAGAAAAGATAATTGTTAATATATATGAAACTGTTGGAGAATTATATAATAGTTTTAAAATAGGAAATGTTGATGTAATAAGTACGACAAATACTAATATTCAAGAATATGTAGGAACAATTGGTTATGTACCAAAAGAAATTAAAGGGAGAGAACATGATTTTATTGCATTTAATATGCAAAACTATTTTTTAGCAAAACCAGAAATTAGAAAAGCAATATCATATTCTATTGATAAAAATAATATAGTTTCAAGTGTTTATGGAAATAAATATTATACATCGAGCTTTCCATTAGATTATGGGAATTGGGTTTATCAAGAACAAGAGGTAAGCTCTGGTTATAATTTAGAACAAGCAAAGCAAATTTTAGCTAATAATGGCTGGGAATTTAGAAATAAAACTTGGCAAAAAACAGAAAATTATAAAACACAAACCATAGCATTAAATATGATAATAAAAGCATCTAATGCTAATCACAAAGCTGTTGCACAAAATATAAAGACACAACTTGCAAATCAAGGAATAATTATAAATATTCAGGAATATTCAGATGATCAATATTATAATGCAATAAACAATAAGGCATATGATATGATATTATGTAGTGTCAATTTATCACCAAATCCAGATATGACAATGTTTTTTGGAGATAATAATTTAGCTAATTATTATAGTGATGAAACATCTAAAATAATGAATGAGGTGAAAAATACAACAGATGAAGAAATTATAAAAAAGGATTATAAAAGATTAGCTGAAATCTATAAAACAGAAGTACCATATATAAGTTTATATACAAATAAATATATATCAGCTTTTTCAAATCAATTAGCAGGAACAATGAATCCAAATTGGTTTAATCCGTTTAATGGAATAGAAACTTGGTACAGATAGAGAATACTCAAATAGTTTATAAAACTGATAGCTATTTTTAAATAAAAAAATAAAAAAGTATTGACAAAACAAATATTTGATATATAATAACGATATCAAACAAAAGTTCAAAACGAGGAGGAAGAAAAATGAGCGAAAATACAGAAAAGAAAAAAGCATTAGAAGTAGCAATGAGTCAAATAGAAAAACAATTCGGAAAAGGTTCAGTAATGAAACTTGGAGAATTTAAAGCAATGGAAATAGAAGCAATTCCAACAGGAGCATTAAGCTTAGATATAGCATTAGGAATAGGTGGAGTTCCTAGGGGAAGAATTATAGAGGTATTTGGACCTGAATCATCAGGAAAAACAACATTAGCATTACATATTGTAGCAGAAGCACAAAAAATGGGAGGAGAAGCAGCATTTATAGATGCAGAACATGCCTTAGACCCAGTATATGCTAAAAAATTAGGAGTAGATATTGATAACTTAATAGTATCACAACCAGACACAGGAGAACAAGCATTAGAAATTACAGAAAGTTTAGTAAGAAGTGGAGCATTAGATGTAATAGTTGTAGACTCAGTTGCAGCATTAGTTCCAAAAGCTGAAATAGATGGAGATATGGGAGATTCTCATATGGGATTACAAGCAAGATTAATGTCACAAGCATTAAGAAAACTTGCAGGAGCAATCAATAAATCAAAAACAGTTCTAATATTTATAAACCAATTAAGAGAAAAAATTGGAGTAATGTTTGGAAATCCAGAAACAACAACAGGAGGTAGAGCATTAAAATTTTATGCATCTGTTAGAATGGATATAAGAAAAATAGAAAATATAAAACAAGATGGTGAAGTAAAAGGAAATAGAGTAAGAGTAAAAGTTATAAAAAATAAAGTAGCACCACCATTTAGAGAAGCTGAATTTGATATAGTATATGGTCAAGGTATTTCAAAAGAAGGAAATATACTAGATATGGCTGTAAATTTAGATATAGTAGAAAAAGCAGGTTCATGGTTTAGCTACGATGGAAACAGAATTGGTCAAGGAAGAGAAAATGTTAAAAAATATTTAAGAGAAAATCCAAAAATGTTAGAAGAAATAGAAGCAAAAGTAAGAGAAGATTTTGCAAAAGTATTTGAAGAAAGTTTAGGAGAAGAACTTCCAGAAATAGAAGATGATGAAGAAGATTAATAATATTTACTAAAAATCGCCAAAACCCTTGCATTTTTAGTAAAAAATGGGTATAATATATAAAGAATACAAGATGAGCAAGAGAGTGGGAACAAATCCCACTCTTAAATTTTGAAAAAAGGAGGAAACTTTTTTGGCAAGTATTGAAGAAAAAGTAGAAAACTTACTAAAAGATAAAATAGAAAAAGTAGGATACGACTTATATGATGTAGAATATGCAAAAGAAGGAAAAAACTATTTTTTAAGAATATTTATAGATAAACCAGAAGGAATAGACTTATCAGATTGTGAGAAAGTAAATGATGAAATAAATGATTTGCTAGATGAAGCAAATTATATAAAAGACCAATATTTCTTAGAGGTATCTTCACCAGGAATTGAAAGAATATTAAGAAAAGAAAAACATTTAGAACAAAATAAAGGAAAAGAAATACATATAAAATTATTCAAAAAAGACAATAATGGAAATAAAGAATATCAAGGAATACTAAAAGATTTTGATGATGAAAATATATATTTAGACGAAGAAAAAATTGAAAGAAAAAATATAGCACAAATAAAAACAGTATATGATTGGAATTAAAAAGTAAAGGGAGGAATATGAAATGAAAAATCAAGCAATAGACAATAAAGAATTGATATTGGCTTTGGAAGAACTAGAAAAGGAGAAAGGAATAAAAAAAGAATATTTATTAGAATCTATCGAAACAGCATTACTTACAGCATATAAAAGAAATTTTGATGCATTAGATAATGTAAGAGTTGCAATGGACCCACAAACAGGAGCGACACATGTTTTTTCAATAAAAGAAATAATGGAAGATGCAAAAGATCCAGTCTTAGAGATTAGTTTAGAAGATGCTAGAAAAATAAACAAAGAAGCAAAATTAGGAGAAACAGTAGAAGTAGAAATAGTACCTAGAGATTTTGGAAGAATAGCAGCACAAACAGCAAAACAAGTAATAATTCAAAAATTAAGAGAAGCAGAAAGAGAAATAATTTTTACAGAATTTAATGATAGAAAAGGAGAAATTGTTTCAGGAATTATACAAAAAGCTGATAAAAATATAGTTGTAATGGATTTAGGAAGACTAGAAGGAATAATGCCATCAAAAGAACAAATACCAACAGAAAAATATAGAGTAAATGATAAAATAAAAGGATATGTAATGGATGTAGAAAAAGGTGCAAAAGGAGTACCACAAGTAATTGTATCAAGAAGCCATCCAGACTTTGTAAGAAAATTATTAGAACTTGAAATACCAGAAATATATGAAGGTGTAATTGAAATAAAAAGTGTATCTAGAGATGCAGGATATAGAAGCAAAGTAGCAGTATATTCTCCGGATCCTAATATAGACCCTGTTGGATCATGTGTAGGACAAAGAGGAGTAAGAATTCAAAATGTTATTAATGAATTGAATGGAGAAAAAATTGATGTTATAGAATGGAATGAAGATCCATCAATATATATTTCTTCTGCATTATTACCAGCAAAAATTTTAGCAGTAGATGTAAAAGAAGAAGAAAAATTTGCACAAGTAATAGTTCCAGATGACCAATTATCTTTGGCAATAGGTAAATCAGGACAAAATGCAAGATTAGCAGCAAAATTAACAAATTGGAAAATAGATATAAAATCTGAATCACAATTTAGAGAAATGTTAATGGCTAATCAAGAAAATGAAGAAAGCGAAGAAAGTGGAGCAGAAGAATAATAAAATTTTTAGGACATACAATAAAAGGGGGAAAATATATGAAAAATATACCACAAAGAACTTGTATGGGATGTAATGAAAAAAAAGAGAAAAATGAATTAATAAGAATTGTTAAAAATAAAGAAAATGAAATCAGTATAGATAAGCTTGGAAAAAAAGAAGGAAGAGGAGCATATATTTGCGATGACATCAAATGCTTAGAAAAAGTTATAAAAACTAAGAGATTAGAAAGAATTTTTGATATGAAAATATCAGAAGAAATATATGAAAGTTTAAGAGGTGTAATTCTTGATAAATAAAAAAATATTAGGATTGTTAGGATTAGCCGCAAGAGCAAGAAAGATTGCTTTTGGAGCAGATAGTGTTGAAAATGAATTAAAGGCGAGAAAAATAAAAGTAATTATAGTTGCAGAAGATTCATCTAAAAGAACTAAGGAAAAGTTTACAAAATTAAGTGAAGAGTACAATATTCCAGTTATAATAAAAGGAAATATTGATGAGTTAAGTAAAACAATAGGAAAAAATAATAAAGCAATAATAGGAATAAAAGATATAAATCTATCTAATGAAATTATAAAAATTAATGATGGGGGTGATGTTATTGGGTAAGATTAAAATTCATGAAATAGCAAAAAAGCTAAACTTAACCAGTAAAGAAGTATTAGAAGTAGCTAAAAAACTAAATATTGAAGCGAAAAGTCATTTAAGTGGAGTAGATGAAGACCAAGCGACAAAAATTGAAAAAGAATTATTAAAAAATACAGATAAAGTACAAACTCCAAAAGAAAATACAAAAAAAGCTAAAAAGGAAGAAAAAAAGGAAACTCCTGTTATAATAAGAAGAGAAGTAATAATAGAAGAAGAACAAGAAAAAAAGGAAAAAGAAAAAGCACAAAAACAACAAAAAAGAAATAACAATGTTGGGTTTGTTGAAAGAAAACAAAATAAAGACTATAACATAGTGTATAGAAATAAACCTAATAAACCAATGACAGTAAGTGAATTGTTTGGCTTGAAGAAAGAAGAACCAAAAAAACAAGAAGAAATAAAAGAAATTATAAAAGAAGAGCCAATAAAAGATGTAGAAGAGGAAAAAGAAACTGCAAAAGAAGAGATAAAAGAAGAAATAAAACAAGATAAATCAAAAATGGAGGACATTAACACTAATAATACAGCAATTAAAACTGAGGATAGAGTGGTTGAAAATAATAAAGGTATGAATAATAATATGCAAAAAGAAAATAAAGATAATAGAAGAAACGATAATAATTTCCATAAAAATAATAGTTATCAAAATAGAAATGAAAATAATAAATCAAATAACTATCAAAATAGGGATAATCAAAATAATAATTCAAACAATTACCAAAATAGAAATGGTCAAAATAATAGAAATAATTTTAATAAGAACAATAATAGAAATAATAACAATTACAATAACAAAAATAATAACTATAATAAAAATGGAAACAATAATAATAGATTTAATAATAATAGAAACAACAATGACAAATTTGGTAAAAAGCCATTAGATGAAAGAGGAATAGAAAAAAATATTAAAAATATTATGGCAGCAGATGTTGTTGAAAAAGAAACAGTTAGAGAATACAACAATAAAAATATTGATAAACAAAAACAAAATAATAAATTTGAAGAAAATAAAAATAAAAAAGCTAAAACAAGAAAGAATAATGGAAATAATAGTTTTGATGAAGGTAAATTAAAATCTTTAAAACAAGCTAATAGATTATCTAGTATGTTTGATGAACAAGATGGTGGAATGTTAGATTATTATGATTTAACAACAGAAAGAGGAAGAAGAGGAAAGAAAAAGAAAAATATTAATCAAGAAGAAAGAACAAAACAAAAAATCTTTAAATTGACAAATATAGAAATTCCTGAAACTGTTACAGTAAAAGATTTAGCAGCAGAGATGAAAAAGACAACAGCAGAAGTAATAAAAAAATTATTAGGTTTTGGAGTTATGGCAACAATTAATAATGAAATAGACTTTGATACTGCATATTTAATAGCCCAAGAATTTGGAATAACAGCTAAAAAGAAAGAAACTGTAACAGAAGAAGATATCTTATTTGACGAATCAGAAGATAGAGAAGAAGATTTACAAACAAGACCACCAGTAGTTGTTGTTATGGGACACGTAGACCATGGTAAAACTTCATTATTAGATGCAATAAGAAAAACAAATGTAATTGAAGGTGAAGCAGGAGGAATTACACAAGCAATTGGTGCATATATGGTAAAAATAAATAACAGAGAAATAACTTTCTTAGACACGCCAGGACACGAAGCATTTACATCAATGCGTGCCAGAGGTGCACAAATAACAGATATAGCAATACTTGTAGTAGCTGCAAATGATGGAGTTATGCCTCAAACAGTAGAAGCTATAAACCATGCTAAGTCAGCAGGAATACCAATTATTGTTGCAATAAATAAAATAGATTTACCAGATAGCAACATAGATAAAGTAAAACAAGAATTAATGGCATATGAGTTAGTACCAGAAGAATGGGGTGGAGATACTATTTATGTTCCTATATCAGCAAAGAAAAATCAAAATATAGACCAATTATTAGAAATGATATTATTAGAAGCTGATATGTTAGAATTAAAAGCAAATCCTAATAAACAAGCAAAAGGAGTAGTAATCGAAGCTAGATTAGATAAAGCAAAAGGTGCAATAGCTTCAATGCTTGTGCAAAGAGGTACATTAGATGTAGGAGATACTATTGTTGTAGGGTCTTCAATAGGAAGAATAAGAGCTATGACAAACGATAAAGGAAGAAAAGTAAAATCAGTAGGTCCATCAAGCCCTGTTGAAATAATGGGATTAACAGATGTTCCAGAAGCCGGAGATATTTTCTACGAAGTAAAAAATGAAAAAATGGCAAAACACTTAATTGAAAAAAGAAAGCGCCAAGCTAGAGAACAAGCAATAAATGCAACTACAAGAGTTACTTTGGATAACTTATTTAGCCAAATGGAAGAAGGAAAACTAAAAGTATTGAATTTAATTGTAAAAGCAGATGTTCAAGGCTCTGTTGAAGCAGTAAAACAAGCACTAGAAAAACTAGAAAACGAAGAAGTTAGAGTAAAAGTAATTCATAGTACAGTAGGAGCTGTTAATCAATCAGATGTTACACTTGCTAAGGTTTCAAATGCTATAATAATTGCATTTAATGTTAGACCAGACAATATGGCAAAAGAATTAGCTGAAAAAGAAGAGGTAGAAATAAAACAATATTCTATTATATATCAAGCAATAGAAGATGTGGAAGCAGCTATGAAAGGTATGTTAGATCCTAAATACGAAGAGAAAATAATAGGAAATGCAGAAGTAAGACAAACATTTAAAATTTCAAATGTAGGAACTATTGCCGGAGCATATGTACTAAATGGAAAAGTCGAAAGAAATGCAGGAGTAAGGGTAATTAGAGATAACATAGTAATACATGAAGGACATTTAGCTACATTAAAAAGATTTAAAGATGAAGCTAAGGAAGTATCAAAAGGTTTTGAATGTGGTATGCAAATTGAAAACTATAATGATATTAAAGAAGGAGATATCATAGAAGTATTTATAATGGAAGAAGTAAAAAGATAATTAATTTACTAAAAATTAGCAAGAAAAGTAGTTTGGCTATCTTTTCTTCTTGCTAATTTGAGTTTGAAAATGCAAAAGCATAAAAGTTTCAAAAGAAATATTTATATATCAATAATTTAATACGGGCTAAGAGATATCATTTAAAAATAAGTAATATTAATTAGCTCGTTATTTTAAGTTATAGAATAAAAAGGAGGTAACAATATGCCAAGTAATAATAATAGATTAGGAAGAATTGATGAAGAATACAGAAAAGAACTTAGCCAAATTATAGGTTATGAATTAAAAAATCCAAATGTAACAGGATTAATTAGTGTTACAAAAGTAAAAGTAACAAATGACTTAAAATTTGCAAAAGTATATGTTAGTATTTTAAATTCTAAAAATATAAAAGACACATTAGCAGGATTAAAAAAATCAGCAGGTTTTATAAGAACAGAATTAGCCAAAAGAGTTAATTTAAGAAATACTCCTGAACTAATATTTGAATTAGATGATTCAATAGAATATGGTGCAAAAATAGATACAATATTAAAAGAAATATTACCAAAAAAAGAAGATTAATCAACATAAATTGAAAAGTTGATTAATACTATATGATATATAAAATAATACGAAGGAATAGCACTAAGGTTATAAATCATTTGCTATGATTTATGATTTTAAAGGAAGGAATGAGGGGAAATGACAATAGACAATATTTTTGAAGAAATAGAAAAAGCAGATAAAATAGTATTACTAACACATGAAACACCAGATGGAGATGCAATGGGTAGTATACTTGCTATGAAATTAATATTGGAAAAATTGGGAAAATCTGCTGATGCAATAATTACTGAAATACCATCAACTTTTAAATTTTTACCAGGAACAGAACAAGTAAAATCAAAAAGTGATGTTGAACAATATGATTTAGCAATTACATTAGATTGTGCTGTTTTAAAAAGAGCAGATGGAAAAGAATATTTTGAAAAAGCTAAAAAAACAATAGTTATAGACCATCATGGAAGTAATACTATGTATGGCGATATAAACTATGTAAATCCAGTAGCACCAGCATGTTGTGAGGTTTTAGCAGGAATGTTAGAGTATAAGGAAATAGATATTGATGTAAATATTGGTACTTGTATTTTAGCAGGTATAATAACTGACACAGGAGGATTCAAATATTCTAGTGTAACAGCTGAAACATTTGAATTTACAGCAGAATTAATAAGCAAAGGTGTAAATGTATCAGAAATTTATACAAAAGTATTAGAAACAAAAACAAGAGCAAACTTTGAGTTATCAAAAAGAGCAACTAACAGATTAGAATTTTTACAAGATGGAAAAGTTGCGTTTACATATTTAACAGCAGATGATATGAACGATGTAAATGCACAAATGGGAGACCATGAGGGAATTGTAGAAATAGGAAGAGGAGTAGAAGGAGTAGAGGTTTCTATATTTATAAGAGAAAACGACGAAAGAAATGCTTATAAAGTATCATTAAGAGCGAATACAAATTCTAAGGTTAATGTTTCTGATGTTTGCTATATGTTTGGTGGTGGAGGTCATCAAAAAGCAGCAGGAGCATTGATACCAGGAAATAGAGAAGAAGTTAAAGAAAAAATCATTAAAGAAGTAGTAAAACATCTAAACAAAAATAATAAAAAATAAATTTCAAAGATAATATCAATTATAGATTTTTATTGAATAGAAAATTTAAATTTTTTCTATTCAATAAAAAATTTTTGATGAAAATAGAAAAGGAAAATTATGAACGGAATATTAATAGTAAATAAGCCATTAAATTATACATCACACGATATTGTTTACAAAGTAAAAAAAATAACAGGAATGAAAGTGGGGCATACAGGAACTTTGGACCCAATGGCAACAGGAGTATTACCACTACTTATAGGAAAAGGAACATTATGTTCAAAATACTTAATCAATCATGACAAAATCTATAATGTAAAACTACAACTAGGAATTAAAACAGATACAGCAGATAGTGAAGGAAATATAATAGAACAAAAAGAAATAAAAGAAGAAATACTATCTCAAAATGCAATTGAAAAAGTATTGAATGAATTTATAGGAAAACAAGAACAAATTCCACCAATGTATTCAGCAATAAAAGTAAATGGAAAAAAATTATATGAATATGCTAGAAAAGGTGAAAAAGTAGAAATAAAACCAAGACAAATAGAAATATATGATATAAAATTGCTAAGAATAAATGAAGAAAGCAAACAAATTGAATTTTGTGTAAAATGTTCAAAAGGCACATATATTAGAAGCTTATGTGAAGATATTTCAGCAAAACTAAATACAGTAGGATATATGATAGGACTAAATAGAATACAAGTGGGAGAATTTAATATAAAACAAGCTATATCAATAGAAGAATTAGAAAATAATAAGGAAATAATAAAAGATAAAATTATTACAATAGAAGAATTATTTAAAAACTTAAATAAAATTGAACTTGAAAAAAGAAAATTAGAGCTATTTTTAAATGGAGTACGATTATCTGATTCTAATATAGATGGAATTTATAGAATTTATAGTGAAAGAAATTTTATTGGTATTGGGATTGTTAAAAATAAGTTATTAAAGAGAGATATAATAATTTAAAAGTTTGAAACATTTTAGAATATAAAAATATTTTGATGTGAAATAAAAGATTAGAAAAAAATCAAAAAAAATATAAATAGGTATTGAAGTATTAATATAAAATGTGTATAATGAATATAATAGTAGTAGATATATAATATCTACTATAATAAAAATGTGAGTCGCAACCCTATTTGCGTCAAATAAATGGATAGGTGAAAAAATGTGAACCGCAACCCTGCTTGCGAGATATAAATATGCAGGTGAAAAAATGTTAATTATAGTGAAATATGGGGTCTATAAAATTAATTTAGACTCCATATTTTCATAAAAAAGGAGCAAAGTAGTAATGGTAATAGAAGATGGAAAATTTTATTTTATAAAAGATGAATTTTTCAATATATTTAAAGATTATAAATTAATGGAAAATAAAGAAAAAGGAACTAAAAGACCCTGTTATTTTTGTTTTAGAGATAGAAGAGACAAAGAAATAATATGGTTTGTTCCAATATCAACTAAATATGATAAATATAAAAAAATTTATGATAATAAGAAACTGAAAGTTGGAAATCGACCAGTGTATAATTTTGTATTTGGAAATGTTTTAGGAAAAAAAGCGGTATTTTTAATACAAAATATTTTTCCAACAACAGAAAAATACATAGAAGAAAAATATACAAATTCAAATATAGATGTAGAAATTCCAATGATAGTTAGAAATGAAATTATAACTATTGCATTAAGAGTAGTAAAACTTGCAGAAGAGGGAATAAATATTCCATTTAATAATATAATTGAAATGAAAAAAGTTTTATTAAAAAATCAAATTAAGAATTAAAAAATAAAACGAATAAAACAAAATCACCAACATATATTTAATTAAGATATATGAGGTGATTTTTATGTATTATATAGAAGAATCTGACAAGCCAAGTAAAATAGAAGAATGGTTTAACATCGTAAAATTAAAAAACAATAGAATTATTTTACCAAACAAAAAAGAAGAAAATATAAAAACAGATGAAATATTAGCAAAAAAAACAAAAAATATTTTAGATAAAACAGCATCTAAAAAAATAATTTTAAGTAAAAATGTACATAAAAAGGAAGGATATATAAATTATTTATATTCATATAATTATGATATAGTAGACGGAAAATGGCTTTTTAAAATATTAATGTATGATATCCTAGAATATATAATTAAGAAAGAAAATTTAGATAAAGAAGAAACACAAATAAGTATAATGATAAACGATATTGCAGAAAAAGAATTATATAACATAAAAAAGATAATAACAAACTTTAAAAAAGTCAATATAATAACAAATCATTTAGAAAAATTTAAAAAACTTGAAGAAAAATATAAGGATATAGGAATAATGATAAATGTAGGAAATAATAAACGAAAAGGAGTTTTAAAATCTAAAATAATATTAAATTTAGATTTTCCGTCTGAATTAGTGAATAAATATAATATTTGTGATGAAGCAATAATTGTTAATTTCCAAAATAATGTAAAAATTAAGAAAAAACGATATAATGGGATTTGTATTAATGATTATGAAATTAATGTCGAAAATTGTAGTGATTTTAATTTTTTTGATTTTGAAAATTATTTCAAGAAAGAGCTATATGAAGGGAATTTATATAAAAATCAACCAATAGAAGAAACTTTGAAAAAGCTGAAAATAGATAGGGTGGTAGTAGAAAAACTAATAGGGACAAATAATTTTATTTAATCTTACAAATTTTTCTATAAATGCTTTTCTTTTTTTTAAAAGTATAATATAATGTAAACATCAATATTTTGGCAAGGAGGGTGTAAAATGCCAACAGATAGTAGTAATAAGAAGAATAACAGAGAAAATAAAAGTGGACCTTATAAAGTACAAAGCTCAAAAAATAACAAAAAAAGAAAAGTTAATAATACAAAAAATAAGGCTACAAGTAAAAATGAAAAAAGCAAAAAGAAAAGCAAAAAAAATAAAGAAGGAAAATTTTCAAGTAGACATCCTAAGTTAATGATGTTTATAAGAATTATGATATTAATAATTTTACTTCTATGCGTAATAGGAGCAGGAGTGGTTGCCGGAGTTTTCTTTGGACTTTTTGGAGATGACTTTGAAATTACAAAAGATGAACTAAAAATAGGTGTTGCAAATACAGTAATAGTAGATAAAAATGGAGGAATTGTTGCTCAACTAAGTGGAGATGAAAAAAGAAAAGTAATATCACTTCAAGATATGACAGAATATTTGCCAAAAGCTTATGTTGCTATGGAAGACGAAAGATTTTATAAACATCATGGTGTTGATATTAAAAGAACGGCAGGAGCAATTATAAAGACTTTATTAGGAGATAGTTCTTATGGAGGAAGTACAATTACTCAACAATTAGTAAAAAATATAACAAAAGATGATGAAAGAAGCGGTTTGGCAGGGATTATGAGAAAGGTAAAGGAATGGGCCAAAGCTTGTCAAGTTGAACGAATGATTTCAAAAGACCAAATTTTAGAGTTATATTTAAACATTTTATATGTAGGAGGAGAAGGAAATTTACATGGAGTTGAATTAGGTGCGGAATATTATTTTAATAAGAGTGCAAAAGATTTAAGTTTAGCTCAATGTGCATATATGGCAGGAATAAACAGTTCTCCTAATAGATATAATCCATTTGACACAACAAAAGATAATACAGAGTTAATAAAGAAACAAACAAAAGTAGCATTAAACAAAATGAATGAATTAGGATATATAAAGACACAAGAAGAATATCAAGCAGCAATCGCAGAAGTAGATGCAGGATTAGGATTTAGTAAAGGAAATATTGCTACAAGTTCATCTTATTCATATCATACAGAAGCAGTAATAGACCAAGTAGTTAAACAAGTTATGGAAGAAAAGGGAATATCACAACAATTAGCAGAAAACTATGTTTATAGTAGTGGCTTAACAATACATTCAACAGTAGATATGAATGTACAAACACAAATGGAGCAAGAATTTGCAAATAAAAAATATGTTGTAAATGGAATTGCAAAAGATAAAGATGGAAATAAATTAAACGAACATTCTCAATCAGCAATGGTTGTAATAGATTATAAAACAGGAAATGTAGTAGGAACAGTTGGAGGATTAGGTGAAAAGAAAGAAGCCAGAGGACTAAATAGAGCTACACAAAGTGTTAGACAGACAGGGTCATCTATTAAACCATTAGCAGTAGTTGCACCAGGATTACAAGAAAAAGTAATAACAGCAGCAACAGCATATATGGATGAAGAAACAAATTTTGGAGGAAACTATACTCCTAAAAATCAAAATGGTAAATTTAGTAATGAACCAGTAAATATAAGATATTTTATAGCTAGATCTTTAAATATACCAGCTGTAAAAATAATGAGACAACTTTCACCTGAAAAATCAATTGAATATCTAAATAAAATGGGAATACATTCAATAAAACCAGAAGAGGATAAAGATATAACATTAGCATTAGGAGGAACAAGAAATGGTGCAACACCATTAGAAATGGCAGGAGCATATGCAAGTATAGCAAATGATGGAGTATATATAACACCAACATTCTATACAAAAGTAGAAGATTCAAATGGAAATACAGTTTTAACACCAAAACAAGAACAAACTAGAGTTATATCAGAGCAAAATGCATATATAACAAAATCTATAATGCAAGAGCCAGTAAAATCAGGAGGAACAGCAACATATTGTGCAATTCCAGGAATAGATGTTGCAGCAAAAACAGGAACAACAGATGAGGACTTTGATAGATGGCTTTGTGGATTTACACCATATTATGCAGCAGCATGTTGGTATGGATATGATAGAAATGAAACAGTTAGATATGCTAATGGAACAATGAACCCAGCAGGAGCAATTTGGGATGCAGTAATGACAAATATTCATAAAGGACTAGAAAAAGCATCATTTGTAAAACCAGCCGGAATAGTTGAACAAACAATATGTAAAACAACAGGATGTTTAGCAACAACAGGCTGCACAAGTACTTATAAAGAAATGTTTACACAAGATAATATTCCAGAAAAATGCCAAGGACATGGAAGCCAAACTTTATGTACAGAATCTGGAAAGGTAGCAACACAATACTGTGAACAATATTGTGCAACAAAAGTAAATTATTATGGAGCAGTATTACCAAAAGAACAATTGAATTTGTGGAAACCAGTTAATCCAAAAAATTCTTCAAAAGGAAAAATAAATGAGGTTTGTACTATTCATACAAAACCAAAAGAAGAAGCAAAACCACAAGAAAATAAACCGGACAAAAATACAACAAAGCCACCAGCAACAAATAAAACAAATACAACAAACAAAACGAATACAAGTAATAGCACAAACACAAATACCTCAACTGGAAATAGTACAAATACATCTGGGAATACAACATCAAAAGATAATACAGTTAAACCATAAGGATGAAAGATTAAGAGGAAGTCATAAAAAGGCTACCTCTTAATTTAAAACATAAAAGAAGGAGGAAGATTATGGACATATATTTATATAATACTTTAACAAGAGAAAAAGAAAAATTCGTTCCAATAGATGAAGAGAAAGTAAAAATTTATTCATGTGGACCAACAGTGTATAAAGATGCAACAATAGGAAATATGAGAACAAATATATTTCAAGATGTTTTAAGAAGAGTATTAAAATATAATGGGTATAAAATTAAGCATGTGATGAATATAACAGATGTTGGACATTTAGTTTCTGACGGAGATGAAGGCGAAGATAAAATGCTTAAATCAGCAAGAGAAGAAAAGAAAACACCTTTGGAAATAGCAGAACATTATACTAAATTATTCTTTGATGATTTAAAATCTTTAAATATAGAAACACCAGAGATTATATGTAAAGCAACAGACCATATTCAAGAAATGTTAGAATATGTGAAAAAATTATTAGAAAATGGCTATGCATACGAAACATCAACAGCAATATATTTTGATGTTTCAAAATTAGATAAATATCCTGTATTATCAAATCATAATGTAGAAGAACAAAAAGCAGGAGCAAGAGTAGATGTCGACACAGAAAAAAGAAATCCATATGACTTTGCATTATGGATAAAAGCACCAGAAAATCATTTGATGAAATGGGAAAGCCCTTGGGGACCAAGTTATCCAGGTTGGCATATTGAATGTTCAGCAATGGGGAGAAAATATTTAGGAGAACAATTTGATATCCATACAGGTGGGATAGATTTAATACCAACTCATCATGAAAATGAAATAGCTCAAAGTAAAGGAGCTTGTGGCAAAATACCAGCAAATTATTGGCTACATGGAGAATATCTATTAATTAATGGTGGAAAAATGTCAAAAAGTTTAGGAAATGTTTATTTAATAAAAGACATAAAAGAAAAAGGATATGACCCAATTGTATATAAACTATTTTGTTATTCAGCAAGTTATAGAAATAAAATAAACTTTACTTGGGAAGCTATGGAATCGACTGCAAAATCTTTAGAAAGAATAAGAAAAGGTTATCAAATACATAAAGAGGGTAAAGATGAGTTGAATGAAGAAGATATTAAAAACTTATCAAGTATAGAAAATGGATTTCATGAAGCAATTAATGATGACATGAATATTCCATTAGCAATGAGTTTTGTATGGTCAGCTATAAGATACGAGAAAAAATCAGCAAAAATAGCAGAATTATTACTAAAATTTGATACAGTATTAGGATTAGAAATCAAAAAAGAAGATAAAGATGAAATTCAAATTCCAGAAGAAATATTGAAATTAGTTGAAGAAAGAAATATTGCAAGAAAAGAGAAAAATTGGGAAGAATCAGATAGAATTAGAGATTTATTACAAGAAAAAGGATATGTAGTAAAAGACACAAAAGATGGAACTAAAATAAGCAAAAGTTAATAAAAAATAAGAATTTGCACAGTAAGAGAAAATAGTAAAAATAAAAAGTACAATATCTTTAAATATATATATAATTTTTGTAAATACTAAAAGTATTAAGGAGGAATGAATTATGGCAATATTGTTACCAGGAGGAGCCGGATTTATAGGAAGTCATACTGCAATAGAATTATTAAATGAGGGAAAAGAAATTATAATATTAGATAATTTTTCTAATAGCAAACCAGAAGTATTAGATGCAATAAAAAAAATCACAGGAAAAGATTTTAAATTTTATGAAATGGATTATTTAGATAGAGAAAAACTAGAAAAAGTTTTTGAAGAAAATAAAATTGATGCAGTATTAAATTTTGCAGGTTACAAAGCAGTTGGAGAATCAGTACAAAAACCAATAGAATATTACCAAAATAATATATCAGGTGCATTAGTATTATTAGACACTATGAGAAAATATGGATGTAAGAAATTTATTTTCAGTTCTTCAGCAACAGTATATGGAGAACCAGAAAGAATACCATTAACAGAAGATTGTAAAACAGGTGGAACAACTAATCCATATGGTACAACTAAATTATTTATTGAACAAATATTAAAAGATATATATGCTTCTGATAATACATGGGATATATGTATATTAAGATATTTCAATCCAGTTGGAGCACATGAAAGTGGACTAATTGGAGAAGAGCCACAAGGAATACCAAATAACTTAATGCCATATATTGTTAGAGTTGCCTCAGGTCAATTAAAAGAATTATCAGTATTTGGAGATGACTATAATACACCAGATGGAACAGGTGTTAGAGATTATATACATGTGGTTGATTTAGCAAAAGGGCATGTAAAAGCATTAGAAAAATTAGATAAAGAACAAGAAGGATTGTATATATATAATTTAGGAACAGGAACAGGATATAGTGTTTTAGATATGGTAAAAGCTTTTGAAAAAGCAACTGGAAAAAATGTACCATATAAAATAGCTCCAAGAAGAGCAGGAGATATAGCAACTTGTTATGCTGAACCAACAAAAGCAAAAGAAGAATTGAATTGGCAAGCTGAAAAGACATTAGAAGAAATGTGCAAGGATTCTTGGAATTATATAAATAAATGTGAAAAATAAATTAAAGTTTGAGAACTAGCTTACACCACTGGGACGGGATACATATATTTTTTCCGGTGGGGGCTAGTCTTTTTAATTATATTCCATAGATAAGAACTTGTAAGCTCCAAAAAAGGCACCTTTTCTTCGCTGAAATTTTATTTTTATAAAATTTCACGGAACATTATCCTTTTTAGGAGCTTAACAATTTCTAATCTATTCCATATAATATAAAAAGACTAGCCCCCACCGGAAAAAATATATGTATCCCGTCCCAGTGGTGTAAGCTAGTTCTCAAACTTTGACTTTTTTAATTTCTATTTAATTTAATTCTGTTACCACTTTTTTCAATAAAACCATCTTCCCTTAAAAGTTTTAATTCTCTCATCATAGCACTCCTATCAACACTTAGATAGTCAGCTAAATCAGTTAATGAAAGAGGCAATTCAAAACTAGTATTTAAATTTCTAGTAGATATTAAGGAAAAGTAACTTAATAATTTATCTCTGGTAGATCTTTTGGTTAAGAGTTCTATTCTCATGTTTAATTCAGTTACTTTGTTTAAAATTAATTCGGGTAAGTTTTCAGATAATATTTGATGAAATTTGCAAGTGGTTTTGCATTTTTGAAACATATCATCATAAATATAGAAAAGAACAGTGCAATTAGATTTTGCTTCAACTAAAAGTTCATTATTTGTTGTTACATTATAAAATACTTCTCCAAATAAAGCATTTTTAGAGAAATGTTCTACAATAGTTCTATTTCCGTTTAAGTCATATCTTACTAAATCAGCTGTTCCGGAGGTTAATATACATAATTGATTACGCTTTTGAATATATGTAGTGATTATTTCATTCTTTGTAAAATTTTTACACTGAACTTTGTTGCATTTTGTAGAAAAATCAGAAATAAAATTTTCTAGATTAAAACTAGTATTCATACACACCACTCCTTAACTATACATAAACATTATACAGTAAAAAAGTATAAAAGACAATAAAAAAAGTGAAATATAGATGTAATATTTTTGTAATATAAATGTAATATTACTTGAAAGCCAAGAAATTTCGGAAATAAAAATAATATTTCATAATATGTTGCTTTTGCAACAGAAAAAAGTTTTTTTTGATATATAATAAGTACATACTTATTTAAGGAGGAAATGTAAAATGAAAGTTATTAAAAGGGATGGAAGAGCTGTTGATTATGATAGAGCAAAAATACAAATAGCAATTGAAAAAGCAAATAGAGAAGTAAAACCTAAGGAAAGAGCCTCAAAAGAGGATATAAAGAAGATTGTTCAAGATATTGAAGAGCTAAATAAAAAAAGGATGTTAGTAGAAGATATACAAGATATTATAGAAGAAAAGCTAATGGAAATAGAAAAATATGAATTAGCTAAAAAATATATAGTATATAGATATACAAGAGCCTTAGTAAGAAAACAAAATACAACAGACGAAACAATATTAGGAATAATAAGAAATGATAATAAAGAATTAGCAGAAGAAAATTCTAACAAAAATACATTATTGGCTTCTACACAAAGAGATTACATTGCAGGAGAAGTTTCAAGAGATTTAACAAAAAGATTATTATTACCAGAAAAAATAGCAAAAGCTGACGCAGAAGGAATTTTACATTTTCACGACGCAGATTATTTTGTTCAACCTATATTTAACTGTTGTTTAATAAATATTGAAGATATGCTAGACAATGGAACTGTAATGAATGGAAAGATGATAGAAAGTCCAAAAAGTTTCCAAGTTGCATGTACAGTAACAACACAAATTATTGCAGCAGTAGCAAGTAATCAATATGGAGGACAATCAGTAGATTTAATACATTTAGGTAAATATTTAAGAAAAAGTTATGAAAAATTCAAAAAGGAAATTGAGACAAAATATAAAGGAAAAGTGTCTGATGATATAATTGAAGATTTAGTTGATACTAGATTAAAATCAGAATTAAAAGCAGGAGTTCAAACTATTCAATATCAAATAAATACTTTAATGACAACAAATGGACAATCTCCATTCGTAACATTATTTTTACATTTAGAAGAAGGAGACCCATACATAAAAGAGAATGCAATGATAATTGAAGAGGTACTAAGACAAAGATATGAAGGAATAAAAAATGAAGCAGGAGTATATGTAACACCAGCATTTCCTAAATTAGTATATGTTTTAGATGAATTCAATAGTTTAAAAGGTGGAAAATATGATTACTTAACAAAACTTGCAGTAAAATGTTCAGCAAAGAGAATGTATCCAGATTACATTTCAGCTAAAAAAATGAGAGAAAATTATGAAGGTAATGTATTTAGTCCAATGGGATGTAGAAGTTTCTTGTCTCCATGGAAAGATGAAAATGGAAATTATAAATTTGAAGGAAGATTCAATCAAGGAGTTGTAAGTATCAACTTACCACAAATAGCTATAATTGCAGATGGCGATGAAGAAAAATTCTGGAAATTATTAGATGAAAGATTAGAACTATGTAAAGAAGCTTTAATGTGTAGACATTATGCTTTATTAGGAACACATTCAGATATAAGCCCTGTTCATTGGCAATATGGAGCAATAGCTCGTTTGAAAAAAGGAGAACCGATAGATAAATTATTATATGGTGGATATTCTACAATGTCATTAGGATATATAGGAATATATGAAATGACAAAATTAATGACAGGAGTATCACATACAGAAGAAAAAGGACATGATTTTGCAATAAAAGTAATGAAACATTTAAGAGAAACAACAGACAAATGGAAAGATGAAACAAACATTGGATTTGCATTATATGGAACACCAGCAGAAAGCTTATGTTATAAATTTGCAAGGGTAGATAAAGAAAAATTTGGAACAATTAAAGATGTAACAGATAAAGGATATTATACAAACTCTTACCATGTAGATGTTAGAGAAAAAATAGATGCTTTTGAAAAATTATCATTTGAAAGTGAGTTCCAAAAAATATCATCAGGTGGAGCTATATCATATATAGAAATACCAAATATGCAAAACAATATAGAAGCCTTAGAAACAGCAGTAAAATTCATCTATGACAATATACAATATGCAGAATTTAATACAAAATCAGATTTTTGTCATGTATGTGGATTTGATGGAGAAATTGTTATAAATAAAGATAACGAATGGGAATGCCCAAACTGTGGAAATAAAGACCATTCAAAAATGACAGTAGTTAGAAGAACTTGTGGATATTTAGGAGAAAATTTCTGGAATGCAGGAAAGACAAAAGAGATAAAACAAAGGGTAATGCATTTGTAAAAGTTATAAAATAAGAAGATTAAGGAATTTAAAGGCAATTTGAACTGAGATATATGAGAAACTGTATATAGAGTAAAATAAAAGCCGATTTTCCTATAACATAAAATAAAGGGGGAAATATAGATGAACTATGCAGACATAAAAAAAGTAGATGTTGCAAATGGAGAAGGAGTTCGAGTATCAGTATTTGTAAGTGGATGTAATCATCATTGTAAAGGATGTTTTAATCAATGTGCATGGGATTTTAATTATGGAAATAAATTTACTGATGCAGAAATTGACAAAGTTATAAATTATTTGGATCATGACTATATTTCAGGGCTTTCACTATTAGGAGGAGAGCCACTAGAAAAACAAAATCAAGAAGGATTACTTCCACTTGTAAAAAAAGTAAAAGAAAAATTCCCAAATAAAAATATTTGGTGTTATACAGGATTTGATTTTGAAAAAGATGTTGTAGGAAAGATGGCTCAAAATAATGAAACAACAAAAGAATTGTTAAAGTATTTAGATGTTGTTGTTGATGGGAAATTTGAAGAAGATAAAAAGGATTTAAAACTTAGATTTAGAGGTTCTTCAAATCAAAGAATATTAGATGTTCAAGAAACTTTAAAAGAAAATGAACCAGTAAACTATAATTTAAAATAACATTATGAGAAATGTAAATGAATAATTAATTGTATATTGTATTGTGAAAAAAGTTTAATAGTATTTCTAATACAAAAAAATCAAAATATTCGTACATAAAACAAATTATACAAGGAGGATAGGAACTGTTTTATAATATAAAAACTATTAAATAGAAAAATTTATATTATAGAATAGTTCCTTTAATAAAGATGGCAATAATTTTAGATGGAAAAGAATTAGCAAAAAAAACAAGAATAAATTTAAAAACAGAATGTGAAAAGTTAAAAGAAAAAGGAATAATACCAAAACTTGCAGTAATAATGATTGGAGATGATGAAGCTTCAAAAGTATATGTAAGAAATAAAAGTAGAGCTTGTAATGAAATAGGAATTGAATACGAAGAATATATTTTGAAATCAGATATTACACAAGAAGAATTAATATCATTAATACAAAAGCTAAATAAAGATAAAAATGTAAATGGAATATTATTACAAAGCCCAATACCAAATAATTTGGATATAAATGAAGCTTTTAAAGAAATATCAGAAGAAAAAGATGTAGACGGATTTAATCCAATAAATGTAGGAAAATTAATATTAAATCAAGATACTTTTGTTTCTTGTACACCATACGGCATAATGAAAATTTTTGAAGAATATAATATTGACTTAGCAGGTAAAAATGTGGTAATATTAGGCAGAAGCAATATTGTAGGAAAACCATTAATGGCATGTTGTTTGAATAAACATGCAACAGTTACAATCTGCCATTCAAAAACAAATGAATTAGAAGAAAAAGCAAAAAATGCAGATATACTTATTTCAGCAATAGGAAAAGCAAATTTTGTAAAAGAAAATATGGTAAAAGATGGAGCTGTTGTTATTGATGTAGGAATAAACAGAGATGAAAATAATAAAATAGTTGGAGATGTTGATTTTGAAAATGTAAAAAATAAGGCAAGTTACATAACACCGGTTCCAGGGGGAGTAGGACCAATGACAATAGCTATGCTAATGAACAATGTTATAAAAGCAACAATTAAACAACAAAATAAAAATAATTAAATATAAAAGTTGTATATGAAAAATTTTATATCTGGTTAATATAATTAAAATTTTTTATACAATAAAAATAGGGGCACTTTATTAAAAGTGCTTTTTATTATTGCATAGAAACCATCAGGTTTTATATTGGCACTATATAAGATTTTTTCGTATATAACAAGTAAAAGTTACTTATTGTATGGCAAATTTATATGGATTTAAGATAAAATTAATTTTATACAATAAAAATAGTATAGATTATTACATAATATTAACGTTAATAAAGAAAGGAAAGAGGAAAATCGAAGAAGCAAAATTAGAAAATAAAAAATATTGGATATGGCTTTCAATGTTAAGAGAAATAGGAAATATAAGCAAAAATAAACTATTAGATAAATATAAAATGCCCAACAGAATATACAATTTAACATATGAAGAGTTGAAAAAAGAAAAATGGCTTAATAATAAAAAAATAGAGAATATTTTAGATAAAAAAATACGAAACAATTTAGATAAATATATAGAAAATATGATAAAAAAAGAAATAGATATAATAACAATAAATGAAAGTTTATATCCCAAAAAACTAAAAGAAATATATGATGTACCTATATGTATATATATTAAAGGAAATAAAAATATATTAAATCAAAATATAATAGGAATAATAGGTTGTAGAGAAGCAAGTATGTATGGAATAAAAGCAGCAAAATATTTTTCATATAATTTATCCAAAAAAGGAATTATTATAGTAAGTGGATTAGCAAAGGGAATAGATAGCTTTTCACATATAGGCACAATTGAAGCAAATGGTAAAACAATTGCAGTTGTAGGAAATGGTTTAGATATAATATATCCAAAGGAAAACTATTACTTAGAAAAAAAGATAATACAAAAAGGAGGAGCAATAATTTCTGAATATCCATTAGGAGTTAAACCAGAAAAAATGAATTTTCCAGCTAGAAATAGAATTATAAGCGGAATAAGTAAAGGAATAATCGTAATTGAGGCAAAAAGAAAAAGTGGAACATTAATAACAGTAGATTTTGCATTAGAACAAGGTCGAGATGTGTATGTAGTGCCGGGAAATATTAATTCAATAAATTCAGTAGGAACTAATGATTTAATAAAGCAAGGTGCTAGGCTTGTAACTAATTATGAGGAAATTGAAGCATAATTTATAATAAACATATTATAATTAAAATACAATTATATAAAAAATGAGTAAAAAAGTGACTAAGTTTGAGAAATGGGAAGAATTTGAAAAAAGTCTAAAAATAATATCAAAACAAGAAAATAAAATAAAGAAATAAAAAATATGCGAGTTGCAACAGATAAAAGAAAAAATAAAGGCAAAAATAATTGATTTTTTCAAGCAATTTAGATATAATGTTAAAAAATAAAAAAGGAAATAAATATGGATTTAATAAATTTAAAAGAAGGTCAATATATATTAATTGATAAAATAAAATACAAAATACTAAATGGAGTAAAATACAAAGAAAAATCTTCATATTGGATGGAATATAAGCTTCAAAATTTAGAAACAAGCAAAATGTATTACTTAAATGTAGAATTATCAAATAAAGTGATACTATATGAAATTCTAAAAGATACAAAAATCCAAATAAAAATGAATATTACATATAATGATAACGAATATGAACTTTATGAAAAAGGTGATGCAAAGGTAGAAACATATTTTGGAATGACTGATATTGGATTAAATGAAGAGGTTAGTTATTATGAATATACAAATAAAGAAGATAAAATGGAGATACTTTCAATAGAAAAATGGAAAGACGAAATAGAAATAAGTATTGGAAAAATAATAAGTTTATCTAGTATAAAAATATTAAAAGAATTTGAATATTAGAGGGGATTAAAGTGAAATTAAAAAAGGGGCAAATTATTAATATTAAAACCGGAAAATATGCGGTTATTAATATGGTTGAATATAAGGAAGATACTTGGATTTGGCAGGAATATGAAATAAAAGAAATAAATTCATATAAGCACAAATGGTTATCAGTAGAAAAAGACGAAAATAATAGAGAAGAATATTATTTATATGATAGATATGTAGGATATGTTAATATAAATGAGCTAGAATTTCAAAGTGAAAATAAAACCTATGAACTATATGAAAAAGGTATAAAAACAGTAAATAATTATTTTGGAGAAACTGATGTTGATAAATATGAAAAATGTGAGTATTTTGATTATAAATCAAAAGATGGAAAAAGTATTATTTCAATAGAAAAATGGGAAGACGAAACAGAGAAAAGTATAGGTAGAAAAATTGATGAAACTAATATACAAATTACAAATGAAATAGAAAAAAGTCAAACAAGTAATATAAAAAATAATACAAATAAAGCCAGAAATTCTTCAATAATTATGTGGGTATTAATGTTTGTATTACTATTTTTTCCGTCAATAGTTTCCATGTTTTCAGGTTTATTTGTTAACAAATCAATGCAAAAATATTTGAAGAAAGAAACTAGCAAATATAGATATGAAACATCTATAACAAATAATACAAATAATGAAAAAGCAAAAGTTTATGAATCTAAGCTAAAAACTGTTGACGCAACAGTAAAAGATATAATAAATGGAGTTCCAGAAGGAATAACCAAAGCAAGTGGAGATGATAAGAAATCTGATGAAGGTATAGGTTTACAAACTAAAAATGAATATGCTTTTATTTATAAAGAAAATAACAAAATTTACATACAAGTTTCTAGTAAAAAATATTTAAATAATTCAGGAACAATGTATCATTCAAGCCATTATGGTCATTACCATTCTTGTTATATGGGTACTCGTTCGAGTAGTACATATAATGATTATGCATATTCAGCAAGACAAAAAAGTGTAAACAGTAGGACATCTTCAGGAGGAGGAACAAGTTCTGGAAAATAGTTCCGTAACATTTGACTATAAAATATTAGAAAAAATTTATTATTGAAAAAGTATTAAAAATTATAAAAGGTGGGAAAAAATTATGATTATAAATTGGATGGAAATATTAAATACAGTAATCTATGGTGGATTAGGAATTATATTAATGTTAGCAGGAGTATGTATTTTTGATTTAACAGTACCATATGATTTTAACAAAGAATTAAAAGAAAAAAATGTAGCAGCAGGATTTATAATGGCGGGAATTTTTATAGCAATAGCAATAATTGTAAGAACTGTAATAAAATAAAAAATTTAATTATTAAAAATAAGTAATATTAGTATTAAAAAAATTGTGATAAATAAAAAATAATAGTTGAAAACGAATAAGACTTTAATTTGTTAAGTAGTTATTATAATTTATAGTATAAAATGAAAGGAATAATAATAAAATGGAAATTTTAATGAAATTATTAGAAATTATTATCTATGTAGTAATTGGATTAGCATTTTGCTTAATTGGATACAAAATAACAGAATTGATGTTTAAAAAGCACTTTTCACTTACAGAAGAAATTGACAATCATAATAAAGCAATAGGCGTTATGATTTGTGGAATGTTCATTGCAATAGGAATTATAATGAGTGGAGTTCTATAATGGAAGAAAATAAAGAAATAACAGTAAAAAAATTTGATGGAAGATTGCTATTAGTAACAACACTATTAATATCAATATGTTCTATAATATATGAGCTTATAATTAGTAGTATAAGCTCATATTTACAAGGAGATAGTATAACACAATTTTCAATAACAATAGGTTTATATATGAGTGCCATGGGAATAGGCTCATATTTATCAAAATATATAAAAAAAGACTTATTTAATAAATTTATATTTATAGAAATGAGTGTTGGAATATTAGGAGGCTTTTCAAGTTTAATATTATTTTTATCAAATATATATACGAATATATATGACTTAATAATGTATTTATTAATTATATTAATAGGAATTTTTGTAGGATTAGAAATTCCAATATTAACTAGAATAATAGAAGATAACGAGAGTAATGTTAGAAAAAATTTAGCTAATATATTTACATTTGATTATATTGGAGGGCTAATAGGTTCGATTGTATTTCCATTAATACTATTTCCAAAATTAGGCTTTATTACTACAACATTTTTAGTAGGAAGCATAAATATAGCAGTAGCCTTGTTGATAATATTAAAATATAAGTCATATATAAAAAAATATAAAACTGTAAAAATATTATCAATAATATGTTTAATAACAATAATATGTTTTTTACTTACAGGTTCAAACATAACAAATAGCATTGAAAGTGGACTTTATAGAGATGATGTAATATTATCAGAACAAACACAATATCAAAAAATAGTAATGACTAAACATAAAGACGATATAAGACTATTTTTAGATGGCAATTTACAGTTTAGTACAAGTGATGAATATAGATATCATGAAGCACTAGTTCATATACCAATGTCATATGCAAACTCACATCAAAAGGTCCTAATATTAGGAGGAGGAGACGGACTAGCAGCAAGAGAGGTCTTAAAATATAATGATGTAGAAAAAATTGTTTTAGTTGATATAGACAGTGAAATGACAAAATTATGTAGCACAAATGAACAAATCAAAAACTTAAATGAAAACTCACTAATAAATGAAAAAGTAAAAATAATAAATGAAGATGCATATCTATTTGTTCAAGAAAACGAAGAAAAATTTGATGTAATAATTATAGATTTTCCAGACCCTAATAATGAAGCATTAAATAAATTATATACAAATGTATTTTATAACTATATAAGAGCAAATTTAACACCAAATGGAGTCATGGTTTGTCAATCAACAAGTCCATACTATGCAAAAAAATCTTTTTGGTGTATAAATAAAACAATAAAAACTCAATTTGAAAATGTATTACCATATCATTTGCAAGTACCATCATTTGGAGAATGGGGATTCAACTTGGCATTTAATGGAAACAATGTTAGAAAAAACTTATCAATAGAAACAAAATATTTAACAGAAGAAAATATAAAAACAATGTTCAATTTTGGAAAAGACGAGATGATTGACTTAAATCAAGTTGAAGAAAATAATATGTTCAAACCAACATTGATTAAATATTATAATGAAGAAGTGCAAAATTGGTAAATAATAATTGTAATTGAAAGAAGGACCGTAGAAATGAAAGCAGTAATGTATAATTATAATACATGGTTGAAATATGAAGAAGAAAAAACAGCAATAAAAAAATTTGAAAAAATGTTATCAAACAGTGGATTTACTATAATAAATAAAGTTGAACATTTCTTTGATACTCAGGGATATACACGGATTATGGCTATTAGCAGAAAGCCACTTTGCAATGCATACATTTCCAGAAGAAAACAAAATGTATATAGAAATATCAAGTTGTGTAAAAAAATACTTTAATAATTTTTTAGTTGAATTAGAAAATTATAAAAATAAAATTGATAATTAGAAAAGTAGCTAAGTTACACTAGTAAAGTTATTGAGGGTCTTTATAAAGGTTACTTTTGCTTGTTATATACGGAAAAATCTTATATATAGTCAAGATAAAAGTTGATTTTCCTATACAACCTATACAATAAGAAAAGTAGTAAAACTACACAAGAAAGGCTATCTCGGGTATTTTTAAAGGTCAATTTTACTTGCTATATATGGAAAAGCATTAATAAAAAGGGGATAAATTCAATATAAAATATGAAAGGAATACTAAGATGGAAAGAATTAAATTAAAAGACAGAATTTTACCTAAATATACAAAAGGAGAAGAAATTTTTAATATGACATCACATATAGTTGGAGCAGTATTAGGAATTGTTGCAACAGTATTATGTGTTATATTTGCAGCAAAAAATAAAAATGTTTATGGAGTAGTAAGTGGAGCAATTTACGGATTTACAATGATATTATTATACACTATGTCTAGCATATACCATGGGCTAAGCCCAAAATGTTTCTCAAAAAAAGTTTTTCAAGTATTAGACCATTGCTCAATATTTTTATTAATTGCAGGTTCATATACACCATTTTCACTATGTACATTAAGAGAATATAACACAGCAACAGGCTGGACAATATTTGGAGTTATTTGGGGAGTTGCAATACTTGGAATAATTTTGAACTCAATAGACATAAAAAAATTCAAAAAGTTTTCAATGCTATGTTACTTAATAATGGGATGGTGCATAATAGTAAAAATAAATTTACTACCATCACTACTAGGTAATATAGGATTTGGTTTACTATTAGCAGGAGGAATTGCATACTCAATAGGAGCAGGATTATATGCAATAGGAAAAAAACATAAATGGATGCATTCAGTATTTCACTTATTCATACTATTAGGAAGCTTATTAC
This sequence comes from Clostridia bacterium, assembly GCA_048355915.1. Taxonomy (GTDB): domain Bacteria; phylum Bacillota; class Clostridia; order TANB77; family CAG-508; genus CAG-269. The sequence goes on along the minus strand of DBGCHZ010000019.1, from coordinate 14,436 downwards.
AGTTTTTCTGTATATTATTATATGTAATGTAATTTGGTGATTTTGGGGTCGGAGACAAAAATCATTGTAGTATAGTAACAGCTAGTAACTGGTAAAGGAGGTAAAGTATTAATATGGATAAATTTAAAGAAATAAGACCTATTGTACTTGGTATTGTAAAAAGAAACAACAAAATGTTAGTTAGTAAAGGACATGATAAAACTAAAAATGAAACATTTTATAGAAGCATAGGTGGAGGCATTGAATTTTTAGAAAATAGCAAAGATGCATTGAAGCGAGAATTTAAAGAAGAACTTAATATAGATATTAAAGTTGGAGAATTTTTAGGTGTATCTGAAAATATATTTACTTATAATGGAAAAAATGCACATGAATTAATATTCTTTTATAATGTTGATATAAATGATTCAGATTATAAAGAAAAATATCATATAATTGATGATAATTGCGAAACTGATGCAATATGGGTTGATATTGATAAATTCGTAAATAAAAATTTAAAGATATATCCAGAAGAAGTATTTAAGTATATAAAATAATAATGAATTAACATTGGTTTTGGGGTCGGAGACAAAAATCATCAGAGTATCATAGAGGATATAAAAACACCAAATTTGAATGATATAATAAAAGAATTATTATGTAATATTTGTAAAAGCTATTATGAGCAATTGCGAAAACAAATATGGAGTAAAAAGCTTAGAAAATGGAGTGGGATTTTATCTAAAACTAAAATTAACATAAAAAGGTTGTTTTTGGTGTTAAAGAATATATAATAAATGATATAGAAAGTAAAGTAACTTCTATAAAATAATTATTTATAAGGAGAATAAGCAAAATGAAAACAGAAAAAATTTGGTCAGAAACACAGCAAAAATGGGTTAAAGTTGTAAAACTTTGGTCAGAAGAAGAGGAAAATTGGCGGAAAGAAATTGTAGATTATACTTATGTTACTAGTGTTGATGATATCCAATTTCAAGGAATAGTATTAGAAGATGGGAGAAAGAAACTATATTTCAATGATTGGCCATGGATTACTAAAAGCTATTATAAGGAAATTATAATAAATCCAACAAGATTTTCAGGAAGACCAGCAGGAGAGAGAACTTATGAAGTAATAACTTCTGAAGGAAAAAGAGGATTATATATCTCTAAAAATTTCTTTAAAAATAAACCAGAACTAATCGTACCAGAAGAATTTAATATGATTAGAACTACTTCAATGGCTATAGGAGTAAGAAAAGGCGAAAAAAGTGGTTTATATTCATACGAAGGAAAGATAATAGTACCAATAGAATATAGCAGGATAATTACAGGTAAAAAAGTTGTAATAGTCTTAAAAAATGTAGTAGAGCCTTATGAAAACAAGTATGCCATTTTTGGAGATAAAGACATAGGTTTACAAGGAGGAAGAGAAGAGGGAATATGTGGAGTATACTCATATGAAGGAAAACATATATTAGAAGATGAATATTTTAAAATCGAAGAAAAATTAACAGGAATAAAAGTATGGGTAGATGAAAGAAATTATAAGATGTTTTCGTTTGCTGGAGAAGAAATGTAAAAAATTTAGTAAAGCACTTTTTATTGCAAGATTCGATAAAAAGTGCTTTATTAAATGAAACATCAGATTATGTAATTAAATTGGAGTAATTGATGTGGATTACTATAATAATAAACATAATGAAGATTATATATATAATGATACAAAATGAAGGAGAGAAAGATTATAAGTTTAAGAAAGGTGAAATGATTGCACAAGGATTATTTATGAAATATTTAACTACAAAAAGTGATAAAAGTACAAATATTCAAAGAAAAAGTGGTAGCAATGATTTTTGTCTCCGACCCCAAAATCAGCTCAAAAATCATGCTACCAATTTGAAAAATTCTAACACAAAAAAGATAATTTATCAAATACAAAAAACAATAATAAAAAGAGAATAATATATGAAAAAAAGAGATAAAATAATAAAATAAAAATAAAACAAAAAAATTAAGCAATTATTTTACTTGTAAATAGATATCTAATGTGCTAATATAAAGATACAAAATAAATAAATTAATCAATAAATAATTAAATAATCCCTGCGTAGTGCGTAAGAGCGTAATTTTTAGAACCAACAAGTTAAAAGAGGGGCTAATCTCTAAATATGGCGTGCAAGCTCACATTTTACTAATAATAGTGAGAAGCCCATTAGTATTTAGGTAGGCACCCACCTGTTTTTAGGAGCAGGTCCTTAAAAATTGAAGCTGACGGCTAAGGTGGGGGTTTTTTATTGTATATAAAAATAAAAAATTTTCTGCATAAATTTCATAGAAAAATAAATAGCAAAAAAATTGAAATTAATGTATTAGAAGAAAAAAGGTGATATTATGACAATAAAACAAGCAATAGAAAGAGGAGTAGCAAAACTAAAATTAGAGAAAATTACTACACCAAAATTAAAAGTAAGATTATTAATGCAATTTGTCCTAGAAAAACCAAGGCAATATTTAATTATATATGACAATGAACATTTAAGTAAACATCAAGAAGAAAAATTTTTTGAAGGAATATCAAAACTTAGCAAAGGTGTACCAATAGAACATATAACTCATAGCAAGGAGTTTATGAAACTTAATTTTTTTGTTGATGAAAATGTTTTAATTCCTCGTCAAGATACAGAAGTTTTAGTCGAAGAGGTAATAAAAATAGCTCAGAAAATAAGAGCAAAAAAAATTCTTGACTTATGTACGGGTAGTGGTGCAATAGCAGTATCACTAGCAAAATATTTGCCTAATACAGAAATAAGTGCATTAGATATCAGTAATAAAGCATTAGAAATAGCAAAATTAAATGCAAAAACTAATAAAGTAGAAAATCAAATAACATTTGTAGAATCAAACTTATTTGAAAATTTATCAAAGGAAAAATATGATATAATAGTATCAAATCCACCATACATAAAACAAGATATAATTAAAGAGCTTGACAAAGAGGTACAAAAAGAACCACATATTGCATTAGATGGTGGCAAAGATGGTTTAGATTTTTATAGAAAAATAGTAAAAACAGGATATGAATATTTAAAATATGGAGGATATTTATGTCTAGAAATAGGTTATGACCAAAAAGAAGAAGTTATGAGTTTACTAGATAATAATGACCAATATATAAATAAAAGATGTATAAAAGACTTATATGATAATAATAGAGTAATAATTGCAAAGGTAGGTGACTAAAATGTCTTTTTCTTCAGATATAAAACAAGAACTGAATAATAATCATAGTTTAACTAATAAGAACAATGTAGAATGTGAGTTAATAGGATATCTAATATCAGCTAATACAAATATTCACAAGCAAAGTGAGATAAAATTTTCAACTGAAAATGATTATAATATAGATAGATTCTCAAAGTTGTTATCTAACTTAAATATAGATTATGATATAGACATTGTAGGTAAAGTCTTTTATATAAATACAAAAATAAAAGAAATAAAAAAAATAGGTCATATAGAAATAAATGATAATGAATTATATACCAAAAATATAGAAGAACTATATCAAGAAAAAGAAGGATTTGAGCAAAAGAAAGCAATTATAAAAGGTGCATTTTTAGGAGCTGGTTCAATAAACAATCCAGAAAATTCATATCACTTAGAAATAGTTTTATCAAATGAAGAAAATATGATATTTTTAAAGAAGATGATAGAAAGCTTAAACATAAGTACTAAGGAATTAAATACAAAAACTAGATGTTCTATTTATTGGAAAGAGGCAGAAGAAATTTCAAATTTGTTAGCACTAATAGGAGCTAATAAAGCTGTTATGAAATTTGAAGACATTAGAATTCAAAAAGAGATGAGAGGAAAAGTAAATAGAATAGTAAACTGTGAAACTGCAAATTTGAATAAAACAATAAATGCAGCTATTGAACAAATAGGAGCAATAAAAAAATTACAGCAAACAGGAAAGTTTAATAAACTAGATGAAAATTTAAAAGAGATAGCGAAATTAAGATTAGAAAATCCAAATATTTCACTAATAGAATTAGGGAAAATGTTAAAAAAACCAGTAGGAAAATCAGGTGTAAATTATAGATTGAAAAAAATAATGGAGATAGCAGATGAAGAATAAAGAATTAGGAATATATATACATATACCATTTTGTAAACATAAATGCTATTACTGTGATTTTGTGTCTTTTTCTAATAAGGAAGAAATAGTAGAAAAATATATAAAAGCAGTAAAAAAAGAAATAAAAAAATATTTAGAAAATAAAGACTTTATGAAAAATTATGATGTTACTACTATATATATTGGAGGAGGAACACCATCATATATAGATAGTAAATATATAGAAGAAATTTTAAAAGAAATAGAAAAAGGTCTAGTTAATAATGATACAAAATTTCAAGATATAGAAATTACATTAGAGGTAAATCCAGGTACAATAGATGAAGAAAAAGTAAAAATGTATAAAGAGGCAAAAATAAATCGAATTAGTATGGGTTTGCAAAGCACAAATAACAAAATTTTAAAGCAAATTGGCAGAATACATACATATAATGAATTTCTAGATGCATATAGTATAGTAAAAAAAGCTGGATTTGATAATACAAACATAGACTTAATGATAGGATTACCTAATCAAACAATTTCAGATGTTAAAGAAAGTTTAGAGAAAATAATAGAATTAAACCCTAATCATATTAGTGTATATTCATTAATATTAGAAGAGGGAACAGCTCTTGATAAAATGATAGAAGAAGGAAAAATGGAATTACTAGATGAAGAATTAGAGCGAAATATGTATTGGTATGTAAAAAATACATTAGAAATTAATGGATATAATCACTATGAAATATCTAATTTCTCAAAAATAGGAAAAGAGTCGAAACATAATTTAAACTGCTGGGAGCAAAAAGAATATATAGGAATAGGAACATCAGCACATTCTTATATAAATGGGGTAAGATATTGTAATAGTAGTAATGTAGAAAGATACATTGAAAATATAAATAGCAAAGATATTGATGTAAATGAAATTATAAAACTTGGAAATGGTGATGAAAGTTTTTTTGAAAAAGTAGAAGAGGTTTATGAAATAGATGAAATACAATCATTAGAAGATAAGAAAAAAGAATATATGTTGCTTGGGTTAAGAAAGCTTGAAGGTGTAAAAATTTCAAGTTTTAAGGAAAAATATATTGAAAATCCTATATATGTATATCATAAAGAATTGGAGAAATTAGTAGAAGAGGATTTGGTTAGAATTGATGGAAATAGAATTTCTTTAAGTAGAAGGGGAATAGATTTGGCAAATCTAGTTTGGGAAGAGTTTGTATAAAAATTAATTATAAATTATGATTTTAGAATAGTATAAGAAATATTAAAAAACACTTATTGATATAAAGTAATATATAAAATAAGTGCTTTTTTATATATAATAAAAACAATAAAATATTCCAAAAAAGATAATTTTTGTAATATTTTGTAAAATAATTCTAGTAAAAAAGAAAAATATTTGCTATAATGAGTGTGATACTATAAGAGTTTTTATTTATGCAAATACGCATTGTAAGATAGAAAGGGGAAAGTATTTATGAAAAAAAAAGAAACAAAGATAGTTTTAATTATATTGGTAACTATATTAATTTTTTGTATATTAAGTATTTTAAGCAAATATTTCATTTTATCTAATTTATCAAATAAATCTGAAAATATTAAAATGAATAATAATTACTATGCAGAAGCATATACGTTAAGTGATAATGCACTAACTATGCGAATAACATATAATAAGGATTCTAAATTTTTAACAAATTATCAAACGATGAGTCCTATTGATTCAGAAAATAGAAAAATTATTAGCTATGTTAATGGAAATGAAAAAATATCTACTATTCAATATGGAGAAAATAAAACAGCAATACTTGGAGAAAATTGTATTGAAAATAAAATTCCAATAAATACATATAATATCAAAGATATGGACTTTTTTTCAAAAATAATTTTAACGATACAAACAAAGGTAAGGTCAAGAAATTGTAATGGCAAGGAATGTTATTTAATTGAAAAATCTAAGGATTGGAAATTGTGGGTTGAGAAAGATACAGGATTGATTTTAAGAGAAATAAATGGAGATATAATATCAGAATTTAAATATGATTTTAATACTGTTAAGGACACAGATATTATTAGACCAGATATTTCTAATTTTAAATTAGTAGAAAAACAATAAACAAAAACATATGAAAAATATACTATATTATACATGCGTAAGCAAAATAAATACAGGTATCAATAAATTTTTTATCTTAAAATTTTGAAAAAATTGACAAAAAGTAGTAAATATGGTAAAATATAGGTGACTTACATTTCTATTAGATGGGTAATATCCTTCTAAAGTAAGTAAAAAATTATGCAAGATAATTTAAGGAGGCAATTATGAAGAAAATAGTAAGTGTTTTTATGGCAGTAGCAATGTTAATTGGAATGGGTAATATGAATGTATTTGCAGCAGAAGAAGTAAGTGCAACAAGTCAAGTTGAAGATGTACGGCCATATGGCTCTTTGAGCGGATATGGTTCAGCATGGAATGATGATGGTTCATATGGAAAATCATTCAATGTAAATGTAAAAGGTACTAATTGGACATCAGCAGGTGTAACTTTGAAAATTTCAGACTTTGCTCCTAATGTAAGAGTAGATGTAATAATTAAATATGGTAATAAAGTAATGTACCAAGCATCAAGCACAACAGGAGATTACTTAAGTATGTCAAATACAAATCAGAGCAAATGGAGTTCAATTAGGATTGCACCAGGATATACTGGAAATTATACGGTAACGTATAGGATTCATACAACAGATGGAGGAGCACCTTCACATGGAAGAGTTATGTGCTGGATTTACTAGAAACAGTACGTATAAATTTTATTATTTTTTATAATTAAGATATCACTTGCATAATTTTTTTCCAGAGTTGTATAAAACTCTGGATTTTAATATTATTAATATGATTACGTTAAATGAGAAATCATTATTAAAAAATAAATTGGAAAAACTAAACAAAATCTAATAAAAGTTATAATAATTAATGGTACAATATAAAAAGTTATCTTAAGAAAACAGCGTTTTGTAAAAAAGATTTATATTCGTAAAAAAGATTACTAAAAACACTTGACATATTCACAAAAAATATGTTATCATAATTAATGTTACAAGAAGAAGTCAAACTTCTCACCTTATCTAAGTAAAGAAAAAGGTTAGAAATTAAATAAATAAAAACATTTTCATGTGTATATATTTATTTTAGATTTGACTTGTAACAGAAGTCAAATTTTTTTTTGGAGGTGTTTTAGCATAAAACAGGAATTACCAATTAATAGGCAAATAAAAGCCAAAGAAGTACAATTAATAGGAGAAAATGGTGAAAAAGAAGGTGTTATTTCTTTTGAACAAGCTTTAGAAAAAGCAGAAAGTAAAAACTTAGACTTAGTTTTAGTTGCTCCAAATTCAAATCCACCAGTTTGTAAAATAATGAACTATGGAAAATATAAATTTGAACAAGCTAAGAAAGAAAAAGAAGCAAAGAAAAAACAAAAAAGTTTTGAAGTAAAAGAATTGCGTGTAACACCAAATATTGAAGACCATGATTTCAGCTTTAAATCTAAAAATGCTAAGAAATTTATTGAAGATGGAAATAAAGTAAAAATAACAGTTAGATTTAGAGGAAGAGAAGTAAATAATTCAAAAGCAGGTGAACAAGTGCTAAATAAATTTATAGAAAATTTAAGTGATGTAGCAGTTGTAGAAAAAGCACCTAAACTTGAAGGAAGAAATATGTTCATAATTTTAGCTAAAAAATCAGACAAATAATCTGAGTTAAATAAATTAAAAATCGAAAGGAGAAAAAATTATGCCAAAATTAAAAACAAATAAAGCTGCAAAGAAAAGATATTCTTTAACAGCAACAGGAAAAGTAAAAAGAACAAAATCAAACAGAAGACATTTATTAGCAAACAAAACAAAAAGACAAAAGAAATCAGGAAGAATCCAAAACGGATATGCAGATAAATCATGCGAAAATACAATTAAAAAATTATTACCATATGGTAACTAATAGGAAATAAGAATATAAGGAAGGTGAATATAAATGGCAAGAGTAAAAACAGCTAGAATAACAAGAAAAAGACATAAAAAAATATTAAAACAAGCAAAAGGATATTATGGAGCAAAACATTACAGATTTAGAAATGCTAATCAAGCAGTATTAAAATCTTTATCCTATGCATATGTAGGAAGAAAAGATAGAAAAAGTGATTTTAGAAAATTATGGATAGCAAGAATAAATGCAGCAGCAAGAATGAATGGAACAACATATAGCAAATTAATCGCTGGATTAAAAAAAGCTAATGTAACAATAAACAGAAAAATGTTAGCAGAAGTAGCTGTATCAGATCCAAAAGCTTTTGCAGAAATCGCTGAAATAGCAAAAAAAGCATAATTGAAATTTAAATAATTTGTAGAAATAGAAAACTATTATATAATATGGAATTAAGAATAGGAATATTAAATTTTATATTATATGATAGTTTTTTTGTTTTTTCAGCTACTCTACAAAAAATATTATACAGTAACAATAATTTTTTTGAAAATGACACTGGGAAATGAGATAAACTTATTGATTTATATAAAAAGAGAATATATAATATAAAATATAAAATTTTTTAAGATTATAAAAGAGAGGTATATTATGAATTATCCAGAGAAACTAAAAAAGGGAGATATAATAGGAATATGTGCTCCGTCTGGTGGAATAGTAGAAAAAGAAGATATTTTGCAACTTGAATTAGCAGAGAGTCAATTAAGAAAAATGGGCTACGAAATAATAGAAACCAAAAGTGTAAGGAAAGAAAATAAAGGAAGAAGCGCTAGTGGAAAAGAAAGAGCAAAAGAATTTATGGAGTTACTAGAAAATGAAAAAGTAAAACTTATTATATTTGCAGCAGGAGGAGATTTTTTAATTGAAATTTTTGATTATTTGGATTTTGAAAAAATAAAAGTTTTAAAACCTAAGTGGCTACAAGGTTATTCAGATATAACAGGAATTAGTTTTTTATTTAATACAATTTTAGATATACCTACAATGTATTGTCAGACTATAAAAGATTATGCAATGAATCCTTTATTTCGAAACTTAACTGATGCACTAAAAATAGAAGCAGGGGAAAATATTATTCAAGAATCATTTGAGAAATATCAAAAAATAGTTGATTTTAGAGAAGAAAAAGAAAAGGAAAATTTAGAAAATGATAATCTAGATTTAAAAAATTATAAAGAAGAAAATGTAATCAACTTAAAGAAAATAAATGATGAAATTCATTTGAATAAATTAGAAGAAAATAAAAAAAGTGATGAAAATAAAAGAGAAGAAAGTGATTTTGAAGAATTAACAAAAAGATATGATTTAACAGAAAAAGTAGAGTGGAAAAATATAACCGGAGAAGAAAAAATACAAGTAAAAGGCAGAAGCTTAGGTGGTTGCTTAGATTGCATAAAAGGATATATAGGAACAAAATACGATAAAGTAAACGAATATATAGAAAGACATAAGGAAGATGGTTTAATATGGTTTTTAGAAGTTTTTGAAATGAGTACACCGGAGGTATATAGAACTTTATGGCAAATGAAAAATGCTGGATATTTTAAATATTGTACTGGTATTATATTTGGAAGGCCACTATTTATAAGAGAAGAGTATGAAACTAGTTTTAATAATTCAGTAAAAGAAGCATTAAAAGACTTAGAAATTCCAATAATCTGTGATGCTGACATAGGTCATGTAAAACCACAACTTGCAATAGTAAATGGTGCTATATTAGAAATAACATCACAAAATGGTAAAGGAACAGTAAAAACAATATTAGAATAGAATATAGATAAAATTAATTGTATAAATTTATTATATAAATTTAATTAAATATTTTAAGTTAGCAATGAATAATATATGTAGTTATAAATATATGAATCTTAATAATTTAACAAAACAAAACTTTTAATTAAAAATTATATAATTATAAAAAGTAAGAAATATTTCTTGGAAAAATTACTATTTTATAACTATGTATCTAAAATTAAAAAATAATAGAATTATTTTACTAAACAAAAAACATAAAAACAGACGAAATTTGTGACTTAAAATGAGAAAGGAGTAACTAAAAATGAAAGTTCTGTTAATAAATGGAAGCCCAAAAGAAAAAGGTTGTACATATACTGCTTTAAAGGAAATTGAGAAACAATTAAATATTAATGATATAGAAACTGAAATAATGTGGATAGGAAATGCTCCTATTTCAGGTTGTATAGGTTGTGGAGGTTGCTTGAAAACGGGAAAATGTTTTATAGATGATAAAGTAAATGAATTTTTAGAAAAAGTACCAAAAACTGATGGATTTGTTTTTGGTAGTCCTGTGCATTTTGCAGCAATATCAGGTCAATTATCATCTTTTATGGATAGAGCTTTTTATGGAAGAGGAAAGTTATTTGCAAACAAAGTAGCAGCAGGAATAGTAAGTTGCAGAAGAGGTGGAGCAACTGCTGCTTTTGATGAAATAAATAAATATTTTGCAATGAGCAATATGCCAATAGTAACAAGTCAATATTGGAATATGGTACATGGAAATAATCCAGAAGAGGTAGTAAAAGACGAAGAAGGAATGCAAACAATGAGAACTTTAGGAAATAATATGGCATGGCTATTGAAATGTATAGAACAAGGTAAAAGAATGGGAATAGAAGAACCAAAAAACGAAGAAAAAATAAAAACCAATTATATAAGATAGTATAAGCAGAATTTTTAATATGGTATGGAAAAATATTTTAAGAATAAGGTGTATTACAAAAAAGAAAATATGGAGAAAAAAGGAATGAAAAATAAAAATAACATAGGAATATTCGACTCAGGAATAGGTGGAGTAACAGTTTTAAAAGAAATAATAAAAATATTACCAAATGAGGATTATATATATGTTAGTGATTCAAAAAATAATCCATATGGAGATAAAACAGATGAAGAGATAATAAAAAGATGTGATGAAATATCAAATTTTTTGATAAGCAAAAATTGCAAAGCAATTGTTATAGCTTGTAATACTGCAAGTGCAAAAGCATCAAAGTTTTTAAGAAATAAATATAAAGAAATACCAATTATAGCAATAGAACCAGCATATAAGATGGTACATGATTATGCATATGACAAAGAAACATTAATTATGGCAACAAAAGGAACGATTAAGAGTGAAAGGTTCAAATATATTTTGCAAGAATATAATAATAAAAAAACATATATAATGCCATGTGTGGGATTAGCAGATTTAATTGAAGAAGGCAAAGAGAAAAAAATAAAAAGGTATCTTGAAGAAAATTTGAAAGAGTATGCAGGAAAAGTAAAAAATGTTGTACTTGGTTGTACACATTATCCATTAATAAAAAATGAAATTTCATATTTTCTAGGAGATGTTAATTTTTTTGATGGAGCACTATATGTTGCAAAACATCTAAAAAGAATATTAGAAAAAAGAGAGATTATAGAAAAAGAATCTAAAAAAGGAAAAATAGAATTTTGGGATACAAAAAATTCTGATAATAAAAGAAAAAGATTTTTTGAAATATTAGGAGAAGTTAATGAATGATAAAATAAATTTAGAACTAAATGAAGAAGAAATAAAAGCGATAAAAGATTATACAGGTTATCAACATACTGCTATTAATATGATAGGAAGCTTAGATTATAAAAAATTACAAAAAAGCATAAAAGCAGGATGGAAAATGCCAGAAAAAAAAGAAGAATTAGAGCAGTTAATAAATAAATTCATAAATATATATTCAGTAATATATAAAAAAGGAGAAAATAGCTCATTAGGAAATATTTATCGTGGAGTTACAGACAGTGAATTAAGAGATTTTGAACAAAATGAAAAAATAAATAAAATATTATCGACATCATGTAGTGAAGAGATAGCAAAAACATTTTTACCATATGAAAAAAATGGATTGCTAAGAATTAATACTACAAATAAAATAAAACGATTATACATAGAACAATATAGAGATAAAGATAGAAGAAATGAAAAAGAAATATTAATAGAACCATTTTGTACTGTTAAAACAAGTCAATTTGTCTCAAAATGGAATGGAATAAATTATTATAATGTTTCACTAGATAGAGAAGAATTGCCAGACATTTCAAATGATGAGATAATGATATTGGAAAATGAATGTATTAATAATTTTGAAGAATATTTAGAGAATTCAAGAAAATATAGTGAATTACAAAGCGAAAATGAATTTTTATATTTTCAATTAAGAGGGCAAAGAATTGATATAAGAGAATGGCAAGAACAAGATGATAAAATAAGTGTGAAATTATCATGTATAACAAAAGAGCTAGAAGAATATCAAGATAAATTCTTAAAAATGATAAAAGGAAAATGTAGACAAAAAGAAATTCAGATAGATAAGGAAAAAGAAAAAATAAAAAAAGAAGAACAAGAAAGAAAAATACAAGAAGAAAATAAAAAAATATCAGAATTGAAAGAAAAGATAAATAAAAAGAGAGAATATATAATTAACAGTTTAGAAATTAATTTTGAAGAGCTAAAAAATGTTTTATACAGTAATCAGATACTATCAGAAAAATTAGGAATTGAAACTACACAATACTCAATTGATTTTTATAAAGAATTTATTGAAGAAATAAAAAATAAAATACAAGAAAACAAAGAGAAAAGTGAAGAAAAGGAAAACAAGAATAATGAAAATATAAATATAAAATTGCAAGAACAAGAAATAAAATTAAATCAAATTGAAAAAGTTTTAAGTGATATGCCAAGAATTATAGAAATGCAAGAAAAAGAACAAATAGGAGAAATAAAATTTAAATTAAATGACAAAGTAAATAATATAATTTATAAAATAAAGCTAGAAAATCTAGAATTAGAAAAACAAAGAATACGGAGAACAAAAAATCTCAATTTTTGGTAAACTATTTGGCAAAGAAAAATTACAACAAGAAAAAATAAAAAATATAGAATATAAGATGAAATATTTAAAAATAGAATGTGAAGAAAATAACAAAGAAAATAGTGTAAAGAGAATGTTAAAAAACTTATATGAAACAAGTATAGAAGAATTAAATGGAAATTTTACGCCAGAAATGAATGAAACTATAAATAGAATAAGAAATTCATTTTCTAATCTACCATCAGAAGATGAATTAATAAAAAACGCAAATGAGAAATTTATGAAAAAGCAATTAATCCCTTTGAATGAAATAGGAAAGAAAAAAAGAGAAAAAGTAAAATTAGAAAATGAAAATGAATTTCTTAAACATCAATTAGAAAAAATGAATTGTAGAAGAAATAATAAATTAAAAAACAATACACAAATGCACATGACTAAATTTTTTAATAATTTGAAGATTGTAGAACAAATAGTAAAAGATGAAGAAAAAGATTATAATCAAAAAAACAATGAAAAAATTAGTATAGAAAATATTAGATAAAATTGCTTAAATTTTAAAATAATATAAAAGTAAAAATATATATGGGGAAGATAAAAAAGGAAAAATTTCTATATAGTAAAAAAAGCTTATAAATAAAAAATAGAAAAATCGTTTTAGATAAATTGACTCTAAAACGATTTTTTATGTTTTTTGATATTTTATAATTAAAATATACTAATATATAAAAATAAAAAACAAAACTTATAAATATTTTTTCAATCTTTCAACATTATTTTCCTGAAATTTAATAAAGTTATTCAGAATATTTTTTACACTTTCAACATTATCTTGATTATGATTTAACAATTTAACACCTTCAATAATTCCCATATTTGTACCTTTAAGTAACATTTCAGCAATCTTAGAATTACTTTGGTCATTTAAAGTACTAAATTGAATATCAATCCACCCCATCATTTTTTGAGCCGGGTTAACTTCTTTTGGGAACTCATCATATTTTTCTAATTCGTTATTAACTTGATTTAATATCTCATTATATTTATTATATTCATATTGTAAATCATCTTTAAAATTAGAATCAGTAACTTTATCAGAAATAGTTGAAATAGAATCCATTCCCATTTTAATTCCTTTATTGATTTCATTTAAAATATATTCGGGTCTATCCATTTTTACCTCCTAAAATTTTTATGAAAATATTATAACCAAAAAAATGAAAAATATAATAAAAAATTAAATTTGACAAATGTATATAAAATTCACTTTGAAATAAATATTACATTTATATTACATTAAGTAAATTTATTGCTTTTTTGCTATTATTAGGATATTATATAAAATATATCCAAAAGGAGAAAAAATATGGAAATAGCTAAAAGCCTTGAGAGAGTACACACACACACACACACACACACACTAT
>DBGCHZ010000018.1:0-1345 GCA_048355915.1 Clostridia bacterium | reverse complement strand
AAATTATGCGCGTCAATTTAATTGGGGAATTGACCATGTAAACATTAATACAATGTGGACTTTAAGATTAGATGCAGATGAGCGTTTAACGCCTGAGTTATGTAAAGAACTTGGACAAGCTATGTGTGAGCATGCAGATGATTGTATTAATGGATTTGTTTTAGAAGCTTGGTTATATTTTATGGACAAACGTTTGAAACATGGTGGCAGTAGAAAGAAAAAGCTTATGGTTTTCAAAACAGGAATGGGGAGAATTGAAGATCGTAAGATGGATGAGCATACTATTCTATTGGAAGGAGAAGCAGTTGAAATTAAGGAGAAATTTTTGCATTACGATTTTAAAGATTTAAGTAGCTATGTAAAAAAATTGAATTGGTATGCAACTAGAGAAATGCAAGATTATATTGAAGGTACTTTTCCAGATGAAAAGTTCGAGGCATCCGACAGAGAAATAAGCCAAATGCGTTTAAAAAAAACAAAGTATTATAAAGCACCTATATTTTTTAGGTGTTGGTTATATTTTGCCTATGCGTATTTTATTAAAGGCAATTGCTTAAATGGTAAGGAAGGATTTATTTATTCGTTTTTGTACCATCTATATTATAGGATGCTTGTAGATTTTAAAATATATGAGCAGTTAAAATATAAAAGAAAATTTGAGATAACAGGGGACTTGAAGTAATAGTGAAAATAAAATTTAAAATGTTTATAAAAAAATGGTTGCTTAAACATCCGGAAATATATCATATATTATATTATTTATATGTTTTTATATTTCATCATTCTGCTATTGAGCATGTGGTAAATAAAGCAAATACTCCCCAAAAATACTATATTATTAGACCAAGAACAAATGGAATTGAAGGGTTGATGTCTATTTTTAATTATATAATGCAGAGGGTTGACTATGCATATAAACAAAATCTTATTCCTGTTGTTGATATGAAGAATTACTATACGCAATATTATATAGATAATAAAAATTCATGGGAGTTGTTTTTTTCACAACCATCATCAGCAACATTAGATATGGCTTATAATAATTATTGTATAATTTCGGGTGAAAAATTGGTTAGTGAAGTTGATACTAACTTATTCAGTAAAGCTGTTTTTTTTAATAAAGATTTGTGTAAGTATTGTTATAGTCTTGTTCAAAAATATGTTTCGTTTTCTGAAGATATTAAAAACAGTTTGAATACTGAATTAAAAAAAGTCGATGTATCAAAGTGTATAGGGATTTATATGAGAGGAACAGATTATACAAAAATGAAGCCTCCAGGTGAACCTATTCAACCTAGTCAGGAAATGGTAATAGAAAAAGTGATTGAATTTAAAAATAAGTATC
>DBGCHZ010000017.1:0-2039 GCA_048355915.1 Clostridia bacterium | reverse complement strand
CTTTAGATAAAATTAAAGAATATTATGAAAAACAAGGATATACTTGTGAAGAAAAAGATTTAAAATAGAATTTTTGATAGATTAAGATAAAATGACTTATTAGTTGTTTTGTCTTTTTTAGATACTTTAATTTAAACTGGGGTGAAAGCAATTATGGCTTTAAATCTCTGGGGGTTTGAGTATCAAATAAAGGTAGAAATATGGTGACAGTATAGTTACTGATTTCTACCTTTTATATTGGACTTATTCAATCTTGTTTATTAAATAATTTTATTTTACTTTTTTATATTTACCACGTTTTCTTCCAGACTTTTTGATTATCTGTGACTGCTTTAAGGAAGAAGGCAGAGAGTTCTTGTTTAATGAAAACATAATTCTATTTCTCATTCTTGAGAAGTTTCTAAATCCATTGGCATTTTTTAGAATTGTTTTGATTCTTGAATTTATTCCTTCAATCTTGCTATTTGATATCCTTTGACCATTATATATATGAAATGAATTGACAATTTCATCAAACCATTCAATAAGTGTTGTTGAAAATCTTCTATAACTTTCTATATTTGATGAAGCATATTCATTGATGACCTCTGATAAATTTACACGTGCATCATTGATGCTAGAGGTCGTATTAAAAAATAAGTAAAGTTCTTTGAGCTCATAGGCTTCTTTAAGAACAGGACTGATATTTAGTATGAGTTCCAGCAGTTGAGGATAATTAATATATCTTTTTAATTTGTGATTATATTTCGCTTTATTTTCCTTGATTTTAGAGGAATTCATCATTAAAAGATAATTGAAATTCTTGAGAAGATAATATTCAACAGAATCTTTCTCATGTTTTTTCATAATTTTTATTCTTTCATTTTTAAGAAGGACATTAATATTTTTAATAATATGAAATGAATCACAACATAATAAAGCATGAGGGAAATAGATTTTCTGTACTTGTCTATAGGTTTCAAACAGATCAGTACATATATATTTAACACTATGTAATTCCTTTTTATTGATGAGCTGAGTATAGCTGTCCCAATTTTTTAATTTTCTTCCTTCGATAATATCGATGATATTACTGGTGTTAAAATCGACAATAACACAAGCATACTTGTTTTTGCTTTTTCTGTTCCAGTAAAATTCATCGATGCAGATAGCATCTGTAAAAGGCAGTTTTTTCATTTGACCTAAGGTATCAAATACATTGATGACTTTTGTAGGAGATGTATGAAATTGTCTAGCAGTCATAGAGAAAGTAGCGGAATGTTCTTTCAAGAAATTCATCATTTGAATTTCAGAGAGATCAGTGAAAGCAGAACGTTTTGTAGAAACAAAAGGATTGTCTTCATAATGATAAGATTTACACCTACTACAGTAGTAACGACGCTTTCTATAAATGATGCGAGTATCAAAGCATCTGATAATCTGATGATTGAGCTTAACGCTGCGATAATCCTTGATATAGAGTTTATGAAAGCAAAGAGGACAAAAGAATTCTTTTCTGATTAAAGTAATGTAATAAGTAATACGGTTATTTTCTTTTTTTGAAGTACAAGACTGTACATCAGAATGATTAAGGTTTAAAATGTTGATGATATCATCGTACATGATATTACTCCTTTCCTGATAGATTGACATGAACAATCAAATCATATCATGAAAGGATTTTTTTATATAAAAAGAGTCATCAACAGATGACCCCAAATAAAAATTAAAGGAGAAATCGAAAACCCCAACTTAAATTAAAGGATATCGTTTACCCCAGTTTAAATTAAAGCGCCTTTATTTAAAAAGGCTTTTAATAAGCCTTTTAATTATGCAAAAATATCCAGAAATTTAAGTAAAATGCAAAAATAATCCAAATAAAATATGGAAGTAAAAGATAAGCAGCGCTATGTTTGATTTTGTAAAAAAGATAAATTAAAAAAACAGTAGAGATATTTAAAGCTAATAAAATTGCTAAAGCTAAAAGAAAGTTTTGATAATTAAAAAAAACTATAGGCCAACTAAAATTAAGTATTAATAAAAAATAGTATAAAATTAAG
>DBGCHZ010000016.1:0-1874 GCA_048355915.1 Clostridia bacterium | reverse complement strand
CTGGAATTTCTGGTTTTGTTTGTAGTGGTGCTTTATCTTTATAATTTATTTTTTTTGTAGCCATTTTCGTTCCTCCTATTTAATAACTTCTACTTGTAAAAATCCTTCAAGTATTTCTGTATCTCCAGGTACTTGGCATTGTAAACTTAAGCTTATTCTATCTCCTTTATTTGCAACTATCTTTGTTGTTACTCCTGCTCCCCAATAACCAATACCATCTTTTTGGAAAAATCCTCCTATATTACTGCTGTTATGCATTAACTTAAATTCCTTGTCTCCTTTGGTTTCATAATAGGAAATCCCTCTTGTATGTGCTGTTATTTCTACTAGATTAACATTTTCTCCAATTATAATTTCATTGTTTCCAACCAATAAGTAATCTTTTTCATTATCTATTTCTAAAGATTTAACATTTAATGGTATCTTTGCCTCTCCATAACTACCACTTGTTACAAGGTTTTGTCTATCTATTTGCATTTTTATTATTGGGTGTGTATTAATTGCTTTATCAATATTTTCTTGTAATTGTTCTAGAGTTTCTTCAGACATGCTAGGCTCATTTTCGTTTTTAAATGGAATTTTCTCAAGTTTCATATTTAACTCCTCTCATATTTTATTTTTAGATTATTTACAACTCCAAATCTTTCTAACTTCTTGTATTGAACATAAAAAAGACCAGTATCGATTAATACTGGTGGTCCTTCTGGGTCTGGAAAAGTTTCTCTATACATTTTGAATTTATACATTAATAAATTAGCTGTTGCTTTTTGTGGATATAATTTCTTATTAGAATACAAAGTTTTACTAGGATATAGGCTATTATTGGCAAAGTTTTGAAAATTATTATCTATTGTAATTTCACCTATTCCTGTTTTAGAAATGTTTAAATTTTCAACTAAATATTCCTTCAAATATTTATAAGGCAAAATACCAAATCCCAAGCTATAAAGTTTTGGAAAAATTCTTTCATATTCCATACCTAAAATTTCGTGTATTCCATCTCCTGTAAGATGGTATGGTGTTTTTATCTTAGTAGAATTACTCCAAAACTCCATATCACTTACAATTTTATCAATTCTACTTATTATTACTGGTTGTTTTTCTTGTATTACAATATTGTATTTAGAAACATTTATATATGCATACATAACAAAAGTATTTAAATTATAGTCATACATTCCAAATCCTATCTCTTTTATAGTTTGTCCTTTATAACTAGATATTGGATTATACTTATAGGCTGTCTGTTTTTCTGTATAGCTATATTTATTTAGTATGGAATTATCTGTTAAAACTTCTTGCATAGTTCCTTCTATCAATGTATCAAAATCCATTGTTGTAGAAGTCTCATCTATCTTTTTATTTGTTTTTGTTATATTTACAACACAATGTGTTAATTGTTTGGATTCAAATTCTTTAAAACTATTTGCAAATAAGTCTAGGTAATTATTCAATATTAAATTAGTAAGCTTTCGTTGTTTGTTTCCTATTCTTATGCCAACTTCTAAATTCTTTACTTTCATTTTTTAACCTCTTAAAATCATATTTAATTCATTATTATAATCTTCATTCATATTAATTTCATGTATTTCTTTTACTGTTTCCTCTTCACTGTATTCTACAACATATTCCATTTCAGTCTGACTATTTTGCTCTTGTATGTCAGAAGATTTTCTAAATAAATCTATAAAATTCTCTAATAAATTAGTATTTCTTAATTCTAAATAGTATCTACTTTTTCTATTTCCGTCTTTGCTTTCTTTTATTGAAGTAATTATAAAAGTTCCTTCTGTAAAATATTCTGGTAAATCAAATTCTATTTTATCTCCAACATTCAATTTATTATCTTCATCACAATTTATTGTAACTTCTTT
>DBGCHZ010000015.1:0-221877 GCA_048355915.1 Clostridia bacterium | reverse complement strand
CAAGCTTATGGTTCAACAAAAGCAATAGCAAATCCATCAGCACCAGCAGGTTATACAGTATCATTTAATGGAAATGGTGGAAGTACTCCAGCTGCACAAACATCATCAAAATCATTTACAAGTTGGAGTAATAGTGGTGCAGGAAGTCTAAGTGGAACAACATATACATTTGGTGCAGGAAATGGAACTTTAACTGCAAATTATAGAGATAATAGCATAACATTACCATCTTCTAGTAGAACAGGATATGAATTCTTAGGTTGGTATGATTCAGCATATGGGGGAAATAAGATAGGAAATGCAGGAGAATGGTATACACCAACAAATTCAAAAACTTTATATGCTCAATGGAAAGTAAAAACATTACAAATAACATTTGTAAAAAATACATCTTCAACAGATAATGTAAGCACTACTCAAACATTTACATATGGTGCACCTAACCAATCATTTAGTGATAAAGGTTGGAGCAATTATGGATATAAATTACTTGGATGGCATAAAGATAGATACTCTAAAGTAGAAGAGTATAGGACTCTTTCTTCAGTTGAAGATTGGTTTATAGATAAATATGCACCTAATTTAACAATATATGCAATTTGGGCTCCAGATCCACAAATTGCTATAACAAAACAACCAACTAATCAAACGGTTGTTGATGGAAATGAATACTCTTTTAGTATATCAACACAAGGAATTGGAAAAGTAACATATCAATGGTATATGAGTGAAAATTCTAGTAGTGCATCAGGTTGGAAACCTGTAAATGCAACGGGAACTGTATGTAAATATACTGCCAATATGGGATTAAACGGTAGATATTTCTATTGCGAAGTAACAGCAACAATAGATGGTGTTTCAAAGTCTGTAAAGAGTAATACAGCAAGATTAACAGTACAAGTAGCCAATTATAGCACACTAAAAGCAGGAAAAACGACTTTTTATAATACATTAAATCAAGCTTTTAATGGAGCAACATCAGGAGGAGGCAATACTGGAGGAGGTACTATAACAGTTTTAAATTCACTTACTGATAATTCAATAGCGAATACTAATAAGACGATAAGAATTAATACTAATGGGAAAACTATTACAAGAAATAGACATATTGGAACGACAGGAGGAACATTGACTATAAATGGAGGAGGAACTATTAGTAACAATAGTACAGATCCAGATAATTCTAATGCCATTGTAGCAAGAGGAGGAAATCTAACTCTTAATGGTGGTACTAGATTTCAGGCTCAGAGAGATGCAATAAATATGTCAACAGGAAATTTAAATATTGGAAGTGGATATTTTTATGGAATCGAAGGAGATACTATTGTATATGGTGGAGGTAAGTGGAAGAGTGGAGCTGTAAGTATTAATACTGCCAAAATATATGCTCCTAAGAAAAACTTACAAGCTGTAAGATTTCAGTCAGGTAAATATAATGCTACTATAAATAATACTTGGATGGGAAATGGTTCTTCAAATGCCGCAGGAAAATATGGTAATGGTACAGGTGAACAGAGTGCTTTATGTATATATAATAGTGGTACAGTTACTACAAATGGTTCAACGAGAATTTATGGAGGACCTTATGGAGGACATCCAATTGGAAGATATACCAGTGGTACGACAAATTTCTTAGGAGATACTTATGTGTATTCTACATATAGTGGAACAGATGGAAGAAATTGTTTGTGGAATGGGACTTCAGGAATTAAAACCACATTTAATTCGACAGGTCGTTTCTTTTCTACAGGATATGGAGTTGCAGATTCAGAGGTTGCTACATCATATACAATAACTAAAGGTCATTTTGCTTCTCAAAGAAGTAAATATATGTTCTACTCAAGCAGTTCGCCTTTAACTGGATATGTTGGTAGCCAATCAACACAAAACTATTATTGGATGAATTCTTTAACAACAACTACTTCAAAATCATTAAATTGTTACTATTATAAAAAAGGTGTGTAATATATTATATAGGAGGAATTATTTTGGAAACCAAAAAGAAAAAATATATATTTAGTGGGATATTAGTATTGTTAGTAATAATTATAATTATAATTTTTGTGGTAATAAATAATAAAGATAAAAATAACAATAATAACGATGAATGTATAGACATGGAACTTTCAAATGAATCTGTTGACAATATACAATCAAATAATTATGAAGGTACATCACAAGTTATAACAATAGAAAGCACTAGAGAAAGTCCGATAGAAAAAGATAATATAGAAGTCACGAACATAGAGATTATAGATAATTTTGGAGATTTACAAGTTACAACTACTTTAAAAAATAATTCTAATGAATGTTTAAATGGTTTTTTTATAGAAATAGATTTGTTGGATAAAGATGGAAAAGTAGTAACGAATATTTGTCAAGATTCAGAACAAAGAGTAGAATCAAATACTGAAGTTACATTTAACACTACAATTGTTCAATTGGATAATGCAGTAGATATAGTGAATGCTAGAGTGAAAAATGTAGAAAGAAGCAGTATAAAAAATTTTATAGATGAATCTTTAAAAGAAATAGAAGAAGAAGGAAATAAAATGATGAAAGAAAAATAAGACTTTTCATAGTAACAATTAAAACAAAAATATAAAAGAGAAATCTATAATAAAAATGTTAATATAGTAAGAACATCTTGAGTATAATAGGTAAAATACCTTTATGGATTCAAGATGTTTTTTCTTGACAAATTAGGCGTTTGCTAGTAAAATATATTATAGTAAAAGGAGAAGTGTATGCAAAATTCTAATAGAAAGTTTTTCGAAACACTAATTTCAAAAACTAAAATATATCTAGTAATAATATTAATATTATTAATCATACTAAGTGTGCAAAATCACATAATGATACTACCATCAATAATAGTATTTGTAGCAGTAGTAATATATTCATATTATACAAACAACAGAAGGAAAAGTGAAATATCAGAAACTTTACAAGACTTAACATTAACAGTTGACTCAGCAGCAAAAACAAGTTTAATAAATTCACCATTTCCATTAATAATTATCGAAACAGATGGAAATATAATATGGAAGAGTTCAAAATTTAACATAGAATTTATGAATACAGATATAAATTCATATTTGAATGATTTGGTAATAGACATAAAAGAAGAAATAGAAAGTAGAGAAAATAAAAAAGAAAGAACAATAATAAGACACATCGAATTAAGTAATAAATATTACGAAATAGTTGGAAAATTTGTACATTCAAAACATCATGAAAATAAAAACAATGACATATATATGTTAATGTTATATTTTATAGATGAAACTGAAAATATCAAATTACAAAAGGAATACAAAGATTCCAAATCATGTGTTACTATAATGATGGTAGACAATTATGAAGAAACAATGCAACAGTTAGAAAGTGAGGAAAAGCCTCAAATTATTGCAGAAATTGATAAATGTGTCTATGAATGGACAGATAAAACGAATGGAATTTTAATAAAATCAGACAGAGATAGATATGTATATTTATTTGAACAAAGATATCTAGAAAAAGTAAAAGAAGACAAATTTAGTATTTTAGATAAGATAAAAGAAATCAAAACAAAAGAAAATATACAATTAACTTTAAGTATAGCAGTATCTAATGATGGTATAACAGATAAAGAAAAATATAAATCAGCAGGAGCAGCAATGGACATTGTACTTGGAAGAGGTGGAGATCAAGCAGTTATACGAGAAAATGAAATATATAAATTTTATGGTGGTAGAGCTCAAGAGGTAGAGAAAAGAACAAAAGTAAAAGCAAGAATTGTAGCTCATGCATTAGAAAATTTAATAAAAGATTCTAGCAAAGTAATGATTATGGGACATACAAATCCTGATATTGATTCTATGGGAGCCGGTATGGGAGTGTATAGATTAGCAAGAGATATTGGAAAAAATGCATATATTGTAGATAGCCAAGAAAGTAATACATTACAAAATTTCAAACAATCATTATCAAAAGAAATAGAATATGAGGATATATTAATTAGTAAAGAAGTAGCAGAAGAAAATATTGATCAAGATACACTATTAGTTATTGTTGATACTCATAAAGCAACATATGTAGAAGCACCAGAGTTATTAAAGAAAACAGACAAAATAGTAATAATTGATCACCATAGAAGAAGTGCAGATTATATAGAAAATGCTACATTAACCTTCCAAGAAGTTTATGCTTCATCAGCAGCTGAACTTGTAACAGAATTATTACAATATGCAGAAACAAAAGTCGAACTAAAAACAATAGAAGCAGAAAGTTTATATGCAGGAATAATGATGGATACAAAAAACTTTACTTTTAAAACAGGAGTAAGAACATTTGAAGCAGCAGCATATTTGCGTAGATGTGGAGTAAATATAATAAAAGTAAAAAAATGGTTCCAGAGTGACTTGGCAACATTTAATAAAATTTCAGGTATAGTAAAAAAAGCAGAAATAGTAAATGATACAATAGCAATTGCGTTATATGATAAAAAAGAAAAGGATTCAAGTGTAATATGTGCAAAGGCAGCAGACGAATTGTTAACAATTAGTGATATTACAGCATCTTTCGTAATAGGAAGAATGGGAAATAAAATATGCATAAGTGGTAGATCTATTGGAGATATAAATGTGCAAATAATACTTGAAAAATTAGGCGGTGGAGGTCATATAACTTTAGCAGGAGCTCAAGTTGAAGGAATGACAATGGAAGAAACTAAACAAGAATTGATAAATAGAATTAATGAATATTTTTCAGAAATTGAATAATTATGAAAAGGGGCTGACCTAGAATTTATGAAATATTTTAGGGTCTAGCCCTTTTGTTGTATTTATTTCTAATTACTATTTTTAAGCATACCAAATAACTTGAAAAAAACAAATAAATATAGTAAAATATACAATAGTTTTTATTAAACAAGGAGGTATATAACGATGAAAGTAATATTAAAAGCAGATATAAAAGGTGTAGGAAAAAAAGACCAAGTGATAAATGCATCAGATGGATATGCAAGAAATTTTTTATTTCCAAAAAATTTAGCAGTAGAAGCAAATAAAGAAAATATGAGTAAATTAAAAGCAAAGCAAGATTCAGCTAAATACCAAAAAAATCAGGAAAAAGAAGAAGCAATGAAAATTGCTGATAAACTATCAAAGATATCACTAAAAATAAAAGTAAAAGCAGGTGGGAATGGAAAGATTTTTGGTGGAGTTTCTTCAAAAGAAATAGCACAAGAATTAAAAGAGCAATATAACATTACAGTTGATAAAAAGAAAATAGAGCTAAAAGAGACAATAAAAGAATTAGGTGTAAGAAATATAGAAATAAAACTATTTGAGGGAGTAACTGGAAAAATAAAAATAGATGTTATCTCAGAATAGATAAAATATCTTTAATATATTTGAACTTTATTATTTTAGGATTAAAAAACTTAAATAAATAAAATCGTTAAAATGAAATTAGATAAAATAAATTAATAAATCTAAGTATATATGGGGGAATTAAAATGGAATTAGGAAAAGTACCACCAAATGATATAGAAGCAGAACAAGCAATTTTAGGAAGTATGCTTACAGATAAAGACGCAGTTATTTCAGCAATAGAAGTTTTAAAAGAAGAGGATTTTTATAGAGCAGATAACAGAGCGATTTATGGAGCAATTTTAAATTTATATAGTAGAGCAGAGCCAATAGATATAATTACTGTAAAAGCAGAATTAGAATCTTTGGGAAAATTTGAACAAGTTGGTGGTCTTGAATATTTAGCAATGTTACCAGATAAAGTGCCTACAACAGCTAATGCAATGAAATATATAAATATTGTGGAAGAAAAATCTACATTGAGAAGCTTAATAAAGACTGCAAATGAAATAATAGAATTAGGATATGATCCAACAGAAGATGTAATAGATGTTATGGAAAATGCAGAAAAAAAGATTTTCAATATAATGCAAAACAAAGACAAAAAAAGTTATTCCCCAATAAAAGATATTTTGGTTGATAGTTTTACAAAATTAGAAGAGCTATACAATAGAAAACAACATATTACAGGAGTTCCAACAGGATTTACAGAACTTGATTATAAAACAGCAGGTTTCCATGGATCAGATTTAATACTAATAGCAGCAAGACCTGCTATGGGAAAATCTGCTTTTGCATTAAATATAGCAACAAATGCAGCGGTAAGAGCAAATGTACCAGTAGTTATATTTAGCTTAGAGATGTCAAAAGAACAAATGGTAAACAGAATTTTATGTAGTGAAGCTATGGTAGATAGTAATAAAGTAAGAACTGGTAAATTAGAAGAAGATGATTGGACAAAGTTAGCAGGGAGCATAGGTCCATTATCAGAAGCTGAAATATTTATAGATGATACACCCGGTATATCTGTTACGGAAATAAGAGCTAAATGTAGAAAATTAAAATTAGAGAAAAATATAGGAATGGTAGTAATTGACTACTTGCAACTAGTTCAAGGTAGTAATAAAAGAAATGGAAGCCGTGAACAAGAAATATCAGAAATTAGTAGGTCTTTAAAAATCTTAGCAAAAGAAATTGGAGTGCCAGTAATAGCATTATCCCAATTATCAAGAGCAGTAGAGCAAAGACCAGACCATAGACCGATGCTATCAGACTTGAGAGAATCAGGAGCGATAGAGCAAGATGCCGATATAGTTATGTTTTTATATAGAGATGACTATTATAATCAAGATAGTGAAAAGAAAGATATAGCAGAAGTAATAATTGCAAAACACAGAGGAGGCTCAACAGGAACAGTAGAATTATTATGGTTAGGAAGTTATACGAAATTTGTTAATCTAGAAAGAAGATTTGACGACTAATGGATTTGGTTACAGGTAAAATTACTATTAATAAAGTTATAAAGAAGATAAAATTTAGCGAACAATGTGATTTATATATAGGCAAAACTTATGCATAAATAATACTAATAGAATATTATAATAGTATTTTCTAACATTGAAATAGATGCTTAGAATTACTAAAATTTATATTATTAAATTAATATAGTAAATTTAGTCAAAACAAATACAAAATTAAATGATTATAAGCTTTTATAAATTATATATTTTATTTTAAAAATTAAATTTAAATATAATGAAATATAATAAAAGAAGGAATGGATAAATAAAGAATAAATGAAGCATTCCAGCTAGGAGAAAAGATGGCAAAAAGAATAATATATGGATTAAAAGAAAAAGTTTTAGACACAATAAAAAAATATGAATTAATATCAAATGGAGACAAGCTGGTACTAGGGGTTTCTGGTGGACCTGATTCGATATGTATGTTAAAGGTTCTAAAAGAAATAAAAGAAGAAGGAACACTAGACTTTGAAATAACAGTTGCACACATTAATCATATGATTAGAGAAGAGGCAAAAGATGATGAATTTTATGTTAAAAAATATTGTGAGGAAAATGGAATTAATTTCTATTCAAAGAGTATAGATGTAGAAAAAATTGCCAATACTAATAAAATAGGGACAGAAGAAGCTGGAAGAAATGAGAGATATAAATTTTTTGACGAAATATTAGAAAAAACAGCTTCAAATAAAATTGCAATAGCACATAATAAAAACGATAATGCAGAAACAGTAATAATGAACATAATAAGAGGAAGTGGAGTTTCAGGATTAAAAGGGATTGAAGCAAAGAGAGAAAAATATATAAGACCACTTATTGAATGTGAAAGAGAAGAAATCGAAGAATATTGTGAAAAACAAAACTTAAATCCAAGAATAGACAAAACAAATTTTGAAAATATTTATACTAGAAATAAAATAAGAAATATTGTAATACCATATATAAAACAAGAATTTAATCCAAATATTATAGAAACAATAAATAGACTATCAGAGTTAGTAAATGAAGAAGAAATATATATTGAAAAACAAGTCGAAAAAGAATATAAAGAAATACTTATAGAAGAAAATTTAGAAAAAAAGGAAATAATAGTAGATGTTAAGAAGTTTAATAATGAAGAAAAAGTAATAAAATCAAGGCTAATACTATATACTATAACGAGGATTTTTGGGAGTAGTAAAGGAATAGAAAAAATACATATAGAAGATATTATTAAACTTTGCAATAATAATATAGGAAATAAATATTTAACTCCAAACAAAAATATAAAAGTCTTAACTAAAAATTCAAAAATATATTTTTTAGGTCAAGCATAATTATCAAGTATCCGTAGGGGATATAAAGTATGATAATTTTGTAATGAAAAAGAAATAAAAAAACTATTGAAAAACAAAAAACAATATGATATAAGATTTTAAAACTAAAGGGGATGTATTGTGATTTTAGCATAATGCATAAAAGAGGAGGAAGAAATTTTGAAAAATGGAATTAAAACATTAGCTATGTGGCTAATCATAGGAGTAATATTTATTGTAATATTATCATCAGTGTTAGAAAATAGTAATTCTAAATTAAAATATTCTGATCTATTAGCTAATATTAATAGTGGGAATGTAGAAGCAATACAAATACAAGCAGATGGTAAAAATGCACAAGTACAATTAAAAGATGATAGAGTGAAAAAAGAAGTAAATATACCAGATATGGAAAGCTTTATGAATTATACAGAAGATTTTCTTAAAGAAGGAGCATTTACTTTAGAAGAAAAATCTGAGTCAATATTTATAACAATTCTTAGTTTGTTAACACCATTTGGGATAATAATAATCTTTTTAGTGTTCTGGTTCTTGATGATGGGAGGAGCAAATAGTGGAGCTCCAGGTAATAAAACAATGGCATTTGGAAAAAGCAAAGCTAGAATGATGACACCAGCAGAAAAGAATAGAATAACATTTGAAGATGTAGCAGGTGTTGATGAAGAAAAAGAAGAATTAAGTGAAATAGTACAATTCTTAAAAAATCCAAAGAAATTTACAGATATGGGAGCAAGAATTCCAAAAGGAGTTTTATTAGTAGGTCAACCAGGAACAGGTAAAACTTTATTAGCAAAAGCCGTAGCAGGAGAAGCAGGAGTACCATTTTTCATAATAAGTGGTTCAGACTTTGTTGAAATGTTTGTAGGAGTAGGAGCGTCAAGAGTAAGAGATTTATTTGAAGAAGCTAAGAAAAATGCACCATGTATCATATTCATAGACGAAATAGATGCAGTAGGAAGACAAAGAGGTGCAGGACTTGGTGGAGGACATGATGAAAGAGAACAAACATTAAATCAATTATTAGTAGAAATGGATGGATTTGCTGAAAATGAAGGAGTAATCGTTTTAGCAGCAACAAATAGACCAGATGTATTAGATAAAGCATTATTAAGAGCAGGAAGATTTGATAGACAAATAGTAGTAGGAGCACCAGATGTTAAAGCAAGAGAACAAATATTAGAAGTACATTCAAGAAAGAAAAAATTAGCAGATGATGTAGACTTAAAAATAATTGCTAAAAATACATCAGGATTTGCAGGAGCAGATTTAGAAAATGTCCTAAATGAAGCAGCACTTTTAGCAGCAAGAAGAAACTTAACTGAAATTGGAATGAAAGAAATAGAAGATGCAATGGTAAAAGTTACAATGGGACCAGAAAAGAAAACAAGAGTAAGAAGTGATAAAGAAAATAGACTAGTAGCATATCACGAAGCAGGTCATGCAGTGGTAAGTCATTACTTAGAAACACAAGATCCAGTGCACCAAATATCAATAGTACCAAGAGGAATGGCTGGTGGATATACAATGTATAGACCAACAGAAGACAAATCATTTATGTCAAAAACAGAAATGGAAGAAAATATTGTATCATTACTAGGAGGAAGAGTAGCAGAAGCACTTATATTAAATGATATATCAACAGGAGCAAGTAATGATATAGAAAGAGCTACAAAAATAGCTAGAAGCATGGTAACAAAATATGGTATGAGTGAAAGAATAGGAGCTTTAATGTTAGGTGAAAGCCAAGAAGAAGTATTCCTTGGAAGAGATTTTGGACATACAAAAGAATATTCAGAAGAAACAGCAGCAGTAATTGATGAAGAAACAAAAAGAATAGTAGACACTGGATATAATAGAGCTAAACAAATATTAACAGATAATGTTGACAAATTACATCAAGTAGCTGGAATTTTATTAGAAAAAGAAAAAATCGAAGCTGATGAATTTGAAGCAATATTTGGAGAAGATAGAGTTTAAGATGTTTATAAAATAATTTTATAGAATTTAATTTTGAATCAGGATTATTAAAAATTTTTAATAATTCTGATTTTTTAAATATGAAAAATTGACTTTTCTTTATACAACAAGAAAACTAAAAAAGACTTACGAAGAATTATTAATATTAGTTTAGTTTTGCTATTTTATTATTTTGAACATATCTATTTTATTAAACAATGAAATAGCTTCCTGAGTACTAAAATAAAAAACAAAACTTAAATATATTTGTATTGATATTTTTTACAATTTAGTATAAAATATCAATAACAAAAGAAGAGAAAGGAAACTTTTGGTAAGAATTATGAAAAATTATTATGAAATATTAGAAGTAAACAAAAAAGCATCAAAAGAAGTAATAGAAAAAGCATATAAAGTATTAGTGAAAAAATATCATCCAGATTTATATACAGGAGAAAAACAAAGATATGCAGAAAAGAAAATAAAAGACATCAATGAAGCATATGATGTATTATCAGATGAATTTTTAAAAGAACAATACGATGCAGAGCTTGAAAAAGAAATAGAAGAAATGTATCAAAGAAGATATTATACAAAAAACAATGTAAATCAATATCATACTAATAGTGATAGTACAAGAAGCAATTATAAATCTAATAATGTTAATGAATGCGAATCAAGTAAAGAAAAAGAAGAAGGACAGGAATACAATCAAAAATTAGGTACTTTTTCTGGAATTGTGGAACTAACAAAAGAGTTATATAAAAATAAACCTAAAAGGGATGAACTAAAAAAAATTACACAAAATGATATAATTGCAGTAATACTTACTATAATCATTATAATATTAATAGGAATAGCATTATGGTTTATTCCATTTACTAATGGATGGATGAGAGAATTTTTATTTGAAAATCCTTTATTTAATTGGATAGGAAACTTATTTTCATAACAAGATAGCCTAAAAATGCATAATAAATAAACAAAAAAACAAGTTAATTTAATCTTATAAAATTGATCAAATTAACTTGTTTTTTTGTTTGATACATTATTTTTTAAGTCAGAGATACCAACTATATAATCAATAGAAGTCTGATAATATTGTGCCAAAGTAATAAGATGTGAAATAGGAATAGTTCTTTTGCCACTTTCATATTCAGAATAATATTGCTGGGAAATTCCAAGAAGTTTAGCAATATCTTTTTGAAGTTTATCATTATCTTCTCTTAAATCTTTAATTCTTTTAAATTTCAAATTAATCACCTGCTAAATTTATAATATATATACATATTAGCAAAAAATTGAATAAAGAAATCTTTATACATTAAAAGTTATGTATGAAGATAGGAATATATATTACAATTATATTACAAAGAATGTTTAACTAGAAAAATGATTGAAAGTTTGGTATAATAAAAATGATACATAATATTTTATGTACAACAAAAGAGGAGGAGTTTTTATGAATGAAATACAAAGCAATCAAACAGGGATTACACTAATAGCTTTAGTAATAACAATAATAGTATTGCTAATATTAGCAGGAGTTTCAATAGGAATATTGACAGGGGATAATGGAATAATAACAAATGCACAAGAATCCAAAATATCAACAGAACTAGCTGAGTATAAAGAACAATTAGAGCTATATATAGCAGGTAAAAAAATACAAAATATGAATTTTGATCAAGAGACATTATTTGCAGGACAAGATAATTTAAAATATAATACACAAGAAAATGGAGAAACAGGAACAATAAAAACAATATTTCCAAATATGAAAAGCAATTATACAGAAAAAATTCAAATTAAAAAAGGAAAAATTGTACTAGACACAAAAGATAAAAAAGAAATAAAAGTAGCAATTGAATTAGGAATAGAAGTAAATCCATACGAAATTATAGATGGTGAGCTAATATCCTCAGAGAATAATTTATTACTAATAGACAGTAATGGAACATTAAAATTACCAGAAAGTGTAACATCGATTGGAGAAGGAGCTTTTGCAAATACAGCATCAGACGGGGTAGAATTAAAAAAAGTAATAATACCATCAACAGTAAGAGAAATAAAATCAAATGCTTTTAATGGAAACAGCCAAATAGAAGAAATAATAATAGAAGCAAAAGGTGGTAAAGGAGTAACAAAAATAGGAGATTTTGCATTTGCAGGATGTACAAAGTTAAGAACGATAAAATTACCAGATACAGTAACAACTATTGGAAGAAACTTATTTGAAAAATGTTTTTCATTACAAGATGTAAAATTATCAAAAAATATAACAAGAATTAGTTATGAAATGTTTAAATATTGCAAAGAAATGCAAAATATAGAAATTCCAGAGAATGTTACAACTATAGAGGCAGGAGCTTTTGGAGGATGTATTAATTTTACTAAAATAAAAATACCTTCAGCATTGAAAATTATTGGTTCAAATGCATTTACGGGATGTTTAAAATTAAATTTATTCGACATTGGAAATAATACAAATTTTGTATTTGAAAATGGAATATTAATGAATAAAGAAAAGACTCAAATGTACTTTATATCAAATTTAGCAATAAATGGTGATACTTTTACTGTACCTAAAGGTATAACAGAATTACCAGCGAATTTATTGAATGAAAATGGAAATGGAATAGTTAAAAAAGTAATATTACCAGAAAGTGTAAATAGAATGGAAATATCATTTTTTCCATATAGTGTAGAAGAAATAGAAATAGATGGAAATAATCCTAATTATATAGTTAATAATAAATCAATATATGATAAAGAGAAAACAATACTGTATATGAATTTTACAAAAGATGCAGAGATAACGGTAGAAGAAGGAGTAAAAATAATAGAACCCAAAGCATTTCAATTAACTAATGCTACAAAAATTAATTTTCCAAATTCATTAGAAGAAATAGAAGATTATGCT
The DNA here is from genome assembly GCA_048355915.1 of Clostridia bacterium. Lineage (GTDB taxonomy): Bacteria > Bacillota > Clostridia > TANB77 > CAG-508 > CAG-269. The sequence continues at coordinate 208,805 of DBGCHZ010000015.1, read as the reverse complement.
ATATGTAAAGATACTGTTAAAAGTATTAATATTGGAAAAAATGTAAAAAAGATTGGGGTTATGGCTTTCTATGGATGTCTTAAATTAGAAGAAGTAACAATAGATAAAGAAAATGGAATGCTTATGGTAGAGAATGGAATAATATATAACAAAAATAAAACAGAAGTAATATCTGTTGCAACATATCAAGAAAAAATAACAATAGCAAATGGGGTAACTAAAATACCAAATGATGCTTTTAGCGAAAAAAATAAAACAAAAATTATATTAATGCCACAAAGTATTACTTATATTGGAAATAATGCTTTCCTTGGATGTACTGAACTAACCAAGATAGAGATTCCAAGCAATGTTGATACAATAGGAGAAAATTGTTTTTTAAATACACCAAAATTGAAAGAAATTATTATTGATAAAGAAAAAGGAAGCATATCAGGTTCACCATGGGGAAATAATTTCGGAGAAAGAGCGATTATATGGAAAAAATAAAGAATATAAGTTATTAAAATATAACAATATATTCATAATGCATTTAGAAATTTCATAAAAAACTGAAACTTAAAAAAATAGCTATTGACAACCACATAGCTTTAAGGTATAATTAATAACGTTAATAAGGGTTATCCCAACATACAGTTTTCGTATGACCGGAAGGAGGGGAAATTAAATGTTAGAGATTAAAGTTAATAATGGAAATATAGAAGATGCATTAAAAAGATTTAAAAGACAATGTGCAAGAAATGGAGTACTTCAAGAAGTACGTAAAAGAGAACATTATGAAAAGCCTAGTGTAAAGAGAAAGAAAAAATCAGAGGCTGCAAGAAAAAGAAAATTCTAGTAATTAAATAATTAATAAAAATAGGGATGGAAAGTTATTTTCATTTCTATTTTTGCTTTTACTAAAAATATATAAATAAAGAAGATTTCTATACAATATAAAAATTATATAAAATTTTATTATTCTCTCTTTGCTTTTGAATAAAAATTTGCAGAAAAAGTATAATAAGTTAGAAAGAATAGTTAAATATATTGTAAATAACAAAAAATAGTAATACAATAATCCAGAAGGAGGTATTTTATGGAATACAATAAAAGTGAAATAAAAAAAGGAATAAATTTGCATACGATAAAAACAGACAAATTTAAAACAAACCTAATTGCAATTTTTTTAACAACGAAATTAGAAAGAGAAACTGTAACTAAAAATGCAGTAATATCAGCTTTACTAAGAAGAGGAAGTAAAAATATGCCAACTCAAGAACAAATTAGTAAAGAACTTGAAGAAATGTATGGAGCTAGTTTTGACTGTGGATTAGATAAAACAGGAGATAATCAAGTTTTAAAATTTTATATAGAAACAATAAATGATAAATTTTTACCACAAACTGATGAAAATATGTTGAAAACTGCTATTGAAAAGATAGTAGAAATAGTGTTTAATCCATTAGTGGAAAATGAAGGTTTTAAAAAACAATATGTTGAACAAGAAAAGAATAATATAAAACAAAGAATAGAAGGAAAAATAGATAATAAAGCAAGTTATTCTCTTGATAGATGTATAGAAGAAATGTATAAAAATGAACCATTTGGATTATACAAATTTGGATATATAGAGGATATGGATAATATTAATGAAAATAACCTATATGACCAATACAAAAAATTAAGAGAAGAGTGCAAAATTGATATATTTGTATCTGGGGATGTCAATGAAAATATTGAAGAAATATTAAATAATAATGAAAATATCAAAGAATTAAACGAAAGAGAACCTAAATATGTTACGAATAATGTGAATCAAAATAAATCAAAGAATGTTGAAGAAAAAACTATAATAGAAAATATGGATGTAACACAAGGAAAATTAGTATTAGGATTAGATGTTGATTTGGATAATGAAGAATTAAAATATGATACAATGGTATATAATAGTTTATTAGGTGGAAGTGCTAATTCTAAAATGTTCCAGAATGTAAGAGAAAAAGCACATTTAGCATATTCAGCAAGTTCAAGCTATTTAAGAAATAAAAATAATATTTTTGCCAGATGTGGGATAGAAATATCAAACTATGAAAAAGCCTTAGAACTTATAAGAAAACAAATAGAAGATATGAAAGCAGGAGATTTTACAGAAGAAGAAGTTGAGAATATAAAAAAAGGCATATTAGCAGCAATAAAATTGATAGATGATGAACAAGATACTCAAATAACATATTGCTTTGGGCAAGAGCTATCAAAAAATGAAGTTGATTTAGAAAATTATATGAAGAAAATTCAAAAAGTTACTAAACAAGATGTTATAAATATAGCAAATAAAGTAAAAATAAATACAATATATTTCTTAAGAAATTAGAAAAGAAAGACTTAATATGAAAGAAATAAATAAATAATCTTTCACTACTATATGTGACTTTTAGCAAAGTAAGAAAGGAATGAAATTTTTAATGCAAATTATAGAAAATTCGAAAGTAAAAGAAAAAGTATATATTGAAAAACTTGATAATGGATTAACAGTAATGATAATACCAAAACCAGGTGTTCAAAAGAAATATATGATTTGGGGTACGAATTATGGCTCAAATGATAATGAGTTCATAGTTCCCGGAGAAGAAGAAAAAACAACAGTACCAAATGGAGTAGCACATTTTCTAGAACACAAAATGTTTGAACAAGAAAACGGTGTAAATAGTTTAGATGTTTTAACAGCTTTAGGAACAGAAGCAAATGCATATACAACAAATGACCATACAGCATATTTATTTGAATGTACAGATAATTTTTATGAAGCAATGGATGAATTAATGGATTATGTTCAACATCCATATTTTACAGATGAAAATGTAGAAAAAGAAAAAGGAATAATTGGTCAAGAAATAATGATGTATGATGATTATCCTGATTGGAGGGTATATTTAAATGCATTAAAAGCAATGTACCATAATAATCCTATAAAAATAGATATTGTAGGAACAATAGAAAGTATCAGTAAAATAGATAAAGAAATATTATATAAATGTTATGAAACATTTTATAATCCATCGAATATGGCAATGGTAATTTGTGGGGATTTTGAGCCAGAAAAATTAATAGAAGAAGTAAAGAAAAGATTAATAGATAAAAAAAGCAATGGAAAAATAGAAAGAATTTTTCAAGAGGAACCAGAAGAAATTGTAAAAGAAAAAATAGAGCAAAAATTAGAAGTTAGTCAACCACTATATACAATAGGAATAAAAGATAAAATTGATAATATAGAAAATTCTAACAGGGCAGATATAGTAAAGAAACATATTGCAATAGGAATTTTACTAAATATAATAATGGGAAGAAGTTCAAAATTATACAAAGAGTTATATAACGAAGGTTTAATTTATTCGGGAGCAAGTTTAGACTATGAATTTTCGAAAACATATGCTCATATACTAATTGCTGGACAATCAACAGATCCTGAAAAATTATATGAAAAATTTAAAATAAGGGTGAAAGAATTAATAGAAAAAGGAATTGACGAAGATGACTTTGAAAGAAACAAAAAAATGATATATGGTGGATATGTAAGAGAATACAATGATGTTACAGATATAGCAAGAATATTTTTAGCAGATTACTTCAAAGGAATTAATAGTTTTGACTATATAGAAGAAATAAACAGTATAAATGTAGAATATTTAAACCAAGTGTTAAAAGATGTGTTTAAAGAAGATAAAATGGTACTTTCAATAGTAAAAAGTTAAAAAATAATAGACAAAAAATGTGTAAAAAAAACGGTTATTATAAATTCAAAAAAATAATACCGTTTTTTTCTGTTTCTAGCTGTCGAAAAACAAGAAAAAATGTTATACGAAAGTTGACAAAAACCATTGAAAATACTTGACTAGGGAAGATTTATGTGTTAATTTATAATTATACAAAAGATAAATTAATAAAAAAGGAGAGATGAGTATGTTAAATGATGAAATTTGTAAATTAAGAAACAAATTAAATCAAAGTATAGAACAGAAAAAAGACTATACTATCATTTATCAATTAAGCATAGAATTAGATGAACTAATTGCAAAATACTATGAAGATAAACAACAAGTTTGTAGAGTTTGCAAGACAAAAAGAAGTAATAAAAGAAATAAAATTGAATTAGGTGAAAAACCTTAAAGACACAAATTTATTTTATACAATAAATTTGTGTCTTTTTAATGGTGTAAAAAATAAATAGCTAAAGATTTGAAATATTATGTAAAATATGTTATATTATATATTGATATAAGTAAAAATTGTATCATTTTCCTACTTTCACTAATTAGTGAGAGGAGTTTCCTCTAACTTTTTGGTTTTACATATATGTTACTATTAACAATAAAAGAACTAGGAGGAAAAATATGGTAAGTATTCTTTTGATTATTTTTGTGTCATTATTAATATTCTTGGCTTGGATGAGAATAAAAATTGGTAAAAATAATGATTTTTTTAACCCAGCTATTTTTGTGACTTCTTTTATTTCTATTTGGTTATTTATTTGGGTGATTTTACTCATTAATGAAATAGGAATAGGACACGCTATTGATAGCAAAATTACAATGTATGAAGAAGAGAATGCAACAATCGAAGAAAAGATTAATGTCTCTGTAAAAAGTTATATGGATTTTGAAGCCAATGCATATGCTGAAATAAAAGATAAAGATTTTATGAATCTTGTTTCACTTTTTCCAGAACTGAAGTCGGACACTTTAATACAAAAGCAAATAGAAATGTATATTGAAAATAGTGACCAAATAAAAAAATTAAGAGAAGAAAAGATCGACTTGTCAATATCTAAATGGTTGTTATATTTTGGCAAGTAACTAACTAAAAAAGAAACCTTTTATTCGTAGAAGGTTTCTTTTTTATATAAATTTTGTAGTGTTACAATTGATGTGAAACAAAAATAATAGAAAAAGGTGATTCAAGTAGTATAATTGAATTGATGAAAAAACAAATATAGATGAAGCAAGTAGAGAAAGATTTTTATATTGCTATGAAGAGCATACACCAATGAATACAGTAGATTTCGTGCGAAAATGTATAAAATACTATGGATATAAAACAAAAGAGATACAAACTGATAATGAAATAGAATTCACATATAATCAAGCAGAAATAAAGAAAGAACATCCAATGACAGTTTGGGGGTATTTAACACCAAAAGAAAAAAGAGCAGAGTTAATGTGTGTATAAAATATGAAACAAATTCAATATATTACAAGAATAATATATTAATTTGTTTCACATCATTGACTAACATACAGCAAATAATTTCACAGGACAAGAACAACAGGCTGTAATAGACATATTAAGGGATAAAAAATGCAGTGAATTAATGTTAATAAACTAAAGAAAAAAGTCAAAAAAATATATAACTTTTGGCTTATTAATGTTGAACTTTAATAAGAAATATAGTAGATTGAATGTAGTTTAAATCAAGAAAAATCCAATCAAATTATAACTTAGAGCTTAAAAATATTAAAATCTAGGGAAATCCCCAGTCATAAAAACTCATACACGAAGTTACATAAATTTGACAATTCTATTAAAAAGCAATATAATAATATTAGTAAAGAAGGTGATATTATGAGAAAAATTAAATTAAAATTCATGATAATTTTAATTTTTATAATAGTTTTGAATATTTTTTCAATGCCAATAATTAAGGCAAATGAAGACTTGGATATAAATGATGAACTTAGAGGTGTTTCAGGTTCTATAAATAAAAATCCAGAAGAACTAGAATTATTTGATGCTATTAATAGGAAAATTTTAATAGAAAGATATATGTTAGCAGAAAAAAATGAAACCATTAAAGAACAACATCCAAATTGGTACCATATATCTGATGCGATGAGAGAAGAATTAGATATAAACAAGGATTCAAAAATAGATTCACTTGATTCGACAAAGTTTCAAAGACATATAGCTGTATTAAAAAATGACAGCTTGAGAGAGAAGTATCCAGAATGGATTATATATAAAGAAATATTGGCGGAAAAGCTAGAAATGGAACTAAAAAATGTAACAATGGAAGTGGGAAGCAAAAAGACATTGAATGTAATTTTAGAACCTCAAAACGCTGAAAATAAAGATTTAGTATGGTCAAGTAATAATTCAAAAGTTGCAAAAGTAGATAATAATGGAAATGTAACAGCGGTAGCAAATGGTAAAGCATTAATAACGGTATATTTGAAAAAGAATGAAAAAGTAAAAGCTGTATGTGAAGTAACAGTTCAAACATCACCAACAGGAATAAAATTGAGTAAAACAACTTTGAATTTAACAATGGGTACCAAAAGTTATGCATTAAAAGCAACAGTTACTCCAAGTACAACAAGTAGTAATTTAAAGGGAATAACTTGGTCAAGTAGTAATACAAAAGTGGCAACAGTAGATACTAGTGGAAGAGTTACACCAAAAAAAGTTGGAAATTGTGTAATAACAGCAAAAACAAAAAAATGGAAAAAAAGCAATTTGTAAAGTAAGCGTAAAAGCAAAAACAAGTAATGTTTTGAATATACAAAAAATTTATCAAAATGCTCCACAATACGCAAATTATAGATTCCCAGTACACCAAGGTTCAACAATGGCAGCCAATGGATGTGGAATTGTATCTACGACTATGGTGTTGAGATATTTGACAGATAAAAATATATCTGTTGAATCAGTTGCAACATGGGCAGATAATAATGGACATTTTAATGGTGTAGGTTCAAATGGAAGTTTATTTGGTGCAGCAGCTAAGAAATATAATGTTGGTAATGTTACAACAACATCAAGCACTGCACAGGTAAAAAAGGCATTACTGGATGGAAGACCAGTAGTAATGTATTGTAAAAAAGGACCAAAAGCATTATTTACAAATAATCTTCATTTTGTGGTATTAAGAGGAATTGATAAAAACGGAAAAATTGTTGTAAATAATCCTAATAGTACAAAAAGTGAAGGTGCATTTTCAGTATCTGATATAGAAGATGTAAAAATATCTTATTACATATTTGACAAGAAAAAATAGAGAAAAGCAAACAGCTGGTTTGAGATTTTTGAAATATTACAAAAATATTACAAAAATGTTAAATATCGTTTAAAGTATTGATTAGAAAGATGAAGAAGTATATAATAAAAATAATAATTGAATGGAGTGAAGCAAATAACATGAAATTTAAAAATAGAATTTTTATAATACTTCTTCTGGTTTTTTTTGCATTAAATGTATTTTCAATAAATGCGTATGCAGCAAATCAAAATTTTAAATTAAATATAAATACAGAAAAAGAAAACATTGATATAGGACAAGAATTTCAAATAAGTATAGGAATTTCTGACTCAAGTAATCAGCCAATGGAAACAGGATTTACATATATTGGGGGGAAAATTACTTATGATTCCAACATAATTAGTTATATTCCAGGAAAAGAAGAATTTATAACAGAATCTGGTGATGTTTCTGGATTATATAGTGCAGAAGTATCAGAATATAATGATGGTGGTTCTAATATTTCTATATATTATTTAGATGCAAATATCAGAACTCTTAAATTAACATTTAAAATTAATGAAAATATTGAACCGAAACAATTTACAATAGGGTTTGAAGATTTTATAGGAACAAATGTAGATGACTCTTCAATATCCGCAACTGCAAATAACACACAATTAACATTAAACGCAATAAATCCTAATATTGATTCAGGTGAGGAAAATGTTCCGGTAAGAGTATCTCAAGTTAAATTAGATGAAACTGAAATTAGTATGTATGTGAACTATACAGCTAGTTTAAATGCAATAGTTCTTCCATCAAATGCCACTAATAAGAATATTATTTGGACAAGTTCAGATGAGAATGTAGTTAAAGTTACAGATGGAGAATTATATGGAATTAAAGTTGGAACAGCAGTAATAACAGCTACATCAGCAGATAATCCGGATATTTCAGCAACATGCATAGTAAATGTTGTTGACTATGATGACAGTAATAATGATCAAAATGGAGAAAATAATCAAACAGAGGACAATGAAAACAATCAAGATAGTAATGATGGGAATAATCAAATGGGTGAAGGGGAAAATGAACAAAATTATGAAGATAACAAAGTGGATAACACAGTTTCAACCCAGCAAACACTTCCTAAAGCAGGTACAGGAATTATTTTAATAGTTTTTATTGTGATATTTATTGTAATATCAATAATAATATTTAAAAGATATAAATATTTAAATTATTAGTTTTATAAAATAATGATTTAATAAGTTAAAAAATTAGACATTAATATATCCCTTTTAAAGTAACACTAGTAAAATAGGTTGATACTTTAAGAGGGATTTTTATTATAAAAATTGAAGAAAAAAGCAATATAGGAGTATATAAATAAAAGTTAATAATTTGGTTGAAAATAAACAAAAAATATTATATAATTATTAACCGAATAAAAGGAGAAAAAATATGCGAGTTAATAAAAATGTAATAGAAAATTTATATAATGATGCTGGTTATGAAAGAACAAAAAAAGCTCAGAGATATAGAAAAGAAAAGAGAGTGACAATTTTAAACTACGAATATGAAAATCCACTAAACTTTGAAATAAAAGCAAAGGTAAAAGGCAATGGGGAAATATATAATACATATGTATTAGTGAAAGATGGAGAAATAGAAGATGTAAGTTGTACTTGTCCAGATTATTATAATCACTATGGAGTATGTAAGCATTCTTTGGCAACAGCACTAACATTTGTTGATAAAGGGGATAACTATTATTTAACAAATGAATTACAAGAAGATTATGATATAGTTAAATCCAAAGATGATAAAAGTCAAGATTTCGAAATATTCGAAGAAAAAGAAGAAATAGAAGATGAAAAAGTATCAAAAAATGCAATGAATTCAAGTATAACTCAAAACGAATACAGAATTTTTAATCAAATGGTGAATATCTTTTATAACGAAGAATTAGAAGATATTGAAGAGGAACAATTAGAAATAAACCATCAAGGAATCATTAAATTAGAACCAAGTATATATTATGACAAATTCACAGGAGAAATGAAACTCGAATTTAAAATTGGAAAAACAAAAATGTATAAAATAAAGAATTTATCAGAATTTTATACAAGAATGTTAAACAAAGAAAATTATAGTTATGGTAAAAATTTAAAATTTGTTCATATAAAAGAAAATTTTGAAGAAGAAAGTCAAGACTTATTAGAATTTCTAATGAAATATGCAGAGATTATAAAATATGCAAACTCAAACGCAAATAGTAATTATAGATTCTATGGAAATGCATTAAGTGAAAATAGCATAATATTAAGTAATAGTGGAATAGATGACTTATTTGAAATACTAAAAGGAAAAGAGATTTTAGTAAAAAGAGAATATACAGAAAATTTAGTAGAATTTACAGAGGAAAAACCTGATATAGAATTTATAGTAAATAAATTAGAAAAAGACCAATATGAAATAGTACCAAGCATCGATATATATAAAGTATCTATTATAAAAGGAAAAAAATATAAGTATGTTTTAAATGATAAAAAATTATATAGATGCTCAAAAGAATTTGAAAAAACAAATTTAAAAATGTTAGAAATATTTAGACAAAACTATATGACAGAAGTTAAATTAGGAAAAAAAGAACTATCTCAGTTATTTTCTATTGTAATACCTAAGGTAAATGATGCAATAAATTTAGAAAATTTAAGAGATGAAGAAATAGAAAAGTACAAGCCAGAAATATTGGTAATAAAAGTATATTTAGACTTTGATAAAAATGATTATTTAATAGCAGATGTCAAATTTCAATATGGAGATAATGAATTTAATCCATTAGACGAAAAGCAAAAAATAAATTTTGCTAGAAATAAAATTGAAGAAACCAAAACTTTAAATATTTTTAGGAAAAGTGGATTTATGTTTGATATAAATAATTTAAGATTTATATTACCTGATAATGATAAAATTTATCAATTTCTAACAGAAGATATAAACTATTATATGAAAAAATTTGATGTATTAGTAACAGAAAACTTTAAACAAAAACAAATAAGACAAAATAAAATTGGAAATCTAGGAGTAAAAGTTGAAAACAATTTATTATCAATAGACCTAAAAAAATTAGACATAGATATTGATGAATTAGAAGATATAATGTCAAAATATAACTTGAAGAAAAAATATCATAGATTAAAAGATGGAAGCTTTTTAAACTTAGAAAATAATGAAGAGATAGAATTTATAGATAAATTAACTACTGGAATGGGAATAGATTATAAAGAAATAGAAGAAGGAGAAATAAATCTTCCAATTTATAGAAGTTTCTATTTAGATAAGTTATTAAAAGGGATAAATAGTAATCAAGTAAATAAAAATAGTGAATATAAAAAAGTAGTAAAACAATTAAATAAAGAAAATATTGAAGAAGAAATACAAATACCAGAAAAATTAGAAAATACACTTAGATATTATCAAAAAACAGGATTTAAGTGGCTAAAAACATTGGATAAATATAATTTTGGAGGAATTTTAGCAGATGACATGGGATTGGGAAAAACAATTCAAATGTTATCAATAATTGTTGATTATGTGGAAAATACAACTACTGAGGAAAGAAGAGCAAGTATAGTTGTATCTCCTAGTTCATTAGCTTTAAATTGGGAAAATGAAGCTAAGAAATTTGCAGAAGGATTACAAACTATGGTAATAAATGGAACATTGCAAGAAAGAAAGAAAAAAATATCACAAATTCAAAATTATGATTTAGTAATTACATCATATGATTTATTAAAAAGAGATATAGAATTATATAAGGATAAAAATTACAATTTTAGATTTATAATAGCAGATGAAGCACAATATTTAAAAAATAGTAATACACAAAATGCAAAAGCAATTAAGAAAATTTTAGCAGATACAAAATATGCGCTTACTGGTACACCAATAGAAAATTCATTAGCAGAGTTGTGGTCAATATTTGATTATATAATGCCAGGGTATTTATTTACATATAAACAATTTAAAAATATGTATGAAACACCAATAGTGAAAGACAACGATGTAAAAATAATGAATAAACTAAAAATGCTAATAGAACCATTTGTACTAAGAAGAACAAAAAAAGAAGTATTAACAGAACTTCCAGATAAAACAGTTACAGTTTTAAGTAATGAAATGGGAGAAGAGCAAAAAAATATATATTTATCATATTTAGCACAAGCAAAACAAGAAGTAGCAGAAGAAATAAATATAAATGGAGTAGAAAGAAGCCATATAAAAATATTAGCAGCTTTAACAAGATTAAGACAAATATGTTGTCATCCAAGTTTATTTATAGAGAACTATAAAGATGGAAGCAGTAAACTAGAACAATGTATGGAAATAATAGAAGATGCAATTCAAGGAAATCATAAAATATTATTATTTTCTGGATATACATCAATGTTTAAAATAATAGAGGAAGAATTAAAACAAAGAAATATTAATTACTTTAAATTGACAGGTGCTACTAAAGTAGAGGAAAGAATGAAATTAGTAGATGAATTTAACCAAAATCCCGAAGTAAAAATATTTTTAATTTCACTAAAAGCAGGAGGAACCGGACTAAATTTAACAGGTGCAGATATGGTAATTCATTATGATCCTTGGTGGAATTTATCTACGGAAAACCAAGCAACAGATAGAGCTTATAGGATTGGACAAAAAAATAATGTACAAGTTTATAAGTTAATAACTAAAAATAGTATAGAAGAAAAAATATATGAATTGCAACAGAAAAAAGCAGAACTAATGGATAGTATGCTAAGTACAAAAGTATCATTTATAAATAAATTATCTAAGGCTGAGATTATGAAATTGTTTGATACATTTTAATATTATTTATATGAATGAATTTAGAATTATTTATTACTAAACAATAGTAAAAATTTGCCAAATGATATATTTAATGAAATATAAATTTATATTAATAAGAATAAAAGGAGAAAAGTCATGAAGAAAAGAGAGAATTGGGCAGAAAAATTTGAAAGGCAAAAAGAAGAGAAAGAAGAATTCGTTTTAAATATATCTAAAAGAAGAAAGTTAGAAGAATATAATAATAGCATAAGAAATTTAAAGGAAAAATATTCTAGTCAAGAAAAGAGAAATTATAAAGGTCAAATAGTAGTATTGGAAAATATGCTAGAAATTTATAATGAGATAGCAGATTTATCAATAGAAGAAATAGATGTAACACAAGAAATGAAAAAGTTAGAAGAAAATATAAATTATTTGAAATTTAAGCAACAGTATTTAGAGGAAAATCAAGTAGAGGAAGTTGATGTAAAGACTGTTAGAGCAGAATTAGAAATAAAAGAATTGCAAGAGGAAGAAGAATTAGATAATTTAAGAAGAAAAGAACTAACTGATAATACTATTTTAAAGTTGAAAGAGGAATCTGATAAAAGTAAAGATTCACAAAGTTGGGAAGAATATAAGAAAGAAGAAGAGGAAGAAGAACGATGAAAGATTATATAACTGTTATTGGAGGAGGATTAGCAGGAACTGAAGCAGCTTATCAAATTGCAAAAAGCGGAATAAAAGTAAAATTATATGAAATGAAACCGATAAAATTTTCTCCTGCACATAGTAACAAAGACTTAGCTGAAATTGTATGTAGTAATTCATTTAAATCAAATTTATTAACAAACGCTTGTGGACTTTTGAAAGAAGAGTTAAGAAGATTAGGTTCTTTACTGATAAAAGTAGCAGATGAAACAGCAGTACCAGCGGGACAAGCATTAGCGGTAGATAGAGAAATTTTTTCTAAAAGAGTTACAGAAGAAATCAATAAAAACGATTTAATAGAAGTTATAAATGAAGAAGTTATTGATATTTCAAAACTTGTAGAAGATGGAATAGTAATAATAGCAACTGGTCCATTAACATCAGAAAAATTGGCAGAACAAATTCAAAAAATAACAGGAGAAGATAAATTATATTTTTATGATGCAGCAGCACCAATAGTATCAAAAGATAGTATTAATTTTGATATTGCATTTTATGGAGATAGATATAGTCAAGAAAAGAAAAAAGAAGAAACTATGGAAGAATGGAAAAATAGATTAGCAAAACAAGAAATAGAAGAACAAAGTTATATAAATCTCCCAATGAACAAGGAAGAGTATGAGTGTTTTGTAAGTGAATTAATAAAAGCAGATGTGGTAAATTTACATGAATTTGAGAAGAAAGAAATTTTTGAGGGATGTATGCCTGTTGAAATAATGGCAAATAGAGGAATTGATACTTTAAGATTTGGACCACTAAAACCAGTAGGCTTTGATGATCCAAGAACAGGAAAAAGACCTTATGCGATAGTTCAATTAAGACAAGATGATAAACAAGCAAGTTTATATAATTTAGTAGGTTTTCAAACAAATTTAAAATTTGGAGAACAAAAAAGAGTATTTTCAATGATACCAGGACTAGAAAATGCAGAATTTATAAAATATGGAGTAATGCATAGAAATACTTATATTAATTCTACTAAGTTATTAGATGAAACTTATAACTTAAAGTCTAATAATAAAATATATTTTGCAGGACAAATAACCGGAGTAGAAGGATATGTAGAATCAATTTCTTCCGGAATGGTTTCAGCTATAAATGCAGTAGCAGATTACAAAAAAGGAATTGAAAATCATCAAAAGCATAAAGTTACTTTTTCAGAATTAAATGTAATTGGGGCGTTGGCTAAATATATTTCAACAGAAAATTCAAAATTTCAGCCAATGAATGCTAATTTTGGAATTTTACCAGAACTAGAAGGAAAGAAGATAAAGGATAAAAAAGAAAGATATATGAAATTGGCGGAAAGAAGCTTAGAAATCCTTAATGTTACAAATGTTACGAAAATATGACATTTTTATTAAAAAACAAACAATTTACATAAAACGATTGAAACAATGGAAAAATTTTGCTATAATTATAAATAGGTATATTTTATGAGAATAGATAAATATTCTGAAAGGGGTAATTATGGAAGAAAAGTTACTTGAAATAATGGAAAAAAATGAAAAAAATTTAAATAAGAATAAAGAAGAGTTACAAAAAGTTATTGAAGAAGAAACAAACAAACATAAAATGGAATTAAAAGACGGGAAATTTTCAAAAACAATTGAACAAAATGAGTGTGAACAAGATTTGATAAAAATCAATAAAGAATTAGATAATATAGGAAAAGACAGAGAAATTCTTGAAAAGAAACAACAAAAAGAAAAGGAAATTGACGAGGAAAAGAAGAAAGTAAAAAGATTAACTATAAATAAAAGGGAATGTGAAAAAGCAATAAAAGAAGAGCAAGGAAAATATTCTTTTGCAGAGGGGAAATTTTCAAAGACATCAGAATTATTAGAATATGAAAAAGATTTAGAAAAAATTAATATGGAATTAGATAGTAAGTTGAAGGAGATAGTAAAACAAGAAAAAGAATTAGAAACTTTAAATTCATATGTTGATAAAATGATGAGCAGATATAATGTTAAACCTGAAATGCAAGAGGATAAAAAAGAAGAAAAAGAAGCTGAAACTGAAAACAAGGAACAAAAAAATAACATTAAAGAAAATAAGGAAAATAAAGAAGAAAAAGTTGAGAATAAGGCTGAAACAGCAGAAAAAAATGAAGAAAATCAAGTGAAATTTGAAGTAGGACCATATTTAGGAGAAGAAAAGTTCACAACAGAAAAAAATACTTTAAAAGAACAGGCAAAAAAAGTAGACATTAATGATAATGCACATAAATTTGAAGTGGGTCCATATTTGGGAAAAGATAATATAAATAAAAGTAAAACATCAGATATATCTGATAGTAGAATGAATACAAATAGTCAAGATAAGAAACCTAGAAATAATGATATAGATTTATCAAATATTAATTTTATTAAAAAGAAGATACCACAAGTAAGATATGATAAAAAGGAAAATATAGTTAAATACATAGAAATACAAGAAAAAGACGGTGAGATTAAATATTATATTGAAGGAGATAAAAAAGAATATAATATTTCTACTGAAGGAATATTTGAACAGAAAAAAGAAAACTTTAAAAGACTTGGAATTTCTGATATGTGTAGAGAAATTGCAGGAGGAAAAATAAAAGGGGCACTTTTAAAAAGAAAGATAAATCCGGAAATAGTAGCAGTATTAGAAAATGATACAAAACAGTTAAAAGAATATATAAGTAGTATATCTGAAAAGAAAGATTTACCTTTTGAATTAGTACATAACTTAGAAAATACAAGCATTTTTTCAAAATTAAAATTAAATAAATTTGTAAGAGCAGAAGAAAAAGCTGGAGCATGGGTATGTGGAAAATTGTTTGACAAAAATAGAGCAATAGTAGCAAAAGAAAAAACAAAAGCAATTGCTGGTTCAGTTAAAGAAACAGCAAAGGATAAAGTAGCACAAGTAAAAGATTTTTCACAAGAAAAATTTAAGACAGTAAAAAGTAAAGGCAGAGATTTTGTACAAAAAATACCTAATAAAAATTCTCAGATAGAGGCAAAGGCAGTTAAAAATTTAAAGGAAAGACAGAAAGAACTAGCAGCAAATGTACAAAAAATAATGAGCGAAGAAAAAGAAAAATAGATATAGAAATAAAAAACCATAGAATTGAAAAAATTCTATGGTTTTTATTGACTTTGTTACCAAAAGATGCTAGAATATATAATGTTACGATAGGATACATAAAATATGTAATCTTGTAATATTATATTAATTTTAAAATAAAAATAGGAGGTGAAATTTAAGTGCCAACAATTAATCAATTAGTAAGAAAAGGAAGACAAACAGGAGTAACAAAATCAAAATCTCCAGCTTTACAACATGGATGGAACTCAAAAAACAAGAGATTAACAAACAACAGAGCTCCACAAAAAAGAGGAGTATGTACAGTTGTTAAAACAGTTACACCTAAAAAGCCAAACTCAGCTTTAAGAAAAGTAGCCAGAGTTAGACTTTCAAATGGTTATGAAGTAACATCTTATATCCCAGGTATAGGACATAACCTACAAGAACACAGTGTTGTATTAATAAGAGGTGGTAGGGTAAAAGACCTTCCAGGAGTTAGATACCATATCATAAGAGGAACATTAGATACAGCTGGTGTTAAAGATAGAATGCAAGCTCGTTCTAAGTATGGAGCAAAAAAACCTAAAAAATAGAAAAATAAACTAAATCAGGCATCTTGCACATTTTATGCATTTGCTCCAAATTTCGACGTACCTATGTACGCCTTCAGCTTGTATCAAATTCATAAAATGCACAATATACCTAATTTATTTCATTTTTCAAAATAGAGAATTTTAGTGCTTGTACTCTTACTAAACTTAAGGTACTTAAATTTAGATAGATTATAAAGCACTATACGGAAAAGTAAACAAAAGTAAAACTTTTCAGAGTACCGAAATGCTTTTATGAAGCATTAACATTAATAATTTAATTAATTTAAGGAGGGAAGAATAGTGCCAAGAAAAGGATATATAGCAAAAAGAGATGTATTACCAGATCCAATATATAATAGCAAAGTTGTTACAAAATTAGTAAACAACATAATGTTAGATGGTAAAAAATCAGTTGCTCAAAAAATAGTATATGATGCATTTGATATCATAAAAGAAAAAGAAGGAAAAAATCCTTTAGAAGTTTTTGAAGCAGCTTTAGAAAATGTAATGCCAGTTCTTGAAGTTAAAGCAAGAAGAGTTGGTGGTGCTACATACCAAGTTCCATTAGAAATCAGACCAGAAAGAAGACAAACTTTAGGGTTAAGATGGATAGTATCATATGCTAGAAACAGACATGAAAAAACTATGGCTGAAAAATTAGCTGGAGAATTAATAGATGCTGTTAATGGAAATGGTGGAGCATTCAAGAAGAAAGAAGATACACATAGAATGGCTGAAGCTAATAAAGCTTTTGCTCATTATAAATGGTAAAATCCATTGAAAGTAATATTTGCGCATTTTGGTTATCTGGTTTGAAATTTTGAGGTGTCAACTGTACACTTTAACTTGTACCAGTTAATCACAAATGCACATTTTACTATTTTTGATAAAGATTCAAAAATGAAATAATAAAAGATAAAAAATCCGAGAGGGGGAAATATAGATGGCAGGAAGAGCTTATCCATTAGAGAGAACTAGAAATATCGGTATCATGGCTCACATAGATGCTGGTAAAACAACTACAACAGAAAGAATTTTATTCTATACAGGTAAAGTTCATAAAATAGGAGAAACTCACGAAGGTGCAGCAACAATGGACTGGATGGCACAAGAACAAGAAAGAGGTATTACAATTACTTCAGCTGCTACAACATGTTTCTGGAATGATAATAGAATTAATATTATTGATACTCCTGGACACGTTGACTTTACAGTAGAAGTACAAAGATCTTTAAGAGTTCTTGATGGTGCAGTTACAGTATTAGCTGCTAAAGGTGGAGTTCAACCACAAACAGAAACAGTTTGGAGACAAGCTGATAAATACCAAGTTCCAAGAATGGTATATGTAAATAAAATGGACGTAACAGGAGCAAATTTCTTACTTTGCGTTGATCAATTAAAAAATAGATTAAGAGCAAATGCTGTTCCAATTCAATTACCAATTGGTGCAGAAGATCATTTTTTAGGTATAGTTGATTTAATCAAAATGAGAGCCTTTATTCATAAAGATGATTTAGGAAAAGAAATTGAAGAAACAGAAATTCCTGAAGATATGAAAGAAATGGCTCAAGAATACAGAGAAAAAATGATTGAAGCTGTTGCAGAACAAGATGAAGAATTAATGATGAAATATTTAGATGGAGAAGAATTAACAGAAGACGAAATAAAATTAGGTCTTCGTAAAGGAACTCTTGCAAACACAATAGTTCCAGTATGTTGTGGTTCTTCATATAAAAACAAAGGTGTTCAAGAATTATTAAATGCAATCGTAGATTATATGCCATCACCACTTGATATACCTCATATCAAAGGTGTTGATGAAGATGGTAATGAAGTAGAAAGAAAAACATCTGATACAGAGCCATTCTCAGCATTAGCATTTAAAATTGCAACAGACCCATTTGTTGGAAAACTATGTTTCTTTAGAGTTTATTCAGGAGTTCTAGAATCTGGTTCAACTGTATTAAATGCAAATAAAGGAAAGAAAGAAAGAATAGGAAGAATTCTACAAATGCACTCAAATCACAGAGAAGACATAGAAAAAGTTTATGCTGGTGATATTGCTGCTGCAGTAGGATTAAAAGAAGTAACAACTGGTGATACATTATGCGATATGAGTGCTCCAGTTATACTAGAATCAATGGAATTCCCAGAGCCTGTTATTGATATAGCTATTGAACCAAAAGATAAGGTAGCACAAGAAAAAATGGGTATAGCTTTAGCAAAATTAGCTGAAGAAGATCCAACTTTCAAAACATATACAAATCATGAAACAGGACAAACAATCATCGCTGGTATGGGTGAATTACACTTAGATATCATTGTTGATAGATTAAAAAGAGAATTCAAAGTTGAATGTAATGTAGGTAAACCACAAGTTGCTTACAAAGAAACAATTAGAAATAAAGTAAAAGTTCAAGGAAAATTCATCCGTCAATCTGGTGGTAAAGGACAATATGGTGATGTTTGGTTTGAAATGGAACCATTAGAGCCAGGTAAAGGAATAGAATTTGAAAGTAAAATAGTTGGTGGAGCTGTTCCAAAAGAATATGTAAAACCAATTGAACAAGGAATGAGAGAAGCAGCTGAAAGTGGAATCTTAGCTGGATATCCAGTTATAGACTTTAAAGCTACATTAGTAGATGGTTCATACCATGAGGTTGACTCTTCAGAAATGGCATTCAAAATTGCCGCATCTATGGCTTTCAAAGAAGGTTGTAAACAAGCTAAATCAGTTATATTAGAACCAATTATGAAAGTTGAAATAACAGTTCCAGAAGAATACATGGGAGATGTTATTGGAGATGTAAATTCAAGAAGAGGTAGAATGGAAGGTATGGATGGAAATGATGGAATGCAAGAAATCCATGCATTTATACCACTTTCAGAAATGTTTGGTTATGCAACAGACTTACGTTCAAAAACTCAAGGTAGAGGAACATACTCTATGGAACCATCTCATTATGAAGAAGTTCCAAAATCAGTATTTGAACAAATCGTTGCTTCAAGAGCTAAAAAAGACTAAATTAAGATTTTAATTAAAAAAATCTAATAATAGTAATAATTATAATGAAATTTGCATATTATACATTTTGTAGAAAAAGTATTGATTTTTTCTATAAAATGTTATAAAATGCTAATACTAAAAGAATTTAAGTCATTAAATTTAAATTATATAAAATGAGGGAGGACATACAGTCTAACTCAAAATAAAAAGGAGGAATTATAAAATGGCAAAAGCAAAATTTGAAAGAACAAAGCCACACGTTAACATCGGTACAATCGGACACGTTGACCATGGTAAAACAACAACAACAGCAGCTATTACTAAATATTTATCATTATTAGGAAAAGCTAAATTCGAAGCTTATGATACAATCGATGGAGCACCAGAAGAAAGAGAAAGAGGAATCACAATTAACACAGCTCACGTTGAATATGAAACAGACAACAGACACTATGCACACGTTGACTGTCCAGGACACGCTGACTATGTTAAAAACATGATTACAGGTGCTGCTCAAATGGATGGAGCTATATTAGTTGTTTCTGCAGCTGATGGTCCAATGCCTCAAACAAGAGAACACATCTTACTTGCTAGACAAGTTGGAGTTAAATATATCGTTGTTTACTTAAACAAATGTGATATGGTTGATGACCCAGAATTATTAGAATTAGTTGAAATGGAAGTTAGAGATTTATTATCAGAATATGGTTTCCCAGGAGATGATATTCCAGTAGTAAAAGGATCTTCATTACAAGTATTAGAAAGTACATCAACAAATCCAGATGATGAAGTTTACAAACCAATGAAAGAATTAATGGAATATGTTGATAGTTATATACCAACACCAGAAAGACCAATTGACCAACCATTCTTAATGCCAGTTGAAGACGTATTCACAATTACAGGACGTGGAACAGTTGCAACAGGTAGAGTAGAAAGAGGAGAAGTTAAATTACAAGATGAAGTTGAAATCATCGGTCTTACAACAGAAAGAAGAAAAACTGTTGTTACAGGTGTAGAAATGTTCAGAAAATTATTAGATCAAGCTGAAGCTGGAGATAATATCGGAGCATTATTAAGAGGTGTAGATAGAAAAGACATCGAAAGAGGTCAAGTTCTATGTAAACCAGGATCAATACATCCACATACAAAATTCACATCAGAAGTATACGTTTTAACAAAAGATGAAGGTGGAAGACATACTCCATTCTTCAACGGATACAGACCACAATTCTATTTCAGAACAACAGACGTTACAGGTGTTATCGAATTACCTGCTGGAACAGAAATGGTTATGCCTGGAGATAACGTATCAATGACAATCGAATTAATTACACCTATCGCTATCGAAAAAGGATTAAGATTCGCTATTCGTGAAGGTGGTAGAACAGTTGGTTCAGGTGTTGTTGCTGATATAATCGAATAATAAATATATTAATAGCAAGGGTTACGTTATTTGTAACGACCTTGCTATTTTTTGATTTTAGAACATGATTTTTGTCTCCGACCCCAAAATCATTAGAGATAATTCAAAAAAAGCTTGATTTTTTCAAAAAAGAATAATAAAATAGTAATGTTAATATATAATATATTAAAACGATATGGAGGAATTTAAATTGAAAATTTTATTAGATGCTATGGGAGGAGATAATGCACCTGACGCAAACATCAAAGGAGCATTAAATGCTATAAATAAAATAAAAGCAGAGGTTATTTTAATTGGTAAAGAAGATATAATTAGAGAAAAAGTAAAAGAATTTACAGGAAAAGAAATAGAAAAAGTTTCTGATAGATTAAAAATTAAAAATGCTACTGAAACAATAGAAATGTGTGATACTCCAACTGTTGCAATTAAACATAAAAAAGATTCTTCAATGGTTGTAGGATTTAAAATGCTTAAAGAGGGAGAAGGAGATGTTTTTATATCTGCTGGAAATTCAGGAGCATTATTAACAGGAGCAACACTTTTAGTAGGAAGAATAAAAGGAATAGATAGACCAGCATTAGCAGGAATATTACCAGCATATAAAAGTCAATTGTTGTTAATAGATGCAGGGTCTAATACAAATTGTAAACCAATAAATCTTTTGCAATTTGCACAAATGTCAAGTATCTATTTGAAAAATACATATGGAATTGAAAGACCTACAATAGGTTTATTAAATATAGGAACAGAAGAAACAAAAGGAAATGAATTAGTAAAAGAAAGTTATAAATTACTAAAAGAAAAATCAGAAGAATTAGATATAAATTTTGTAGGAAATGTTGAAGGAAGAGATGCCTTTTCAGGAGAAATAAATGCAATAGTAACAGATGGATTTACTGGAAATGTATTTTTAAAAACAACAGAAGGATTAGGGAAATTTGTAAAAAGATCATTAACAGAAAGTTTTACAAAAAATTTACTATCAAAAATATTATCAATACCAGCACTTCCAGCTATAAAAAGATTTAGCAAAGTTATGGACTACAAATCATATGGTGGAGCTTTATTTTTAGGTGTAAAAAAACCAGTAGTTAAAGCACATGGAAGCAGTGATAGCTTATTATTTGAATATACATTAATACAAGCAGAAAAATTTGTAGAGAATAAAGCAGTTGATAGAATGATAGAAGAATTTGAAAAACAAAGACAAAAAGAAGAAATTAACAAAAATTAATTTTTTGATAATATTAATTTTGAAATTAACTTATTTGAATTAATTAGGTAAATTTATAATATTTAAGTAAATGTAAAGAAAAAATATTAAAAATATGACTTGATAGTACAAATATAAAAATATTTTAGCAATTTACTTGACAAAACAGTAATCATATAATATAAATGAACATATACATGAAAGAAATCAAATGAATATGTCATTTGCAAACTTGAGAGGAGGTGAACTCGAAAAGTGAGTTCAGAAGAAGTTTTAGAAAAAGTAAAAGGAATAATTGTAGAACAATTAGGTGTAGCTGATACAGCAGTAACAATGGATGCATCTTTTATAGATGATTTAGGAGCTGATTCATTAGATATAGTTGAATTAGTTATGGCATTAGAAGAAGAATTTGATATAGAAATTCCAGATAGTGATGCTGAAAAAGTTGTAACAGTAGGAGATGTAGTTGACTACATAAAAGAAAATGTAAAATAAAAAAAGGGGATTAAGGAAACACAGTTCTTTAAATCCCTTTTTGATTTTATAAAATAACATTGATTTTAAATATATTTAAAATCTGTAATTTTATAAAAAGAATATCATAATTAAATTATTTGAAAATTTATAAGCTCATTAAAATTTTTGAAAAAAAGCATTAGATAATCGGATAAACTATTTTTTTCAATGTGATTTTTATTACAAATATCTAAGGAATAAATAATCTTTTCATTTATTGTTACAGTTAAACTGCCAACCTTTTCATTTTCTAAAATAGGAGCAATTAAATTGTTATTACAATTTATAGAAATATGTATTTTATCTTTATCACTTAACTTAACTGGAATCATATTATATTTTAATTTTGGGCAAGATAGAGCTAAATCATTGCTAATACCCTTATATACATGAAAATAATCAGTATTATTTTCAATCCATTTATAAAACTCGTCTTCAATTATTTTGTTTATATCGATGTATGTAAAGTTACTTAAAGAGTAATTTAAAAGTTTAATACTATCTTGTGTCCTAAATTTTTTAGTATCAGCACCTAAGACTACACAAATTATATCTTTATCACCTTGTTTACAAGCTGTAACCAAACAACGATTAGCACCGTTTGTAAAACCAGTTTTTACACCGTAAACTCCATCAAAATTTCCCAATAATTCATTAGTATTAAAAAGTTCTCTATGGTATCCATTTATATTTATAGTAAAAGTTTTAGAACCTACGATATTAGCAAAAGTTTTATTATTTAAAGCATAATTTGTAAGTAAAGCTAATTCATATGCAGTTGTATAATGTTCATCTTGATCTAAACCATGAGGAGTAACAAAATGAGTATTTGTCAAATTTAATTCTACTGCTTTTCGATTCATTAGTTCAGCAAAATTTTCAATAGAACCAGAAGCATACTCAGCTAATGCAACTGCTGCGTCATTTCCCGAACGCAACATTAAACCATACAATAAATCATTTACTGTAATTTTGTCACCGGTTTTTAATCCTAACTTTGAACCACCAGTATTAGCAGCTTTTTTACTAATTGTTACAGTTTCATTTAAATTATAATTTTCAATAATTACTATTGCAGTCATTATTTTAGTAGTAGAAGCCATTTTCTTTTTACTATATTCATTTTTTCCAACTAAAACAGTATTGGTTTTTCTATCAATTACAACATATGCTCTAGAATTTATGGTTGGGATTTCTTGAATTGAATTAGAACTTTCAATATAAGCATTACTATTTAAGTATGATGAAATATCAAAATTTTCTTCTTGCATTGCTATATCATCAGCAAATGAATTTGTAAAAATGAAAATAGTGAAAATAAAAATAATAAAAAATTTTAATAATGTTTTTTTTCTTATCATAAAAATACCTCTTATATATAATATAAAGTAACTTAATAAAGTATGATAAAATTTAGAAATATAAAGTGAGTAATTTAAAATATTTCTTGATAAAGTCTTGAAACATATCGGAACTACACAAAAATCATATTAATTTACATAAAGGCTTGATTTTGAACTATAAATGTAATATAATTGTAATGTATGAAAAAGATAAATAATAAATTTGAAAGTTATTAATCCGTAAGGGTTGTAAGCTAGAAAAAAATATTATAAAAAAAGACTAAAATATGTATATTGACTAAATAAAATAATAGTGTAAAATATAAATAAAAGGAGTGTAAGATATGAAAACAAAAAGATTATTATTAATAATTATATCAATATTACTTATGAGTATATTTATGTTATTACCAAGTGCATCTAATGCAATGACACTTAATCCACCACTATATTTTGGAATAACAGAATTAAGAACATTATCAACGCCAAATTTAGGATATGCAATAGGAGATCCAAATTCAAATGGAATTTCTGGTTCAGCTGCAAAAATTTGGAATGTAGTTCAATACAATAGCAGTAATTTTAATGATCCTAAAGAAGTAAATGTATATTGTGTAAAAGCAGGAGTAGGTTTTAGTGATGTCAAAAAAAATGCAGAATATAATTTGAGTTTTAATATGTACAAAGAAAGAGAAGAAATAGCAAAGCAAAATGACATATTAAAAAAACTTGTAAATGGTGGGCATTATAATAATCTGTTAGCACTTGCAAATATAGTGTATTTACCAGGAGTTTCAACAGAAGCAGAAAAAAATACATTATTAGAAAATGCAGGAATACATAAAGAGGCTTGGAATTTTGAATTATCAGATGATGAAATAAAAGCAATTCAACAAGCAGCAATGTGGTATTTTACTAATTATGGGGAAGAAAACAATAAATATAATAAATATGAAAATACATCTTGGTTATGGTATACAGAAGATGGAAGTACATATAAAAACTTTAGCGAATACAATCCAACAAATACTGTACCAAATGCTAGTGCCGGTTTTCAAAAACAACAACAAGCAGAATTGTTATATAAATATTTAATAGATACAGCAAATAAAGAGGCTAATAATTATGCAAATGCAAATGGAAATTATAAAACACAATTAACATTATATGCATCAAGCAAAAACAATCAAGAACAACCATTAATGGAAATAGAAAGACAACCTCAAGAGTTTGACTTAGCATTAAGAAAATATATAACAAAAGTAAATGGTGTAAATGTTACAAATTCTAGAGTACCAGTGATTGATGAAAAAACTTTAGAAGATGGAACAACAGCAACATATAAACATAGAAAAGATCCAATAGAAGTAAAAAAAGATGCAGTAGTTACATATAATTTAACTATATATAATGAAGGAGAAATCGATGGAAGAGCTACAAAAATAGTAGATCAATTACCAACAGGATTGAAATATTCAAAAATAAATACACAAGGTTATGATGTAGACTATAACGAAGGAACTAATAAATTAACTCTTACAAAGAAACAAGATAATAAACAAAACTTAAAAGCATATACTAAAGGAAAAATAGATTCAGAAACTATTGAAATAGAGGCAGTAGTTACAAGTGAAGATAAAGATAAGATTTTAACAAATGTGGCATATATAGCAGAAGAAGTAGATATAAATGGTACTGTAATAACAAATCAAACTGGCAAAGATAGAGATTCAGAACCTTCAACAACTCCAAATGTAAATAAAGATAATATGGATAGTTATAAAGGAAATTCTCAAAATAAAGCAGAATTATCAGATACAAATTATTTCTATAAAGGTGAACAAGATGATGATGATTTTGAGAAATTAATAGTAAAAAAAGACGTAGAAAAGAAAGATTTTGACTTAAAACTTGTCAAAAGAATAGTAGAAGTAAATGATAAGAAAGTAAAAGAAAGAATACAAGGTGTAGATATAACTAAATTAGCAAATGGAACAGCAACAACAGCAGATTATCAATTAAACAAAGAACCTGTTTCAGTTAAGACAGGAGATTTAGTAAAATATACTTTACGAGTATATAATGAAGGTCAAATTGATGGATATGCTTCTCAAATAACAGAAGATATACCAGAAGGATTAGAATTTTTAGGTGCGACAATTGATAAAGATATGAATCCTATAACAGATAAAAAAGAATTAGCAGCAGTAGAATATAATACAAAAATGGGATGGACATATGTTAAAGGTGATTCTACAAAAATTACAACAGATTATTTAGCAAAAGGAAAAGGTGAAGAAATAACAAAACCAGGTGCAAATTTAATAAAAGCTTTTGATCCATCTAAACCATATAGCGACGAGAAAAATAATAAAAATCCAGATTATAGAGAGGTTTCAGTAATATTAAAAGTTGTTGCAACAGATCCAAGCATTGGGATTATAAGAAATGAAGCAGCAATTACAAATGACTCAGATAGTGAAGGTAACCCAGTTGAAGATAGAGATTCAAAACCAGAAGAATGGGTGAAATATGAAGATGATGAAGATTATGATAATATAATGTTACAAGAATTTGACTTGGCGTTAAGAAAATTCATAACAAATATAGATGGAAATGATGTAACAACAAGAGTACCAGAAGTAAGTTATGATAAAGAAAAAGATAAAATAACATATAATCATCCAAAAGACCCAATGGATGTAGTAACAGGAGACATAGTAACATATACAATAAGAGTATACAATGAAGGTGATATCGACGGATATGCACAGTTAGTATCAGATGATATACCAGATGGGTTAAAATTCTTACCAGAAAACGAAACAAATGTAAAATATAGATGGGTAATGTATGATAAAGATGGAAAAGAAACAGAGAAAGTAGAAGAAGCAGAAAAAATAACAACAGATTACTTATCAAAAGAGCAAGAGAAAAAAGAAGGAGAAAACTTATTAAAAGCATTTAATAAAAATGAAGAAATAAGTGAAACAAATCCAGACCATAGAGATGTAGAGGTAGCATTTGAAGTAGTAGAACCAAATGGATCAGATAAAATAATAATAAACTCAGCCCAAATATCAGAAGATAGTGATAAAGAAGGAAATCCAGTAGAAGACAAAGACTCAACACCAGATAAATGGATAGATGGAGAAGATGACCAAGATAAAGAATATATAAAACTAACATATTTTGATTTATCACTAAGAAAATGGGTAACAGAAGCAATAGTAATAGAAGATGGAAAACAAACAATAACACAAACAGGACATACACCAGATATGGATCCAGAGCCAGTAGTAAAAGTAGAATTACATAGAAAAGACATAAACAAAGTAACGGTAAAATTCAGATACTCAATAAGAGTAAAAAATGAAGGAGACATAGCCGGATATGCAAAAGAGATAACAGACTATGTGCCAGAAGGACTAAAATTTGTAGCAGAAGATAACCCATATTGGAAAGATGAAGGAAATAATATAATATCAACAACAAAATTAGAAAACACACTATTACAACCAGGAGAAACAGCAGATGTAGAGGTATTACTAACATGGATAAATAGTGAAAATAATATGGGACAAAAAACAAATATAGCAGAAATATCAAAAGACCATAATGATAAAGGGGTACCAGATAGAGATTCAACACCAGACAATAAAAAGCCAGGAGAAGATGATATAGATGATGCACCAGTAATATTATCAATAGAAACAGGTAAAGCGATAACATATGTAGGATTAGGATTAACAGTATTATTAACAATAGCAGGAGGAGTATATTTAATTAAAAAATATGTAATATAGAAAGCTAATCTGAAATGATTCTGGAATCGTGATTCTGGGGTCGGAGACAAAAATCCTGAAGTTATAAAAAATAAAAAGTTCACAATATAGTTTAATTATTATAACTTAGAAAATAAAAATTGATTTCAAAAGCAAAATAAAATTCAGAAAATATGTTTGAATTTAAGAATAAAAGCTAGAAAAGTTCAGCTAGAAATAAGTTGAATTTCTAGCTTTTATATTTATGGAATGAAAATGATTTTTGTCTCCGACCCCAGAATCACTACCACAAAATCAAAGAAGCATAGAGGTTATCAAGTTGCATAATTTTATTTGAATAATATTTACTTTTATTTTTAGGTATGATATAATTTTTTGAAGAAAGGTATAGAGGTGAGTATATGAATCAAATATTATCTACAAGCAATTCAGAAAAGAATAAAAAAGGTGGACCGATAGAAATCCATACTATTGTAAAGTTTTTTTCAATTATATTAATCATATTTGGAGTCATAATGATTAGTACAGCTTCATATGCAATTTACAAAAAATCAGTAGATAAAAATAATATTCCTACAAAGCCTTCTATTACGGAAGAACAAAAAGGTGATAAAACAGTATTATTGAAAGTAACACATGATAAAGCAATAGATAAAATAGAATATCGTTGGAATGAACAAGAAGCTAAGATAATAACTGGAAATGGAAGAAAATATATTGAACAAGAAATAGAAATACCAGGTGGAACTAATAAATTATATGTTTCTGTTATAGATATAGAAGGACAAGAAATATCTAGTGAGCAAACATATGAAGCAGAAGATATAATCAAAATGGAGATAAATAACGGAAAAATTAAAGTTTCAGCAGAAGCAAAAACAGAGATTTCATATATGACATATAGATGGGATGAAGAACAGGAAGAAAAAATTGATATAAATGCTACAACACTTGAACAAGAAATAGAAATACCAATGGGAGAACATACATTAACAGTTATTTTAGTAGATAAAAATAATGAAACTATTACAAAAGAGCAAAAAGTTAAAGGAGTAGTAAAACCAAAAATACAAGTAAAACTAGATGACAATAAAGAAAACTTTTTGATAACAATTACAGATGATTCAGGTCTAGATAGAGTAGAATTTATAATAAATGGAGAAAATAAAACTATAAAAGCAAATGAAGGTCAAAAAGAATTGAAAATAAAATTACCATTGAGAGATGGACAAAATATAGTTGAAATTAAAGCATATAATTTAGACGGAATTGAATCAGATAATGTTAAAGCAAATAAAACTAAATAAGCATAAAATATTAATTCTCTACATTTTAGGTGTAGAGAATTAATTGAAAGGAAATAAATGGCGATACAATTATTAGAATTAGCAACATATTTTATAATATATTCATTTTTAGGTTGGATTTTAGAAAGTATATTTAGAAGCTTTTGCGAAAAGAAAATAATAAATACAGGTTTTTTAATAGGTCCAATATGTCCTATATATGGTTGTGGGGCAATAATAATGATATTATTTCTAGGAAAATTTTCAAATTCTAAAATATTGCTTTTTATAATGTCAGTAATATTTTTAAGTATATGGGAATATATAGTAGGAGTAATTTTAGAGAAAATATTTAAAACAAAATATTGGGATTATTCAGATCACAAATTTAATTATAAAGGAAGAATTTGTTTAACAAATTCAATTGCATGGGGATTTTTAGGAGTATTTTTTATAGATTTTATACATCCTTTTATAGTAAATATATTAAAAAATTCAAATATAGCATATTTAAAAATAATAGTTCCGATATTATTAATAGTAATTTTGATAGATGCTATAATTAGTGTTATAAAAACAAAAAATATAAAAGAAACTCTTGAAAAGATAGAAAAATTGAACGAGCAAATAAAAGAAAAATTATCAGAAATGAAAAAACAAACTAAGGAAAAGAATACAAAATCAGAAAATTTACAAATATTAATTAATAAAATAAATAAAAGAAAAAATAGAGAATTACGTAGATTATATAAAAGAGTATATCGATTGAAAAAGGCTTTTCCGGCAATTGACACTAAGGAGTTCAGAGAAATATTAAATAAGAAAGTAGAAATAAAAAATAAGAAAAATAAAAATGACTGATTTATAAAAATAAAATATAAAAATAAAAAATACTATAATAAAAGCTATTATAAAAAATAAAAATAATAGTTTTACTTTGGAAATATAGGGTGTGATAAAATGAAACAAGAAATTTATATTATAGATGATGATGATTCATCAATAGTTATATTTAGGGAGTTATTTAAAAATGATAAAGAATATAAATTTATAAGTGTAAAATCAGAGCAAATAGATATTGCTTTGAAAAATATACCAGCATTGATAATAATAAATGAAGATGCTATTGACAGAGATGTTGTTGGATTATGTAGGCAAATAAGAAAAGACGAAGATAATACAATAACACCAGTAATAGTAGTATCATCAAAAAGTGAAAAAGAACACAGAATGAGAATACTAAGAGAATCGATAGAATATTACATAAAAAAACCAGTAGATGAAGAATATTTATATTATACTGTAAAAAATTTAAATAGATTATTATCAATCAATAGAAGAATAAGTCCTTTAACAGGTTTACCAGGAAATGTACAAATTCATGCAGAATTAAAAAAGAGAATATCTAAAAATGAACCATTTTCTGTATTATATTTAGATTTAGATAATTTTAAATCATATAATGATGTTTATGGATTTTTAAAAGGAGACCAAATCATAGAATTTACAGCAGAAACGATACTAAAAGGAGTTCATGCAAATGTAGAAGAAAGCGCATTTGTAGGACATATTGGAGGAGACGATTTCGTAGCAATAGTGCCAACAACAAATTGTGAAAAGATATGTCAAAATATAATAGCAATATTTGATAATCAAGTAAAACAATTTTTTACAGATAGAGACTTAGAAAAAGGATATATTGAAGTAGAAAACAGAAAAGGAATAATTGAACAATTTCCACTAACATCTATATCAATAGGTGTAGTTGTTGCAGAGAAAAATAGATTTAGTAATATTCTTGAAATAGGAGAAATAGGAGCACAAGTAAAACACGCAGCAAAATCAGTGATGGGAAGTAGCTATGCGATAGATAGAAGAAATTAAAAATCATAATATGCATAATGAAAAATATTGAAATGTGCAAGTAAAAGAAACTAATACTTAAAAATTGCAAATGTAAAAGTTTGCAATTTTTTGGTTTTAACTCAAATAATAAATTTGTAATTAAAATAAAAGAAAAGCATACTATATAAAAAGATAAAAAGAAAGAGGTATGCAAATTATGAAAAGAATAGCTATAATATTAGCTACAATAATGATAGGAATACTAGTAGGAACTACCCAAACAAATGAAAACAATAGTAACAAAGAAAGAAATATAGGAGATGCAGTGCAAGTTAGTACATCACCAGTATCTAGTAAAATAGTTGTATTAGATGCAGGGCATGGAAAGCCAGATGAAGGTGCACAAAGCAAAAATGGAATTGCTGAAGCTGATATAAATTTAAAAATAACATTTAAGTTAAAAAAACTATTAGAAGAAGCTGGATGTAAAGTTATATTAACTCGTTCAGATGAAAATGCTATATATGATTTAGATAGTAAAACTTTAAGAGAAAAAAAGATATCAGATATGAGAAATAGAGTGAAAATTGGAAATAATTCTTCGGCAGATATTTTTGTTTCAATACATTTGAATAAAATAGAGCAGTCCAAGTATTACGGTTGGCAAACATTTTATAAAGAAGGAAAAGAAGAGAGTGAAAGACTTGCAAAGTCAATTCAAAATGGATTAAATAATTCTATGCAAAAAGAGAATAAAAGAGTTGCAATGAAATTAGATAATAAATATTTAATAAAGAATATAAAAATACCAATATCAATTGTAGAATGTGGTTTTTTATCTAATCCACAAGAAGAAAAAGAATTACAAGATGATTTATACCAAGAAAATTTAGCATTAGGGATTTATAATGGAATTATAGATTACTTTAAAGTTTGAGATTTATTTTATGATTAATATAATAAAAATATCAAAATTACATAAGTAAGGAAAAAAGAACTCCTTATAAAGTACAATTTTATTTTATACAAAAAATTTTATATAAAGTCAAAATAAAAAATAATTCTTATTGTACAATATATATAATTAAGCTAAAAGCTAAGTTTTCTATACAATTAAAATTAATTTTCACAGTAGCATAAAATAAAACATAAAGTATATAATAATTAATTTTTACTATACTGTTAAAAATCATATTGACAAATAGAACGCATAATGTTATATTTACCAATGAAAGGAAAGTGATACTATGAAGATTGATTATGCAGTTATAGGAAAAAGAATAAGAAACCAAAGAGAGATAAAAAAATTAGAAATTAACAATATAGCTAATTTACTAAATATTTCTAAAAAAACAATAGATGATTTAGAAAATGGAATTGCTAAAATAAGTTTAGTAGATTTTATTAAAATTTGTGATTTATTAGACATTTCAGTTTTGGATATATTAGATATTCAAAATCGAGATATGAATAATTGTATTGATAAGCAGTTATATGAGCTTATATTACAATGCAATATTAATAAACAAAAATTAATTTATAATATAGTAAATTTGGCAATAAAAACCCAAATTATCTAAAATTTGACTTTTTATCCTTTTTGTAGTATACTAGAAAGGTACTACTTTTTGTAAATATATAAATATTTAAGGAGAAGGATTAAAATGAAAAGTAAAATGAATATAAGAAGCATTATAATCATGTCAGTAATATTACTTCTAAGTATGCTTTTTATAAATATTAGCTTAGCAGCAAATACTGGAACGATTAATGTTGAGACTTCTAATTTAAGAGAAACAGCAGATGCTGAGAGTAAAATTTTAGAACAACTTTCCCTAAATCAAGAAGTTGAAATAGTAGAAAAAACAGGAGACTGGTATAAAGTTAAACATAACTATATAACAGGATATATAAGAAAAGATTTAATTAATACAAATGAAGAAAAAGTAGAAAATAATGAAACAACACAAGCAACAAATCAAGTATCACAAGAAAATACAACAACATCAAATAATGTTCAAACTAATGCAGTATTAACTGAAAATAATTCTGAATTAGGAGAATATATTTTAGTAGCTGATACTAAATTAAAATTAGTACCTACAATAAATGCAACAGATGTTGTAGAAATAAAAAAAGATGAAAAAGTTAATGCAACAGAAATTATTAATGATTGGGTATGTGTAGAAACAAAAAATACAAAAGGTTGGATTAGAAAAGATAAATTACAAAGAGAACAAAAAGTAGAACAAGTTAAAGAGCAAGTTCAAGAAGAAAATAAACAAGTAGAAGAACAAGTAAAAACTAAAACTAAATATATTAAAGCGACATCAGTAAATGTAAGAAAAGAACCAAATACATCAAGTGAAATTATAGCAAATGCTTTACAAAATACAGCAGTAATAGTGTCTAAGGAAGAAAATGGATGGAGCAAAGTAACTTTAAATGGAAAAGAAGGATATATATCATCTTCACTTTTATCAGATACTAAACAAGAAAAAGCGAAAACAAATACAACATCAAGAGGGGCAACTACTTCAAGAAAATCAAGCAAAAATGAGAAAAGTACAAATACACAAAGTAATGTAGCAAACAATACAAAAGCACCAAGTACATCAACAGGTTCTTCAACAGGGAATGCAATAGTTGCAACAGCAAAAAAATATTTAGGTTATAAATATGTATATGGTGGTACCTCACCAAGTACAGGATTTGACTGTTCAGGTTTTACATCATATGTATATAGACAACATGGAATATCTCTAAATAGAACAGCAGCAGGTCAATATAGCAATGGAACATATGTAAGTAGATCAAATTTACAACCAGGAGACTTAGTAATGTTTGGTTCTCCAATAAATCATGTTGCTATATATATTGGTGGAGGGCAAATAATACATGCTTCAACACCATCAACAGGGGTTAGAATAGATTCTTTAAATTCAGGATATTATAGTAGAAACTATACTGGAGCAAGAAGAATTGTAAATTAAAATGTAAACTAAAAAGCAATTAGGAGGTAAACAATAAATAAATAGGATACCATTTTTAATTGCAGTTACAGGATATATAATAGGTATATTATGGGGGCTATACTTTAATTTTAGTATAGTCCTTTTATATATCTTGATAATTGCTATTTGTATAATAAAGAGAAAATTTATTAAAAAAAAGAAATTTAATATCATATCTATTTCAAGATATTTAAAGTATTTAAAATTATTTCTAAATAAAAAAACTATTTTTATAATCATAATAATTTCAATTCTATCAAATTCAATTATGTTATATGAAAAATATAGATATTCCAATATATATGAAGAAAAAGAATATACTGTTATAGGAAAAATAGTAAGTGATAAGCAGGAAAAAGAATATAAAAATTGTTATAAAATAAAAATACTAAAAGTAGAAAATTTAAATAAGAAAGTAAAAAATACATATTTAAAATTATTTATTGACAAAAAAATTAATTTAGAATATGGAGATATAATTAAGTGCAAAGGTAATTTTAAAAAAGGAAAAGAAGCAAGAAATTATGGGGGATTTGATTATAATACATACTTAAAAACGCAAAAAATTTATGGAATATTTAACTCAAAAAAAGTTGAAGCTATATCAAAAGATATAGATGTTTTTTCTATTTCCAACAATATTTCTAATGTTATTGAAGAAAAAATAGATTTACTACTAAATGAAACAGAAGCGAGTTTATGTAAGGGACTGATATTAGGAAAAACAGAAGAAATAGAAGAAAGTATTAAGGAAAATTTTAGAATAGTTAATATTTCACATATATTAGCTATTTCAGGATTACATGTGACATATATAGTAATGTTCATAACTGCAATTTCACAAAGAATAATAGGCAAAAAATATGGTACAGTTTTAGTAATAATAGTATTAATATTTTATATGTTTTTAGTAGGGTTTACACCTTCAATAGTAAGAGCCAGTACAATGGGGATATTAGTAAATTTAGCCTTTTTAGTTCACAGAAAAAACAATTTTTGGAATTCACTAGCTTTATCTTTATTGTTAATTTTACTAAATAATCCATATTCAATATTAAATATAGGGCTACAATTATCATATCTTGCTACAATAGGGATAGTAACTTTTAATAAGAAAATAAGAAAAAAGTTCGATAATTTAAACTTTTTTGAAAATAATTTATTAATTAGAAAAAATAACAAAATACAACTTTTATTAAACAAGGTAAAAGATACTCTTTCAGTAATGTTTTCAGCTCAAATTTTGATATTACCAATAATGATTTATAATTTTAATATATTTGGAACATATTTTATAATTTCAAATTTTTTAGTAAGTATAATAATAGGAATAGTAATATTTTTATTAATATTAACAGTAGGAATTTCTTTCTTGTTTTTTTCTATATCTAAATTTTTTTCACAAATATTAAAAATCTTAATTCAATTATTAATTAGTATTTCAAATATTAGTAAATTACCATTTTCAAAAATATATATTCCAACACCTAAAATATCAAGTATAATTACTTATTATTTTGCGATTTTTATATTTGATTTTTTATATAAAGTTTATAGCAAAGAAAATATTACTTATTATAGAATACGAAATTTAATTGCAATTTTAAAATATAGAATACGAAAAAATAAGAAAAAAATAAAAAAGATGTTTATATTGCTATTGATAGTGATATTTGCTATAAATATACTACCTAAAAATCTCCAAGTTCATTTTATAGATGTAGGACAGGGGGATTCTACATTTATTATTACACCACATAATAAAACAATTCTAATAGATGGTGGAGGAAGCTTAGATAAAAACTTTGATATTGGAGAAAAAACATTAGTGCCATATATATTAGATAGAGGATATACCAAGATAGATTATATTTTTATTTCTCATTTTGATTTTGACCATGTAGGAGGAATATTATCAGTTTTAGAAGATTTAAAAGTGGGAAAAGTAATTATAGGAAAGCAATTTGAAACATCAGAAAATTATGAGAAAATGATAAAAATTGCAAATGAAAAGAAAGTAGAAATTATCCAAGTAGAAAAAGGAAAAGAAATCATAGTAGATAATATAAAATTTAATATAATATGGCCAGATAAAGAAAATATAATAAAAGAAAATAATTTAAATAACAATTCACTTGTAATGAAAATGATATATAAAAACTTTTCAATGCTATTTACAGGAGACATAGAAGAAATTGCAGAAAGAAAAATAATAGATACATATAAAGATAATAGTGATATTTTAAAATCAGAGGTATTAAAAGTTGCTCATCATGGTTCAAAAACATCATCAATTAATGAATTTTTAAACTTAGTAAAACCTAAAATAGCTTTAATAGGAGTAGGTGAAAATAATAAGTTTGGTCATCCAAGTGGAAGCATAATAAGCAATTTAAAGAATTTACGGAGTTGAAATTTATAGAACGGATTTGAATGGGGAGATTAGTATAAAAGTAAATTCAAGTGGAAGGTATTTGAAAAAAACTATAAATTGAAAGAAATGTTAAATAATTAGATAGGTATAAAATGTTATGTAAGTAAAAACAAAAAATAAATACATAATTAAATAAAAAGTACAAACTGTATAAAATTAGAAATAATTGCAAATAATACTAGAAAATATATAAAATAGCTAGATATCAAAAATATAATACACTATTTTTAGATGTAAGTTATTTTTAAGAAACAAAAGATTACAGACTTATAGTAATCTTTTGTGTAGGACAAGGGAGGAAAGTTAATAATGAAAAGAGCAATTATTATTTTATCAGTTGCATTAGTAATTATAATTTCAGTATGTACGGCATTTTTTATAAAGGATTTAAATAAAGAAGATATAGAAGAAAAAGATGATATAGAGGTATCAGATATAAATAATGAACCTGTAACAGATGAATGTGTAGATGAAGCAAAGGATTTTGAGAAAATTGAGATAGAAGAAACTAATTCAAATGAAGAGAAAACTTCACCAAATTGTTCATTAACTATGAAAAGATATTATAATGAGTGTGGGCATAGCATTGAAGAATATTCTAATTTGAATAAAGAACTTGTTAATAAGACCAAAGATGAGATTCAAAAGGTATATAGTGCTTGGACAATAGATAAATTTTCTAATAATGAAATTGTTATTTCTAGGAGTTTTGAAAGTCAATGTGGAGAGCATTATGTTGTAAGGGATAAAAATGGAAAAGTTGTTATATATTTGCTTTCAGGGGACGGGACAGAAAGTGAGTTACAAGAGACTCAAATAGCAACAGAGTTTTTGACTGAAAATGATAAGATTGAATTGAAAAATGGAATTAGAGCTAATGGAAAACAGGAATTGAATCAGGTTATTGAGAATTTTGAATAAGTGTGGTTTAGCTAACCTAGATATAAAATTATATTTCTGGGTGTAGCCTTTTTAATTATATTCCATAGATAAGAACTTGTAAGCTCCAAAAAAGGCACCTTTTCTTCGCTGAAATTTTATTTTTATAAAATTTCACGTGAACATTATCCTTTTTAGTAGTTTAACAATTTCTAATCTATTACATATAATATAAAAAGGCTATACCCAGAAATATAATTTTATATCTAGGTTAGCCCTTTAAAAATATGCATTTAGATATTTTACTAATTTTTTTTGTCAATTGTTACTTCTTTTTTTAAATCGGATTTTTCGATAAATCCTTTTTTATATAAATCTTTAACATACATTATTAATGCAGATATAGTAGATATTAAAGCTAATAAGTATATTCCGATAGTAATGTTTGACCAGATTGCTCCTAAACTAAATTGTTTTACTGCTAATGATGCAACTATTGCTACATAGAAAAGTACTGTGGCTAATTTTCCATACCATCTACTAT
Source organism: Clostridia bacterium (assembly GCA_048355915.1). GTDB lineage: Bacteria > Bacillota > Clostridia > TANB77 > CAG-508 > CAG-269. Next base: position 171,307 of record DBGCHZ010000015.1, on the reverse strand, counting down.
ATACAACAACATCTTTTCCATATAGGAATGATGCTCCTACTATCATTATAAATTCTTTTAGTAAAACTATTAATAAAATCCACATAGGTATTATATCTGCAATTTCTAATGATGCTAATGTTATAATTTGTGTTAATTTATCTGCTAATGGATCCATTAACTTTCCAAAGTTTGTTATAAGGTTGAATTTTCTAGCTATACAACCATCTGCTATATCAGTTAATCCTGATAATGTGAAAAATACAAATGCCAAGATGTAATTTCCAGCGAATATATTTTTTACAATTAAAGGTATTATTAAAAATCTAATTATTGTTAGTGTATTTGGTACATATTTTAACATATAAAATTTCATTCCTTTCTTGGTTTAATCAATGGTATAAATAGTGATATTTTTAAAAAACTTGTCCCCTTATTTAATTTCAAATTTTAGTACATTTTCTTGTAATTCTATATTTACATTTTGACCATCTAGTAGAGTTCCTCTTAATATCATTTCAGACAATTCATCTTCAACATATCTTTGAATAGCTCGTCTTAGAGGTCTTGCTCCAAATTTTATATCTGTTCCTTTGTCAAGTATATACATTTTGGCTTCTTTTGATATTTTCATTTTTATATCTTTTTCATTTAAAGCTTTTTGTGTATCATTAAGCATTAAATCTACAATTTTCAATAATTGATTTTGAGTTAAAGCATCGAAAGTAACAATTTCATCTACTCTATTTAGAAATTCAGGTCTGAAAACATCTTTTAAACTATCCATAATTTTTCCTTTATTGATAGTAGTATTTCCAAATCCTATTGAATTATTGTTTAAATTTGAACCAGCATTAGAGGTCATTATTATAATTGTATTTGAAAAACTAACAGAGTTTCCTTGACTATCTGTAAGAACACCATCATCTAATACTTGTAACAAAATATTAAATACATCTGGATGAGCTTTTTCTATTTCATCTAATAGTATTATTGAATATGGTTTTCTCTTAACTTTATCTGTTAATTGTCCGGCGTCATCATAACCAACATAACCTGGAGGTGCACCGATTAACTTAGAAGTAGAATGACTTTCCATATATTCTGACATATCTATTCTTATTATAGAATCCTCAGAACCAAACATTTCATAAGCTAAACTTTTTGCTAGTTCAGTTTTTCCAACTCCGGTAGGTCCTACAAATATAAAAGAAGGTGGTCTTTTTGTTGTTTTTAATCCTGCTCTGTTTCTTCTAATAGCTCTTGAAACTGCTGAAACTGCTTCATCTTGACCTATTACTCTTTTATGAAGATTAGTTTCAAGGTTTAACAATTTTTGAGTTTCTGCTTCTGTTATTTTTTTAACAGGTATTTTTGTCCAACTTTCAATTACATTTGCAATATCCTGAATAGTAAGTTGTTTTGGCTTCATTTTTTTATTTAAAGCGTCTATTTCTTCAATTAACTGACATTCTTTAGTTTTTAAGTCAGCAGCTTTTTGATAATCTTCTGTTGAATCAGCTGCTACAACTTCTTCTTTTTCAGCTTGTACATGAGCTAATTCTTGTTTTAAGCTTTCTAATTTAAATAATTCTTTATTTTCTAAGTTAATTCTAGAACAAGCTTCATCTAAAATGTCAATAGCTTTGTCAGGTAAAAATCTGTCATGGATATATTTTTCTGACATGATAACTGCTTGTTTTATTGCATCAGAAGAAATTTTTACTTTGTGATATTCTTCATAATATTTTTTAATTCCTTCTAATATTCCAATAGAATCATCAATATTTGGTTCTTCAATTAATACTTGTTGGAATCTTCTTTCTAAGGCTGAGTCTTTTTCGATATATTTCCTATATTCTTTTAAAGTTGTTGTTCCTATTAATTGAATTTCTCCATTTGATAGAGCAGGTTTTAATATATTTGCTGCATTCATTGAATGTTCACCATCTCCTGCACCTATAATATTGTGTATTTCATCAATAACTAAAATTATATTGCCATATTCTTTACATTCATCAATAATGCCTTTCATTCTAGATTCAAATTGACCTCTAAATTGTGTACCGGCTATTACTGAGGTCATATCTAATAAATAAACTTCTTTATTTAAAAGTTTTGCAGGAACATTTTGGCTAGCGATTTTTATGGCTAACCCTTGTGCTATTGCAGTTTTTCCAACACCAGGTTCACCTATTAAACAAGGATTATTTTTTGAACGCCTATTTAATATTTGAACAATTCTTTGAATTTCTTTATCTCTACCAATAACAATATCTAATTCATTATTTTTAGCTTTATGTGTTAAATTTGTTCCATAAGTATCCAAGAATTTTTTCTTTTTATTTTGCTTAGAATTTTTTTTCTTATCAACTTTTACTTTTTTTCTTCCATTTGAAGAATTTTCTTGTTCGTTATTTTCTTTATTATTTTGTCCATTAAACATATTAAAAATTGAACCTAGTGGAATAGCAGCACCTGCCATTTTAGGAGAATTTTCATCATCTTCATCTGGATTATTATTTGTAGTATCAAAAGTAATTGCACCTTCAATATTTTCAATATCTTCTAAATTTATATTTTCAGCCAAATCTTTAAAAATAGTTTCAAATTGTTTTGTCATATCATTGATGTTTAGTTTATCATGTGCTAAAACATCATTTTGTCTATAAAGAGCTTCGGTAGGGTCGATACCTTTTGACTTTGCACAGTCATAGCAATAACCTTCAAAAGACTCTTTACCATTTTCTATTTTTTTATAAAAAAGTATGGCTGGATTTTTATTACATTCTGAACATAACATACTCTGAATTCCTCGTTTCTTCTAAATTTTGAATATACTATATCATACATTAAATTACTTTAATAGTCAACAAAATTAAGGATTTTTTACTGTTATAGCTATCTTTTTTTTATTATATATGATAAAATAATAAATGCGAAAAATATTTGATTAAAAAGTAAAAAATATGAAATCTTTAACTAATAAGAAAAGAAAGGAGAGTATGATTTATTCTAAGTATAGTGAGTAAATATATCATACAAATCTAATATGAAAGTAACTTTACCAAAAAAAGAAAAAACGGATATTAAAGCAATAGTTATATATACCATTTCAATAATATCTTGTGTAATTGCAATTATAATTGTATGTATAACACAATTTTTAGGAAAAAATAAGTTAGAGGAAATGTTGTCAATAGGTTCATCAGGAACGAGCAAGGAAGAAATAGATGAACAAGCATTAATATCAGAATTTGATAATATTTTTAATAATAACTTGGAAGAAAATAGTTTAAGTGTAAATATAGAAAAACAAGATGATAGCAAAGAATTTATTTACACATACTATACAAAAATTGAAAGTAAAAAGAATAGTTATGAATTAAATTTACAAATACCATATATAAATATAAATAGTGAAATTATTAATAAATATAACAATGAAATAAAAGAAATTTTTCAGAAAAAAGCAGAAAATGTATTATCAACACAAAACAAAAATATAGTATATACAGTGAAATATCAAGCAACAATTGAAGACAATATATTGTCATTAATAATAAAATCAGAATTAAAAGAAGGAGTAAATGCACAAAGACAAATCATAAAAACATATAATTATGACATGAGTAGTGATAAGGAAATAAGTTTAGAAGAAATAATTTCACGAAAAGGATTAAAGCAAGATGAAGTCCAAAGAAAAATAAAAGAACGAATAAAAATAGAACAAAAAAAGGTTGAAGATTTAAAGAATTTAGGATATAATATTTTTGAAAGAAATAGTGAAGATGAGCAATATAACATAAAAAATACGAAAGAATTTTTTATAAAAAATCAAAAAATATATCTAATTTATGCATATGGAAATGAAAAAATGACAAGTGAAATGGATGTTGTAGTTATATAATAATAAAATGATTTTTTAAGTAATACAAAAACAAAGGAGAAAATAGTAATATGAAAGTAGTAAAATTAAAATATAAGCTTGAATCCCTTGTGGGAGTACACACACACACACACACACACACACACAGGTATTTTACTAAATAATAAAATATATAGATTAAAATAAAGTAAACGGAGATAGTAGTAAAAAGCAATAATTTTATTACTGTCTTTTTGTGTTTTAAAAAATAATTATAAAAAAGGAGAGAATATAATATGAAAAAGATTAAAAGAAAATACAATAATGGAGTAACATTAATAGCCTTAGTGATAACAATTATTGTATTAATAATTATTGCAGGAGTTAGTATTGCAATGCTAACAGGAGATAATTCAATAATAAATAATGCTAAAAAATCGAAATTATCTACAACATTTTCAAAGTATAAAGAAGAAGTAGATTTATATAAAAGTAGTAAATTTACAGAAAATAATAATTTTTTAGAAGGAACCCTAGAAGCTAGTAAAATAAGCTTGTCATATAATACTATGGGAAGCGAGGAAATAGGAAACATTAAAAATGTAATAACAACTATAAGTAATGAGGATATAGAAAAATTCGAGATAATAAAAGGAAAATTACTAATAAAAACAAAAGATATAAATGAGGTAAAAGTAGCACAAAGTTTAGGAATAGAAGTAAATCCTTATGATATAACGGGGGAAGGTGAATTATTATCATCAAATGGAAATTTATTGCTAGTAGATGAGTCAGGAACATTAAAAATACCAGATACTGTAACAAAAATAGGAGAAGGAGCCTTTGCAAATGTAAGTGGATTAAAAACAATAATAATTCCAGGAACAGTAAAAGAAATAGGGGAAAATGCATTTTCAAATAACAACACATTGGAAAAAGTAATAATAAAAGATGGTGTTGAAAAAATAGACGCTTGTGCATTTAAGGAATGTACAAATTTAAAAGATATAGAATTACCTAATAGTATAAAATATATAGGATATCAAGCTTTTTATCATTGTTCTAGTTTAAAAATGATAAATATTCCACCTAAGGTTGAAAATATTTTTGGATATACTTTTTCAGGAGATTATAATTTATCTAATGTAATTCTTAATGAAGGCATAAAATCAATAGGAGAGTATGCTTTTCATAGTACTAGTTTTTCAGAAATAAATATACCATCTACATTAACTACGATTGAAAGTCAAGTATTTAATGGAAATTCGAATTTAAGAAATATAAATATAAATAATAATGAAAATTTTATTTATGAAAATGGAATTTTAATGAATAAAAATAAAGAAAATTTATTATTTATTTCAAGTAACTATTTAAAAAATATAACAACATTTATCATACCAGAAGGAGTAAAGAAATTTAATACTTCAATAGCATCATATGAAAATATAAAAAAAATTGTAATTCCTGAAAGCTTAGAAGAAATTACAGAAGAAACTTCAAGTATAATTTTTCCAACAACAATAGAAGAAATAGAGGTTTCAGAAAAAAACAAAAAATTTTCAGTATCAAATAAAGAAAAAATATTATATACAAAAGATAAAAAAGAATTAGTTATGTGTTTTTCAAAAGAGGAAAATATTAATATAGACCCTAATAATGAAATTGGCATACTAAAATTAAATAGCTGGTCATTTTCACAAGCTAGTAATGCAAAAATAATTACATTGCCAAGTAGTTTGAAAATAATAGGTAAACAAGTATTTGACTTTAATGAGAAATTGCAAGAATTGAAAATAGGAGAAAACGTTTCAGAGATAAATCCAATTTTCAAATATCGTAATTATAAAGGTAAAGTTACAATAGCGCCTAATAATAATTATTATGTAGTAGAAAATGATATATTATATAATAAAGATAAAAGTAAGTTAATATCAGTTTTGTATGAAATAAATGGAGAATTTAATGTAGATAATAATGTTAGAGAAATAGGAGATTATGCTTTCCATGGTCAGAGCAAAATGTCACTTATAAATATTTCAGATAATGTAGAAAAAATAGGTAGGGCTTTTAATTATTGTAATTTTAAAATAATTGATATACCAAAAAATGTTCAAGAGATAGAATATGTCTGTTTTGATCTTAATCCAGATTTAGAAAAAATAATAATCCATAAAAAAGAAAATTCTATATTAGGGGCACCTTGGGGAGCTATAAGAGGGATGAAAGTTGTAGAATGGAAATAGAACGAGTAGCAATAACAAATAATAGAAAAAGATGACTCATTTTTGAGTCATCTTTTTGAAAATAAAAGGGGATGTTTTTTTATCTAAATCAGTATTATTACTGACTATATTTATACTATACCAGTCTTTTTTGTCCATTTTGTGAACTAAAAGTGAAAATTCAAACTAAGGTTGTTCACCTAATTTTAAAGTTAAATCTTTTTCTTGCCCTTCTCTATTTACTTTTATTTTTATTTCATCACCAATTTTATGAGAATTTTTAATTTCTGTTAGTTCATCCATAGTTTTTATTTTTTTGCCATCTACTTCAATAATTACATCACCAGGTTTTAGACCTGCTTTTTCAGCTGCTGAAAAGTCATCTATTGATTTTACATAGATACCTTCAACTAAGTGATTTTCCTTAGCAAGTTTTTCATCTAAATCCATTCCTGTTATTCCAATATAAGGTCTTTTAACTTTGCTATATTGAATTAATTGAGAAGTTATGTCAGTAGTTGAGTTAATAGGAATAGCAAATCCCATACCTTCAATGTCTTCACCAGAAAGTTTTAAAGTATTAACTCCAATAACTTTACCTTCGCTATTTACAAGTGCGCCACCACTGTTACCTGAATTTATAGCTGCATCTGTTTGAATTAATGTATATTTTTTTCCATCAGTATCTGTAATTTCTCTATTAACAGCACTTACAACACCACAAGTAATACTACTTTGTAGACCTAACGGATTTCCAACTGCCATTGCAAATTCTCCAACTTTTATAGAGTCAGAATCAGCAAATTCTGCTTTTGGTAAATCTTTTTTATCAATTTTTACAACAGCTAAATCTGTTTGTTCATCAGTACCAACTATTTTAGCTTCATATTCAGTAGTATCATTAAATAGAGTTACAGATACTTTGGCTGCTTCTGAAACTTGGAAATATGATTCTGATTCGCCAGAAGAAACAACATGGTTATTTGTTAGAATATAGCCATCTTCACTAATTATAATACCAGAACCAGTAGCTGTCGCAGTAGATTGAGATTGAGTTCCAAATACAGGTATTTTTGATGTTACATTATATTCAATTTTTATTCCAACAATTGAAGGTAAAATTTTATTAGCAGCATATACAGCAGTATCAGAATAATTATTTAAAGAAATTTGATTAACAGTACCAGAAGCGTTAGAGGTACTAGAAGATGTTGTTGAACCAGTATTTATAATATGTTCTCTTATAGATGGAATACCAAAACAAGTACCTATTACTAATGCACATCCAACAACTCCACTAAAAAATGGTAATACAATTGATTTTCCAAATCCACTTTTGTGTTTTTGTTTATTATCAATTTCATAAACGGTATTATATGAACTTTTATTGGATACCGTTTTAAATTTTGAATTATCTTTTTTTTCATTTTCATCCATAATGAAAACCTCCTCTTGAACATATATAAGAATTTTGCATATGTAAAAGTAAAAGATAATAAAAATAATTAATGATTTTATTATGCAATTTTGCTTTTACAGATTTGCGATTTTCTTATATCTTAACTAATTAATTTAAATATTACAATACTTTTGTGAAATTTGTGTGAATATATTAAGTTTTTTCTTACAAATTTATATACATATAAAAATAATTTAATTAATAGCTTGAATAAAAAAATTCAATTTGTTAAAATATTAATTAAATGAAAAGAAATATTGTTATTGAATTTGAAAGGAATGATAATAAAAAATGAATAGATTAAAAAAAGAAGAAAGAGGAGTAACTTTAATAGCTTTGGCAGTTACAATTATAGTATTATTAATATTAGCGTCAATTACTATGTATGGAGGTACTGATATTATCAATAGATCTAAATTAGAAGGTTTAAAAACTAATATGTTGTTAATTCAAACTAAGGCAAAAGAATATGTAGAAAATGCTAAATTTCAACTAGGAATAAAACCAGAAGAAGCAACTGAACCAATGAAAGAAAAGGCACGATTAGAATTAGAAGGAGAAGAAAAAGGAAATAAAGTAATTAGTGGAGATTCTATGGCAAGTGAAGCAACTAAAATAGGAATAAGTCAACAAGAAATTGAGCAAGGAAATGTTTTTTGGTTATCAACATCAAACTTAGAAAAAATGGGGATAAAAGGAACAAAATCAGACGAAAAAAGTGGGTACTATATAATTGTGTATAATATGGAAGAAATATCAGCAGAGATATATAATACAGTAGGATATAAAAATGTATATTCATTGACAGATTTAGAAAATATTGAAGAATAAACTTAAAAATTAAAGAATACAACATATAAATTAGTTGATTTCATTTAATTATATTAATAATTATTATTGTGAAAAATTTAAGAAAATGTATATAATATTTGTGTTTTGAACGGAAGGAATGGGAGCAAAATTGAAAGAAAAAGAACTAGAAAGATTATTAGAACTAAAAAAAATAGAAAAAGATTTATATGAAAAAGGCTTTGAAAATATATGTGGGATAGATGAAGCAGGAAGAGGCCCACTAGCAGGACCAGTTGTTGTAGCAGGTGTTATTATGCCAAAAGATTCAATGATAGAAGGAGTAAATGATTCAAAAAAAGTTTCAGAGAAGAAAAGAGAAAAATTATATGATTTAATAATTGAAGAAGCAATAAGTTATTCTGTTGCAATAATTGGACAAGATGTAATTGATGATATAAACATTTTAAATGCAACTAAACAAGGAGTGGCAGAAGTAGTAAGAGGGTTAGATGTAAAACCTAATTTAATACTTGTAGACGCACTTACTCATATAGATACAAATGGAATACCATATGATTCAATAGTTAAAGGAGACGCAAAATGCTATAATATTTCAGCTGCATCAATTTTAGCAAAAGTAACTAGGGATAGAATAATGAGACAATGGGACGAAATCTATCCACAATATGGTTTTTCTTCACATAAAGGATATGGAACAGCTAAACATATAGCTGCAATAAAAGAATATGGTTTATGCCCAATACATAGAAAAAGTTTTACAAAAAATTTCGTATAATTAGTGAGGAAAATATGAGATTTTTATAAAATAATAAAGAAAATAAATATAGTTTCAAATAATATTATATAAAATTTTAAAATTAAAAAGTTTTATATTACAAAATTGATAGGTATTTATAATACAAAGGAGAGTAAAGTATGAACATCCTAGAAATTATAGAAAAGAAAAGAGATAAAAAAGAATTAACTAAGGAAGAAATTCAATTTTTTATAACAGAATATACAAATGGAAATATTGCAGATTATCAAGCATCGGCGTTGATAATGGCAATATTTTTAAACGGAATGACAAAAAAAGAAACAACATATTTAACAATGGCAATGGCAAATTCAGGAGATATATTAGATTTATCTGAATTACAAGAAATAATAGTTGATAAACATTCAACAGGGGGAGTAGGGGATAAAGTTTCTCTAATTTTATTACCACTAGTTGCATCTGCTCGGAGTACCTGTTGCAAAAATGTCAGGAAGAGGACTAGGATTTACTGGTGGCACAGTGGATAAATTAGAATCTATACCAGGTTATAGAACAGATATTGATATGAACAATTTTATACAAAATGTGGAAGAAATAGGAATAAGTATGATATCACAAACATTAAATTTAGCACCAGCAGATAAAAAGATATATGCGTTAAGAGACAGTATTTCTTGTGTAGAAAGTATTCCATTAATTGCTTCTAGTATAATGAGTAAAAAAATAGCAAGTGGAGCTGAAAAGATAGTATTAGATGTTACAGTAGGTAGTGGAGCATTTATGAAAAATCTACAAGAAGCTAAAAAATTGGCTAACGAAATGATAAAAATAGGAGAATTAGCAGATAGAGAAACAGTATGTGTTCTTACAAACATGGATGAGCCATTAGGTATTTCAGTAGGAAATAATTTAGAGGTAATAGAAGCAGTAGAGTGCTTAAAAGGAAACATGCCAGAAGATGTAAAAGAGGTTGTGTTAGAATTAGGTGCTAATATGATGAAATTAGCAAAAAAGGGAAATAACATAGAGAAAAATAAAGAAATATTAATGGAAAATATATTAAACGGAAAAGCTTTTAATAAATTTTTAGAACTAGTAGAAAAACAAGGGGGAGACATAGGGTATTTAAAAGATACAAATAAATTTGAAAAAGCTAAATATATAGAAAAAATATATAGTTCAGAAGAAGGATATATTAGTGAAATTAATGCAAAAGAAATAGGAAAATTGGTATGTAACTTAGGTGCCGGAAGAATAAAAAAAGAGGATAAAATTGATAATACAGTTGGAGTAAAAATAAAGAAAAAAGTAGGAGACTATGTTAAAAAAGGAGAAGAGATTGCAGAAATATTTGTTAATAAAGAAAAATTAGTTATACAAGCACAAAAAAGAATATTAGAAATATTTAAGTATTCAAAAGAAAAAGTAGAAAAACCAAAAACTATAATTTCTGTTATTAAATAGACTTTAAAATATAAAATTATAAATTTCATTGAAATATACCAAATAAACTAACAATTATATATGTTTCCAGATAAAGAAATATAAAAAAATATTATTATAACCAGAAAAAATACCGAAACTTAAATTAATAAAACTATTTAAAAAGATATAAATATATGTTATAATTTATTTTGTATTAATAAATTTTAAATGAATATATTTATAATATATGAGGAGTTGAGGATATGAAAAAGGAAAAACAAGAAATAAAAAGATATGATAAAGGACAAATATTTGTAAAAGTAATGGCAGGAATATTAGCATTATTAATGTTATTAGCAGGAGCATCAACACTAATATTTGCACTAATGTAATAGAAGAAGGGATGAAATATGATAATTAATTTTGGAATGAATTGGGAAGATTTTTACCAAGATAACATATTGAGTTATATAAAATCTTTACAAGAAAATCCTTTTGAATTAGTAACTTTAATATTAGATATAGCAATAGTTATATTTTTAATATATTGTTTTCTAAAAGTAGTTAAAGGCTCTAGAGCATGGCAATTAATAAAAGGAATTGCACTATTAATTGTAGTTACATGGATTAGTGGATTATTAAATTTAAAAATTCTAAATTGGATTTTAACTGGAATAATGAATTTAGGGGTTATAGCGATAATAGTAATATTCCAGCCGGAGCTGAGAAGAGGATTAGAACAATTAGGAACAAATAAACTTACAAAATTTTTTGGAATAGATAAAGATTTAGCAACTAAAACTAAAGAAGATATTTATAAAGTTGTAATAGCAGCAAAAGAACTAGCCAAAGCAAAAACAGGAGCACTAATAGTTATAGAAAGAGATATAAAAATACAAGACATTATATCAGGAGGAATTCCACTAAATGCAGATGTATCACCACAACTTTTAGTAAATATATTTGAACCTAAAACACCACTACATGATGGAGCTGTTGTAATTTCGGGAAATAAAATAGCTGCCGCAGCTTGTGTGTTACCATTAGCAGATGATAAGGATATAGCAAAAGAATTAGGAACAAGGCACAGAGCAGCAATAGGAATTTCAAAGGAATCAGACAGTATAGTTGTAGTAGTTTCAGAAGAAACAGGAAAAATATCTATTGCAAAAGATGGTACTTTAATAGCAGATGTTAGAGAAGATACATTAAAGAAAATATTAATTAGTAATGTAGTTACAAAAAGATTTGCAGTAGAAAAGAAGGAAAGAAGAAATAAGATAAGACAAATAAAAGAAAATTTAAGAAAGTCTACAAATAATAAAGAAGAAATAAAAGAAAACGACAAGAAAAATGTGTAGTAATAAAAATTATTATGAAATGAAAACAAATCAGATAAAAATATAGTATTAGAAATTCATATAAGTTAATATTAGATATTATACATAAGAAAAATATAATAAGATAGGTTGCTCTATATATAAGTAAAGAGTGACCTAAAATTTTTATTGTACAGAGAAAATCATTTTTATATTGAGAATATATATGATTTTCATATATAACAAGTAAAAGTAACCTTAAAGAAGAAACTAAAAAATGAATTTGAAATGAGGGAAAAAGTGAGAAATATAAGATTAACAATAGAATATGATGGAAAAGATTTTAACGGTTGGCAGAAACAACCAAACAAATTGAATATTCAAGGAACAATAGAACAAGCAATAGAAAGAATAACAGGTGAAAAAGTAGATTTAATGGCATCAGGAAGAACAGATGCAGGAGTACATGCTATGGGGCAAGTAGCGAATTTTAAAACAAATTCTAATATTCCAATAGAAAAATTCCCAATAGCTATTAATTCTAATTTAAAAAAATCAATAATAATAAAATCAGCAGAAGAGGTTGATGAAAGATTTCACAGTAGATTAAGCTGTAAAAGAAAAACATATAGATACATTATAAATAATTCAGAATATGGTACAGCAATTTATAGAAACTTTGAAACACATATTCCTATGAAACTAGATATAGAAAAAATGAAAGAAGCAATAAAATACTTTGAAGGAGAACATGATTTCAAAGCTTTTAAAGCAAGTGGAACAAGTAGTAAAAGTAGTGTAAGAACCATATATAAAGCAGAAATTATTGAGAAGGAAGATGAGAAGATATATATAGAATTGACAGGTAACGGTTTTTTATATAATATGGTTAGAATAATAGTAGGAACACTAGTAGAGGTTGGAACAGGAAAAATTGAACCAGAAAGAATAAAAGAAATAATAAAATCAGAAAAAAGAGAAAATGCTGGAAAAACAATGCCACCACAAGGGTTATATTTATTAAAAGTTGAATATAATTAAATTTTTCGTTAACCATATAGTAGAAAAATGCATAAAATAAAGTAAAAAGAAAAGGAGAAAAATGATGGGAATTTTACTTGTATTTTTTGCATTGCCTTTATCAGTTATTATTATATCAATAGCATTACAAAAGACTTTAAAGAATCCTATTTTAGTTGCATCAGTAATATTTGCTATTGGGCTAATAGTAACATTTGTAATAGGAAATTTAATTATTTTAGTTATTACTATTATATATACAATAATAAGCTATATAACTGCATTTATTACTTGTTTAATATGTAAGTGGCTCGGAGAAAATAATAATGAATGCAGAAGAAGGGAAAGAACTAATTGCTGTGATAGAAAAAATGATAATTGTAGCGATAGGGGAAAATCTAATGAATTGTTAACAATAAGTAGTAACTGTAATCAAAATAATAATGGCAATTTATTAACAATAAGCAGTAATTGTAATAGAAATAATAATGGAAATTTATTGACAATAGATAGTGAATGCAATAGAAACAATAATGGTAATTTATTAACTATAAATAGTAGATGTGCTAATAATTGTAGTTGCACAAATATGAATGATGGAAGAAATGATTTATTGACAATAAATTCAAATTGTAATTGCCAAGAAACAGGAAATTGGAATTGTAGTTGTCAAAATACTAATATTATAAATGGTGTGATAAGAGTAAGAAATGGTGACTGTTCTTGCCAAAATGATGATGTAGTAGACACAAGAATAAATGTAATACCAAATTCTAATAATAATGGAAGAACAGGATGTATTTGTGGTAGATACAGAAGAAGATAGAATGTAAGAAATTAAATAAAATAAGTGAAGAATTAAAGAAGAGTTTTGCGATATTTTGAATAAGAGTAGAAATGTTGCAAAACTCTTAATAATATGATAATATTATTGTTAAAGAAAAAGAATAGGAGAGAAAAAATGTTAGAGGTTTTTCAAGATGCAATAATTGATAGCGTAAAATTAATTCCATTTTTATTTATAACATATCTAATAATGGAGTATATAGAACATAAAACCAAAGAAAAGACAAAAAATACAATAAAAAAGTCAGGGAAATTTGGACCATTAATAGGAAGCATTTTAGGAGTATTTCCACAATGTGGATTTTCAGTATCTGCAACTAATTTATATTCAGCAAGAGTAATTACATTAGGAACATTAATAGCAGTATATTTATCTACTTCTGATGAGATGTTACCAATATTTATATCAGAAGGAGTTTCAATTTGGGTAATATTAAAGATTTTAGGAATAAAATTATTAATAGGAATGATAGCAGGATTTATAATAGATTTTGTTATTAGATTGAAAAATAAAGGAAAACAAGAAGAGGAAAAAATAGTAGATTTATGTGAAAAAGAACATTGTGATTGTGAACATGGAATTGTAAAATCAGCAACTAAACATACTGTTAGCATATTTCTATTTATTTTGATAATAACATCAGTTATTAATTTAGCAATATATTTTATAGGAGAGGAAACAATAGCAGGATTTATGCTAAATAGACCAATATTAGGTCCAATGATAGCAGGATTAATAGGATTAATACCAAACTGTGCTTCTTCTGTATTAATAACACAAATGTATTTAGAAAATATGATTACCGCAGCTACAATGATTTCAGGTTTATTAGTAGGGGCAGGAGTAGGACTAGCAGTATTATTTAAGACTAATAAAGGAATAAAAGAAAATATAAAAATCACTTTATTATTATATGGGATTGGTGTAATTTCAGGAATTATATTACAGATTTTTAATTTACAAATAATATAGGACAAGAAATAGTAATATTAGTAGTAAAATATTGATATATAAGTTTTTATAGAAAATACAAGTATGTAAGAAGATGTAATTATAAAATTTCTTAATTTATAATTATTAAAATTTTTACAAAAAATTGACAAAATTAAATTATATGTGTATGTAATAAGAAAAAATGAAAGCCACAAATGGTGGTTGACACATAGATTATGTAACAACATATCTGCCTACCAATGCAAAGATATGTTGTTTTATTTATTACTCAAAAGAAAGATAATAAAGTGAAAAAATGTAAATTTTGGCTTGAATTTAAATTTTGAAAAAATAAAAACTATCAATAATAATATTAGTATTGATAGTTTTTTATACACTATAAAATTCTAGTTATTTGGATTTCCCTTTTTTAAATTAACTATTACAGCATCGTCATTATCAAATAAGAATTTTGAATCTGTTGTATCAGTTTGAATAGGGTCAATTTCATTTCTTTCATCAGTAAAATCAAGATTTTTTATATCAAATTTCTTTTTTCTTACATCAGTATCATCTTCTGTAAAAGTAGTAACACCATCAGAATATTTACCAAAATCAAAGAATTTAATTTTCTGGCGTTCTTTGTATTTAGCTTCTAGGTAATTAAATTTACCAAGACCAACTAAGAATTTACCCCCCAAGTCTTTTATTTTATAAGCACATTTTTTATCTGTAAGAGAACCTTGTAATTTTCCAGAAGAGAAATAATCTACAAATGCCCATTTTACATTTCCATGTTTTGAATCATATTCTCCTGTTTTAAAGTCTATTGTATTTCCAAAAGTCCATTCTCTTTTTTTACCAAATTCAGAAGACCACCAGTCAAGTTCTTCAATAACTCCATTTCCAGTAAATATTTTATTAGCACAGTTAGCTAAAAGTGTGTTTCTTTGACTAGATTTTTCAGGTGAGTCACTTAATTGAGCTAAGTTTTGTGCTGAGATAATAGTTCCAACTTTATATTTTCTATACATTGTAAAGATTGCTTCGGTAGCTTTACAAATAAAGTCTGGGAATTCATCGACATACAAGAAATTTGGTACTCTTGTATTTTCTGTTCCAGGTCTTCTTAAAACAGCATTTTGCATTGAAATTAAGAAGAATAATCCAAAGGCCTTATGAGCAGAAGCTCCTAAATCTCCTCGTCTTGTACAAATAAAAGTTATTTCACCATTTTTTAAACAATTATCAAAATTGATATTGTTATGTCTATTACATAAAATTGATTTTACACCAGGAATTCTAAGTATATTATCTAGTTGTGCAATCGCAGGTGTGATATATTTTTCAGTTTGTTCTTTATTTGAAGAATTTTTATAAAAATGTTTTCTAAAATATGCAAGTTGTACAGCATATTTTTCTTTTAAATCTTCATCATGTGCTAATATTTCACACATTTTTTCGATTAATTCAAAATTTGTAAACATTTTTAACATATCATACATATTAGGCAATGAACCTTCATTCATTCGAGGATACATTTCTTTTAAGATTATAGCTAAATTTTCAATTGCTTGTATAGTAAAATCTTCTCTAAATATTTCTTCTGCTTCATGAGAATTAACAAACATTGTCTTTAATGTTGATGATATTGTTAGAGCTATTTTGGTTGGGTCATCATAGATAAATGGATTTAATCCAATTGAGTTTGAATTATTAGGGTCAACTATATTATATTTAAATCCATAATTTTCACAAACATCTTGCATATGTTGGATTAATTCATAATCAGGTGACATTACAGTTAGTCCTAAATTTTTGTAAATATTAGTTCCATTTTCTTTTCCTAAGATAAGTTTTTTCATATAAGCATTATATACTTCTTCTTTTCCTTCAACAGGAGATAACATATTTAATCTGAAATTTTTATTTAAATAATCATTATCATAAGGTTTGTCTAAATAAGCAATATGAGTTTTTAAAGCAGTTATTCCCATTTCCTTAGAGACTTCTCTAAAAAAGTATTTTCTTTCGATATCTCTGGATATAAGAGGTTCAAATACTAGTGATGTTTTACCACTACCAGAACCACCACAAACAAATAGAGATTGATATCTAGATGCTTCTGGAATTGTTATTTTTGCTCCTGTCTCATCATCAGAACATAAATAAACTTCACAAGTATATGTACCACGATTTTTAGTTTTATCAGATAAATCAATTCCACCATAATCCCAAATTGAACGAACTTGGTCAAGATTATCATTTACACCAAAATATAAATTCTTAAAGAATGGGAAGAATGTGGCAAGTGGTAAAAATAGTGAAATGCTTATAAAAGCTGGTCTAACTACATCAGCAAATTCGGTGATAATTTCTACATAGTTTGGAACAGAAAGCATTAGTAGCCATACTCCCATATTAAGCCATTGAGTAAACATTGAAAGAGCTATTATATATAATGAAACTATAAATGCATAAAAAATTGATACTTTTTTATTTTTAGAACCCGTAAATTCTGAGGCACCTGAAAATAAAAATGCAAAGATAGGACAAGCAAGTGCAAATGTATATTGAATAGGGCCCCAATATGAATAAGAAACTCCTGTAAATATCATTAACAACATTTCAACTAATCTATCAACAACTAAATATATAGTAACCAAAGTTAATATATATGTTGCAAAAGTATTTCTACTTGTATTTAATTTTTTTAAAAATTTATCTATTATTTTCATTAAAAATCTATTCCTTTCTTGTTTTAGTAAAAGGCATATATATTAAAAAAATATATTTACTTTTTCAATATAATTAAACTTTTAAAAAACAATTTTACACATCTATATTATCTTATAAAATAGCGAAAAAAACAAGTCTTTTAGGGAAATTTGTAAGAAAAGTAGTGAAAAAGATAAGTATAATTAATATTAGTTATTTTGTAATTAAATTGACTTTGTAAGATATGAAAAAATAAATTTATAATTTTATTAAATATAATTTAAATAGATATTGTAAAAATTAAGTATAAAAAGATAAAAAAAGAATATAATAATACAAAAATTGGAAAGAGGTAACTGTTAAATGAATTATGGACAAGAATATTTAAAAGAGCAAGAAATAGTAATAAAAACTGAGATTCAAAAGGAAATTGAATTAATAAGAAATATTATATTAACGAAAGAAGAATTGAAAACTGCTAATATAAATTATGAATTTGCAAATGATGATTTAATAGACTATTATATTTATCAAATGAAAGCTAATCAAGCAAAATTAAATTATTTAATAAAACTTGCAAAGACAAAGGGAATTACTGTTGACATGATAGAAGAAATGAAATATTTATATATAGAAGATAATGAAGAAGTAAGTTAAAAAAGTAATATATGTCCTATTCCAAACATAAAAATGGTAATAAATAGTAATTATCATTTTATGTAGGAGGGATTTATGAACTTTAACATATTAACATATTTGGCATGTATATGTTTTATATTTCTCTTTGGAAGATTGTTTATAGTACCAATAAAGAAAATAATTAAATTAGTTTTTAACTCTGTACTAGGTGGTATTTGTATTTATATAATTAATTTAGTAGGGAGTATGTATAATTTCCATATAGGTTTAAATATTTTTACAAGTATAATAGTGGGACTATTAGGAATACCAGGAGCTGTGTTGATAGTTATACTAAAATTATTGATACAATAATCTTAGTGATTTTGGGGTCGGAGACAAAAATCATCGAGGAAAAGAAAAAATTGGGAGTTAGAGAAGAAAATTAGCAAAGAAAAAGTGAAATTGGGGTTAGAGTGATTTTTGTCTCCGACCCCAAAATCACCACAAAAATTATTCAACTGTTACTGATTTTGCAAGATTTCTAGGTTTGTCAACATCTAATCCTTTTTCCTTTGAAATGTAGTAAGAAAGTAATTGCAAAGGAATAATGGATAATATTGGTGAAATAAAGGTATTAGTTTCAGGTATTTTAATAACAAAATCAAATAAATCTTTATTTAAATTTTGATTAGTAATAATTAAAGTTTTGGCTCCACGAGTTACTACTTCTTGAAGATTACTAATAGATTTTTCTACTAAATTAGAATCTGTTAATATTCCAATAACAGTAATTCCATTTTCAATTAAAGCAATAGGCCCATGCTTTAATTCTCCGGCAGGATAGCTTTCAGAATGGATATAAGAAATTTCTTTTAGCTTTAATGAACCTTCTCTTGCAACTGTTTCATCAATTCCCCTTCCTAAGAAGAATATGTCTTTTTCTTGAAAGATAGTTTTAGCAATATGTTTTATATTTTCAGAAATAGATAAAGTTTCTTCAACTTTTTTTGGTAATTCTAAAATTTCTTTCTTTAAATCGGTTAAAGTTTTATTTTCAAGTCCTAGAATTTCAGCAAAGTAAATAGCAAGAATTACTAATAATATTACTTGAGAAGTATAAGCTTTTGTTGAAGCGACAGCTATTTCTGGTCCTGCATGTGTATATAGAGAATAGTCTGCTTCTCGAGTTATTGAACTTCCTATAACATTAGAAATGGCAATAGTTTTTGCACCTTTTTCTTTTGATAGTTTTAAAGCAGCAATAGTATCAGCAGTTTCACCTGATTGTGAAATGAAAATGCATAATGTTTTACTATCAATTAAAGGTTCTCTATATCTAAATTCAGAAGCAATATCAACTTCTGTATTTATTTTGCATAATTTTTCAATAGCATTTTTAGCAACTAATCCAGCATGCATTGCGGTTCCACAAGCTACTATATATATTTTATTTATACTACTTAAATATTCTTTTGAAAAGTTTAACTCTTCAAATTCGCATTTTGAGTTTTCACTAAATTTTGAGCCAATAGTTTCTCTAATTGATGTAGGTTGTTCATAAATTTCTTTTAGCATAAAATCATCAAATCCATTTTTTTCGCTACTTGTAGCATCCCATTCAATAGTTTTTGTTTTTTTATCTATTGGATTTAAAGCTTTATCATAAAATTTAATATCATCTCTTGAAAGTAGAGCGAATTCATAATCATTTAATAAATAGAAATTTCTAGTAAAAGATAATATAGCAGGAATATCAGAAGAAATATAATTTTCTCCATCACCTTTTCCGATTACTAGTGGACTATCTTTTCTCACTACAATCATATTATCTGGAAAGTCTTTACATATAATTTCTAATGCAAAACTTCCTTTTAAATCAGAACAAGCATTTTTTACAGCTGTTAAAAATTTCTTTATATCAGTATTTTCTAAATTGTTTTTATCATCTTTTTTATAATAAAAATCAATTAAATTTGGTATTATTTCAGTATCTGTTTCTGAAATAAAATTATAACCATTATTAGTTAAAAATTTTCTTAAATCATTATAATTTTCGACAATTCCATTGTGTACAACACTAAAAGTTTTTGAATTATCTTGATGAGGGTGAGCATTTTCTTTTGATGGTTTTCCATGAGTTGCCCATCTAGTATGAGCTATACCAATAGTTCCCTCTAATTTATCAATACCATCTAAATCGTATAAATTTTTTACTCTTCCTTTATTTTTCATAATAGATAGACCGTTAGGTTCAATGGTTGAAATACCAGCTGAATCATAACCTCTGTATTCTAATCTAATAAGTCCATTAATTAAAATTGGACTAGCTTTTTGTTTTCCTATATAACCTACAATTCCACACATAATAAATTTCAGTCCTTTCACATTTTTTAGATTTTAGGAGGTAGTATATTTTTCAATATTAAAATAAAACCTCCGAAATATTTTGGAATTAAGGCATGCAAATAAAACTTATATGTATTATTTTTTGTTATTGTATTGCTACAATTTTTTGTATAATACTAATGACTATAAGTAAGCCATCAAAGCATCCGCCGAAAATTCGATAACTTTGAACCTCGTCAGCACAAATATTTTGTGTTCAGGCGCTGATTTTAAATAAAAACTCCTTTCTAAAATTGATATAATTTGCATGACTTTAATATTACTGTATTATATTACAATAAAATGTAAAAATGAGCAAGTCCAACACAAAAATTTGTGATTTTTTATAGCACGAACAGTTTGACATAACATCTAACTTATATTATAATATGATTTACAAAATATTAGGAGGTTCAATAAAATGCAGAAAAATGAGAAAAAAATTGTAAATTGTGCAGAAGCAACAAAAAAACGGATAATAGCTTATTCAAATGATGATTTAGATGAATATCATTTGGTGGCTGAGAATCAAGAAGGAAATATTGCTATATTTTTTGAAAAAGAAAATACAAATTATAGCAAAGTTATAGAAAACAATCTTCTATATAAAGAACAATCTAAAGCTAAATTTATTCAATATATTGTATTATGTAATTATATATACATAGTATGGTTGCTAACAAGTAGTTTAGCATTGAATAACTTTTTTAAAAACTTAGAAGAAACATGTATAATTATATTTTTAAATATGTTTTTGTTCTTTTTGTTTTCAGTAACAATGCTGAAAAATAAATATGCAAAAGAATATATGTTTTTTTTAGTAATATCAATGATAAGTGATAATATGATAATAAATTTTATCTCTTATTTTGTTGAAGATATAACATTATGTTTCAAAATATTATTAAAGATGGCGTTTATAGCTATATTATTTATTATGTTATTTGAATATGGAATGTTTTTTATAAGAGAAAGAAAGCGGATTGAAGAGAGAGGAAAACATTCAGCAGAACATATGATGTGTAATTATATTGAGAAATATCAAACATATCCTAAAAATGTGAAAGAAATAAAAAAAGCTAGTAGATTTTGCATTGATTGTGGAGGCTTGTATGGTGACTGCGTATTTGAAAATATTATATCATTATGTATTTCTAGTGTTGTAGTAATTTTAGCTTCAATAACTATTCTAGAAAAATATGAATTTGTTAATAGATTTATAGCATATGATAAAATCGGATTAATATTTTCAACTATATTGTGTGGTGTAATTTTTACGATAATATTTATATTAATAGATTTATTACAATCATTAATATATTTTATATTAATTATACTTTCACAAATTGCAAATACACTGCCAAAAAGAAAAGTAAAATATAGAGACTTGAAAATGGCTCAAATGTTATCTGAAAAATTTTTTGAATGGCAATATCCAAATGAGATTGAACCAAACAAGAAAACTAATTAGTAGATTAAGACTGACCAATTTAAATAGAGCAAATTTTATATAAGATAGAAAGCTTATATGAAATTTGACTTTGTTTAGATTGGTTAGTTTTATTTATAAGAATAAATGCCCTATTTTGAAATATATTGGTTTTATTTTTATCACTGTAAATTATAAAGGTAAAAAATTATTTGACATAAAATTAGGGGTTTAGTATAATAGGTTTTAATAAAAAGTAAAGAAGAGGAATTAAAATGTTCAATATAGAAGAAGAACTAAAAAAATTGCCATCAAAACCCGGCGTATATGTTATGAGAGATAAAGATGATAATATAATATATGTAGGCAAAGCGGTTTCATTAAGAAATAGAGTAAGACAATATTTTAGAAAAAATAATAAAACTGCAAGGATAGAAAAAATGGTTAGCTTGATTGACCATTTTGAATATATAGTTGTTGATAATGAAGCAGAAGCACTTATATTAGAATGTAATTTAATCAAAAAAAATAGACCTAAATTTAATGTCCTACTAAAAGATGATAAAACATATCCATATATAAAAATAGATGTAAAATCAGATTATCCAGGAGTATACTATACAAGAAGAATAATAAATGATGGTTCAAAGTATTTTGGACCATATGCAAATCCAGGAGCGGCAAAAGAAATGTTAGATTTCATAAAAGAAAGATATAAAATACATCAATGTAAAGTTCTAAAAGATAGAACAAGACCATGTTTAAACTATCATATAAATAGATGTCTAGCGCCATGTATGGGAAATGTTGATAAAAAAGAATATAGAGAGCAAATAAATGAAATAATAGATTTACTTGAAGGAAAGACAAATAAGATTTTAAAAGAAATACAAGAACAAATGAAAAAAGCAGCAGAAAAAATGGATTATGAAAAAGCAGCATATTTACGAGATAAAATTCAAGCAATAGAAAGAGTATCAACAAAACAAAAAGTATCAAATATTTCAGAAAATAATATAGACGTAATAGGACTAGCAAAAACAGAATTAGAATTGTGTATAGAAATATTCTTTGTTAGAGGCAGTAAAATGATAGGAAGGGAACATTATTTCTATAAAGATTTAAAAGATATGGAAGATAAGGAGATATTATCAGGATTTATAAAACAGTATTATTTTGATAATCCAAATATTCCAAATAAGATAATGATGAAAGAAGAAATCGAAGATAAAGAAGCAATTGAGGACTGGTTATCAACAGAATTAGGAAAAAAAGTGGAAATAAAAACGCCTAAAAAAGGCGAAAAATTAAGATTTGTTGAAATGGCGGAAAATAATGCAAAAGTTACATTACAAAACAAAGAAAAAGACAAAAATGAAATATTAATAGAATTAAAAAATGTATTGAATTTAGAAAAAATTCCAAGAAAAATAGAAACATATGATATATCAAATATATCAGGGGAATATATGGTAGCAGCAATGTGTGTCATGCAAGATGGAGTAATCAAGAAAAATTTATCAAGAAGATTTAAAATAAAAACAGTTTATGGACAAGATGACCCTAAATGTATGGAGGAGGTTATAACAAGAAGAATAAAACATTCCATTGAAGATGTAAATGGAGGCTTTGGACAATTACCAGATGTAATATTTGCAGATGGAGGAATAACACAGATAAAGGCTACAAAAAGAGCAATAGAAAAATATAAGCATGATGGAGTAAATATAGCAGTATTTGGAATGGTAAAAAATGATAAACACCAAACAAGAGCATTAATGAATGAGAACAGAGAAGAGCTAGAAATATCAGAAAATTTAATGAATTTAATTACAAGATTTCAAGATACTGTTCATGATACTGCAATAACATATCATAGAAAACTAAGAGATAAAGCTACAACAAAATCTGAACTAGATGATATTGCAGGAATTGGAGAAAAAAGAAAAAGAGAATTACTAAAAAAATTTGGAAGTGTAGCAAAAATAAAAGAAGTAACGGTTGAAGAACTAATGGAGATAAAAGGAATAACAAGAGAGATTGCTGAAAATATTAAAAAAACTATTAAATAATTGTAAAGGCAAGAGAAATATATATATTATATAGTTAATTTTTATTATATATTAATATAGAAAATAGAAAGAAAGCCTAGTAATTTACAACTAGACTTTACTTTCTATTTTAAAATTTTATAAAGATTCTACTGATTCTTTATGAAAATCTTTATAAGATTTTTGAGTATTCAATATGGCGCTATATACAGAACTAGCTGGAATAATCTTGTTACCTTTTTGAATACAACTTTTCTTGAGTAAAGCATAAATTATGCATGATACAGAAGAAATAGCCAAAATAGATACTACTACTTTTTTGTTCATGATGATACCTCCTTGTTGATAAAAAGTATAAAAGAATATTCTTTGTAACATAGAAATTATATCATTTAATGTTAAAAATATCAATAAAAAAATGAGATATACATAAAGTTGCAAAATTGAATACAATATAGTATAATCATAAAGTAAATAGCAAAAGTGCATGTAGGAGGTAAGAAAATGAAAAGATTATTTAGAGGAATTCGGAAACTAATCATTTTTGTGCTAATGTTAGTTGTATCTTTTACAATAACATTAATAGTTTTAGGAGCAATTTGTAATATTGATAAAATAATAAATATTTATAAGCAATTTTATGGGACTTGGTCATGGGATATGATGATATGTTTAGTTTTGTCAGGTATTACATCAGGAATATGTGTGACATATTTAATTGCAAAGAGAACACATAAGAAAAAGGAAGAAGAGTAAAAAAAGAGAAGAATTACAAATAAGCATTTTTATTTACAAGGTATTAAAATATCTATGTAAATATGCTAATGCTTAAAAAGTAATTCTTCTTTTTTGTCATAATAGTAGAATATTGGCATATACATATAATAGGAGGGATGTATTATGCAATATACAAATGAAAATGTATTAAAAATAAATGGAAAAACTGAGGTAAAAAGAATAAAATTCATAAATAATGAGATTTTATATAAGATGAAAGAAAAAATAAAAAAGCATAAATGGATATCAATAACTATTGCAGTTTTAATTATGTTCTCAATAATAAATATAGTAATGGTATATAATTTTATGAATTTGTTGCAAAAATTATATTGATTTTAATTTGCCAATAAGAATTAAAGAAAATTCATATTAGAATAATGATTGTAATAATAAAAAATATTTTATCTGCAAGAATAGATAATTTAAAATGATAAAAGCTTGGTTTTTGAGCAAAATTATGTTAAAATACTAATTAACATTGTATGTAATATAATGAGATTTATATATTAATAAAATTGGAAGGAGAGTAGTATTTTAACTACAAATAAATTATGAGATTAGCAAATGAATGGAAAGATTATAAAATATTAGATATGGCAGATGGTCAAAAATTGGAAAAATGGGGAGATGTAATTTTATCAAGACCTGATCCTCAAATTATATGGAAAAGCAAAAGCTTTCCAAACAAATGGAGAGAAATAAATGCAGAATATCATAGAAGTAAAACAGGAGGAGGAGCTTGGGAATTTAAAAAGAAAATGCCAAAGCAGTGGCAAGTTAAATATAAAAACTTAATATTTAATATCAAACCAATGGGGTTTAAACATACAGGATTATTTCCAGAACAAGCAGTTAATTGGGATTGGATGATAGAAAAAATAAAAAAAGAAAAGAAAAATAAAAAAGAAATAAAAGTATTAAATTTATTTGCATATACAGGTGGAGCAACTGTTGCTTGTTTATCAGCAGGAGCGTCAGTGTGTCATGTGGATAGTTCCAAAGGAATGACAACATGGGCTAAGGAAAATGTAATATCTTCTGGATTACAAGATAGACCAGTTAGATTTATAGTTGATGATGTTGTTAAATTTGTAAATAGAGAAATTAGAAGAGGAAATAAGTATGATGCCATAATTATGGACCCACCTTCTTATGGAAGAGGGGCAAAAGGAGAAGTATGGCAATTTGAAAATAATATATATGATTTAGTTGAATTATGTTCAAAAGTACTATCTGATGATCCATTATTTTTCTTGATAAATTCATATACAACAGGAATTT
The DNA here is from genome assembly GCA_048355915.1 of Clostridia bacterium. GTDB lineage: Bacteria > Bacillota > Clostridia > TANB77 > CAG-508 > CAG-269. The sequence goes on along the minus strand of DBGCHZ010000015.1, from coordinate 145,397 downwards.
CAAGTCAAGTATTAAAAAACATATTAAACATAGTAGTTTCTAAAAAATATAGAGGCGAAATAGACTCTGGTGAAATAGGTTTACCAATGGAAAATTCAAAACTAATATTACCATGTGGAATATATGGAAGATGGGAGAAAAAATGCAAAAACTAAAAGTAATATTTGAAGATAATCATATAATAGTAGTAGAAAAAAAGCCCAATATACCATCTCAATCAGATAAGACAGGTGATATTGATATGCTCACACTTGTAAAAGAATATATAAAAGAAAAATATGATAAACCGGGAAATGTATATTTAGGATTAGTTCATAGACTTGATAGACCAGTTGGAGGAATAATGATTTTTGCTAAGACATCAAAGGCAGCTTCTAGGCTTAGTAATCAAGTAAGAGAAAAAATATTTAAAAAAGAATACTTAGCAGTAGTTGATGGTGAATTTGAACAAAAAAAGGGAAAATTAGAAGATTATTTATATAAAGATGAAAGAAATAATATAAGTAAAGTAGTAAGTAAAGAAAAGAAAAATGCGAAATTAGCAAGTTTAGATTATGAGGTTTTAAAATATAATAATGTAAAAAATTTAAGTTTGGTAAAAATAAATTTACATACAGGAAGACATCACCAAATACGAGTGCAATTAGCAAATTTTAAGCATAGCATATTTGGAGACCAAAAATATGGAACCAGAGGGAAAGGCAAGCAAATTGCTCTTTGGGCATATAAATTAACAATAGTACATCCAATTACTAAAAAAGAAATGGAATTTATAGATTTTCCTGAGAGTGTTGGAACATGGTGCATATTAAGAGAAAAATAAAAATAACAGTTTAGTTACAAATTAATAAGTAATTAAACTGTTATTTTTATTTATAAAAAGACCACAAGAAGAACTAAAAAATATTTTTGTAAAAATAAATTTTTATAAAGATATAAGGAAAAAGTTTTGATAAGTAATTTATTAGCTTTTATAAAAGAAACGTTAAAAATCCTAATTTTATTGATAAAATTAGGACAGTTAAGAATTGAGGTGAAAAAATGATAGACAAAATATGTACATTTTTAACCAAAAAGATACAAAAAGAAATGCCAGATATAGATGAAGAAAAAGCTGAAATAATAAATTATGGATTACAAAATATAATAGGAGAAATACCAAAAATATTTTTATTATTTTTTATTTCCTGGTTATTAGGAATATTAAAAGAAGTATTGTTTATGTTTATTATTTTATTACCATATAGAGGAGCTTCTGGCGGATTTCACTTGAAAACTCACATAGGATGTATTGTTGGAACTACATTATTTTACTGTGGAATAGCATTTTTTAGTAAAATTATAATATTAAGTGAAACAGTAAAATTTATATTAGTTTTAGTAGGCTGGATATTTGGAATGATAATGATAAGATTATATGCACCTGCTGATACAGAAAATGTTCCGATATTATCAAAAAAAGAAAGAAAAAAGAAACAAATAATGTCATATCTAACTTTTTCAATTGGAATGATAGCAAGTTTATTTATAAAAGAAAGTGTGATTTCAAACATTTTAATTTTTGGAAATTTAGTACAAACATTAAATATAACTAAATTAGCTTATAAAATAACAAAAAATAAGTATGGATATGAGGTTTATGGTTTAAGTTAATTATCTTAAATAATAAATAAAAAAATAAAAGGAGGAATGTATTATGTTAAAAATGTTAAGAAAAATGGCTGAAAAATATGCTAAATGTACAAACAGTGCTTGTATGGTTTTAGCAGTATTTCATCAACCAAAAATGCCAGCATCTTTAATAAAAAAAGATTAATACTTGGTAAAAATAGGACGAAAAATTATTTTTACCAAACTAACTTAGAGTAGTTATTTTACAATTAATCATCATAATAAAACTATTAAAGAAAATATATTCTTTAATAGTTTTATTTTTTTATTTCTAAAAATTAGATAGTTTTAGAAATAATTTAAATGTATAAAGACTAAGAAATGTTTATAAATTAAAATAGAAAAAATAGTTATATAAACTATTTTTTTTAATGTATTATGTTTTTTATTGTAATAAATTTTGAAAAATAAAATGTATATAATCATAGAGGAACTAAGACAGGAAACTGACAACAAAAAATCCAACTCTTATTGAGCTGGATTTTTTGTTTATAGCATATAATTTAATAATAAATTTCTAATTGTTGAGAAAAATATTTATCATTTTTGCTAGTAAATAATGAAAGGTTAGTATTCTTTTTCAAAATTTTATTTACTTCCCATAATCCAAGACCAGTATGATTTTCTTTACCAGAAATACCTTTACCAAAAATTTTAGTAGTATCTACATCTTTATTATTGAAAGTATTTTCAATAGTTATTAATTGACGATGTTTTTTATAATCATCTCTAAATATTATATTAATAATTTTATCATCACATTCTTCACTAGCTTCAATTGCATTATCTAATAATATTCCTAAAATTCTTGCAAATTCATAAATTTTCATTTTTAAATCGTTCAAATCAAGTAACAAAGACATATTTATTTTTATATCTTTACATTCGGCTTCTCTATGTTTTATACTTAATAAATTGTATATACCAGGATTATTAATAATTTCTGGGTTTAATACATATAAACTGCTTACTTTTTGACAATCATCTTCTAATTGATAATAATATTTTTGTAAACCGGCCATATCATTTGTTTTTACATATCCACCAATAGTTGTAACAATATTGTCAAAATCATGTTTAAAACCTCTTACATTATCATGCAAAATACGTAAAGTTTTATTATATTCTTCGGCACTTTTTAACTGCTCTTTTGTCTGAACTAATTTTATAACTCTGGTCATACTATAAATACTTACCATTAAATATGCAAGTAATATAATAAAACTTAAAAATGTAATAAAAATAGGTAAAACATTAATATAATAAAATGTTATAATTGAGTGTAATAATAAAGCACAAGTTCCAAGAATAAAATTTATAAAAATAATTAGTCTTGTTTTTTTGTCAATATTATCAAATTTATATTTATTAATATTAAATTTTTTTAATACAAACATTATTAAAAGTAAAATACTATATATAACAAATAAAAATAGTAGCTTATATATTGGAATAACTAAAAGTTGCTCAGCAGATATATGTGTTACAGCTAAGAATGGATTTAATACTAAAGCACTAATTAAGTTGAATATAAGTGCAGTGGCTAATACTGAAACCATTGTATTTAATATATGTATATTAAACATTTTTGAAGCTAATAAAATAAATGTTGCAAAATTTATGAAAACATAAATTGGTTGTGAAACTATATTGAAGAACAGAATGTTTATAATAGACGATAGCACAACATATAATATTTTTGATTTAATATTAGCCTTCTTATTAGATAATATTAAGAATAATTGCATTAATAAAAAGTTTTCTAAACACATTAGTGGAAAATTAAGCATTTGAATTAAACTTTCATTCGGCGTACTCAAAGCCATCCATATATTATTTATTAATTCCATATTCTTTTATAACCTCCAAAAATTCATTTTTAAATTTAGGACCAATGTAACAATAATTATCATTATCAAAATATACAGTTAAAGTTACTGGATCTACACTTTTTATATTATTTATATTTACAATATAAGATTTATGACATCTTATAAAGGTTTCAGGTAAACTATCAGCCATTTTATTAAATGAGCTATAAGTTTCATAATCACAAGAAGAGGTATGAAAAATCAATTTCATACCATCTCTATAAATATATTGAATTGTAGATTCATCAACTAAAGTATTTTTGTTGTCAATTTTAATATATTTTTTTGGTAATCCATAGACATCATCAAATAATCTCTTAACAGTATCTTCTAATCTATCAAGAGTTACAGGTTTTGGTAAATAGTCAAAAGTTTTATATTTATAAGCAACCATAGCATATTCTAAATGTGCAGTAGTAAAGATAAGATAAACATCTTTATTTTTCTTTCTAATTTCTTCGGCTAAATCTAAACCAGATTTGTCAGATTTTAAATTTATATCTAGTAAAAGAACATCAATTTTTTCTTCATCAAAATGACGCAATAAAGAGTCAACATCATCAGATTTAAAAATAATTTGAGCTTCAAAATCATTTTTTAAGAAAATTTCAGTTAATAAAGCTGACAATTTATTTAAAATATTTAAATTATCATCGCAAATTGCGAAATTTAACATAAAATATACACCCCTTAAATATATTTAATATCACTAAAAGCGGTAATTTCGACAATAAAATTGAAATTACCTAAATTTTCCAAAAGCAAATACAATATATTCTAAAAAATGAATATTGTCAAGAGATAATTTACAAAATTATCCATAATACATGATAAAGATGAATAAATAGTTTTATAAAAATATAAAAAATGGAATGAAAAATAACACAAGATTAAAAAGTAGTATAGGATATTTTTATATTAAAATTATAATTCATAAAATTAGAAAATAAAAATATATATTTATATAAAGGATAATATAGGAGGAAAAGATAATGTATATTATTACAAAAAAACAACTAAGGAATATTTATAAAATAGGAATATTAGTTATGATGATAACAATATTAACGGCTTCTTCATTTATAGATGACAAAAATAAAGTGCAAACAACATCAAGTAATAATATTAGTTTTAATAAGAAAATAGGTTGGGGAATAAAAAGAAATAATACTCATGAACAACCAGATGTTGGAAAAGAAAATAAAGAATTATTAGATAAAAATAATGGAATTTGCTTAGGAAATAAAGATAAAAAATATTTGTACCTTACATTTGATGAAGGTTATGAAGCGGGATATACAAGTAAGATTCTAGATACATTAAAAGAAAACAAAGTTCTAGCAACTTTTTTTATAACTGCACACTATGTTAATACAGAACCTGAATTAGTAGAAAGAATGATAAAAGAAGGACATATAGTTGGAAATCATACTGTTAATCATAAATGCCTTCCAGAAATATCTGATGAAGAAATAAAAAAAGAAGTAATGCAATTACATCAAGCAATATATGAAAAATTTAATTATGAAATGAAATATATAAGACCACCAAAGGGAGAATTTAGTGAAAGAAGTTTACAAACAACAAATTCACTAGGATATAAAAATGTAATGTGGTCATTTGCTTATCAAGATTGGAACGAAAAGAAGCAGCCAAGTGAAGAAGAGGCAAAGAAAAAAATCATAGAAAATTTTCATAATGGAGAAATCATTTTATTACATGGTAATTCAAAAACAAACACAAATGTTTTAGATTATATAATAAAAGAAGCAAGAAATATGGGATATGAATTTAAAAGTTTAGACGAATTTGAAAATTAACAAATAATGAAATGATAAAATTAAAATAAAAAAATATGTTTTTGAATCATGGACATATAAATTAAAAATGAGTGTAATCATAAAAAGGAAAATCTAAAAAGAAAGAAATAAAAAATCAACCCCAATATATAGATTAAAAGAAAGGTTCGATATAAAGGATGAAAAGAAAATATGAAAAAAAGCTGAGCAGATTAAATAAAATTGACAAAATGTTAGATTTACCAAAGGAAATATATTCAAATACTCCTAAAATATCAATATTAGGATTTGATGAAATGGTAATAGAAAATTATAAAGGCATATTAGAATATGAAGAATTTTTTGTAAGAATAAGCACATATATTGGAACGGTAAATATCAATGGGTATAATTTAAAATTAGAAAATATGACAGATGATGACATAAAAGTGACAGGGAAAATAGAAAGTTTTGAATTAGAAAGAACAATAGATTAAAAAGTGATTTTGGCGATTTTGGGGTCGGATGATTTTGGGGGTGGAGGCAATGATTTTGGGGTCGGAGACAAAAATCATCTCCAAAATCCAAATAAGATTTTAACTAAAAAATGAAATAAGCACAATTAGTTAAAGAAAATGATTTTTGTCTCCGACCCCAAAATCACCTTGTCTCCGACCCCAAAATCATTGCCTCCAACCCCAAAATCATCCGACCCCAAAAATCACAATGATATAAGGAGAGATTTATGATATTTAAGAATCTAGAAAGCTATATTACAGGTTATTTAAGAATTTCTATTGAAGGATATTATATTGAAAGATTTATTAATATATGTAGAAAAGAAAACATACCTGTATGGAATATAAAAAAAGAGCAAGATATTAGATTAATATTTAGCATAAAAATTAAAGATTTTAAAAGAATATGTAAAATTTCTAAAATTACTAAATGCAAGTTAAAAATCAAAAAGAAGAGAGGAATCCCATTCATATTAAATAGATATAGAAAAAGAAAAATATTTGCGATTTTTTTAATTAGTGTAATCCTTTTAATAGGAATGAGTTCTAATTATGTTTGGAATATAGAGATTATAGAAGAAAATGGAGATAATTTAGAAAATATAATACAAAATTTAAACCAATCTGGCTTAGTTGTTGGAAAACGAAAATCTGAGATAAATACAAAAGAAGTAATAAATAGAGTAAGATTAGAAAGAAATGATATTGCATGGATGGGAATTGAATTAAAGGGAACAAATGCAATAGTAAAAGTAGTAAAATCCGATGAGAAGCCAGAGATAATAGATGAAAATGAATATTGTAGTATTGTTGCAGATAAAGCGGGAATTATTACTAAAATAAGTGCACAAGATGGAACTGCAAATGTCAAAGTTGGAGATACAATAAATGAAGGAGAAACATTGATAAATGGTTGGGTAGAAGGCAAATATACAGGAATTAGATATGTTCATGCAAAAGGAGAAATTCAAGCTAAAGTTTGGCATACAAAACATAAATTTATTGAGTATAACACTACGGAAAAAAGAGAAACAGGAGTTTTTGAAGAAAATTATGCTATAAAATTCAATAATTTTAAAATAAATTTAGGTAAAGGGGTTTCAAATTTTGAAATATATGATACAATAGAAACGGAAAAAAAGTTTAAATTATTTTCAGATTTTTATTTACCAATTTCTATTGTAAAAACAACAAATAAAGAAATAGAAAATGTACAAAAAAAATACAATAAGGAAGAAGCTAAAATGCTAGGGATAAAAGAATTAGAAGAAGAATTGAATAATGAAATTGAGAATAAAGATAATATAGTAAATAAAAACATAAATACATATGAAAATAAAAACGGATTGGATGTTTATGTTACATATGAAGTACTTGAAAACATAGGGACTAATGAAAAAATTGTATTTTGAAGGGATGATATAAATGGAAGAAAGAAGCTTAAGAATTACAGGAGCAGATAAAACATTTTTTAATAAAATAACAAATACATTAACAAAGATGTTAATACCAACTAAAATTGGAATAAATGGAATGTTGATTTCTATAAAAAGAAATAATTTACTGAAAGCCTTTGAAAATTATCAAAAAAGTAATGCTGATTATACAGGCGAGGAAATGGAAAAGAAATATGATACTGCATATGAAGCATATCTTGAAGCACTAGATAAATATGTTTTAGATTCAATATATAAAAAAGTAAAAAACAATACAGCATCAGAATTTGAAAAAAATGCATTATCAAAATATTATGAAATTACAAGTTTAAAAGAAAATGAATATATTGAATACAAAAATAGAAAACAAAAATATTTATTAGAATTAGACTATGAAGGCATAAAAATAAATGGAAAAGAAAAATTAGTTGAAAGATATAACGAATTCTATGTATCAAAAATGGATATGTTGTATAAGGCTATATTAAAAAATTATTCAATAAAATTAGCAGATACAACAAATGTATATGAATCAACAAAAGAATGGATTTATACAAAAATATTCCATACATTAGAAGATTATATACAAAATATTTTACCGTTAAAAATACAAATAGATGATAATGATAGCTTAAAAGATGTAATGAAAGAATATGAAAAGTATGAAACATACACAGTAGGAAAATTGGATACAAAAGATAATATTGAGAAAAATGTAGTCTTACTAGGAATAAGTAGAAAATTATTTACACATAGTCTACCTCTAATTGTAGCAACACAATGTTATGAAAAATTACTTAAAGATGCAAGAATATTAGTACAAGATACAAAAATTGCAACTAAAAGAGAGAGAGCATATTCAATGCTAATCAACTTAATTGAAGATTACAACATAAAATTATTATCAACAAAAGTTTATTGGGAGAACACAAAAGATAGGGAAGAATTCAAAGCTTTTTGGAATAAATATAAAGAGATTTCAAAATTAAAAGAAACAGATTTTATAGAATATATTAAGCAAAAAGAAATATTATTTATAAAAAATGATATGAAGAAATTAAATTTAGGAAAAACAGATTACTCTAAATTAGAAAAATATTATAGAAGAAAATTAATAGATTATGGAGTAATGAGAGAGTTGAAGAATTCATTTATATCATCAGGAATTTATACAGGAAAGGTAAAAAATAAAGAAAAATGTATGAAATAATATATAAAGATATAGAAGAAAATTCAAAATATGAACCTATTATAAAAAAGGTATTAGAAAAATGCTTTAAAGAGGAAAAAATAGAAAATTCTAAATTAATCATAACAATAACATTAACTAATCCACAAAATATTCAAGAAATAAATAAAGAATTTAGAAATATTGACAAAGCAACAGATGTTTTATCATTTCCAATGTTTGAAAAAGAAGAATTAGAAGAAAAAATAAAAATGCAAGATTTTGAATATGAAGATATATTAGGAGACATTGTAATATCAATAGAAAAAGTAGAAGAACAAGCAAGAGAATATGAGCATAGTTTTGAAAGAGAATTGAGTTATATGATAGTACATGGATTTTATCATTTGATGGGATATGACCATATTGAAGAATGTGATAAAAAAATAATGAGACCCAAAGAAGAAAAAATATTGCAAGAACTAAAAATAACAAGAGATATTAACCAATAGGGGGAAAACATATGGAAAAAGGTGGAATAAAAGCGTTAATTATAATTTTAGTTATATTAATTATAGCAGCTGGTGGGACATTAGCTTATAAAATATCAAAAGACAAGGAAGCTAATAACAATGAAACAGAAATTTCGAAAGTAGAAGAGACAAAGAAAGAAAAAGATGTACAAATTTTTAAAGGAAATGAAAGACCGATAGCTGTTATGATAGACAACCACAGTGAAGCATGGCCACAAGCAGGATTAAATAAAGCATATATGGTATATGAAATTGTTGTAGAAGGTGGAGAAACAAGATTAATGGCATTATTTAAAGGTCAAGATTTAGATAAAATTGGACCAGTTAGGAGTGCTAGACATTATTTTATTGATTATGCAATGGAAAATGATGCAATTTATGTGCATTTTGGTCAAAGTCCACAAGCTCAAAGTGATATTAAGAAATATAGTATTAATGATATAAACGGAATAGCAGAAGATGGTACAACTTTTTGGAGAGTTAAAGACAAATCTGCACCACATAATGCTGTAACAAATACAGAAAAACTATTGCAATCTGCTAAAAATAAAAAATTTAGAACGACATCAAAAGAAAAGAGTGTGTTAGATTATTCGGCAGAAGAAATTAATTTGGAAAATGGAATTGATGCTATTGAAATCACAATACCACATTCAGATTTACAAACAGTAAAATATAAATATAATGAAGATAGTAAAAAATATGTTAGATATGCAAGAGGAAAAGAACAAATTGATTGGGAAACAAAGGAAACAGTTGAAACCAAAAATATAATAATAACATTTTGTGACAATTATACTTTATCAGATGCAGAGAATAAAGGAAGGCAAGGGTTAAAGAATATAGGCACATTTGATGGTTATTATATAACAAATGGAAAAGCAATTAAAATAAAATGTACTAAAAATGCCAGAGACGAAAAAACGGTATATAGAGATTTACAAGGAAATGAAATAAAAGTAAATGATGGAAATACTTTTGTAAATATATGTCCAACAAATGCAAAAGTTCAAATAGAAGGAAACGAAGAAATGGTAAGTGAATAGATAGTAAATAAAAGAACTATAAATTTAAAATGCTCAAAAAATGTATTTTTCACTTATAAAACAAAAGCATATACAAGGAAGGAATGAATTAATATGAATATTTATGACACAGCAAATAGATTAGCATCAGAAATAAAACAATCAGAAGAATATGTTAATTATAAAATGGCAAAAGAAGCTTTAAACTTAAATAGTGAATTAAAAAAGAAAATTGGTGAATTTGAGATGGCAAGATATGAAGCTCAAATATCACAAATGCAAACAGGAAAAGAAGATGAAGAAAAATTAAGCAAAATGAAACAATTATATGCTGAATTGATAGAAATAGAAGAAGCTAGAAAATTTTTTGAAGCTGAGACAAAATTTAATATTGTAATTGCAGATGTAAATAAGATTATAGGTGAAGCTATAAGAGATGTAATGCAATAGGAGGAAAATAAAGATGGAATATGTAATTATACTATTAACTTTATGGATAGTAGCATTTCTATTAAAGATATTATTTGGCTATAATTTAAAGAAAATAAAAAAGAATGTAGAAAACGAAGAATTAGATAAAATTGTTCAAAAATATCCAGAAAATAAAACTATATGTCAAGAATATTTGAAAAAACTAAATAATGAAAAAGTTGAAATAGAAGAAAATGATGGCACTGAAAACAGTTTATATATAGCAATTTCTAATAAAATATTAATAGGAAATATAAAAAATAGTTATAGTAGAATACAAACAATAGCTCATGAATGTTTACATTCTGTTCAAGATAGAAAACTTCAAATATTTAATTTTATATATTCTAATATATATATATTGTTTTTTATAGTAATTACAATATTAGCATTATTTAAAGTTTTGCCATATAAAATGATGTTTAATGTTTTATTAATGTTTATGGGATTGGTTTATTATATGGTAAGAACATTCTTAGAAAATGATGCAATGATAAAAGCTAGATACTTAGCAAAAGAATATATGGAAGAAAAAAATATTTCTAGTAAAGAAGAAATAAGCAAAATTGTAGAACAATTTGATAAAATAAATAATATAGGAATAAAATGCGTTAATTACAACATATTTTTTAATGTAACGATGATTAATATAGTATTTACATTAGTATGTTTAATAAGATAATAGAAAAAATGTCACTGAATAGAATAATTTCGGTGACTTTTTTCTATCTAATATATTTTATTTATAAATATTCATTTTAAGTTTATGATATAAATAAAGTGTTAAAATAGTTATATATTTTTTATAATATTAATCTAAATTTAGAAAAAATCTTTAAATGATTAAAAAATATCGAATAGGTAGTATAAAATCATAAAAAATATTGCAATATTATATAATTAAATATATAATATAAATATTAGTTAAAATCATATATTGAAAGGTGCAAAAAATATGAATAAGACAAAGAGAAAAATTTTTGAAACATCAATGAAACTTTTTGCAGAAAAAGGTTATGATGCAACAAGTATTGAAGAAATAACTGCAACAGTTGGAGTAGCAAAAGGAACTTTATATTACCATTTTTCGAGTAAAGAAGAAATTTTCAATTTCCTAATTGAAGAAGGAATGAAACTTTTACAAAATAGTATTGATATAAAAACTGCTAAATATGACAACTACATAGATAAAATAAAAGCAATTATATTAATTCAAATAAAAATAATAGTAAAATATGAAGATTTAATAACAATTTTATTGAGTCAATTTTGGGGAAATGAAGCAAGAAATCAGAAATGTAAAATGCATATAAATGAATATATAAACAAGATAGAAGAGATTGTAAAAGAAGGAATAGAAAAAAAAGAAATAAAACAAGGAAACCCAAAAGTTATTGCATCAGAAATATATGGATTAATATGCTCAACACTAGTGTATAAAGTAAGAATAGAAGAAGAAATAGATATAATGAGCTTATATAAAGAATTTGAAAATACAATAGTAGAAGGTTTAAAATATAGAGATTAATCAAAAATAATAAATGGGGGATAAGTATGAGAAAACCAATTCACAAGCCAATATGCTATGAAAATTTAAAAGAAATGTTGGAAAAATCAGGAGAGTTATATGGTGACAAACCTGCATATATTTTTAAAACTAAAGAGCCGGGAAAATTTAAAGAAATAACACATAGAGAATTCAGAGATGATATAAATGCTTTAGGAACTAAATTAATAGATTTAGGGTTAAAAGATAAAAGAATAGCAGTAATATCTGAAAATAGATATGAATGGGGAGTAGTATATTTATCAGTAGTCGCAGGAACAGGAGTAATAGTCCCACTTGATAAATCATTACCAGATAATGAGATTGAAAGCTTAATAATTCGTTCAGGAGTAGAGGCAATATTTTATTCAAATAAATATAATGATATAATGAATAAAATAAAAGAAGAAGGAAATACAAAATTAAAATATTTCATTTCCATGGATATTGATAACGAAGATAATGGAACACTTTCACAAAAAGAATTAATAGTTGAAGGAAAGAAACTATTAAATAAAGGAAATGAAGAATTTTTAAAAGCAGAAATAAACAATGAAAAAATGTCAATAATGTTATTTACATCTGGTACAACTGCAATGTCAAAAGCAGTAATGCTTTCACACAAAAATATATGCGCAAATTTAAAAGATATTACATCTGTTATAAAATTATATCCAGAAGATAGATTTTTATCTTTTTTACCATTGCACCACACATTTGAATGTACAGTAGGATTCCTATATCCAATATCAATAGGAGGAGCTATTGCTTTTTGTGATGGAATAAGACATATTGCAGAAAATATAAAAGAATATCAAATAACAGCAATGATTTCTGTTCCAATATTATTTGAAGCTATGTATAAAAAAGTACTTAAAGGAATAGAAAAAAAGGGAAAACTAGAAACAGTACAAAAAGGTATAAAAATAAGTAATGCATTATTAAAAATAGGAATAGATGTAAGAAAAAAACTATTTAAAGATATTCATGACACATTAGGTGGAAAAGTTAGATTGTTTGTATCAGGGGGAGCGGCATTAGATCCAGAAGCTGAAAAAGGATTTAACGATTTAGGATTTACTATGTATCAAGGATATGGACTAACAGAAAGTTCTCCGGTTATAGCAGCAGAAGATGATAAATATAGAAAAATTGGTTCAATAGGAAAAGCATTTCCTAGCTTAGATGTAAAAATAGATTCACCAAACGAAGAAGGTGTGGGAGAACTATTAGCCAAAGGACCATCAATAATGTTAGGATATTATGACAATGAAGAAGCAACAAAAGAAACAATTGATAGTGAAGGTTGGTTACATACAGGAGATTTAGCTAAAATAGATAAAAATGGATATATATTTATTTCTGGTAGAAAAAAATTCGTTATAGTTTTAAAAAATGGTAAAAATATTTATCCAGAAGAATTAGAAACTTTAATAAATAAAATTGAAGGAGTAAAAGAATCTTTTGTATATGGTAAGCCAGAAGATGACGGAGACTATAAAATTTGTGCTAAATTAGTATATGACAAAGATGTAGCAAAAGAAAGATATAAAACAGAAGATGAAAAAGAATTGAAAGAAATTATATGGCAAGAAATAAAGAAAATAAATAAAACAATGCCAGCATACAAATATATTAGAGATATAACATTGACACAAACAGAATTAATAAAAACAACAACTCAAAAAGTAAAAAGATTTGAGGAAATGAAAACAGTAGTTTAAAAGCAAAAGTAACTAAGCTAAATAAGTAAAGAAAAATGATAAAAACTATTTATAGTATCTTTAAACAATACAGTTACTTGTTATATAAGTAAAAATGCTACATAGAATAAATGTAAGATTGAAATTCATTATATAAACTTAAAAAATATAATAAAATAACTATAATAGAAAACTTGTAATAAATTTGTAATATAATTGTAACAAAAACTTAAACAAATTTTAGAAAGTTTCTATTGTAGTTTTTTGTTAGTTAATGTATAATTATAAATGAAATAGTAAAAAGCGAGCATGCGTAAGATAAAGGAGGTAATTTACAATGTCTAGATCTGGCATAGTAAATGTTAGAATGGTTATTACCGAAGAGAAAATACTTTCAAATATAGATAAAGTACAAAAATTAATAAACCCAAAGAGCAAAAAACAAATTGTACAATTAGAAGATGATACATATTTTAAAGATTTAATAGAGTCAATAAAGACTTATTTAATAGAATATCCAAAAAAGAAAAACTTCCCAGCAAGTGTATATAAAGCAGCTTACGGTTTAGTTGAATATGCTACAAATCAATTTGAAGAAAATACTAAAAAAATTGAAGAATTAATTAGACAAAGAGAGCAAAATATAGCATTATCAGGAAGACTAAAAGAATTAGTAGAAGTAGTTTCAAACAAAGAAAAAGATTGGAAAGACCAAGTAAAAGAAGCAGAAGAAGAATTTGCAGAAGATATAATAGAAACACTAACAATAGTAGGAAAATCAAAAAGTGCAAAATCACAAAACTATCAAGATGCAATGAAACTATTAAATGCTAGAATTAACAATCTAGAATCAAACTTACATATAGAAATAGATATGGAAAGAATAGAAGATAGATCAAAAGCTCTAAGCTATATAGGAATAGAGGTAGCAGACGCATTAAAAACAATACCAACACCAGTAGAAGAGCCAGAAGAAAAAATTGTTGAAGAACCAGTTCAACCAATAATAGAAACACAAGAACAAGCTCAAACACAAAATATTGCAGAGCAACAATATATACAAGAAACAACATTTGAAAGAAAACCAAGCTTATGGCAAAGAATAAAAAACAGCAAAATAGTAAGAGCAATCAGATATGTTATGAAAATAAGAGTAGTACTAGATTATCCAGCATTACCTGAAGGAAGAGAAGGTAATAACTAAATAAAATAAAAAAATTTTGAAAAGATTTTGGGGTCGGAGACAAAAATCACGGCTTCAAAATCTTTTTAATTATGGAATTTATATTATAAATTTCTGTAAGTTTTTTATTAATTGACAAGTTTTTAATAATTATATAATTATAGGAGGAATGATTATTGTGCATAAAAGATATTGGACACTACGAGATATACTATATTTAATAAAATCATTATTAGCATTTGGATTAGATTTCTATATTATATTTATGATATTTATTATGGCATCAATTGGACTTGCAAAAATTATATTAAAAATATCTAAAAAAGCAAATTTTAAATATAGTAATTTATTTTTATTTTGTATGATAGGGTTAATCTTATCAGTTATTTTAAAAATATTTAATTTTGATTTATCAAATGAATATGCAGAAGTATTTATATGCTTAATAATAAATATTATAGTTTTTGTCGCTTTTAAATACATTAAAAAGATTTTGATATCAAAATTTATATAAATAAAATGACTATATAGTTCTTATATGATGGAGAATTATTGGAAAATTAGATGTTTGAATTTATAAAAGTAAAAGGATTGCTTGAGTTTAGCAATTCTTTTTACTTATAAGGTTTTATTATAAAATATATTTTATTTTTATAAAGATTATTAAATTTTTTCTAAAATATAAAATTTTATTGAATTTGGAGTAAAGAGATTAGATAAGATTAGTTAAAAATAAACTTGAAATTTACTATATTTACTACACAAATTTAAAGTTGTTTTGTTAAAAATGAATTCTTTAGGAATTAAGTAAAGTTCTAAACTTTTGTTACATATAAATAAGTAATCAACATTAGTTTCTATAAATGTTTTATAACGTTTTCCTTTTGTACCTCCACAACTTTGCAAAGCTACTTGAAAGGTGTTGTTCTTAGTTTTGCAACTTGTAAATTTTACTTGAACTGTTTTTATAATATTGTTTTTCTCTATTATAATGTCATAGTCTTGAGTATCATTTAAAGGAATTGATACAGTGTATCCATTAAGACCAAAATAAGCAATAGCTATACCAAGTCCTGAATTTCCTTTTTGTTTATTAGTATCAATTAAAATTATAATCACCTTGCTTGCGAAAATATGTTTGATTAAATAATGAAAATAAAATACAAGTTTCCTTGTATTTTGGTGGGCAGGGAAGGATTCGAACCTTCGTACTCGAATGAGAATAGATTTACAGTCTACCGCCTTTAGCCACTCGGCCACCTACCCAAATATTAAATTAAAAAAATGGTGCTCCCTCAAGGATTCGAACCTTGGACCCACCGGTTATGAGCCGGTTGCTCTGACCAACTGAGCTAAGGGAGCATTTGCATTTCCTAACGCAAGATAAAGTATAAACTATTTTATATTAAAAGTCAATACTTTTTTATAAAAAAATTAAAATAGTAATGAAAAAATATATAATAATCTCAAAAAGCCTTGAAATACAAGAAAAACTCTATATAGTTAAAAACAATATTGCACTAATTTTGGAATAATAAAAATAATTTACTAAAATTAAAATAAAAGAATTATTGTTTATTAACAAAAAAATTAAATAAAATATAAAATCTAATGGAACTTATAAAAAAAGTATGGTAAAATTGCAACTATAAAATATAATCACAAAGGAGGAAATATGAAAAAACTTATTGTAATTATATTAATTTTATTAGTTATATTTATAGGAATGTATGTAAATAGAAAAATAGAAATAGATAATAAGACAGTCTCAGTATCAGAAGTAGAAGAAATAGAAACATATATGCAAAAAATATATATGTGGAGAGAGATAACAGAAGAAGCTTTACCAATATTTGATAATATAAACAATGCAAATGATATATGGATATGGGAAGTAGTAAAAAAGAACTTAGAAGAATATGAATTAACATATGAAATGATACAAGAAAAGGCAAAAGAAATTTTTGGAGAAAATTTTACTAAAACCTTTCCAAAAGAAGGTACAGAGTATTTAGTATATGATGAACAGAAAAATGTGTATAATGCGATAGGAATGGGACTAGACCAAGAAGATGATTGCTTTTTACTAAGTAAGATAGAAAAAAATAAAGGACAATATAATGTTGAAATAATTGAATATTTAGTTGACTATTCAGAATTTGGAATTGATATGGAAAATACAGAAGAAAAGAATATTAAAATAAAAAACTTAAAAGATGAAACAATTGCAACTATAAAAAGTACAGAAGATGAAGCTAAAATAATAGATTTAGTAAAAGAAAATACAGATAAATTTACAAAAAAAGAAATTGTACTAAACAAGAATAATGAAAATAAAATATATATTTCTAGCGTTACTAAAAATATATAAAAGTGGATAAATAATCTTAAATAAAAATATATTAATAAGAACAATACTGAAATAATAATTATTAAAATCAAAAAATGTTAGATAATTAAGAAAAAAATTGATTACAATTAATATTGATAAGGTTAAAATTAATTGTATATCAATTTTGAAAAGCTTATATGTAAAAGTTTATAGGTAAACCTTTATTAAAACCTAAATATCATTTAAGGAGAAAAACTATACTTAATTATTAAATATAGTAAGATATAAAAAAGAAAAATGGAACAAAGTAAATTAGAAAAATGTGAAATATGTCCACATAAGTGTAAAGCAAATAGAGCAATAGGAAATGTTGGACGATGCAAAGCAAATGATAAAGTTAAAATTGCACTATATTCAATTCATAAATTTGAAGAACCATGTATAACAGGAAACAATGGATCAGGAACAGTATTTTTTTCTAATTGTAATTTAAATTGTATATATTGCCAAAATTACGAGATTAGTCAATTAGGAAAAGGAAAAGAAATAACAATTAATGAATTAGCTGATATATTTATAGAGTTACAAAATAAAAAGGTTGAAAATATAAATTTAGTAACTCCAACAAGTTATGTATTACATATAATCGAAGCAATAAAAATAGCCAAAAGGAATGGATTAAAAATACCAATAATATATAATACAAATGCATATGAAAATATTGAAACCTTAAAACTATTAGAAGGTTATGTAGATGTTTATTTACCAGACTTAAAGTATTATGATAATGAATTAGGTAAAAAATATTCTAAAATAGACAACTATTTCGACATTGCTACAAGAGCGATTAAAGAAATGTATAGACAAGTAGGTCCAACAAAGATAAATGAAGATGGAATAATACAAAAAGGCGTAATGATTAGACATTTGGTATTACCTAATAATCTAGAAAATAGTAAAAACATCTTAAAGTGGATAAAAGAAAATATAGATGAAAAAGTATATATAAATATAATGGCGCAATATTTTCCTACATATAAAGCAAAAGAAGATAAAACGCTAAATAGAAAACTGACAAAAGAAGAATATGAGAAAATAGAAAATTATGTGTATAAATTAGGAATAGAAAATGGTTATATGCAAGAATTAGGAGAACATGAAGAAGAATATGTACCTAAATGGGAATTGTAGGAAAATATAGTTATTGATTTTTTAGAAAAAATCTCCAAACTTAAAAATGTAGAAAAATGTAGAAAAAAATTTTAGTATATGATATACTTAAAATTGTAAAATATCAAAGCATAAACAAAAGGGTTATTAATTTAATTCATAAAAATAAAATATTATGATAAATGAAAATATCAAAAGATAAATATTCATTTATATAGATAGGAGAATTGTATATGACACAAGCAGATGAACAATTTATAAAAACTTGTAAAGAAATTATAAAAAATGGATATTCATCAAAAGGGACAAATGTGCGTACAAGATGGGAAGATGGAGAAGAAGCAAATTACATTTCAATAGTTGGTGTTCAAAATAAATATGATGTTGGAAAAGAATTTCCAATGATAACACTTAGAAATAATACAAAAACAATAAAGAATGCTATTGATGAAATTTTATGGATATGGCAAAAAAAGTCTAATAATGTAGATGAATTAAATTCACATATCTGGGACCAATGGGCAGGAGAAGACAGAACAATAGGAAAAGCCTATGGATATCAATTAGCAAAAAAATATAAGTTTAAAACAAAAGAAGGAATTAAAGAAATGGACCAAGTAGATTATGTCTTGTATCTATTAAAAAATGATCCTTCAAGCAGAAGAATTATGACAAATTTATTTAATCACGAAGAATTGAAAGACATGAACTTAGAACCATGTGCATATGGAACACAATGGTTAGTTAAAGAAAATAAATTACATTTAATATTAAACCAACGTTCACAAGATATGTTAACAGCAAATGGTTGGAATGTAATGCAATATGCAGCATTACAATATATGTTTGCACAAGTATCTGGATTAGAAGTAGGAACATTAACACACAATATAGGTGATTGTCACATTTATGATAGACATATTCCATTAGTAGAAAAATTAATAAAAGCAGAGCCAATAGATGTAAAACCTAAATTAATAATAAATAATCCAACAAATAATTTTTATGACTTTAAAGTAGAAGATTTTGAAATTCAGAATTATGACTATAACAAAGAAATAAAAATAGGAAAAATTCCAGTTGCAATTTAAATTTTGGCGATTTTGGGGTCGGGTGATTTTGGGTCGGAGACAAGGTGATTTTGGGGTCGGAGACAAAAATCATCTTCATAAGTATCGTTCAGAGTTAGGATTTAGTATAATAAAATATATGAAATAAATTTTTGGATAGAAGAAAGATGATTTTTGTCTCCGACCCCAAAATCACCTTGTCTCCGACCCAAAAATCATCCGACCCCAAAAGCACAAAATCAGAGAGAAAATCAGGAGGTAAAAAATGTTAAGTATAGTAGTAGCAAAAGCAAAAAATAATATAATAGGAAAGGATAATAAATTATTATGGCATTTGCCAGATGATTTAAGAAGATTTAAATCATTAACAGAAGGACATACAATAATAATGGGAAGAAAAACTTTTGAGTCATTAGGAAAAGTTCTTCCTAATCGTAAACATATTGTATTTAGTAATAACCCAGATTTTAAAGTAAATGATGAAAATGTAGAGGTTGTTCATTCTTTATTACAAATTCAAGAATACATAGAGTCAGAAGAGGAAGCATTTGTAATAGGTGGAGCAATGATGTATAATTTCTTAATGCCATATGTAAGTAAAATGTATGTAACAGAAATTGAAAAAGAATTTGAAGGAGATACATTCTTTCCAAGAATAGATGATAAAAAGTGGAAAGAAATAAGTAGAGAAAAAGGTCCAGAAGATGGAGAAAATAATTTTGAATATAATTATGTTGTATATAAAAAGATTTAGTGTAGAATAAAAAGTGGTAAGTTTGATTAATATAACTTATTATCTAATATCTAATTTGAGTGTATGAATTATTCAAATATTTAATTCAAATCTTTTGAATATAGAATAAAAAGAAAGCTTTAGGTAAAAATATTTTTGGGAGGAAAAGAGAAAATGTTTAAGCCTAAAGCTATTTATTTTGAAAAAGATATTGAAAATTATCAACTAGGAAAAGAATTATTAGAAAAATATAAAGACATTCCAAAAGTAGAAATTTCAAACCATAATAATATAGAGGAAATGAGAAAAAAATCAAATAAAGAATTTCCAGATATGAAAAGAAATTTGATTATAGGAGTAAGGAAAACACATAATTTTGTGGAAAATCATAAAACATCAGATTTTTTAGTGCCATATACGTCATCAGGATGTATAGCTTCTTGTATGTACTGTTATTTAGTTTGTAATTATAACAAATGTGCATATTTAAGGCTATTTGTGAATAGAGAAAAAATGTTAGAAAAAATCATAAAAGTAGCAAATAAATCTGATAGAAATTTAAACTTTGAAATAGGGAGTAATAGCGATTTAATATTAGAAAATACAATAACTAATAATCTAGTTTGGACGATAGAAAATTTTAGAAATACAGAAAAAGGAAAGTTAACATTTCCAACAAAGTTTGATATGGTAGATAGTATCTTACCTTTAAATCATAATGGAAAAATAACAATTAGAATGAGTGTAAATCCAGAAGAAATTATAAACAAAGTAGAATTTGGAACATCAAGATTAACAGGAAGAATACAAGCAATAAACAAGCTAAAAGAAGCAGGATATAATGTAGGAATTTTGATAGCACCAGTAATCTTGGTTGATAATTGGAAACAATTATATGGAGAGTTAATAGAAAGGTTAAATAATGAATTATCAGAAAAAGTAAAAAAAGATGTATTTTTTGAAATTATATTTATGACATACAGTTTTGTTCATACAAAAATAAACGAAGAGGCATTTCCAAATGCAATAAATTTATATACCAAAGAATTAATGACTGGCAGAGGAAAGGGAAAATATATGTATAAAAATGAAATTAGAAAAGATGGTGAGAAATTTTTAATAGAAAAAATGAATAAGTATTTTCCTAATAATAAGATTGAATATATTGTATAAATATATGATATTAAAAAAATCAAAGGAAAAAATGTAATTTTTTATAAAAAATGACTGAGATGTTGTGAGAAAATATATCAATAGAACTGGAATTTTGTGATTTGATATACTTATTCAAAAAATATATAATAATATTAAAATAATTTTAAAGAAAAAATAAAAAAATTCTATTCTTATTTAATAAGTATTATGATATAATGAACTATAAATAAAAATTCCTAAAAAAGGAAGTGGATAATATGTCATATATAGAATTTAAAAATGTATGCAAAGAATATAAAATGGGAGAAATCACAATAAAAGCACTAGATAGCACCAATTTTCAAATAGAAAAAGGAGAACTAGTGGTAATTGTCGGACCGAGTGGCGCTGGTAAAACGACAACTTTAAATATATTAGGTGGAATGGATACTGCAACTAGTGGTGCAGTAATTGTCGATGGCAAAAATATAACAAAATTAAAAAATAAGGAACTAATTAAGTATAGAAGAGAAGATATAGGATTTGTATTTCAATTTTATAACTTAGTTCAAAACCTAACAGCAGTAGAAAATGTAGAACTAGCAACTCAAATATGTAAAGACTCTTTAAACCCAGAAGATGTTATAGAAAAAGTAGGTTTGGCAGATAGAAAGAAAAATTTTCCTTCCCAGTTATCAGGAGGAGAACAGCAAAGAGTTGCAATAGCAAGGGCAATAGCTAAAAATCCAAAGCTATTATTATGTGATGAACCAACAGGAGCATTAGACTATAAAACGGGAAAACAAATTTTAAAATTATTACAAGACACAGCGAGAAAAGAAAAAATGACAGTTTTAATAATTACGCATAATGCAGCAATAGCGCCTATGGCAGACAAGGTAATAAGATTTAAGAATGGTACAGCAGAAAGTGTAGAAATTAATGAAAATCCATTACCAGTAGAAGATATTGAATGGTAAAAATAAAATGCTAAGGAGGTGAATTGGGGATGAAAAATAAAAAAGGGAAATCACAAATGTCACCTAAGCGGAACTAAAAAACATAAAATGAAAAAAGCCTTATTAAAAGACAGCTTCAAAGAAATAAAAGTTTCATATAAAAGGTTTATTTCAATACTACTTATGGCACTTTTAGGAGTTGGATTTTTTGCAGGATTAAGGGCAACTTCACCAGATATGGTAAATACGGTTGATAAATATTTTAAAGACCAAAATGTATATGATATAGAAATATTATCAACATTAGGACTTACTGATGAAGATTTAGAAGCAATAAAAAATGTGGGAAATGTTGAACAAGTTTATGGTACATATAGTAAAGATAGTTTAATAAAAATAAATGATAAAGAAATAGTAACAAAAATTTTATGCTTAGAAGATGTTAATAAACCAGTAATAGTAGAAGGTAGAGAGCCACAAAACGAAACAGAATGTCTAGTAGAAGAGGGATTTTTAAAAAGTGCAAACAAGAAGATAGGAGATAAAATACAAGTAGAACCAGAAAGCATGGAAGATGGAACGGAAGAAAACAAAGAATTTCTGAAAGAAAAAGAATTGACAATAGTAGGAACAGCAAGAAGTCCATTATACATTTCAAGAGAAAGAGGAACATCAAAATTAGGTTCAGGAGGTATTAATTACTATATCTATGTATCAAAAGAAAATATAAATTCTGATGTTTTTACAGAAGCATATGTAAAACTAAAAGATACAGAAAAATATGAAACCTCAACAAATAGATATGAAAAATATGTTGAAGAAACTAAAAATAATATTGAAAACATAAAAGAAGAAAGGCAAAAAGCAAGATATGATGAGTTAATAGGAGAGGCAAATTCAAAAATAGCAGAAGCAGAGGAAAAGTTTAATAATGAAAAACAAAATGGTGAAAATCAAATAAAAGATGCAGAAAATAAAATACAAAATGGAAAAAATGAAATTATTAAAGGTGAAAATGAAATTGCAAGTAATGATGCAAAGGCAAAAAAGGAATTTGCAAATGCTGAAAATCAAATAAAAAATGCTAAAAATACTATAAAAAATAATGAAGCACAATATGAAACTAAAAAAGTAGAAGCAGAGAAAGCATTTCAAGAAGCAGAAAAACAAAAACAAAATTTACAAGCAACATTAACAACTTTAAAAAATTCATTGAATGAACTAAACAATAAATATAATGAAATAATAAAAAGCTTACAAAATCCGAATTTGACAGAGGAACAAAAACAAATATTAGAAAAAACTAAATTACAATTAGAAAATCAAAAAGCACAATTAGAAAATAATCAAAAAACAGTAGAAGCAGGAATAAACAAGATTAATACTGAAACAGCAAAAGGAAAACAAGAGTTAAATAATGCTAAATCGCAAATAGAAAGTGCTAAAAAAACATTATTTCAAAAAGAAAAGCAACTTGCAAGTGCAAGGTCACAAACCAAACTGGAATTAAAAAAAGCAAGAAATAAAGTAGAAGAATCAAAAAAAGAAATACAAAAAGCAGAAGAGGAATTACAAAAAAGCAGAGAAGAGTTTGATACTAAAATAAAAGAAGCAGAAGGAGAATTAATTGACGCCAAAGAAAAGGTCGCAAAAATTGAAAATCCAACTTGGTACATATTAGACAGAAATCAAAATGTTGGATATGCAAGTTTTATACAAGACACAGAAAGTATAGAAAATTTAAGTATGGTGTTCCCAATAGTATTTTTTGCTATTGCAACATTAGTTTCATTAACCTCTATGACTAGAATGGTGGAAGAAGAAAGACAAGAAATAGGAACATTAAAAGCATTAGGATATAATAAATTTTATATAAGCTTAAAATATATAATTTATTCTAGCTTGGCTTGTATAGTAGGTGCAATAATAGGAATGAATATAGGATTTCAAATGCTACCAAGAATTATATGGGAAATGTATAGAATGATGTACACAATGCCAGATATAAATGTACTCTATAATTACGAATATTCAACCCTTGGATTAGCTTTAATATATGTATGCATAGTAGGTGCAACATTATATGCAATACTAAAAGAACTAAAAGACACACCAGCAACATTACTAAGACCCAAAGCTCCTAAACTAGGAAAAAGAGTATTATTAGAAAGAATAACACCAATATGGAAAAGATTGAATTTCTCACAAAAGGTTACTATAAGAAATATATTCAGATATAAGAAAAGATTTTTAATGACAATAATAGGGATATTTGGTTGCACATCTTTGATATTAGCGGGATTTGGATTAAAAGATTCAATATCAAAAATATTGCCATATCAATATGGAAAAGTATTTGACTATGATATGCAAATAACTTTAAAATCAGCACTAGAAGAAGAAAAGAAAAATAACTTTATAACAAACTTACGAAAAAATGAAAAAGTAAATGATTTAGTTGAAACATATATGCTATCAGGAAAGGCAAAAAATGAAGGAAAACAACAAGACATAAAAATAGTAGTTCCAAAAGAAAATGAAGAACTAGAAAAAGTAATAAAATTGAGAAATTTAGAAGAAGAAAAAATTAACTTAAATCAAGATAGCGTAGTAATAACAGATAAATTAGCACAATTAATAAATGCAAAAATAGGAGATACTATAAAAGTAAAAGATTCAAATGAAATAGAAAAAGAGCTTAAAATAACAGATATAACTGAAAACTATATAGCTCATTACATATATATGTCAAAAGATTTATATGAGAATTTATATCAAGAAAAATATGATACAAATGTCTTATTAATGCAAGATAAAGACTTATCAGAAGAGGAAGAAAAGAATTTATCAAAAGAATTAGTAAAACAAAATGAAGTATCAACAGTAGGATTAACATCAACAATGATGAAAACTTTAGATGACACAATGGGTTCACTAAATTATGTAGTTATAATTTTAATAGTATCAGCAGGATTATTAGCATTTGTTGTATTATATAATTTATCAAATGTAAATATAAGTGAAAGAATAAGAGAACTTGCAACAATAAAAGTATTAGGATTTTATGATAAAGAAGTATATAAATATGTTAATAGAGAAACAACAATATTGACTATAATAGGAATAATATTAGGACTAGGTGGAGGCTATTTATTAAATTTCTATATAATAGGAACTTGCGAAATAGATGTACTAAGATTTGTAAGAGTAATAGACCCACTAAGCTATTTATATGCTATATTAATAACAGTTGCATTCACTATAATAGTAAATATTTTTACATATTTTGCATTAAAGAAAATAGATATGATAGGAAGCTTAAAAAGTGTAGAATAAATAGTGAATTGCAATGCTTTATAACTTATTTTATAAGAATGAAAAAACTATAAAAATTTTCAGTATTTTAACATAAAGTGAAAATAAAAACTATTTTCAAACAAGAATAAAGTTTTATGATAATTTAGAAATAATTTATTGAAAAAATAATTAAGAAAAGGGGACTAACTATGAATAGTAAAAAAAGAGAAAATTATCTGTCATGGGAAGAATACTTTATGGCAATAGCAAAACTATCAGCAATGAGAAGCAAAGACCCGTCAACACAAGTAGGAGCATGTATAGTTAGTAATGACAACAGAATTTTATCAATAGGCTATAATGGAGCACCAAATGGTTATAGTGATGAAGAATTTCCATGGGACAGAGAGGGAGAAAACTTAGAAACAAAATATCCATATGTTTGTCATGCAGAATTAAATGCAATTTTAAATTACAGAGGGAGTAAAAAAGACTTAGAAAATTCAAAAATATATGTAGACTTATTTCCATGTAATGAATGTGCTAAAATAATAATACAATCAGGAATAAAAGAAGTAATATATTTATCAGATAAATATGCTAACTCAGAAAATAACATAGCATCAAGAAGATTATTTGACAGGTGTGGGATAAAATACAGTAAAATTAAATTAGAAGATTGTAATAAAGAGATAAATATAAAATTTGAGTAAGTAATTTGTAATAAAAGTACCTTTAACATATTAGGCTATATAATGTTAAAGGTACTTTTAAGTAATTTTATGCAATTAGAACAGTTATTAAATGCAGAAAATTTAAAATTAATTAGAAAATAAATTTATATAAATTACTGTAAAAGTATTGGATTTATTTTAAAAATATGATATCAATATAAATAAGAAATTATGATATTTTATGTAGTAAAAATGGAAGAAAAGGGGAAGATGTATTATGAATAAAAAAAGAGTTGTAAAAATAATTTTAGGAGTATTAATAGTTTTTGTATTAATGTTTTTAATATATGCTATAAGAAATTTTAGTATAGTTAATTCAGTGATAAATAAATCAAATGAATATCAAAGTAAAACAAATTACTATATGAAAGTTTCACGAGATGATTCAAATTTGGAATATATAGAAGAATATAATAAAGATAATCAAAGAAAGTTAGTTGTAAAGAAAAAAGAAGATGGAGATATTATGACACAGTATATGAAAGATGATGTTTCAAAAGTTTTTTGTGATATGAATGATGGAAGAAAAGTTATGTATGAAACAACACAACCTATATTTCCAAACATAAAAATTGAATTTAATAATGATACTATATATAATATTATAAAAGACAGTATATTTGCTAAAATAAAAACAGAAAAAATTGATGATAAAGAGTATTATGCTATTAGCGATTTAAAAAATCTTAGAGGATTTTATGAGGTAAATGTGAAAAATATATATTATTTTAATAAAGAAACAGGTTTAATAGAACTAATAAAAACAATAAATAAAGATAATAGCCAAGCAATAACTACTTATGAATATAAATTTGATGGAGTAGAAGATACAGATTTTGCATTACCAAATGTTTTGGAGTATACAATAAATAAGTAAATTATAATAAAAGTATCTTATAGTGATATAAAAGATACTTTTTTTACAATATAAGAGAGAATACAAAAGGGTATTACTAAAAAATAATCGTTGAAAAACAAATAAAAAAATGTTATAATACAAAAACAAGAAAGGGTGAAAATATGTCAGACAAAATAAAAAGATTTTTAGCATATGAAGGAAAAATATCAATAATATGTGCAGAAACAACAAACTTAGTAGAAGAAGCAAGAAATTTACACGACCTAAGTCCAGTAGTAACAGCAGCCTTTGGAAGATTATTAACAATTTCAACAATAATGGGAGTTGAAATGAAAAATAAAACAGACAAATTAACAGTACAATTCAAAGGAAATGGACCAATAGGGACAATGCTTGTAACAGTAAATAACAAACCAGAAATAAAAGGTTATGTAGCAAATCCAGTAGTAGATATACCATTAAACGAAGATGGAAAATTAGATGTTGGAGGAGCAGTTGGATATGAAGGTTATATAAATGTAATCAAAGACATAGGATTAAAAGAGCCATATATAGGAATATCTCCATTAGTTTCAGGAGAAATTGCAGAAGATTTTGCAAACTACTTTGTAAATTCTGAACAAAGACAATCAGCAGTTGCCTTAGGAGTTTTAGTTGACAAAAACGGAGTAAGAGCAAGTGGAGGATATTTAATAAATCCAATGCCTGATGCAACAGAAGAAGAAATTTCAAAAGTAGAACAAGCAATATTTAAAGCAGGAGCAATTTCAAAAATGTTAGATAACAAATTGACATTAGAAGAAATAGCAATCAAAATTACAGGAGATGAAAATATAAAAGAAGTTGGAAATGAAGTTGAACCTAAGTATAAATGTGATTGTTCAAAAGAACATATGAAAGAAGCTTTAATAAGTATTGGAAAAAAAGAAATTGAAGATATAATAAATACAGACGAAGAGGCAGAAATAGTATGTCATTTTTGCAATAAAAAATATAAATTTGATAAAAATGAATTGCAAGAGATAATTAATGATATAGAAGAAGGCAATAAATAGCATATAGCTATATAAATTGTTTTAGAAGAACAGAAACTTTAAATATAAGAAAATATTGCAAAAACATAAAGAAATAATATAAAATTTACAATAAATATAATTAGAATTAATAAACATTTAGCGCAATAAATATTAAAAACAATTTAAAATAGAAATAAAAGTAAAAGGAGAAATGAAAATGGAAAATAAAATATTAATATTCGGACATAAAAATCCAGACACAGATTCAATTTGTGCAAGTCTAGTAAACGAAATACTAGAAAAGAAAAATGGAAATAACAATGTAGAAGCTAAAAGATTAGGAAATGTAAATAAAGAAACACAATACATTTTAGATTATTTAAAAATATCAGCACCAGAATTATTAGAAAAAGTAGAAGAAGGGCAAGAAGTTCTTTTAGTAGACCATAACGAATTTAATCAAAGTGTAGAAGGAATTGAAAAAGCAAAAATTTTAGGAGTAACAGACCACCACAGAATTTCAAATTTTGAAACATCAGAACCTTTATATTATACAGCAAAACCATATGGTTGTACATGTACAATATTATTTGAAGAATTTAAAAGATTAGGTCATAAAATAGAAAATAAAGAAGCCGTATTAATGGCAAGTGCTATAATATCAGATACATTATTACTTAAATCTCCAACAACAACAGAACATGATAAAAAAGCATTAAAAGAATTAGAAGAAATTATAGGAATAGACTTAAACGAATATGGTTTAAATATGCTAAAAGCAGGAACAGATTTAGACGATTTTTCAGAAGAAGAATTAGTAAATTTAGACGCAAAAAGCTTAGAAAAAGAAGATTGTAAATTTGTAATAGCACAAGTAAATACAGTTAGTATAGAAGATGCTTTAAAAAGAAAAGAAAAATTAGAAAGTGCAATAAATGCAGAAATAGAAAGAAATAATTTAGATTTATTTGTATTAGCTATAACAGATATATTAAATAGTAATTCTCAAATTATAGCATTAGGTAAAAAAGCAGATGTAGTTGAAAAAGCATTTAATGTTACATTAAAAGATAATACAGTTCTTTTAGAAGGTGTAGTATCTAGAAAGAAACAATTATTACCTAATATTGATAAAAATATTTAATAATTTGCAGATTTCGGGGTCGGAGACAAAGTGATTTTTGGGTCGTGATTTTGGGGTCGGAGACAAAAATCATCTTCATAAGTATTCTTCAAAGTCAAGATTTAGTATGATAAAATATATGAAATAAATTTTGGGATAGAAAAAAGATGATTTTTGTCTCCGACCCCAAAATCATCCGTCCCAAAATCACCAACCCAAAAATCATTATTAATCAAAAGATTGAAAGAGAGAGAAATTATGTATTTAAAAAGATTAGAATTACAAGGTTTTAAATCCTTTGCAGATAGAACTGTTTTGGAATTCATGCCAGGAATTACAACTGTTATAGGACCAAATGGTTCTGGTAAGAGTAATATATCTGATGCTATAAGATGGGTATTAGGTGAGCAAAGTATGAAATCTTTAAGAGGAACAAAATCTCTTGATATTATATTTGCTGGTACTCAAAATAGAAAATCTTTAGGATTTGCAGAGGCTTCATTAGTTTTTGATAATAGTGATGGAGCTTTACCAATTGAATATACAGAAGTAACAGTAACGAGAAAGATTTACAGAAGTGGTGAAACAGGATATTTTATAAATAAAACACCATGTAGATTAAAAGATGTTTTAGAGTTGTTTATGGATACAGGTATTGGAAAAGACGGATATTCTATAATAGGACAAGGTAAAATTGATGAAATATTAAGCAATAAATCAGAAGATAGAAGACATATTTTTGAAGAAGCAGCAGGTATTGTTAAATATAGAGTAAGAAAAGCAGAAAGTGAAAAGAAATTAGAACATACAAAAGTAAATTTACTAAGAATAAATGATATTTTATCAGAGATAGAAACTAATATTGACCCATTAAAAATACAATCAGAAAAAGCTAAAAAATATCTTAATTTAAGAGAAGAGTTAAAAAATATTGAAATAGGATTATTTTTATACAATATAGAAAAGTATAAAATAGACTTAGAAAATATAGTAAAAGATGAAGAAATCTATAAAACTCAATGCAATGATGAAGAAGGCAGACTTGAAAGAATTAAAAACTTAAAAGAAGAACTAAAAGCAGAAGTAGAAGAAATAACAAATAAGATAGAAGAAATATCTAATTTGGGATTTGAGAGTCAAAAAGAAATTGAGATGCTAAATTCAGATATAAATGTATCAAATACTCGTATTTCAAATAATAAAGAAAATAGTAAAAGATTTGAAGAAGAGATATCAGAGTTAAATAAAAGAATAGCTGAATTGCAAGAAGAAAAAGAACAAAAAGAACTTAAAAAAGAAAATCTAAAAACTAATAAAGAAAAATTCACAAAAGAGTTACAAGAAAAAGAAGAAGAATTAGCTAAAATAACTAAAAAACTTTCAAGTAAAGAAATAGAAATAGAAGGTTACAAAAAGAATGTAGAAGAAAATACTGACAGAAGATATGAATTACAAGCTAATATAAGTGAACAAGATATAAACTATCAAAACTATGAAAAAAGACAAAATCAAATAAAAAATGAAATTTCAAGTAATATTTCAGAGTTAGATGGTACAAGACTAAAAAAAGATGAAATTTCAAAAGAATTTTATGAAATAGATAGTAAAAGAAATAAGATATTAACAGAATTAAAAGAAATAAATTCAAGTAAAGAAGAAGCTGATAAGAAGATAAAATCATTTGAAAATAGCATAAATATGTATTCAAGTGAGATGAGAATTAAAGAATCAAAATTGAAATTTTTGATAGAAACTGAAAAAGAAAAAGAAGGATATATAAAAAGCGTTAAATCACTATTAAAAGATTGTGAAAACATAAAAGAACTAGGAAAAGGAATGAATGGAGTCCTAGCAAATGTAATAGAAGTTCCAGAAGAATATCAAACAGCAATAGAGATGTGCTTAGGAGCAAGTTTGCAAAATATTGTAACTGAAACAGAAGAAGATGCAAAAAGATTAGTAGAACATCTAAGAAAAAATAATTTGGGTAGAGCATCATTTTTACCAATAACATCAGTAAAAGGTAAAAAAATAGAAAAAATAAAAGGAAATGAAAAAGGCGTTATTGGAATTGCATCTGATTTGATAAAATATAGTAAAAAATATGAACAAATTATCTTAAACCTATTAGGAAGAACAGTAATAGTTGACAATATGGAAACAGCAATAAAAGTTTCAAAACAAAACTCATATTCATTTAGGATAATAACCTTAGATGGAGATGTTATAAATCCATCAGGAGCAATCACAGGAGGTTCAGTAGCTAAAAAAACTGTTAATATTCTAGGTAGAGGAAAAGAAATAGAAAAACTTGAAAAAGAAATAGAAAAAATTAAAGAAAAAATAGCAAACTTAGAAAAAGAAAAAGTAGAATATGAAAGTTCAATAGAAGATATATTAGAAAGTGCAGAAATTTTAGAAAAAGAATTACAAGAAATAGAAATAGCTTATGCAACAGGAAAGCAAAAAACAATAGCAATAGATGAAAATATATCTAGAATAGAAATGAGACTAAATAAACTAAAAGAAGAACAATCAAAACTAGAAGAACAAAAAAATCAAGCAACTGAAAATAAAAAGAATATAGAAAATGAAATAAATAAAATATCAGAAGAAAATGAAAAATTGTCAAAAATTATTACAGAATTTGCAGAGTTAAATAAAGATAATCAAAAATATATAGATGACTTAAATTTTGATATAACAAACTTGAAAATTTCAGTATCTTCATTTGATGAAAGCGAAAGTTCAATTCAAGAAATACAAGAAAGAATAGATACAGAATTAGAAAATACAAGTAAAAGTATAGAAAATAAAAAAGTACAAATAGAACAAATAAAACAAGATAATTTTAATTTGGAAGAATCAATTCAAGAAATAAAAGAAAAAATAAATAATATAAAAGAAACAGTACAGCAAAGTGGTTCAAAAATAGAAGAAATGAAAAAAGAAAGAATTGAGAAAAATCAGAAATTATCATCGCAAGAAGAGGAAATAACATCAAAATTTAAAGTTATAGAAGATTTAAAAGCTCAAATTGTAAAAATTGAAGTAAGAAAAACAAAACTAGAAGAGGACATTAATGAAATAATCAATAAAATGTGGGAAGAATATGAGCTTACTCCAAACAATGTAGTAGACTATAAAAAGCCAGACAATGTTCAATTAACACAAAAGAAAGTAAAAGGCCTAAGAAATGAAATAAGAGAATTAGGAAGCGTTAATGTAGATTCAATCGAGGAATATAAAGCATTAAAAGAAAGATATGACTTTATGTGTGAACAAAGAGTAGATTTAGAAAACACGATGTCAAAATTAAGAAAAGTAATATCTGATATGACAGGAATAATGAAACAACAATTTAAAGAACAATTTGCATTAATAAACAAAAATTTCTCAGAGGTATTTAAAGAATTATTTGGTGGAGGAAATGCAAGTTTAAAACTAGAAGATGAAGAAAATATCTTAGAATGTGGAATAGAAATAACAGTACAACCACCAGGAAAGAAACTACAAAATATGATGTTACTATCAGGAGGAGAAAAAGCATTTACAGCAATAGCTTTATTATTTGCAATATTAAAAATAAATCCAGCACCATTTTGTGTACTAGATGAAATAGAAGCAGCACTTGATGATGTAAATGTTTATAGATATGCAGAATACTTAAAGAAATTTTCAAAAGATACACAATTTTTAGTTATAACTCATAGAAAAGGTACTATGGAAGCTGCTGATACGGTATATGGGGTTACTATGGAAGAAAGTGGAATTTCGAAATTGTTGTCTATGAAATTGAAAGAACAGTAAGTAAAATGAAAAATAAGAATAAGATTTTAGTTTGCTTTTTGATTTTTAACATAAAAAGTACACTAAAAGTGATAGTAATATAATGTATAAAAATGAGATGAAATATAAGATAATGTAAAATATTAAAATCTTTATAATATTTTAATATGAATATAATAATATAAAAAGCTAAAGTATTAGAAAATAGTACTTTAGTTTTTTGCATTTAAGGATATATTAAGCCTCTAAAAATCTATCATTAAAATTACTTGTATCAAATAATTTTTCAATAGGAATTTCAAGAGCTTTACTAATTTTCCATAGAGTAAATACACTAAGTCCTTGGTTTATGTGTTCGCTTTCTAAATTAGCAATTAATGCAGTAGAAACATTAATAAGTTCAGCTAATTGAGCTTGTGTCATTTTTCCTTTTTTTAAGTTGTATAATTTTCTATAAAATTTTATATTACGTCCAATTAATTTAAATAATTCTTGTGATTCAATTTCAGCCATAAAAGTACCTCCAATATATATAGTATATTTTCTAATGTTGAATAAGAAAATACAATAAATTAAAAATGATAAAAAGTCATTGACAATGATAACGAAGCTTGTGTATAATTTTTAATATAAGTGGAATATAAAAATGTTTTATGGAAAAAATATTTTTATCAATAATTTTTAAATATTAGTAAATATAAAAGGAGGAAAAAACAAATGATAAAAGAGAGAAAAGGAATAACATTGATAGCATTAGTAATTACAATAATAGTGCTATTAATCTTAGCAGGGGTAAGCATATCAATGTTGATAGGAGATAATGGAATATTAACTCGGGGTAAATGATTCAAAAATAGAAACAACAATAGGAGCATTGAAAGAGCAAATAAAGTTATATCAATTAGAAAAGAAAATTCAAGGAGAAAAAGTCACACCTGAGACATTATTAGCAGAAGGAAAAGTAACTAGGACTGTAAAACAAGGAAAAAAAGACAATCAATATTATATGTATTACGCATTAAAAGAAAATGCATATAATGGAATGTCTGGATTGGGAAAAGGAAATATAGCAACTCTAAAAGATGTATTTTTAATAGATGATGATTTAAATGTAAAATATATAGCAAATAATGGAAAAGAATATGGAGATAATATAAATAATAAAATATTAGATGATGAAACGGAAATAAGATTTAGCAGTAAAGCTTTTAGTGAATATATATCAAAAATATTAGGCATAACAGTGGAAAATATGAAATTTAAATGGATGAAGGATCAAACCCAAATTTCTATAAATAATATAGAAGATATGACTAATTTAGATGATTTAGTGTTTTTTCCAAACTTAACATCTTTATATATTCAAAATATGACCTTATATAGTATTACTGGAATCGAAAATTGTAAAAATTTAAAAAACTTTACTATTATTGATGTTAAAATTAAAGATTATCAATCATTATCTTATCTGAATAATGTAGAATCAATTTATGTACAGGGAAGTGTTGATTTAGAAAAAATGATAAGTGCTATTGAAGACTTTAACAATTTAAAAAAATTATCATTGTATGCAACTAAATTGGAGAATATTGATTTACTTAAAAAATTAAAGAATATTAATACATTAAATAATTTGAATTTGGGAGTGAATAAAATAAAAAATGTATCATCATTAAAATATCTACAAAATTTAACCTCTCTTGATTTAAGAAGTAATTTAATTACAGATATTATGCCATTGAAAGATTTAACAAATTTAACAAGTTTAAATTTAACAAATAATGATATAATTGATATAACTCCATTAGCATATAATCAAAAATTACAAAATTTATATTTGAAGGGAAATGAGAAAATTGATGGTAATAGAGAAAATTATTCAGAAAAAGGAAAAAAAGCACTAGACGAGATTGGGAAAATCCTAGAAAGGAAAGGTAATATTTATTTAGATAGTAATCAATTAGGACTATTTAAAAATTACAGAACAATTGACTTATCAAATCAAAACTTGTCTACTTTAAATGTGTTGGAAGGAATGAATAATATTGAATCATTAACAATAATGAATAATAAATTGACATTAGAAGATAAAAAATCTCAAGATATTCTATCTTCAATGAGTAATACTTTAAAACATTTATATATAACAAATAACTCTTTGTCAAATATAACTGCTATTAATAATTTAAAAAATCTCAAAATATTATATATTCAAGGTAATGATAATATTGACTTATCAGAAATAGAAGATATTATTTCTAATTTAGATAATTTAAGAATAGATACAGAAGCATTAAAAACAATTAAAAATTGTGATACTACAAAAATAAGTAAATTGAATATTGATAATAGTTCATATTTAACAGAAATCCCAGATTTATCACAATTTAATAATATGAAAACCTTATCATTAGCTAGTTTGATAAAGGTAAAAGACTTTTCTTCTATATCTAAAATAACTAGTTTAAATCGCTTGACTTTATCAGGAAATAATATGCACAATAATATGATGGATTTCTCTGATTTGAACAATTTACAACTACTTAGTTTACAAAATTGTACATTATGGAGTGAAGATTTAAAAAATTTAAAATCACTAAAAAATAATACAAATTTAACAATAAATTTGAGCAATAATTCAATCATAGATGCAACAGCATTATTAGAGTTAAATCCTAATACTAAAATATACTTGACTGGAAATGTTAATTTATCACAAGATTCAAAAGATAAGTTAAAAGCTAGATTTGGAGACAATGTGAAATTTTAATTATAAAATTATATTTCTGTTAACCTAATAAGTATAAGTAAAATACTTGGAATAAAACTATAAAAAAATCAGGAAATTTACTTATACTTTTCTTATTTCTTCCACTAAAACTCAAAAAAATTTGAAAATAGCTAATCAAAATAGAAATATTCCTAATTTATTTTATAGAAGCAAAAAACTCAAAAGCCACAAACTTTTGAGTTTTTTATAACTATTTAAATTTTATAATATTTTAAACTGACAATGAATTAACTGAACTACGTGTTAAGTTTCTTATAGGAGCCATTAAAACTTTTCCTGTACCCCTGTAAACATTTACAAGACCTTCTCCTGAAACAGCAGAACCAATTAAGTTTTTAGTTGATTTTTCAACAGTAAAACTAAGATCTTTTGACCAAGCTATTGCAAAATTCCCATCAATTCTTAATACATCATTTTGTAGTTCTATTTCAACTAATTCTTCTCTTGGAACAGGTGATTCCAAAGCTACAAATCCATTACCAGAAAGACTTAAATTGAATAATCCTTCGTTTCCTAAGACAGCTGAAGATAGATTACTACGCATAACAACTTTTTGTTGTATCTTTGATTCACAAGCTAAAAATAAACCATCATCTAAAACTATTCCACCATCCCAATTAGATAAATCTTCTAATAAAATGTGTTTATATGTAGGTTCTAAAACTAAAGTTCCTGTTCCTTTATATTTTGGTTTTACAGAGCTTTCTTTTGTGACACTTCCTTTAATAGTTTTACCAAGAAAATCACCAACACCTTTAACATCTGCAACTGCTTCGACATTACCAACACTCCATTGCATAGAACCAGAACTAATTGTATATTCATTGTTTTCTAAGTTTAT
The DNA here is from genome assembly GCA_048355915.1 of Clostridia bacterium. Taxonomy (GTDB): domain Bacteria; phylum Bacillota; class Clostridia; order TANB77; family CAG-508; genus CAG-269. The sequence continues at coordinate 108,646 of DBGCHZ010000015.1, read as the reverse complement.
AATAAGTTGTTTTTTTCTTATATTCATTCTTGAACAATAGTAAGCAGTTATAGCTGTTGATGGCATTACACTTAAATCACTCATATATTCTATAACCTTCATTCCAGCTTTTGCATCTGCTATACGAATATCATCATTATCTTGTAAATTATTAATTTTATACATAATATTACTCCTTTCATATTTATTGAGATAATTATATAAATAAATGGAGAAATTTGTCAATAAATTTTATAAAAGAAATAGAATTATAAAAATATTAAAAAGTATAAAAAATACAAAATTTTTCAATAAAGATTTTAACTCATTTATATCTTAATGTCATAAATCACAAATAGCCACATATAATTTAATAAATTGATTTACAAAGGAGAGAAAAAATATGTGGCATACTTTGGACAAAGAAGAAATTTTATACAAATTTGGGACAAGCGAGAAATTAGGGTTAAGTGAGATTACAGCAAAGAAAATACAAGAGAAAAATGGAAAAAATAAATTACGAGATAAGCCAAAAGAAAAATTAATTGTAAAGTTTATAAAACAATTTAAAGATTTTATGATTATAATTCTAATTATAGCCTCAATAGTTTCTGCTGGAATGGCTTGGTATGAAGGAAGCAATGACTATATTGATTCAATTATTATAATAGCTATTGTCATACTAAATGCTATTATGGGAGTTTTACAAGAAGCAAAAGCAGAGAAATCAATTGAAAGTTTAAAAAAGATGACGCCACAAAAGACGAAAGTTATTAGAGATGGACAAGAAAAAGAAATTAATGTAGAAGATGTAGTACCGGGAGATATAGTTATATTAGAATCAGGAAATTATATTCCAGCAGATTGTAGATTATTAGAAAGTTTTAATTTAAAAGTTGAAGAATCAAGCTTAACAGGAGAAACTGTACCAGTATTAAAAGATGCAGGTAAAATTTGTAAAGAAAAAGTAGCACTAGGTGACATGGTAAATATGGTATTTATGACAAGCATAGTAGTTAATGGACACGCAAAAGCAATAGTTACAGAAACAGGAATGGATACAAAAGTTGGAAAAATTGCAAATATGATTATAGAAAATGAAGCACCTGAAACTCCAATACAAAAGAAATTAAATCAAGTTGGAAAAATATTAGGTGTAGTATGTTTAATAATTTGTCTAATAATCTTTGTAATAGGATTAATAAAAAATATAGATCCAATGGAAATGTTTATGACATCGGTAGGACTAGCAGTTGCTGCAATACCAGAGGGGTTACCAGCAATAGTTACAATAGTTTTATCAATAGGTGTTACTAAAATGGCTAAAAGAAATAGCATTATAAGAAAATTACCAGCAGTAGAAACTTTAGGATGTAGCAAAGTAATATGTTCAGATAAAACAGGAACATTAACTCAAAATAAAATGAAAGTAGTAGAAATAAAAGCATTAAATCCAAGTTTAGCAATGGAATTAGGAGCAATGTGTACAGATTGTAAGGTATATAATAAAAAAGGAAAAATTGAAATTGTAGGAGAACCTACTGAAATGGCAATAGTAGATGTAGCAACAAGGAATGGGAAAAATAAAGAAGAATTATATAAATTAATGCCAAGAATTAATGAAATTCCATTTGATTCTAATAGAAAAATGATGACAACAATTCATAAATTAGAAAAAAACAAATATAGGATTATAACTAAAGGTGCACCAGATGTATTATTAAATAGGTGTATTGGTGTAGATAAAGTAAGAATTCAAAAAGAAAATGAACAAATGGCAAATAAGGCTTTGAGAGTTATAGCAATAGCGTATAAAGATGTAGATAATTTACCAGTAAATATAGAATCTTCAAATATAGAAAATAATTTGAATTTTGTAGGACTAATGGGAATGATAGATCCACCAAGAGATGGAGTTAAAGAAGCAGTAGAGGAGTGTAAAAGAGCAGGAATAAAAACAGTAATGATAACAGGAGATCATATTTCAACTGCAAGGGCAATAGCTGAAAAATTAGGTATTTTAGAAAGCAAGGATAAGGCAATAACTGGTCAAGAATTAGATAAAATACCTCAAAATGTACTAGAAAAAGAAATAGAAAATTATTCAGTGTTTGCAAGAGTTACTCCTGAACATAAGGTAAGAATAGTAAAAGCTTGGCAAAAAACAGGCGCAGTTGTAGCGATGACAGGAGATGGAGTGAATGATAGTCCGGCATTAAAAAATGCAGATATAGGAATAGCAATGGGAAAAGGTGGCACAGATGTTGCAAAAAATGCTTCGGATATGATATTGGTAGATGATAATTTTGTCACTATTGTAGAAGCAGTAAAGCAAGGAAGAAACATTTATGATAATATAAAAAAAGCAATTCATTTTTTAATTGCTACAAATATAGGGGAAATAGTAACAATATTTATGGGATTATTACTTGGAATGAAATCACCATTATTGGCAATTCAACTGTTATGGGTTAATCTAGTAACAGACTCATTACCAGCAATAGCTTTAGGATTAGAACCAGCAGAAAAAGACATAATGAAGCGAAAACCAATAGATTCTAAAAAAGGCATTTTTGCAGATGGACTTTGGAATAAAATAATAACAGAAGGTATTATGATAGGAATGCTAACATTAATAGCATTTAGTATAGGAAACAAATATTGGGGATTAGATGTTGGAAGAACAATGGCATTTATATCAATAGGGATATTAGAACTTGTTCATAGTTTTAATATAAAAAGTGAAAAGTCTATATTTAAAACAGGAATTTTAGAAAATAAATTTTTAATAGGAAGTTTTATATTAGGAACAATAGTGCAAGTAATTGTAGTGTTAATACCAGATTTAGCAAATATTTTTAATGTTGTAAAACTAAATCGGAATACAATGGGAGATAACATTAGGAATATCAATAATGCCGATATTTATAATGGAAATACAAAAGTTAGTAAATAAAAAGGAAAATAAAGATATATTTGAAAGCAAAAAAATAAAAAATAAAAGTTTAATAAAAGATAAACAATTTGTAAGATAAAAGGTTATTAGTATTGAATAAAGTAATTTATCTAATAAAGTATAAGTTTTAATTTTAGAAACAATAAAAATGGTTAAATTCTAGATATATAAATATTAATTTATATATAATATCATAAAAATGCTTTTATAAAAGTTATATTAAAAAATTAAATTATTAATAGTTAAGATATTTTTTTATTATCATTGATACAAAAATTTCGGAGAATTAAGAGAAATCAAGTCAAAATACTTGCAACTAAATGTAAAATATGGTAAAATAGTTATGCTTTTAAAGATAGCATAGCTATTTTTAAATCTCTACCTATTATAAAAGTAGGTTATAAATCCATAGGGAGGTGAAAGATAATGAATAAATACGAAAGTATTATCATTGTTAATCCAAATGTAGATGAAGCAGGATTAAAAGCTTTAGAAGAAAAATTCACAGGATTAATCAATGAAAACGGAAAAGTAGAATCTGTTGAAAATATGGGAAAGAAAAAATTAGCATATGAAATCAAAAAATTCACAGAAGCTACATATATGTTATTCAACTTTGAAGCAAAACCAGAATCAATAGCTGAGCTTGAAAGAGTTTACAGAATAACAGATACTATAATTAAATTTATAGTAGTAAGAAAAGAAGACTAATAAAATCAATTAAATAAAGAAGGGGCCTTTATTTAAAGTAAAGAAAGGTGATAACAGATGAATAAAGTAATTTTAATGGGAAGATTAACAAGAGATCCAGAAACAAGATATACACAAACTAATAATACACTAGTATCTTCATTTAGTTTAGCAGTTAATAGAAGATTTGTAAGACAAGGTGAAGAAAGACAAGCAGATTTTATAAATATTGTTGCTTGGAGTAAATTAGGAGAATTTTGTAGTAAATACTTTAAGAAAGGTCAACAAGTAGGAATTATTGGAAGAATTCAAACAAGAACATGGGACGATGACCAAGGTCAAAAACACTATGTGACAGAAGTAGTTGCAGAAGAAGCATATTTTGCAGATAGTAAAAGAGAAGGAGATTTTGGAGGAAACTCTTTTGAAAATACTTTTGGTAATACAGCACCAGGAAGCATGGGAGCAGATTTTGAAATGTCTTCTAGTGATGACCTACCATTCTAAGCCGAGGGGGGAAAAATAAAATGGCAGATAAAAAACAAAATAGAAGAAACAATAAAAACTATGATGAGGATTACAATCCAAGATTCAGAAAACAAAGAAAAAAAGTTTGTTTATTATGTAGTGATAAAAACTTTGAATTAGATTACAAAAATCCAGAACAATTAAAAAAATTCATTAATGATAAAGGTAAAATATTACCAAGAAGAACAACTGGAGCATGTGCTAAACATCAAAGAGATATAACATTAGCAGTAAAAAGAGCTAGACATATCGCTTTATTACCATATGCACAAAAATAATAAGTAATTAAAAAGCTAGAAATTGAATTATCAATTTCTAGCTTTTTTTTCTTTAAGTTGGGAAAAATACAGTTTCAATTAGTTTATTAGCTTCTGAAATGAAATCTTCATTACAATAAGCTTGAAGAGAAACTCGTTTTTCCGAGTAATTCAAGTTGAATAACATTGGATTTGAATATGTTAATGTCAAAAAGTTATATATTGAAATTTGTTGCTTACTTGAAATTTCTTTTAACTTTGCAGTTATAGAAATAGATGGTCTGTTTTGGGCTTCATAATATAACTTTAATTTAAAATCAGCTGAACTAGTATCTTGTAAGTTCCTAGATTTCATCTGAATAAAATGATAAGCATCTTCATATATCATTAGGTTAAGTATTGAAAAAAGATATACTAATTCAGAAAAATCTGCTCTTAAAGAAAAATCTAAATTATATAATAAAGTGAATTTATTACTATCTAATTTTTCTTTTCTAGAATTTACATTTACAGAGCTTTCGTTAAAAAGTTCATATATTTCTGAATTTGTTAATAAATCTTTTTTTGGTACATCTTTACCAATATAGAGTAAAATGTTTTTATAAGTATCATCTAACTCGAAAAAGATATATTCATTTTCTCTGATATCTTTTAATTCAGAATTTATTTCCCAGCAAATACCAGACATATTTTCCAAATTTCTTCTAATTGTTAAGCAAGGAAAAATACTGTTTGGCTTGAAAATACAAATTTTTATATAACAAGCATTATTATATTCAGTTTTGTTGGGTAATTTTAAAGTTACATCACAGGTGCATCCATTTAGTATCATATTATTTACTAATGGAAAGATTGCTTTTAGCTCTTTGAATTTTGTCCGCATTTCAAAGATAAACTTTTTTTTGTAGTTATTCATTGTTTGAATACTCCTTTCTGCAAAAAATAAATTTTTATATTGCAGAAACATTATACCATAATTGACATAAAATTCAATATTTACTTGATATAAAATTGAATATATAGTAAAATATACATGATATATAGAGAGAAAAGAAAAGATAGTTATAAAAAATAATTTTTATAACTATAAAGTATTTAAATAAAACAGGAAAAGAGGAATATTAAATGAGAATAACACCAGAATTAATAGAAAAAGTTGAAGAAAAGATTCAACCACAATTTAAAATTGCAGAAGAAATTTGTAGAAAGAATAGCATTAAAGTAATAGAAGCGTTTCAAGAATGTAATTTGCAAGAAATGCATTTGATGTCTTCAACTGGGTATGGAATAGATGAAGCAGGAAGAAATAAAATAGAAGAAATTTATGCAAAAATTTTTAAAGCAGAAGATAGTTTAGTAAGAGCACAATTTATTTCAGGAACTCATGCATTAGCAATTACTTTATCTGCATTATTAAGACCAGGAGATAAATGTTTAAGTATAACAGGAGCACCATATGATACTTTGCAAACTGTTATAGGTGTAGGAGAAGAATATAGCAAAAGCTCATTAAAAGCATATGGAATTGAATATGAACAAATAGAACTAATTAACAATGACTTTGATATAGAAAAAATACAAGAAAGATTAGCAAAAAAAGATATAAAACTTATAGAAATTCAAAGATCCAAAGGTTATTCTACAAGAAAAAGTTTAACAATAGAAAAAATTGAAAGAGCAATAAAAGCAATTAGAGAAGTAAACAAAGAAGTAATAATAATGGTAGATAATTGTTATGGGGAATTTGTACAAGAGAGAGAACCAATAGAAATAGGGGCAGATATTGCAGTAGGTTCACTTATGAAAAATTTAGGTGGAGGGATAGCAACAAGTGGAGCATATATAGTTGGAAAAAAAGAACTAATAGAATTATGTGCAGAACGATTAACAGCTCCAGGTATAGGAAAAGAAATAGGACCATCATTAAATCAAAATACTCAACTTTTAAAAGGACTATTTTTTGCTCCCGAGGTAGTTAAAAGCAGTGTGAAAACAGCGATATTTGCAAGTTGCATTTTAGAAGAACTAGGATTTAAAGTAGAACCTAGATATGATGAGCAAAGAGCTGACATAGTCCAAACAATTGAATTAGGTTCAAAAGAAAAATTAGTAAAATTTTGCCAAGGAATACAAAAAGGTTCACCAATAGACTCAAATGTAATACCAGAACCAAGTCCAATGGGAGGGTATGACGATGAAGTAATTATGGCCGCAGGAACATTTACAGAAGGCTCAACAATAGAATTAAGCTGTGATGGACCGATAAGAGAGCCATATATAGCATATATGCAAGGTGGACTTACTTATGAATATGGAAAATATGGAGTAATAAAAGGAATTGAAGAAGGATTAAAAGAATAATAATTTTATGAAGCAGAGACGGAGTAAAGAAATATGAACTTATACAATTCTAAAAATATGGAGGAAATATTATGTTAGATAATAAATTGGGAATAGATAATCCAGTAGAATTAGCAAAGATAGAAGAAAAAATAACAAAGAAGAAAGCAATTCAACTATTTGAAACAAAAGAATTAGAAAATATTGAAATAGGCACATTCGAAGGATTATCAACGATACATAAATATTTATTTGAAGATATATATGAATTTGCAGGAAAAATTAGAAGAGAAAATATTTCAAAAAATAATTTTAGATTTGCATCAGTAATGTATTTAGAAGAAGCCTTAGAAAAGATTGATAAAATGCCTCAATCTAATTTTGATGAAATTATAGATAAATATATAGAAATGAATATAGCACATCCATTTAGAGAAGGAAATGGAAGAAGTACAAGAATATGGCTAGATATGATTTTGAAAAAAGAAATAGGTAAAGTAGTAGATTGGAGTAAAATAAATAAGACAGATTATTTATTAGCGATGGAAAGAAGCCCTATAAAAAATGTTGAAATAAAATTTTTATTAAAAGAAGCATTGACAGATAAAATAGAAGACAGAGAAATTTACATGAAAGGTATAGATGCAAGTTATAATTATGAAGGATATTGTTTATACACTACTGAGGATTTGAATGAAGAAAATTAATTTTATAAAAAGAAATTTATATTGTAAACTTTATAACTTATAACAATATAAAACAATTAAATACTAACTAATGATTATCATTTAATATTAATTATAAAATAGATAGATTTAATAAGAAAATAACTATTTAGAAAGGAAAATAGAAAAATGAAAGTAGTTGTAATAGGAGGAGGACCAGCAGGAATGATGGCAGCAATAACTTCTAGAGAAAATGGAAATGATGTAATAATAATAGAAAAAAATAAACAACTAGGAAAAAAATTATTAATAACAGGAAAAGGAAGATGTAATATAACATCTTCCTTAGATATGGACGAATTTATAAAAAATACACCAGGAAATGGAATGTTTTTATACAGTGCATTCCAAAAATATACAAATCAAGACATTATAAAATTTTTAAAAAATCAAGGACTACAAGTAAAGGAAGAAAGAGGAAATAGAATATTTCCAATAACAGATAAATCTTTAGATGTTTTAAAATGTTTTGAATCAAAGATTAAACAACTAGATATAAAAATAAATTTTAATGAAGAAGCAAAAGAATTAATATTAAATGAAAATAAAGAAATAATAGCAGTAAAAACAAATAAAAGAGAAATTAAGGCAGATAAAGTAATATTGGCAACAGGTGGAAAAAGTTATCCGTTAACAGGTTCAACAGGTGATGGATATAAAATGGTAGAAGAACTTGGACATAAGGTTACAGATATAAAGCCGTCATTAGTTCCATTAGAAATTTATGATAAAAAATTATGTACTAAATTACAAGGATTAAGTTTAAAAAATGTATCAATAAAATTAATAGATAAGCAAAAAAATAAAGAGATTTATGAAGATTTTGGAGAAATGATATTTACACATTTTGGGGTATCAGGACCAATAATATTAAGCAGTTCGGCACATTTGGTGAGATATAAAAATATAGAACAATTAATGAAAGAAAAGAAAATAATATTAAAAATAGACTTTAAACCAGCTCTAAAAGAAGAAAAATTAGATGAAAGAATATTAAGAGATTTTAATGAATTTAAAAATAAGCAATTTAAAAATGCATTAGACAAGTTATTACCACAAAAATTAATACCTGTAATAATAGAAAAAAGTGAAATAAATCCAAATAAGAAAGTAAATGAAATAACAAAAAAAGAAAGAATGAATTTATTAAAACAGCTTAAAGACTTTGAAATAGATGTAAAAGAATTTAGAAGCATAGACGAAGCAATAATAACAAGTGGAGGTATTTCAATAAAAGAAATAAACCCAAAAACTATGGAATCAAAAAAGATTAAAGGTCTATTTTTTGCAGGAGAAATAATAGATGTAGATAGTTATACAGGAGGATTTAATTTACAAATAGCATATTCAACAGGATATGTAGCAGGGAGTGAAGAATAAAAATTGAGGCTAATGTAAAATAATGTGAAATTTAGAGATATAAAATTAGTTATAAAGTAGAAAGCAAATCAAAATCAAGTATTTAAATGATGTACTTGATTTTGATGTATAAAATTAGATATGTACTACAAAATCAAAAATATCAAAAGGAAAGGAAATTTGATGGAACAATTTTATACAATAAAAAATAATGTAACAACAGAAATTGTAGAAAAAAAGTCAAAATTCATTGCAAATTTAATTAAAGTAGAAAGTAAAGAAGAAGCAGAGGAAAAAATACAAGAAATTAAGAAAAAATACTATGACGCAAGACATAATTGTGTAGCATATAGAGTATTAAAAGACGGAAAAGTAGAAGAAAAAGCAAGTGACGATGGAGAACCATCAGGAACTGCTGGAGGACCTATGTTAAATATTTTACAAAAAAATAATTTATCAAATATCTTAATTGTAGTAACTAGATATTTTGGTGGGATTTTACTAGGAACAGGAGGACTAGTTCGTGCATATTCTGAAGCTTTACAAAAGGCAATAGAAGAAAGTATATTGGTATTAAAAGTATCAGGTATAGAAATGAAACTAATTGTGGACTATAATAATTTTGAAAAATTTAAATATTATTGTAAAAATAATAATATTAACATAGTATCAGTTGAATATTTGGAAAAAATTGAATGTAAAATACAAATGGAATTAGAGAAAAAAGAAAAAATTATAAAAGATTATGAGAATAAAGAATTAAATATATCAAACTTAGAAATTTTATCTAAAAAAATAATAGATAAAAGTATATGAATTTAAGTGTTTTGTAAATAAATGGAAAAATATACCAATTTAATGTTGCTTTTCATAAAAATCTATACTATAATCTGAATATAAAAAGATTACAGAAGATTTTAGGAGGGGTAACATGAAAGAAAAAGTTACAGTTTTAATTGCTGATGACAACGAAGAATTTAGTAAAACATTAGCATCATATATTAATTCACAAGAGGAAATGGAAGTTATAGGGAGAGTAAAAGATGGAACAGAGGCAGTAGATATTATTTTAAATGAATCTCCAGATATAGTTTTACTAGATGTTATAATGCCACATTTAGATGGTTTGGGAGTATTAGAGAGCATAAATAAAGTAAAATGTGTTAAGAAACCAATATGTATAATGTTATCAGCAGTAGGGCAAGACAAAATAACAAAGAAAGCAGTGGAATTAGGTGCGCAATATTATATTGTAAAACCATTTGATATAGAACTACTTATAAAAAGAATGAAAGAACTTAGATTTTATAGACCAGTTCAAAGCAATAGTAACTTTATAACAAAAGAAATTAAATCTCAATATATAGAATTACCTTTAGAAGGTGGAAAAACAGAAGAGAATTTGGAAGCTCTTGTTACTAATGTAATTCATGAAGTAGGAGTACCTGCTCATATAAAAGGATATCAATATTTAAGAGAAGCCATAATGATGGTAGTAAATGACATAGATGTAATAAATCAAATTACAAAAAGTTTATATCCACAAATAGCAGGAAAATTCAACACAACACCATCAAGAGTAGAAAGAGCAATTCGATATGCCATCGAAGTAGCATGGGGAAGAGGACAACAAGAAGCAGTTGAAAACATATTTGGATATACAATTTCAGCAAGTAAAGGAAAGCCAACAAATTCAGAATTTATAGCAATGATTGCTGATAAGTTGAGATTAGAATTGAAGAGTGCATAAGAATTGGTGTAATAAATGAGAGAGTGAGAACGCAGAGAATACAAAAATTCTTATTTATTGCAACAAACTGTATGAAAAGCGTGATGAGTGAGGATAAAGTTGGTGTAAATTGCAATGAATATTTTTGAAATAATGCAATAAATTAAAAGATTTATTGGTTAATAAAAAATAAAAATATGGAAGATGGTTCCTCTTTATGTTTATTTGAAAATAATAAATATAGGGAGGAATTTTTGTATGGAAAGAATTGATTTTGAAATTGATGACTTTATTAATTATTGTAATTTTTGAACTTCAATAAAATAAGAATTAATGTTGTATAACCAAAAAATGTAAAACTTTACAGTCTTTACTTGTTTTTTAGTAAAAAATATAGTATATTAAATAACATAGAAAATGAGAATAAGTGGAGTGTGTTGCCACCTTACATATTACACAGTTACATCTGTGGGAAAGCGAGGTGGTGCTATGGAAACTTTATTATTATATATAATATATCTACTATTTTTTGGATTAGTAGGAGTTACAATCATAGCTATTGCCTTGATTATTGCGTTAGTGGTAATTTTGAGCAAATAAAAAATAACCATTCTGCTTTGCACGGTCGAATGGTTATTTAACTATTTAGCGGCAACCACTTTGTGGTTTCTCATTTTCTATCTATATTATACATATTTATAATAGAATTGTCAAATGTTATCTTGATAAATTTAAAGATATAAATGGCAATAATGAATTTCCGGTTTATTATTGCCATTTATAATTTTTCATTATACTTATTTTAAACTTGTAATATGAGTAAAAATTTGGTATAATTGCAAAAGTAAAAAAGAAAAAAGAGGAGAGATAGATAATGGATTATAAAGATTTAGCAAACTTAATATTTCCAGAAGCAAAAGAAATATCATATTATGAAGAAAAATATCCAGAAAGAGATTTAAAAGAAGGAGCAATAGTAACAAGATTTGCACCTAGCCCAACTGGATTTGTACACATAGGTGGACTATATCAATCAGTAATTGCAAGAAAATTAGCTACTCAAACTGAAGGAGTATTCTTTTTAAGAGTTGAAGATACAGACCAAAAAAGAGAAGTTGAAAATGGTATAACAGGAATAGTACGAGCGTTAAATGATTTTGGAATAGTTCCAGATGAAGGTATGATATCAGAAACAGAAGGAAAAGGAAATTATGGACCATATAGACAATCACAAAGAAAAGAAATATATCAAAGTTATGCAAAATATTTAATAAGCCAAGGGAAAGCATATCCATGTTTCTGTACTCCAGAAGATGTTGAAGAAATAAGAGCTAAACAAGAAGCAGCAAAAATAAGACCAGGATATTATGGAGTATGGGCAAAATGTAGAAATGTTACAGTAGAAGAGGCAATTAAGAGAATTGAAAATGGAGAAAAATATATAATAAGATTCAAATCACCAGGAAGAGAAGATAGAAAAATAAAACATCATGATGTAATAAAAGGAAATGTGGATTTTCCAGAAAATGATCAAGATATAGTAATAATAAAAGCAGATGGATTACCAACATATCATTTTGCACATGCAATAGATGACCATTTAATGAGAACAACTCATGTAATAAGAGGAGACGAATGGTTATCATCTGTACCTCTTCATTTACAATTATTCCATGAATTAGGATTTAAAGCTCCAAAATATGCACATATTGCACCAATTATGAAAAATGATAACGGGAATAAAAGAAAATTAAGTAAAAGAAAAGACTCAGAAGCAGCAGTAAGCTATTATGATGAAGAAGGAATACCAGAAGAAGCAGTAAAAGAATATTTAATGAATATAGCAAATTCAAATTTTGAAAATTGGAGAAGAGCAAATAAAGAAAAATCAATAGAAGATTTTGAATTACAGTTAAATAAGATGAGTGTAAGTGGAGCTTTATTTGATATGATAAAATTACTTGATGTTGGGAAAACAGTAATATCAATGTTTACAGCAGAAGAAGTATATGAAAAATCTTTGGAATGGGCAAATAAATATGATAATGAATTAAAAGAAATGTTACAAGATAAAGAATATGCTTTAAAAATATTTTCAATAGAAAGAGGAAATAAAAAACCAAGAAAAGATATCTCAAAATGGTCAGAAGTAAAAGAAAATATTGAATATATGTATGATGATAAATTTTTAAATAAAGAACAAGAATATCCATATCAAGTTATAAATGAACAAGAAGATATTAATAAGATATTAGAACTTTATTTAGAAAAATATTATAGCGAAAATGATGATAAACAAGAATGGTTTGACAAAATAAAAGAATTATCTGGTGAGTTAGGATATGCAAAAGAAGTAAAAGAATACAAAGCAAATCCAGAAGCATATAAAGCACACGTTGGAGATGTAAGTACAGTTATAAGAGTTGCACTAACAGGAAGAACAAATACACCAGATATGTATGAGATAATGAAAGTTCTAGGAAAAGAAAGCATCGAAAAAAGATTGAAAATGGCAATAAAGTAATTCATATTAAAAATGAAACAAAATAATAGTAACTTATAATATAAAACAGAAATGAAAAAATGAGGTCTTTAAACAAAAAATTAATAGAGCAACAAAAATGAAATAATTAAGATAACAATAAGTTCAAAGAAAAGGCAGGAATAAAGTTATGGAATATAATATTGGAGATATTGTAAGAACTAAAAAGCAACACCCATGTGGAAATAAATTATGGGAAATAACAAGAATAGGTGTGGACTTTAAATTAAAGTGCTTAGGTTGTGGACATGTTGTTATTTTGCCAAGAGAAAAAGCTAAAAAAGCAATTACTAAAATAGAGAAAAAAGCGGAAGAAAAATAAATAATAAAACCTCAAATACTAATTTAATTATAGAAATTAGATTTGAGGCTTTATTATATCATAATATAGCAAGGTGGCAAAATTTAAAATATTACATATAATATAATATAGTATCAAACAAGATACTATATTGGAGGTGACTTTTATGGAGCCACAAGAAAAGATATATTGCTATGATAATAGAGAAGAAAAATGCAATAAAAAAAGAAATTGCTTATATATAATAGCAACTATATTAGCAATAGCATTCACATTAGTAATAGGAATGATAATAGGAGCTATACTAGCACCAACTATATTTATAGCATTACCAGCAATTATAGTATTAGCAATAGTTTTAGGATTACTTTTATTATTGACTATCATATTGATGCTTTGCAATAGAAAAAAAGAGAAAAAATGCAAATGTTGTTGTAGCTAAATAAGATTTTTAGACTGTTCAAAAATATATAAATATTTTAGGAACAGTCTTTTTGAATTATAAAATTATTAAAATATATAATTTTTATTACTAAAAAAATAAAATATAGTATAACTTAATATATTAAATATAAAAACCATTCTAATATTATAAATTATTAAATATTAGAATGGTTTTTTTAAAATTTGAATTTATTAAAGATTAAATTTCATTAGTACCAATATAAGGAGCAATAAAATCCCATACATCATCTTTATAAATCTTTCTTTCAGAAGAAAATGGCAAAGTAGTAATATCTCCAATAGGATTAAGTTCTTTTTGCAAAGCTTTTACAGTATCATCTACCTTAGTAATAGCAATTTTATCAGCTTTATTAGCTAAAATTAAACAAGGTAACCCTGAAGAAATAATATAATTATACATTAATTTATCATTGCTAGTTGGAGAATGTCTGATATCTATTAAAAATATAATTAAAGCAATTTCTTTTCTATTAAAAAGGTAATTTTCAATAAATTTCCCTACTTGCTCTTGTTCTTTTTTAGACATTTTACTATAACCATAGCCAGGTAAATCAACGAAATAAAACAAATCATCTATATTATAAAAATTAATTTGACGAGTTTTTCCAGGTTCACTACTTGTTCTGGCTAATTTTTTTCTGTTAATCATTGTATTTACAAAACTAGATTTACCTACATTAGATTTACCTACTAAAACTATTTCAGGTAAATTATTTTTAGGATATTGTTTTGGACCTACTGCTGATATTTCAAATTTGGGATTTTTTACATTCATTTGATGTCTCCTTACTATATTTTATTTTGATTTAAACTTTCGATATTTATATATTTTTATTTTATATATTATTACATTTAAAAAGTTTTATACAAGCATATCTATATTGGAAATTTAAGAATAGTTATACTTGTATAAAATCTTTATGTTTTTTTATTTTAGATATAATGATTTATTTCTTTAATTCGATTTTTTCTAATCCACCCATATATGGTCTTAGAACTTCTGGAATTATAACACTACCATCAGGTTGATAATTATTTTCTACAATAGAAATAAGCATACGAGGTGGAGCTACAACAGTATTATTTAAAGTATGAGCAAAATAATTTCCATTTTCGCCTTTTATTCTAATTCCTAATCTTCTAGCTTGAGCATCTGTTAAATTAGAACAGCTTCCAACCTCAAAATATTTTTGTTGTCTAGGAGACCATGCTTCAACATCACAAGATTTTGCTTTTAAATCAGCTAAGTCGCCAGAGCAACATTCTAAAGTTCTAACTGGAATATTCATGCTTCTAAAAAATTCAACTGTATATGACCACATTTTGTCATACCATTCCCAGCTATCTTCTGGTTCACAAACGACAATCATTTCTTGTTTTTCAAATTGATGAATTCTATAAACTCCTCTTTCCTCAATTCCGTGAGCACCTTTTTCTTTTCTAAAACAAGGAGAATATGATGTCATATTATATGGCATATCTTCTTTTTTTAATATTTGGTCTTTAAACTTACCAATCATAGAATGTTCACTTGTACCAATTAAATATAAATCTTCACCTTCAATTTTATACATCATGGCATCCATTTCTTCAAAACTCATAACACCAGTTACAACATCAGATCTAATCATGTAAGGTGGAATACAATAAGTAAATCCTTTGTTAATCATAAAGTCTCTAGCATATGTTAAAACAGCAGAATGAAGCCTTGCAATATCACCCATTAAATAATAGAATCCATTTCCTGCTACTCTTCTAGCGCTATCTAAATCAAGTCCACCAAGATTTTCTAAAATTTCTCCATGAAAAGGAATTTCATAATCTGGAACTATTGGCTCACCATATTTTTTAATTTCAACATTTTGGCTATCATCTTTACCGATAGGAACTGAATGGTGCATGATGTTTGGAATTTTCATCATTCTATTTTTAATTTCTTCTGAATATTCGTTTTCTAATTTTTCATTTTCTTCTAATTTAGAATTAACTTCTTGAACTTGTTTTTTTATATTTTCAGCTTCTTCTTTTTTTCCAGCTTTCATAAGTTCACCAATTTGAGAACTTAATGATTTTCTTTCAGCTCTTAAATTATCTCCATTTAATTTAGCTTCTCTATTTTTTACATCAAGTTCTAAAATTTCATCTACTAAAACTAATTTTTGATTTTGAAATTTCTTTTTTATATTTTCCTTTACTAAATCAGGATTTTCTCTTAAAAGTTTAATATCTATCATTATTTACCTCCGAATTAATTTATTTATTTTTGAAATTTTTAGAGGAGAGGGGAATATTTTTTATAAAATATATATTTATTGTATATGAATTAGAAAAATATAATTTATAAAATACATATAATTATAAGTTATTTGTTAGAAAGATAATTTTTTTCTATATTTTCTACTAATTCAAATCTTATTTTTTGACCTGTTACATTATCAGGTCTTTCAGGGATTTCCTCTAAAAACATTTTTTCAGGTCTTACCCATATTGCTTTACCATCTTCTCTATTATATAAAGGTTTGTAAACAACCATTCTTTCGCTAGTTTCCGAGTCATAAGCAACATTTTCTACGAAATAAAAATTGCCTTTAAAATGACGATAAACACGACCGATTTTTACTTGATTCATTATCAATTTCTCCTTTTAAATTCAATTAATATGGCTATTATACAATATTTTCTAATAATTGGCAACAAATTGGATAAAATAATTATGAATAACTTGATAAAGATGAATTGGTTTAGAAAATAAAAAGATAAAAAGTAATTACTTATGCTAAGGAGACAAAATATGTTAATAGAAATAATTAAATTTATGATATATTCAATATTAATAGTTGTAATATCTAAATATATATTAGTTAAGGTTCTAAGAAAATTAAGTGAAAATTTGAATTTAAAACCACATACTATTGGGAATATTACAGGAATAGCAACATCTGTGCCTGAGTTTTTAATTGTAAGTATATCAAGTTTTAAAGGATTGATGGAAACTAGTATATATAATATATTTAGTTCTAATTTAATAAATTTATTGCAATATACAGTTTCAGTAATACTAACTAAAAATTATAAAGAAATAAAAAACAAGGGGATTTTATACAATATAATATTAGTGATATTTACAATAATAATTCCAATCATATTAATAACTTTAAAAATAGAATTAAGTATATATATTGTACCTATTTTTCTACTTTTATATTTTGCATTTTGGTATATATCTAATAGAATTCATAAAAAATTTTTAAAATTACAAGATGATAAAATAGAAAGACGAGAAGAAATAAAAGAGAAAGAAGAAAGGAAAACAAATAAAAAAACATATGTATATATTTTATATTTAATATTAACAAGTTTGAGCTTGTATTTAATTGGAAATGAATTAGGAAAGAATTTAGAACAGTTAACAAATATATTTGAAATATCAGAAAATATACTTGGATTTTTATTAGGTTTTATAACAAGTATGCCAGAATTAATAACTTTTTTTGAATCTCAAAAACATTATAACAAGCAAAAAGAAAATCAACTTTTAGGGGTAATTGAAGCAACAAATAATTTATTAACTTCAAATATGTTAAATTTATTTCTAATTCAAAATATAGGTATAATAATTTTTTTCATAATAAAATATTCTGTATAATTGTGAATTTTTGTGAGTAGTAGCTGTTCACAAAAAATTCACAATATTTTTTAGCAAAACATATTGACAAGTGCTAAAATAGGGTATAATATATAAAAAGGTTAGCAATCAAAATACGAGAGTGCTAAAAGAGGTGAAAAAATTGTTAGACAATAGAAAGAAAAAAGTTTTACAAGCAATAGTAGAAGAATATATAAATACTGCAGAACCTGTAAGCTCAAATTCGCTAACAAGTAATCACGGATTAAATTGTAGTAGTGCAACAATAAGAAATGAAATGGCTGACTTAGAAAAATCAGGATATTTAGACAAAACACATACATCAAGTGGTAGGATTCCTTCGGAAAAAGGATATAGATACTATGTTGATGAATTGTTAAAAGAAGATGACATAAGTTTAGAAGAAATAAAATATATTAGTTCTAAGTTAGAAACAAAAGTAAATGAAATAGAAGACTTAACTAAGATTGCAGCAAATACAATATCAGAGGTTACACATTATACAACAGTTTCAATAGGTCCAAAAGCAAATAGTCAAATAATTGAAGAAATAAAATTTATCCTATTAGGAACAAGAATGATAATGGCAATCATATTGACAGATACAGGAATGGTAAAAGAAACAATTATAAAGTTTGACGAAGACATAAATCAAAAACAAGTAGAAACTATGAATTATATGTTCAATAATAAATTAAAAGGTCAACCAATAGAAACAATAGATAGACCACTAGAAGAGTATTTATATGATGAAATGACATATAGTGTAAATGTTATAAAACCAATAATAGAACAGATAAAAAAAGTACTCCAAGATGAACAAATCTATTTAGAAGGAGCTAACAAATCTTTTGATTTACCAGAATTTAATAGTTTAGAGGTTGCAAAAAACTTTGTAAATGTTTTAGATACAAAAGAACTTGTGTCAGATATGTTAAATTCAGGATTTGCTGATGACATACATGTATATATTGGAGAAGAAAATCAAAAAGAAGAGTTAAAAGATTTTAGTGTAGTAACATTTAAACACAAAGTAAATGGAAAAGATGTAGGAACAATAGGAATTATAGGACCTAAAAGAATGGATTATTCAAAAGTAATTTCAGTTATGAAATATATAAATAAAAAATTGAAAGAAATTGAATAGAAAGGTGGAGAAAAATGCCAGAAGATAAAGAAGAATTAAAAAAAGAAAATAAGGAAGAAAAGAAAAATAAAAAAGTGCAAGAAATAGTACCAAAAGAAGAGTATGATGAATTAGATGATAGATACAAAAGAATATTAGCAGAATTTGAAAACTACAAAAAAAGAAGCAGTAAAGAAAGAGAAAACTTATATAGCTCTATATTATCAGATGTTGTAGAAATTATTTTACCAGTATTAGATAATTTAGAAAATGCAGCAAAAGTTGAAACAAAAGATGAAGACTACAAAAAAGGTGTAGAGTTAGTTTTAAAACAATTTAAAGATGTATTAAAAGCAAAAGGAGTAGAAGAAATAAAAGCAGAAGGAGAAACTTTTGATCCAGAATTACATGAAGCAGTAAGTAGCATTCAAGATGAAAATTTAGGAGAAAAAGAAATTGCACAAGAATATAGAAAAGGATATAAAATAGGAAACAAAGTTATAAGACATTCAATGGTAGTAGTTGCAAACTAAAAACTGAAAGCCAAAAACTAAAAATTAAAAATAAAAACGAAAAATTTTTAAGCTAAGGATGATTAATCCGACTTACAAGGCACAAATTTGGGTCGAGGTGATTTTGGGGTCGGAGACAAAAATCATCATAGCTTAAGTTTAAATAGAAAATTAGGATGATGATTTTTGTCTCCGACCCCAAAATCACCATCAAGATAAAGAAAGGAAGTTAAAGAATTATGGGAAAAATTATAGGAATTGACTTAGGAACAACAAATTCATGTGTAGCAGTAATGGAAGGAGGAGAACCAGTTGTAATACCAAATGCAGAAGGAAATAGAACAACACCATCAGTTGTTGCATTTTCAAAAAATGGTGAAAGATTAATTGGTCAAATAGCAAAACGTCAAGCTGTTACAAATCCAGATAATACTGTTATTTCAATAAAAAGAAAAATGGGAACAAATGAAAAAGTTAATATAGATGGAGATTCATTCTCACCACAAGAAATATCAGCAATGATATTACAAAAATTAAAAGCAGATGCTGAAAATTATTTAGGACAAAAAGTAACACAAGCAGTTATTACAGTACCAGCATATTTTAGTGATAGCCAAAGACAAGCAACAAAAGATGCAGGAAAAATAGCAGGATTAGAAGTATTAAGAATTATAAACGAACCAACAGCAGCATCACTTGCTTATGGAATGGATAAAGAACAAGATCAAAAAATAATGATATATGACTTAGGTGGAGGTACTTTTGATGTATCAATACTAGATATTGGAGATGGAGTATTTGAGGTTTTAGCAACAAATGGTAATACACATTTAGGAGGAGACGACTTTGACCAAGCTATTATAGATTATTTAGTAGATGAATTCAAAAAATCAAATGGAATTGATTTAAAAACTGATAAAATGGCAATGCAAAGATTAAAAGAAGCAGCAGAAAAAGCAAAAATAGAATTATCAGGTGTACAACAAACACAAATCAACTTACCATTTATAACAGCTGATAGTACAGGACCAAAACACTTAGATATGACTTTAACAAGAGCAAAATTTGAAGAATTAATTCATGATTTAGTAGAAGCAACTGCTGGACCAGTTAACCAAGCTTTAAAAGACGCAGGATTAAGTGCTTCAGAAATTCATAAAGTATTATTAGTTGGTGGCTCTACAAGAGTTCCAGCTGTTCAAGAAGCAGTAAAAAGAATAACAGGAAAAGATGCTGATAAAGGTATAAACCCAGACGAATGTGTTGCAGTAGGTGCAGCTATACAAGGTGGAGTTTTATCAGGAGATGTAAAAGATTTAGTTTTATTAGATGTAACACCATTATCATTAGGAATTGAAACATATGGTGGGGTATTTACAAAATTAATCGAAAGAAATACAACAATACCAACAAAGAAATCACAAGTATTCTCAACAGCAGCAGATGGTCAAACATCAGTAGAAGTTCATGTATTACAAGGTGAAAGAGAAATGGCTGCATACAATAAAACATTAGGAAGATTCCAATTAACAGGAATTCCAGCAGCACCAAGAGGAGTACCACAAATTGAAGTAACATTTGATATAGATGCAAATGGTATAGTACATGTATCAGCAAAAGATATGGCAACAGGAAATGAACAAAATGTATCAATAACAGCTTCAACAAACTTAACTGACGAAGATATTGATAAAGCTGTAAAAGATGCAGAAGCACATGCAGCAGAAGATAAAAAGAAGAAAGAAGAAATAGAAGTAAAAAATAATGCTGAAAGCTTAATCTACAATAGTGAAAAAACACTAAAAGATTTAGGTGATAAAATAAGTGGAGAAGAAAAAGCAAAAGTAGAAACAGAAATAGATAACACTAAAAAAGCATTAGAAACAAACGACACAGAAAAAATAAAAGAAGCAACAGAAAAATTAACAAAAGTATTCTATGATATGTCAGAACAATTATACAAAAATGCTAATCCAAACGGAGCAGCAGGAGCTAATCCAAACCAAGCTCAAGCAGGAGAAGAAGCAAATAATAACGAACAAAATGGAAATGTATATGATGCAGACTACAAAGTAGAAAATGACGAAGATAAAAAATAAAATTATAATTAAGGCTGGAAAAATATCATAAAATCCAGCCTCAAAATTTATAAAAATAAATAGGAAAATGTATTTCTATTATAAAGAAAAAAGGAATTAACGCTATAATGCAAGATTCAAATGTTAGAAATAGATTTTTAGAAGAAATAACAGATGTCCAAAATTATTATATTGAAATATTAAACAGATTAAAAATAACACCAGAAGAGTATTCAAAAGCTTATATAGAAAAACACAACATTAATATGAATAGAAATTATGAGAAAGATAACAAGGAAAAATATACTAAAAGAACGTTTTAGTATTATAAAAGCTAGAAAATAATTGTGAACTTAAATATGTCAAATTTTATTTGATACATTATACATATAAAAAAAGTAGTGATTATTTTAAATATAATTTTTTCTAGTAAAATTTATACTTTGAGGAAGGAATGAGAGTAAAAATGGCAAAAAGAGATTATTACGAGGTTTTAGGTGTAGATAAAAATGCAACAGATGACGAGTTAAAAAAGGCATATAGAAAACTTGCAAAGAAATATCACCCAGATGCAAACCTAAATAATAAAGAAGAAGCAGAAGCAAAATTTAAAGAAGTAAATGAAGCATATGAAACATTATCAAACCCACAAAAAAGAAGAATGTATGACCAATTTGGACCTGATGGACCACAAGGCTTTGGCGGAGGAGCTGGTGGACCATTTGGAGGTCAAAATGGATATTATTCATATAGTAGTTCTGGATTTGATGGATTCGGAGATTTTGGGGACTTAGGAGATATTTTCTCTTCATTCTTTGGAGGAGGTTTTGGAGGAAAAAGCACAAGAAAACAAAATGGACCAAAAAAAGGAGCTGATTTAAATCTTCAATTAGATATAACATTTGAAGAATCTTTTTTAGGTGTTGAAAAAGAAATAATAATAAATAGAAATGAAGAATGTACAAATTGCCACGGAACAGGTGCAAGACCGGGTTCATCTGTTACTAAATGCCCAGAATGTAACGGAACAGGTCAAGTAAGACAAGTTCAAAATACAATATTAGGTCAAATGCAAACTACAAGAACTTGTGCTACATGTCATGGTAGTGGAGAAATAATAAAAGAACCATGTGATGTGTGTAGAGGAAAAGGAAAAGTAAGAAAACAACCAAAAATAAAAGTAAAAATACCTGCTGGAATAGATAATGGTCAAACAGTAGTATTAAGAGGAGAAGGTGAACCAGGAGAAAAAGGTGGACCAAAAGGTGATTTATACATTACAGTAAAAATAAAAAGACACAGTATTTATACAAGAAGCGGAAATAATGTGATATGTGATATTCCAATAAGTATAACACAAGCAACTTTAGGTGCGGAATTAGAAATTCCTATGGTTGATGGAAGCAAAGAAAAATATAAAATACCAGAAGCAACACAAACTGGAACTAAATTTATCATAAGAAATAAAGGATTTAAATCTGTTAATTCAAATGTAGTAGGAGATTTTATATTTAGTGTAGTAGTTCAAACTCCAAAGAAATTAACAAAGGAACAAAGAGAATTATTAGTTCAATTAGCAAAAACTATGAATGAACAGCCACCAATCAAAAAAAGAGGATTATTTGGATAAAAGCTATTTACTAACTGTAAAAAAAATAGTATAATAATACAAATAAATTGCAGAAGGAGGATTTTTTTATGCAATGCGTAGAAAAGATATCAAAAGGATTTAATAATTATGAGGAGGAAATCAACCGGATAATTAGAGAAAAACGGAAGATAAATATGTATTTGAAAGATGCATATTTGGAAGGAAATACACTTATATTAGAATTTTCTAGAAATGAAAATTCTATATGCAAGAAAAGAGCAATTGCAGCTCAAGGAAAAATAAAAAAATATAAAGACAAATATGATTTTATACAAACTCAAATTATTAACAGAAGGAGTTTCAGAAATCATATGTATATCACTTGGGCAGTAATAAGTTGTCTGGAATTTGATGGTAAATATCTATTATTTATAGAAAGAAAAAGAAGAGGATATCATCGAAAAAAGAGATAAGAAAAATAAAAGCAGAAATGACAAAAGTTGTTTCTGCTTTTTATAATTATACTAGACATATCTATCAAAAGAATATATAATATAAAAGCAAGTAAAAGAGATACAATTATATTAGAAAAATAAGTTTATACAATATTAATTAAAGTATTTAAACTTTGTAAATTATGTATCAAAAATCAAACCTAAAAGAAAGGATTGATAAATAAAAATGAAAAAGAAAGTGTTATTTATATCAAGTACAGGTGGACATTTAAATGAATTATTACAATTATCACCACTATTTGATAAATATGATTATAATATAATAACAGAAAAAGATAAAGCTAATGAAGGATTGAAAGAAAAATATGGGGATAAATTATATTTTTTACCATATGGTACAAGGGCAAAATTATTTACATATATATTTAAATATTTATACTTATGTATAAAAACAGTATTTTTATATTTTAAAATAAGACCAAAAGTAATAATAACAACAGGAACACATACAGCAGGGCCAATGTGCATATTAGGAAAAATATTTGGAAGCAAAATAATTTATATAGAAACATTTGCAAATACAAATAAAAAAACAGCAACAGGGAGATTAATATATCCAATAGCTGATTTATTTATTGTACAATGGGAAGAAATGTTAAAACTTTATCCAAAAGCAGTATATGGAGGTTCGATATATTAATGATTTTAGTTATGTTAGGAACTCAAAATAATAGTTTTCACAGACTATTAGAAGAAATAGATAATTTAATAAAAGAAAATATAATAAAAGAAGAGGTTATAGTACAAGCAGGTTATACTAAATATGAAACAAATAATATGAAAATAATAGACTTAATGCCAAAGGAAGAATTAGAAGAATTGCAAAATAAGGCTGATTTAATAATTACTCATGGAGGAGTTGGCTCAATAATTTCTTCATTAGAAAAAGGAAAAAAAGTAATTGCAATACCCAGATTACATAAGTATGGTGAACATGTAAATGACCATCAAAAGGAAATTGTAGAAAAATTTAATAAAGATGGATGTATCATAGGAATTAATGATGTGAAAGAATTAAAAGAAGCTATAATTAAGTCTAAAAATTTTAGTCCAAAAGCATATGTGAAAAATAATCAAAAAATGCTAAACCTAATAGAAAATTTTATAGATAAAATATAAAGCAAAATATAAAATAAAGATTGAAGGAACTAAAAATAAATTAGTAGATAAGAGAAAAAATAACTAATGAAAATTAACTTTATACAGCTAAAAATATAAATTATAGTAAATATTACAAAAATAAGTTTATTAAAATTGGAAAAAAGCTTATTATAACATATATAAAGAAAGGAGAATATGATTATTTTAAATACAAAATATGTCATATAAAATTCAAATGGAAGAAGAAAGACTAATTAATCCAGAATTAGAAAATAATGGAGAAGAAAGATTAGAAAACTCTTTGAGACCAAAAACCTTAGACGAATACATTGGTCAAGACAAGATAAAAGAGAATATGAAAATATATATTCAAGCTGCTAAAAAAAGAGGAGAACCACTAGACCATGTTCTTCTATATGGACCACCAGGTTTAGGAAAGACAACACTTTCTAATATTATCTCAAATGAAATGAACTCAAATATAAAAATAACATCAGGACCAGCGATTGAAAAGCCGGGAGATTTAGCAGCCTTACTAACAAATTTATCAGAATTTGATGTTTTATTTATCGATGAAATTCACAGATTAAGTAAAAGTGTTGAAGAAATTTTATATCCAGCCTTAGAAGATTATACATTAGACATAATAATAGGAAAAGGACCAAGTGCTAGGTCAATAAGACTGGATTTACCCAAATTTACATTAATAGGAGCAACCACAAAAGCAGGTTCACTTACAACACCATTAAGAGATAGATTCGGAATAGTACATAGATTAGAGTTATATTCAATAGAAGACTTAACAAAAATAGTAAAAAGGTCAGCAGGAATATTAGATGTAGAAATTGAAGAAAAAGCAGCAATAGAAATAGCAAGAAGGTCAAGAGGAACACCAAGAATTGCAAATAGATTATTAAAAAGAGTAAGAGACTATGCCGCAGTTTTAGGTGACGGGGATATAACATTAAAAATAACAAAATTGGCACTAAATAAACTAGAAATAGATGAACTAGGACTTGATGAAATAGATAGAAAACTTTTAGAAACAATGATAGTTCAATATAATGGAAGACCAGTGGGAATAGAAGCCTTAGCAGCAACAGTAGGAGAAGAAGTAGATACAATAGAAGATGTATATGAACCATATTTAATACAAATAGGATTTATAGCAAGAACTTTGAGAGGAAGAATGATTTTACCTCCTGCATATAAGCACTTGGGATATGAATATAGCGAGTAATATTACATTATAAAGAAGAGGTTATTCGTTCATGAACACTATGAAAGACAATATAAATAATGTTGAGCAGTAGAAAAAATAAAGGAGTGAAAAAATGAAATTATTATTACATACTTGTTGTGCACCATGTAGTGTATATTGTATAGATTCGTTAAGAGAAGAGGGAATAGAACCAACTGTATATTGGTTTAATCCAAATATTCATCCATATATGGAATACAAAGCAAGAAGAGATACTTTAAAAGAATATACAAAAAGTATAGATGTAAAAGCGATATTTGAAGAAAATTATGGACTAAGAGATTTTTGCAAAAATGTAGTAGGAGATTTAAATAATAGATGTAAAAATTATTGTTATCCAGTAAGACTAGAACAAACTGCAAAATATGCAAAAGAAAATGGCTATACACATATATCAACAACTTTATTAGTAAGCCCATATCAAAATCAAGAAGCAATAGTTGAAATAGGAAAACAAATGGCAGAAAAATATGGAGTGGAATTTCTTTATAGGGATTTTAAAGTAGGATTTAGACAAGGACAAGCAAAGGCAAGAGAATTGGGATTATATATGCAGAAATATTGTGGATGTGTGTTTTCAGAGGAAGATAGGTATTTACGGGAACAAAAAGTAGAAAACATACATTAACAAAAGTATTAGAAAATGTGGGTATGATAAAAATATAATATTTATCAATTTATCAATTTAAACATTATAAGAGTGAAGAGGAGAATAATGGAAATGTTAGAAGATTTCTTATCAATTTTTATAATAATTGCTACAATGGTGTTTGACATTCCAATGATTTTGAATATTTCAAAAAATAGTAAAGATGAAAAAATGTTGAAGATAATAAAAAGTATAGGGTTAGTATTTTTAACACTAATGTTATTTACAACTGCATTAATACCAGTAAAATTTTTTATAGATACAAATAATAATGTTTTCTTAATATGTTATACAACTTTTATTTTAATATATTTTTCAATAAAGATATTTACATATGTAAAAAATTATATTAAGGTAATTTTTTCAGAAAATAAAGATATTTATATAAGAGATGTTTTTGTGAAATACAGTCCAGCAGTTTTAGGATTATTAGTAAATAATAAAATAAATGATAAAAGGGATTTTATTGCAACAATTTTAAATCTTTATTCAAAAACTGCAATTGATTTAGAAAAAAGAAATGGACAACTTGAAATTAAAGACTTAGAGAATACAGAGGTTGTATTAAATAAATTGGAAGATGATGAAAGATATGTTTATTATGCATTAACTAAAAATGCAGTTTTTGACATAGAAAAGTGGCGTTCAATGGTGCAAATGCAATTAGACAAAAGAAAGTTTATAAAAAAGGAAAATAGCAGTTTATTGAAAAAAATGTTAAAAATAAGTTTATTGGCATTTTTAATATTTGTAGTAATATTTATAGTGTATTTAGTTTCAATGGTATTTTTGCCTGTAAAAGAAAAACTTATTTTAAACATACCAGAAATGATTTATGGTGTTGGAACAACAATAGTTGCAATACTAATTTCAATATTTATGTTAAAAGTGTTAATGTCAATATCAAGACGACAAATTATAAAAGATGACTTAAAAAATTATACTGATAAAGGTGCATTAGAAGTATTAAAGTGGAGAAAATTTGAAAAATTTATTAGAGATTTTTCTATGATAGAGAATGCAGATGTAGAAAGTGTTAAGTTATGGGAAAAATATATGGCCTATGCAATGCCGTTAAATATAAATAAAAGTTACAAAGCAAATGAACTTGATGAGATTAATAAAATTATAGATAATAAAAAATGGTTTGAGAAATAATATAACAAATATGAATAGAAAATATTTATAAATTTAAACTAAGGAGAACCAAATGAACAAAAAAAATTGGACAAAAATAATAAAGCCAATCTTTATAATATTCTTACTAATATCAACAATACCATCAATAATATATTTAATCCAAAATAAAACAATACTAAATTTTGATAAATATTTTACAATACTATTTAACGATACAGATAAAATTGAACAAACATTGATATATATAATTATACTTGCAATAATAACAACTTTATATGTATTAATATTAAAAAATAGAGACAAAATATTTAAAAATATAAAACAAATATACATATTTATAGCAATTTCAGCTACAATATGCATATTTATAATTCCTTTTATAAGCTCAGATATTTTTTACTATTTAGGAATAGGAAGATTAGACTCTAAATATGGGCAAAACCCATATTATACAACCATAACAGACTTTGTAGAAAACGAAGACAATGAAAAATATTTAGAAAATGATACAACACTAGCAGCAGGATATACAAATCCATGGTCTGATACAACAGTAGTATATGGACCAATATGGACACTAATATGCAAAGTAATTGCAGGAATGAGTTTTGGAAATATAGATATAGGACTATTATTATTTAAAGTTTTAGGCGTATTAGCACATATACTAAATTGTTATATAATTTACAAGCTAACAAAGAAAAAAATATTTGTATTATTATATGGATTAAATCCATTTATTTTACTAGAAGGAATTGTAAATGTTCATAATGATATGTATATAATAACTTTTGTTTTAGCATCAATATATTTCTTACTAAAAAAGAAAAACATATTAGCAAGTATAACATTTCTTGCCTTAGCAACAGGAATAAAATATTTTACAATACTATTATTGCCATTTATAATAATTTATTATTTTAGAGATAAAAAGCCTTTAAAGAGATTTAAGAATTGTATTATTTATGGAATAATATTTATACTAATAATGATAATACCATATTTACTATATATACAAGATTGGACAGTTTTAATGGGTATATTTACACAACAAGAAAAATTTGCAAAGAATTTTTACATAATATTAATGGAATATTTTCCAACAATACCTGAATTAGTAACAACTGTAAATAAAACATTATTAGGAGCTTTTGTAATAATATATTTATTTACTTGTGTAACACTTATAAATAAAAGGCAAATAAAATTTGGAAGCGAAATAAGAAAATGTCAATATTTCTTAATAGCATTTTTATTTTTACTAATAACAAATTTTCAGCCGTGGTACATAATGTGGTTATTCCCATTATTAATGTGGCAAAAAGCACAAAATATAAAATTAATCATACAAATTTCGATAATAAGTCAATTATCAAATAGTATATTTATGATAAATGGAGAAGGTTGGAAAAATGGTACACCATTTACATTTTTCATGTTACTAGGATTTTGTATATGTTTATTATTAAATACAAGGGAAAAAAGACATCAAAAATTAAGAAAAGAAAATAGTTAAATGATTAACAAAAATGCATAGAAAAGCAAAATTTAAGTATATTTCAAAAAAGATGTCTAATAATTACAAAATGGAGGATAAAAAGTGAAAAAATTAGTTTTAATAGATGGAAATAGTATTATGAATAGAGCTTTCTATGGAATAATGGGAAGCAAAATGCTTATGACTAAAGATGGAAAATATACAAATGCTGTATATGGATTTTTAGCAATACTATTTAAATTGATGGAAGATATAAATCCAGAATATATGGTTGTGGCTTTTGATTTAAAAGCTCCAACGGCAAGACATAAATTATATGAAGGATATAAAGCAAATAGAAAAGGAATGCCAGAAGAGTTAGCTGAACAAATGCCAATGATTAAAGAAGTATTAAGAGCAATGAATATAGATATAGTAGAAAAAGAGGGATATGAAGCTGATGATGTTTTAGGAACATTATCTAGATATGGAGAGTCTAATGGTTTAGAAGTAACAATATTATCAGGAGATAGAGATACATTTCAATTAGCTACTGATAAGGTTACAATAAGAATTCCAAGAACTAGGGGTGGTAAAACAGAAACAGATTTATTTGATAGAGAAAAAATAAAAGAAACATATGGATTAGAACCAAAACAATTAATAGATGTTAAAGGTTTACAAGGTGATACATCAGACAATATTCCAGGAGTTCCAGGAGTAGGAGAAAAAACAGCGCTGTCATTAATACAAAAATTTGGTTCAATTGAAAACTTGTATGAAAAAGTAGAAAAAGAAGAAGCTGGGCTAAAAGGAAAACAAAAGGAAAAAATAGAAAACAATAAAGATTTAGCATTTTTATCAAAAACACTAGGTACAATAAACTTAGAAGTTCCTATTGAAGATGAGCTAGAAGATTTCAAAGTAGAAGAATGGGATAAAGAAAAAGTATTGGAATTATTCAAAGAACTAAATTTTAACAGATATATAGAAAGATTTAATTTAAAAGGAAATGTACAAAATACAAAAGAACAAAATGCAGAGAAAAAAGAAGATTTTAAACAAGTAGAAAAAAATATTGAAGAAATAGTAGAAATAATAAAAAAACAAAAAGAATTAATTTTCTGCTTAAAAAGTGAAAAAGAAGATATTAATAATTTAGCTAATTCAGAAAAAATAATAAAAGAAAAAATTACAGCTATAAGTATATATAATAAAGAAGATAATGAAACATATTATTTTGATTTTAATGATGAAAAAGAAATTTTTAAGTTTAAAGAAATTTTAGAAAATAAAGAAATTCTAAAAACAAGTATAAATTTAACTAAAATATATATTTTGCTAAGACAAATAGGAATATTAATAAATGGAATAGAAAATGACATATCAGTTGGAGCATATATATTAAATCCTACAAACAATAAATTAGATATAAAAAATTTAACGATGCAATACTTAGAAATAGATACAGAAGAATATATAGGAGTTGATGAAGGAAGACAAGAACAATTAAATCTATTTGAAGAAAATACAAACTTAAAAAATAATGACAAAAAAGAATATTCATCATATGTATATTTTATAGAAATGATAAATGAAAAAATATTAGAAAATTTAAAAGAAATAAATGCATATGAACTATACAAAAACATAGATATGCCAACAGTAGAGGTTTTATCAAGTATGCAATGGAATGGAATGTATATTGATGAAGAAGAACTAAAAGAATTTGGAAAAGAATTAACAGAAAAAATAGAAATATTAACAAAAGAAATTCATGAAATGGCAGGAGAAGAATTTAATATAAACTCTACTAAGCAATTAGGAGAAATCTTATTTAAAAAAATGAAATTACCAGTGGTAAAGAAAACAAAAAATGGTTATTCAACAGATGTAGATGTTTTAGAAAAATTAAAATCAGAAGACCCTATAATAGAAAAAATATTAGATTATAGACAATTAATGAAACTTAATTCAACATATGTAGAAGGATTAAAACAATATATAAATCCAAAGACAAAAAGAATACATTCATTTTTCCATCAAACAATAACAGCAACAGGTAGAATAAGTTCAACAGAACCCAACCTTCAAAATATACCTACAAGATTTGAGCTAGGAAAAAGAGTAAGAAAAGTATTCAAGCCAGAAGAGGGAAAAGTATATATAGATGCAGATTATTCTCAAATAGAATTAAGAGTATTGGCACATATTTCTGAAGATGAACATATGATAAATGCATTTAATAATAACGAAGATATTCATAAACAAGCAGCATCAAAAGTATTTAAAACTCCATTAGATGAGGTAACAAAAGAACAAAGAAGCAATGCGAAAGCAGTAAATTTTGGTATAGTTTATGGAATAAGTGACTTTGGATTAGGAGAACAACTAGGAATTTCAAGAAAAAAAGCAAAAGAATATATAGATGAATATTTGAATGAATATCCAGGAATAAAAAATTTTATGGACAATATAATAGAAAAAGCAAAAGAAGATGGATATGTAGAAACACTATTTAATAGAAGAAGATATATTCCAGAATTAAATTCTAAAAACTATATGGTGAGACAATTTGGAAAAAGAGTAGCAATGAATACTCCAATACAAGGAACGGCAGCAGATATAATGAAAATTGCAATGATAGATGTAAATAAGGAAATCAAAAAAAGAAATTTAAAATCAAAAATAGTATTACAAGTGCATGATGAAATGATGATAGAAGCAGAAAAAGCAGAAAAAGAAGAAATAAAAGAAATATTAGAAAAATCTATGCAAAATGCAATAAAATTGAAAGTACCATTATTAGCAGAAGTATCAGAAGCTGATAATTGGTATGATTGTAAATAAAAGGTAAGTTTTCTAGTTTTATTGTATTTGCTGTATATATTATGTATAAAAGCAAATAAGAAAATAATAAGATAAGTATAAGGGAGATGTTTTACTTAACGAGTTTATAGGTAAATCTAAAATAAAAACCTAAATAAATTATACAAGGAAGAGAAGATTGAAGATACTAAAAAGTAAGATACTAATATTGATATCAATTATTTTAATATTTATAATGTTGGTTATAGCATATAAAGATAAAATACTTAAAATAATATATCCCAAAACATATAGTGAAATAGTAACAACATATGCAGAAAAATATGGAGTAGATTCAAATTTGATTTTTGCAGTGATAAAAGCAGAAAGTAATTTTAGAGAAGATGCTATTTCAAACAAATCAGCAATGGGGTTAATGCAAATAGTAGAAAATACAGCAATAGATGTTGCAAGAAAAAATAATATAGAAATAAAACAAGAAAACATAAAAGAAGAATTATTGAATGTTGATAACAATATTAATATCGGTACAAAATATTTAGAAACTTTATTAAAAAAATATAATAACTTAGAGGTAGCACTGGCAGCATATAATGCTGGAATAGGAACAGTTGATAATTGGATTAATAAAGGTATAATAAAGAAAGATGGCTCTGATATAGAAAAAATTCCATATAAAGAAACTAATAATTATGTGAGAAAAATTTTAAGGGATTATAAGATTTATCAAAAAATTTATAAATAATTTATATAGTAAATATTTTAAATAAAAATTATAAAAATAGTTAATATAAAGAAGATATAATTGAATAAGAATTAGAAGAATATATTACAAATAAAATATTTATAAGTAGTATAGAATAATTGCTATAAAAAAATATAAAATTTTTATGAATATTAACTAATAAATATAAAAAATTTTATAAAAATATTGAAAAATTAATATGGTTGTAATATAATTGAAACGAAAATGTAACATTAAAAACAAAGCAATAATAAATTAGAATGTAGAGAAGGGAAGATATGCAAATGTTTAAATTTGGACAAGATGTTGGAATAGATTTAGGAACAGCAACAGTAATTGTATATGTAAAAGGTAAAGGAATAGTTTTAAGAGAACCATCAGTTGTAGCAGTAGATAACCATACAGGAGATGTTTTAGCAGTAGGACAAGAAGCAAGAAGAATGTTAGGAAGAACTCCGGGAAATATTGTAGCAACAAGACCATTAAGAGATGGGGTTATATCAGATTATACAGTAACTGAGAAAATGTTAAAACACTTTATAAATAAAGTATGTGGAAAATTCATATTTGCACCAAGAATTATGATTTGTATCCCTTCACAAGTGACAGAAGTAGAAAAGAAAGCAGTAATAGATGCAGCAACACAAGCAGGAGCTAGAAAAGTATGTTTAATAGAAGAACCAATAGCAGCAGCAATAGGTGCAGGAATAGATATATCAAAGCCATGTGGAAATATGGTAGTTGATATTGGTGGAGGAACTACTGATATAGCAGTAATATCATTAGGTGGTTCAGTAGTAAATACATCTTTAAAAGTTGCAGGAGACAGATTTGATGAAGCTATTGTAAGATATATTAAGAAGAAACATAATATCATGATAGGAGAAAGAACAGCAGAAGATTTAAAAGTAAATATAGGTTGTGTGTATCCAAAAATACAAGATACAGAAATGGATATAAGAGGAAGAGATTTAATAACAGGATTGCCAAAAACAATAACAGTGCATTCAAGTGAAATGCTAGAAGCACTTATAGAACCAGCAATGATGATTGTAGATGCAGTTCATTCAGTATTAGAAAGAACACCACCAGAATTAGCAGCAGATATAAGTGACAAAGGTATATATATGACAGGTGGTGGATGCTTAGTTGATGGGCTAGATAAATTATTACAAGAAAAAACAGGTATAAATGTAATGATTGCTCAAGATACTGTATCATGTGTTGCAATAGGTACAGGAAAAGCTTTAGATAATTTAGATGCTTTATAAAAAGAATTAATTAAACAAAATTATATGAATAAATTTAACAATATAAATTTTTATAAAGAGTTATAATAATTATAACTAATATAGTAGATACATCTTAATAATATTTATTGCATAGATAGTAAAGCAGTTCATAAGTAAACAATATGGTAAATTCAATAATATATATAATAAAAATTTGATGTCGCATTAAGAAATTCTTTTCTCAATGCGATATTTTGTAATTTGATTATATATAAATAATTAATGCTATTAATAAATATAAAAAGAGAGAAGATAAAGTAATATTCATATAGAATGAGTAAAAGTTAATTTAATCAGTATGAAAAATAAATATGAAAAAATAAAAATTAAAAGAAATGAAAGGTAATAATAAAATGGAAAAAAAAGAAGATAAAAAAACAGTAGCATTTGTGACATTGCGGTTGCAAAGTAAATCAATATGAAACAAATGCAATGATACAGCAATTTATAGAGAATGGATATGAAATAATAGAACATACTAAAAAAGCTGATATATATATAATAAATACATGTACTGTTACAAATATGTCAGATAGAAAATCTAGGCAAATGTTAAGAAGGATGAAGGAACAAAATGAAAATGCAGTAGTTGTAGCTGTTGGATGTTATGCACAAGTTGCCAAAGAAGAATTAAGGAAAATACCTGAAATTGACTTAGTATTAGGAAATAATGAAAAATTAAAAATTACAGACTATGTAAAAGATTATATAGAAAAAAATGAAAATCAGATTGAAATAGAAGATGTAATGCATTCAAAGGAATATTATGATTTTGGAGATGTAACATTCACAGAAAAAACAAGAGCGGTAATAAAAATTCAAGACGGATGTGATAGATTTTGCTCATATTGTATTATCCCATATGCAAGAGGAAGAGTAAGAAGCAGAAAACCAGAAAGTGTAGTATCAGAGGTAGAAAAAATAGCAAAAGAAGGAATTAAAGAAGTTGTAATTACAGGGATTCACATAGCTTCATATGGCAAAGATTTTAAAAATGATTATAGACTAATAGATTTATTAGAAGAATTAAATAAAATAAATGGCATAGAAAGAATAAGATTAGGTTCAATAGAACCATTATTAATTACAGAAGAATTTGTAAATAGACTAAAAAAATTAGAAAAAGTATGTCATCATTTTCATTTATCATTACAAAGTGGATGTGATGAAACTTTGAAGAGAATGAATAGAAGATATACAACAACGGAATTTAAAGAAATTGTTAAAAGATTAAGAAATACATATGAAGATGTAATGCTAACAACAGATATTATAGTTGGATTCCCAGGAGAAACAGAAGAAGAATTTAAAGAAACATATAGATTTTTAAAAGATATAAAATTTTATAAAATGCATATTTTTAAATATTCACCAAGAAAAGGAACAAAAGCTGCGGAAATGAAAAATCAAGTAAATGGTAATATAAAAGAAGAAAGAAGCAGAAAACTTATAGAATTATCAGATATAAATGAAAAAGAGTATAATGAGGAATATATAGGAAAAGAGGTAGAAATTTTATTTGAAGAAGAAAAAGAGGGAGTATATAAAGGACATACACAAAACTATATTTTAGCATATTATAATACAGATAAAAAATTAGAAAATAAAATAGTAAAAGTAAAATGTATAAGAACTGAAATAGAACATATTATAGTAGAATAAGAAAAAATAAAAACTATACAATACAATAAAATAAAGTTTTAAACTTTGCTTTTAATTATTATATGTTGTTACATTGTAAAAATGTAATACAAATGTAACTAAAATGTAATATAAAAAACCAGAGAAAACCTTGATTATTTAGAAATATTATAGTATAAATAATGTAATAAGATTGAGTCTACAAAGGAGGAAATAAAATGTCAGGAATAGGAGAAGAAAGAAAAGTTTCAGGAGTATTTGGAGGAGTTGAAGCACAAAATATAGGACAAGAAATACCAGTAACTAATGACAAAGCTTTAGTAAAAACAGGATTTTGGACAAAATTCAAATCATTCTGGTTACAAGAAATAGATTGGAATAAAGAAATAAAAGTAGAATTAACACCATATCAACAA
The DNA here is from genome assembly GCA_048355915.1 of Clostridia bacterium. GTDB lineage: Bacteria > Bacillota > Clostridia > TANB77 > CAG-508 > CAG-269. The sequence continues at coordinate 72,756 of DBGCHZ010000015.1, read as the reverse complement.
AAAGTTGAAGATGAAATAAATGAATTTTTACATCAAGAAATTACTTGGGATAAAGTACATGATTTCTTATTTCAAGATATTACATTTGGAAGAAAAAAAGAACAATTATAATATTTATGATAAAAAATATTTGTGTTTTAGTAAAGAAACAAATAAAAAAGTTTTTCAAAGTTATATTTAAGCATATGACATTGAAAAACTTTTTTATTTTAGGCAAAATAAGTTTTGAAATTTTTATAATTTTGGGTCGTGATTTTGGTGATTTTGGGGTCGGAGATGATTCTGGGGTCGTGATTCTGGGGTCGGAGACAAAAATCATGATAGTTGGATAATAAAATTTTTCTAATATTAAAAAATATACTTATAAATTTATTTAAAAAAGAAATTTATAGTTACTTTAAACTAAAAAATATAGTTAAAGTAGCTGATTTTTGTCTCCGACCCCAAAATCATTATCAAAAAAATTATATGAATTTTCGGTGAAAGATTAAAAAAATATAGCAGAATTAAGAAAGTTATGATATACTTGAAAAAGCTAAGGGTAATAAGAAATGAGAATTCAAAATAGAAGGAGGATAAGAGACAAAATTGCACAATAAAAGCAATTATATAAGTTTCTTAAAATATAATGGCAAAAAGTAAAACTGTTTTTGTATGTAGTGAGTGTGGAAATGAATCAAGTAAGTGGCTAGGAAAATGTCCAGCGTGTAATAGTTGGAATAGTTTTTATGAACAAAAAATAATAGAGAGCAAGAATAGTTCATTAAAAGATAAAAGTCAAAATAGTAATAAACCACAAAAGTTAAATTCTTATGAAGCCAAAGAAACATTGAGAACATCTACTGGCTTTGGAGAACTAGATAGAGTTTTAGGTGGTGGACTAGTAAAAGGTTCTTTGGTATTATTGGGAGGAGAACCGGGAATTGGAAAGTCAACATTAATACTTCAAATTTGTGATAAAGTAAAAGGCGAAGGAAAAGTTTTGTATGTTTCTGGAGAAGAATCAGCAGAACAAATAAAATTAAGAGCCGACAGATTAGGAATAAATAATGATGATATTTTATTCTTAGGTGAAACTGATATTGATATAGTAAATCAAGCAATTATTGAGATAAATCCAAAATTAGTAATAATAGATTCAATACAAACAATGTATTCAGAAGATATAACAGCTGCTGCTGGAAGCGTTAGCCAAGTAAGAGAAATAACATCTCAAGTTATGAGAGTTTGTAAATCAAGAGCTATAACAACAATAATTATTGGACATGTAACAAAAGAAGGAAATATTGCAGGACCAAGAGTGTTAGAACATATGGTAGATACAGTTCTATATTTAGAAGGAGAAAGATATTTTTCATACAGAATACTAAGAGGAGTAAAAAATAGATTTGGCTCAACAAATGAGATAGGAATGTTTGAAATGCAGGAAGAAGGAATGTGTGAAATAGTAAATCCATCAGATATATTAATTTCAGAAAGAGATGATAATCCAGCAGGTTCTTGCATTATATCAGCAATGGAAGGAACAAGACCGGTACTGATTGAATTACAAGCACTGACCTCTCAAAGTGTTTTTGGAATACCAAAAAGAACTGCAAATGGAATAGATTATAATAGAGTAGCTTTATTGTTAGCAGTTCTTGAAAAAAAGGCAGGTATGATGTTAGGAGGACAAGATGTATATTTGAATTTAGTAGGTGGAATAAAAATTAATGAGCCATCAATAGATTTGGGAATAATAATGTCAACAGCATCAAGCTTTAAAAATATCTCAATACCAAAAGACATGGTAATAATGGGAGAGGTAGGACTAACAGGAGAGGTAAGAAGGATTAATTTAGTAGAAAAGAGAATAAAAGAAGCAGAAAAACTTGGATTTAAAAGTTGTATTATTCCAGAAAGTAACAAAAAGGTATTGAAAGACAAGTATAAATTAGATATAATAGGCGTTAAGAATATAAATGAAGCGATGAAAAAGATAGGATTAAAATAAAACTCCACAAAAATTAAGGAGGAGAAAAATTGAAAAAAAGTAAAGATGAAAACATTACATCGGTTTTAAAATTAATAGCTCCAGGAACACCAATAAGAGATGGATTGGAAAATATATTAAGAGCAAAAACAGGAGCATTATTATTAATAACAGATAATAGCGAAATACTAAAAGAAATTGTAGATGGAGGATTTACAATAAATGAAGAATATACATCTTCAAAATTATATGAATTAGCTAAAATGGACGGAGCAATTGTATTGAGTGGAGATATGAAAAGAATACTTTATGCAAATGCACAATTAATTCCATCTCATGAAATAATAACAACAGAAACAGGAACAAGACATAGAACAGCAGAAAGGACTGCAAAACAAACAGGAGAACTTGTCATAAGTATATCACAGAGAAGAAATATAATAACAGTATTTAAAGGGACAGATAGATATGTCTTAGAAGATACAGAGGTAGTGCTAAACAAAGCTAATCAGGCAATTCAGACATTAGAGAAATATAAAAAAGTATTTGATAATAAACTAAATATATTGAATGAATATGAATTTAATGATATAGTAACATTACAAAATGTTATACTTGCAATACAAAGAGCTGAAATGGTAATGAGAATAGTAGATGAAATTCAAAGACAGATATATGAATTAGGAAATGACGGAAGACTAGTAAAAATGCAACTAGAAGAACTAATAGGTGGACTAGAAAAAGAAGAAAAACTAATAATAAAAGATTATTTAGTAGCAACTAAAAAGAAAAATACACCAGAAAAAGTAATAGAAAATCTAGAAGACCTAGCATATGAAGAACTATTAAAAGAATCAGTAATTGCAAAATTACTAGGATATGAATATTTTGATAATTATGATGAAGTAGGGGTATATCCAAAAGGATATAGAATACTTAGCAAAGTACCACGAATGCCGTCAAATATAGTAGAAAATTTAGTAGAATCATTTAAATCTTTCCAACACATATTAGCAGCAGATATTGAAAGCTTAGATGATGTTGATGGAATAGGAGAAGTAAGGGCAAGAACAATAAAACAATCTTTAAAAAGAATGCAAGAACAATTTGTATTTGATAATATTATTTAATGTGAATTAAAATGGATAGGGAAAATAAAAGACAACATTAGAATATTAAAAATTTGACAATTAAATTAAAGAACGGAGAAAGTAGCTAATTTTTGTCTCCGACCCCAAAATCATTTTATAAGAAAGAAAGGATGAATAGTAAATATGAAAAAAGCAAAAAATATTATTTGGATAATAGCGTTAATTTTGGTAATAATATTAATAGGAGTGGTTGCATATGGATATTATAAAAATGCAACAATGGAAATAAAAAATCCAATAGCAACAATGGAAATAGAAAATTATGGAACAATTAAAATGGAATTATATCCTGAGAATGCACCTGAAACAGTAGCAAATTTCATAACATTAGCAAATAGAGGATTTTATGATGGGCTAACATTTCACAGAATAGTAAAAGACTTTATGATACAAGGTGGAGACCCTAATGGAGATGGGACAGGGAGCGCTAAGATATCAGACTTAAAAGATGGAGGAGAAGAAACAGCGTATTCAATAAAAGGAGAATTTATTTCAAATGGAGTAAATAATAAACTAAAATTTGAAGAAGGAACAGTTGCAATGGCAAGATCAGACTACACCAGTTATTCACCATCATTAGCAGAAGAATCATACAATTCAGGTAGTTCACAATTTTTCATAATGACAAAAGAAAATGCATCATTAAATGGACAATATACATCATTTGGAAAAGTAATAGAAGGAATGGATATTGTACATAAAATAGAAAATGCAGAGGTGAAAGTGGCAGATAATAGCCAAGAAACAGGAAATACAGAAGTAAGTACACCTGTAAATCCACCAAAAATAACATCAATAAAAGTTGAAACAAATGGAGTAGAATATGGATTACCAAAAACATTAACACCATTTGATTATATGAGTTGGTTATATAAACAATATGGAATAGATCCAAGTGCATTACCAACAGGAGAATAAAAAATTACAGAAAAAAATAAAAAAATTTATAAAATGGTTGACAAATGGGGAGGAATAGGTTAAAATATTAAATGTGCTCAAGGTAACGGTGCACATACGCATGGTGGATGTAGCGTAGTTGGTTAACGCGCCAGTTTGTGGCACTGGAGACCGTGGGTTCGAGTCCCATCTTCCACCCCATTTAATTTTATATTGGGCTGTAGCCAAGCGGTAAGGCACCAGACTTTGACTCTGGCATGCGCTAGTTCGAATCTAGCCAGCCCAGCCAATAATATCAAGACTTTCGAGATTTTCGAAGGTCTTTTAGTTTGCTTAAAATTAGTAAACTTATCCAAAAATATGTAAGATATGGCACAACATAGAAAAAGAGTATATAGAAAAGTTGTGTAAAGTTTAAAAATAAATCTTCTTATGATAATATATATTTTTTAATAATTGAATTAACCACTAAATAAAAGAGGAGTTATAAATCTAATAAATTTCAAATCTAAAAAATGTCAACAAAATATCAACAAAAATTTAATGTAATTGTATAAAAATACCAAAAAAGCACATATTATAAAAAATACATATAATATGTTTACAAAATTCATATTAAATAAACTTTATAAACATATTATACAAGGAGGAAAAATATGGAAATGAACAATAATAGAAATATGGTAGTATTAAAAAATTTACCATCTAACATAGTTGAAGAGGCATATGTGGTATTAAAGTCTAGGAAAAAAGCTAAGGAATTACAAAAAATAGAAAAAAATCTACAACAAAATAATGCAATATTTAATAGCAAAGATAATTATGTAGTTAAAGAAGCTGAATTATTGGTTTCAGAGTATTTAGAAAAGATTAATGATAATAAAATTATATTAAATGTAAAAACAAAAAGAAAATATAAAAGATTAAAAAAATATGCATATATATCGAGTATAGTTATGTGTTTACAGTTTTTGATGTTAATCATTAAATAGTAATAAAACACCTTTTCCAAACATATAGTTTAAGAGAAAAACTAAGGAAGAGGTGTTTTTTATGGATAGAGCAATGACAGTAGAAGAAAGAATTAGACGAGCTGAAGAAATTTATGAAAGAAGAAAAAATAAAGAAAAACTAACAGAACAATACGAAACAAATAGTATTGTGGAATCTAAAAATAGGGAAAGAAAAAAAGATATAAAATTATTAAAAAAAATAATAATTCAATTAATATCTTGTTTAGCAATATATTTTATATTCTATACAATACAAAATAATGAATATATTTTTTCTAGCGAATTTATAAATAAAGCAAATGAAATTTTATCATATGACATGAACTTTATAGAAATATTTGAGAATATTAAAAATACTGCTATGACATTTATAAATAATAAGAAAAACATGGAAGAAAATAATAATCAAAAGCAGGAAGCAATTGGAGGAGCAGAATTTAATACAAATCAAAATCAAGAAATAAATAAAGAAAATAACCAAGAAGACAGTTTGTTGGAATTAGAAAAAAGCGATGAGAAAAATGAAAATAATGAACAGAAAGTAAAAGCATTATCACAAGAAGAGCAAGACATACAAAATGTAAAAAATACTACAACATTTATAAAACCAATAGAAGGAAAAGTAACATCATCATTTGGTAGAAGAGAGGAAGCAACAGGAAGAGTACCTAAAAATCATACAGGAACAGATATTGCAGCTAATATGGGAACAAAAATAAAATCAGCAACAGATGGAGAAGTAGTTTTATCGTCTGAAGAAGGTGATTATGGAAAACATTTAAAAATACAGATAGGTGAAGTAAGTGTAATATATGCACATTGTAATGCTTTATATGTAAAACAAGGAGATAAAGTGGTACAAGGACAAGAAATAGCAGAGGTTGGTTCAACAGGAAATTCAACAGGACCACATTTACATTTTGAAATAAGGATATCAGAACGATTGGTAAATCCACAAAATATTTTAGAATTATAGTTAGGAGAAAATATGAGATTTAGAATTGATTTAAAAATATTTATTTTTTTAATTTTATTTTACTTAACTAATCAGATTGAAATATATGCACTTATAATGTGTTTTGCAATACTACATGAACTAGGACATTTATTAGCTGGGGTATTATTAGGTTTTAAACCTGATAAAATAGAATTGAAACCTTTTGGATTATCAATTGGATTTAAATTAAAGTTAAGAGATTATAATAAAAAAGTAAAAGAAGCAAATTTTATTGAAGTGAAAAAGTTAATTGTAGCTAGTGTTGGACCAATCACTAACTTATTTATAATTTTTATTCTAAATTGGATAGATATAAATATATATGAAAAAAATATGATAATATATTCAAATTTATTACTGTTCTTGTTTAATATTTTGCCTATTTTACCACTTGATGGTGGAAGAATATTGAGAGGGATTTTATATATGAATCTTGGAAAATCTAAAGCAGAAAAATATACATATAATATATCATTTGTTTCTTTAATAGTCTTGACCGTAATAGCAAGTATATCAATATTGTATTTAAAAAATATAGCAATTTTTTTAGGGATAATTCTTTTATGGATATTATATTTTAAAGAAGAAAAAATTTATGAAAACAGAAAAAAGATAGATAAATTAATAAAAGAAGAATATAGGAAAGGAATATAAAAGCGTAAGTTTATATAAAATATACTTAAACTCTTGAAAATAAGATTAATTAATAGTAAACTATAATAAAAAATAGTAGAAGGTGAAAAAATGCAAAAGATAAAATCTGAAAGAGGTATAACATTAGTTGCACTAACTATAACAGTAATAATATTATTAATAGTGTCAAGTATGTTAATATATAATGCAAATGATAACATATATATAAAGAGACTTACAAGTATGTATAATGATATTTCAAATTTACGAGATAAAGTAGCTTCATATTATAAAGAATATGGTGCAATTCCAGCCAAAATAGAATATACAGCAGTATCACATTTAAGAGATGCAGGAGTGATAGGGGCAAATGACGGGGAGAAATTTTTGGTAATTGATTTGGAGAAATTAGATGGTGTAACTTTAAATTTTGGAAAAGACTATGAAAAAGTAAGACAACAACAATATGTAGATATAAATAAATTAAAAGATTTATATATTATAAATGAAAAAAGTCATAATATATTTTATTCAGAAGGAATACAAGTAAAAGATAATGATAAAATAAAAATCATATATACTGATGATGAAAATATAGATAAAGTAAAAGTACCTATCTTTGAAGCAAAGCCAAATGTACCAGAATTATGGACTGCTACAAGTAAAAGAGATCCTGAATGGTATAGCTATAATGATTTAGAGATAAATAAAGAAAATGTAAATGTTAATGAGCCAGTGCTAAAAGGAGAAATGACGCCAATAAAATATACGGGTCCAGATGCAAACACTGAAGCCCAAAAAGGAAGCAAATGGGCAAATGCAACAACAGCAGATGGAAGCATGTGGGTATGGATACCAAGATATGCATATAAAATAACAGAAGGATATCATACAAATCAAGCAGGAACAATAGAAGTAGCATTTATAGATACAAATAATAAATTTTTGAATGGAGAAACAGGAGAAATAACAACAAACCCTGAAGAAGAAGGAGCAGGATTAACAAAATGGTTAGTACATCCAGCATTTATGTCAAATGCACAGTATGGAGGAGGCTTTGGAGAAATTTCTGGATTATGGATAGGAAAATTCGAAACCACAGGAACATATAGCAATGATAATGCAAGTCAAGTAAGTGTAAAGCCAGGTGAGCCAAGTCTGAGAAACATGACAATAAATAACCAATATAAAGCCGGAAAAAATGCAACATATGGAGAAAGTGTAAACTTAAATAGTCATATGATAAAAAACAGTGAATGGGGAGCAACAGTATATTTGGCACATAGCAAATATGGGGCAAATAAAGTCGAAATAGAAAAAAATCAAAATAGTTCATATTATACAGGAGGAACTAATATTTTAGTAGATATATATACTAAAAACAAAACACAATCAACAACACATAATGCAACAGGGGTATATGATTTAAATGGAGGTGCTTTTGAATCAACAGCATCATATATAAACAATGGAAATATGCAACTAGGAATAACTGGAGGAAAAAATGAAGGAGATTTATATGGAGCAACATACCAAGAACAAGGGATAAGTACAAAATATAAAACAGTATATGTTTCTTCAGATATATTACAGACAGATTATCAAACAGCAGGAAGAAAATATAAGGGAGATGCAATATATGAAACATCATCTACTTATTCAAACCAAAATGGTACATGGTTTAGGGGATACGGAGCATTTCCAAGTAAACAATCACCATTCTTTGATAGAGGAAGAATGTATTCAGATCCATCAACATCTATTTTCTGTTTTGGAAGTAATGCAGGTAATGCTTTAGGGCATTATTCATACCGCTCAGCATTAGTAATATAAAATATAAAATTTTTATGTAAATTGACAAAAGTCATTGACTTTTTGTCAATTTCGTTATATCATATAACCGTTAAAAATATGTGTTTTTAAATCCTAAGGAGGAGAAATATGGGAGAAGTAATAGTTATAACATCAGGAAAAGGTGGAGTAGGTAAAACAACAACAACAGCAAATTTAGGTTCAAGTTTAGCATTAGAAGGTAAAAAAGTAGCACTTATAGATACAGACATAGGATTAAGAAACCTAGATGTAGTAATGGGATTAGAAAATAGAATTGTATATGACATTGTAGATGTTGTTGAAGAAAAATGTAAATTAAGACAAGCTTTAATAAAAGATAAAAGATTTAAAGAATTATACCTATTACCAGCTGCTCAAACAAGAGATAAAAGCGCAGTAAATGAAGAACAAATGAGAAAATTAGTAGAAAAATTAAAAGAAGAATTTGACTACATATTAATAGATTGCCCAGCAGGAATTGAACAAGGCTTTAAAAATGCAATAGCAGGGGCTGACAGAGCGATAGTTGTAACAACTGCCGAAATATCAGCAATAAGAGATGCTGATAGAATAATAGGATTATTAGAATCATCAGAAATTAAAAATCCAGAATTAGTTATAAATAGAATAAGACCTAATATGGTAAGAAAAGGTGAAATGATGGATGTTGATGATATAGTAGATTTATTATCAATAGATTTAATAGGTGTTGTTCCAGATGATGAATACATAATAACACAAACAAATAAGGGAGAGCCAGTTATTCAAAATAAAAGAGCTCCATCAGGAAAAGCATATATAGAAATAGCTAAAAGAGTACTTGGAGAAAAAATTGAAGTAACAATACCAGGAAGAGAAAAGGGATTTTTTGCAAGATTAAAAAGATTATTTAGAAAATCATAGTAATAACAAAAGTTGGAGGTAATTTAGACAATGTTTGAAGGCTTAATGAAATTCTTTAGTAAAATGGGAAAAAAAGAGGAAAAAACACCAAATTCAAAAGTAGCTGCAAAAGAAAGATTACATTTAGTTCTTATGCAAGATAGAGCTAATGTTTCAGCAGATTTCTTGGAGTTAATGAAACAAGAAATAATTGATGTTATAAAAAAATATATAGAAGTAGACGAAAATGCAATTGATGTTAGATTAACAAATAAAGAAAATGATGATGGGACTAATGGAGCTCCAGCTTTATATGCAAATATTCCAATTATTAATATTAAAAATGAAACTAGAAAAATGGAAAAATTGGAAAACAAAGAAGAAAATAAGGAAAACAATAAAGTAAATATAAATGAAGAAGAACAATTAGATAAAACAAAAAAAGTTGAAGAAACAAAAAATACAGAAATAGATGAGCAAAAAAGTAAACAAGAAGACAAGCAAGACGAGGAAAAAAGTTTAAAAGAAACTAATAAAGGTTCAGCAGAAGAAGATGATAAAGAAATAAATAAAAAAGCAATAGAAAGTGATGAAAATTTAGTAAAAGAAGAAAATGAGATGACAGAAAAGAAAAATACTAATAAGAAACAAAATAGAAAAACAACAAGTAAAGCAAAAAGTAAAAATTAAATCAAAATATAAAATAGAAAAAGAGTGATTTAATGAGAAAAAGAGAATTAAAGAATATGGAGTGGGGAATATTGGTAGTTGCAATTATCCTATCTATAATAGGAATAGTTGCACTATTTTCTGCTACACAAGAAACTGAATATGATGAATTTTCTAAGCAAATTATTTGGTTAGTAGTAAGTTTAATAGCTATGGTAATAATAATGTTTATAGATTATAATTTATTGTTAAAGGCATCGCCAGTATTATATGGACTGGCAATAATATTATTAATAGCAGTTTTATTTACTAAACCAGTAAATGGTGCAACAAGTTGGTTTAATATAGGGGCTTTTTCATTACAGCCAGGAGAATTTTCTAAGGTAGCTGTAATATTATTTTTGACATTTGTAATAACAAAAATACAAAAAAGAGGTCAAGAAGAAATAAATAGACCAACAAGGTTATTAATTACATTATGTGCATTAGCGGTGCCGGTATTATTAATAGTAAAACAACCGGATTATGGAACAGCTTTGGCTTTTATAGTGGCAACTGCATTAATGTTATTTGCTTCTGGATTGGATAAAAAATATATAATTGGAACAATTTTGTTGATAGTAATAGCAGTTCCATTATTATATAATTTTGTTTTACCGGAACATGCAAAAACAAGAATTGATGTATTTCTAAATCCAGAGTCAGATCCTAGAGGTTCAGGGTATAATATTATACAATCAAAATTGGCAATAGGAGCAGGTGGACTTACAGGAATGGGGCTATTAAAGGGAAATCAAACTCAATTAGGATTTCTTTACCCTAAGACAACAGATTTTATATATTCTGTAATAGGAGAAGAAATGGGCTTTATAGTGGCAGGAGCAATTATCTTATTATTTGTATATCTTATAACAAAAAGCATATATGTAGCTAAGACTGCAAAAGACAAAGCAGGTTCAATGATAGCTATTGGAATTACAGGAGTATTTTTATTCCATGTATTAGAAAATATAGGAATGGTTATGGGATTATTACCAATAACAGGAGTTCCGCTTCCATTTGTAAGTTATGGAGGGAGTTCTTTAATAACTAATTTCATTTGTATAGGACTTTTATTGAATATAAGTGGAAAAAGACAAAAGACAATATTTGCAAAATAAATTTTAAGAATAAAAGAGGTATGTTCAAAATTATAGAACTTACCTCAAATTTTTTCAAAAATTCTTATTGTATAGGAAAATAATCTTTTATCTTGATATTATACAATATTTTAAATATACGAAAAGTAAAAGTGACCTTTACAAAGCCAAGACAAGGTTTGCGAGTTTTATATATTTGCACTTAAAATTAAGTTATGAAAGGAATTAAGTTTTTATGAATTATTTAAAAAAATTAAAAATAGGAAATGTTGAACTGGAAAATAATTTAATATTAGCACCAATGGCTGGAGTAACAAATAGACCATTTAGAACAATTTGTAAAGAAATAGGAAATCCAGGATTAGTCTGCACAGAAATGGCGAGTTCTAAGGCGATGTTTCATAATGACCAAAAAACAAAAAGATTATTGAATACAGATGGAGAAAAAAGGCCAATAAGTTATCAAATATTTGGGAGTGATGTTGAAACAATGGCGTTTAGTGCAAAATATGTAAGTGATTTTGCAGATATAATAGACATAAATATGGGATGCCCAGCTCCTAAGGTAGTAAAAAATGGCGATGGGAGTAAATTATTATTAGACTTAGATAAAGCTGAAAAAATAATGAAGGTGGTTGTTCAAAATTCAAAAGTGCCTGTAACATTAAAAATAAGAAAAGGTTGGGATAAAGAAAACATAGTAGCAGTAGAAATAGCAAAAATAGCAGAAAAAGTTGGAATATCAGCTATAACAGTTCATGGAAGGACAAGGTCAGAATTTTATACTGGTACGGCAGATTTAGATATAATTAAAAAAGTTAAAGAAAATGTAAATATACCTGTAATTGGAAATGGCGATGTAATAGATGAGATATCAGCTAAAAAAATGTTTGAATATACAGGTGTTGATGGGATTATGATTGGAAGGGGAAGCTTTGGAAATCCATGGATATTTAGAAATATTATTTATTATCTACAAAATGGAGAAAAACTTTTAGAACCAACAAATCAAGAAAAATTAGAAGCAATGAAAAAACATATAAAATTAGCAGTAGAAGAAAAAGGAGAAATAGCAATAAAAGAATTAAGAAAGCATATTGCTTGGTATACTAAAAATATGAAAAATTCTAGTGAATTTAGAAATTCTATAAATACCATAGAAACAGAAGAAGATTTACTATCAAAAGTAAATGAATATTTTAAAAACCTATAAGATATAGCTACTAAAAGTAGGACTTATTTTATAGGTCTTTTTTTGATTTTTTTTTAATGATAAGGCTAAAAATTTAAAAAATGGAAATACTAATATTAATCAAGAGATTATAGACTAAATTTTAAATATTAGCTTATGCAAATAGAACAATAAAAGGTTTACAATAAATGTAAAATAAAAAATACATAAAAATAAATGTAAAAAATATGAATTATTATAGTAAAAAATATGTTATAGAAATAAGAAATATAGCGAATTTTGCAATAAAGTAATTGGCAAAAAAGTGATAAGTTACATAGAATATAATGAGGTAAAGTTAAATAAAGCAAAATAAATATAAAAATATAGAATATTAAATAATCTTTACTTTACTAATATTTAAAATAATAAATATACTTGATAATCTAACAATATTGGGAGTGAAGAAAATGGTAATAAAAAGAGGAGATATGTTTTATGCTGATTTGAGTCCAGTAGTAGGATCAGAACAAGGAGGAGTAAGACCAGTTCTTATTATACAAAATAATTTAGGAAATAAATATAGTCCAACAGTAATTGCAGCTGCAATTACTTCACAGACAGATAAAACAAAATTACCTACACATATAGAAATTGATTCTTCAACTTGTGGATTAAAAAACAATTCAGTTGTTTTAGCAGAACAAATCAGGACAATAGACAAAAGTAGATTAAAAGAAAGAATAGGTCATATTGATGATAAAAATTTAATTAATAAAATAAATAATGCATTGGGTGTAAGTTTTGGACTTGAAGAATAAAAATATCTTATGTTATGATAAGCAACATGAAAAACTAAGAATTTTATTAAAATGTAAAAAGAAATAAGTTCTATATTTTAATATAGCTTATTTCTTTTTAAAATTTATAGTATAGAAAAAATTGATATTAAGGTTTATTTATTTTTTGCAAATATTAAACTTTTAATTTTTTAATTACTTTAATTTCTTTATATAAATTATCAATTATAGCTTTTCTAGTATTGTAGGCTTCAATATATTCAGTGTGTAGAGTTTCTAAATTTTCAATAGTTTCACCATCATCTAAAAGCATTTTGATTCCTTCTAGATAATAATTTTTTTCTTTTTCCTTTTTGGCTTTTTCCATTTTGCTTTTATATTTTAACATTTGTTCAAGTCTTTTGATATTTTCTTTCAATTTATCAACATAACCTTGAGTACAATATATTTCATATTCAATGTCGTCAATTACAACTTTAAGAAGAGTTTTTACAATAATAGGATTATTTTTTCCTAATTTTGCATTTTCAGTAATTTCACTTAAAGCTTCTGCATAACGAGAAGTAGCTGTTGATTTTGTATTTTCAATTAATATTTTTAAAGTATCTGAAATCCCAATATGAGATTTATATTGTCTTTTACTAACTATTGCATCATATTCATCTGCAACTCTTATAATTTGACCTTCATAAGGAATATCTTTTTTAGTTAATCCTTTTGGATAGCCACTACCATTTAAAGCTTCATGGTGGTATAAAGCACCTGCGGCATAAGGTCTTAATTTTAAATCTTTCATACACATATTATATCCTAAAGTAGTATGCGTCTTCATTACCTCATATTCTTCATCTGTTAATTTACCAGGTTTTTGTAATATAGATGCAGGAATGAAAAGTTTACCAATATCATGTAAATATGCACAAATAGTACAATATTCAGTAAAGCCTTTATTACAATGCAAATATTCACAAAGTCTACAAGTTAAACTTGCAACATTTTCGCAATGTCTTCGTGTAAATACATCTAATGTATCTAACATATCTAATTGATATCTCATACTTTTGTCTAAATTATACGATTTTAAGCTTGTTTTGTCATAAAAATCAAATTCTGGTTGTGCCATAAATAAATCACTCCTATCACTAATATGATAACATTAAATAAAAAAAACTGCAATAATAATTATATATAAATATAATTATTGATTAATGTTAGTATAAGAAAAATAGTATAAAATAAAATTGGAAACTAGATGAAAAAAATTAAGCAACTTGACATAATAATGAAGAAACTATATAATATTATAAACTTGAAAAATCTAAAATATAAAATAGGAGGTTATTTTTATGGAACGGAATAGCTTACAAAGATGGGAAAAGGAGTATAATTTCATAAAGGGATATGCAACTAAGTACAAGATGAGAAACACATTAATAGCATTAACACTAGCTATAAAATATCATACAGGTCAATGTAGAGATGGAGGAGAACCATACATTATTCATCCATTAATGGTTTGCAAAACTTTAATATTGCTAAATATAGAAAAAGTTTTGCAAGAGTGGTATAATAAAGAAATTTACAAAATTCGCCATGAATGTGATGTAATGTTTGCAGCGGCTATTTTACATGATATAATTGAAGATTGTAATGTTTCACAAAATGGGAAAGAACTAATAAAAGACTATCTTCTAGATGAAGAGGTAGTAGAAATAGTAAAAATACTATCAAAACCTCCCAAAAGGAAGAAATTCCCTTGGGATAAGGTATATAATCCGGAAGAATATTTCATGAATATTTCGCATAATTGGAAAGCTACATTAATAAAAATTGCAGATAGAGCAAACAATTGTAGTACAATGCAAATATTTAAAGAGGAAAGAATGAAAAAATATATTTTAGAAACACAAAAATATATTTATCCTCTATGTTCAGAAGGAAAAATAAAACATCCCGAGTTTTCAAATACTATTACAATTATGAAAAACTTAATTGTATCAATTTGTGAATCAATAGCATCTTTAATTGGTATGCAGGATATAATAATGGATGAAGGAGAGCAATACAAAAAGATAGTTCATTTTATTGAAGGATTTTCAAGAGGAGAAATGCCAAATACTTATAAAGCTTTATTTATTGCACAAAAGTTTCATAATGGGCAAATAAGAACAAGTGGAGATCCATTTATTATTCATCCTCTTAGAGTATGTTCATATTTAATTGCACTTGAAATTAATGATGACATAACATATGCAACAGCTCTATTACATGAAATTCCTCAAAAATGTAATTTGGGTGAAAAATGGCAACAAGTCTTAAAAGATTATGGTATTACTCAAAAAGTAATAGAAGCTGTAAAAATAGTTTCTAATAAAAATCAAACATTAGAAAATTATTATCAAGCCATTGAAAAAAATCCAGGAGCTTTATTAGAAAAGTTATCTAATAGAATTCATACATGTACATTTTTAGCAAGTGTTGACAGAAAAGATATATTGGAATATATAGAAGAAACAAAAAAATATATGGTTCCAATGTGTAAAGAAGGTATGCTAGATTATCCACAATATGCAAATCAAATTGAGATTATGCAAAGTCACATTTTATCAATTTGTAATGTTGTAGAAGTTATCAATGAAAAACAATTATTAGCCTCAAAAGATGATGCTCTAAAATAGGGAATCAAACAAAAAATCCAACTCTTGTCGAGCTGGATTTTTTATTTTTGACTGGTCTTAATCTAAAATAATATAAACCATTGAAAATAAGCTAAAATTGTGATAATATATGAAAGACAAAATAAATGGAGGGAATTATAAAATGTATAGAACAAAAACTTGTGGAGAATTAAATATTAAAAATATAAAAGAAACAGTAGAATTAGCTGGATGGGTACAAAAAATAAGAGACCTAGGTGGAATGATTTTTATAGATTTAAGAGATGAATTTGGAATTACACAAATAGTTATAAATGACGAAAATTTACAAATTAAAGCTAAAGAACTAACAACAGAAAGTTGTATTCACATTTTAGGAGATGTTGTGGAAAGAAGTAGTAAAAATCCACATATGAAAACAGGAGAAATAGAAGTAGTTGCAAATGAAATAGAAATTTTGGGAAAATGTAAAAATATTTTACCATTTGAAATAAATACAGAACAAGAAGTAAGAGAAGATTTAAGATTAGAATATAGATTTTTAGATTTGAGAAATGAAAAATTACATAACAATATATTATTGCGTTCAAAAATATTAAAAACTTTAAGAGATAAAATGGATGAATTAGATTTTACAGAAATTCAAACACCAATACTTGCAAACTCATCACCAGAAGGAGCAAGAGATTACTTAGTTCCAAGTAGATTAAATCCTGGAGAATTTTATGCGTTACCACAAGCACCACAACAATTTAAACAATTATTGATGGTATCTGGATTTAATAAATATTATCAAATAGCACCATGTTTTAGAGATGAAGACCCAAGAGCAGATAGAGCACCAGGAGAGTTTTATCAATTAGATTTTGAAATGAGTTTTGCAACACAAGAAGATGTATTTAAAGTAATAGAAGAAATAGTTCCATATACATTTGAAAAATTTACAAATTGGAAAGTAGATAAAGGGCCATTTATTCGTATTCCATATAGAGAAGCAATGGAAAAATACGGAATAGATAAACCAGATTTAAGAAATCCATTAATTATACAAGATGTAACAAAACTATTTGAAAATTCAGAATTTAATGCATTTAAAGATAAAACAATAAAAGCAATAATAGTACCAAATGGAGCAGAACAAGGAAGAAAATTCTTTGATAAAATGGGAGAATTTGCAACGACAGAAGAAATTGGAGCAAAAGGATTAGCTTGGACTAAACTAGATAATGAAGGAAATGTACAAGGTGGAATTGCTAAATTTATAAATGAAGAAATAAAAGAAAAACTAGAAAAAGAATATGGATTAGAAAAAAATTCAAGTATTTTCTTTATTGCTGATGAATTTTCTAAGGCACAAAAAATAGCAGGTTTAGTAAGAATTGAATTAGGAAAAAGACTAGACCTAATAGAAAAAGGAGTATATAAATTCTGCTTTATAGTAGATTTTCCAATGTATGAATTATCAGATGAAGGAACAATAGATTTTAGCCATAATCCATTTTCAATGCCACAAGGTGGATTAGAAGCATTAGAAAAAGAAAATCCATTAGATATATTAGCATATCAATATGATTTAGTATGTAATGGATATGAAATGGCATCAGGAGCAGTTAGAAATCACAATCCAGAAATCATGGTAAAAGCATTTGAAATAGCAGGATACAGTGAAGAAGATGTAAAAAATAGATTTGGTGCATTATATAATGCATTCCAATATGGAACACCACCACATGCAGGAGCAGCACCTGGAGTTGATAGAATGGTGATGTTAATTGCAGATTCACAAAATATAAGGGAAATAATAGCATTTCCAAAAAATAAAAAAGCGAGAGATTTATTAATGAGGGCACCTTCAAAAGTATCAGAACAACAATTAAAAGATGTTCATATAAATATTGCAGTTGATGAGAAAAAGGAGAACTAGTATAAAAAGAATTAGTTTAAAAAGCAAATATTTTCATTAGTAATTATAACTTTTAAAGAAATAAGAAAGGAAGAATTTTAGCATGGAATATATTTTCAAACCACAAGGAGTATGTTCAAGAGAAATGAAAATTGTCGTTGAAGACAATATAATAAAAAAAGTAATAATTTTAGGTGGATGTGCAGGAAATACAGTAGGAGTAGCAAGATTAATAGAAGGTATGAATTTAGATGAGGCAATAAAAAGATTAACAGGAATACCATGTGGAAATAGAGGAACATCATGTCCAGACCAATTATCAATTGCATTACGAGAAATAAAGAAAAAGATGAATATTTAATAAATAAGCATTTTATTTGATAAGAAAAGTAGCTAAGCTATACTGGAAGGGCCATTGTGAGTTCTTTTAAAGGTAACTTTTACTTGATGTATAGGAAAAATCCTATATAGTGTCAAGATAAAAGTCAAATCTTCCTATACAATAAAAAAGGCTGAACTAGAATAAAAAAATATTTCTAGATTAGCCTTTGTTTTTATATGAAAATTTTTTTACAGTGTATTAAAATTATATAATTTTTCTTTATATTCAATATTATAAAAATTTAATTGTTCAAAATTAAATAAATAAATTATATTAAGAATTTTTTGAAAAAGAAACATAAAGTATATAAACTATTTATAATATTTTAAGTTGAGGTTTAAAATTTAAAACAATTCATTAAATGTTTTGAATTGATATCCTTGTTCTTTAATAAAATGAATACTATCTTTTAAAGCAGAAGCAGAATCACTAACATCAGTAGTATCATGCATTAATATAATAAGATTATTTTTGTTTTTAGAAGATTTTTTTAAGTTTTGTACTAGTTGAGATTTACTATATTTTCTTTCTGAATCTTTATTTAAACAATTCCAATCAACATATGTATATCCCAATTCTTTTAATAATTCTACACAACGCAATTTTTCTTTTTTATAAACTTTAGAACTGAACCCATAAGGAAATCTAAATAAATGTGAACAATAACTATCTAGACCTAATGCATTAGAAATTTCTTTATCAGTATTAGTAATTTCATTAATAAAGCTTTCATCGCTTCCATATAATTTAGAATTACTATGATTATAGCCATGATTACCAATAAAATGACCTTCGTCATATGTTCTTTTTAATAAATCAGGGTGGTGATTTACATATTTTCCAATAACAAAAAAATTAGCTTTTATACCTTCTTCTTTTAATATGTCAAGAATTCTAGGTGTGGAGCTTTTTGTTGGTCCATCATCAAAAGTTAAATAGGCAATTTTTTGATTTTCCTTAGTTATATTTTGGATTTTAGAATGAAATTCTTCAAGAGAAAAATTTTCAGAGTTTGTTTCAATTATTGAAATATTATCTTTTGAAGTTAAGTAACAAATGGAAAAAAAGGTAAAACATAATGTAAAAATAAAAAAGCGTTTAATAAATTTTTTGCTATTTAAAGTAATAAATTTCATAAAAAACTCATTCCTTTCTTGCTTTGCTAAAAAGGCATAAATACCAATGAAGGATTTTGGTTTATTTCAAAATAAAAACCTCTCATATAAAGTATATGAGAGATTTTTCAAATTTATAATAAAAATAAACATTTTGATTATACAATAAGTGAAGGCTTTACAGTATTTAATAAGTTTAAAGATAAAGAATATTACTTATATAGATATACCATATTCGCATAAATACTAAACTTATTTTACAATAGAATTTAATTCTGCCTCAGAAATATATCCATATTTGACCATAGCATTTAATACATGTTTTTGTCTTTTCTTTGCTAAATCAGGATTAACAGTAGGAGCATATATTGAAGGAGCATTTGGAACACCTGCTAACATAGAAGCTTCATCTAAATTTAAGTCTTTTGGTTCTTTATTATAATATCCATGACTTGCTTCATAAATACCATAATAACCTTCACCGAAATAAGCAGTATTTACATATAAAGCAAATATTTCTTGTTTAGAAAAATTTTTTTCTAAATCAAAAGCAGCAAATATTTCGCCTAATTTTCTCACAATAGTTTTATCTTGATTAAAAATTATATTTTTGGCAACTTGCTGTGTTATTGTACTACCACCTTCATCAAATTCTCCGTCACGAATATTAGTATATAAGGCACGAGCAATTCCTATAAAATCTACACCATTGTGATTATAATACCTATGATCTTCAACAGCAATAACAGCATTTATATAATCTTTGGATAATTTATCAAAAGAAACATAATTATCTTTTTTAGTAATTTCATCTATTCTAGTTAATAAAGGTTTTTCTTCTAGAGCTTTTGAATAATATGAAAAGCCTATAACAAATGCAAAACTAAAAGCTACTAAAAGTAATATTAATATTAGTATAAATAATTTTTTTAAAAATTTCATAAATACTCCCTTAATCTTATTATATGTTTCATTATATATTATAAAATTTCATTTTTCAAGACAGAAAAAATTTGTTAATAAATTATTAATAATTTGTAAATCGTAACAAAATCTTAGAATAATATTAAATTTAAAGTAATAAATAATTTACAAAGTAAGTATAATATGATAAAATGCTAACTAGAAAAATATAATTATAGTTTTCTTCACATTAATACCTTAAAGAGGTGAAATAAAAATGATTAAATTTACAAAAATGCAAGGGCTAGGGAATGATTATGTCTATATTGATGCAATAAATCAAAAAATAGAAAATGAATCATCTCTAGCTCAATTTGTTAGTAACAGACATTTTGGAATAGGTTCAGATGGGTTAATTCTAATTTGTAGTAGTAAAATTGCAGATTTCAAAATGAGAATGTTCAATTCAGATGGAAGCGAAGCTGAAATGTGTGGAAATGGAATTCGTTGTGTAGGAAAGTTTGTTTATGATAAAGGACTTACTAATAAAACAACATTAAAAATTGAAACTTTGGCAGGAGTCAAAGAATTAAAATTAAATTTAAAAGAAGGAAAGGTTGATAAAGTTAGAGTAGACATGGGAGAGCCAATACTTGAAGCAGAAAGAATTCCAGTAGTTTCAAGTGAAAAAATAGTAAGAAATTTAAAATTAGAAATAGAAGAAAGAGAATTTAATTTCACATGTATATCAATGGGGAATCCACATGCAATAACTTTTGTAGAGAGTGTAGAAAATTTTAAAGTAGAAAAGTATGGGAGTAAAATTGAAATAAATGATAAATTTCCACAAAAGACTAATGTTGAGTTTATAGAAATTGTTAATAAAAATTATATAAAAATGAGAGTATGGGAGAGAGGTTCAGGAGAAACTTTAGCTTGTGGAACAGGAGCTTGTGCTAGTGCAGTAGCTGGAATTATAAATGATTTAATTGAAAGAAAAGTTACAGTACAGTTACTAGGAGGAATTTTAGAAATAGAATGGAATGAGGAAGATAATCACGTATATATGACAGGACCAGCGGTTACTGTTTATGAAGGAGAGTTGAAAATATGAGTTATATAAATGAAAATTTTTTGAATTTACAAGAAAGTTATTTATTTTCTACAATAGCAAAAAAAGTAGCTAAATATGTTGAAAATAATCCAAGTAAAAATATAATAAAACTAGGAATAGGAGATGTAACAAAACCAATAATCCCAGCATGTGTTGAAGCAATGCACAAAGCTATTGATGAAATGGGAACATCAAATGGATTTAAAGGATATGGACCAGAACAAGGATATGAATTTTTAAGAGATGCAATAGTAGAAAATGATTATAGAATAAGAGGAATTGATATAAAAAAAGATGAGATATTTATATCAGATGGAGCTAAATGTGATTGTGGAAATATAGTAGATATATTTTCAGAAGATAATAAAGTAGCAATTACTGACCCAGTTTATCCAGTATATTTAGATACAAATGTAATGTCAGGAAGGAGTGGAAAGTTTGACAATAAAACAAGTAAATATGAAAACATTGTATATTTGCCAGTGACAGAAGAAAATGATTTTAGACCAGAATTACCAAAAGAAAAAGTTGATATGATATATTTGTGTTTTCCAAATAATCCAACAGGAACTGTATTGACAAAAGAAGAATTAAAAAAATGGGTAGATTATGCAATAAAAAATAATTCGATTATATTATATGATTCAGCATATGAAGCATTTATAACAGATGAAAATATACCTCATAGTATATATGAAATAGAAGGTGCGAAAAATGTTGCAATTGAATTTAAAAGTTTTTCAAAAAATGCAGGATTTACAGGTGTAAGATGTGCATATGTAGTAATACCAAAGGAATTAAAAGGATTAAGTAAAGAAGGAAAGGAATATGAAATAAATAAACTTTGGCACAGAAGAACTTGTACTAAATTTAATGGTGTATCATATATAGTTCAAAGAGGAGCAGAAGCAACTTTTTCAGAGAAAGGAAAAGAACAGATAAAAAACAATATTAATTATTATATGGAAAATGCAAAAATAATAAAACAAGGTTTAGAAGATGTAGGCTTTAAGGTATATGGTGGAGTAAATTCACCATATATATGGCTTAAAGTTCCAGAAAATATGACATCATGGGAATTCTTTGATAAACTGTTAGAAGAAGCAAATATTGTAGGAACACCAGGGAGTGGATTTGGACCTAGTGGAGAAGGATATTTTAGATTAACGGCTTTTGGCACTAGGGAAAGTACGATAGAAGCAATGGATAGAATAAAGAATTGGAATAAAATATAAAATAAAGTAGATATTCAATGAAAAGTTTAATTGAGTATCTACTTTTAATTTTATAGACACTTTTTTTGCTTAAACAAAAGTTTGGCAAAATCTTGACATTTGTAATTTTAATATATATAATAAGAAAAAAATAAAAAAGATGGAGAAAGAAAATGAAAGAAGAATTTTTAAATATATTAATGCAAGTAAAAAGAGAAGGAATAGGAGAATTAATTAATTTTTTAGAAAAGTCAGACTTTTTTAAAGCACCAGCAAGTACGAGATTTCATGGAGATTATGAAGGTGGATTAGTAGAGCATAGCTTAAAAGTATATGAGATACTAAAACACAAAGTTGAGAATTGCATAACAGAAATAGACATTCCAGAAGAATCAATAATAATTATAGGATTATTACATGATATATGTAAAACAAATTTCTACAAAGTAGATTATAGAAATGCTAAAAATGCATTAGGAGTTTGGGAAAAAGTACCATATTATACAATAGATGATACAATACCATATGGACATGGTGAAAAATCAGTAATGATGATAACAGAATATATAAAATTAACACCAGAAGAAAAATATGCTATTCGTTGGCATATGGGATATACAGAGCCAAAAGAATTATATAATGCAATAGGAGCGTCATATAAAAAATATCCAATTGCATTATTAACACATGAAGCTGATTTAGAAGCAACATATTTATTTGATGTATAGTGTAGTATAAAATATCAATATAATTTTTTATATTAATATATTTTTAGTATATAGGAAATTTATGAAACTTTTTGTTTTGTAATGTAAAGTGAAAAAATAATATTAAATATTATTTTCAAAAAACATATAGATAGGTGGAGAAAAGAATGCTAGCATATATTAAGGGAACAATAGAAATGAAGATGACAGAATATGTAGTAATAGATGTGGGAGGATTAGGTTATAAAGTATTCATGTCATCTATTGGAATGGAGAAATTAGGAAATATTGGAGATAAAGTAAAAGTATATACATATTACAGAGTTAGAGAAGATGATATTAGTATATATGGATTTAATACAAATGAAGAACTTAGAATGTTTGAATTATTATTATCAGTTAGTGGAGTTGGTGCAAAAATAGCGTTGACAATGCTAGCAGTTTGTAGTCCATCAGAATTTGCTTTATCAGTAATTTCAGATGATGTAGCAACATTAACGAGAATACCTGGAATTGGTCCAAAATCTGCTCAAAGGATAATATTAGAATTAAAAGATAAATTGAAAAAAGAAGAAAATATTTCAAAAACAAACGACTTGCAAATAAAAGCAGCAGTAATAGATGATAATAAAGTGCAAGAAGCTATATCAGCTTTACAAGTTTTAGGATATAATAAAAAAGAAATAGAAAAAGCTTTTATGAAAATTGATAAAACAGGATTAAGCACAGAAGAATTAATAAGAAAAGGTTTAACAATTTTAGCATAAGAAATTAAATAAAAGAAGTGGAGAAGCAGAATTATGAACAGTAATGAACCATTAGCTTTTAGAATGAGACCAAAAACATTAGATGACTATGTGGGGCAAGAACATGTTTTGGGAAAAGACAAAATACTATATAGAACAATTAAAGCAGACAGATTATCAAGCATAATACTATTTGGACCACCAGGTTGTGGTAAAACCTCATTAGCTAGAGTTATAAGTGAAACAACTAAGTATAAATTTTATAAAATAAATGCAGTTACTTCCGGAGTTGCAGATATAAAAAAGGTGATAGAAGAAACAAAAAACTTTATGATAAATCCGATTGGAAAAAGTATATTGTTTATTGATGAAATTCATAGATTTAATAAATTACAACAAGATGCATTACTTCCATTTGTAGAAAATGGCACAATAATATTGATAGGAGCAACAACTGAAAATCCATACTTTGAAGTAAATAAAGCTTTAATATCTAGGTCAATGGTAATAAAATTAGAGCCATTAACACAAGAAAATATATTTAGTATATTAAAAAAAGCATTAGAGAGCAAAGATGGATTAGGGGAATATAATATAAAAATAGAAGATGAAACTTTAAGAAAATTAGCAATAATATCTAATGGAGATGTAAGAACAGCTTTAAATGGGTTAGAAATTGCAGTTTTAACAACAAAAATGGATTCAGAAGGTTATATAAGTATTACTGATGAAATTATAAAAAATAGTGTACAAGATAGAAAAGCAATTTTTGATAAAAATGGAGATACGCATTATGATAATATAAGTGCATTTATAAAGTCCATGAGAGGTTCAGATTCTGATGCAACTGTGTTTTATTTGGCAAGAGCTTTAAATGGAGGCGAAGATCCAATGTTTTTAGCAAGAAGAATAGTAATATGTGCGTCAGAAGATGTTGGGTTAGCAAATCCAAATGCCTTAGTAGTTGCAAATGCTGCAATGCAAGCAGTTCATATGGTTGGAATGCCAGAAGCGAGAATTTTATTATCAGAAGCAGCAGTATATGTAGCTGTATCTAAGAAATCAAATGCAACATATATGGCTATAAACAAAGCATTAGAAGATGTGAAGACAAAAGATACAGGAGAGATACCAATGCATATAAGAAATGCACCAATAGAAAAAATGCGAGAGCTAGGATATAACGAAGGATATCTATATCCTCATGATTTTCCGGGGCATTATGTTGAGCAACAATATTTACCAGATAAGATGATTGATGCAAAATATTATATAAAAGACGAAAATATAGATTTATAAAAAACTAAAATATAACTTTGTAAATAAAAAATGTCATTTTATAAAAAAATGTCATTTTTTTTGTCATAATTGGGTATAATAGTAAAATAAAATGAAAGTTACGAAAAGGATGGAGGCGAAAATGAAAAAATTATTCGAAATAATAAAAAAAGAAACAGAACAAAATTGGAAATATAGTAATGAAAAATATTTATTTGAATTACAAAAGTTTTTAGATATAACTGAAAATATAGAAGATGAATATTTACAAAATATTATAATAAATCAAATGCTGAAATGTGATAAAAGTCTGACAATTATAGCAGAAGAGATGTTTGAAAATATAAAAAGTAAAAAAAGTGTATAAAATATAAAAAAAAGTAAAACCTACAATAAAGTAGGTTTTTATTATGTGGAAAAAAATTTTGATAGGCTTATTAGCAGGAATTGTAAGTGGATTATTTTCAACAGGTGGAGGAATGATATTAGTTCCAGCATTAGTATATCTAATGAATTTTGAAGATATGAAAGCAAGAGGAACAACAATTTTATGTATATTACCAATGGTAATAACTAGTAGTATATTTTATTATAAAAGTAATTATATAGATTGGAAAATAGCTATATTATGTGCTTTTGGAGGAACAATAGGAGGGTATATAGGTGCAAAATTGTTAAAAAAGTTACCTACAAAAATATTGAAAATATCATTTACAATATTTTTAGTTTATGCTGGTACAAAAATGATTTTTAGTTAAAAAATTTTATTGAATTTTAATAAAAGAAAGGTTATATTTAATGTTTGAAATAATTATAGGTTTTATTTCAGGAATAGTAAGTGGAACGGGTATGGGAGGAGGTACAATATTAATTGTACTTTTAACATTTATAATGGGAATAGAACAACATATAGCACAAGCGACAAATTTAATATTTTT
The DNA here is from genome assembly GCA_048355915.1 of Clostridia bacterium. Lineage (GTDB taxonomy): Bacteria > Bacillota > Clostridia > TANB77 > CAG-508 > CAG-269. The sequence continues at coordinate 46,642 of DBGCHZ010000015.1, read as the reverse complement.
TATACCAACATCAATAATAGCAATAATTGTGAACTTAAAAAATAAAAATATAGAATTAAAAACAGCAATAATTATTTCGATTTTTGGAATTTTAGGAGCAATAATAGGAGCAAAAATTTCTACACATATACAAGTAGGAATGCTAAAAAAATGTTTTGGAGTATTCTTACTAATTATTGCAATTCATGAAATATATACCATTTTAAAGTTGAATAAATAAAGAAAAAACACAAATAATAAAGAAAATGAAATAAATATCATTAAATAGATATTTTGGTATTAGCATTATTAAAATAAAGAAAGGGAGTAGATTTTATGAAATTTGTAAAAGGTGTAATGATAGGTGGATTAATAACAACAGGTTTAGTTATGATGTATGCTGAAAGTAATATGGTAAATAAAAAGAAAATGATGAAAAAAGGAAAACAAGTAATGAAAAAAATAGGAATTGTTTAAATTAGTTGGGATAATGAGATAGAATATAAAAAATTTTGTGTTTAGCATTTTAAAGTATATTTCATAGATAAGAGGTTGTAAATTTTATAATTATATTCTATAAAATAAAACTGTGCAAAATGATAAAACAAGTTTTGCACAGTTTATTTTAATATATAGTATAATTTTAAAATTCTATTTATCCAATAATATATCCAAAATTTTAGGATATATACTATTGGCATTATTATTCCAATTATCAACTAATTTCTTTGCCATATCACGCGAACCAGCAAAAGTTTTTACCTCAAAAATAGTTTCATTATTTTCAACTATTTTCAATTTAACAGTATAATCATTTTCATTTTTTGGTGTAAATTCAGCAATTATAGAAGAAGCTTCTTCTAAATTAGAAAATTCAGTTTTAAAAATATTATCAGCTTTTAATTTTAAAAGTCCTGGCATAACATCTTTAGTAAGATTGTATGCATTTTTTCCTTCAGTAGTTATTTTTAATACTTGTTCATCTTCTTTAGTGTAAACACCTACTAGCTTTGAATCGATTAAATCAGTTAAAATTTGTTTAAAAAAGAAATAATTTATATTATTTATAGAAGAAATAATTTTAAACAAACCATCTTGTACAATTTCACCATCAATAAGAGATAATATATACAAAATCAAAACTTTATTTTCAGCCAAAGAAGTAGTATTATTTGAATTTGAACTCATAAATTGCACTCCTTACTTTGATTAATTTTAAGCAATTATATCATAAAATGTGTAAAAAGTAAAATAAATATAATAAAAAACTTTAAAAATGGGAATAAAAGTAGTATAATATAAAGGGATTTTTTAAGAAGGGAAATGATATCTATGAAAAAAGGAAAAGTAGTTTTAGTAGGAACAGGATTTGTAGGAATGAGTATGGCATATTCTATGTTAAATAGAGGAGGAATTTCAGAACTTATTTTAATAGATATAGATAAAGATAAAACAGTAGGTGAAGAAATGGATTTATCTCATGGTTTACCATATGCACCTCAAAAAATGATTATAAAGGCAGGAGATTATTCAGAATGTAAAGATGCACAAGTAGTAGTAATTACAGCGGGAATAGCTCAAAAACCAGGACAAACAAGATTAGAACTTGCAGAAGTAAACGCAAAGATTGTAAAAAGCATAACAAAAGAAATAATGGCAAGTGGATTTAATGGAATTATAATAGTAGCAAGTAATCCAGTTGACTTAATGACATATGTTGTAGCAGAAACATCAGGATTACCAAAGCATCAAGTAATAGGGTCAGGAACAGTTTTAGATACTGCAAGATTGAGATATCTAGTAGGAGATTATTTAAAAGTTTCTAGTAAAAATGTACATGCGTATATAATGGGAGAACATGGAGATTCATCATTCGTACCATGGAATAATTGCTATGTTGGATGTAAAAAGATAATAGATGTAATGAAAGATAATCATCATCCTATGGAAAGATTAGATAAAATTCATGAAGATGTTGTTAATGCAGCATATGAAATAATAGAAAAGAAAAAAGCAACATATTATGGAATTGGAATGGCTTTAAATAGATTGGTAAGAGCCGTAATAAATGATGAAAATTCAATTTTGACAGTTTCAGCATATTTGAACAATCAATATGGACAAGATGATATATATATAGGTGTTCCAGCAATAATTAACAAAAATGGTGTAAGAGAATTATTAGAATTAGAATTAAATGAAAAAGAACAAGCTAAATTAGATAATAGTTGTAAATTAATGAAAGAAATGAGAAAAGAGGCAATTGATAAAATTATTAAAGAAAAATAAAAATATTATAACATTATTAAAGTAACAGTAAAATTTTATTATGTATGCAAAAAAGTTTAAAAATAATAAAAGATTAAAAAATATACTAAAAATAAATATTAAAAATATAGAAATAAAATTTGAAAAGAAAATAAATTATTTGCATTTTTAAAAAATATATGTTACAATGTCAAAGTATTAATAAGAGATAAACCGTTAGGAGGAATAATTTCATGGAAATAGCAAAATGGATATTAATAGCAGTATATATATTAGTAGCAGTAATATTAATAATATTAACATTAATCCAAACAAAAGAAGATGCTGGATTATCATCAACTATTGCTGGTTCTTCAACAAATAATTTTTATGAAAAAAATAAAGGAAGAACTAAAGAAGGAAAACAAAAAAAATGGACAATAATATTATCTATAATATTTGCAATATTAACAATAGCATTGGGAATAATATATATGGCATAGATAGAAAAAGGGCGGTATAAATTAATATTACTGGCTCTTTTTTCTTTATTAATTAAAAAATTAGTGTAAAAATTACTTGTTGTATGCAAAAAAATTATATATGGTTATGATAAAATATAATTTTTCCTATACAATAAAAGGTAGTACTAAAAGTTAAATTAAAATTACTCAAAGATAATTTTAATAAGATTGAAAATTTATAAAAAATTTAATAATATATTTAAATATCTTAAAATAGAAAGGATTTTTAATGGAAGAACAAGAACAGAAAATTTTAGAATTATTAAAAGACGAGGAATATCCTCCGATGAAAGCTAAACAAATAGCAATGGTAATGAGAGTACCTAAAAATGAATATAATGAATTTTTAAATATACTTGGAAACTTAGAAATGAAAATGAAAATTCAAAAAAACAGAAAAAATCAATATAGAATAGTAGAAAAAGTATATTATGATGGTATTTATAGAAAAAATGCAAAAGGTTTTGGATTTGTAAAAATAGAAAACGAAGATGACGAAATATATATATCAAAAAACAATTCATCAAATGCACTAAATGGTGATGAGGTTTTAATAGAAATAATAGAAGAAAAAAATAAAGTAAAAAAAGCAGAAGGAAAGATTGTAAGAATATTAAAACATGAAAAAGATACAATAGTTGGAATATTTCAAAATAATAAAAACTTTGGATTTGTTGTTCCTGATGATAAAAATTTTGGAACTGATATATTCATTTCAAAAAAGAACTTTGGAAAAGCAAAAAATAATCATAAAGTATTAGTGCAAATAACAAAATATCCTGAAAAGGGCAAAAAAGCAGAAGGAAAAATAATAGAAGTTTTAGGAAATGTAAATGAAACAGGGGTTGATATGTTATCTTTAATAAAAGAACATAAATTACCATCAATATTTCCAGAGCAGGTAGTAGAAGAAGCTAAAAGATGTGGCAATAAAATAGATGAAGAAGATATAAAAAATAGAATAGATTTAAGAAGAGAAACTATATTTACAATAGATGGTGCAGAGGCAAAAGACTTAGATGATGCAATAGGAATAAAAAAATTAGAGAACGGAAATTACAAATTAAGTGTTCATATAGCAGATGTAAGCTACTATGTAAAACCAAACAGTTTATTAGATCAAGAAGCTTTAATAAGAGGAACAAGTATATATATGTTAGGAAAAGTAATTCCAATGCTTCCAAGAGAACTGTCAAATGGTATATGTAGCTTAAATGCAGGAGAAGATAGATTTACTTTATCATGTACTATGGAAATAGATAAAAACGGAAATATTAAATCTTCTGAAATATATAAAGCAGTGATAAATGTAACAGAAAGAATGACATATACAGATGTTCAAAAGATATTAGATAATTCAGACAAAGAAATAATAAAAAAATATGAAAAATATATAAATGAATTTAAACTAATGGAAGAATTAGCACTAATTTTGAAAGAAAAAAGATTAGAAAAAGGATATTTGAATTTAGATATTCCAGAAAGTAAAATAGAACTAGACCCAGAAGGAAGAACAATAAATATTTCTAAATATGAAACAACCTTTGCAAATGAAATAATAGAACAATTTATGCTAATTGCAAATGAAACAGTAGCAGAAAAATTCTTTTGGTTAGATGCACCATTTATATATAGAGTTCATGAAACGCCAGATTATGAGAAAGTACAAGAATTAAATAAATTTTTATTTAATTTTGGCTTAAAAATAAAAGCAAATAAAGATAATATATATCCTAAGGAATTTGCTAAGATATTAGAAGAAATAAAAGGAAAAGACGAAGAAAAAGTAGTATCACATCTATTATTAAGAACTTTAAAAGTGGCAAGATATGAAGATATAAACAAAGGACATTTTGGAATTGCTAGTAAATATTATTGTCATTTTACATCACCTATAAGAAGATATCCAGATTTATTTATTCATAGAATAATTTCTAAATATTTAGAAGAAAACTATGATGTAAATGAAAAATTTATAGAAGAATATAAAAAACAAGCAGAAGAAAGAGCAAAGCAATCATCAGAAAGAGAAAAAATAGCAACAAAAGTAGAAAGAGAAAGTGAAGATATAAAGAAAGCTGAATATATGGAAAATAGAATAGGAGAAGAATATGAAGGAATGATTTCTTCGGTAACATCATTTGGAATTTTTGTAGAATTAGACAATACTGTGGAAGGATTAATTCGATTTGAGGACTTAGGAAATGAATATTTCATATATGATGAAGATAGAAAAAGATTAATAGGTGAAAAGTCAAATACTATTTATAAAATAGGAGATAAAGTTAAAATAAGAGTAAAAGATGCAAATAAATTATTGAGAACAGTAGACTTTGAAATAATTGAAAAATTATAGAAAAGTTAAGAATGATTTCGGGGATTTCGGGGATTTCGGGGTCGGAGACAAATGATTTCGGGGTCGGAGACAAAAATCATCTTCATAAGTATTGCTTAAAGTCAAGATTTAGTAAGATAAAATATATGAAATAAATTTTGAGATAGGAGAAAGATGATTTTTGTCTCCGACCCCGAAATCATTTGCCTCCGACCCCGAAATCCCCGAAATCATTTTTTAAAAATCTAAAATTATGCAGAAATAACTGCAAAAATTCCTAAAATAATTGTAAAGAAAGAAAAAATAATCGTAAAAATCCCACCAAATTTATTATTATTATTTTTAATTTCATAATATCCATAATAAATAGCTTCTATTAAAACATATAAATAAAAAAGTATAAAAACTGTAAATTCTATAAAATTAACCATAAAAACCTCACCTATTTTAACTTTCAGTTATTAAGAAAGAAGAACGAACTGAAGTATCAATGTTTACATCAAAAAATGAATCTTTATATTTTTCATTCCAATTATAATTATTAAAATCCTTAGTAGTAAAAAATTTACTTTGGGCTGCTTTACCAAAATCATCAATATCAGATTTTAAATATTTAGAAGTTTTATATAAATAATCAGTCATAACAGATTTTATATAGCTATTACAAGAATTTGATATTTCTTTTAATAGTTTATCATTTAAATATTTAGAGTTTTCTTCCATTGAATAGATTCTACCAGTAAAACGACATTTTACAGAAATGTAAGGATTACCATTTATAATATCAATTTTTACTTTTGTTTCATTTAATGGTGTAATATAAATATCTAAATAAGAATTAGTTTTAGTAGGATTAGGGACAGATACTAAAAAGCCTGATACTTTATTTCTTATAATACGAGAGCATAAAGTTTCAATAGAATTTAATTCACCAACTAGAACATCATCTTTAAAAACGGCTAGACCAATATTTTCTACTTTTGAATCTCCTGAAACAGGTGAAGAATTAGAAATTATATTTTCAGAATTTATATTGCTAGAAGGAGTTTTAGAAGAATCATCTTCTACTCCACCAAGAATTGCAGAAGGTTGACAAGATTGGCAAAGCATTTTATTGAAAAATTCACCTATGGTTGTATTAGAAGAAAATCCAGTGTATTCACTAGAATTAGAAAAGACTTCATAATATTTTGTTAATAAACTCTCAAATAATGGTTTAGAATTTTCTAAATAATATTTAGCATTGCATTTAGTAATAACAATATTAGTAGATGGTCGTATTTGAGCATTGTTTACGAGAGTATAAATTTCTTTTGAAATACCTTTTGAAGCTAATTCTTCTGAAAAAGCAATAAGCTTACAATGAGATAAAGATAACTGCTTTCCAATGTGTGAGTTTATTAAATTAATACCAGAGGTTATAGAAGAAGCTTCGACGGTATATATTATTGAAGGTGACTTTTCAGAAGAGCCGGTTTCTGAAATTGAAGAAGCATTTGTGAATTGAAAAGTTATCTTCAAATTATTATTATCGGCAACATCGATTCCCATAGCAACAACAATAGCTAAGTTATTTATATTAAGAGAAGAATAAGAACTAGAAAATGCCAAAAGGAACAAGATTATTAAAATAAAAACAAATATTTTTTTTAATATTTTATGATTCATCTTTTTTACCTACCTTTTTTCTTTTCTTTATGTTAGCTAAAATTAAAATTATAATAGAAAATACTAAACCAATTCCTAAAAACATATATTTATAAACATAAGTTTCAATAAATTTAGCAACAGAATAATTAGATGGCAATAAGCTAATAGAAAAGATTAAAATACCAAAAACTAATATTAATGGAGTTTCATCTTTTATATTAGTAATTTTCTTAAATATTGCAATAGAAAATTTAGAAGATATTGTTAAATAACAGGCCATTTGAAAAATCCAAATAAGTAAAAAAGCTGATTCTAATCTTTGAAAAAATGTTCCAAATTCAATATACCTAGCAGCAGAATATAGTGGCATAATTTCATTAGTATACATTAAAGAAATTATTAAAAAAAGTATAACAGAAACAGATATTAAAATATAAACTGTACCTAATAGTATAGAGGAAATATAAATTTTTTTCATTTTATCAGGATTTTTTAAATAAGGAGGAAGAAAGTAAAGCAAACATATTCCACCAAAAGCTCCTAAATTTCCAAGGCCAGTTATAAAAGTATTAAATATGCTATTGCCCATTACAGGAAATATATTATATAAAGAAAAATTTTGCATATTAGCTACAAATAAAAAAATAATACTAAATACAACTAAAGGCATAATTAAAAGATTTACTTTTGATATAGTTGAAAAATTATATTTCAATACAATGCAAATGGCAACTATGAATGCAAGAATTATAAATATTAAACTGGTCATAGGATAATATACAATTTTTAAGCATTCACAAAAATTTCTTATAATAATAGCAGTACTACTAATAAAATAAGTTATAAAAATAATTCCTACAATTTTCTTGAAAACTTTTCCACCTAAATATTCTGAAATATCTATTAAATCACTACCGGGAAAGTTTTTTATTAATTTATAAATAATAAAAGTAAGAGTTATAGCAATTATTCCAACATAAAGAATATTTATAATTGTAGCAGAATTGGTAGTTTCTAACATATTTCTAGGTAAGGAAACAAGAGTATGTGCTACAAAGACACCTAAAACTATACTAATTGCTTCAGCAGTACCAATTTTAGAATTATCCATAATCAATTTAAGCCCCTTGCATAATATATTTAGGTTTTTAAAAGGTTACCCATAAACCTTTAATATTTTTTCCATTTTAAAGAAATATTATCCTGTTTTTGCTCCTTTTTTGAATTTATAAAACTAGAACGATATTCTCTTTTCCAAATAGGAGGTAAATAATACTTAGATCCTTTAATCTTTTCAAAAGGAGAAAGTCCGATTGTATAAGGAACACCAAAAGATGTAGTGTTTACTATCATGGATAAATAAACAAAAAAACCTAAAGAAATACCTAAGAAACCACAAAGGTAACCTAAAAAAATAAAGACAAATCTATATACTCGTAAATGAAAACTAAAAGAATAATCAGGAATAGCAAAAGAGGCAGTAGCAGTTATTGCAACAACTATAATTAAGATAGGACTAACAATTCCAGCACTTACAGCAGCTTGCCCCATAACAATAGCTCCAACAATTCCTATTGTAGGACCAATGGGTGCAGGAATTCTAAGACCAGCTTCTCTAATTAATTCAAAAGATAATTCTAATAGTAACAATTCTAATATTATAGGAAAAGGAACATTTTGTCTTGAAGCAAGAATAGAGTACAATAATTCTGTTGGCAATATTTCTTGATGGAAACTAGTAATAGCTATATAGAGCCCAGGTAATAACAAAGTTATAAAAGTAGCAAATAATCTAATTAATTTAGAAAAATTAGAAAAAATAGCTTTTTGATTTTTATCGTCTGGTGAACCTAAGAAATCATTAAAAATAGCAGGCATAATTATCGAATAAGGAGCACCATCTACTAAGACTACAACTCTACCATCTAATAGATAACTAGAAGCTTTATCAGGTCTTTCAGTAGATAAAACTTGAGGAACATCTAATCTATTAGTTTCACTAATTAACTGCTCTAATTGTCCAGCTGAAAGTAAAGAGTCTACTGATAAATTGTTCATTCTATATTTTATTTCAGCAATTAAATCATCATTTGCTAAATCTCCAATATAACATAAGCCACATTTAGTTTTAGTTATATTTCCAATTTCTATATTTTCAATAATCAAATTTTCGTTGTTAATAAATCTTCTAAGTAGAGAGGTATTTGTTCTTAGATTTTCTACAAAGGAAACATGAGAACCTTTTACCACAATTTCATTATTAGGTTTTTCGGGATTTCTATATGCATAACCTTTGACCTCAATGTCAAAAGCTAAATCTAAGGTATCTATAAAAAGTGCACAGTTTCCGAGAATTGATACCGAGTAAAGGCTTGTTCAAAAGTCTTAGCTTGTTTTACAGTATTTTGAGGTATCAAGCAATTTATTATATATGAAGGCAAATCAAATTTTTTGACTTTTCTTACTGTAATATTATTAGCTACTGCTTGGGAAACGACTTTATTTTGACCACCATCATATAAATTATTACGATTTCTCATCATTAAAGGTTTTAAGACAAAGTTATCCATTAATTCGCTATTAATCATACCATCAATATAAATAAGAAAAGCACTATATTGTTTTCCTCTTGCATTTAAAGTAAATTGCCTTAGAACGATATCTGAATTTATTAATAAATTATACTTGGTTTTTACATATTCTAAATTTACATCTAGGCTTGTAAAAATCTTTTTAGGAGTATTATCTTTTTTTCCAATATCACTATTAGGATAATTTCGTATATGAGCATCTTCTATTAAGTTAAATTTGTGATTTGAATCATTACTTGGTTTATAAGAAAACAAAGAATTAAATAAATTTTTAAAATTCATAATAAGCTCCAATTTTTATAAATCTGTTTTACTTGCAATTCATAGTTTAATAATTATTATTTTTTTCATGCTTTGTGTGTCGCAATTTACAAACTACAATAATTAAAGGTAGATTGCTCCAATCGTACTCACTATCGTTCGTTTGGTCGCTTACGCAGCATGAAAAAAATAATAATTATTAAACTATGAATTGCAAACTATTTAAAAATATTATTAGTAAATTTTTAAAAATTATACTAGTTTTTAGGATAAAAAAATGTTATAATTATTACGATATTGACAAATTTAAAATTAAATTGAAAAATTTTTTGATTTAAGAAAGGATTGAAGTCAAAGTGAGAGATAAAATAACATCAATAATAATATTTTTAGTAGTTATAGGAATAATAGCAACAACTTTAGTATTAGGACTAATTCTTTTACAAGAATATATGAAGCCTGATGAAAATGAGGAATTAGCTTTTGTAGAAAATCCTATTGATAATAATGATGAAGAAGAAAATAATACAGTAGAAGAGGATATAAAAGCACCTGAAATAGTAGAAAATCCTATAAATAAAATAGAAGATACGAATGTCAAAAATGTAAATTATGATAATGTAAAAGTAAATAAATATTTTTATAATCAGTTAGAAGAACCATCAAAAATAATATATAAAGCTTTTACACAAAATAAAGAGAATATGAAAACAGGAACATACCAAATAGAACTTGGAACTGCATTTTCAGATATATTAAAACAAGAAAACGGTCAAGAAGAATTAGGAAGATATTATCAATCTGCAATAGAAGCATATACATATGATAATCCTGATGTATTTTATTTAAATCCTAAAAAAATGTATTTAAATATAGAAACAACAACAAGAGGGAAAAATGTAACATATAATGTATTTATAAATAATGGAAAAGAAAGTAATTACCTAATAGATGAATTTAATTCTAAAGAACAAATAGATAGTGCAATAGCGAAAATAGAAAATGTAAAAAATCAAATAATATCAAATAGAACAGGAAATGTTTATGAAGATATGAAAATGGTGCATGATTATTTGGTTGAAAGTATTTCATATGATAGTTCAATTTCTAGACCTAATATATATAATATATATGGTGCATTGATAAATAAAGAATGTGTATGTGAAGGTTATGCTAGAGCATATAAATATATTTTAGATGAATTAAATATACCTTGTATATTAGTTATAGGAACAGCAACAAATGGAGAAGGAAATACTGAAAATCATGCATGGAATTATGTGAAATTAAATAATTCATGGTATGCGATTGATGTAACTTGGGATGACCCTGTTATAATAGGTGGAGGAACTTTAAATAAAAAATCAAAATATAAATATTTTCTAAAAGGAAAAGAAACAATGGATAAAGACCATATAACAAGTGGAAAATTCACAGAAGATGGAAAAGAATTTGCATATCCAAATTTAAGTGAAACAGATTTTGAATGATAAAAAGGGAATTTTATTACTAAGAATTGAAGCATAAGATTAAGATAAGAGTTGGTTATTCCTGTACAAAAAAGAGTTAAAAATTTAACTTTTATATTTAATAAAAAGTTAAATAATAAAAGTGAAAGGAGAATATGATATAAAAAAACATATCATATAAAGAGAAATGATTTTAGATGAAATATTCAATAGCAAAATAAAAGTATATGCATTTGTAGGACCATCTGGAACAGGAAAAAGTTACAGAGCTCAAATGGTAGCAAGTGAAAAAAATATAAAATTTATTATAGATGATGGTTTATTAATAATGGACAATAAAGTAATTGCAGGGGAGTCAGCAAAGAAAGCACCTACAAAAGTTGGAACAGTAAAACATGCGTTATTTTATGAAGAAGAAGAAAGAAATAATATAATAAAAGCATTAAGAAAGTATAGACCTCAAAGTATTTTAATATTAGGAACATCAGATGGAATGGTAAAAAAGATTGCAGCAAATTTAGAATTGCCAGAAATTTCTGAAACAATATACATAACAGATGTAGCAACAGAGCAAGAAATGGAAACAGCAAGAAGAATAAGAGTAACAGAAGGAAAACATGTAATTCCAGTTCCAACATTTGAAATAAAAAAAGATTTTTCAGGATATTTGTTAGACCCATTACAAATTTTTAAGTCAAAAGGCAAAGGTGAAAAACCATATGTGTCAGAGAAATCTATAATAAGACCAACTTTTAGTTATTTAGGAAATTTTACAATTTCAGATACAGTGTTTAGACAAATCTTAGAATATTTAGCAGTGCAAACACCAGCAATATATAAAATACTGAAAACAAGAGTTGAAAATTATGGAGAAGGTGCAAAACTTTATATGGAGGTTACAATAATGTATGGATATAATGTTGTAGAGGGAATAAAAGAATTCAAACAAAAAGCAAGAAAAGAAATAGAAAAACTTACAGCCATGAATGTTGTTAACTTAGAGGTAGTTGCAAAAAATATTTATGTACCACAAGAGGAGGAAAAATAAATGTCATTTGTAGTAGCTATTGACGGACCCGCAGGAAGTGGAAAAGGAACAATAACAAAAATAGTAGGTAAAAAATTAGGATTAGTAAATATTGATACAGGAGCGACATTTAGATGTGTTGCATTAAATATGATACAAGAAAATATAAAAATAGAAGAAGAACAAAAAATATGTAATATGTTAAAAAATATACAAATTGAAATGTATCCAAGTGGTAAAATATTTCTAAATGGAGAAGATGTAACTAATAGAATAAGAGAAAATGATGTAAATGATTTTGTTTCGCCAGTATCTACTTTACCAATTGTTAGAAATAAATTATTAGATGTGCAAAGAAAAATTGCAGAAGGTAAAGATGTAATTATGGAAGGGAGAGATATTGGAACAGTTGTGTTTCCAAATGCAAATGTAAAAATTTATTTAGATGCAACAGCAGAAGAAAGAGCTAAAAGAAGAATTTTACAAAATCAAGAAAAAGGAATAGAATCAACTTATGAGAAAGTTTTAGAAGGAATAAAAGATAGAGATAAGAGAGATTCTACAAGAAAAATTGCTCCATTAAAAAAAGCAGATGATGCTATATATTTGGATTCAACTAATTTATCTATTGAAGAAGTAGTTGAAAAAATTGTGAATATAATAGAAAAAAATAAATAAATATAATTAAAAAGTTAATAAAATAAATCAATTAAATTATAGGTATATTCTATTAATTCAACAGTTATAGTTTGAAAAGTTAAAATAAAAAGTGTAATGTATTAATTTTAAGATAAAATAAAAAGAAAGGAAAAAATTAATCAAGTGAAATAAAAGTTTTACAAGATTAATTATGAGAAACGAAAATGAAAAAATTTTTAAAAAATATAATAAAAAGTATAGTAAGAGGTGCTATATATATATGGTGTAAACTATATTATAGAGCTGAAATCATAGGATTAGAAAATATTCCAAAAGAAGGTCCATTAATATTTTGTGGAAATCATAGAACTTATTTAGACCCACCATTAATGGTAGCAACAGCCAAAAGGGATATGAAATTTTTAGCAAAAGAGGAACTATATAATAATAAATTCTTAGCATTTTTAGGATGGGTATTTGAAGCAATACCAGTAAAAAGAGATGAAAAAGATGTGTCAGCAATAAAAACATCATTAAAATTTTTAAAATCTGGACAATGTATAGCATTATTCCCAGAAGGAACTAGAAATGGACTAGAAAAAGGAGAAAAAGTAAAAGATGGTGTAGCATTTTTTGCAGTTAGAAGTGGAGCAAAAGTAGTGCCTTGTGGAATTAAAGGAGGAACTAAGGAAAATAGAAAAGTAACTATTACATATGGAAAACCACTTGATTATAGTGAATATAAAGGGTGTAAAGATAAAGAAAAATTAGAAGAAATAACAGAAGAAATAATGGATAAAATAATAGAGTTGACAAAATAAAAAAATTGTTATATAATTTTATATGTAAAATAGACAAAAGACGTTTTTCAAGAAGAGTTGAAAAGCGTCTTAAGTTATGAGATTTATAATAAATATAAGCTAATTAATAATAAAAAGATATTAGCGTTATATAATGATTTTGCAACGTTAATTTATAAAATTGTAGGATTATAATTTATTAAAGATGGGAGTAATATATATGAATAACAAAAACATTAGAAACATAGCTATAATTGCACACGTAGACCACGGAAAAACAACATTAGTAGATGCACTATTAAGACAAAGTCATGTTTTCAGAGAAAATGAACAAATACAAGAAAGAGTAATGGACTCAAATGATATCGAAAAAGAAAGAGGAATTACAATTTTATCTAAAAATACATCTGTTATGTATAATGATATAAAAATAAATATTGTTGATACACCAGGACATGCTGACTTTGGAGGAGAAGTAGAAAGAGTTCTAAAAACAGTAGATGGAGTATTATTGTTAGTTGATGCTTTTGAAGGAGCAATGCCTCAAACAAGAGAAGTTTTGAAAAAATCATTATCATTAGGATTAAAGCCAATAGTTGTAATAAATAAAATAGATAGACCTGGAGCAACACCAGAAAAAGTAGTTGACCAAGTAATAGAATTATTTATTGAATTAGATGCAAGTGATGAACAACTTGAATTCCCAGTAGTATATGCTTCTGCAAAAAATGGAATTGCAAAAATGGACTTAGCAGAAGAATCAGATAATTTAAATTGTTTATTTGAAACAATAGTAAATACAATAAGTGCACCAGATTGTGATGAAGAAGGACCAGCACAAATGTTAGTATCTAATATTGATTATGATGACTATGTTGGAAGAATAGCAGTTGGAAGAGTAGAAAGAGGAGTAATCAAAAACGGAATGCCAGTTGCAATATGTGGAAAAGAAGATAAAGTAACACAAGGAAGAATTGCAAAAGTATATACACATGTTGGATTAAATAAAGTAGAAGTTGAAGAAGGAAAAGCAGGAGATATCATAGAACTTGCAGGACTACCAGATATAAATATAGGAGATACTATTTGTGATTTCAATAATCCAGAAAAAATACCTTTTGTAGACATTGATGAACCAACAGTATCAATGACATTTAGTGTAAACAATGGACCATTTGCAGGAAAAGAAGGACAATTTATAACATCAAGACATATACGCGATAGATTATTCAAAGAATTAGAAAGAAATGTATCATTAAGAGTAAAAGAAACAGAATCACCAGATTCTTTTGAGGTATCAGGAAGAGGAGAATTACATTTATCAGTATTAATTGAAACAATGAGAAGAGAAGGATTTGAATTATTAGTTTCAAGACCAAAAGTTATCATAAAAGAAATAGATGGTGTTAAATGTGAGCCAATAGAAGCATTAGTAGTAAATGTGCCAGATGACTGTGTAGGAAATGTAATAGAAAAATTAGGTAGAAGAAAAGCAGAAATGGTAAATATGGAACCAGCAGAAGCAGGACATACTAAAATAGAATTTAGAATACCAGCAAGAGGATTAATTGGTTACAGAACAGAATTCCTTACAGATACAAAAGGTGAAGGAACAATGAATCACATATTTGATTCATATGAACCATTTAAAGGAGATATACAAGCTCGTGTAAGAGGTACAATAGTAGCTTTTGAAAAAGGAAAATCAGTAACATACGGATTATACAATGCACAAGATAAAGGAGAATTATTCATAGGACCTGGTGTAGATGTATATGAAGGAATGATAGTTGGACTAAATTCAAGAGGAGAAGATTTAGCTATAAATGTATGTAAAGAAAAACACTTGACAAATACAAGAGCTTCTGGTTCAGATGATGCATTGCGTTTAGTTCCACCAATTCAAATGTCATTAGAAAAAGCAATAGAATTTATACAAGATGACGAATTAGTAGAGGTAACACCAAAATCATTGAGATTGAGAAAAAAAATCTTAGATACTAAGGAAAGAGAAAGAGCAAATAGAAGTAAATAAAAATAAAACAACAAATAGGTTAAGCAAAAGAGTTTAACCTATTTTAATTTATAGTGTGATAATTTACCAGAATATAAAAATCTTTCGCTACTATGTGATTTTTCTTGTAAAGTGAGAAAGGAATGGATTTTAAAATGAATATAGAAGAATTAAATAAAATAAAAGAAAAAGCATTAGAAGAACATATTCCAATAATAATGGATGATACCTTAGAGGTTATTGAAAATTACTTGAAAGAAAAAAATGTAAAAAGAATATTAGAAATAGGGACAGCTGTTGGATATTCAGCAATATGCTTTACAAAAGTATTATCAGAAGATGGAATAATTGATACAATAGAAAGAGATGAAAAAAGGCTAGAACAAGCAAAAATTAATATTGAAAAAGCAGAGGTAAAAGAAAAAATCAATATTTATGAAGGTGATGCCGTAGAAATATTGCCAACACTAAATGAAAAATATGATGTTGTATTTATTGATGCAGCAAAAGGAAAATATCCTTTTTTTCTAAAAGAAGCACTTAGAATGATAAAGGAAAATGGAGTTATATTTGCTGATAACATTTTATATAAAGGATATGTTATGAGTGATTATAACAAACATAAACAAAGAACAGCTGTTAGAAATTTAAGAGAATATATTAAAGAAGTAAGTGAAAATCCAAATCTTGATACCGAAATTTTAGAGGTTGGAGATGGATTGGCGATAAGTAAAATAAAATAATGAAAGATAAAAATAATCTTTGAATTTTATTTGTTGCACTGTAAAAATCCTATATATGGTAAAGATAAAAATAAATTTTCTTTTGAAAATAAAAAATTAATGAAAACTCTCGAGAAATGATTCGAGAGTTTTGTCAATAATACTTATATTCATAATAAAAGTTAAATATAAGTTAGAAAGTTTTAGATCTTTCGGTAACAAATATAGGTTTAGTTAGACCTGAAAAATCCTTTTCAAAATTTAAGTTTTCGTCAGGAAAATATCCACTTACATGAACATTATTTTTATCAAAGTTAAATATTTCCTCAAGTTTTTTATTCCTTCTATCTTTGTAATTCTTATGATTTGCTGGGCCATCTTCGGCATACTTATGTTGAGTAATAGTTCTAAGTTGAATTTCAGCAAAAATACGAATAGAAGGTTCTCTTTTTCGTACTAACTCAAAAGTCAGATGAAATGATTGGTAACCAGATGGTTTAGGATTAGAAATATAATCTTTTCCCAATTTACTTAATTTAGGAACTAAAATATCAGTATTAGGGATAAGAACTTCTGGGTAATCATCTGCATTGAATTTACTCTTAGTTACAGACTTATCTGGTAAAGATAAATTTACATATAAGGGAAAATCTTTTTGACTGTTTAGAATTGAGATATATTCTAAGATTTCCTGAACAATTACATATTCCATATGCAAAATTTCTTGTGTTTCATCTTCTAAAAGAATTATCCGCAAAGCAGGTAAATCCTTTATTTCTGGTGATAAACCATCTTGAACTCGCTCATAACGTTTGTAAAGTTCACTTAAAAAACTTTTAAATCGTTGAGAAGTACAAAAATGAAGATCAGGATGATTTTTATTAAGCAAGTTAAAACATTGAGAACTTATAGTTGACATCATTTGCATATACTCGTGTGCTTGTTTACGAATTTGCGCAGATTCTCGTAATTGAGAAGCCATTTGCAAAAGTAAAAAATCTTCAGCACTATAATTGCTAGTAATTTTGTCTGAAAAGGTTTCCATTACTTCAGGTACGCTATTAGAAGAATATAAAGCTTCCCGAAATAAATCGCCAATTAATTGTTTGTCTTTCATGTTTAATCTCCTTTCAATATTGACATTAATTAATTACATATATTTATTATATCAAAAAAATGGAAAAAAGTAAACATAATGCAAAATAGCAGTATATTTACTTCATTTTTCATGGTTTTTAGTTTTGGTTAAATTATTTTTATTTAGGTCTGGCAAATAAGTTATAGTAGGTTTGTCAAAAAGAATTTCATTTGCTATTTTTGAATATTCAGCATTTTCCAAAAATAATTTTTTATAATAATGTTGTACATTTTCTTTTTTAGTATATTTTTTGATATATCCATTATATACATATTTAGTATATTTAGGCAAGATATATTTTATATGTGAAATATATCTATGAACATCACTAGTATTAGTAGATAAAGGTAAAGGATATAATTTTCGTTTTTTACCAGGAATTTTATCATGTATAGTTGGACCATATTTTGAAATATATTCCATAATAGATGATCTATCCTGTAATTCAGCAACCCAAGCAGGATATAAAGAGCTTTTTAAACAAAAATGTATAGAATTATATCCGTTTAAATCATTAAAATATTTTTGCCTAGAAGAGTCTAAGTAAATTCCTAATTTATTAAGGCTTTCTGAATTTTTTAGAATATCACTAATAGCAAAATGACCAGCTATTAAACCTAAAGAGTTATTTATGCTTTCTAATAGTAAAAAAGCTTGGTTCCTTTCATGTTCTAATGAATGATTAGGAGATTTATCTAGTTTTTTATCTATTAAATCTATATTTTTTTGAATTAATGCTCTTTTTTCTAACAATTTTTTAAAATTAATACATTCTGTTAAATATTTAATTTTGTTATTAATATATTCAATTTTATCATTTATTTTGTTTGTTAAGTCTGAAGCAGATGAAGTATGTAAATGTTTTTCGAGAGAATATAATTTATTTTTTAATAATTGTAATTTTACTTTTGAACTTTTTATAAAATCTTCATTAATATTGAAATTATCAGGAACATTCTCAACTACTAATCTCATTCCAATTATATCATAAGTTATATATTTATTAAAATCTGATGATAAATCTTCATTAGAAGAGTCTTTTGAAATATTAGCATAAAAACTTTTTTTAGATTTATATCGATATTTAAGTCTAAAATCTGATGGGGGAAAATAATTTTCTAATTCTTTTCCAAGAGTAGAAAGAACGACATCAGTATAATTTTCATATGGTTTAGATCTTAATAAATTAAAAATTGATTTGTTATAAGTTTCAAATATTGGAACTGATAAAGAATCTTTAAAAGTACTTTTTTTATTCATAATTTACTCCTATAATATAAAATATCATTTGATTATAACATAAATTACCAGAAAATACAAGTTTTTAGCCTTTTATTGACATAATTAGTAAAAGAATATATAATATTTTAGTAGATAAAATTTAAATAGAATAAAATAAGATGAAATTTAATAGTTAGAATGAAATGTAGTATAAATACATAAATAGTATATTTATAGATTATAAAAAACTTAAAAAAATTTTATAAATCATAACTATAAATACATTTGAAAGAAGAGAGAAAGGAATGAATTAAAAAATGAAAAAAGTAGAATTATTAGCCCCAGCAGGTTCATACGAAAAAGCAAAAATAGCCTTTTTATATGGTGCAGACGCAATATATTGTGGAACATCATCACTATCATTAAGAACAAGAGCTGATATGAAAGATGATGACTTAGAAAATACTATAAAATATGCACATAGTATAGGGAAAAAAGTATATGTAACATTAAATATTTTTGCATGGGATGAAAAATATGATGAAATAATAGAAATGGCAAAAAAACTAGAAGAATTAAAACCAGATGGAATAATTGCAGCAGATGGAGGAGTAATAGAAATTTTAAAAGAATATGCACCAAGCGTAGCTATAAATGTTAGTACCCAAGCAAATATAGTAAGTTTACACTCTGCTAATTTCTGGTATAAAAATGGAGCAAAAAGAATGATAATGGCAAGAGAAATGAATAAGGAACAATTAAAATACATAATGGAAAATAAACCTGAGGGTATGGAAGTTGAAATCTTTATACATGGAGCAATATGCTTTGCATTTTCAGGAAGATGTTTTTTAAGTGACTTTTTATCATGTAGAAGTGCAAATTTAGGAGATTGCGCACAAAGTTGCAGATGGTCATATAATCTTTATGCAGAAGAAAAAAACAATCCAGGAGAATTAATGCCAATAGAAACAAGTGAATATGGAACAAGTATATTTTCATCAAAAGATTTATGCTTAATAAAAGAACTTCCAGAAATAATTGATATGGGAGTAGATAGCTTAAAAATTGAAGGTAGATTAAAAACAGAATACTACTTAGCAAGTGTAATAGGAACATATAGAAATGCAATAGATGACTATGAAAAAGACCCAGAAAATTATGACTATACAAAATATTTAAAAGAACTAGAAAAAGTAAAAACAAGAGGTTTAACAACATTTTACTTTAATGATAGAAATAATAAAGATATTCAAGAATATGGTGGTAGACAATATAATGAACAATATGAATTTGGAGCAAAAGTTGTTGAATACAGAAAAGAAAAATCAATAATAGAAATAAAAAATAAATTAAAAGTAGGAGATAGCTTAGAAATATTGATACCATATCAATTAGAACCAGTTGAATTTAAAATTAATAAACTATGGGATATAGAAACAAAAGAAGAAATTGAAGCGATTAGCCCAGGAGTGAAAGGACAACAAGTATTAATAGACTTACCAATAGAATGCAAAAAAGATTGGATAATAAGAAGAAAAAAAGCATGGTGATTTTGGGGTCGGAGACAAAAATCATCGTTAGTTGTGACTTTGGGGTCAGAGACAAAAATCATAGTTAGTTGAGAGTAAGTATTTAAAAAACTTTTCTAGTTATAGGAAAGTTTTTTAGAATTTCAGGTACAATAAAAAAGTAAAAAGCACTTGTATATTCAAACTAATTGTGATATAAATATATATGAAAATAAAGCTAAAAGAAAGGGCGGCGTTTTTGTGGAAGAAGAATTTGAAAAAAATCAAAAAACAATTTTGATAGTTGATGATGAAGAGCCTATAAGAGATATATTATCACATAATTTAACCAAAGAAGGATATAGAGTAATAGAAGCTGGAGATGGAATAACAGCTTTGGAAATGGCTTTAAGTGAACATCCAGATTTAGTATTATTAGATATAATGTTACCAAAAATGGATGGACTATCAGTATGTAAAAGAATAAAAAATTCAATGAATATACCAATATTAATGCTTACTGCTAAAGACGAAGAAATAGACAAAATTTTAGGATTAGAATTAGGGGCTGATGATTATATAACAAAACCATTTAGCATAAGAGAATTAATCGCTAGGGTAAAGGCTAATTTAAGAAAAGTTGAAATTAATACCAATTCTAGAAATGCTGAAAGCGAATATATAATGACTAAGAAAAAAGATAATAGAATAGTAGTAAATGACTTATCATTAGATTTAGATAAATTTGAAGTAAAAGTAAGAGGAGAAATTATTGATCTAACAGTAAGAGAATTTGAAGTAATAAAATTTTTAGCAATGCAACCAGGTCAAGTAGTAACAAGAGAAACATTACTTGAAAAAGTATGGGGATATGAATATTATGGAGATATAAGAACAGTTGATGTTACAGTAAGAAGAATTAGAGAGAAAATTGAAAAAGATACATCAACACCTAAAATATTAATAACAAAAAGAGGAGTAGGCTATTATATAGCTTCAAAATAAAAATTGGACTTTTTACTTGTTGGAATAAGAAAAAAGACTATTCTATAAAAAATTTATTTATAGGATAGTCTTTTTAATAATATATAAAATAGAAAAAATGATGGATAAAGGAATTTATAAAAAAGTGTAACTTTAAAGTAAAATTATAACAGATGACTTATAATTTTGTCGAATTTTGCGATGAAAAGTCTAGAAATATTAAAAAAATATATTGACAATATATTTTTTTGAAGCTATACTTTGAGTAAATTATATAATTTAAATCAATAGAAATTTCTATCAGTATAACTTTATTTTCATCCAAAAGTTATATTTCCCATCATTTAGTAATAGATATCAAAAAAGGAGGTTTATATTTAGTGCACTAA
This sequence comes from Clostridia bacterium, assembly GCA_048355915.1. Taxonomy (GTDB): domain Bacteria; phylum Bacillota; class Clostridia; order TANB77; family CAG-508; genus CAG-269. Next base: position 25,141 of record DBGCHZ010000015.1, on the reverse strand, counting down.
AATAAAACTATGAATAGAAAATTTATATCAAAAAGTAATTATGTACTTCATAAAGTCTTAAATTCTAAGCAAGGAGTAGAAATATTAAAAGATTTTATAGAAAGTATATTAGAAATAGAAATAAAAGAAATATCGTTAAATCCATATTTAGAAAAAATAAAAAATAAATTGCCAGCAGAAGAAAATTTTGGGATAGCAGATGTAAGGATAAAAACAAATGAAGATGAAGAAATGAATATAGGAGTACAATTTATTGATGGAGAGCATATATCAACAAAAATGTTATTATATTATGCACAAATTCATTTAAATCAAGTCTTATATGAGAACAGAAAAATAGCAAAAACAATTACAATAAATTTATTAGATTTTTATTATTCTAAAAAGGATACATATTTTAATAAAATTATTATTGATGAAAAAAATAGTAAGAAATCAGAAATGGATTTAATAGAATTAATTTCAATAGAATTACCTAAATTTAAGGTAAAAGAAGAAAATAAAATGAGTAAAAAAGAAGCATGGATAAGTTATTTTAAAGGAGAAAATGTTAACTATGCTACAAAAAAGTATAATAAAATAGCTATGCTTGATAAATTATTAATTAAATATTGGGATGAGGAGGTGATTGAATAATGAATCACCTCCAAATTCAAAATATAGGAAAATTAAAAAATTTAATAAATGAGAATGCAGAAGAATTTTCTAGCATATTATCAGATATAACTAAAATAGAAATAGAAAAATTAGATTCAATAGGAATTATTAAATGCCCACAAATAATAAAAGACGAGCTATTTCTAATCTTAAAAGTGAAAGCTCAAATATATAACTATAAAGAAATAGAAATATATTTAAAAATGATAGATAAAAGGCAATTGGAGAAAACAATAAGTTACTATTGGATTTTAATTTACGAGGAAGAATTTATAAAGAAAAGAAATATAGGTTTTAGTAAAAAAATTGAAAAAAATAAAATAAATATTCAAAAGATAAATGAAGAGAAATTTACAGATACTTTTTTATTAGAAATAGAAAATAATAATACAAATATATTAAAATATGGAGTATTAGTATATATTACTGAATTTAATGAATATCTTATAAATAAAAACAAAAACATAGGAATAAATTTTAATAAAGAAAATATTTTATTTGTAGGAATAAAAAATAATAAAGGAATGAACAGTTTTTCAATTAAAGTCCATTCCTAATATAAAATTAATTTAATTCAAAAATTTTAATTCAAGGATTTATATATTTATCATATAGAAAAATTAAATTAATATATGATAAATTCAATTTTATTTATAGATGTGTTTTAAAAATTATGTTTAATATTAAATTATTGTCAAATCCTTGCTGGTTCAAATTTTAAATAATAATTTTATTATTTTATAAATATTAATTTAGTGAGCGTCAGTTAATACTGGTTTTAAATTAACATTTATAACAGTTCCTTCAGGGACTAATTCATTAACAGCATAATCTTGTGTAGTGATTATTCCAGAACCGAAAAAACTAATATTTAAATTTTTAGCTTTTAAGATATTTATAGCTTGTGAAATAGTCATTCCAGATAAATCAGGTACACTAACTGAATTTTCAACAGTATGTCCTTCACCATATAACATGATTATTGAACCTTTTTGTAAACTAGCACCTGGCTTTGGTGTTTGATTTGTTACTAAAATAGAATTTTCATCTCCAGAAGAAGAAATTTTACAAGTAAACCCAGCGTTAGTTAGAATTTTTTTAGCTTCTGTAATAGTTTTATTAGTAACATCTGGAACAGTAACTAAATTTTGAACATTGTTATCGTTATTAGTATTATCAGAAGGAACACCCATATAAGGAAGAATTTCTGATAACATTTGAGAAACAACAGGAGCAGCAACAGAACCACCTTGATATCCGTATTTTTTATTTTGAGGATTGTATAAAGTCAATAAAATAACAACTTGTGTATCTTCAATAGGTGAAATAGCGACAAAAGATGACACATAACCACTAGCTTCATTTCCTTCAACTGGTTCAGAAGTACCAGATTTTCCACCAATAGAATATCCAGAAACAGCAACATTTTTTCCTGTACCTTCTAATACAACAGATTCCATCATAGATTTTACTTTTTCAGTTGTACTTTTTGATAGTACTTGTCTAACTTTAGTTGGTTCAGTATTTGTTATTGCGCCAGTATCAGTATTTTTTATTGATTTTACAATATTAGGTTTCATAAGAATACCATCATTAGCAATACTAGAAATTGCTGTAACTAATTGCAAAGGAGTTATTTGAAATCTTTGCCCAAAAGAATAAGTTGCAAGTTCAACAGGACCTACTTTTTCTAAGTTATGGAAGATACTACTTTGTTCACCATATAATCCAGAGTTAGTAGAATCAAATAATCCAAAAGCTTGGTAATACTTATATAAAGTAGGTGCACCTATTCTAGATGCTAATTGCATAAATGCAGGGTTACAAGAATTTTCAAGAGCTTGTCTAAGCGTTTGAGAACCATGAGGATTATATTTTCTCCAACAATTAATAGTTCTGTCTTCAACAATTTCATATCCCTTACAATAAAAATCATTAACTTTATCAGTAGTTGTTATATTTTCTTCAAGTGCAACACTGGAAGTTATAATTTTAAATGTAGAACCAGGTTCGTAACTATCAGATACAGATTTATTAGCCCACATACGATATAAAGATTCATTTTTTTCTTCATCACTTAATGAATCATAAGTTTTAGCAAGAACTGCATTTGGAGTATATGGAGAGTTTAAATCATAATCAGGATAGTTAGCCATTCCAAGAATATTTCCAGTTTTAGGATCCATAACTATTACATTTCCACCATTTGCACAATCATATTTTTCAACTGCCTGTTTAAGGTATTTTTCAACAATAGATTGAATATTTAAATCGATAGTAAGAGTAATATCGCTTCCGTTTTCAGCAGAAATATAAGTTTCTTCGGTATTTGGAATTTCATTTTGGTCACTAGCTTTATAACTTACTATTTTTCCAGGAGTTCCTGTTAAAATATTATCCCATTTAGCTTCAATTCCGCTTAATCCTTGATTGTCAGAACCACAGAAACCAATCACATTAGAAGCTAAGCTACCATATGGATAATATCTTTTTGTATCTTCATCAATATTTATACCAACTGAAATTTTATTATCTTTCATCCAAGTTTTTAATTGATCAACTTTGTCTTGTTCTACTTTTTTTGCAATAGTTTCAACAGAAGATTTACTATTTACTTTTTCTAATATTTCGTCATAGTTTAAGCCGAATATATCAGAAAGACCTTTGGCAACAAGTTCTTTTTTGGTTTTAGTTTCTTCATCACTTTTTCCAGAAATTTTTGCAGGATTTATTGTAATAGTATCAACTTGTGCACTTATTGCTAAAGCTTTACCCGTTGAATCGTAAATATTTCCACGCTTAGGACTAAGAATTTGATTTATAGCCTGTTGTTGGTATGCTAATTCTTTTAAATGGTCACTATCAATAAATTGCAAGTAACCTAATCTAACTAATAAAAGTACAAATATAATTAAAACACTTAGAAAAATATATTGTAGCTTTTTTGTGCAAATTAGATTTTTGCTATTAAAATCTTTATTTAAATTTATAATGTTGTTATCAGAAGTTTCTTGTTTAGAATTACTATCATTATTAATTGTATTATTAACATTATCACTATAAGTTTTGTTATAATTAATTTCATTATTATTAATTTTATTTATTGTTTTGTTAATTCTAGAATTATTCTTTGTATTTCTAATTTGTTTATTATTAATATTTTTAGATTTTTTATTTTTTTGATTTCTAATATTTTTTTTATACATAAATCACGCCTCTTTTGTTAATTTTGCAATTACATTTTATATTAAAAATAGGGAAAAAGCAATAAAAATGTATTAAATTTTATTGCTTTTTGGACAAAATATGGAATTTAAAAAATATATTTTTAAGTATGTTATTTTATAAAAAATTATAGGTGATATTTTAAATATATATAAATTTTATACATATATATAATGAAATATTTTTTATAATTTATTCTTTAAATTCTTTGGCTAATTTTCCAATTGCTTTTGTTTCTATTCTAGATACATAAGAACGGGAAATTCCCATCATATTAGCAATTTCATGTTGAGTTTTTGGCTTATGGCCGCCTAATCCAAATCTTAATTCTAAAATTGTTTTTTCTCTATCCTTTAAAATAGATTTCATTTTATCATAAAGTAGTTTAACTTTAAATTTAATATCAACTTCATCTTCAATAGGTCTTTCGTTATTTTCGAGAATTTCTTGTAAAGTAACCACATTATCATCTTTATCTTTTCCAATAGGTTCATTTAGATATACCTCTGCACCCAATTTTTTTGTTGCTCGTAAATGCATCAATATTTCATTATCAATACATCTAGAAACATATGTAGAAAGTCTAGACCCTTTATCTACATTAAAACTATTTATACCTTTTATTAAACCAATAGTTCCAATAGAAATCAAATCATCTTGTTCAATATTAGAGGTAGAATACTTTTTAGAAATATGAGCAACCAATCTTAAATTATGTTCTATCAAAATATTTCGTGCTTCATCATTTCCTTGTTTCATTTGTTCTAAGTATAAACATTCTTCTTCAGAAGTTAAAGGTTCTGGAAATAAACTATTGTTGGAAATATAACCTACTAAAAAAACAGCAGATCCCAAGAATTCCCAAAAACTTAAAATACCTGAAATACAAAGTGCCGAAAACATAATGCACCTCCATTAAAACTTAATATATTGAATTTACTTATACAAAGACATTATATGTAATAGAAATTTAAAAGTGCATGGACTAAAAAAATAAATATTGGGACAAATTTCAACATAGTTAGAGGCTTTTAAAGATAAATATTTTAATAATTATTGTATAAGATTTAAAATTGAGATTTAAAATTTTATAAGCATTCATAAATGTAATTGTAAATTTTAACTAAATAAAAAATATATAAGCAATAAGTATCAAAATAAATTTGTGAAAGTTAATATAGCAATAAAGTTATTAAATTTATAATGATTTCATATAATTAAAAGAAATGAAGAGTAGAATACTATATAAAAATGAATTAATAATTCTAAAATAAGAAAAAAGAAAAGTTTAGTATAAAAAATGTGAGGGAAGATTGTGATTTTTAATATATTTAAAGGAATATTAATAGGTGCAGGAGCAATATTACCTGGAATTAGTAGTGGTGTGCTATGCGTAATAATGGGAATATATGAAAAATTATTAGATTCAGTTTTGAATTTTTTCAAAGATATAAAAAAGAATGCAAAGTATTTATTTCCAATCATTTTAGGAGGAATAATTGGAATAGTATTATTTAGTAATTTATTGAATTATTTTTTTTATCAATATCCAATACAAACTAAATCAATTTTTATAGGATTAATAATAGGAACAATTCCACAATTAATAAAAGAAATAAATAAAAAAGAAAAAAGTAATAAAAAGAATAATATATATATGATAATAGCTATGATTATAGGAATTGTAACTGTTATTTTAGAAAATAGATTAAATACTGCTGAATTAGAAAATGCAAGTTTTCTCTATATAATAATATGTGGGATAATAATGTCCTTAGGGATAATAGTTCCAGGAGTTAGTAGTACAATAATATTAATGCTACTTGGAATATATCCACTATATTTACAATCAGTTGCAAATTTATATTTTCCAGTTTTAATTCCGTTAGGAATAGGAGTAATAATAGGCAGTATAATAGTAATGAAAATAACTAAGAAATTATTAGATAAGCATTATGGAAAAACATATTATTGCATAATAGGATTTTCCATAGGTTCTATATTTATTTTATTACCTACAATTACAAGTATAAATGAATTAATAATTTCTATTTTATGTTTTAGTTTAGGTAATTTAATAGTGAAAAATCTAAAATAATAAAAAAGCAAAGTAAAAAATTCATTTGTAAATTTTACTTTGCTTTTTAATAATAAATTAGAAAATAATATATGTTATTTTGAAAAGTATATAAAATTTTATTTTAATATATTTTTCAAAATTAACAGATGTATTATTCTTCATAATTTAAGCATTTCACTACTCTAAGTGAATCATATTTTGTGTTAAAAGTTTCATACCCTTTTATTATCCATGGATAATTTTCGATATGTTTAGAAAAATTTCTTACTTTTTCACACCCTCCATCAATATCACTTGCAGAAGAAAGTTTATGGCAAACCTTACTTGAATAAGCGCATTGATGACATCCAAGAATATTTGAAGAAAAGAAACTTATATTATCTGGAATTACAGTATGGTATAAATTTTCATTGATTTTTAGAACAAAAGAAGGTACTTTTTTATTTCTAAAATCAGAAAGTTTACTTAAAGAAATTTCAGATAATTTTAAGTTTAGGTTTTTTGTTTCTTCATTTACTAATTTTTTGGATAAAAGTTTTTCATTTTGACGTGTTCTAATGTTTACTTTTCTGCGTACTATAAATGTTTTTATAGACAGATTTATCCGAAGAACGAAGTCATCTAAAAAAATACTCGTGGGAACTTCTGAAGTTTCAACCGAAGTTACTATACAAGAATTTGAATTTGGTAAAATTACATCTGAATAAAACATATAAAATCCTCCTAATTATACATGAGACTATTAGTCTCAATATTTCAATGTGCTGAAGTATAAGAATACATTCGAAGATATTATATCATTTTATGTTAATTGTGTCAATTGGAAGAAAGAATTGAAGATATGAATTATAGTAAAAATTAAAATATAAATTTAATAATTTTGTCATAATATGTTGAAAAAGAATCCAAAATATGGTAGAGTTAAATTGCTTAAAATCAAAAATAAAATTATAATTCAAAAACATTAAGATTAATTCAAGATTTGTTCAAAAATTTATCAATATTACTATAATTTATATGAAAGAAGGTTTAAATATGCAATATTATAATTTAAAAATAGCAATTTTTTTAAAGAACAATTTACAAAATTATGAAATATATGAAAAAATAGGAAATTTAATATCGTTTGCAATGCTAAGAAATCAAAATTTAAAAGAACTACATGAAAAAAATATATATAAAAATTATGTATATTGTAATTTATATCCGATAGAAAAAGATGGATATTATAAGAAAAATCAAATATATCAATTTGATATAAGAGGAATAGAATTTGAAAAAATGATGAATTTAAAACAGGTACTTGATAAAATAGAAGATGAAAATTTTAAGGTAATAAATGTAAGATTTGAAACAAGTGAACAAAGGAAAATAAATAAATTAATGACATTAACACCTGTAATTATAACTATGCCAAAAGGTGATTATGATATAAAAGATGACATGAATTTTATAAAAAAAAGAATTTTAGATAATATTCAGAAGAAATATAAAGAACTATATAAATCAAATGTAGAAATAGATTTTATAGAAGAACTTAAAAAAACAAATTTTAAGCCTATAAAAATGCCATATAAAAATATACATATGTTAGGAAATAAGTTTGAAATAAAAGTAAAAGAAGACCCAATGTCACAAAATTTAGCATATTTAATGTTAGCAATAGGATGTGGGGAAAAGAACTCTTTAGGATTTGGATTTTGTAAAGCAAAATAGGAGGTGAAATTATGACATATGACTTACTAAATGTATTTAAAAAATATTTTGAAGAGGATAAAGTAATATTAGACAGTTATGAACTTACAGATGGATATTATTATGTAATAGAGAATGATGGAAATTTTGAAAAAATGCAAGTTGTAAATAATAATTCAGATAATTATGAATTAGAAAAATACATAAAAGTTAGAGATTTTTATAGTAAATATATAAATTCAAATAAGGCTTTAGATACAAATTATATAGAAGAAATAAATAATGTAAAATATACAATGCTTAAAAAAATTTGTAGTAATAATATATATACATTATTTTTTAAGAATAAAAGTGTATTAGGACTATGCAATAAAGAAGTAACAAAAGATGCTGTTCCAGTAGATGTGTTTAAAAAAGGAATAGATAAATATTATGAATCTTTATTAAAATTAGGAAATGATAAAAAAGAAGAAAAACTTGTTAAAGAAAAATATAAAGAAGAAGAGATAAAAATCAATAAAGAAAAAATCTTAAAAGCGTTTGATATAGTATGTAAAGACTTAGAAAATGAAAATATGCCAAAAGAAACTTGGATAAAGATTTTATTAAAAGAAGATGTAGAAGAGTATAAAAGAGTAGCGCAAATATATATAAGACTTAAATTATTTAATACAAATGATAATAATATAAAAATAGATAACAAAACATATGGGGCAAATAATTATAACTATGGTTTAAATAGTAAAAAACCGTATTTAGAATTAAAGTCAACACCTTTTAAAGTAGGTTCTTTTATAGATGATGAAAATATAGAAATTCTAAATAAAATGTATATATGGTTATATAATAATGCAGCAGGGAAAAATGTGTTGCGACTACCAGAGGATTGGGAATTTAAAGGTATTCCTAATGAAGAAGAGGAAATAAAAAATAAAAATACATACATAATAAAAGTTGCAGTAAATAATGGAAATGCTAGAATTGATGATTATAGATATGTAAGCAATTACAACACAAAAATACGAAAATTTACTTGCAAAGAGTATCTAAAAAAAGAAAAAACAGTACTTTTTGAAACAGAGAATATATATGCATTAAATTTATACACAAATAACATATGGTTTGCAGAAAATGAAAATAACGAAATAAAGAACTATATAAAAGGCTCATATTATGATTATGATTCAAAAATTGCAAAATCTATGTTATCTAATTGGAAGAAAGAAATACTGAAACAATATAATCATTTATTTTTAGAATTATTTGAGCAAGAAGAATATCATAACTTTATAAAAGAATTAGATAATTTAGCAATAGAAATTATTCAAAATATGTATGTTGATAATGTAAAGCAAAATAAAAAATATTTAGACAATCCAAGAAAAGCATTTAATTTATGGCAATCATATAAAGAGTATTTTAAAGAAAGTGAGGAAAGTGAAATGAAAATTAATAATCTTCAAGAACAATGTCAAAAAATAGTACAAGAAGAAGGAAAGATAGAAACGGATAAACAATATTATTTTCTTGCAGGACAAGTTGCTTACTATTTATTAAATCAAAGTAAAGCAGAAAAATTAACTCAAGATGTAACAGAACCATTTATAAAGGCAAATACAGTAAAAAAATTAAAAGAGGAAATAGAATTTTTATATAAAAAGTATAATTATGATATATATTTAAAATATCCCAAATTTAACAATGTACTTTCACAACTATTATTACAAGAACCAGAAGAAAAAATTAAAGATAACAAAGATGTACTATTAGCAGGTTTACTTGCAAACAATTTATTTTATCAATCATCAAATATAAATAATGGAGGTAATGAAAATGAATAGAGTATATGGAGTTATAGGAATAAAAAGTAGAATGAGTAATTGGAATGCAGATTTTACTGGAAGGCCAAAGTCAACTTCAGATGGAAGTGTATTTGGCAGTGACAAAGCTTTTAAATATCCAATTAAAAAAATGTGGGAAATAGAAGGCGAAAAAGTATTATATGTAAAATCATATAAAAACGAAAAAGGAAACCTTAGAGCAAGAACATTATCAGAAAGATTTGAACAATTATTTAAAACAGAAGTAAAAAGCATCAAAGACAAAAAAGAGTTAGTAAAATATTTATTTTCAGCAACAGATGTAAAAAATTTTGGTGCAACATTTGCAGAAGGAGCAAACAATATAAGCATAACAGGAGCAGTGCAAATAGGACAAGGTTTAAACAAATATGAAGATACAACTGTTGAAATACAAGATATATTATCACCTTTTGTTGATTCAAACAAAAAGGATACAGCACAAAATACATCAATAGGTAAAAAAGTAGTTTCTAATGAAGCACATTATTTTTATCCATTTTCAGTAAATCCAGAAAACTACGATATTTATACTAAAGAAATAGAAGATTTAGAAGGTTATACTAGAGAAGATTATGAAAAATTTAAAAAAGGATGTCTAATTGCAGCAACAGCATATAATACAAACAGTAAATCCGGTTGTGAAAATGAATTTGCAATTTTTGTAGAATGCAAAGAAAATAGTAAATTATATTTAGCAAATTTAGATCAATATATTAAATTTGAAAAAAATGATGAAGGAAAAGATATTATAGATATAAGCGAATTAGAAGAAATTTTAAATGAAGAAAAAATAAAGCAAGAGATAGAAAAAGTAGAAATTTATTATAATTCTTATACAACTAATTTGATAGGAGCAAGAGAAAATGATGAAATAAAAGAATTATTTTAAAACATCAAAAATAGCATAAAACCTTGAGAAAGGAGAGAAAATGGAAACAATAAAATTTGATCTAACTGCGACAATGGCAATTATAAGAAAGCCAGATAGTAACGAAACATATTATACATATAATTTTCCTCATAAGATTATGATTTTAGGAATGTTAGGAGCAATTATTGGATTAAATGGTTATAATTATTATTCGCTTCAAAAACATTTAGGAAAAAAAGTAAATGCAATGCCAGAATTTTATGAAAAGTTGAAGCAACTAAAAATAGCAATTGTTCCAAATTTAGGAGATAAAAATTTTTCTAGAAAAATACAAGCATTTAATAATTCAGTAGGATATGCTTCAAAAGAGGTTGGTAACAATTTAATAGTAAAAGAACAATGGTTAGAGTCACCATCATGGACAATATACATATTAGAAGATAGGAGTGAAGAATACAAAAAAATAAAATACTATTTAATAAACAAAAAATGTGAATACATTCCATATATAGGAAAAAATGATCATTTTGCTGATATAAAGAATGTAGAAATACAAGAAACAAAAAAATCAGAAGAAAATATTAATAAGTTAGATAGCTTATATGCAGAAAATATAGCAGAAGATGTAGATAATTTATTTGAAGAAATATTGGGATTTGAAATAAATAAAAATAAAAAATATTTTTACAAAGAATTATTACCAATAGAATTAAATGAGAAAATAGGATATAGTAAATTTTCAAATTTTATTTATACAAATAAGGAAATAAATATTATAGATAAGGCACAAATATATAATGTAGAAAATAAAAATATATATTATTTTTAATAAATAAAAATAGCATTTGTTATTATGAGAGGAATGGATGTATATATGGAAAATAAATTTATAGAAAACATCTTAAAAGAATTAAATAATACTTATTATGCACATACAAAAACCAGTGGTTCTAAAGAGCTACTGGTTTCTCATCTTAAATTGACATATAAATATTATGAAAAAATGGAAAAAGAGAAAAAATTAGATATTCTAATAAAAAATATAATTAAAGATACTTTTAATATAGACAACAATTTAACAGAAGATATATACATATTATTTAAACAGGCAATATATTACCATGATATTGGAAAAATAAATCCATTGTTTCAAAAAAATAAGATGAATAATGACCTAAAAATAGAAACAGAAAATACAGATGACACACATGCAGCACTATCAGCAAGAATATATATTGATTCAGTTATAGAAATGGTAATGAAAGAGAAAACAAGGTTAAATAGAGAAGAACTATTTATAAAGCTCTATGCAGGATATTTTTTTGGATATATTATATCAAGACATCATACAAAATTAGAAACTTTAAGCAATTTATTAGATAGCATAAAAAATAAAAAAATACCACAGATTTCAGACCCACAAAGTAATGTTTATGAAATGCAATTAAATCAAAATAATATAGAAAAAGTATTAGAAAGCTTAAAAGTTAAAGAAATAAATATGTATATATTATGCAAATTGCTATATTCTTGCATAATAACAGCAGATTTTTATGCAACATATGATTACATGTCAGGAAAAGAAATTAAATTTGAAATAGAAAAGCAGGAAAAGTTATTTGAAAAATATGAAAATTCAGATTTAATAAAGAATATTAGAAAGTATGAAAGAGAAGAAATAGAGTTAGAAGAAATAAACAAACTTAGAAGCGATATGTTTCTTGAAACAGAAGGGATTTTAAAAAATAACTTAGAAAAAAATATATTCTATTTAGAAGCTCCAACTGGTGCTGGTAAAACTAATATGGCAATTAATTTAGCAAGAATATTATATAAAACAAATAAGGATATTACATCAATACATTATATTTTTCCATTTAATAATATTATAGAACAAACAGACAATACATTTCAGAAATATTTTAATAAATATGAAGAATATGTAGTAATAAATTCGGTTTCATCTATGATGAGCGATACAAATGAAAACTTAGATTATGACGAAGTATATACTAAAAATATATTTAACCAATATCCAATAATAATTACCTCACATATAAATCTATTTAATACATTATTTGGAACAGGAAAAGAAAAAAATTATAGTTTATATAATTACATAAATAGTGTTGTCATTTTAGATGAAATTCAAGCATATTCCAATAATATTTGGAGAGAAATGATAGAAATGTTTGATAGTTATGCAAAATTATTAAACATAAAATTTATAATAATGTCTGCAACATTACCAAGGTTAGATAAATTATTAGATGAAAAAATGTCAAATTTTGTTACATTAATAAATAATGCAGAAAAATATTATAAAAATGATTTATTTGGAAAAAGAGTAAATCTGAATTATGATTTATTAAATAAAAAAATAGATATACAAAAATTATCAGAAGAAATATTAAAACATAAAGATAAAAAAATTTTGATTGAATGTATAAAAAAAGATACAGCAGAAGAACTATATAAAAATTTAAAAGAAAAAATAGATAATGTCTATATTATGACAGGTGACGATAATAAATATTCAAGAAAAAATATAATAGAGAAAACAAAGAAAAATACATCAATAATACTGGTTGCAACGCAAACGATAGAAGCAGGTGTAGACATAGATATGGACATTGGTTTTAAAGACATATCATTCATAGATAGTGAAGAACAATTTTTAGGAAGAATAAATAGATCGAATAAGAAAAAAGATTGTGTAGCATATTTTTTTGATTTAGATGATGCAAAGATGATATATAAAAAAGATAAAAGGCTACAATATAATCTAAACAAAGAAATAAGTAGAGAGTGGATAAAAAATAAGAGGTTTGAATCATTTTATAATAAAATTTTGAAACAAATAAAAGAAGAAACCGAAGAATATACAGAAAAAAATATAAGTAATTTTAAAAAATATTGCAAATTAATTAACTATAAAAAAATAGAAGATATTATGCAACTCATAAAAACTAATACAATAGATATTTTCATCAATTATACAATTAATATAAATGGAAGAGAAATAAAAGGTTCAGACATTTTTGACAAATATATTAAAATTTACAAAGATAACCAGATATCGTATTCAGAAAAGAAAGTAAAACTATCTCAAATTGCAGAAGAACTAAATTTATTTATATATTCAATAAATCCTAATAAAATAAATTTAATAGAAGGAGAACTAATAGGAGGAATGTATTATGTAGCAGATGGAGAAAAATATATAGTAGATGGAAGATTTGACAGAAATAAGTATTTAGAAAAGGGAGATGAATTATTCTTATGAAAATAACTGGGACAATAGTAAATTACTATTTTCATTGCAAAAGGCAATGTTACTTATTTGCAAATAGAATAAATCTAGAAGACAATTCAGAAGAGGTAAGAATTGGAAGGGTATTACATGAAATAAAAGCAAAAGATGGAAAGAATACAGAAATTAAATATGAAAATATGGTATTAGATAAAATATCTTCAAAATATATAGAAGAATACAAAAAAAGTGATTCAGACACAGAAGCAAGAGTGAATAAGGTATTTAAAAAATGTAAGAAATATCTAAATCATTGGCAAAAATCAGTTTTTAGAGGAGCATTAACGAATTCACAAATATTAGAATTAGAATCTGAATTAAAAAATATTATAGACAAAGAAAGGGATTTTATATCTATTATCAAACTTATGGATTTTAAGACAATAGGTGAAACAATATTAGGAAAAAATGAGAAAAATACTGAAGACATATTTTTATAGTTTTCCAACTTAAAAGCAGAAAAGCTTGATATAGCTAAATATAAGAAAATAATAATTACTTGGAAAAAAATAAAAAAGTGTTGATTTATCAACATATTTATATTATTATGTATTTAAATTTACTAGGTATGGCGATGGTTTAACTTTAACATATGATGTATTTAAATGAAACATTAACATCTATAAAGTCAATAGCTGAGGGTTTAACTTTAACATATGATGTATTTAAATGATATGGCAGAAATTATTTATAAATGGAGGTAAAGGTTTAACTTTAACATATGATGTATTTAAATGGTACTTCTCCATCAATAGTTAATGCTTGTTTTCCGTTTAACTTTAACATATGATGTATTTAAATGCTATAAAATTTGTAATTACAGATTATGAAAAGAAATTTTAACTTTAACATAAGATGTATTCAACTACCAAAAGTAAATAGGGTTGAAAAATAATACAGAGCAAAAGACAAAAAATGCAAAATTGTTGAATTGCAGTATTAAAATAGAAAGTATTATTTCGATACATTTAATTTTGAACAATAAATAAGAGATTAGGATAGAAATAATTATAAACAACATAGAATAATAGAAGAAATAACAGTTGAATTACTTGTAAAAGGGATTGTAAAAAAATAAATCTCATAAATGTAAAATTAGAATATAATGAATTGGTAGATGATTTAAGAAAAATAATTGTTACATAAAAAAGCTCATTTAGAAAACTTAGTAATGATGCTTGGAATATGAATTAAATATCAATAGTATATTCTTGATTTTTTTAATTATATATTATATAATTATTAATGAGAGAGGAATTAACTTTTCTTGTGCTAATCTTTATTTATAGAATTAGCAATTTGGATTATAGAGCGTTTGCTTAAATACTGGTCTATTAGTTTGGTCGCTAATTTAGTATTTAGCAATGCTTTTTTATTTTTGAAAAATTATTAAATAATAAATTTATCACCAAAAGGGTAATTCACAAAATATTATTATTACAATATTTTGTGAATTACCCTAATATATTTTAATTATCTTGTACAAAAGAAATTAAAATTAAGCATTTAATTTCTTTTTATCACTATCATTTTGAAGTTTTATTAATTGATTAGTAAGAGCAGATATTATACTTTTATTATAATCATTCAATTTCATATATGCTTCCAAAAATCTATCATCAACAAAATCATCAAAACAAGAAGCATCTACACCGATTAAATCATCAAATAAAAAATCTGAACTAATATTTAAAGCTTTACAAAGATTGACAATAGTTGTTGCACTTCCAAATGCAATACCTCTTTCTAATTGACTAATATATCTTGTTGATAAAGAAAGTTCTTCTGCTAATTTTTCTTGAGTAAAGTTAGTCTTTGCTCTTGCCAATTTGATTTTTTTACCAATATTTTTTCTTAAATATCTTTCATTACTATCCATAAAAATCCTCCTAATTTTATTTCCTGATAAAAGTATAACAACAACTTTAATGAATGAAAATGAACTATTAATATGATAAAATACGAAAGCAGAACTGGCAATATCATTTTTGAAAATTGGTGTAAATAATAATATCAATCTGTAAATAAAAAATAGATTATAGACTAAAAAGTTTATTTTAAATTAATATTAATGTAGTTTTTATTAATAAAAAAAATAATATTTACAATTCATATTAAAAAAATAAAAATATTTTTAAAAAAATCCAAAAAAGGCTTGAAAAATATATAAAGTTATATTACAATGAAATTGGAGTGGAGAGAAGTGGTACAAAGTGGTAGATTGTGAAAAGAGGTGAAAATCAATTGCTAATAGGTGAATACGAACATTCTCTTGATGTTAAAGGAAGGTTAATAATGCCTGCTAAACTAAGACAAGATATGGGAGATAAATTCATCTTAACAAAAGGGTTAGATGGATGTTTATTTGCGTTTTCACAAGAAGAGTGGTTGAATTTTGAAACAAAATTAAAAACATTACCTCTATCAGACAGAAATGCCAGAAACTTTGTAAGATTTTTCTTATCAGGTGCAACAGAATGTGAATTAGATAAACAAGGTAGATTTTTAATTCCTAGTAATTTGCGTGTTGCATCAAATTTAGAAAAAGAAGTAGTAATAATTGGAGTAGGAACAAGACTAGAAATATGGAATAAAGAAACATGGCAAAAATGTGATGAAAATATTTCAGCAGATGATATTGCAGCGAATATGACAATGTTAGGTATATAACTTTTATAAGTTTATATAAAAAACTAAAGATAAAAATACAAAAGAAATATATACAAAAGATATTTTAATATACAAAAGAGAAATGACAAAAGATAATTTTACAGAAGATTTTAATTACTAAAGATAAGAAAACGAAAGATTAATTGTTAATATACAAAAGATAAAATTCGAAGTACAAAAGTCATTTAGGTAAAAAACAAATGATTATAAAACAAAAGAATATAGTAAATGAAACCCAAAAGAAAAAACATATAAAAAAGGCAACTGGTAGTTTCTATAATTACCAGTTGTTTTTTACTTATAATATAAATATTAATTATTACCAAATAAAGATAAGAGGTGTGATTTTGGATTTTCAACATAAACCAGTAATGCTAAATGAATGTATAGAAGGATTAAATATAAAACCAGATGGTATTTACATAGATGGAACATTAGGAGGAGCTGGACATAGTAAGGAGATATTAAAAAAACTTTCAAACAATGGATTATTAATAGGTATAGATAGAGACCAAGAGGCATTAAATGCTGCAAAAGAAAATTTAAAAGAATTTTCAAATGTAAGATATATACATAATAATCATGATAATATAAAAGAAATTTTAGAAGAATTAGAAATTGAAAAAGTAGATGGAATATTGTTAGACTTGGGAGTATCATCATATCAATTAGATGAAAGAAATAGAGGATTTAGTTACTTAGGAGAAAATGAATTAGATATGAGAATGGATACAACACAGGAATTAACAGCAAAAACAGTTGTAAATACATATAGTGAAAAAGAATTAGCAAATATTATTTATGAATATGGTGAAGAAAGATTTTCAAGGCAAATAGCTAAGAATATATGTATATATAGAAAGACTAAAACAATAAATACTACTAAACAATTAGTAGAAATAATTGAAAAATCAATACCAAAGTCAAAACAAAATGATGGTCATCCGGCAAAAAGAACATTTCAAGCAATAAGAATAGAGGTTAATGATGAAATTAAGCCATTATACAAAACAGTACAAAATTGTATTGATGTGTTGAAAGAAAAAGGAAGATTGTGCATAATAACATTTCATTCATTAGAAGATAGAGCAGTAAAAAATGCGTATATAGAAGCAACTGGAAAATGCACATGTCCAAGTGACTTGCCGTATTGCGTATGTGGAGCTAAAAAATATGGAACAATTGTCAATAAAAAACCAATAATAGCAACAGAAGAAGAACAAGATGAAAATAGCAGATCAAAAAGTGCAAAACTTAGAATATTTGAGAGAATATAAAATTAATTAACGAATGGGAGGTGAAATAACTTATGGCAGCAACAAGGTATCAGTATGAAACTAGTCCAAGAAAATTAGAGCCAAATTATCAAGAACAAAAAAATAAAAGAGAAAAAATACATGTTGTAAAAGATATACCTAGGCAGGAAATAAAAATATCAAAAGCTCAAAAGAAAAAGCATAGGAAAGTTACTTTATTCGTATTGTTAGCTTTTGTTGTATTGTTGACCATAAGTTATAGAAATGCCCAAATAAATGAACAATTTACTGAAATGCAAAATTTAAAAACAGAGTTGTCAAATTTACAAAAAGAAAATGAACAGTTAGAAGTTTCAATAGAAAATAGTCTTAACTTATATAATATAGAAAAAGTAGCAAAAGAAAAATTAGGAATGCAAAAATTAACTAATAAACAAATTGAGTATATTGCACTTCCAAAAAAAGATTATACAGAATCAGCAAGTGAAAAAATAGAAAAAGAAGAGGAAAATAGAAATTGGTTTGAAAAATTTGTAGATAAAATTTTTAATAGATAGAAAGGATTTTATCGAGTTCAAGGTCATAGAAAAAATTATGGCTATATAATTTTAGATAAATAAAAATATTTATAAAGTGTGATTTTAAAAGGCGAGGAGTAGTAGTTACCTCGTTTTTTTTTTTGCATATTTAATTTTTTATAATACGAACATTTTTTTACTTTTTGCAAAAAAGTATTGACAAAAATAATAAATACATATAAAATAGAAATAAGAAGCGAACAATAATTCGTAAAAACAAAAACCAAACAAGGAGTGATAAATATGAATAAAGTAAAAGAAATAATGACTATAAATAGAAATTTAGTAACTACATTAGAAAGGCATCCAGTACCTGTTTTAGGAATAGATTATAAAGTAAAAATTGTATATAAAAATGTTAAAGTTACAGAATTATATGTAGAAAATAAGCTTATAAAAATATCACTTCCTAATAAATATAAAAAAGACAGTAACCAAGAAATATTAGACTTAGCAATAGAAAAGATGTATGAACAAATTGCAAAAGTTGAAATAGAAAGGGCAATGGAAAAAATGAGAATAATGTTAGGATTTGCTCCAGAAGATTATGAAATAAGAAATATGAAAAAAGAACTAGGAAGATGTGAAAATAATAAAATAACAATAAATCCTAAAATAGTAATGTTTCATAGAGATGTTATAGATTTTATAGTTTTACATGAATACTGTCATTTGAAATACAAAACACATACAAAGAATTTTTACAGAATGATAGAAAAATATGAAAATAATTTTGAAAGATATGAAAAAATTATAAAAGCAAGCTTGTTTCAATATTAAAACTAATGTATAATACTATTATGAAAAGATTAAATGTAAGTAAAAAATATAATGAGAAAAAATTAAATAAAATTGTTTTAGAACAAGTAAAAAATATTAATTATAGTATGTTTTGTAAATTACTAAAAAAGAAAGATATAAAGGTAAATGGAAAAAGAATAAATAAAGATATTATAGTTTATGAGAATGATGAAATTTTATTATATTTGCCAAAAGAAATAGAGGAAAGAGAAAACAATATAAATTTAGATATTGTATATGAGGATGAAAACATTTTAGTAATTAATAAACCAGCCAATTTAGAAGTGACAGGAGAGAATTGTTTAACAAATATAATACATAAAAAATATAAAGAAAATATTTATAAACCAATGCCATGTCATAGATTAGATAGAAATACAACTGGATTAGTCCTGTTTGCAAAAAATGAAGAAAGTTTAGAAATTCTATTAAGAAAATTCAAGCAACATGAAATAGAAAAACATTATTTAGCATGGGTATATGGTATACCAAAATATGAAAATAAAAGATTAGAAGCGTACTTATTTAAAGATAATAAAAAAGCACAAGTATATATAAGTGATATTCCTAAAAAAGGTTATCAAAAAATTATAACTAGTTATAAAGTATTGGAAAAAAGAAAAGATAATACGGCTATATTAGATGTAGAAATAGAAACAGGAAGAACACACCAAATAAGAGCACATTTAGCACATATAGGTAATCCAATAATTGGTGATGGAAAATACGGGAAAAATAATATCAATAAAGAATTTCATAAAAAGAATCAAATGCTTTGTAGTTATATATTAAAATTTAATTTTGAAAGTGAAAATGGAATTTTAGAATACTTGAAGGGCAAAGAAATTAAGTTACCTGATTAAAGAAGAATTGTATGTAAAGATAAAAGAAAAAGTGATTATTTTAGTTAAAAGGAATAATAAAAATATATAAAATTACGCCCCAATTACGCCTAGAATAAAAAAACAAAGGATTGCATAAATTCAGCAGTTACTATGGTAGAATTTATTATATGGAGGTTGTTTATGCCAGAATTAAATGTTTTAAATCAAAAGATATCATATATGAAAATTGAAGATGAGGACTATATATCTATTACTGATATGTTAAAATCAAAAGATGGAGATTTTTTTATATCGGATTGGTTAAGAAATAGGAATACTATTGAATTTTTAGGAATTTGGGAAGAAATTCATAATCCTGATTTTAATTATGGCGAATTCGCCATAATTAAAAGTCAAGCAGGTTTAAATAGTTATAAACTTAGTGTTAAGGAATGGACTGGAAAAACAAATGCTATTGGCATAATTTCTAAAGCTGGTCGATATGGTGGAACTTATGCACATAAAGATATAGCATTTGAATTTGGAATGTGGATTAGTCCAAAATTCAAATTATTACTAATAAAAGAATTTGAAAGATTAAAAGCAGAAGAACAAAAGCAAATAGGCTGGAATGCAAAAAGAGAACTTTCTAAAATTAATTATAGAATACACACTGATGCAATAAAAAATAATTTAGTTCCTAAAGAACTGACTAAAAATCAGATAAATTTTGTTTATGCAGAAGAAGCTGATGTTTTAAATATGGCTTTATTTGGTATGACTGCTAAAGAATGGCGTACAAATAATCCAAATTTAGATGGGAATATAAGAGATTATGCAACAATAAATGAATTAATATGTTTAGCAAATTTAGAAAACTTAAATTCTGTATTTATAAATGAAGGCATAAAACAATCTGAAAGACTTGAAAAATTAAATAAAATAGCAATATCACAAATGCAAATTTTAAATGGTACTGATATAAAATATCTAAAATAGAAGAAAATATATTAATGATTTTTTCGCAAAAGAAAAAATCAACCAGTTTATATCTGATTGATTTCATATCTACTGTTCATAAAAGTTCGAACAGAAACGTTATGGAGCGGGTAGTGGGAATCGAACCCACGCTATCAGGTCGGAAGGTGTATTTGAAAGTTGTTTTAGAATGACTAAAAAATCGTGTTTGCATTGGTAGAGTAAGAATAAACCACAATTATATATAAGCATACATTTGTATCCGTAGGCGTAATTTTAAAGAGGAATTACGCCTAAATTACGCCTAAATTTTAAAACAAATTTTCGAGTTTTTGACTTGCTTTTTTATCTTCCTCTGAAACAGCATGTAAGTAATAAGCAGAGGCGGTAGCTGGAAGATGTCCTAATCTATTTGCAATAGTAACTATATCTACACCTTTTGAAGCTAATATACTTCCATTTGTATGTCTTAAATCATGTAGTGTAATATACTTTAAATTATGTTTTTTAATGAAATCTTGCCACATTCTAGTATAAGTAGCTGGGTGGTAGTTAAAAATCAATTCAGAAGGATTCTGATTATTATATATATCTTTTAGTTTATTTAATAAAACTTGTGGAGCAACAAAACATCTTGACCTTTTATTTTTAGTTTCCTTAATTTTTGTTCCATCAACTTTTCTTATTTTATTTTTTATTATATGTATAATATTATTTTCAAAGTCAATATCTTGCCAACGCAATCCTAAAACTTCTCCACGCCTAGCGCCAGTATAAAAAGAAACATAAATCATAGTTTTAAAAGGTTCTTCTTCATTTTCTAAGGCATTGAATAATAATTTTATTTCTTCATTATTATAAATTTCTTGTTCTTTTTTAGGTTTATTATAATTAGTAGGAATGTCTACATGTTTAGCAACATTTTCTTTTAAGTAATCCCATTCAATAGCTTTTTCTAAAATTGCCGAAATTAGTTTTATATAGTTTTTAATCGTTTTACTAGATAAATTGTATTCTTGTAATAATTTATTGGCTAAATCTTGAATATGAAGTCTTTTTAATGTGTTTAATTTATAAGCACCAATCTCATCTAATATATATTTATTAAGCATACATTTATAATTAATAACAGTAGTGTCTGAAAGATTAGGAATAGCATATTTATCTAAAAACATTTGCGCAAATTCAGTAAAAGTTATTTCATTTTGTCTAGAATATTCTCCTTTTTCTATTTGTGCAATAAATAAAGCTAATAATGTATCAGCTTTTGAAGGAGAAGAGGCGGTTACATTTTGACTATACCTATTATTATGGTACATATATTCTAAACGCCATTTGTTGGTTCCAACTTTTCTTTTTGTTCCAGCCATTTAAAAACTCCTTTACTTATTAATTTCTAACTTGCCTACATATTTACCTAATATTTTAATAGTTGTAGTTTTATCATATACTTGTGTTTCAAAACTTTCATCTGTTGAGTTTGGCTCTAATATAATTAATTCGCCTTGTCTAGTAAATTTCTTTAGTGTGGCATCATAACCGTTTACTAATATTACTGCTATTTCTCCATTTTCTACTATATCTTGTTTATGAATTAAAGCAAAAGCACCATTTTTTACAATTTTATTCATACTTTCTCCATTAACACGCAAAAAGAAATATTCTTCTGGATTATATATATCCATTAAATCAGTATCAATAGGTATTCTTCCTTCTATATTTTCTTCTGCCCAGTTAGGTTGCCCAGCACTTATTTGCCCGTAGACTGGACACATATAATATTGAGAAGTAGTATTCAAATTATCTTTTTGTGGTAATTTGTTATGCAAATAAGATAATTTTAAAAGTTCTATATTAAATTGTAAATCAAATGCAAGCCCATCCCTTACTTTTTTTAATGTTTTTTTATCTAAATATGATGCATCTTCTAACAAAAAATCCAATACATCATCAGTCAATATAAAATCTTTATCAATTTTAGGAAGAATAGGTTGTAATAATTCATGTATAATATTATTTTCTTCAGAAGATAATAAAAGTTTTTTCCTATCTGCCCAATATTTATCCCACATTTTAGAAAATAATTCATAATTTTCGTATTCGATTAATTGCTTTGAACCATCTATATATCCACATATTTCCATTAATTTTTCATAATTTGTAATTCCATTAGAATAATTAGCTATTTTCATTAAAACTTTAGGAGATGGTGGATTATCTAATTTTTGATTTATATATTGTGATAAATAAGTTCTATTTACACCAGATTTTTCTGCAAACTCTGTCATTGTATCATAAGTATTATTTATTTCGTTTAAAATTTGAGAAAATTTTAATTTATTAAACATGTTCAAACCTCCATATATCATAGTATATATCATATTGTGAAAAAAAGCAACAATATTTTGTTAAAAAATTTTACAAAAAGTATTGACAAAGAAAAATAAAGTATATATAATGTGGTTGTTAAAAAAAATAACAAAAAGAAAGGAGAAAGAAAAATGAAAATCAATAAAGAAAAATTGCAAAAATTAATAGAGGAAAAATTTGATAATAATAAAACAAAATTTGCAGAAACTATTGGAATAAGCAGAGAATATGTCAGTAAGGTGCTTAATAAAAAGGAAGATAACGATAGTGCAAAACTTTGTAATGCAATTATTTTGTTTTGTGAATCCAATAATTTGAATTATAAAGATTATATTTTTTTGACTTGAAACGTTAAAAAAATTAACAAAAGGAGGTGAAAACAAATGAAAGAATTAATTAAAATTGAAGTAAATGAAAATCAAGAACCAATAGTAAACGGTAGAGAATTACACGAAGTGTTAGGAGTAGAAACAAGATATGATACTTGGTTTAACAGAATGAAAGAATATGGATTTATAGAAAATGTTGACTATGTCGAATTTAATGAAAAAGTAGATGCTCAAAAAAGAGCGCGTACTTATGAACAAGTAAATCATGCTATCAAATTAGATATGGCAAAAGAAATTGCAATGATACAAAGAAATGAAAATGGTAAAAAGGTAAGACAATATTTCATACAAGTAGAGAAAGATTTTAATAGTCCAGAAAAAATAATGGCAAGAGCATTGAAAATAGCAGAGAATAAATTAAATGTATTACAACTAGAAAATACACAGCAAAAGCAGTTGATAGGAGAATTAAAACCAAAAGCAGATTATACAGACATAATTTTACAAAGTAAAAGTTTAATAAAAATAAAAGCAATAGCAAAAGACTATGGAATGTCAGCGACAGAAATGAATAAAATGTTGCATAAATTAGGCATTCAATATAAAGAAGGAGAACAATGGTTTTTATATTCAAAATATCAAAATCATGGATATACATCAAGCGAAACAATAAATTTAAAGCATAAAGACGGAACAACATTCACAAAATTGAATACAAAATGGACACAAAAAGGTAGATTATTCTTATATGAACATTTAAAGAAAAATGGAATTGTTCCAACAATAGAAAAAGAGGTGGACTAAATGTATTTAACATTAGAAGAAACAAAAAAACATTTTAGGGTAAAAGACAATAGGACAATAATCAAATTTACGCAACAAGGTCTAAAATTTATAAAAATAGGAGCTCAGTATAGATTTGATTTAAAAGACATAGAAGAATTTGAGGAAAAATTAAAAAATGAAGAGCAAGAAAAAATGATACAAATTTACCCAATTAAAAGAAAAAGAAAGTCTAAAAAGATTGATGTTGATTTTGAAAAAATACGAATCAACAGGGAATTAAATAGAGTAGTTTAAAGGAGGAACACCAATGAAAAGAAAATTAGATAAAAATAAAGTATATGCATTTATAGGACGAGCAGTAACATATCTAACAGGAATAGTATTACTAAATATAATAAATTATAATTTAGCAATTTATGTATTAGATAATTGTATAACAGTTTATAGGTAGGAAGGAGATGAGAAATATGTTTTTAAAAACAATAATTAGACAAGGGAAATGTATAACAGAACTTAGTAGAAACATAGAACTAACAAAGAAAAACAGTAAAGAAATACAAAAGCAAATGCTAGATGAATTTATAATGACAATGAATGAAGTACAAGACATAGAAGCTTTAGATATTCCAGAAAAAGAAAAAACACATATGAGAAATACGATTATAGATAATGCAAGAACAAAGTATGTAACAAAATTAATAGAGTTATCTAACATCTGCCAAGAAAATAGATAACCCTACAATACACATAAATAAACATATGATTTCTTTAATATTATAACAAATAATTTTAAAGAAATCAAGGAGAATAAAAAATGGTTATAAAAGATTTAAGCAAAAGTTTTAA
>DBGCHZ010000014.1:0-39516 GCA_048355915.1 Clostridia bacterium | reverse complement strand
TGTATTTCCTTTTAAGAAATTTATTTCTATATTCTTATCTCCTGCTATTCTATATGCATATCTTGGTATCCACACATACATGCTTCCTAGCTCATTTTCTTTTACTATTTGTCCTTCTTGTACTTTTCCTTCTTTGTATGTTCCATCACTTAACATTATATTTGCCCATTTTTTTGTACTGTTATAATTATACCATTCCGGGTCATCTTTTGAGCATACTACCCAATCTGCTCCATTATATTTTATTGGTATCATTCCTTTTGCTATTTTAGGTCTATTTACATTCTTCTCTTTATTATATTCTTCTTCTGATGATGGTCCTTCATTTGTTCCCGTTCCTTCTATGTTTCCATCTTGATTTACCACATATGAATTTTTACTTTCTTGATAATTTACTATTAATTTATTATTTTCTCCACTTTCTACTACTACTTTTTTGGCTCCATCTAATATTAATTGATTTTGCAATTCTTCAGGTGTAACTATTGTTGATATATTTTTTGATATTTTATCCATTTTTAAGCTTTGCATTGCTAATTTTATTTGCTCTTTTTCCTGTCCTCTTATATTTGCTTTTTTGGCTTCTGTTGCTTGACTTAATATTCCATTATCTCCCGTTAACATTGATATACTTACTCCTGCTAAAATTAATAGCACTATTATTGTTATTACTAACGCTATTAGTGTTATTCCCTTACTATTTTCTTTACAACTATTTTTCATTCTTCTTCCCCTTCTTTTGTTTATTCTTAAAATTTTTTATTAATTAAATATTTTATTATATTTTTACCATATTAAATTTATTTATTCTAATATAATATTCTTAGCATATTGAATAAGTAAATTATATACTATTAGCAATGTTATTACAATACATTGTAATAAAAATTATTTATATTTAATAATATAAAATTATTCTATATTTATGATTATTCATTATTCCAATATCATTAACGCAGTTCAAAACAAAAAAATAAAACCCCAAGTTTCTATTTTCATAAATCGAATTTTGGGATTTTATTTTTATTACTTTTGAAAATACATAGAAAATTTAATTTTAACTTTGAATTTCTATATATTTTCATTTATTTTATATCTAATAAGTAATCTTACTTTTGTTAACTTTATATATACTTTAATTAATTCCATTATTATACTTTACATTATTCTGCTTTTAATTCGTCAATTATAACTTTATAATCATTTGCAAGTAAAATTGCTGTTCCTGCAACTAATATATTTGCACCTGCTTTTTTCACTTCTGGCGCTGTTTTCAAGTTAATTCCGCCATCTACTTCTATATCTACCTCAATATTGTTTTTTTCTATATACTCTCTTAGTTTATTTATTTTTTCTGTCATTTCACTAAGATATGTTTGTCCACCTTTTCCTGGTTCAACAGTCATTATTAAGCACATATGAATATATGGTAAAAATTCATAAACATCTTCTATTTTAGTTTCTGGCTTTATTGCAATTCCAACTTTTGAATTATTTTCTTTAATATATTTGATAAATTCCATTGCCTCTTCTTTATTTTCACAAGCTTCTAAATGAAAAGTTATAATATTAGGCTCAACTGAAATAAAATCTTCTACTGCTGATTTTATATCTCTTACCATTAAATGAACATCTAATGGTAAATTTGATATTCTTTTTATATATGCTGAATATTCCAACATTTTTTGATATGTATCTTTTTCTACAAATTTTCCGTCCATAACATCTATATGAAAATAATCTGTTTTTCCAGCTTCTAGCCCAAAAAATGTTTTAGACTCTTCTCCTTTTTTTACATTAAGTATTGATGTTGATATTTCTACCATCTTCGTTCCTCTCTTTCTTTTAATTCATTATATATTTTACAAAACCTATTGTATCTTGATATATCAATTTTTCCTTCTTCTATTGCCATTTTTATTCCACAATTTTCTTCTTTTATATGTGTACATCCAACAAATTCACAGTTTTTTATATTTTCTTTAAATTCTCTAAAATATTTTTCTAAGTCTTTACTTTCTATTTCAGATATATCAAATGTAGAAAATCCCGGAGTATCTGCAATGTATGTATTATCATCGATTTCATAAAGTTTAATTGATGTTGTAGTGTTTTTTCCTCTTTTATTTCTTTTACTTATCTCTCCCTCTTCTGTTACATCTTTATCAAAAATGCCGTTTATAAGGGTTGATTTTCCTACTCCTGAATTTCCTGAAAAGGCATTTATATTATTTTTCATTTCTGTTTTTAACTCTTCTATTCCTTGCTTCTTTTTTGCATCTGTTATTATAACTTTATAACCAATTCTTTCATATATTTGCTTTATTTCTTTAAATTCTTCTTTTTTATCTAAGTCTGTCTTATTTAACACAATTACTGAATTAATTTTCAAAAATTCTGCAAAGGCTAATTGTTTATCAAGCATTAATAAATCTGGTTTAGGGTCTTTACTAGAAACCACAAAGATTATTTGTGTTATATTTGCAAGTTTTGGTCTTTTTATATATACTTTTCTTTCTCCAATTTCTTCTATTACAGCTTTTTTATTTTCTTCATCTAATATTTCAAACTCTACCTTATCTCCCACTACTGGTGTTATTTCATTTTGCTTAAACTTTCCTCTAGCTGTTGCTTCGTATATTTTATTTTCTGATTTTATTCTATATAAATTTGAAATATTTTCTATTATTATTCCTTGCATATTGCCTCCTATCGTTTTATATTATATATCAAAAAAAATGTTTTTTCAATTATTCACTAGCTTTTACTTATATTTTAATTAGTAGATAATGCTTTTATTGTAGAGAAGCTGGAAATGGTTTATAACTATGGCTTTTCCAGCAACTAATTTTCAAAACAATAAAAAAACATATCAATCAAAACCACTTATAATTTTGATTAATATGCTCCCATTACTTATTTTAAATTTATATCTCCAATGCGTTTATCTACCTATTCAGCAGTATAAGCTGTCATCTCTCCATATTTTATTTGTCCTTGATTTTTCAAAACATCATCTATATATACTTTTATTTCTTTTGTTCCTTTTCCTTTTGTTGTTGCTTTTATACTTGTTTCTGATGCACTTACCTTACTTGAATATATTGTATCATTTCCAACTACAACTTTTAGATTAACTTTTTTAACTTTTTTATCTCCTGATGAATTTGTTGTATTTGAAGATTCTTCATATATATTTCCGCCAAGTAAAGATTTTACATTTACACTAACAGATACTTCCTTCATTTCTGCTATTTTATTTACTGTTATTGTTATTGTTGTACCTTCATTAACAGTTTTTCCACCTTCTAGGCTTTGTTTTAAAACTATTCCATCTGCTTTTGATGTATCTTCTTCGTAAGCAACATTTACTTTTAATCCTAAACCTGTCAAAGTTGTTTTTGCATTTGCTTCATTTTGACCTATTACACTTACAACATTTACTTGTTTTATTCCTGTTCCTTTGCTTATATGAATTTTTACTGTATCTCCTGCAAATGCTTCTTCATCTGGTTCTGTTTCTTGGCTAATTACATATCCTTCTTTTACAGTTTTACTTGTTTCTTCAATTATTTCTGCTTTTAATTTTGCTTCTTCTAATAATTGTAGAGCCTCTTCTTGTGATTTTCCTTTTACATTAGGTACTTTTGTTTTTTCTTGTCCTTTACTAACTACTACTGTTATTGTGCTTCCTTCTTTTACATTATATTTTTCTATATATTTAGGGTCTTGAGATATAATAAATCCTTCTGGTATTTCTTTATTAAATTCTTCTTCTTTTATTTCAAATTTCAATTTTAAATTTTCTGCTTCTTTTTGTGCCTCTTCTTTTGACATTCCTACTAAGTTTGGTAATTCAACTTCTGGTGGATTAGTAAGATTTAAGAAAGCCAATGTTCCACCTAAACTTAATGCAAATAATAATATTAATCCTATAACAATACTTAAAGCTTTATGTTCTTTTATAAATTTCTTGAACTTTCCTTCTTTTTTTCCATTTTTATTTTTAGTTCTTGAATTTTCTTCTATATTTCCATATAAATCTGTATTTATTTTTTGTGTTTTAGCTGTTTCATCATATTCTCTGTCATCTACAAATTCACCATCTGGATTCTTTAATGCTCGTCTTAAATCTGTTAACATTTCACTTGCAGTTTGATATCTTAAAGTTGTATCTTTCTTTAATGCTTTCATTATAATTTTATTAACTGCACTTGGTAAATTAGGATTTAATTCTATTGGTTCTTCTGGTTCTTCTTGCATATGCTTTAATGCAACAGACACTGGAGTATCTGCATCAAATGGCACTTTTCCTGTAACCATTTCATACATTACTACACCTAATGAATAT
Organism: Clostridia bacterium; assembly: GCA_048355915.1. Taxonomy (GTDB): domain Bacteria; phylum Bacillota; class Clostridia; order TANB77; family CAG-508; genus CAG-269. The sequence continues at coordinate 35,165 of DBGCHZ010000014.1, read as the reverse complement.
AAATCTGATTTAGCATCAGTAAATCCACCTCTTGCGTGTTCTGGTGAAAAATAATGAACTGAGCCAATAGTAGTTCCAAAGGCTGTAATAGTAGAATTAGATACTGCTTTTGCTATTCCAAAATCTGTAACTTTAGCTATTCCATCTTCTGTTATTATTATATTATGTGGCTTTATATCTCTATGAATAATATTATTTTTATGTGCCATCTCTAATGCCGAAGCTATCTGTATTGCTACATTTACAGACCATTTCCATGGTAGTGGTCCTCTTTCTTCTACTATAATTTCTTTTAATGTCTTCCCTTGAATTAATTCCATTACTATATAATAAAGATTCTCTTCAACTCCTACATCAAAAATAGATACTATATTAGGATGAACTAATCTTGCGGCAGATTGTGCTTCTATTTCAAACCTTTTTATAAATTCTTCATCTGTTGTAAATTCATCTCTTAAAATTTTGACTGCTACATTTCTTTTTAATACTTTATCTTCTGCTTTATATACTGTCGCCATTCCTCCATTACCGACTTTTTCGATAATTTCATATCTATTCCCCAATACTTTTCCTTCTAAAATCATATTTTATCTCTCCTTAATATGTTTATATGTGGATTGCTTATATTGTTATATGTTTTTTATAACAATAACTGTAATATTATCATAACCACCATTTTCGTTTGCCAATTTTACAAGTTCTTTTGGTGCTTGTTCAATATCCTTTTTAGCCCATTTAAACATTTCTTCTTGTGATACTAAATTTGTTAATCCGTCTGAATTCATTATAATTATATCATCTTTTAAAAATCCTTTTACCATAACATCTGGTTCTACAAAAGCATTACAGCCTAATGCTTTCATTAACATATTTTTTTGTGGATGATGTGCTGCTTGTTCTTGTGTTATCGTTCCATCTTTTACTAATTTTTGAACATAGCTATGGTCTTGTGTCAATTTTCTCATAAATTCTTTTCTAATTCTATAAATTCTACTATCTCCTATATGTCCAATAAATGCTCTATTATTATATATTAGACAAACCTCTAAAGTAGTACCCATGCCTTCTAATTCTTTGTTTTCTCTTGATTTTTCATATACTACCATATTGGCATATTCCATACTACTTGCAACTAATTGAATTATACTTTCTTTGTCTTTTTCTATCTCTTTAAAATTATTTTCTATATAACTTTTAGCAGACTGAATTGCTAATTTACTTGCGATTTCTCCTCCATTATATCCTCCCATTCCATCTGCTAACATATATAACTGTACTTCGTCTAAGGAGTTCGATATATAATAATAATCTTGATTAATCTCTCTTACTTTTCCTATATCTGATTTAGCATAAGCTTTTATCATTTTTTCACCTCGTTTTCCTTGGTTTTTTCACACATAATTACTTGTATAATTTATATCATAAGTTTGGATTTTTTGCAATTATTTTAATAAATTTTATATACGAAATAAATAAACATTAGTTTTATAATATTGTTGATTAATTTATTCTACTATTGTATAATTCTTTTGTGCCCAGCCTTCCAAAGGAGGTGTAATCATTTTGGGCAATTTTACAAAACTTATTGTATTAATCTTAATATATCTTATTTTAAAGACGTTTGATTAATACATACAAAAAGACTAGAGCTGGAACTCTAGTCTTTTTTTGTGCCCTCATCTTGGGTTTTTACAAAACTTTTTACAGAAATATATCGCTATAAATTTGACTTTTATATCATTTCTGTAAATATATTATACTTTATTTTATGTTTATATGTCAATAGTATTACCATAATTTTCTAAGTCAAACCGTTTAATTTATCAAGCATATATCATTCTTTCTAAAATTAATAATATTCAACTTTGTTTTCTGTATAAAAGCTAGTTTACTTTATCAACAACTTAAAACTCACCCTATTAAGTTATTATCTATTTTTTTAATTCTTCTAAAAACATTTCATTTAACATCTTAGGATTTGCTTTTCCTTTTGTTTCTTTCATTGCTTGTCCTACTAAAAATCCTAGTGCTCTATCTTTTCCTGCTTTATAGTCTGCTATTGATTGTGGATTTGCTTCTAATATTTTTAGTACTATTTCCTTAATAGCACCTTCATCTGATATTTGAATCCATCCTTTTTCTTTTATTATTTCTTCAGGTTCTCTTGGATTTTCAAATAATTCTTCTAACACTTTTTTACCTATACTAGAACTTATTGTTCCTTTATCTATTAAAATAACCAAATTTCCTAACTGTGTAGCATTAAATGGTATTTCTGATGGTTCTAATTCTTTTTCGTTTAATATTCTTGATATATCTGAAATAATCCAGTTGTTTACTGATTTAGGGTTATTGCAAACTTTTATTGCATTTTCAAATAAATCTGATAAATATTTTGAAGCTGTTATTATTCCTGCATCTTTTTCTGATAATTTATATTCTTTTAAGTATCTTTCTTTTCTACTTTCAGGTAATTCTGGTAATGTTTTTCTTATATTTTCAATATATTCTTCTGATAGTCTTATAGCTACTAAATCAGGTTCTGGAAAATATCTATAATCTTGAGCATCTTCTTTGTCTCTCATTGAAAAAGTCTTTCCTGATACATCGTCCCATCTTAAAGTTTCTTGTTCTACTTTTCCACCATTTTCTATAATTTCTATTTGTCTATCAATTTCATATTCAATTCCTCTAGTTATGCTTCTAAAAGAATTCATGTTTTTCATTTCTGTACGAGTTCCTAATTTGTTATCTCCTTTTTTTCTTACAGAAACATTAACATCTGCTCTAAAAGAACCTTCTTGCATTTTACAATCTGAAACCTCTATATATTCTAATATTGATTTTAATCTTTTCAAATATGCATCTGCTTCAAGGCTACTTCTTAAATCTGGTTCTGAAACTATTTCTATTAAAGGAACTCCTGCTCTATTTAAGTCTACCAAGCTCCCTCCTGCAAAATCATCATGATTTAATTTACCTGCATCTTCTTCTATATGAATTCTTGTTATTCCTATTTTCTTGTTTTCGCCATCTATGTCTATTTCGATATTACCATTTTCACAAAGTGGTTGGTCAAATTGAGATATTTGATATGCTTTTGGTAAATCTGGATAAAAATAGTTTTTTCTATCGTTTTTACAATCTCTTGAAATTTCACAATTAGTAGCTAGTCCTGCTTTTACAGCATATTCAACAACCTTTTCATTTAAAACAGGTAAAGTTCCTGGCATTGCCATACATATTGGACAAACTTGTGTATTAGGTTCTGCCCCAAATGTTGTTGGACATGAACAGAAAATCTTTGTCTTTGTTGATAATTCTGCATGAACTTCTAGCCCTATTACTACTTCATAATCATCTCTTAACATATTTCTTCCTCCCTTAATCTTTCTTAAATTCAGGTTGATATTTTTTCCTAAATTCAACTGCTTGTTCAAATGTATATGCTGCATTTAATATTTTTTCTTCTTCAAATTTGTTTCCTATTAATTGCATTCCTATTGGCATTTCTTCACTATTTACTCCACAAGGTATTGATATAGCTGGTAACCCTGCTATATTTACTGATACTGTACATATATCTGATAAATACATTTCTAATGGATTTTCTGATTTTGTACCAATTCCAAAAGCTACTGTTGGTGATGTTGGTGTTAATATAACATCATATTTTTCAAAAGCTTTATTGAATTTATTCATAACTAAGGTTCTCACTTGTTGTGCTTTTTTATAATAAGCATCATAATATCCTGATGATAATACATATGTTCCAAGTATTATTCTTCTTTTTACTTCTGTTCCAAATGCTTCGCTTCTTGATTTTTTATATAATTCTTTTAGATTTTTAAATTCTCCTGTTCTATATGTATATCTTATTCCATCAAATCTACCTAAGTTTGAACTTGCTTCTGCACATGCTATAATGTAATATGCTGCCAAAGAATATTTTGCTATATCTAATGAAAACTCTTCTATTTCAGCACCTAATTCTTTATATTTTTCTATTGCTTTTTGTAAAGTTTCTTTTACTTCTGGATTTATACCTTCTCCAAAAAATTCTTTTGGAACTCCTATTTTTAATCCTTTAACATCATTTTTTAAACATTTTGTATAATCTATTTTTTCTTTGTTTACAGATGTTGTATCCTTTTTATCATGACCTGCAATTATATTTAATAATAAAGCTGAATCTCTAACATCTTTTGTGATAGGTCCTACTTGGTCTAATGATGAAGCAAATGCTACTAGTCCATATCTTGAAACAAGACCATATGTTGGCTTTAATCCTACAACTCCACAAAAACTAGCTGGTTGTCTTATTGAACCACCAGTATCACTACCTAATGCCCAAGGTACTAGATTTGCTGCAACAGCTGCTGCGCTTCCTCCTGATGAACCTCCTGGAACTTTACTTAAATTCCATGGATTTTTTGTAATTTTGAAATATGAATGCTCCGTAGACCCTCCCATTGCAAATTCGTCCATATTCAATTTTCCTAAATTAATTAGGTTCTCGTTATTAATTTTTTCCATAACTGTTGCATCATATGGTGATACAAAATTTTCTAACATTTTTGAAGAACAAGTTGTTTTTATCCCTTTTGTACAAATATTATCTTTTATCCCAATTGGAATACCTGCAAATTCTCCATCAATTTCTTTATTATCTATCTTTTTTTGAATTTCTTCTGCTTTATTTTCTGCTTCTTCTGTTAAAGTAGTAACAAAAGCTTGTACATCTTTTTCCTTTTCATTTATTCTATCAATATATGCTTTTGTAATCTCTTTTACATTCAATTCTTTATTTCTTAATTTTTCTTGTAATTCATGAACTGTTAATTCAGTAATATTCATTATCTTTCCTCCTTGTTTAATATGTTACAAGTTATTTATTAGTTTTATAAACATATTCTTTTCTTATCAAGTATTTTATATTTAAGTACTTATATAACATTTCTATGCCTAATATTTTGCTAGTTGCTGTATTTTATATTTTCTAATCCTATATTCTACATTATTTCTTTAATGCTAAAACTTAAATTATAGCAAACACTAAAAAGCAATTTTAAATTTTGTATTAAATTACTTTAGGTATCTTAAACATATTTTGTTCTTCGCTTGGTGCATTTTGTAATAAAGCTTTATTATCTTCAAATATTTCAACCTTATCTTCTCTAAATACATTTTGAGCTTCATTTGCTCCTATTGTTATATCTAAACTTTCTGCATGTGCATTATTTACTATATCTGCAAAATCTAATATTTCTTGTAAATTTTCTAAATAATTTTCTATTTCATTTTCTTCTAATGTTAAATTTGCTAAATTTGCAATATGCAATATTTCTTCTTTACTTACTTGCATTTTACCATCTCCTAAATTTTTTATATGCTCATTATTATATACTGAATAATTCAAAAAAACAAGTCTAAAAAGACCTGTTTTTCCACATTTCTCCAACTTAAATTGCTCTTGCTTTTACTATTACTCTTTCTTTACTATCATTGGTACAAGTTATTAAAGTTATTTCTGTTTTTCCATTTGTTTCTTGTGATGTACAACTAACATCTGTTGGAACTACATTATATTTTGTATATACTGAATATTCTATTACTTTTCCTGTTGTATCTGTAATTTTTATTATATCACCATTTTGTAGTGTTAGAACTTTACTAAAAAACTTAGAATTTCTATAATTGTGTCCCACTATACAATAATTTCCTACTGTATTTATTTCAGGTCCATGAAATTTTAGTGGTGATATTTTTAATAAAGACTCTGTTTCTTGTTCTGATTTTGTTTCCCCAGATAATATCGGATAATCTACTTTTATTTTTGGAATTTCAATTCTTCCATCTACTACATATGTATATCCAGCAGATGATTTTTCCTTTGTTTTTGTTATAGGTTTATTTGTTGTATTTGAATTGTTTGCTGTTGGTACTACTACTGGCTTTTCTTCTTCTCCATCATCTGTTGTATCATTTAATACAGCAATTAAAATATCACTATTAGCTACTGTTGTATCTTCTTCAGGTATATCTGCATTTGCTAAAATGTCTTGTGACACTGCTTCTGATTTTTCTCTATCATATGCAGCATAAATGTAAAATGACACCAATACTATTAAGAAAAATAACGATAATATGAAATTAAATTTATATACTTTTTTCTTTTTCTTTAACTCTGGTGTTATATATAATTTTTTGGTTACCAAAATTTGATTCATATATTTCTCCCTATTTTATATTATTTCTATAATATTATATCATGAATTTTTTTATTTTCAAATATTTTTATTGAATTTTTTGTAAATTCATTGTATAATGTCATTATGCGGGTATAATTTAGTGGTAGAATGTCATGCTTCCGACCTGATAGCGTGGGTTCGATTCCCACTACCCGCTCCACTACATACTAAAAGGATTGTTAGTTTTATGCAATCCTTTGTTTTTTATTTTAGGCGTAATTTTGGCGTAATTTTATACATTTCTATTATTTCATTTTTATTAAAATAGTCATTTTCTTTTTTCATTTCTTCTTTTATCTTTACATATATTTCTTCTTTAATGTATAAATCATTTTTAATTACTTCATTTAATACTATATCTTTCATACTACATTTTCTCCTTTTATTAATCTAAAGAGCTCTTCTGTTTTGTATTCTATAATAAATTTTATAAAAGTGTAGAAAAATTATACGAAAGTGCATTTACATTTTATGAAACGACATTTTTCGACAAAAGTTGTGCAATTTTAGGGTATTTTTTTAATTATTTCTATTTCTCCTGTTTCGTACAAATCTGTAATTTTTGTTTTTAATGCATCTGCCATTACTAACATCTCTATAAATAATATTTTTTCTGTTTCTATTTTGTTATTCTCTAAGTCTTGTAGCCTTCTTCTGTCTATTCCTGTTTCTTCTGCTAAGTAATTTAAACTTAACCCAGATTTTTCTCTGGCTTCTTTTATTTTTAATTTTACTATCATTAAAACCACCTCTGCTTAATTTGTGCAAAGGTGGTCTTAATTATTCTTTATCTTTTGGTAAAATACATTTATCTAATAGTTCCATACTGCTCTTATAAAGTTTTTCATTTTTTTCTAATATTTGCCTATAATTATTTTGTAATTTATTATAAATTCTATTAATTTGTAATTTTAAAGTTTCTTTGTCTAATACATCTGTTACATATCCCATCTCTAGCTCTTTATTTAATTTATTTTTAGGAAATGTATTTATGTATTTTATTTCTCCTGTAAAATCTTTTTCTTTTATATTTATTTTGTCTATCGTAATAAATTCCTCTTGTGTTTCTTCTCTAACTTGTACTGCGTTAAATTTAACACATCTATCTCTATCTACTTTAACTACATACAACACTTTCATTTTTTTATTTCTCCCTTCTTGATAAATCTTGTTAGATTATAAATGCCCTAAATATTTTTGTCAACATTTTTCCATAAAAATCCTTGAAATATCAACAAAAATCGACACTTTAAATTCAATTTTAAGCCATTTTTATTTTATTCTAATATACTTATATCCCTTGATTTTAAGCCTTTTTTCATGATTTTAAAATATTTTTAAATTCTTTGAAAAAATATTGACAATACGTATTACACGTAGTATAATATAATTGTTAGGAGGAATAGTCATGACGTTTCGAGAATTAGAGAAATTGTTAATCTCCAATGGTTGGTATCATTCTCGTACAAATGGTTCACACTACATATATAAACACAATGAAATAAAACGGAAGTATACCAGTTCCAAACCATAAAGGAGATATCCCGAAAGGAACTCTTAACAATATCTTAAAACAAGCGGGGTTGAAATAATGCCCCTGCTTGTAAATATATAGGAGGTATAGTCATGAAAGTTATTTACCCAGTATTATTTTATGAAGAAAAGGAAGGTGGATATTCCATTTTTGTTCCAGATTTAGAAAAAGCTTTAAATACTAGTGCTTCTACTTGTGGAAATACATTAGAAGAATCTATGTCAATGGCTGAAGATTTAATCGCTGGCCTAATATTAGATGCAATGGAAGAAAATTTAAAAATACCACCAGCAAGTAAAATTGAAGACGTATCTTTTGAAGAATTAGAAAAAAAATTAGATATTGAAAATTGGGATTATATTTCTAGATTTAAAACATATATATCAGTAGATATAAATTCATTCGCTGAAAAATGGGGAAAAGAATTGATTAAAAAAACTGTAAATATTCCTAAATGGGTTAACACTAAAGCTGAAGATTTAAAAATAAATTTTTCAAAAACCTTAGAAGAAGCTTTATTAGAAAAAATATATAAATCATAAGAAAAAAGCTAGGCTAGAAGAAATTAATCTCCTGCCTAGCTTTTATTTATAATCCACCATTATATTTAACAAATCCTACTTTTCTATTTATAACATTTCCTTTACTATCTGTAACATAATATGCTACTATGTATTTTCCTTCTATTACTCCAAGACAATCTGCATATTCTCTAGGATAAATTGTTCCTATTTTTTGAGTACAACCTAAATCTTGATACACAGATTCATTTGTACTTCCATTTCTCCAAACTTTCATTTCAAAATCCTCCTTCTTAGAATTTTCATTATTATTTCCAACTTCATTAGAGTTGTAACTTCCTTCTTTTAATCCAAAGCCTTCTGCTACTCCATCACAAATTGCTTGGCAAATTGCCTCTTTATTGTTTTGGTATATTTGTATATCTTCCATATTATCTATAAAGCATACTTCTAACAATGCAGAACTTACACCTTTTTTCTTAGCAGAATAAATAACATTAAAGTTCTTTTCTTTTACTCCTCTTACCGTAAAGAATTTAGATAATTTACTTATTATCTTTTCTTCTACTGTTTTTGCATTTTCTATTCTTGTTGTGTATATCTCTGCTCCTTTTGCACTACCGTTAAAGCTATTAAAATGAATTTCTAGCACATAATTATAGTTAGCGAAGTTAACTTGTACACTTCCATTATTAACATCTTTAAATGCATCTCTTGTTTGATTATATACATCTATATCTGCATATTTCTTAAGCTTTTCTTTTAGTATGTTTACTACTTCTCTTGTTAAATCTGCTTCTTTATATCCATTTGCACAAGCTCCATTATCTCCTGCTCCATGACCACTAATTAATAGAATTTTCATCACTTTATTCCTCCTTATTAATTAAATTTCTAAACATTTCGTATAGTCCTGTACTTGCAAGACCACTAATCATTCCACCTAAAATTACTTCTGCATTAATTCCATTTATATTTATTAGAATGTTTGTTATAGTTCCTAAAATCAGCATTATTAAAGGTATGTATTTATTTGGTATAAAATCCAAACTATTTTTTATTACAAATCCTACACATAAACAAATTCCTAAAACTACTATATTTACATAGTTTAATAAAACTGTTATATCCATTTTCTTCACTCCTTAATTAAAAAAATTTGATAATCCTAAAGCTCCAGCAATAAGAGCTAAGACTCCTGTTAGAATCCAAGAAAATATTTTACTTTTACTATCTCTCCATAATTTCGCATCTTTTTCTGTTGTTTCTTGTTGCAATTTAACATCTAATTTTTCGTATTTCTTTTCTAATTCATTATACTTTTCTTTTAACATTTCTGTTTCTTTGCTGTTTGCCGTATTACTTCTCATTATTGCTTCTTTAAAATTTACACTTGTTGTCCTTAAATCTTCTGCGATATTTTTTATTTGTTCTACAGTAACAGAAAGAGACTTATCAATATTACTTAACACTTCTTCATTTTTTTCTATTCTTGCCTCTGTTTCGTTCAGCCTTTTTGTGTTAGACTTTGCTCTTTCTTCTACTGCAACTAATCTTTCTATTATCTTATTGTTTTCCATTTACTATTTCCTCCACTTCTAAAGCAGGAATTGTGTATACTTCTTCTACTTTTAAAGTTAAATCTGTATATTCTGCGTCTGTTATTTGGTTAACTGCATAAAATACTGCTAATTTGGCATTTGCTTCTTCTTTGTTTTTGTAGAATTTCTTTGTTATTAAATTCTCTAATAATTTTGATATTTGCATTTATAACACCTCGCTTTCTATATCTGTCTGTAAATTATCTAATAATACAGAGCTTGTCTTTGTTGTGCTTAACAATTGGTTAATTACACTTACTTGTTGCTCTAAATTACTTGTTTTATTATCTACATATGTTTTTGTATCTGCTATATATTTTAGTTTTAATTTTGCTATACTATCTGTTGTTATATTTGTTACTGGCTTGTATGTTGAGAAATTGTCTAGTTCGTCTAGGATTTTTGTTTGTTCTGGGGTTAAATCTATTTTTTCATATGCACTTTCTATTACTGGAATATAGAAAATATAATTTTCTTTTTGTAATTTTGTATTAAAATTAACTGCCGTATCTCCATCTGTATAGATTAAAAGAGCACCATTACTTACAGTAAATCCTACCATTTTATCATAAGTTTTATTTTTTTCTATTAACTGCAAATGCGTACAATATGCCTTCTCTTCGCTTAAGCTACAATTTTTTAAATCTTTATCTATATATTGATATCTATACTTGCCACTCTGATTCGTCGTTGTTTGCGTTACCTTATTATTTACTCCATCTAACACTATTTTTTTCCAAGTGTGCACTTTTTTATTATCTGTTCTGTTAAAGTGGTCTCCTTCTAGCATTGGCTTTTGTATTGGTAGTATTTTAGTTTCTTTTTTATAAGGTACATATTTCCAATTAGATTTATTAGGTTCTGTTTCTAATACAGATAATCTAAATGTAATATTACAACTTTGTCCTGCACTAAGAGACATAAATGTTCTCAAACCTTGTTCAGTACCTTGTGTGCTTAACGCTGTGGCTGGATATATAACTAAATCTCCAGATTTTAAATTTGCCGCTGAAACTGTATGTGTATCAAATTGCCCTTGATTATTCATTCTCGATGTTATGCTAAAATTCCCTTCACCTACAGCCTCTTTTATTTCTGCCACTATCCAATATTTTTTTCCAATTACTAAATCTAAATTTGTAGTAAAATAATTTAGATAAGTAGTATTTTCTCCTGTATTAGTACTTTTAAAAGTTATCCAATCATTTTTATCTACTGGAGGTGGTTGGCTTCCAGCATAACTTTTTACATTATAATAGTTGGCTGCTGTTTTCTTTATTTCTACACTACCTTGTCCATATAGAGAATAACCTGTTTTTTTATTACCTCTTTCTAACTTTATTTTAGTATTTAATAATGTTGTATTTTCTATTGTAAATCTTATAGTACCATCTTCTTCTAATATAAATGTTACACTGTCTCCATTACTACTTATTTCTTTTTTTAAATTTACTATATATACAGAAATAAGTTTAGAATCTTCTGCACTTAGTGTGTAGATACCTTTTTTCAATTCTATATCTTTAGTATTTCTTATTCTTGTTGTAGAATCATATTTATTGCCATTAGAACCCGAATAACCTCCTAATTCTACTAGCATATTTTCTTTATCCCATAAATTTATATTATCTCCTACTGCTCTTATTTCGGATGGATATTCTGGACTTGGACTTGCTCCGTATGGTTCGTATGGCTTTTCTTCTGTACCTTCATAAAGCATATATCTATTTTTATAATTATTAAAAGTTCCTGTTTGTGTTTTCAATCCAGTTTGTATAGTTATAGTATATTGAATGTTTTTAGATTTATCAACAGTGAAAACCTTTTTCTGATTTGCTGCACTAATATAATCATATCCCGAATCATCCGCTTTTCTTGCATTAATTTGTAAAAATAATTTATTATCGTATTTTTCTTGCCATAAAGTGTATGTCGTTTTATCTTTTAATTTATCTGTTATGTCTATTCCAGTAATAATAGAAACATAGTCTGTTTCTGGCGTTCCATTTACCATTAAATATCCATTTTCTGTATCTTTTGTTGCAGTTAATCCTTTGGTTGTTGCTATTACTCTTGGTATATAATCGTATAAGTTATACCCTTCTCTTACATCCTGCTCCACATTTCCCAATATTTCCAGTTTACCCTCTAAATCACTACTATCTTCTATATGTATGCTTTGTCCTTCTACTTCTAGATTTATCATGTTTTCTCTGTCTTTTTTTATTTTTTCTTCTAATTTGGTGTTTTGTTCTTGGAGATTTGTGTAATTAGTTTTTAATATTGCTATTTCATTGTCTTGTTTAATATCATTTTCAGAAATTTCTATTACTTTTTGGTTTACTTCTTCTTTCGCTTTTTTTATTAACTCTGGAACTTCTATAGCTGCTTTTTGAGAATATTCATCTAGACTGCATTTATCAGTAGGCTCAAATACTGTCATGTTATTTATTTTTTTCAATTTCCATTAACCTCCTCACACGTAAATTTTTTAATTTCTTCGCAAGTTTTTGTTTTTGCTTCTGCACAAGTTAAATGTTTAATTGCTTTTATTCTTAATTTAAAAACAGAACCTGTTCTTATTGTTTCAGGTTCTGTTCTTATTTCTGTTATTTTCTGTATCATATGCACCATCTCCATTTGCCATTTTTCTTAATAATAAAAATAGCTTTCTTGCTTTCCCTGTCTTTATCAAAATAAACTATTTTTGCTCTTTTGCTATTTCTGTCTGCTATAAAATAATGTACAGATTTTGCATTTCCTTTAAATATACACTTTATAGTTTTGGAACTTGTCCATTCTTGTTCACCATTGTTTGTTATTAGCATAAATTCCACATTTTGATTAAAACTTGTTAAAGCCTTATACAAAATATCTAATTCTTCTTGTGTAAAATTAATAGCTAAATTATCTGTTTCTAAATATCTTCTATTAATTATAGTAATTCCATTAGTTTTAATTGTTAAATAGTTATTTTTTCCAGATGGATTTGTTTTAGAAATATTTATTACATCTCCGAAATTAAAATTATTTAGAAATGTAAATTTAGCAATATCGTATGTAGAGGCATTGTATACAGAAGAATATGTGTCTATTCCATTTACTGTAGCTTTAAGTTGTACTGTATAATTTGTGTTTGGACTTAGTCCTTCTACTGAGAAAGTTGCTTCTTTATTCCAATTTCCCCACCAAGGATACACATTTTGCCAAGCTCCACCATTTACTCTATATTGCATAGCATCTACTGTTTTATCTAAATTATAATAAACATCAAATTTATTTAAATTTGTAGCTGGTATATTTACATTTGTAAAATTTGCTTGTCTTGGAATGTGGGTTAGCCATACCCATGCACTAGCTTCTCCCCATTTAGGTCCCCATCCAGAGCCATTTGGTAAATCTCCACTTGCAGCAATAGATATACTGCAAGAGCCATTAGAAGCATGCTGAATATTATAACATGTCCCACTTACTAGTTGCACAATTTTTCCGAGGAGATAAATTTATATTTTGTGTATTACTAAAATGTGTTCCATTTATCCATAAATTCGTAGTTCTATTATTTTCATAGCTTGTATGAGAATTACATTTTATATATACTGTTGCTCTCACAGAAGATGTATTATTTTGTTGGTTTACATCAAATTCTTCCCATTCTATATAGTATTCATAGGCTTCTGGTCTTTGGGTTACACTTCCATTTATTCTAGCCATATACTCTCCTCCTAATCAAAGTATACAATACCAATGTCGCCTTCTTTTCCTTGGGTATTGTCTATTTCGTTATGAAAAATTTTAAATTTATCTTTTAGTAAATAAGCACTTCCATCTTCTACTTCTGCAAGCAAACCTTCTAACCTATCTAAAAATCCTTGGAAATCTTTTTGCATTAAATCTATTATAGATTCATAATCCACGTATGTTCTCATGTCTTTAAATTCTGTAATTCCTTGTGTTCCAGTCTTAAATCTAGCTAATTCATACTGGTATGTACCTGCATTGTTCTTTATAATATCGTTTTGTGTCAAATTTGGATAGTTGGATGCATTTTTAATTATTTTATAATTTGCTTGTACAAAGTTTTTATCTGTATTTTCTAAATCTAAATTTATTTCTATTACTAATTTACAAAAAGCACTTTCTGTTCCTGCATTTAGTGTTACGCCAGAATTTTCTTCCACAAATCTTCCTCTAATACAAGCACTTCCAGTTGCAATAGAAATATTTGTGCCTGCAGTTGTTACTTTCATTGCGTTTTTATATTGTCCTGCAATTCCACATTTGTGGTTTAATAAAATATCTATAAATAAAGCAAATATTTGGTGTTCAAATATTTGCTTATTAAATACATGTCCTTTTAACATTATCTTTTCCTCTCTTTCTGTAATTGTTTTTCCCAAAAACCATTTCTAATGTTTCCAAGTTGATATTCATAAAACTTACTGTTTGTCATTTTAATAGAAGAAATATAGGAATCTAATATAACAGATTTCTTAGTTTTTACTGCTACTGGTGTTCCTTGTTTTATATAAGTGTTAAATTTAAAACTAACATTGTGATTATAAGAATTAGACTTAATAGTATCTAATGCTGTTTGTCTAGCGTCTTCTAATTTTTCTGTATAAACTACTGTTTCTTTGCCTCTAACTCTATTTTTGTCTAACATATCTTCTGTTGTAGTTCTATCTTTTCTTAAATATAATACATATTTCCCTTCATTTTTTGTTAAAACTGTAACTTTAGATATTACATTTTTCTCAAAAGTTTCTGAGTAATTTGTAATAGAGTGTGCATTTACATCTATTATCTTCTTTTTTAATTCTTTATTTTCTATTGTTATTATTAATTCTTTATTTGTTATTTCAAAATCATAATTTATATTATAATTTTGTGTGCAATTTGTCATATATGTGTGTAAATTAAAAATATTATTGTTTACATTTGTAACACTTACTTCTTTTTTTGTATGTGTTTTTGCTATTACTTTTAAATATGGTCTATTGACAAAAGTATCTTCATTGCTTATAAAGTTATCTTCTATAACCTTTTTAATAAAGTCCTCTATACCTTCTTCTCTAATAATAGGTTCATCTATTTTTTCTAAAGAAAATTGTTGATTTGGTTTAGATAAGCTTTCAAAAATAAAAATATTCGTGTAATTATCTGTTTTGCTATCTTGCACATCTAAGCAGAATCTTTGGTCATAACAGAAGAATGTATATGTGCTATCTGCAACTTTCCTTATATGCCATTTTTGTGCCGCCCCATCATTCTCTGTGTACATTCTTACATTTGTTGTATTTGCAAAATTACCATTTTCAACTTCCATTACTAACCCAGAAAACATAGCTTTTATTTTATAAGTGCCATCAGAATTTTTGCTTATTTTAAACCTTTGTGCTTTTGTATCATTAAAATTACACAAATTAACATTTGCTCCTACTTCTGTAGAAGCATTTTGCACATCAACTGCTGTATTATCGTCCAATTTGCTTCTTATAACATAATATCCTTCTTCTACGGTTTCGGTGTTTATTCTTGTTCTTTTTAATTCAACTTCTTGGTCAAACATATTTGTTAAATATTTTGCAGATATTTGATAAGCAATACCACCATTTTCATTTTCTACATCTTGCACTACTCCCCAATAAATTTTTTCATTATTCTTTTTTATTACAATAATATCGCTTTCTTCTGCTGTTGTTTCTTTTAATATTTTTATTATAGAATTTGCATTAGTTTCTTCATCTATATAAATTTCGTAATCTGCTAGTTCAACTATATCTTTAACTTTAAAATCTTTATAATCAAAAATCCACATAAACACTTTATTTGTATCTATATGGATTTTTTCTTTTATTAATATTTGTATATCTTTTTCTGCTTCATATTTATTCCCAAGTAAGTCTGTAAAATTAATATCTGCTTTATATATTCCGTCCTGTTTTAGGAGCTTCTAATTCTATTTCATATTCTTGTGTTTGCTTATTGTATTTTGCTATATAGTCTTTATTATTAAATCTAATTGTTAAATCGTTCATTTTCTTCCTCCTATATAGCTATATAATATTCATATATTTTAATTATAGCAGATGTTATGTCTTCACTTGCCATAATCCTTAATTCGCAAGATTTATTCTTTGGGAATCTTATAACATTCTCATTATTAATATCTATAACATCTTCTTTAAATAAATCCACTATTGTTCCATCTGTGTTTACTTTTTCAATATAAAATTTGTTTTCTTTAGTTCCATATAACAGTTTTTCATATTTCTCAATTTTTGTTGTTATGGGTACTGTTTGGTATAATTCTCCTTCTATATATAGTTCTAATCTTGGATTTGTTACTGGTCCATTTATTTCTATTTCTACTGGTGCTTCAACATGTCCGTTATTTACATATTCTAGACTTCTGTTGTTATATTCAACAAATCTACTAGTATCCCATTTAAAGTTCCATCGCATTTCATCTTCTTTAGAACTCATATCGAAAATTATATTTTTTTCTTGATACCACAAACTTAAACAGTCTATATTTATAGTTTCACTAATTAATCCATTTATTTGCTTTTGTGTCTTACTTAGGCTTTGTATTTTTATATCTTTAAAATATTCTTTAGCACCGTTTTGAAATGGAATCTTATATGCAAATTTAATCTTTTCAGAAGATGCTATAAAATTTACTAATGCATTATAATTGTCATAGCTTTTAAAAAGTACATTTCCTGTTATAGGCTCTTGTTGTATTTTACTAATACTTTCTATAAAAGCATTTCCTAATTGTTCATATTCTATTGTTCTTGCAAAGCCTAGACCACTTGGCTCTGCTAGGAAACAATATTTTTCTACATTCATTAAAGAATATTCTTGTCCTTTTTCGTTTACTAGTTTAAATTCTCTAACCATTTTTCCTCCATAATTAAAAGAGTGCCATTGCTGACACTCTACTTACTGTTTTTTTAAACTTTTGTTTATATTTCCTAATTCTTCAATAATACTTTCAAAACCTCTCAAAATTGCAAAAATTACTAAGCCACTTACTAATAATATAATTCCTTGTAAAGTTGCTTTGCCACTTAATGCAAAAATTGCACCTATTATATTCACTATTAATTGTATAAAACTAATTATTCTTATTACAAATGTTTTATCCTTTTCTTCCATATCATATTCTCCTTTACTTTAGCTTATTATCTATTGATTGTAACAAATCTATTATTATTTCAAACGTCTTTAATGCTATACATAATATTAGTTCTGCTATTATTACTTCTGCAACTCCTACATAGTATTCTGTTGCAAGTGCTATCACTCCTGCTATTAGTGCTACAATTATACTTATTATCCTCGCATAATATAAAAAATTGCTTTGTCTTATTTTTGTTTCATTTTTAAGCTCATCTTTTTGTATTGTCTTTTCCTTTATTGTAATGCCACATTTAGGGCATGTTTCTTCTGACTCATTTAATTCATTGTTGCATACTGGACATTTCATAACACTCTCCTCCTTTTATTATTATATAAAAGAAATATATCACAAAACATTGTGTTAATTTGTCGAAATTTGTCAACAAAATTAAATTTATGTTACATATCTACCATATTTTTTATTTATAAAGGTAAATGCTCTTTCCATTTCTGAATCTGTCATTTTTTGTGGATAAAAATTAATAGTAAAATTATTTGTTCTATTACTAATCTTCTGTGAAAGCCCTTTTAAATTGTAACCTCGATTTTTGCTTAATCTTTGCATATTCATTAATTGCTTATTTTCTTTTGCAGTTAATACTCTCTCTCCTTTATGCAATCTTGCTACATAATTGTCATAAGGGACATAGTCTAGTCCTGTCTTATGTCCTGGTAACTGTTGTGCACTTATTTTAGGAACTTTAATAGAAAGAGAAGATGTTATTGAACTAGCTAAACCTGATGCTACTCCTAAAATACTTTTTTGCCAAGAATTATTTTTCAAGCCATTCCATAGTCCTTCTAGTATAGATTTTCCACTTTCCTCAGATAAATCTTTTCTATTTAGTTCATCTATAACTAAATCTGCATCTTTTACACCTGCTTCTTTTAAAAACTCTCTTTTTTGCTCATCTTCTAGTCCATTTAAATATCCTTGTATAGTATTTAGTGCTTTTTGTTTAGCATCTGCACTCTTATCAAATTTATCTACTGTTTGTTGTCCTAACTTTTCTGCTGCAACTTGCATTTGTGGTGTTCCTGCTGCAATTACTCCTGTTGTTTCTTGAATTTTTTGTTGCATTTCAGGAGACATTTGTGATACTTTTTGGCTATATACACTATATGAGTCATTGGCTAAATTTTTCCAAGCCTCGATTAACTGTGGTGTCATTTCTTCTGTTGTACTAGTCATCTGCACTAATTGTTGTGCTAATGTTTCTATTTCTTTCTGCCCTGCCTCAATTTGTTTTTTGTTTTTTTCAGCATTTGCAAAATCTTGGTTTTGTAAATCTTTTTCTCTCGCTAATCTATATTGTTCTATTTCGTACTGCTTTTGTTGTATATTATGATTTATTGTCTCTCCTATATCATTAGATTCTTGTTTATATGTATAAGTTCTATTTCTTATTAATTCCTGTATTTTTTCATTATTTCCACTTTGAATTATAGCATAATCATTTTCGTATGCTGCTATATCATTCAAGTAATCACTATGAATTTGTTTTGCATCTTCATAATTTTGTTTGTATCCATCTACCCACTTAGCCATATAAGACTGTGCATATTTAGTAGCTCCCTCTGCCGTATATCCTGCTTCTTCGTAATTCTTCTTTAAATCTTCAAAGTATTGTTCATAAGTTTTGCCGTTCAAAGCCTTGTTATATTCTTTCTGGGCTTCTATTACTTTTTGATAAGCTTTTTCTTTATTCGCAAGAGCATTTGAGTATTTTTCTTCCTCATTCTCTAATACTATTTGTGCCTTTTTCTTTAATACTAATGTATCTATCTCTTGTTGCAAATTTTTATATTGCTTTATAATATTTCCTGTCATAGAGTATTCTGTTCCTAGTGCTTCATTTAATTCTTTTAATATAAAAGCAACTCTATCCTTATATCCATCTTTAACTCTACCATTTTCATCTACTAATGTAGACAATTCATTTTTTAATTTTTCAATATTTGCAACTTCTGCCATACTACTTGCAGCTGCTTTGTCTATCTCTTCTCTAAACTCTTTGTGTTCTTTCTTATAGTTTTCCATTTCTTTCATAGTATATTGAAGTGTAGATGGAATTTCATGAGCCTTTTGATTCATATATGCAAATGCACCAGCTAATGCGATTGCTGTTGTTATAGTAACTCCAACTGGACTTATAACAGTTTGAAATGCTTTTGCTAAGTTATTTACACCAACATCAGCAGATGTTGTCCCTGCTCTTACTACTGCTAATGCTTTTGTAAAAGTTGATAAACTTTTTGTAGCACTTCCTATTCCTTTTCCTAGCTTACCTAGTATTTTAACTGCTGGACCTATAGAAGCTACTAAAAGAGCATTTTTTACTATGTTTTGTTGTTCCTCTTCTGAAAGTTCCGTAAAATCATCTACTAACCCTTGTATCCACTTTGCTAAATCTCTAATTTGTGGAGATAATGCTTTTTGTATTGCAATTCCAGCGCTTTCAAAAGAGCCACTTAAACTTTCTAGTGAACCTGCTGTATTGTCTAGCATTGTTTCTGCCATTTCTGCTGCTGCACCATCACACTCTTTAAATGATTTTGTCATGCTTTCTAATTCGGATGAACCTCTATTTACTAATGCTAGCATTCCAGACAAGGCCTCTGTTCCAAATATTTGTGCTAATGCTTGGTTTTTAGTTTCATCAGTTAATCCTTTTGTATGCTCTTGTAATGTTTGGATTATTTCTGTTAAAGATTTCATTTTTCCATTAGAATTGTAAAATTCTACTCCAAGTTCCTGCATAGCATCTCTTACCATTTTGGTTGGTTTTACTATTCTTGTTAGTCCACCTCTTAAAGTGGTTCCTGCTTGGCTTCCTTTAACTCCTGCATCGGACATAATTCCTATTGCTGCTGCAGTTTCTTCTATACTTAATCCTACTGTTTTAGCAACAGGTGCAACATATTTCATCGCTTCTCCCATATCTTCTGTTTGTGCATTAGTTCTCGCTGCTGCCTCTGCAAAAACATCTGCTATGTGTGCAGAAGTATTTGCTTCTAATCCAAATCCTCTAATAGCACTGGCAGTTATTTCAGCTGCAGCTGCTAATTCCGTTCCACTAGATGCTGCTAAATCTAATAATCCTGGCATAGATTTAATTATTTCGTTTGTGTCAAAACCTGCACTTGCTAAATTTTCCATTCCCTCTGCAACTTGAGAAGAGCTAAAAGATGTTTTTGAACCTAATTCTATTGCTGTATCTGTTAGTTTTTCTAATTCTTCTTTAGTTGCTCCTGCAATAGCTTGTACTTTACTCATTTTTGCTTCAAATTCATTTCCAACTGTTGTGGCTGCAGTTCCTATTGCGAATATTGGTAATGTTAATCCTGTTGTTAAAGTACTTCCTAATCCATCTATTTTTTCAGAAATTCTAGTAACTTTATTACTAAATTCTTCCAAACTTTCTCCTGCTTTTGTCCATTTTGAAGCTTGTACTTGTAATTGTTTTAATTTATATTCTGTATTAGCTATTTCTCTTTGTAAATTTCTATAATTTTCATCAGAAACTTTATTTCTTTCTGAGTTAGCCATTTCTTCGACTTTTTTAAGTTCTTCTAGCTTCTTAGATGTTGCTTCTATATTCTCTGCTAATATTTTTTGTTTTTGACTTACAAGCTCTGTATTTCTAGGGTCTAACTTAAGCAAAGAATTAACACCTCTTAATTCCTTGCTTAAACTAGATGTAGCAGTGTTAACTTTTGATATTGCCTTTTGTAATCCACTTGTGTCTCCTCCAATTTCAACTAAAATTCCTTTTATTGTTCCAGCCATCTTTTCCTCCATTACATCATAGCAACTAAATTATTTATTTCTTCTTGCGTTGCTTCTCTTTCATCTTCATCAGTTATTTCTTCATTGCAGAAAGAAAGTAATATTTTAATTGCATCTATATAAGTTAAAAATTTTAAATCTTCTATTGTTAATCCTATCTTTAAACACATTGCTAAAAAATTATGTTCTGGAAAAACACTTTCTTTGTCATTACTATCTTGCGGAAATTTTCTTTCCAATTGATCAGAAACCTTCTTGTCCACAAAAGCAGTTAACGGCAAGTTCCGTTACCTCAACAATCCACTTATCATTTGTATTTATTCTTTTTATTGTTTTTAACCAGTCTTCGTATTCTCCTATTTTGTTGTTGGCTGTATAGCAACATATATAAGCAACCCTTGTTATAGCTTCTATGTATTCGTCAATATAATTAATGGTTGCTCTAGAAATTTCTCTTGTAATTTCTAATTCTGTAATCTCAGGATTTTTTTCTTTTAATCCTGTAGTTATTAATACTTGCAAATTTAAGAAGTTATCTATTATTGCAAAGTCCTCAAAGATTCCTCTATTAAATTTTTTTCTAAATTGCATATTAGTTAATGCATTGCAATCAATATCAAATTCTTGGTCACAAATTGTAATTTTCTTCATAAAATTTCTTTCCTTTCTGTTATAAAAAAATCAGTATAGATTGCTCTATACTGATCTTTTTCCTGGCTCTGGTACTTTTGTAAAAAATGCATCGTAAATTGCTTTATTTGTATCATTTTGTGCCAATCTATATCTTACATCTCCTGTATCTGGTCTAGAAGAAGTTGTTATAGATAATGTATCTGTATCTGGTTTCTTTGTATCTTCTGTTGTATTAGCTTCAGCAGATGGTCTAGAAGCTGTTGTATGATAGTAACAGAATCTTGTTCCTGTTTTGTCGCCTTCAATTTGATACATTAAAGCAAATGGAGATATAGTATCGTTTATATTTTCTAAAATACCACCATTTTCATCAACTTTTTGTCCTAAAATTTCTTTTAAGAACTCTTCTGGTAATTGTGCTACTTCCAAATCTCCAGAATATCCATTGTTTGCAAAACTTTCAAAATATTTTACATTGTCTGCATAAAATGGTTCGTTATCTCCTTCTGCGTCTAAACTTAGTTTTACTGCTCCTGGTATTTTTATTGGTGTTTCGTATGTAACTTCGTTATTTTCTCCTATTGTCATTTTTGCAACATGAACATTGCATAATCCAAATTTAACTTTTCCTTTTTGTTTTGGCATATTTAATTTCCTCCTATTTTAAATTTCAAAAAAATAACTTGCTTGCCAGATTTCTTCATCTGGTAAATAAGTTTCTTCTGTTTTATTCCAACATACATCGTATAAAATTTTGTTTTCGACTTTATCTATTAAGTCAAAGTCTATATATTCCATTGTTAAATCTAATTTAAAGCTTCCTTTTCTCAAATAAACCTTATTATCTGCCATAAAATTATCTGTGCTTATTTCTTTTGCTATTAAGTGTGGAGGGCTTTTTGACTCTTGAAAACATCCATATGCATATTCAATATTTTCTTGTTTACATCTTGTATCTAATTCATCTATGCTTTTCATTGCTTTGACCTCCTCTTTATAGCTTTTTTTATTTTTTCCTCGTATAGTTTACTGTATTTTTCTTCTATTGACTTTATGTGTGGTCGTGGTTTTGCAGTTCCACCGTTTCTAGTAGCATGTCCATATTCTAACAAGTGAGTTAATTGATAATTAGTTTTATTATATAAAGTCATAGTGTATTTTCTGCCTTTGCTTTGTTTTTTTCTGCTCCATCCTTTCCAATAAGGATTTTTTCTTTTTTTATCTCCTTTTCTTCTTGGAGATTTCTTTTTTAGTTCTTTTACTGCTTCCTTGGAAAGTTCGTCTGTTGTTTCTTTTACATCTTCTTCTATATCTTCTATATAATTTTCTAAGTAATCTTTTATGGCTCCTTGTAATTCATCTATTTTTATGGACTTAGACATTTTTTAGTTTCCTTTCACATATTAATATTAATTCATCAGCATTTTTTTCTTGAGTACGAATTATTTTATATATTACATTCATATACTTTAATTCCTCTTCTTGATTGTAATTTAAAGTGCTAATAACCAATCTTAGGCTAGGTTTATAGCCTAATTGATTTGCTTTGTAAAATTCGTTCGCATAAATGTCTTCTACTTTTATTATAGGTATTTCTGTTTCTTTCTTTTCTTTTGGAATTAGAACACCTTTTTCATTTTTTTCAAAAGTTGTAGATAACAACTTGCAACTAACATCACGCATTATTATCTACCACCTTTCTATATTCTTCTGAAAATTGTAGTTCTCTTAAATTAGATTTATATCTTTTTAGATATTCATTTCTTTTATCTATGTCTCCATCGCCAAAATTAGCTTTTACATAGATAACTATTGTATTTTTTACTAAATCATCTTCTATATGTTTTTCTACATCTATTTCTAGCCTTTTTAGGTCAGAAATAGCAGAATTTATGAGCATAGTTATTTCTTTGTCTTTTAAAGTAGAAGTATTAACTATGCTCAAACATTCTTTAGATAATTTTAGTAGTTCCTTTATTTTTTCTTCCACTAAAATGCCTCCCTCTATACGCTTGGAGTTTTTGTTATATATCCGTTTACGAAAGCATCTTTGTCTTTGAATTGACAGTCTTCTCTTTCAATTCCTCTAAATAATGTCAAATCTTCTTCGAATGCATTTAATTCTCCTATTGCTGCTACATTAGAAGTATTTATTGTTAATTGTTTTCTGTCAAAGAATTTAATAGCTTCTTTTAAATCTCCTATAATAAATGGAATTTTGTTTGATTCTGTTGGTAAATCTGCATTTGGAACTGTAACAACTGGTACTGTTGTTGCTCCTGCAGATAATCTCATTTGCATTGGGTTTGCTGGGTTAGGTTGTAACAAATATTTACCATCCTTATCTTTTAATGTATCTAAATATTGTAAACCATCATCATTTGTAACTATTACAGATGTATATTTAAATGCACTTCCTAATGTAACGTTTAAAGCTTCTTTTATATCGTCTAATCCGTTTAATTTCTTTTCTTCTTTCTTTTTCATTAATTCTAAGATTATTTTGTTTCTTGTTACTCTAGATTCGTCTCCTAACCATTCTACTATTATGTTTACAATGTTTGTATCAGAATCTTCTAGTAATTCATTTGTTACTGGTAAATAACCTGCATATTTAGAAATTACATAGTCTATTCTTTCAAATTTTGGTGTAGAATTAGAAGTTATTTTTGAGCCTTCTCCAACTTTAGTAAATCCTGTTTGTTGACTTCTTTTTTTGAAAGTTCTGCTACCCTTGTTTGTAGAAACAGTTTCAACACTTACTAAATCAATTAAAGAAGCTTTTGCTTCTCTTCTTTTTTCTACCATAGTAGAAATATCTTCTGGAACTGTGTATCCTCCGTCTGCTGGAGTTCCTTCGCTCATTCCTTTTGCAATATTTCTAATTTCTTTTGCAAATTTAGAAACTGCATCTTCTTTTTCCTCTTCTTCTTTTTTATCTGCTATATTCTTTTCTATTTCTACAACATCTTCTTCGTTTAATTTTGCTGATTCTTTTTCATTTTCAAATAGTCTTTTTTCTACATCGTATTCTTCTTTTAATTTTTCTATTTCATCTAAGATTTCTTTTGCCTTTTCTAAATCTTTATTTTCTCCTTCTGTATATCCTTTTGCTAATGCTTGTTTACTTTCAATTTTTGCTAATAATTCTCTCATTTTTTTGTTCATAATATTTATACCTCCAAATTTTGTTTTTCTATAAATAAAAAAGAAGCTATACTTTTGATTTTTAAATCAATTTCTGCTTCTTTATTATTTTTATTAATTTCTTTCGGCTTTTCTTTGCCTCCATAATTTTTTGTTGTTCCTGCTCTTGGTTGTGCTGGAACTGCTACGAAAGATACTTCGTAAGCTTCTTTTGCTCCATCTAGTGTAAAATAGCAAGTTTTTTTACCATCTTGTGTTTCATATTCTTTTCCCCACCAATGTGAGCAATAACTTTTCATGTTATCTACTCCACAGATAGAACAATATGCATGTTTTGGCTTGCAACTTGTAGATACTTCCTTTTTAATTCCTGCTTTAATTTCAGAAATTAAATCTGTGTTTTTTTCTGTTTTTACCATATAACATTTTGCAATCAATTTAGTGTATATTTCTCCTGTTTTTACTACTTTGCTACTATCTTGTACTAATTCAGTGTCATATACTCTTGCTATTTGATTATCTGCTGTTCTTCTATGGTCTTTTATCATTGTTTTACCAATATATAGTTTCTTTAGGTCTTTTAACGCATTTAAGTTAAATGGTTCATAATTTCTATCATCTAGCTCATTATCTCCCATAACTAACTTAAATGTAAAAACCTCTTCTGCTTTTAATGATGCAAGAGTAAATTTATTAATCTTTTTTAATTCCTCTTCTGTAACTTCTTGATTCTCTACTCCTACTGCCTTGCAAATTACACCTTCTTCAACAATTTTGTCATTATCTCTTCCATCGTTTTCTTTATCCATTCTTTCTCTTCCTCCTTCCCTTCCAAATTTGTATATTGTGAACCTGCTAATTCAACAGGTATACTAGCACCATTTCCTAGCAATTTATCTCCTCCTGGTAAAGAAGGCTTATCTAATAAAGCTCTTGCTTCATTTGGTGTGTATATAAAATTTGCAACTGCTTGGCTTAATGTTTCTATTTGTGTTTTTAAATCTGCTCTTAATATTACTGCTACATTAAACTTAAAATAATATCCATTGTCTGTTTCTTCTCTTGATAAGAGTTTATAGTTTAATTCTTCTTCGTATTGCTTTAATATATATAACATAGTATCTACATAGAAGCTTAATTGTTGTGCCTCTGAACTAGCATAACTTGACTTTTCATAATCTCCTATTTGATTAGGCTTTATTCCAAAAGCAGATGCTATTTGCAAAGCACTGTATTTTTTTACTTCTATGAATTGGTTATCTGCTAATTTTATATTCAAAGGTGTTAAATTTGTCCCAAATGGTATTGGAATTATACTTTTTACCTCTTTGTCATCTAAGTCGCTTCCTGCAAAATCTTCTATTTTTTCTTTGAATTTCTTTCTGTTTTCTTCTGATAAATCTGCCGTATACTGAACAACTGCTTTAGCCGTAAATCCACTTTTATACATCTGATTTAACATTTTTTGTGCTTTTATATTTCCTGTTACAGTTGTTTTTAATTGTTCTCTAACAGGTATTCCTTTTATTCCATCAAAGCTGCTAGATGTTTTTAAATGGATTATTTGCTCAGAAGAAAATTTATATAATTTTCCACCGTGAGAATAAATATAAAAAATATCTGGTACATCACTTAATATCTTTTGGTCATCATACCAAATTTCAACTTCATTTGATGGCAGAATCCATAAAGAAGTTTTTGTTCCTGCTCCTTTTATCCAAGCATACGCGTCTCCATAATGATTTCTATTTTGTTCCATTGTTGACCAAAATGTTGTAGAAGTCATATATGGATTTGGTCTATCATGTAATGCAAAATAAAGAGGATGTCCCCTTGCAGTTACAACTCCTCCATTTTCATCATGCTTAAGCAATTTTAATGGTAATTTTCCAACTGATTCACTCAATACTTTTAAACAAGCAAAATATGTAGCCTCAGATAATGCATCTTCTTTAGTTCCTTGCAATCCTAAAAAGTCTATTAGTTGTTGCATTGCATAATTTTTATCTTGCTTATTGGTTAATGCTTTATATGCATTTTTTACTCTATTTTTTAAATTCACTATTTCCTCCTAAATTTAATTCCAACCCATTTTTTCTAGATAATCTTCCATTTCCTTGTTGTAATCTATTTCTTCCTCTTCTCTTATCTTCATTTGTGTTATATGTGCATCTATCATTGCATCAACTGGGTCTATTCTTCTATTTTTTGCATTTTTTTCTTTGTCTATTTTCTTTTCATCAAAACTATTTTTTACTATCTTAGCGTTAGAAACACTGTAACTTAGTAATTCTTCTTTTTTGTTATATTTTATTTTTTTAGATTCAATATTAAGTTGCATATCTTCTGTTCCATCATGTAAAAATCTAGCTGTCTGTTTTATTTCCAATAAAGGTACTCCAAATTCTTCTAAATCTTCTAAAAATAAATCTGCATTGTGCGGGTCATATCCTATTGCTTGTAACTTTAAATCATATTTTTCTATAATATCTTTTAAATACTTTATAATAAATTTATAATCATTCTTGTATGTCGCTTGTCCACCTGTTACAGTTATTAATCCTTGTCTTTCCCATAAATCGTATGGTGCTATATCTGTTCCTATATGTTCCTCTAGTCTTGCTCTTGGCATAAAAGAATGTGTATGTATAAAAAATTCTTCATCTTCTAGTGGAATTTCTATAGCAGCAGTTGTTAAATCTCCGCCACTAGAAAGGTCTAATCCTACATAACATTTTTTACCTTTTAAATCACTTAGTTCTAAATCAGATTCGCATTTTTTCCATTTTTGTGGGCTAGTAAATCTGTCTTCTGTATTTTGTACCCATAAATTAAGAGACTTTGTCATAAAGTCTCTTAATTCGCTTCCTCCCATATCTTTAGCAGTTTGCATATCTGTGATTAAAGTTTCTAATCCTTGTTTTGTTGCTGCTAAATATGGATTTGCCTTTATTAAATTTTTAGGTTCAAATATATTATCATTTTCATCTAATGTATATATATCTACAAAAAAATCATTAGCAGTTGCAATTCCTTTAAGAATATTAACGCAATATTGGTCCATTTCATAACAAGCGCTATTTAACTTGTCTCCCCTTGTAGTTATTATACTTATTAAGGTTTCTTCTAATGCTTTCGTACCGTTGTATATAGCTTTATATGTTTTTGCATCTGGATGTTGGTGGTATTCATCTATTGAAGCATATATCGCTCTAAATCCATCATCTAACCCACTTTCCCTTGATAATGCTTCTATTGTACATTGTGTATTATTAGCTTCTATTAAAGATTTATAATCCTTTACTTTAAATAATTCTTGTAAGTCTGGGTCTGCTTCTATAAACTTTTTCATTTCTTCCCATGCTATACGAGCCTGTCTTTTTTTAGTTGCTACTGTAAAAAGTTTTCCGTATTTATATCCACTAAATGCTCCTATGTATGTCCCTCTTATACCATTTTTGAATGATTTACCATTTTGTCTCGCCATAGATTCATAAGAACGCCTAAATCTTCTTTTCCCATTTAATTTTAACCAGCCAAATGGACAACCAATGTCAAAAATTTGAGAACCTAATAATTTTACTGGCCTTGCTTCAAATCCTTCCCCTATCGTTAAAGTTTCTGCATATTGCAGTATTCTCTCTGACTTTTCTGGGTCCCAAATGTAAGGAAAATCTTTAGTTCCTTGCCTTTTTAAATCTTCTAAATGTCTTTTACAAGCTAATATATGAAGTTCTCCCATTTTGTTTTCATCGATTGTTTTTCTAGCATACTCTGTTACTCTGTCAATCATTAATTAATCTCTTCAAATTTTTTAAATTTATTTTCTTTTGGCGATTCTGGAATTTTAGGCACTATAAGTCTACATCTCGAGGTTATTGTCAGTCCTAAGTCTGTTGCGCAGGCTCTACACTGTTTAAAAAACTTGTCTTGCATATTTGTATATTTTTCAACTTTTTGTATGTTTGAATGATTTATTTCTTTTGTTAGCAAACTTGTATATTTTAAATATATTTGTTTTGAAATTATATATCTTGCTAAGCACTCACAATCTAATTCTGTCATTATTCCTATTTTGCATAATTTTTCAGATATTTTGTAAAATTCTTCTTGTTGCTTTTCTGTTAGATATTCTGGAGCTATTATATTCTCTTTTATACATTCTACATTTAATTCACTGTCTCTTCTATTTTTTATCTCTTCTTTAGTTAAATGTTTTTTGTTTTTTGCAATTATTAAATCTATTGGCTCTCTCTGTTTAGACATCTTCTCTCTTCTTTCAATTTTATAATATTTTAAACCTCTTCTATTTTTTTCACATTTTGTATTATTTTTTTTGTAAATGGAAAAACTAAAATTTCATATATTGTTTTAAATAATGCTTGTGCAATAATCATTGTTATTATTATTTTTATTGGCATTGTAAATGCAAATGCTATTGTAATAAATATGCAGGCATCTATAGTTTCTCCTATTAAAGTAGATATTACACACCTTAACATTAGTTTTTTTCTTGCTTTTTCTTTTAAAATAATCATTATTTTCGAATTTGCTAACGAACCTACTATATATGCTAAAAAACTTGCTATTAGCATTCTTAAACTATTTGATAGTACTAAAGCAAATTCGCTTTGTAATAAAAAGTTTTCGGATGGTGGTAATATTATTGCTATATTATACATAATTACTGCAATTAAGTTTGTAAAGAATCCCAGCAATATTGTATTTTTTGCTTTCTTGTATCCATACACTTCTGAAAGTATGTCATTTATTATGTAGATTATTGGAAATATAATAACTGCACTTGGTAGATTTATATCTCCTATTCTAAAAGTCTTAAATGCTAGAATATTTGATACTATTAAACTTGAGCAATATATTCCTGTAAAAATTGTATATAAATTTTTTTTCATTGTTTTTCCTCCATATATTTTTGATATTTGCACCATTCATTAAAATTAAATATATCTAGTGCTTTATAATCTTTAACTCTATATTTCTTTTTATTTATTACTTTTAAATTCATTTCGCTTCCTGTAAATCTGTGTATCTGCGCAAATCTTCCCCCACTTTTCCATGAGGTGCTATCAACGGTGTCAAAGTTATATTTTTTTAATAATTTTGAATATGTGAATCCTAATCCGTGTATTTTGCAATTATTTTGATGTGCTACTTGTATAAACCAATTAAAATATTTAAACTCATTTTGTTTAATTTCCCTTGTTATAATTCCTCCAATTGCTACATAATTATACTCTTTACACATCTTTATGAAATAATCTTTTCCTCTGCTTTTATGCCAAACAGGAATACATTTCTTGTTAGTCAATTGTTCTAATAATTTTCTAAGTCTCTCCACTTCTTCTATTCCTACTATCGAATCTATATCTAATTCAAAAAATAGCTTTATATCTTTTTTATTTATAAAATGAGCATATTTTCTTAGATATTCTTCAAAATTATAGTTTTCTTTGCTATTGTTCATATAAGTAAATGCTCCGCTATCTAATAAGAAATTATCTTTGTTTTCTATTAAAATATCTTCCCATTTTTTATAATATACGAAGCTTTCTAAAAAGTATTTACATTTAGAATAATTTACATATGGTTTATCACTTAATCCTGCTAAAAAAATTTTCATATTTCTATTTTCTCTCCGCATTTTGGACATTCTATTATTACTTTTTTATTATTTTCATTTTCTTCTTTCTCTTGTTCTTTTTCTTTAAACATATCCTCAATATCTACATTGTTGTCTAAATCAAATCCTAACTCTTGCATATCTACATTTTCTATTTCTTCTAATTTACAATTTAATACATCTATATCAAAATCTGTATTCATTGTGAGTTTATTATGAACTAAAGTATATGCCTTTCTTTGCTCTTCTGTTAAATGGTCTAATCTTATACATTCTATTTCTTTGTATCCGAGCTCTTTTAAAGCTTCTAATCTTCCATGTCCCTCTACTATTATGTTTTCTTTTCCCCAAATTCCAATAGGGTCATTCATTCCAAATTGCTCTATACTTTTCTTTATTTGTTCTATTTGTTCTCGTGTATGTATTTTTGCATTATTTTTATATGGTTTTATATCCTCTATATTACATTTTTCTATTTTCATTTTTTACCTCCAAAATCCCATTGGGGAGTTTTTTCTACAAAGAGGAGGTACGCACCGTTCTAAGTAGAAACCTTTAAAACTTTTTTATGTACCCCCTACCCTCTTCTGTTTAGTTTTTAGCTTAATTTAGTTATATAATTGCACTCTTTACAATTGTTATGTCTTTTACATTTTGTATTCAATTTATTGTCACATTTATCCATATTTCTGTTATTACATCTTCTATATCTGCTATTCCTCTTCTAGATAATTTTAATCCATCATCAGCAGCTATATTAGTTTTTTTCTCTTCATTTCTCGTTTCTTGTAACTCTTTCAGCGCTTCCTTACATTCATTTATATCTTGATAGTTATATTTACAATAATAATTATCTTTATTGCATTCCATATATTCTAAATCTAATATTGAATATTCAAATGTCTTTTGAGGATTATATGGTCTTGTTATTATAATAAAATTATCGTTTCTTGCTATAACTTTAAATTTCCTTTTCTGTCCTTTCCATTGTAACTTTGTTCCTGGAATCGCAAATAAATATAACAACTGTTTTAAAGTATATTTCTCATTCTTTAAAATAATATCTTTAATGTCTTTTCCTATTTTTTCATGTTTTGAATATATTCTTTTAAACATGTATTTATCTCCTCTTCTTAAATCTATTATGTTGCATGTCGTGATGTTTGTGGCACAAGGCTATTAAGTTACTCCACTCTAATCTTCTTAACCAACCTGTTGGTGTTTGTATTGCTTCTTTGTGATGTACTTCTTCTGCTAGTTGTATACTGTATTTATTGTTTCTTTTAGCTTCTTCTTGACACATTTCACATAGATAGTGTTTTTCCTTGTATGAGTCTCTTAATATTTTCCATTCTTTGCTGTTATAAAATGTTTTATATTTCTTATCTCTTGTTTTATTGTATCTGCTCATTCTTCTTTGTCTGTTTTCTTCTATTTCTTTTTCAACTATCTTCTTACATTTAGCACAATATTTGTTAGGAGCTTCTATCACCTTTTTACATTTTGGACATAGTTTTAATTGCATTTTATTTTCCCTTCTTACTTTTAGTTGTCTTTCTCTTTTCTTTATCTTCTTTCTTTATTTCTTCGACATCTGCTAAACCAGATTCTTTAATTTCTTCTGCTCTATATTTATCTGTTATTATATATGTGTTGCCTTTTTTTATTTCTGCATTTCCATATTCGTTATATGTAATCTTTCCGTTATCTTTTATTAATTCTGGTCTTTTATCTTCGTAATCTTCCTTGGCAGTTACTTTATATGTTTTCTTTTCCTCTTCTTTTTTATTAAAGAGTTTTATCCAATCCTCTTCTGTGCATTTCTCTTTATATTTAAAATTGTTTGGAATCTTGTTTACTATTTTATCTATATCTAAATTGCTTAATTCCATATCTAGTAAATATCCGTTTTCTCCTTCTGTTATACTTTCATATGCACTTGGAAAGTTTGTAGATATTACTGGTGTTCCATATTGTAGGCATTCATTGATAAAATAGCTATAGCCTTCTGTGTCGCTTAGTTGCACTCCATAATCTGCTTCCGAGATATAATCAAAGAAATCATGACTTGGTTGCATATAAACAATTTCTTCTAGGTTGAATGGCTTTTGATTATATAAATTTAAGTCTGTAAATATTGTCCATCTAAACTTTATTCCTGCTTCTTTTAACTTGTTTGCTAATTTAAGCATTCTATTATATCCTTTTTCTTTAGATACTCTTGTTGCACTTATTAATTTTAATATTGGTTTTGTTTCTTGCTTTTCATCTAGGATATTATATATTCTTGTTATTTTTTCTTTTGGAAACATTTTCTTAAACACTTTGCATACATGTTCGCTTACTCCTATATGCTCTGTTGTTTTAAACCATTTATTGTATTCAAAATTTACTTCCTTTGCTTTTATATAATCTGCATGTACTACTTGCATATATTTTCCTGTTGTTGCTATGACTGTATCTGGATATCTTCCCCATGCACTTGCACATATACAAATATCGCATGTGTATTTTTTATTTGGGTCATATTTCTCTACTTTATCTGCAAATTCTTCTATTCTTTTTAGATTTTCTAAATCTGCTATACTATACAGAAATGTTATATTATAATATTTACTCATTTTCTTTATAAAATTATATGTAAATGTATCTACTCCACCAAATTCTAATAAATTATTATGGTATAAAATTATTTTTTGCATACTTGTTCTTCCTTTACTTTAATAAACATTTATTATTAATCATATATGGACAATACACCTTTTGATTATCTAAATCTAATATTTGTAATAATCCACATTCTTTGCACATCTGTGGTAATTGTGCTTTTATTTTTCTTATTTTAAAGTCATGTTCTTTTTCTTCTAATCTGTCTATCATTTTTATTGTTTCTTTACATTCGTCTAGTTTGCAATTTTTACATTGTTTGTTGCAATTACTGCATACTATGTTAGTTTCTAAACACTTCTCTGCTTTCATTTTTTATTCTTCCTCTTCTGTACAATAAGCTTTATTATTTTTTACTAATATTTTGCAATCTATATTTTTACTGCATTTATTACATTTCTCTTCTTTATATTTTTGCATTATTTCTTTATTATTCATTTTAACTTTTCTCCAATTTTATATATTTATTGGTGCTTTCTGTAAGACTTGAACTTACTACTGTAGTTTACAAGACTACCATTTTACCAGTTAAACTAAGAAAGCATATACAGGAATTGCACTATTGCCAACTAGTATGCAAAGGCTATTTGCCTCTGGGCAGTGCATTTCCAGAAACCTTTTCTACTCTTGGTAGATAGGTAATGTTTAGAGCTGTTACGTTTGAACCCATGTTCATTTAACTTTGGTGGTATCCCATAAATCCAAAGCACTCCCTAAAAGGCTATTGCTTGCAATGCCTCACGTCCAATATACACTTGGTATATGGTAAATTGTGTAGGTTAGGATTTGCACCCAACAACTTGGAACTAGCCTCCACTTTTTTATATCCGATTTTTGTAATAATCAGGGGATTAGTTAATGCTATCTGCAATTCTAAAAACGACTAATGTCTTTATTATTACTGCTAGTTAAATCTTTACCTATTCCGCCACTACACATCTATTTCACAATTCTTTAACTATATATTAAGGTCGACACTTGTGCTCCTTATAGCCTACAAACCCATAGTTAGTAATTGTTGAAAACTAAAAATAATAACTAAAAAGAGCAGACATTAATATTAACATCTACTCTTTTTTTAAATTAATTAAATAAATAGGGTGCTTTTTGTCTTTCGACATTTTTACTATTGTTATTATACTATATATATTTGTACTAAGCTATGTACTATATTACGAACTTTTTATGAACTATTATATATTTGTCATTTTTTTTGTTGCCTTCTCTATTATTTTTTGTACATATCTTGGTGTGCAAGTCCTTTGATACATATCATAATATAAAGTTCTACTAATATTCTCTGCTGTTCTTCCATCAATGTAATAAGCCATTAATAGTTCTCTTTCTTTATATTTTAATCCCTCTAACCTATCTTTTACAGCTTCCACTTTTTCTCTTAGTTCTCTTACTAACTTTTCTAGTTCTCTTATTTCCTCTTCTAATTGTTCTGCTTTACTTTCTTTTTCTTCTATTTTGCTTAAAACTTTGTTACTAATCTGATTTTTGCTATGTATGTCTTGATTTACCCCGTATGTTGTTGTTAAACTTGTCTCTGTTTCTTCTAAAGATTTTAATTTTATTCTAGCTACTTTTAACTCTTTTAATTTTATATTTAATTTAGCTTTGTTTTCTTTATATGTCTTTAATAATTCTATTAAGTCACTTTTATTCATTTGTACCTCCTACCTTCTTACTTTCTCTGGATTTAATTTAAAACCTTTCATTATGTTTGTGTCTTTAACTAATCCTAATTCCTGATATGTAAAACATTCTTTTGCTCCTGTTAGCATATCTTTATATAATATAAAATTAGGATATTCTTGCACATATATGTATTGTTTATTATTTTTTCCTATTACTTTTGGTATTCTCATTTTTATCACTTACTTTCTTTGTCTTGTTTTTTATATTTAGCCATAAGTATTTCTGCTATTCTATCTGCTACATATGCAATAGTTAGTCCAATAACTATTGATATTGGTAATATAAAATCCATACTATTCTTCCTCTCTTTCTTTATTCTAATGCTCTTATTTGTTTATCTATTTTTAATCCTAATTTTGTAATCTTATTTAATCTTTTAAAATTCATTTCTATATTTTGTCTAATTAAAGCCTTTAAACTTTTCTGTAATATATGTAATTCATTTAAACTTAAATTATCTATGTCTGTTTCTTCTTCATATTCTT
>DBGCHZ010000013.1:0-171774 GCA_048355915.1 Clostridia bacterium | reverse complement strand
TGTATTTCCTTTTAAGAAATTTATTTCTATATTCTTATCTCCTGCTATTCTATATGCATATCTTGGTATCCACACATACATGCTTCCTAGCTCATTTTCTTTTACTATTTGTCCTTCTTTTACTTTTCCTTCTTTGTATGTTCCATCACTTAACATTATATTTGCCCATTTTTTTGTACTGTCATAATTATACCATTCTGGGTCATCTTTTGAGCATACTACCCAGTCTGTTCCATTATGTTTTATTGGTATCATTCCAGTTGTTAATTTTGGACTATTTACATTTTTATTTGCATTAAATCCTTCTTCTGATGGTACTTCACTTGTTATTCTATTTAGCATACTTTCTAATTGCTGTTCTTCTTTTCTTTGTGCATCTGCATTTTTTTCTTTTGCTACTTTTGCTTGAGTTAATATTCCATTATCTCCTGTTAACATTGAAATACTTACTCCTGCCAATATTAATAGCACTATTATTGTTATCACTAATGCAATTAATGTAATTCCTTTCTCTCTTTTAGTCATTTTTTTAATCATTTGTTTTCCACCTTTCCTTTTTATATTCTTTTTTAAGCGCAAAAAAGCAATAACAAAAAAACCTAATTATAGGCTTTTGCTATTGTTTTCTCTATTTATTAATTTTCTATATTTTTTATTTTTCACTAAATGTATTGTGTGTGTGTGTGTGTGTACTCTCGCAAGGGTTTTAACGATTATCATTTTATAGTTTATCTCCTCTTTTGTTTTTTATAGATATATACTATATTATTTATTATTCATTGTCAATTGATTTTTAATATTTCATTAAGAAACTTTGCAATTTGTTTTTCTTTCCGGCCAGTTTATAAAAAGTAAACTCGATTTATATAAAAAATTTCTAATCCTATCTTATATTCTTTCCGTTTTTATAAAAATATAATCAAAATCTCAACAAAAAATTAATATTTTGTAAAAATCTGTTCATACTAATATTGGTGATTTTATGAATAAGAAATATATAATTTATGTAATTATTGCTTTATCCATTCTAACTAGTTTAGGATTTTATTTTTATTTAAAAAATTCTAATCATTCTAATAATACCTATGAGGCTGATAAAACTTCTATTTCTAAAAATAGTGCATCAAATAATGAAATTTCAAATTCTTCTAATTCTGAAAATAGTTCAAGTAATTCTTCTAATGCTTCAAATCAAGACACCGAGCTTAAAGAAACAGAAATTTCAACTTTTTCTACTACAATTTATTCAAAGGATAATGAAAGACAACATAATATTCAGCTTACTTGTTCTTCATTAAATGGAACTATTGTAAAGAATGGTGAAACTTTTTCTTTTTGTTCAACAGTAGGTCCTGCTACTAGTGATAAGGGATATCAAAAAGCTGATATTTTTGATAATAAAGGTAATAAGAAGAAAGGTTATGGTGGTGGAAATTGTCAAATTAGTAGTACTTTATATAATGCTGTTATGGCTGTACCTAATTTGGAAATTGTAGAAAGACACCCTCATAGCAACAAAGTCCCTTATGTAAAAAAAGATAAAGATGCTGCTGTTGCTTATGGTAGTTATGATTTTAAATTTAAAAATAATACTGGTAATGATATACGAATTCTTGCAGGAGTTGATAGTTCTTGTGTTACTACTAGTTTGTGGTCTATTCCAAAATAACGATAGTATATTCTTTTTTTAGATTTTCCCGATTTTTACTTAATAATTATAATTAATTCTATCTTAGTTTTTTGTCATAATTTTGCTCTCTTAAAATATGATTAAATGGTGATATTTTGAGAAGAGCAAAATTATTTTTTATTAATGGTATTATATTAACCAGTACCTCTCTTTTGATACGTGGTATTGGTCTCATTTTTAATATATATGTTGCAAATCAAGTAGGTTCTGAAACTTTAGGTATTTTTAGTCTTATTATGTCTATTTATATGTTTGCTATAACTATTGCTACCTCTGGTGTCGGAACAGCTTGTACTTGTCTTGTTTCAGAAGAATTTGAGAAAGGTAATTATATTAATGGATTAAAGGTTGTTAAAACTTGTATTATTTTTGCTTTAATTTTAGGAATTTTTGCTTCTGTACTTATTGTAGTTTTTGCTCCTTTTGTTTCTCAATATTGGCTTAATAATTCAGTTTCTCCTCGCCCTATCTATGCAATAGCTTTAGGTTTACCTTTAATTTCTATTTCTTCTGTTATTGGTGGATATTTTTCATCAGTTGGAAAATCATATAAATCTGCTATATCTCAAATTTTAGAAACTACGGCTAAAATTATTGCAACTATAATTTTATTGCATTTTAATTTAGAAAAAGGAATTGAAGCAATTTGTGTTTCTCTGATTATTGCTGATGTTATATCCGAAATTTTTTCTTTTTCGTTGAATATTATTTTTTATTTAATTGATAGACAAAAGTATATTAACAAGAGAAGTTTTCCTATTCAAATGAAACGAAAAATATTAAAGATTTCTTTTCCCATTGCTATAACATCTTGTATCAAATCTGGTCTTTCTTCTCTTAAACAATTCCTTATACCTATTAGACTTTCAATGTCAGGTCTTACATATGATATGTCTATATCAAAATATGGATTAATTAGTGGTATGGTTATGCCAATATTGATGTTTGCAAATGTATTTATTTTTTCTTTTAGTGGGCTTTTAGTTCCTGAGTTTTCTAGATTACTCGCTGGAAAAAATTACAATAGAATGAACACTGTTTGTAATACTATCTTAAAAAATACTTGTTTATTTTCTATATGTGTAGCTGGTATAATTTTCTTTTTTGCAAATGAGTTAAGTTTAATTATTTACGAAAATATTGAAATAGCAAAATGGCTAAAACTCCTTTCTCCGTTAGTATTTTTTATTTATATTGATAATATTTTTGATAATATTTTAAAAGGAATAAATGAGCAAGTCGGCGTTATGTTTTGTAATATAATTGATTTAGTTATAACTATATTAATTATCTATTTTATAGTTCCTAAATTTGGTATGTCAGGTTATATTTTTAGTATTTTTGTTAGTGAATTGGTTAATTTTATAATTAGTAGTTTTCAATTAAGGAAAAAAATTAAATATTCTCTTAATATATTTGAATATATTGTATTTCCTATTTTAAGTTGTGTTTTTTCTTATTTTGTATGTTCAATATTTACTTTTAATTTTTTAACTTTCTTCATTAATTTTATCTTGAAAATTTTTATTTTTGTTTTTTTGTATTTTATATTTATAAAATTAATGAAAAAACTAAACTAAAACATTCAGATTTTATTTTTACATAAGTTTTTATTTTTTCTCTCTTTAGTAACAAAAAACCTTCTTATGATATTTTAGTTTATCACAAGAAGGTTTTTCTTTAAGATTTATATACTTTTTTATATTCTTAGTATTATTATTTTAATTTTAGGTATGTTATTTTATTATACTATATATTAAAATACTTATTTATATTATTGTTATTATGGATTTGTACAGACTCCGTTAGCATCGAATTTATACCATTTATCTACAATCCATACCTCTCTATTAGCTATCATGCTTCCAGTTGGTCCTTCCCAAGCTATTCCATCGCCTTCTTTTTTCAAGTAATACCAGCTATTTCCAAGTTGATACCAACCTTGTGCCATTTGTCCTTCTGACTCTCCAGCTTTAGGATTTACAATTAAATAATACCAGTAACCATTTATAAATTGCCATCCCTTTTCCATACTTCCTACTGGACCAGAATGGTTTGTACCATCTCCATCCTCTTTGAAATAATAATATTTGCCATCAATAAATTGCCATCCTGTTTTCATTTCTCCTCCACTGGTTGTTTCTGTAACAACATCAACAAACCAGTACCAGTATCCATCGATAAATTTCCAGCCTAGAGCCATCATTCCTCCTTTATCAGGTTGTAAATAATACCAATATTTATTATCTTGCAATCCAACATCATGCCATAAATATTGCCATCCTTTTAATTTTTCTCCTGTTTCTTCACTATAATAGTACCATTCACCCACAGAACTTGCTTGCCATCCATATACTATAAATGGTCCTACTTTTTGAACATTTGCTGCCCTGTTACCTGCTCTATCTGTTACTTTTATCCATAAATACCAGCTACCAGCTGAACTACTTATTGTAGTAGTTGTATTGTTAGTAAATTGGGTCCATCCCGATGTTGGTTCTGTCGTATTGCTTGTTGACCAAGCATATTGTAATAAATTCAATCCGCTTCCTCCGGAATCTTGTGCTGATAATGTTATTGGTATTTCTACATTTCTATAATTATGCTTACCCCATTTTCCTTGAGTTGGTGCAACTTGCACTGTTGGCAACACTTTATCAATATTTGAAACTACAATAGATTTTTTATTAATATTTCCACTAGC
The DNA here is from genome assembly GCA_048355915.1 of Clostridia bacterium. Taxonomy (GTDB): domain Bacteria; phylum Bacillota; class Clostridia; order TANB77; family CAG-508; genus CAG-269. Next base: position 167,380 of record DBGCHZ010000013.1, on the reverse strand, counting down.
ATCTTTTACATAGAAATAATAGGTTCCGTTTGTTGTCACAGTATGTTCTTTTACTATCTCGTTTTTAGTATTTGGAATTGATATCCAGCCCGGAGAGCTATTTGTTAAATTTCCATCTGTACTAAATTGATAATATGAAATTCCTGAGCCTAAATCTTGAGCTCTTCCTGTTAAAGTAACATTTCCATTTGTCCATGTTGTTGGATTTGCTGTTAACATTCCAGTTACTGGAATAGCAGAGTCTATCCATCGTGCATACATCGTTCCGTGATTTGTTGGTGTATATTTTGCTCCTGCATTTCCTATTTTATTTCCTCCACTTAGTGAGTCATACCATCCATCAAATGTATATCCTACTCTCGTCGTAGATGGTAGTGCTATACTATTATCTGAATAATATGCTGTTAATGTGCAGTCTCCAGCTCCAAATGTATATGTTGTATCAATTAAAGTCCCTGCTCCAGTGCCCAACCAATTTGAAAATGTTTTTGTTGAGGTTATCTCTGCTGGTGTATTTCCACCGTTTCCATTAAATGTTATTGTATATCCTCTAGGTGGTATCGGTTTTTCAAGTGTTATTGTTTCTCCGTAATTTTTAGTAATAGTTGCACTATATGGCCATACTCCTCCATTTGGATTTATTGTCAATGTATATTGATTTACTGTCCAATGTGCATATAGTGTTTTTTCTTCTGTCGGTGCATATTCTGTTCCTGCATCTCCTACTTTAATTCCTCCATTTGCAGAGTCATACCATCCTACAAATGTATATCCTTCTCTTGTTGCTGATGGTAATGTTATGCTATTATTTTTATAATTTGCTGTTAAAGTTCCATTTCCTGTACCAAATGTATATGTTGTTCCATTTAATTTTCCTGCTCCACTGTTGGTCCAATTAATAAATGTTTTTGTTGATGTTTGCGCTGTTGGTGTGTTTCCACCATTTCCATTAAATGTTACTTTGTACCCTGCTGGAGCCGTTGGATTTGCTATTACTTTTGTTGAATTAGGATTTTGTGTAAATGTACTAATTCCTGTTGTTCCATTCCATGTTCCTCCATTTGGATTTACTGTTAATGTATATTCATTAGTCTCTTCTTTAATTGTTACATCTTTTGTTGTTGTACTTATTTCGTTTCCTGCATTATCTATCGCTTTTACTTTTATTTGATATGTTGCCCCTAGTTTTAGATTTTCAAAAGTATATCTTCCATCTTGTTTTATTTCTGTATAGTTTGCTCCATTATCTTTACTAAATTTATATCCTTTTATTCCACTTTTTCCATCTTTTGTTGTTGCTTCTTTATCTGTTGTTGTAGCCTGTATTGTTATAGAATTTAATGTTTTTGATATTGTTGGCATAAAATTGTTTGGTTCTAATCTATCTATATTTTCTATTCTTTTTGTTACTACATCTGTAATCTCATTTTTGCTATTTATTGCTCTTGCTTGTATTTCAGTTCCATTATCTTGTATTTCTATTTCATTTTCATACTTTTTCCAATTGTTTCCGCCATCTATACTGTATTGTTTTGTTATATTAGTTACATTGCTTAGAATCTTCACTTTTACTGTCCCATTTGTCCAATCTGTTGGAGTTGCCTGAATTGTAACTTTTACATTACCTATATTTATATCATTATCTGTATTTTCATCTCCAACATATATAACATCATCTATTGTTACCTCAAATTTATATCCTTCTTTTGTTGTTACTTTAACTAATAAATTAATTAAATCTGGTGTTATTTCTTTACTATTTTTAAACATTTCGTCATTTTTTACTACATCAGCATAATTATTCATAAATTTTTCTTTATCTGCTATATAATTATTTGTATATTCTAGCTGTTTCAAAACCTCCAGCTTTTCTTGATATTGCATAATTTCATTTTCTCTTTTGGATTGTTCACTTTTCCCTATTATTGGATTATTTCCAGTTAAGATTGATATTGAAATTCCTGCTAATATTAGTAATACAATTATAGTTATAGTTAAAGCAATAATTGTTACTCCTCGTTGTTTTTTACAATTACGTCTCATTTGTTTACCACCCTTTTTATAAAATTATAATTCTCGATATAAATATATCATTTTACTTATATAAAAGCAATAAAAAAAGAAATAATAAATATAAAAATCTATCTATCATTTCTTTTTTATCCTAATTCTAATTATCATCAGTTCCTGTACTATCAAATGGTATAAATTTATTAACAACACTTTCTTCTTCTATATTTTCAGCTCTAAACATCATAAAAGATGTATTTATTTTATTTTCAACTAATTGTTCTACCTCTTCTTGACTTGCATGTTCTGCTAAAACTAATTCACTTACTAAAATTTGTTTTGCATTATTTAGCATTTTCTTTTCACCTGTTGAAAGTCCTTTTTCTTTTTGTTTAAAGCTTAAGTTTCTAACAACATCTGCTATTTCATAGATATCTCCACTTTTCATTTTTTCCATGTTGTCTCTATAACGCTTATTCCAATTTTTATCCATTATTGTTTCATCTTGTGATAAAACCCCAAATACTTTATCTGCTGATTCTTTGTTTATAATATTTCTTACTCCTACTTCTTCTGCCTTTGCAGTTGGTACCATTACTTTTACCTCCCCTGGCATTTTTAGTATATAATAAGATTGTTTTTGACCTAAAATGTCCTTTTCCTCAATTGCATCGATTGTTCCTGCTCCATGCATTGGATAAACTATTTTGTCTCCTACATTAAACATGTAAGTCAACTCCTTTCAGCATTTTTATTTATTTGGCAGAAAAAATATAATAAAGTTATGTAAATAGTATTAAATAACTTTATTGGATTTTTTAACCATATTTATTATACTACAAAAGACGGCAAAAGTCAAAGGCTTTACCGTCCATTTTTATGTGCATTTGTTGTTCAATCCCTTCATTCTCTAAGGATTAAAATTTTTTATATTTTTTTATTACGCATTTTTGTTTGTTGAACCAAATCCTCCTGTTCTTTCTCCTTCTGCACTGTCGTCATCTGTAATTAAATATTTTTGGAATACTGCTTGTCCTATTGCTTCTCCTTTTTTTATTGTTATATCTTCATCTTTTATGTTATAAAATGCAAACATAATATGTCCATCATTATCTTGATTTCCATAATAGTCTTTATCTATAACTCCAACACTATTTGCAAGAATTAATCCTTTTTTCTTTGGATTAGAACTACGATTATATAACATTAATACCTCATCATCTTGCATATATGCTTTTATTCCTGTTTTTATTAAAGTTGGATTCATTCCTTTTTTGAAACTTGGAACAATTACTTCTTCTGCTGCTTCTATATCATATCCTGCTGAAAATTTAGTTTTTCTAACTGGTAAATTAATTTCTTTGTCTTCAAATCCTTTTGCTATTTCAAATCCTCTTATTTTTTTCATTTTATATCTTCCTTTCTTGTATTGTTTTATTTATAATCGTATTTTTTCATATTCTAAATAATTTGTCAAGTAACAATTTTTGTTTTTTAATCTGTATTTTTATTCTTTAATATATCTTTTCTATATATAAAAAGTTTATATTATTCTGTAATTAATTACAATTTCTAAAATTTAATACAAAATAATTAAAAGAGCTATTTTTCAGAAATATTTTTATATTCTAAAATAACTCTTTTTTACTATTTATTTATTTTATGCTCTTGATTCCACAATTAATTTTATACCAGTTCTATCTTCTCCTTCAACCTCTACTTCTGCAAAAGCTGGTATACATACTAAGTCAACTCCTGATGGTGCTACAAATCCTCTTGCTATTGCAACTGCCTTTACAGCTTGATTTAATGCTCCTGCTCCGATTGCTTGCATTTCTGCTTTACTTGATTCTTTTACTAATCCAGCTATTGCTCCTGCTACTGAATTAGGGTTTGATTTTGATGAAATTTTTAAAATTTCCATTTTCTTTTGCCTCCTATAATTTTTATTTTTTGTTGCAACTTTTACAATGTCTATTGTATATTATATGGAAAATATTGTAAAGGTGTTTAAGCAAATTTTTGAGGCTTTTCATCGCAATAAAGCTAGTTTTTCGACATTTATTTTATTTCAATATTATAATTTTTATTTCTCTTATTAGATACAAAAATATTATACAAATTTAATTTTCTATTCAATAAGTTAAAGAAGATTTTTTATTTTATATTTAATTTTTATAAAACTATTTATGTTATTTTTTATTACTGTAAATTAATTCTTTTTATTCCTTTTACTTTATTAGTATTATCATCTATTTCAAATACAATTCCATTAAAAATACATTCACCTGTTGCTATTTTATATCTTTCTGGCAATGTTGTTTCAAATCTCTTTATTGAAGCAGATATATCCATTCCTATTACAGAATTTTTAGGACCTGTCATTCCTATATCTGTTATATATCCTGTTCCCTTAGGTAATATTCTTTCATCTGCTGTTTGCACATGTGTATGAGTTCCATACACAAAAGTTGCTTTTCCATCTAAATAATTTCCCATTGCAATTTTTTCAGCCGTTGCTTCAGCATGAAAATCTACTATTATTATATCTACCTCTTTTTCTATTTTTTCTATAATATTTTTAGCTTCAATAAAAGGATTATCTGATAGTACATTTATGTCTACTCTACCAATTAAGTTTATAACTGCAATTTTTTTATTAGCACATTCATAAATTCCATACCCTTTTCCAACTACTCCTTTTGGATAATTAGCAGGTCTAATTAATTTAGGATGGTCAATAAACTTAAATATATCTTTTTTTCCCCAAGTATGATTTCCCATAGTTATAACATCAACATTTTGTGATAATATATCATTAAAATTCTTTTCCGTAATCCCCATTCCTTCTGCTGAGTTTTCACCATTTACTATTATAAAATCAATTTTTTCTTTTTCCTTTATTCTTTTTAATTGTCGTTTTAATTCATTAATACCTGCATTTCCAATTAAATCTCCAACTGCTAAAACTTTCAAAATTATTCCCTCTTTCTTTTTTTATTTCATTTAACTATATACATTTTTTATAATCGCTAAACTTATTACATTCACATATAAATTTTTTTAATTGTGACTATATATTTCTTGCACATAACAAGTAAAAGTAGCAAAAAAATTCTTTATGTTGCACTTATATAAGCAACAATTTCATACTTTCAACTACTTTCTATATAATACTATATATTTTACTTTTATGCAACTTTATTTCTTAGTTAAAAATTGCAATAGATAACAAAAAAAGAACCAAATAAGAATTTTTCCTTACTCAGTTCTTTTTTCATTATTACTTATACATTTTTATTAATCATCAGATTTAATTTTAAAGTCTCAATTGCAAATATTACTTTGCATAATCCACAACTCTAGTTTCACGGATTACATTAACTTTTATTTGACCCGGATAATCCATTTCTGCTTCAATTTTCTTAGACAAATCTCTTGCAAGGATTGTCATTTTATCATCTGATATTTTTTCAGGTTTTACAACTACTCTAACTTCACGACCTGCTTGTATTGCAAATGATTTTTCTACGCCATCAAATGAATCTGCTATTTCTTCAAGATTTTGTAATCTTTTGATATATGCTTCTAATGTTTCTCTTCTTGCTCCCGGTCTTGATGCAGAAATTGCATCTGCTGCTTGTACTAATACAGCTTCTAATGTTTGTGGTTCTACATCACCATGATGAGCTTCTACTGCATTTATTACTAATGGATTTTCTTTGTATTTTCTTAATACTTCTACTCCTATTTCAACATGTGTACCTTCCATATCATGGTCTAATGCTTTTCCAATATCATGTAATAGTCCTGCTCTTCTAGCTAATTTAGTATCTAATCCAAGTTCTTCTGCCATTATTCTAGCTAAATTTGAAACTTCAATAGAGTGATTTAATACATTTTGACCATAGCTTGTTCTATATTTTAATTTTCCTATTAGTTTTACTATGTCTGGATGTAATCCTATAACTCCAGTTTCTAATACAGCTCTTTCTCCTTCTTCTTTGATAGTGTTTTCAAGTTCTTCTTTAGCTTTTTCTACCATTTCTTCAATTTTTGCTGGATGTATTCTTCCATCATCAATTAATTTCTCTAAAGCTAATTTAGCAACCTCTCTTCTTAATGGATCAAAACCTGATAATACTACTGCTTCAGGTGTATCATCAATTATCAAATCAATTCCTGTTAGAGTTTCTAATGCTTTTATATTTCTTCCTTCTCTACCAATTATTCTTCCTTTCATTTCATCACTTGGAAGAGCTACAATTGATACAGTAGTTTCTTGTGAATGGTCTGCTGCACATTTTTGTACTGCATAAGCTAAAATTTCTCTTGCATTTTTAGTGGCATCTTCTTTTGCTTTTTGCTCTTTTTCTCTAATTAAAGCTGCTTTTTCTGCTGTTATTTCTTTATCTACCTCTGATAAAAGTCTATCTTTAGCTTCTTCCTTTGTTAAAGCTGCTATCTTTTGAAGTTCAGCCATTCCTTGAGCGTGTAATTCTTCTACTTCTAACCTTTGATTCTCTAAATTTTTTGTTTCTCTTTCTAAATCTTGTTCTTTTCTTTCAAAATTTTCAGAACGCCTATCTAGATTTTCCTCTTTTTGAATTAATCTTGCTTCTTGCTTTTGTACTTCGCCTCTTCTTTCTTTAATCTCTTGATCTAATTCTTTTCTACTATTCATGATTTCTTCTTTAGCTTTAAAAATTTCTTCTTTTTTTAAGTTTTCACCTTCTATTTTTGCTAAATCAATTAATCTTTTTGCTTCATTTTCTGCTCCTTGAATTTTAGACTCTGCAACTTTCTTTCTGTATATTATACCTACTAGAAAGCCTATTGCTAATGAGATTAAGACAGCGGCGATAATGATTACTATATCCATATAATCATACACCTCTTTCTTATTTAATTTTCAATGTTCGAATAAAATATATATATGTTTCTTATTTAGATATATTTTTTCCTACATAATCTATTTTATCTTTATTATTGTAAACTGTCAAGTACTTTTCACTAGCAATCTTTATATATTTTAAATTTTTTCATTATATATTAGTTATAAAAAAAGACTAGTTTCAGAAATATTTTTTATATTCTGAGCTAGTCTTTTAAGCTATATTAATTCATACCTTTTCAATTTTTATATATTTTCTTTTCTTATAGTTTCAATTATATTTTGTTTCTTCGTTTTGTTTACAGAATATTGCATTGTTATAAATATAACTACAAATACAAATATAATTGAAATTATTATTGGAACTATTGGTAATTTATATGCTTCTTGGTATATGTCACTGGTTACCTCATGAATTAAATATGATAACAATATTCCAACTGGTAATCCTAAAATTAAAGCTTTTAAACCATATATAAAACTTTCAAAATTTATCATTTTTCTAAATTCCTTGTTTGTCATTCCTATTGATTTTAGAATTGCAAACTCTTTGTTTCTAAGTGCCATATTTGTTGTTATTGTATTAAATATATTTGTTATTCCTATTATCGAAATTACTGCTATAAATCCATATAGGAATATTGAAATTATAAGGTTTAGTGTATTATTTGCTTTTATCTCTTCTTCCAAATTATATATATTATCCTTGTTTGTTTTGTCAATTTCTATAATTTTTTCTTGTACTTTATATGGGTCTTCTGCTGAAATCTTCATCGACATAATTCCTACATCTTTTAATTTATTTATATATTCATCTGATACTATTAAAACTGGATATCCTTCATTTCTAAAAATCCCTCCCATAGGTAGTTCTTTTGTTCTAACAGCAATTTCTATATTTGATAAATCTATAAGATTTCCACTTTCATCTGTTCTTTCATATAAGTCTATTTTTTCTTTTTCATTTATTTTTAATATATTATCCTCTACTCTTTTTACTCCATCTTTTCCATCTTCATATTCAAAAAACATATCTGTATCATATAATATTGCTTTATCTTTTACCTCTTCATATTTCAATCCTAATTTTTTTATGTAATTTTTATATTCTTTATCTCCTAAGGCTGACATTAAAACTGTTTGTACTCCTGTACTTTGTGAATATCTTTCTTTTGCTCTTTCTGTGTAATATTTATTTTCATCTATAACATATTGTTTTGTTTTCAATATTGCATAATTTTTTATTCCTTCAATATTTTTTATTTTATCAAAATATTCTTGTTTTTGTTCCTCACTTTTGTCTGCATATCCGTATATAATTAAATTCACATCACTTGTTTGAACCTCTATTGAAGATAATCCAAACATATTCTCCACAAAAGAACTCATTGATATAAATAGTACTATACTTAGGAATATTGAAAAAATTGTTGTTCTATATTTCCTTTTACTTCTATTAAAATTTTTCCTAGCTATTACTCCTTCTATGCCAAAAAGTTTTTTTGTTATTTTGTAATCCTTATTTTTCTTCTTATTTTGCTTTATGTCTGTATTTTCTCTAATAGCATCTATTGGTGTTATTTTTCCTGCTCTATAACTTGGTTTTATAAGTGATATTATTATCATTACAATAGAAACTAAAACTGCTATTCCTACTGCTGGAAGTGATACTATTAATTTCAAATCAAAATTATCAACTAATGGTTGTGACATAGAATTTAATAATGAATTTACAATTATTAACACTATCCATATTGCAAATACTCCTATTATTATTCCTAATGGTATTGATATAATACCTAAAATTGCTCCTTCAAAAAATATGCTTCTTCTTAATTGTTTTGAGGTTGCTCCTACACTTGCTATCATTCCTAATTCTTTAGTTTTTTCTGTTAGAGATATATTAAAACTATTCTTAATTACAAATGCTGATGTAAAAATTATTATTCCTATTACTATTATAGCCATTACTAGTAAGAAATTTTCCATTCGGTTACTTTTGAAAATCCCCATATAATATAGTAGACTTTCATTAATTTGTATTTTATTTTCATCAATATTTAATGTATCTTTTAAATATTTTGAAAATTCATATGTCTCCGATGGATTTTTTAGCAATAATGCTATATTTCTTTCTTTATTACCATTTGTATTTTTTAATTTTGTTATCATTGTATATCCTGGTGCTGAATAATCTTCTATGTTTAATCTTTCCATTATTCCTACTATTTTATATTGTTTTTCTTCTTCTGGTGTAAAAGTTTCTTGTTTTAAATCATATTCTTCATATGATTTATCTTTTTTTCTTTCTTCTAAATCTTCATCTGTATAATAAGGATTTGATTGAGTTAATTTATATATATCTTTATATCTATTTCCTATATTCAGATTTAAAGTATCTCCAACCTTTAACTCAACTTTTCCATTTGTAATTAAATGTTCTGGTATTAGTATTTCATTTTCATTTTCTGGCATTCTGCCTTCTTTTAAGATTATTCCTCCATTTTGTAATCTATTATCATCATATGCCATTACATATCCATATGGTTTATTTGGATTTTCTGAAGCTTCTAATTTTGAATAGCCAATTTCCTCTTCTTTTGATACTTTTTCTACTTTAACATTATTTTCTAAATATTTCATATTTTCATCAGATACATTAGATATTCTTATATGATAATTTCCACCTTTTTTTATTTCTCTTTCCATCATAGCAGATTGAAAACTCGCAACAAATGTTGTAATTGCACAAATTAAAGCAATAGAAAGAGAAATACCTATTATTGTTACTATTGTTCTTTTTTTATTTAATTTTAAATTTTTGACAGTTAATGAATTTAAAATTTTCATAATTATTCTCCATCCCTTCTAAATATTTTTTAGTACTATCTCTTATCTATTTTTTTCATCTTTTATTAATTTTCCATCTTGTATTGTTATAATTCTATCAGCTTCTAATGCAATTTTTTCATCATGTGTTATTACTATTAATGTTTGATTATATTTTTTATTTGAAAGTTTTAATAAATCTATTATTTCCTTTGAAGCTTTACTATCCAAGTTACCTGTTGGTTCGTCTGCCAGAACTATACCAGGATTATTAATTATCGCTCTTCCTATTGAAACTCTTTGTTGTTGTCCTCCTGATAATTCATTAGGTAAATGATTTACTCTTTTTTCCAACCCTAAAATATATAAAATTTCATTCAAATGTTTTTCATCTACTTTTTGGCCATCTAAATCACATGGTAGAGTTATATTTTCTTTTACATTTAATATTGGTATTAAATTATAAAATTGATAAATTAGTCCTATTTGTCTTCTTCTAAATATTGCTAAATTATCATTGTTAAGTGCATAAATATCTGTTCCATCTATAAATACCTTTCCACTTGTTGGCTTATCTACTCCTCCTATTAAATGTAATAAAGTTGACTTTCCACTCCCAGATGCTCCTATAATTGCAACAAATTCTCCTTTATTCACGCTAAAAGATACATTATCTAACGCAACTACTTCTGTATCTTTTTTTCCATATTTCTTAGTTAAATTTTGGACTTTTAATATTTCCATTTTCTTTCCTCCTTTTACTTTTTAGGTATCAATTACCTTTTTATTTATTCTATCTTACAATGAGAAAGTGACTTTAAAATGACTTTTGGAAAAATTTTCTCAATGAAGATAATTTCAGGTTTCGGGGGTTGGAGAGGATTTCGGGGTCGGAGATGATTTCGGGGTCGGAGACAAAAATCAGCTTAAAAAAAGCTGATTTTTGTCTCCGACCCCGAAATCCTCTCCAACCCCCGAAACCTGAAATCACTATCCAAAATTATTTATACAATTTTATCTCAAATTCTGTCCCACAACGCTCTTTTTCTCGGCAACTTTTAACTTTTATTTCTCCATTTTGATTATCTATAATACTCTTACAAAAGGCTAGTCCTATTCCTAAACTATCATTACTACTATTTTCTGATTTATAAAATCTTTCAAAAATATGTGTTATATCTTTTTTGCTAATTCCTTCTCCATTATCTTTTATTTGTAATCTAGTATAAATATTATTTTCTTCAACTTTTATTTCTATATTTTTTCCTTTATGTTCTAGTGCATTTTTTACTATATTGCTAATAGCTTCCATAGTCCATTTTTTATCACATATTATATTTTCTTTTTTATTTGATATTATTTTTATTTCTGCATTATTAGCTTCGCACATTGGTTTAAAATTATTTTTTATTTCTGTTAACATTTTATATGCGTTTTCTTTTTTCTTATTTAGTTTTATTGTTTTTGAATCTAATTTTGCTATATTTAAAATGTTTTTTACTAACCAATTTATTTTTTCTAATTCTTTTTGAGCATTATCTAAAAATTCTTGTCTCTTTTTTGCATCTAAATCTTTATATAGAATGTCATTTATTAAATTTAATGCTGTTAATGGTGTTTTTAATTGATGTGAAATATCTGATATTAATCTTTCTATATCTTTACTATTTTTTTCTAAAATACTATTCTTTTCTTTTAACATTATTGTCATGTCATATATGTCATTTTTTAAAATGCTAAAATTGCTTTCGTCTTGTTCTTTTAAATCTAATAAATAATTTCCTTTTAATAGTTCTTTGCAATACCTATCTAATTCCTTTATCTTCTTATTTTGCTTTACATTGTATATAACAAAAATCAAAATAATTCCTAAGATTTCTACTATTAAAAATATTGTAGATATGATTATTGGTACTTTTAAATTATTAATTTTTGGATTTATACTATCTATATTTTTGGGTTCAAATCCATACTTATTTAATATATCTTGATTATCAGTGTTTTCTTCGAAAAAGATATTTTTAATTATTTCTTCTTCAAATTCAGGATTTTTTTTATTTACTATATTTATCACTTGGTTTGCATAATTGTATATTTGTTCTTTGTATTTTTTTTGTATGATATTTAATATATTTATATTTGTTATGACTATTAAAAACAATAATATTAATACTATTATGCATAAATTTCTTTTTTGTTTTTTATTCATTTTTAGTTTCATTCCTTCTTTTTTCAAATATTAAACTATATATTAGTTTTCACAAATCTATATAATTTTTTATCATTTATTGTACATTAGATTGTAGATTTGTTTAAAATTACTAATTCTTTATTAATATATTTTTACAATCTCTATAATTTATTTTTCTATCTTATACCCTAAACCTCTTATTGTCTTTATTATTTCTGGATTATTCACATCTTTTTCTATTTTTTCTCTTATTCTTTTTATATATACAGTTAATGTATTATCATTTACAAAGTTTTCATTTTTATCCCATATATTTGCTAATATTTGTTCTCTTGATATTATTCTTCCTCTATTTTCAAACAACATTACAAGTATTTTATATTCTAATGCTTTCAATTCTATTTCTTTACTATCTTTATATACTTTACCAGTAGTAAGATTTATTTCTATATTTTTTATTTTTATTATATCACATTCTTCTGATTTATTATGCCTTAAAACATTCTTTATTCTTGATAATAATTCTCCTGCATGAAATGGCTTTGTTATATAATCATCGGCACCTAATTCAAACCCTTTTACAATATCTTTTTCTTCGTCTAAAGCTGTTAAAAATATTACTGGAATATTCTTTTCTTCTTTTAATTTTTGGTAAAAATCATATCCCGTCCCATCTGGTAAGTTTATATCTAATAAGATTATATTATAAAAATTATTTTTTACTTTTTCTAACCCTTCTTTTACTTTACTTGCTGTTTCAACAATAAAGCCTTCTGTTTGAAGATAATATTTAATTGTAGATTGAATTCCATCGTCATCTTCTATTAATAATATTTTTTTCATATTCTTACTATCCTTTCCTTTTTATATTAAATAATAGAATGAATAATTTATAAATATTAAATATTTTCATTTCATATCTATAATACATTTCTAAATTTCATGTTAAATTTCTTCTTTTTATATATATTATATAATTTTTATTGTATGGGAAAAATTAACTTTTAGCTTGACCCTATATAAGTTTTTTCCTATACAACAAGTAAAAGTGACCTTTAAAAAGACCTGCGATAGTCTTTCTAATGTAGTTTTGCTACTTTTCTTATTAAATGAAAAAACATATATTAGTTATCATTTGTATCTTTCAAACTAATATATGCTTTTATAATATTATAAATTGTCTATAAAATCAATTATTATTTTTCTAATTTTGCTAACATTTCTTTATATTTTTGCAATTTTGCTTGTTCTTCTTCAATCTTACTTTGAGGAGCTTTATTCATAAAACCTGGATTTGATAGCATTTTTTCACATCTTGCTACTTCTGATTTTAGTCTTTTCTTTTCCTCTTCTAATCTTTTTCTTTCTTGTTCCATATCAACTAAACCTTCAAATGGAATATATAATTCAATTCCATCTTCTAATATGCTTATTGCATCTTCTTTTATTCCTGTTTTATTTTCTTGAATTATAATATCATTTCCAAATCCTAGCTTTAATAAAAATTCTTTTGCTTCTTTGATTTCATTCTCATATTTTTCAGTAACGAATATTAAATCTGCTTTTTTTGATGGATGGACATTCATTTTTGCTCTTGTATTTCTTATTTCTGTTATTATTCTTTTTAGTGTTTCTACAAAATTTTCTTCATCTTTAAATTCATCTTTATTTATAGCCTCTGGCCATTTTGATATCATCAAATCTGTATTATCATATTTCACTAAATTTCTATAAATTTCTGTTGTTACAAATGGCATAAATGGATGTAATAGTTTCATAGACACACCAAATACATAGTCTAATACATAACAAACTTTTACTTTTTCATTATAATCTTCACTGTATAATCTTGGTTTTACCATTTCTATGTACCAATCGCAAAATTCATTCCATATAAAATTATATACTTTGTCAAGAGCAACTCCTAAATCATAGTTTTCTATATTATTTGTTATTTCTTCAATTAATGTTTGTAATTTGTTAATTATCCATTTATCTTCTAAATTTAATAATTCATTTTTATATTTTTTATTTTCTTCATCATATATTTCTGTATGGAATTTTATAATATCTTCTTCTTTTATTTCATTATTAGTAATAAATTTTGTTGCATTCCATATTTTGTTTGCAAAGTTTGATGCTTGTTCTAGTTTTTCAGGCATATATCTTATATCATTTCCCATTGTTGTTCCTGATATAACTGCAAATCTTAAACTATCAGCTCCATATTTATCAATTATTTCTATTGGGTCTATTCCATTTCCCAAAGTTTTTGACATTTTTCTTCCTTGGCTATCTCGTACCATTCCATGAATTAATATATCTTTAAATGGTGCTTTTCCTGTAAATTCAATACCTTGTGACATCATTCTTGAAACCCAGAAAGTTATTATATCAAATCCTGTTACTAATACATTACTTGGATAAAATGTTTTATAGTCTTCTGTTTCTGTATTAGGCCATCCTAAAGTTGAAAATGGCCATAAAGCTGAACTAAACCATGTGTCTAGTGTATCTTCATCTTGATGTAATTTTGTATTGCCACATTTTTCACATTTTTCTGGTGCTTTTTTAGCAACATTTATATGTCCACATTCTTCACAATAATATGCTGGTATTTGATGTCCCCACCATAATTGTCTTGATATACACCAATCTTGAATATTATCTAACCAGTTAAAATATTGTTTTTCATATTTTTGTGGTATAAACCTAGCTTCATTATTTCTTACTGAATCTGCTGCTTTTTTAGCTAAATCTTTCATTGATACAAACCATTGCTCTGATATTTTTGGTTCTATTGTTGTTTTACATCTTTCACATTTACCAACATTGTGAGTATATTCTTCTTCTTTTATTAATGCTCCTATTGCTTTTAACTTTTCTACAATTTTCTTTCTTGCTTCTAACAAATCCATTCCTTTATATTCAGGCACTAAATTTCCCATTTTGTAGTTTTCATCAAAAACCTCAATTATTTCTAAGTTATGTCTTATTCCTGCTTGATAGTCATTCATATCATGTGCTGGTGTTATTTTTACACAACCTGTTCCAAATTCTTTTTCTACAAATTCATCTGCAATAATTGGAATTTCTTTATTCATTATAGGTAAAATACATTTTTTGCCTACTAAATCTTTATATCTTTCATCATCAGGATGTACAGCAACTGCTGTATCTCCCAACATTGTTTCTGGTCTTGTAGTTGCAACTATTATATATCTATCTTCTTCTCCTGATATTTTGTATCTTATATGCCATAAGTGTGAAGCTTCTTCCTTATATTCAACTTCTGCATCTGATATAGATGTTTTACAATTAGGACAATAATTTATCATTCTTGTTCCTTTATATATTAGTCCTTTATCATACAAAGTTACAAATTGTTCTAAAACTGCCTCTGATAGCCCTTCATCTAATGTAAATCTTCTTCTATCCCAATCACAAGAACATCCTAATTTCTTTTGTTGCTCTTGAATTGTTCCTCCATATAGTTTAGTCCATTCCCAAGCTTCTTCTAAGAATTTTTCTCTTCCTATTTCTTGTTTAGTTTTTCCTTCGTTTTTTAATTTTTCTACAACTTTCATTTCTGTTGAAATAGACGCATGGTCAGAACCCGGAAGCCATAGTGTATTATATCCTTGCATTCTTTTAAAACGGATTAATATATCTTGTATTGTACCATCTAAGGCATGTCCCATATGTAGTTTTCCTGTAACATTTGGTGGTGGCATCATTATACAGTAACTTTCTTTGGATTTATCCATGCTAGGTTTAAAATATCCTTTTTCTTCCCATTCTTTGTATAGTTTGTCTTCAAAATCTTTTGGATTGAATTTTTCGTTCATTTTAAGTTTCCTCCCTTTTAATTTAATTATTTACATTTATTTTTTATTTACTAAAATATATTTTAATATTTATTAATATCTATATATGAGTATTTTTTATATTCTTAATGCTTTAAATCTTATATATGTTATATATAATTTTTAGATTTTTTCATTGTATAAAAAATATTTTGAAATTTTATAGTTTCGCAACGAAAAATACGGTTAGTTTTAAATTTTATAATTTATTTTATATTCCGTAACATCAAAAAAAGCCCCATACTTTTAAATAGTATAAGGGCGAATATATTCACGGTACCACCTTAATTATAACTCATATAATTTAATATAATATTTTATATTTTTTAATTACATTTTAGTTACATCTCATTTAAACTTTTAACGCTGTTTAGACGGATTTTCTTACTTTTTATTCATATTTTGATTTCTTAATGTTGTATTCGTTTTTTTATTATAAGTATATATTATTAAATACAAAACATATCTTTTTTTATATAAGAATAATTTCAGAAAATCAACTAAAAAAGCTACCTTCGGTCTATCTTTATTTAAGAAGCTTTCAGCCTATGGCTTCTATTCTCTGAAAACAAGTGTAAACTTACTCCTCTTTTTTATTGTTTTTATTTATATGTTATATATTATTACATATTTTTTTATAAAATACAAGAGTAAAATTTAATAATCTTTACTCATTATTATTTCTAATTTTATTTATTTACTATCTTATTCTATATTTTTTATCCCATTACTACTCATTGAACCCAATACATATTAAACTTTTTTATAATATTTATATTATTTTTATAAATCTCAATATAATTATAAAATTTTTAAGAAACAACATAAGACCCAGCTTTTATTGCTGGGTCTTATGTTTGAAACATTTACTCTTCGGATTTATTACTATTGCTCTATAATTCATGCTTGATGCAAAGAATATTAAAAACACTAGCGATGAGTGCAATTATCGTCAGTATTCCATAAAAAATACTCCTCTGTAATACAGTACGGTAAATGCAATACCCAACAGCTCCACCTAATACTAGTGCGATATACCACCGCATAACATTATAATGTTTCATTTTCATAATAAAATCCTCCTTATAATTGCTCGGAGGTCTGCACCTCCGAAAGTTTACCTTTTCAAAGGTGCAACAAAATGTTACTAATTATATTATAGTATATTTTACATAAAATTACAAGTTTTATAACTTTTTTATAGGAATTTAACACTATATATTAAAATTTTATAAAAATAATTATTAAATATATTTAATCGCACTTATTAACTTTATAGCTAATAAGTGCGATATACTAATTTTTAAACTAAGATATTGTCATTAGACATTATCCTTTGCTACTGCAAGTATAGTTTTTATGCTTCTTCCCATAATGTTTTATACTGTGCTCCATATCCTGATGAAACAGAAACTTTATTTTTAGTAATAAGCATCTTCGTTTTCCAAGGAAATACCATTTCATCAATTCCTGCTTTTTGTGCTGCTGAACAAAGCATCATATCTGGATGATAATCAACATCTAAACTGCATTCCCCATACCAACTAGTCTTTATCTCCTCAACAATTAGTTGTGCTAATTCTTTTTTGAAAATAGCTTTCTGCTCTTTATTAATCGAACTCTCTGAACTTACTAGCATAGTCAAAAGAAAATTCATCATATCAGGCATATTATCATCACCATTGTCAAATTTAGGATTAGTAATGGCATTAGCCCACCAGTTTACTGCAACCTTTACATATTCTGGATAATCACCACCAAATTCAGCATTTAGTTTATATTTTTCTTCTCTTTTTGGTGGATCAAAATCTAATAATCCTCTACAGCTTATACGGAATTCATTTGCAAACTCCTCATCTGCAATTGCATCAATCACCTGTGGGAAATATACCGCTTGTGCTAAAACTTGTTGCTTATGTTTAATTAAATATTCAGGAAATTCTTTAGATTTTTCACAAGAAAAACTATTTTCTCCTCTCCGGATATCTTCCATACATAGCACTAAAAGCCTTAGCATCCCCTGTGGTACCAACTCATCGTTGGCAACACCTGCCATATAATCAGTTAAAGCATATACCTCCTCGCTTAATCCTGGGCACATTTCTCTGCTATTGGATAATTTTTCCCTCACATTGTTCATTTTTTTCACTGTCATAAAATTTTCCTCCATTTATAATGTTATAATGTTTTGGTTTAGGATTAGTAGCAATAAAAAAATCCTTTATATATTATAGCACAGTTATTTACATAATTCAAGGTGATGAGAGGCTCTTTCTTATGATACTGCCCACTATATACATTGAAAAGGAAGGTTACATTATGCTTTATTTTTGATAAAATACAATTAATCTTTTAATATTTCAATCTTTTTTTATAAACTAAAAACCTCAAGCATATCTTCCGAAATACTTGAGGTTTTATTGGTGCAGATGGCCGGAATCGAACCGGCACGGTTTATTCAACCGCAGGATTTTAAGTCCTGTGCGTCTACCAGTTCCGCCACATCTGCATTTATTATTTCTGGTAGTTCCTAACGACAGTTATTATTATAACTTCTATATGTTTTTTTGTCAATACTTTTTTAAAATTTTTTTAAATTTTTTCGAAAGGTAAATTGTAAAACTAAAATCAAGTTATGACACTGCCTGATATATCTAACTTTTACATACTCCTACACTTTTAAAATATCAAAAAAATTTCTTGTTATTTCATACATAAAATACAAGAAATTCTTTTACCTCACTATTAATTTAACACCAATCTTTAATCCATATATAAAAATAACAAAATATCCCCTTGTTAATTTTTATTTTCCTATCTAATAAAATTATTTTTATTCTTATAAATCCCTAATCATTCTACCTTAATAAATTAAACCATTTCGTATAAATATTTTTTCCCATTGATACAATATTAATTTTATCCACATCTTCTTGTGCAATCAAATTAGTCTTTGAAATAACCTCTCCATATAAAGAAAAGCTTACCTCTCCTAATTTATCACCTTTTTTTATTGGTGCATTTATATTTTCGTTTATATTTATCAATTGTTCTACATCTTGTTCTTTTCCTTTTTCTAATATTACTCCGGATGATTCTTCTAATATTGCTGGTATAGTAGCTTTTACTCCTTTATTTATATTTACAGTGCTAATAAGAGTTCCTTTTTTTCCGAATTCTTTGTATGAAAAATTTTTAAATCCATAATCCAATAGTTTCTGAGCTTCTCCAAATCTTATTTTTGTTGTTGGTGCTTTCATTACGACTGCTATTAATGATAATCCATTTCTAGTTGCACTTGCTGATAGATTATATAATGCTAATGATGTTGAACCTGTTTTTAGTCCTGTTGCTCCATTATAGTTTTTTATTAATTTATTTGTATTCGAAAGTTGTGTCTTGCCATCTCTTAAAGTTTCCATCCACATTGTTGTATATTTTGTTATGTTTGGGTGCTTTGTTAATAGTTCTCTTGACATTAATGCTATGTCATAACTTGAACTTACATGGCCGTCTTCATCAAGCCCATGACAATTTTTAAATGTAGTATCACTCATTCCTAATTGTTTTGCTTTATCATTCATCATCTGCACAAAAGCTTCTTCACTTCCTGCGATATACTCTCCCATCGCTACTACACAGTCATTTGCTGAATTTAGGCATATTGCTTTTAACATTTCATCAACTGTTAATGTTTCTTTGGGGTCTAACCATATTTGTGACCCTCCCATTGAAGATGCATTTTCACTACATGGCACTTCATTTGTTAATGCTATTTTTCCACTGTCTAAGGCTTCCATTATAAGTAGCATACTCATTACTTTTGTAACTGAGGCTGGTCTTAGCTGTTTATGTATATTATGTGCATATAGAACTTTGCCTGTTGTTTGTTCTATTAAAATTGCTGATTCACTTTCTAAGTTAAGTGAATTTTTGTCATTTTTTGTCTCTTTATCATCACTTTCAACTTTTGTCTTTTCATTATTCTCTTTTTCTTTGCTTTCTTGTTTTTTTTCATCTTTTATGGTATTAGTTTTATCTTTGTTATTTTGTTTATTTTCCTCTTCTATTTTTTCTGTATTATTTTTTCCTATATTTTCTTTTTGGTCTTTTTCATTATTATTTTTTTCTTCTTTATTTTTAAGCTTTGTATCATCATTTGCTTCATTTGAAATATCTTTTGATGTTGTTTCTATTGCTTCTGCATTTTCTTTATTCCAAATATATATATCATCAGTACTATAACCTATACTTTTAACTGAGCATATGGTAATTATGCAAAGAAAACTTATTATACATATATTTATTTTCTTCATTTTTACTATCCTTCCTCTCCTTTAATTTAAAATCTAAATAAATAATTTAAAATTTTATTATTCATTATTGATTTTATCTTTTTTTGAATTATTATAAATATATGTATAGTCTTTATTTTTAGAACAAAGTCATTCTATTCATAGATTACGGTCTTTTATTTGTTAAAATTTTAATTTTGTAACATAAATTAGAAATAAACTTGATATTAAATTTATTTTCAGAATAAAATCAATTTTATTGTTTAATAACATATACAATAAAAAACTGCACTAGAATATAAAATATATTTTCATATTCTAGTACAGTTTCATTTTCTTTATTAATTTCATATTATTCTTTTTCAGTTTTTATCTCTAAGTTGTTTCCATCAGAAATAATTTTAATATTTCCATTTTTATCTGTTCTATAAATTTTACTTCCTTGTTTTTCTATTCTGTCAATTATAGGCTGTTTTGGTAATTTATATGTATTTCCCTCTCCTACCATTATTATTGCATATTTTGGATTTACTTGTTCCAAAAATTCTTTTGAACTACTTGTATCTGAGCCATGGTGTCCTACTTTCAATACATCTGTTTTAGGCCAAGTAATAGTTTTTTCATTTTGCTTTTCTGCATCTCCCATAAATAAGAAGCTATTATTTCCAAATTCTACTCTTAAAGTTAATGAAGATAAATTTATATTATCATCATCAATTATTGGTTCTGTCATAAACTCACATTTTGCTTGTCCTAAATCTATAATCTCTCCTTTTTTTGGTTGTGTTATTGTTAAATTTTTATTTTTTATAGCACTTAATACATCTTTAAAAGTCTTTGTAGTTGTTTGTCTTTTTGGCATATATATTTTCCCTATGTCAAAGTTATTTATTACATCATCTAAACCTCCTATATGGTCCTCGTGTGGATGTGTTCCTATCAAATAATCAATTTTTGATATTCCTTCTTCTTTTAAATAACTTACTACATTTTTTCCTTGTTCATTAGTTCCTGCATCAATTAACATTGTTTTATCTTTATTTCTTAATAAAATACTATCTGCTTGTCCTACATCAATATAGTCAACTACCAATTTATCTTCAACAATAAATTTTTCCTTTGTTTGAGTTTCATCTGACTTATTTTTTGTATCTGATGCTATGATATTTTGCTCTTCTACATTATTTCTATTAAAAATGTCTTTTATTGTTTCTTCTTTTACTCCTATTGCTAGTAGTATTAATACTATTATTACAGATATTAAACTTATAACTACTTTTTTTCTATTTTTCATTTTCTTCATCTTTTGCCCCTCACAAATTTACTATTCCCATAAATTATTCATTTCTTGTTCTATACTTTCTTGTTCTTGCTTTGTTAATTCTTCATCGTAAATATATTTTCCATTTATGCATTTTACTATGCTTCCTTCTTTTACTTCATTAGGAAGTTTAGATTTTTCTATATCTTTCTTTTCTCCTGTAATTCTATTTTCTAATATTGCTATATCATCTTCAAATCTATCTATTGAGAATTCTTCTATTGCATTCAATTTTTGTGCTAGTTCTAATTCATTTTCATTCACTATATCACCACCTATGAATTTACTTAAATTAATATTTTCTTTAACACTTTCTATTGTTTTACTTATTTCATTTAAAATATCAAAATTCATATTTACTTTTCATTCCTTATTAATATATTTAGGCTTTTACAAGGTTGCCTATAAACCTTAATATGTAAAAATCTTATTTGAATAATTATTTTACTTTTAAATTATTCTGCTTTTCATTTGTTTGATATATAATAATCGAAATAAGTAAATAAAAAAAATTATATAAATAGTTTAGTTTATTTATATAATTTTTTTTATGAATTGTCAATTATTTTAACCCTTTTAATTTTCAATATTTTTTCTGAAATATATATATTTTTTTGCTATTTCTGAATATAAATATCTCCAATTTATAAATTTCAAACTATTTAAAAAAATAATTTATGAAATATACAAAACTTTAATCTTTTATACTTTTTAACTATTTTCAATATATTAGTTATTCTTATCTTTATAAATTTTTATCATATCTTTAAAAGTCATTTTTGTACCATAATTTAATATTGCATTTGAGTATATTTTTATTGCAACTTTTGCAACAATTAAAATTGTTATTAACAATATTGCTATTGAAATTAAAACATCTGTTGTATTTGCTAATCCCATCATTATTCTAAATGGCATACAAAATGGTGATGATATTGGTAGCATTGACGCTAGTAGGTTTAAATCACTAGTTGGATTCATCATCGTAAAATATGATAAGTAAAATCCTATTATTGCAATTAGTGCAACTGGCGCATTTGCTGATTGTATATCTTCTGGTTTGCTTACTGTTGAACCTGTTAATGCGTATAATAAAGCATATGCAAAATATCCTAATATGAAATAAATTATAGTAACAATTCCTAAATATGGTGTTATTTTTGAAATATCTAATACAGAATTTACTAAATTTTCATCTAAGCACATTTTTGCTGATATTATTGCTGTTCCTACTATTAAGCAAACTTGCAGTAATCCTACTATTCCTATTCCTATTGTTTTTCCTAATACTATTGTTCTTGGTGATGTAGATGTTACTAATGTTTCCATTATTTTTGATGTTTTTTCTGTTGTTATTGAACTTGATACTTGATATGCACAGAAATAAATTGCATAAAATAAAAGTAATGACATTATCATCATTGCAAAAACATTTCCACTAACTTTTTGCTCTTCTGTCTGTTCTATACTAAATTCAAAATTTGGAGTTATTCCTTTTATTTGTTCCTCTGTTAATTCTAATTTTGATATTTGTAAATTAGCGTATATTGAGTTAATTGTATTTTCTAAATTAGTTGGCATTTTCTGCAACATAGTTGCGTCTTTTACTATATATCTTATTTTATAATTTTGTTGATTTTTTTCTACAATTATAGCTTCATCTATTTCTTTATTTTCTATTTTTTCTTTTATTTTTTCAAAACTAATATTTTCATTTGTTGTATCTGTTTCATACCCTAATTCCATATTATTTAATGAATTTAAAGTCCCCTCAAATATATTTTCAGTGTCTACAATTAAAAGTTTGTCTTTTTGTGTATCTTCTGATTCGCCTTTAAAGGCTTTTAATATATTTGGTACATTAAAACCTATTACTATTAGTATTAGAATTATAATAGTAGAAACTATAAATGACTTTCTTTTTACCATTTCTTTCATAGTAAATTCTATTACTGTTTTCAAATCTTTCATATTATTCCCCTACCTTTTCTATAAAAATATCATTTAATGTTGGTTTTTTTATTTCAAATTTATTAATAACTATATGATTATTAACTAATTTCTCTAATAATTTATGAGCATCTTCTTCTGTTTTTATTTTTATAGAATAGTCATTATTTTTTGAAAACTCTGTATTCATATTAAATTCATTTATAAATTCATCTATATTTTTATCTGTTGAAATCTCCAGTCTGTTTGCCTTATATCCTTCTTTTATTTCTTTTAAATTTCCTTTTAATACAGTTTTACCCTTATTTAAAATTAATATATCAGTACAAAATTCCTCAATAGAAACCATTTGATGACTTGACATTATGATATATTTTCCTTCTGAAACTAAGTCTATTATTACATTTTTTAAAATTTCTGTATTTACAGGGTCTAATCCACTAAATGGTTCATCTAGAACAATAAGTTCTGGATTATGTATTATTGCAGTCATAAATTGTATTTTTTGTTGATTTCCTTTTGATAGCTTTTCAGCATTCATTTGCAAATATTCTTCTACTTTTAAAATTTTTGCCCACTTATTAATCGCTACATCGGCATCTTTTTGATTCATACCTTTTAATTTTGCAAAATATATTAGTTGGTCATATATCTTAGTTTTAGGATATACTCCTCTTTCTTCTGGTAAATATCCAAAATTAACACTTTTTCTTTCGACTTTTTTACCATTCCATGTAATTTCTCCACTATCTTTTTTTATAATACCAAGAAGCATTCTTATTGTGGTTGTTTTACCTGCTCCATTTGTTCCAAGTAACCCAAAAACTCCCGGTTTGCTGACCTCGAAAGAAATATTATCAACTGCTTGTTTTCCAACAAACTTTTTTGAAACATTTTCTAATTTCAAGCCCATAAATCTTCCCCCTTTTTTATAAACTTTTGATTGTTTTTAATTATCCTATTTTCATTTTTATTTGTCAATATTTTTATGACATTTTTAAAATTCTTTGTCATTTTTATATGTCTTAGTATAAAACAAAAAAATTGTATCCCAAAATATATTTTAGGATACAATTTTTTATTTTATTTCTATTAAAGCTAAACTTTCTAGCGTTCTATATCAACTTTTAAATTTTCTCCATTGATATTTGTATCTATATACTCTCTACCTTCTTGATTATAGAAAATTTTATCTGCTAATGTATCATGTTTTATTGTTTCTTCAAATTTTCTTATTACATTTTCTATTTTTTCATTGTCTGAAACATATAAATTAATTCTATCTAGTACTTCAAAGTTTTTATCTTTTCTCATATTTTGTACTTTTGATAATACTTCTCTTAATATTCCCTCTTCTTGTAGTTCTGGAGTTATAGTTGTGTCTAATACTACTCCTATTTCTCCTTCTCCACTAAATGCAAATCCTTCTTTTCCTTGCATTGTTATCAATAAATTATTAGCATCTAGTCCAATTTCTGTTCCATCTATTTCTATGTATTCAGTTTTTCCTTGTTTTACTTTGTTTGCTAAATCCATTTGATTTTTCTTTGAAATTTCTTCTCTTATCTTAGGAATTAATTTTCCATATTCTCTTCCTAAGACTGGTAAATTTGGTTTTATTTCAAAGTTTACATAGTCTGACATTTCTGCTCCTAATTTAACTGCTTTTACATTTAGTTCTTCTTTTACTATATCTGTATAGTATTCTGGAAGAGTGTCTATTGATATTAACATTTCTGATAATGGTTGTCTATTTTTTATATTAACAGCATTTCTTGCACTTCTTCCTAATTTTACAATTTTATATGCTAAGTCCATTTCTGCTTCTAAGTTTTTGTCTATTACTGTTTCATTTATTTCTGGCCATGGACATAAATGTACACTTTCTAATGCAGTATTATCTAAATTCACTACTAAATTTTGATATATTTCATCTGTAATAAATGGTACAAATGGTGCTGAAACTTTTATTAATGTTGTTAATACATTATATAATGTTACATATGCTCCTATTTTTTCATCATTTAATTCTTGACTCCAAAATCTTTCTCTGTTTCTTCTTACATACCAATTTGATAATTCATCTGTAAATTCTTCTATTTGTGTTGCTGCTCCTGTAATATCATAATTATCTAATTTGTTATCTACTTCTTTTACTAATGTATTTAATTTTGATATTATCCATTTATCCATTATATTTGTTATTTTAAAGTCTTTATATTTTAAAGGATTAAATTGGTCAATTTCTGCATATAAAACATAGAATGAATATACATTCCACAATGTACTTAAAAATCCTCTTTGAGTTTCTTTTACATTATCTATTGATAGTCTTGTTGGTAACCATGGACTACTACATGTGTAGAAATGCCATCTAGTAGCATCTGCTCCTACTGTATTTAATAATTCCATTGGATTTACACCATTTCCTTTTGACTTAGACATTTTTTGTCCTTTTTCATCTAATACATGCCCTAATACTACGCAATTTTCAAATGGTGTTTTATTAAATAGTGCTGTTCCAACAGCTGTTAATGTATAGAACCATCCTCTTGTTTGGTCTATTGCTTCTGAAATAAATCCTGCTGGGAAATTATTTTCAAACATTTCTTTATTTTCAAATGGATAATGCCATTGTGCAAAAGGCATTGAACCAGAGTCAAACCAACAGTCTATAACCTCTTTTGCTCTATGCATTTTTTTACCACATTTTGGACATTTTAAATCTACTGCATCAATATATGGTTTATGCAATTCTATATCTTCTGGTACATCTATTCCTTTTTCTTTTAATTCTTCTATGCTTCCAATACATTCTCTATGTCCACAGTTTTCATCTTCACAAGTCCAAATTGGAAGAGGTGTTCCCCAATATCTGTCTCTTGAAATTCCCCAATCAATTACATTTTCTAAGAATTTACCAAATCTTCCTGTTTTTATTGTTTCTGGATACCAGTTTACTTTGCTATTGTTTTCAACTAAGTTATCTCTTAGTTTACTCATTGCAACAAACCAACTTTCTTTTGGATAGTATAAAAGTGGTGTGTCACATCTCCAACAATGTGGATATGAGTGTAAATGTTTTTCCTTACTAAATAATTTGTTTTCATTAGCTAACCATTTACAAATATCTTCATTACAGTCTCTTACAAATCTTCCTGCCCATGGTTCTACATCTTCTACAAATTTTCCCTCTTTATTTACTAAATTAATAAATGTGATTCCATTTTGTTTTGCAACTAAACTGTCATCTTCTCCGTATGCTGGTGCTATATGAACTATTCCTGTACCATCTGTTAATGTAACATAGTCTCCATGTATTACCTCAAAAGCTTTTCCTTCTACTTTTCCAAATGGCATTAGTTGTTCATATTTTGTTCCTAATAATTCTTCACCTTTGAATGTTTTTATAATATCATATGGAGTTTCTTTTAATATAGATTCAATTAAATCTTTGGCCAATATATAATTTTCATATTTTGGCTCTTCATCTGTTCCAATATTTGCTTTTATTTCTGCATATTCGTATGATTTATTTACACATAATGCTAAGTTTGATGGTAATGTCCATGGAGTTGTAGTCCATGCTAATATATATGTATTTTCTTTTCCTACAACTTTAAATTTAGCTATACAAGTTAAATCTTTTACATCTTTATATCCTTGTGCAACTTCATGTGATGATAATGCAGTACCACATCTTGGACAATATGGCATTACTTTATGTCCTTCATATAAAAGTCCTTTATCCCACATTTGTTTTAAAGCCCACCATACTGATTCAATATAATTATTATGATAAGTTACATATGGATTTTCCATGTCTACCCAGTAACCAACTTTATCTGTCATTTCTTCCCACATATGAACATAAGTGAAAACGCTTTCTTTACATTCTTTTACGAATTTTTCTACTCCATATTCTTCTATTTGCTCTTTACCTGATATTCCTAATTTCTTTTCTATTTCAAGCTCAACTGGTAAGCCATGTGTATCCCAACCAGCTTTTCTTATAACTTTATAACCTTTCATTACTTTATATCTTGGTATTAAGTCTTTCATAACTCTTGTTTCAATATGTCCAACATGTGGTTTTCCATTTGCTGTTGGAGGTCCATCATAAAATGTAAAATATCTTTTACCCTCGTTTTCAGCAAAACTTTTTTTAATTATATCTTTTTCTTTCCACATCTTTGATACTTGATTTTCCATTCCAACAAAACCATCTTTTAGTTCTACTTTCTTATACATAAAATTCCTCCTTATTTTCTATATGTTTAAAATATTAAATTTAAACATCAAAAAAAGCTATTTATCCTATATAAATTTAGGACGAAATAGCTTTTAAATTCCGTGGTACCACCTATTTTAGCAAAATTATACCTTTTTATTTTATCGAAAAGTCAGTTTTTATATTAACTCTATATATGGCTTTCCCATTTGCTTATATTTTGCTCACTCATTTTATCTTTAACGCAGATTTACGATTATACTTAATTTTAATATTTTCAGCATAACAACAGTTAGGTGATAATAAATAAATTTTACTTACCAAATTTTCAGCTTCCTTTGGCTCTCTTTTCAAGATATTGTTTTATTTATCTTGTCCTAACTTTAGTTTTTAAATTAATTTTTAATATTATATCATGTTTTTTTCATTTTTCAAGTAGTTTTTTTATATTTTTTGCAATTTCATTAAATTTGTTATTGGTTTACATTAGAAAATCAACATTATTTCTACCAAATGCTATTGATATAACTAAACACATATAGTAAAATATAATTGATTAATTTTAACTAAAGAAAGTGAGTTTATAATGAAATATTCTAAAGGTTATGAAAAATTAGGCTTACCAAGCTATTTAAAATTCGGAATAGAATTAGAAGCAGATAATGTAAAAACCACTGGAAAAGATGGGTTGTATACTGGTGAAAGTGCTGAATTTATAAAAAGTAAAAATTGGCATATGGCAACTAAATTTGAAGAAACTTTAGTTTCAGAAGGTGGTGCTGAATTAGTATCCCCTGTTCTAAGTGATTGTGAATCAGATTGGAAAAATATTTCTTTAATATGTAATCATATGAAAAAATTTCCTGGAAAAAATGGTGATAATGTTGTCGCCAATGATAAATGTGGATTGCATGTTCATTTTGACGCTGGATGTCTATCAAATCCTGAAAAAATGAATAATTTTTTAAAGTTATATGCTGAGTCAGAAGAACTATTATATAAAATGTGTAACGATGTTAATTGCCCTATAAGGAAAAATGCTATAAATAAAGATTTAAAAGGAATTCATCTTATTTCTGCCATTTGGAGAAATGGTGCTGCTGCTCCTTCTGGCAAAAAAATCCTTAAGCATATAGAGAATGGTACTTTAAAAGTATCTTTTAAAAAATTTGGAAAATTAAAAATGGCCGCTAGTAAACTAAAATTAGACGAGAGACGCTATAAAGGTTTAAATTTAACCAATATAGGAAATAGTAAAAAAAATACTATTGAATTTAGAATGTCTAACGGCACTCTAGAGCCAAATGTTATAAAGCAAAATGTTTTTTTATATGCTTCATTAATTAATACAGCAATAAAAATTACAGAAAATCCTAAATTATATGAAAAAAATTTATCAGAATTTTATAAATCAAATATTACTGAGCAAGAAAAAGCTGAGAATTTCTTGAACCTTATTATGCAAGAACCTGAAAATAGAAAAATTTATATGGAACGCTGGAAATCTGTTAAAGACGCCCCTGTATTTCAAAAAAATGATAAAAAAGGCTTTTCACAAAACAGATTTACAAAAGAAGATTTTAAACCAATAGTAGAAAGAACTTCTCCAACTATAACACATAATATTTATAACCATATAAAATCAATGATTAATAGAACTAAAGAAAGAGAGGAAGATTCTTATGATAGATGATATAACATTTAAAAATTCTTTAAAAGAAGTATATGATATATTAAAAAATACTGAAAAAGCCCTAGTAATGAAGATTCCTTCGAGTTTTATTAACTTTATAAAGGAAAATATGAATAGAGATTATGTAACAAATATACAACCAAATGTGAATATAAATAAACAGCCTTTATTAAAAGAAACTGAAGCAATTCTTTCTTTGATTTATCAAACTTATTGGATAGATGATAATGAAAAAAAAGATTTTAATTTGATTAAAGAAGATTATCCTAAAGAAGATATATATAAAATTTTTGAAAAAAGAAAAAAAGCAAATATTTCTTATGAAGCCACTTCTTTAATTCCTATTAAAAAAGAAAACTTTATAATCAAATTCTTTAAAAAATTTTTTAATCATTTTAAATAAATATAAGTTGATTAAAGTAACTACTATATAGGTTCAAGAAAAAATTGAATTTTTTCTATACAATAAAATAAAAAGCAATATTTAAATGATAAAATATTGCTTTTTATTTTTATATTAAATTTATTCTAAACCAATTCTTTCTCTGTTTGTGTTTCCTCTGATACATCTGCTATTTTTATATTTCTTACATGGTTTATTTTTTCCCATGTTACATTTCTTACAAATAAGCATTTAAAGTTAATCAAAATCCATGTTAGTAAAAATAGTGGATAACATAGTAGTCCTTTTAACATTGGTTTTATTTTTCTTCCATCTAACCACATTGCAAACATTCCTACAAATATAGGTAATACAAATGTTGGCACTAAATAGAATAATATATTTTTTATCAATTCTGCTGTTGTAATTGCTGCTGAGTTATACATAATAAAGTTTGAAAATAATAGTAATAATGTAATTACAAACATTGGTATGCTTCCTACTATATATAGTAAACCATCTAAATTCATCATATTTTTATTTTCTTTTGCTGCAACTGCTAATTGTTTTGTATAAGTTTTTATACATTGCATATGACCAACTGTCCATCTACTTCTTTGTGACCAACTTTGTTTAAATCCTGTTGGTTGTTCATCATATACTATGGCATCTGTTGCCCATCCTAATTTTTTACCTTTTATAATTCTCTTTAATGAAAATTCAATGTCTTCTGTTAATGTTACTGTATCCCAACCTTGCGGTTTTACTACATCAAATTTAACCATGAAACCTGTTCCATTTAATAATGGTGACAAACCTAAATTATATCTAGCTAAGTGATAAAATCTATGCATTTGCCAATAGAATATTGCATATCCTGCTGTTATCCAGTTGTCTGAAGGATTTTTTATATCTCTATATCCTTGAACAACATCTTCGCCTTGGCATAACTTTTTATTCATATTTTTAATAAAGTTTTTATCTACAATATTATCTGCATCAAATACAAAGAATGCATCATATGGAGCATCTTCTTTTATTTTTTGTTGTAAAAACCAATTTAATGCATAACCTTTTGTTTTTTTAGTTTCATCAAATCTTTCATATACAATAGCACCTGCTTCTCTTGCTACTTTTGCAGTATTATCTGTGCAGTTATCTGCTATTACATATATGTCATATAACTCTTTATTGTATGTTTGTTGTTTTAAACTTTCTATTAAATTTGCTACAACCGCTTCTTCATTATGTGCTGGTATTATAGCCATAAATCTGTGGTCTTTTTTTACTTTTAATGGTTTTTCTTTTAATTTTACTAAAGAACATAAGCTAACTAATATTTGATATAACCAAAATATTGTTATAACCCAAACTAAGGCTTCTCTTAGTATATATAAATAATCCATTTTTTTACCTCTCTTCAAATAATTAATAATATTGCTATATATTATTATACTACCTTTTTAATTATACTATTATTGGGAAAATATTGCAACGATTTTGACAAATTTTAATAAAAATTTAATAATATTTATTGTTTTTTACAATATCCAAATTTCAATTATTAGTTATTTATCTATTTCTATTAGGCATAAAGTCGTCATTATATTCTTCTTCAATTTCTGCTATAATTTCTTCATTGCTTAAATTATAATCTTTGTTTTCTTTAATTTTTTCTTCAAACTTTTGCTTAGCATATTCTTCGTCTGGCTTACCATTCTTATATAGTCCCCACTTAGTTGCTAATTCAGCAAATGTAATTTCTTCTCCATTTTCTAATTTAATAAAATTTTCTTCTATTTCTTCATTTTCTGCCAAATGTGATTTAGTTTGTTTATTTCCATCTATATCTTCTATTTCTAAGTTTTCACATTCTTTACCTTCTACCTCATGTTCTTTAACTTCTTGATAACTCCTTTCAACTGAACGATAGCCTGTTGTATGTTCTCCTACTAATTCTCTTTCTTCATCTTTTCTTTCCCATACATTATCTGTTTCTAATTGAATATCTAAGCTTTTATTACCTTCTATTCCCTCTCCACCTAAAGTTTTTCTTGGAGAATGATACACTTCTAGTTCGCCATATTTTCCATTTTTCACCGAAAAGGTTCCTTCTCCTATTTTAAATCTAGATAATACATCATCTTGCTTTATTTCTCCATTTCTTGAAACTTGATAGTTTTTTTCAGTTGGATTAGCTCCTTCTTGATAATCTTGTTCTAAATTCATGGGAACTACTGTACCGTCTGTTGCTATTGCAACAAATGAATATCTTGTAGTATTTTCCTTTGCAACCTCTCCGTTCGCATTCATCAAATTATCCATTTGCTCTGATTCTATTATTCCCATTTTCACAAAGTTTTTTCCTTCTAGTTTTGGCATTTTACCTTCATCTGAAATCAATTGACCTAGGTCTCTAATATCTGTAACCTTATCATTAAAATTCATTTCTTGCTTTATTGTTACATCTTTTTCTGTTCCAATTATTTTTTCTTTTTTGTTTGTATTTTCTTTTCTTTTTTTCTCTTCTTCCTCGTTTGACTTTTCTTCTATTTTTTCATCTAATTTAACTGTTGCAATTCTTGTGATATCCTCATTATCTTCAAGTTGCAACAATTTTTCTAACACATCTACTTGCTCTTTTTTGTAATCTGGTTGAATATTTTCTAATTCTTCTTCATCAATTACATCAACTAAATTAACTATCTCATCTCTTATATTACCTGATAATTCATTTTCTAAAGTATTTTCTTTAAATAGTATTTTTTCTTCCATTCCATACATTGTTATAGGGTCATATATTCCTATATTTTCATTATCTAAAAAATATTCATATTTACCATTCTTTTTTGATACACTTAATATTTTTTCTTCTTCTCCTATTTTTACCTTTCCAATATATTTCATTATTCCCTCCAATATATTTAATTTTTTAATATATTACAATTTTATTTCAAATTTGCATTAACCAATTCAATTATATTACACTGTTTTATGTCTTTCAAGTAATTTTTCCTAAAAATCTAAAATTCAAATCTCACTTTCTTAATAATATTTATTTAGTAAAAAAATATTTTTTTACTAAGTTATATGTTACTATTCAAAATGTATATAATAAAAATTAATTTTAAATTTTAAAAATTCAATACATAAATAAATTATTAACTTAGATATACTCTGGACAGCAAAAATTTAATTATTAAAATATTATTAAGATTAACCAAAATATTGTTATTATAATATTATGTATGATATAATTAAAAATAGAATAAAGATGAATATTAGGTTTTAGTTAAAAAGAAAACAAACTCTTTTGTCACTATGTTTGCCTTTTAATAAATCAAGAAAGGAATATATTTTTTATGAAATTTAATGACTCAAGTATTCTAGATTATTTTAAAGAAAGTGAAAAAGAATTTTTTAATATAATAGATGAATTAATAGAAAATGAAACTGTTCAAAAAATGAAAAATTTTAGACAGCATTATGAAACTAGTTGTTTTGATCATTGTTTAATGGTTTCTTATTATTGTTATCTTGTTTGTAAAAAATACGGACTAGATTATATTTCTGCTGCTAGAGCTGGTATGCTACATGATTTATTCCTATATGATTGGAGAAAAAAGCAAGATAATAGAAAAGGACTTCACGCTTTTACTCATGGAAAAATTGCTTGTGAAAACGCTTGTAAAATTTTCAATTTGAATAACAAGGAAAAAGACATGATTGTAAATCATATGTGGCCCGTTACCCTATCAATGCCAAGGTCTTTTGAAGGTCTTATTCTAACTTTTGTAGACAAATACTGTGCAACTTCTGAAACTTTTGAAGTCTTAAAATCAAGAATGTTTACTAAAAAAATGTTTAGATATGCTTATGTATTTTTAAGTTTAATTATAATAAGGATTTAATTGTAAAATCAAATTCTTATTAGATTATTTATTGTAGAGAAGTCGAAAATGAGTTATAATTATGGATTTTTTTGGTTTTTGATGTTCGACTGAAATGAAGATTAGAATTGGTTAGGTTTCCAAATGAGGAATGCTCACGGTACCTGAAGCATGAAGGGGTCTGAGTGAGAGAGGCTCATTTGGAAAGCTTACCAATTCTTTCTGAATGTACTAAGTAATCCAAAACCAAAAAAATCCATAATTATAACTCATTTTCGACGGCTAACTTTTAAAAGCTATTATCTAATAACATAAATTCAATATTTATTTCAATATCTTCTTCTCTTTTTCTAACATTTATAATATAATATCAATATAATAAAAAATATGATTATATTTTTTACTATACTTTATAATAATATTAGGTGATTTTATGAAAAAAATTTTATTCAAAGGCTGTGGAACAGCTATCTGCACACCATTTAATGATTCAGGTGTAAATTTCGAGGAATTTAAAAAATTAATTAATTTCCAAATCGATAATGGAGCTGATGCCCTAATTGTTTGCGGAACAACTGGTGAAGCTTCTACAATGACTACTGAAGAAAAACTTGCTACTATTAAATGTGCTGTTGAAACTTCTAACGGTAGAATTCCTATTATTGCTGGTACTGGTGGTAATAATACAAAACAAGTTATTGAATACTCTAAAACAATTGAAAATCTAGGCGTAGATGGTCTTTTAATTGTAACTCCTTATTACAATAAATGTACTCAAAATGGTTTAGTTCTTCATTATACTGCTATTGCAAATGAAATTTCAATACCTATAATTCTATATAGTGTACCTAGCAGAACAGGGGTTAATATTGAACCTAAAACATGTTTAGAACTTTCAAAAATTGAAAATATTGTTGCAATAAAAGAAGCTAGTGGAAACATTTCTCAAGTTGCTGAAATTGCACAATTATGTGGCGATAATTTACATATATATTCAGGCAATGATGATCAAATCTTACCTATTTTATCTTTAGGTGGATTAGGTGTTATTTCTGTTTTATCAAATATAGAACCACAATATACTCATGATATTGTTCAAAATTTCTTTGAAGGTAATATTAATCTTGCAACTCAAATGCAATTACAAGCTTTACCTTTAATAAAAGCTCTATTTTCTGAGGTCAATCCTATTCCTGTAAAATCAGCTTTAAATCAAATTGGTTTTAATTTTGGAATCCCACGATTGCCTCTTACAAAAATTTCTAATGAAAAAGAAATTATACTTACAAATGCTTTGAAAGAGTTTAAAAGCTAATAATTAATTTTGAAACTAAGAAATATGGCTATATACTAATATTTCATTAGTTCTAATTTATAGCAATTAATTGTTAAAATTTTAACCAAAATATGAATGATAAAATTATAAATTTAAACTAACAAAATGCAAATTATTTAAATATAAAATTAAAATATACAATAAAAAAGTAGAAAGGAATATAATATATATTATAAATTATTCTTAATTATACATAACTATCAATATATTATATAAATATGGTGAATTTATGATAAAAGTTTTAGTAAATGGCTGCAATGGAAAAATGGGAAATATAGTTTGTGATTTAGTTCTAAAAAGTGATTTATTTGAGCTAATAGGAGGATTTGATATTAATTCTAATGTTACTTGTAATTTTCCTATATTTACAAACATTAATGATATAAATATAAAGCCAGATGTCATTATAGATTTTTCTATTCCTGTTGCAACTTTAAATATATTAAATTATGCAATAAACAAAAAAATTCCTATTGTAATAGCAACAACTGGATTTACTGATGAACAAAATGATTTTATTGAAAAATGTAGCAAGGAAATTCCTATTTTCAAATCTGCTAATATGTCTTTTGATATTATGGTTATGAAAAAAATTGTATCTTATCTTGCTCCTATATTTAGTAATACAGATATAGAAATAGTTGAAACACATCATAATAGAAAAATAGATAGTCCAAGTGGTACTGCTCAAATGTTAGCTGATAGCATTAATGAAGCTCTTGATGATAGTTTACATTATGAATATGATAGACACTCAAAACATCAAAAAAGAGATAAAAAAGAAATTGGAATTAGCTCTATACGAGGTGGTAATATTGTTGGTGAACATGAGGTGAAATTTTTTGGAGAATTTGAAACCTTTGAAATAAAACATACTTCACATTCTAGAAATATATTTGCAGAAGGTGCTTTAAAAGCAAGTCAATTTATTGTTAAGCAATCTTCTGGACTATATAACATGGAAGATTTATTTTCGATTTAACTAAATAACTTACTACAATCATTGAAAATAAGGTAAATTTATGATAATATTCTTACATATTAATTTTATAATCTCCTGATTAAGCATCAAATGGAGTGTAAATAGCTGTAACTATTAACCAAACAAGAAGAAATGTCAAATGACAAGGAGGAAAAAATATGCCTAAAAAGAGTGTTTTTGTAATAATTCCCAAAGAGAAAATCGAAGAATATAAAAATATGATAATTTATAATTATCTAGCCTCATTGAAAAAAGAATTTACTGAAAAAACAGTAATAGAAGATTTGAAGAGAAAATACAATCTCAGTATAACTACTAGTGAAGCTAACAAAATAATACGGGAATATGTGAAGAGTGGATTAATAATTTTTACATTACAGGCTTATAAATGGGTAGGATAATTCCTAAAAAATCATAAAAATCTCCTAAGTTTATTAAGTAAGCTTAGGAGATTTTTATAAACAGTACATCATTTTAGTTTGTTCAATTATTAAAAAATTTTATAATTCACGTAAAATCCACTAATATACTTATACAATAAAAAAACCTAAATCATCAAACTTATTTGTTCAATAATTTAGGATTTATAATTCATTAAATAATTTTATATTATTCAGCTTTTTTTTCTTCTGGTGCAGCTTCTACTGTTTCAACTTTTTCTGCTTCTACTGCTGGTTCTTCAACTAAATCTTCTTTTACTATAATTTCTCTATTTTCAATTCTAGCACCTACTTGTTCTTTAGTCTTAGCAGCTTTACCAACTCTATCTCTTAGGTAATATAATTTTGCACGTCTTGCTTTACCAACTCTTACTAATTCTACTTTTTCTACTAATGGAGAGTGTACTAAGAATGTTTTTTCAACACCTACTCCATATGATGTTTTTCTAACTGTAAATGTTTGGTTAAGACCTCCTCCTTGTACTTTAATGATTATTCCTTCAAATACTTGGATTCTTTCTTTATTTCCTTCTTTAATTCTTACGTGCACTTTTACTGTATTACCAACTTTTAATTCTGGTATTTTGTTTTTTAGCTGTTCGTGTTCAATAGATTTTATAATATCCATTTTAGAAATTCCTCCTTCTTCTAGTGTCAGAGCTAAATTAAAAATTTACTCTGCATTTTTATTTTCTATTAATTCTGGTCTTTTTTTCTTCGTTATTTCTAACGATTTTTCTTTTCTCCATTTATTTATATTTTCATGGTGTCCTGAAAGTAATATTTCTG
This sequence comes from Clostridia bacterium, assembly GCA_048355915.1. Classification (GTDB taxonomy): domain Bacteria; phylum Bacillota; class Clostridia; order TANB77; family CAG-508; genus CAG-269. The sequence continues at coordinate 130,281 of DBGCHZ010000013.1, read as the reverse complement.
GAACTTTTTCTCCTTCAAAAACTTCTGGTCTTGTATATTGTGGATATTCTAAAAGTCCATTTGAAAAACTTTCTTCTTTTATAGAATCTTCTTTCAAAACTCCTTCTACATATCTGCTGACACTATCTATTAATACCATTGCAGGGAGTTCTCCTCCTGTTAATACATAATCTCCTATCGATATTTCTTCATCTACAATTTTATCAAGAACCCTTTGGTCTATACCTTCATAATGACCACAAAGTATAACTAAATGTTTTTCTTTTGATAGTTCTTCTACTTTTTCTTGGCTTAATGTTTTTCCTTGTGGTGACATGTATATAACTTTTGCATTTTTATCTTCAATAGACTTGTATGCACTATATACAACATCTGGTTTCATAACCATTCCTGCCCCACCACCATATGGCGTATCATCAACTTTTTTATGTTTATTTTTAGAAAAATCTCTAATATTTATCAAATTGATATTTATTATATTTTTTTCTATCGCTCTTCCAATAATACTTTGTTTTAAATTTTCAAACATTTCTGGAAAAAGTGTTAAAATATCAAATTTCATTTTTAATATCCTTTCAATTTAAACACAAGTAAATTAATATTTTATTTTTAAATTACATTAATCCTTTAATAATATGAACTATCATTTTTTTATTTTTAATATCAATTTGTTTAATAACATCTGATATTGCCGGTAAAAGAATTTGTTTACCTAATTCATCTTTTACTACATATATGTCATTACTACCAGTATTAAATATATCTTCAAGTTTTCCTAATAAGATATTTTCATCTGTATATACATCTATTCCAATCAAATCTACTATGTAATATCTATCTTCTTCTAAATCTTCTACTGAATCCCTAGAAAGTTTAAGATAACTATTTCTTAGTTTTTCTGCTTGTTCTACTGTATCTATGGATTTGAATTTTATTAAGACCATATCTTTATGATATTTTACTTCTTCAATTTCATATTCAATTTTAGTATTATTTTTTTCAACATATACTTTTTCTAAATCATCAAATCTTTTTATATCATCTGTAAAAGGTTTTACTTTAATCATTCCCTTTATTCCAAATGTATTTACAATTTGACCAATTTCTAAATCTGATACCATATTCTTTTACTCCAATTATTCTTCTATAAATTCAACAGCAACTTTCATTTTTTCTTTTCCTGCTACTGCTTTCATTACAGTTCTGATAGATTGTGCAATTTTACCTTGCTTTCCTATCACTCTACCCATATCGCTTTCAGCAACTTTAACTTTAAAAGTAATTGTTTTATCTTCTTTTACTTCTTCAATTTCAACTGCATCTTTATTTTCGACTAGGTTAAAAATTATTGTTTTTAATATTTCTTTCATTTTTACTATCATTCCTTTCTCTTAAGGATACATTCCGTAAATAATTTTAAATTCATATTATTGGTCGTTTCCTGTAAGAGTTCAATTTTAAGTAATATAAAGAAAAATTAGTTAGCTTTTTCAATTAAAGCTTTAACTGTATCTGTTGGTTTTGCACCATTTTTTATCCATTTTTCAACTTTTTCTTTATCTAAAACTATTGTTGCTGGTTCTGTCATTGGATTGTAAGTTCCTAATTTTTCGATTATTTTACCATCTCTTGGAGCTTTTGAATCTGCAACTACAATGTGATAAAATGGAGCTTTTTTCTTTCCTTGTCTTTGTAATCTGATTTTTACCATTATTTTCACCTCCCGAATCAGTGTTAAAACTGTTTTCTATTTTTAGAAACTGTTTTAATTTTATATCTATAAATTTAAAAAGTTAATAACTAAATTATATTATTTTAAAATTTGAAATTTTTTAAAGTGTTTTCATCAATACCTTTCATTAATTTTTTCATTCCACCTTTATTGTTTTTCATTTGCTTCATCATTTTTTGTGTCATTTCAAAAGATTTCATAAATTTGTTAATGTCTTGTACTGTTGTTCCACTACCTTTTGCAATTCTTTGTCGTCTGCTTGCATTTAAAAGTTTTGTATTTCTTTTTTCTTCTTTTGTCATTGAACAAATAATTGCTTCTATTTTTTCAAATTCTTTATCATCTACTTTTAAGTCTTTTATTTGATTCATTCCTGGTATTAGTTTTAGCAATGATGAGAAAGAACCCATTTTTTTAACTTGTCTTATTTGTAATAAATAATCGTCTAAGTCTAATTCTTTCTTCTTCATTTGTTTTTCTAATTTTTCAGCTTGTTCTAAATCAAATGACTCTTCTGCTTTTTCTATTACTGATAATATGTCTCCCATACCTAGAATTCTTTGTGCCATTCTATCTGGATGGAATTCTTCTATATCGTTAAGTTTTTCACCTGTTGCTGCAAATTTTATTGGTTTTCCTGTAACTTCTTTTACTGATAATGCTGCTCCACCTCTTGTATCACCATCTAGTTTTGTTAGTACAATTCCATCTATTCCAACAGTATCACTAAATTTTTGTGCTACATTTACTGCATCTTGACCTGTCATACTATCTACTACAAGTAATATTTCATGTGGTTTTACATTCGCTTTTAAATTTTTTAATTCTTCCATCAATTCTTCATCTATATGAAGTCTACCTGCTGTATCTAATATAACAACATCATTTAGTTTTGACATTGCAACTGACATTGCTTGTCTTGCAATATGAACAACATCTTTTGAGTTTTCGTTTGCAAATACAGGTATATTTAATTGTGCTCCAACAACTTGTAATTGTTTTATAGCTGCTGGTCTATACACATCGCAAGCAACTAGTAAAGGTTTCTTTCCTTGCTTTCTTAGTAAATTGGCAAGTTTTCCTGCTGTTGTTGTTTTTCCTGAACCTTGTAACCCAACTAACATAATTATTGTTGGTGGATTTGGAGTAAAACTAATTTTACTCGTTTCGCCTCCTAATAATTGAACTAATTCATCTTTTACTATCTTTACAACTTGTTGACCAGGTGTTAATGATTTTAAAACATCTTGCCCTAAAGCTTTTTCTTGAATGGTACCAATAAATTCTTTAACAATTTTATAGTTAACATCTGCTTCTAATAATGCAAGTTTTACTTCTCTTAGCATTTCTTTTAAATCTGAATCTGTAATTCTTGCTTTTCCTCTAATTTTTCTTGTTATTTCTTGTAATCTAGAAGATAATCCTTCAAAAGCCATATATTTCAACTCCCATTCTATTTTCACTTTGGTTTAAATTTATAAAGCGATACAATTTAATTCATTTTTTATATGTTCCAATAACTTTGCAACTTGCTCGTCTGAATATTCTTTTTGGATTTTAGTAATTTCCAATAAAATATTTTCAATCTTTTTTTCTTGTTTCAACATCCTTTTCATAAATAATAGCTTTTCTTCGTATTCAAAAAGCTTTTTTTCCCCCTTTTTGATATTATCTCTAACAGCTTGTCTTGTTATGTTTTTATTTTCTGCTATTTCTGATAAAGATAAATCTTTGTTATAGTAGTCCTCTATGAATTCAAATTGTTTTTCTGTTAATAAATTACCATATAAGTCACATAGTACACTTATTTTTACATTTTTCTCCATATATACTACCTCTTTTCAAATGTAATGCTAATATACTTTACACTATTTTTGTTGATTTGTCAAGTATTTTGATTGAAATTTTCATTAAAAAACACAATAAATGGAATAATTATTCCATTTATTGTGTTTTAGTTGACTATAAAATGTATTCACTTACTTTCATAGACAATATGCGTTTCATAGATGTAGCATGAGAAGCATTTACATAAAGATTAATTGCATTCTTTAGTGCATCTTGTGAAGCACATGTAACAATACCATCAGATTCTTGCTCTAGATATGCCATTTTCCCAATACATTTACATGTTAAGTCGTATATTCCCTTTATATTTTTTATTTTGGATATGACATTTACACAAACATGCTTATTCACACCGGAAAAATCTGCATTTTGCAAGAAATCAGAATTAGGAATGACTTCTCTATCTATTAAATGGTTACTAAAATATTTCATATAAATTTTAGTATATGAAATTTCTGACAATCTTTTTTTCATTTCTTCCTTGTCAGCTATAATAGTTCCTTTAAATGGCGCAGATACACATATTATAGTAACTTTAGATTTAATCCATCTTGCTGCGTTAGCAAAACACACACCTGCCTTGGAATGTCCTATTAAAATTACATTTTTGTATTTTAAATTTGCACAGTTTTCTATATATTCGGCTATGTCTTTTCCAGATTGATTTAAGCCTTTACATTCAAATGTAAAATACATTGATACAACATCTCCGTCTAGCCGTTTAGAATATTCTTTTTCATCTGGCATTTTCAAAAATGGATCATTATCTAATATATAATTTGATTCGTTCATTCTTATTGATGTTCCTTCACATATAATAAATAATGTGTCCGTATCTTTTTTTTGCTGTGTTCTGCATATAATAATATTTTGTGACCTAAATTCCACAATTTCTATATATGTTCCTTTTGTTACTATGTTCCGCATTTTTCTTCCTCCTTATATAATATCACTGTTTTTACGGTATCATTACTATTATACTATAGTTCTTGCATTCTTTCAACTTAACTAGAATTTTCACTTTTAAATTATGTGTTCAAGTCAAAAACTATAAATTACTCTTGGTCTTAACTTTACAAATTTATTTTTCTTTCCAAATTCACATAATTATTGCTATCATTTCTCTTTTTATATAAAAAGCATAAAAAAAGCCATATACATATTATATACAGCTTTTTATTATGTTTATTTTCTTAATTCTGCACTTAAAATTTTCTTCAATTCACTTATTATATTTTCCATAACAACATTTATTTCATCATCGCTTAAAGTTCTATTCTTATCTCTAAAAATTAATGAATATGCCACACTCTTCTTGTTTTCTCCTAATTTCTCATTTCTATAAATATCAAATAATTGCATTTTTTCTAAAAGTTTTTTAGCTTTTTTAGTTATTATTTTTTCTATTTGTCCAACCTCTATTTTTTCATCTACAATAATAGCAATATCTCTTTCTACTGCTGGGAATTTTGGAACCTCTACATATTTTTTATTAGCTTTAGAATATTTAGTGATTTTACTCAAATTAATTTCTGCTAAATATGCTCTTTTTTCTATTCCATAATTCTCTAAAACTTCTGGATGTATTTCTCCAATAGTTGCAATTACATCTATTCCTACTTTAAAATTAGCACATCTTCCTGGATGATATGATTCATTTTTAGTTTCTTTTACTATATCATATCTGTTTATAGATGATGTTTCCAATACATTTTCTATTAATCCTTTCACTGTATAAAAATCACTAGAATCTCCATACATTCCTATTGTCAATATATTTTCTTGTAATGGAACCTCTCCTCTTTCTACTTCATTATTTATATTTTTATAGCTTTTAGATATATCAAATAACTTAGCACTTGGATTTTTCTTATTTGCATTTGTTGCTAATGTTTGCATCATACTTGGAATTGTAGACGGTCTCATCAACCTATATTCATCACTTAATGGATTTTGTATTACTATTGAGGTTTCTTTTAAATCTTTATTTATTTTTGATTTTTCTAAATCTTTATCGCTTACAAACCCATATGTATAAATTTCTGAAAGTCCGCTATTTACTAAAACATTTTTTATTTTTTGTTCTATTTTTTGTTCTTTATTTCTAATTCCTATTGTTGTGTCTGATTCTACTAATGTTGTATCTAATTTATCATATCCATAAAATCTCAAAACCTCTTCTGCAATATCTGCGAATTGCTCTACATCTGTTCTGAAATATGGTGCTTCTGCAATATCATTTTCTACTTTTATCTCTAATTTTTCTAAAATATTTATCATTTCTTCTTTTGAAATTTTTGTTCCCAATAATTTATTTATTCTGTCATAATCCAATTTTATTTTATTAACTTTTTGTTTTGTAGGATATACATCAATTTTTCCGTCTACAACTTCTCCTGCATTTAGCTCTCCTACTAATTCTACAGCTCTATTAATTGCTCTTAATGCATTTTCTGATGATAATCCTTTTTCAAATCTTGATGAACTTTCTGTTCTTAGACCTACTTTTTTAGCTGTTTTTCTTACAGCTCCTCCATAGAATGACGCAGATTCAAATACTACTGTTTCTGTATCTTTTTCTATTTCTGAGTTCATTCCTCCCATAACTCCTGCAATCGCTACTGGTTTCATTATGTCTGCTATTACTAAATCATTTTCATCAAGTGTTCTTTCTTCTTCATCTAATGTTGTTATTTTTTCTCCATCTTTTGCTCTTCTAACTATTATATGTTTTCCTTCAATAGAATTAATATCAAAAGCATGCATAGGTTGCCCCATTTCTAGCATTACATAGTTTGTAATATCTACTATGTTATTTATGCTCTTTATACCACAAGCATTTAATCTTCTAACTAACCATTCTGGAGATGGAGCTATTTTTACATTCTTTACAACTCTTGCAATATATCTATAACATAGGTCTGGTGCTTCTATATCTACTTTTAATCCTTCTATTTCTTTTTTATCTTCTATTTTTAGCTCATCAATATTTTTTCTAGGATTTTTAAATTCTTTTTCCAATGAAACTGCTGTTTCTCTACCTAATCCTTCAATAGATAAACAATCTGGTCTGTTAGGAGTAATTTCAAAATCAATTATATCTTCTCTTAAATTAAGAACATCTACTATATCTTCTCCTAATCTATTTTCAAGATTTTCATCTAATATCATTATTCCATGTTCGATTTGTCCTGGATATTGATTAATATCTAACCCTAACTCTCCAACAGAACACATCATTCCACAAGAATCAATTCCTCTTAATTTTCCTTTTTTAATCTTAACTCCACCTGGAAGTGCTGAACCATCTTTGGCAACAGGTACAATATCACCAACTTTTATGTTGTCTGCGCCTGTAACTATTTGTACTTTTTCATCTCCTAAATCCATTTGTGTTATAACTAGATGGTCTGAATCTGGATGTTTTACAATTTCTAATATTTTTCCTACAACAACATTTTTTATATCATTTCCTCTTTGTTCTATTGTTTCTACTTTAGAACCTGTCATTGTTAGAATATCTCCTAATTTTACAGCATCTACATCTATATCACTATATTCTTTTAACCATTCTATACTTGCTTTCATTATAAATTTCATTCCTTTCTCAACTTACTTTAAGTTATATATCTATTGCAAAATTAAATCTATCATGTATGTTGTTTTGCATCTGATTATATCATTATGTAGTTTAAATTTATTTTTTATATTTCTATATTGCTCAAAACATAAATACTTTCAAAACTTATTTTATAAATTATTAACTAAAATTGTTTTAAAAATCTTACATCATTTTCAAATAATAATCTCATATCATCTATTCCAAATTTTGCCATCGCAATTCTTTCTACTCCAAATCCAAATGCAAAACCTGAATATTCTTCTGGATCTATACCACAATTTCTTAATACATTTGGATGAACCATTCCACATCCTAAAAGTTCTATCCAACCTTCTCCTTTACATACTTTACATCCTTTTCCTCCACATACGAAGCAAGAAACATCTGCTTCTGCTGATGGCTCTGTAAATGGGAAATGATGTGGTCTAAATCTTATTTTAGTATTTTCTCCTAAACATTTCTTAGCAAACATTTCTAAGGTTCCTTTTAAGTCAGCCATTGAAATATTTTTATCTATAACTAATCCTTCTACTTGATGGAAAACTGGTGAATGTGTAGCATCTACACTATCAGATCTGTATACTGTTCCTGGGCATATTATTTTTATTGGTGGTTTTTCATTTTCCATAACTCTTGCTTGAACTGGAGAAGTTTGGCTTCTTAAAACTAAATCTTCACCAATATAAAATGTATCTTGTATATCTCTTGCAGGGTGGTCTGGTGGTGTATTTAATTTATCAAAGTTATATATAGCTTTTTCTACTTCTGGGCCATCTGCTATTTTATATCCCATTCCTAAGAAAATTTCTTCTACCTCTTCAATTATTTGAGTTATTGGATGTTTTGAACCTAGCTCAATCTTTTTGCTTGGTTCAGTTACATCTATAATTTCATTTTCTAATCTTTTTTGTAGCTCTTGTTTTTTTAATTCTTTTTCTTTTTCTTGAATTAAATTCTCTAATTCATCTCTAACTTTATTTACTAAGCTTCCTATAACTGGTCTTTCTTCAGGAGATAATTTTCCCATACCTCTTAATACAAGTGTTAATTCTCCTTTTTTCCCAAGATATTTTACTCTTAAATCGTTTAGCATTTTTAAGTCTTTACTTTCTTTAATTTCTTTAATTGAACTTTCTTTGATATTTTTAATGTTTTCTTCCATTTTTTATCCTTCCTTTCATTTATATAGGTCTATATGTTCCTGTATTTTTATACTGACCATATATTTTTGTTCCATATATTTGTTCTACATTATGTATTTTATCTTTTTGTTTTCTTGCCTTTTTATTATTTTCTTTTATTTCATATCTTTGCTGTTTTTTAAGTTTTTTATTATACATTTTATTTCTATGTATTTCTTCTTTTTGCAATTTCTTTTGAATTTTATTTTGTTTAATTAAACTTTTCTGTTCTTCAATTTTTAACTGTTTTTGGATTTGCTTTTTCTTTTTTGCTATTTTTTTCAAATTTCTTATTTCACTTTTTTCTGATTCTTTTTTTACTTTTTCATTTTTTGCATATATTAATAAATCTTTCTTTTGTTTTCTTTTTTCTTTTATTTTTGCAAAATAATTGTTTTTATCTGCAAATTCAATTTTTAAGATATATGCACCAAATCTATTTTTATATAAATTTGGGATTATTTCTTTTTTAGGGAAATCCTTTTTTACATCTTTTAAAGTATTTTCAAGTATATCTTTTGAAAAAGTATTAGAATCAAAATAAAATTCTAAATTTTTTGTTTCTTTCATATTATCAACATCCTTTATTAAACTTTATTTAAAATTTAATTTTCATTAGTATTATATTTTTATACATCAAAAAACCATTTCTTCCTTGTATTTCTAGGACGAAATGGTTATCATTCGTGGTACCACCTAAATTCATTAGTAGCTCATTTTTCTTTTACTAATCTCATTAAAGTTTTAACGGTTCAACCGCTTTTCCCTACTGCTTAATTCAAGAAAAGACCCTAAAAAGTGAAATTTCTATATATTGTATTTAATGGTTTCCAGCCAATGACCATTTTCTCTATTAAATATTTTGATATATATACTTTGCTTTTTAATTGGTTTTTTATTTTACTTTTATTATTTTATCATATTTTTTTGCTAAATTCAATTATTTTTTATATATTTTTTGAATTTTATTGTATTAAAATAAAAATTCTAATTATTTTTTAATTTATATTTTGACTTACAAATGAAAAATCTTTTATTTCTTCTAGTATATCTTTAATTTTTATGATAATATATAATATATTAATCGTATTGGAGGTCTAATATATGGAAAAAAGCTTTAATATTAAAGATTTAAAAATTGCTTTAATTTATGGAGATGCTAATGTTGATGGAATAAATAAAAATGGAAATTTAGAACTAATCCCAAAAGAGGCTGATGATACTACACACTTTTTTTATATGAAAGATTTCTTAAAAAATCATTTTGTTGATATGCCTTCCATTCAAAGTACTGTTTCTAAACATGATGTTAATAGTATTTTCTTCGAAATCCAAAAACTTGGGCATATTGTATTTGCAGAAAATACATCTATTGATACTTACCATAGTGGTTTACTATATATTCCTAAAAATATTACTAATGCTCAAAATGAAACTCTAAAACAATTTCAAGAAAAATTAAATAAAGAAAACTATAATATTACCGCTTTATTTAATCTTTTCAGATCTGAAGACGGAATTATAATGGGAAATCAATTGTTTGGTGACTTTAATATATTGGATAAATTTACAAAGAATTTTGAATTATCTAATAACAGAAAGAACGATTTTGAAAGATGATATTTATAAAAAATATCTTATATAAATTTTAATATATAAATTAATATTATTAATAAAGGAGTAATTGCATGTCTATTAATAGAAAAATATCAAGAATTATTTATACAATTTTTATAGTAATTCAAGTAATATTATTAATCTTTTTATATACTAAAAATCCAATTTATGTATCGATGACAAATTATGCTGCCTTATTTAGGAACTCAATAGCCATAATTTTAGTACTTTTTACCATTACAATAGTATGTAATATCTTTGAACATAAAAAAATCAATAAAAATCAAGGTATTTTAGATGAGAACATGATAAATGCAAATTTTGACCTTTCTCTACGAAATTACGATATATTATATTTATCAACAATATTAAAAAAACAATATCCTACAAAAAAGTCTATAATATTAATAATTATGCAATTAATAAATAAAAAAGTTATTGATTTATCTTGTTATTATGACGGCAATAATTATCAATATATAATTGAAAAAAGAACATCATATTATACAAATTTAAATGATATTGAAATTAAATTATTAAATTATTTATTTAGAAATTCAAGTAGAGTAAATTTATTAAATGAATTACAAACAATTTATTCAAGAAAAAATAAAACAGTATTATCTTTTATTCAAAAATGCCATAAGTATATGCAAAAATTTAAAGTAGAAGAAAATAGTATGTTTTTATCACTTTATAAAAAGCTCTCAATACTTTCTGCAATTACAATGTTATTTTTAGGATTTTGTATATTAATATTATGTCTTTCTACCATTGATACAAGCATCTTAAATAATATTTTTGTAAATATTGTAAAAATTATTTTAATAGTGTTATCATTAATTTTTATAGCTTTTTTATATACTCTATTGTTAAAAAAATTCAATAATAAATATACATATGATAATGATAGTTATATATGGTTATGCAAAAATTTAATTCTCATTTTTGCTGGATTTATAATTTCTTACTTTCTACCATATTCATATATAGTTCAATTTATCACTTTTACGATATATTTATTTACAACGTTTACTATTCTTATAAGATATAATAAACATATATCTTTATCTTCTAATGATGTAAAATTAGTTGAAAAGCTCATTTCTTTAAAAAATTTCTTTAAAAATATGGATTATCTTAAAAATAAAGAATTTGCTAATATTATTACTTATGAAGAATGTCTTATGTATGGTTTTCTTTTTAATCTAACCATTAAGTTAAACAATGAATTTGATTTATTACAAAAAGAATTATTTGAAGTGATTAGCAATGAAGGGAATTTATATTTTAAATTATTTAACGATGATATTTTATAGAATTTATTTTTTGCAATAAATTTAAATTAAAACTTAAATAGTAATTATCAATATTTAAAAATCGTGAAATTATTTTCACGATTTTCTTAATCTATATAATTTATTTACAATTTTTATCTTTCATATAAAATTTTCTTTCTGCTAATTTATCTTGTACCCCTCTAAGTGCTTCTCCAAATCTTTGGAAATGAACAATTTCTCTTTCTCTTAAATATCTTAATGGATCTATTACATCTGGATTATCTCTACATAAGTCAATTAATTTTTCGTAGGTTGCTCTAGCTTTTTGTTCTGCTGCTAAATCTTCTTGCAAGTTTGCTATTGGGTCTCCTTTACATGCAAGAACTGCTGCATTAAATGGATATCCTGCTGCTGCTTGTGGATAGACATCTACTCCATGGTCTGTATAATATGGTCCTAAACCTGCTTTTTCTATTTCTTCTATACTTGCATTTTTTGTTAATTGATGGACTATTGCTCCTACCATTTCTAAGTGAGCTAATTCTTCTGTACCAATATCATTTAAAACTGCTTTTGCTTTTTGATCTGGCATTCCAAATCTTTGTGATAAATATCTTAAAGATGCTGCAAGTTCTCCATCTGGACCTCCATATTGAGAAATAATTACTTTTGCAAGACGAGGGTCTGTGCATTTTATATTTATTGGATATTGTAGTGTTTTATTATAAGTCCACATTAATAATTCCCCCTTTCCCAAGGCCATGGTTCTTCTAGCCATCTCCATTTATTACATGGATAATTTATAGTTAATGGACCATATACTCTTTGGTATTTATCTTTTAATTCTTTTGCTTCTTTACAATATTTTCTATGCAAACATAAAGCTTTTTGATCTTCTGGGTGTGTATCAAGGTATAATGCCAATTCATTAATTGAAAATTCATATGCTCTTATTTGTTGCATCATTTCTCTTCTTAAATCACAGTCTACTTTTCTTTCTATTTCTTGGCACTCCATACATTTATGTTCTTCTTTTTCTTCTACTGGTTTCATTTGGCAATTACAATTACATTTACAATTTCTGTTTTCTTCTATTGACATTTGTTACACCCCTTTCCTATTTTATTCATAGATTCAATATATTTTATTTCTTCCATTGATTGACAAGGTACATATGGGCTAACTAATTCTGGAAAAATTGTTCCCATTTTCAATCCTACTGCTGGTTTAAATACTTTATCCATATATTGAATTGGCACATAACTTTGTGCTAACATTGGATTTTCTGGAAATACATTTATTTCTTCATCAAATCCACAATTGCAAGAATCGTTATAATTTTCATATGATATTACATTTTGGCATTTGTCTTCCATAATTTCTCTTTGTAATTCACATGAATCATTTTTATAGTTATTATTCATGCAGTAACATTTTCTTCTATTAAACATTTTTATTCCTCCTTTTTATACATTATATGTATTTTATTTTTTTAATTGACAGTTTTTAGAAGGATTTTTTAATTCATTTTTATTTATAAAATTATTGTATTTATTAAAACACAGTTATAAGAAAAAATATTACAAATCTTCATTATTGTATATGAAAATCAACTATTATACATTAATAAGATAAAATATAATATAATTTTCCTACGCAAAAAAACATATTTGCAAAACTATAAATTTAGTTTTACAAATATGTTTTTATTATTATTTATTAAAATTATACTCTTGCAACTCCACCAATAACTTTGTTTTCTGCTGCTTCTGGTAATATTTTTGATCCTCCTGCTAGAACTATTTTGTTTCCTTTTTCTAACATAGAAGTTTTTTCTAATTCAGCAATTCCTTTTTGAATTGTATCTTCTATTGTTTTTCCATCTTTAACTAAGATTGGAGTTACGTTCCATGCAACTGATAATTGATAGAAAGTTGATTCGTTATCTGTTATTGCAAATATTGGGCATCCAGGTCCCATACCAGCAATATATCTAACTGAATCTCCTTTATGTGTATATGCAACTATTGCGTCTGCATTTACTTGTTCAGCTGTTACACATGTAGTATATGCAATATTTCTTTCTAAATCTTCTGAGTCTATTTTTTTGAAATCTTTTTTGTTAAATCTTTTCCAGTAGTTTACTGTTCCTTCGATTGCCTTAGATATTTTTACCATTGTTTTAACACATTCTACTGGGTATTTTCCCATTGCACATTCTCCTGAAAGCATTATACAACTTGTTACATCATATACTGCATTTGCAACGTCACTTACTTCTGCTCTTGTTGGTCTTGGGCTTGATGTCATTGATTCTAACATTTGTGTTGCTGTTACAACTGGTTTACCAACTTGGTTACATCTCTTAATGAAATGTTTTTGAACGATTGGAACTTGTTCCATTGGTATTTCAACACCCATGTCTCCACGAGCTACCATTATTCCATCTGATAATTCTAATATTTCTTCAAAATTATCTATACCTTCTTGGCTTTCGATTTTTGATATTATTTTTACATGTTCTCCACCATTTTTATTTAATAATTCTCTTATAGCTTGTACATCTGATGCTCTTCTTACAAATGATGCTGCTATAAAATCAAATCCAGCTTTTACTCCATTTGTTATGTCTTCTATATCTTTTTGTGCTAATGCTGGTAAGTTTAATTTTAAACCTGGAACATTCATTGTTTTTCTGCTTCCTAATTTAGCTGTGTTTAATGCTTTACATTTTATGTCTTTTCCTTCTACTGAAATAACTTCAAATTCAATTGCTCCATCATCAACTAATATTTTAGCTCCTGGTTTTACATCTTTATATAAATCTTTATAAGTAATTGTTGTTTTTGTATTGTTTCCAACTATATCGTCATGAATAAATGTAAATTCTTGACCTTCTTCTATTGTTACTTTTTCATCTCCACTTTCTAATTTTCCAGTTCTAATTTCTGGACCTTTTGTGTCTAATAATAAAGCAACTGGTTTATTTAATTTTTCTCTTACTCTTTTTATTGTTGCTATTTTTTCAGCATTCTCTTCATATCCACCATGTGAAAAGTTAATTCTTGCTACATTTAGTCCTGCTTCTACTAATTTTGTAAACATTTCTTCACTTTCACTTGCTGGTCCGATTGTTCCTATTATGTTTGTTTTTCTTAAAACTTCTTTCATTTTTATTCCTCCCTTATAATCTTAAAACCATGTTTTATTATAACATAGATTTATAGTGTTTTTCAATGTTTTTCCATATTTTTTGTAAAAAATCATAAAATCGTAAATTTATCCTATAAAAAACTTAAACTTAAACTATTATGAAATTTGAAAAAATCAAATTTATATGTTAAACTAAATATATATAAATTAGCATGACTAAAGAAAAATGGAGGGGATTTTATGGAAAAGAAAAAAATGAAATTATGGAAAAAAATATTATTATTAATTTCTATTCTTTTTCTAATATTTATTATTATAACAACTATAAAATTTTTTGCTTTAACAAGTATATTAGAAAAAAATAAAATTAGTAATAATTCTTCCAATTGTTATTATTATTCTGAAAGTGATACTACTATAATGGAATATTGGAAAAAAGATAATATAATGAAACTAAATACTAGGCAGTTTGACGGAACTGGTAATATAACTTTTTGGAAAGATATTAATAGTAATGAAGAATTTATTTTTTGGAATAGTGAAAGTAAAAAATATGCTAAAAATGAAGATGCAATGCTTGAACATTTACCAATCTCTATGTATATAATAGATAATACATTTGCTCGTTATATCATTTCTGCAAACCCCCTATTATCTATTCAAAATACAACATACAATGATAAGAATTGCTATATTATAAAAAATAACTCTCATAAGTATAAAGAAATAATTGAAAAATCTACTGGACTACCTTTATATTCCAAAATTAATGATGAATTAGTTCGAAAAGTAACTTATAGTTTTAATACTGTTAATGACTCAGATGTTGCTTTACCAGATATTTCTCAATATACTTTAATTGAAAATTAATATTGAAAAATCTTATATAGTGTCATAATAAAAGTCAATTTTCCATATACAATAACCAAAGGCGAGAAATATTCTCGCCTTTGGTTGGAACTATTATTCCTCCTTATAAAAATTTTCAAGATAATTTTCGAACCTAACTTTTGTCACAAGCAAGTCTTCTCTCGCGGCCAACAATACATTGAATTGTCTAAGCGCTTTTGGAATAATCAAATTGATTTCTTCAGCTGCTTTTGAGCAAAGTTGACAACTCAATTTCTCGGCATATTCAAACTGTCTTGTATGAAATTTGTGAAACACATATGCGTCTGCCTCTTCTAATGTAGGTAATTTCTTTTCAGGCATATCCACTTTTTCTTTTGAAAGTGGTGTTCCATATACTCGGTCGTCTAATTCAAAATTGTGACCTGCGCATTTCCGTGCTACATGATAAATTCTGTGTTCTGTTGTATTCATAACAGTTCCTCCTTAAGAAAAAATTTAATTTAGCTACACTTACATTATACAACTTTACATAAAAATTGTCAAATTTTTAATATATTTCTATTATTGTATGTAAAACTTTTTCATCTTCATCTTGAATTACTACCACATTTTTGTTTTCAATGTTAGAATATTTTACTACCACCTTTTCTCCTAATTTAGTTTCTTTTTTGTACATTATTCTAACATTATCAAATGGTCTTTTATCGTAAATCTTTTCAGGGAGAGCTTCATAAGCAATATCTAAATAATATAAATTATGCATATGACCTATTACATCTATATCTCTTCTTTGAACTTGATAAATTATTTTATTATCAAAATTTTCTGGAATATTCATTTTTGTAATTTCTTCGTTTTCAAAAACCATCTTATCTGTTTCAGACTGGTATTTCTCAGCCATTTTTGAATCTACCCTAGAAATTTTTCCTGTTTTACTATTCACTAACAACCATTTTGATGTTGCTATTGCACATACGTTCATTTGCTCATCATATACTGCAAAATCACGATATGCATAAAATTTTTCTATTTTTCTTGACCATGTATGTATTTCTAATTCTTGCCCATATGTAGGTCTTTTTAAAACTTTTAATTTCCAATCTAGTAATATCCAATTCAAATTTGTTTGTTTTGTAGTATTTACTCCGTATCCAACACTATCAGAGTGATATGCTGCAATGTTTTCCAAATATTCTAGTATTGCAATATTGCGTATTTCTTCACCTTTCCAAACATCTTTTAATCCTATTTTAAATTTTTCTTTATATATCATTTTTATATTGCGCCTCTTTTTTATTATGTTTTTTATTCTAATTTAATATAATTATTTACCAAAAAGTTTCATATAGTCTAATTTATAAATAGTTTTATTTTTAATAACCTTTAATAATTAGTATTTTTATATTATAAAATTAAAACTCTTCTATTTTAATTCAATAATAATTAATATCCCGGTTTCTTTAATAATTTAAACATATTCTTTTTATATTCTTCTACTCCTGGTTGATTAAATGGATTTACTCCTAATATCATTCCTGATACACTACATGCTTTTTCAAAAAAGTATATCAATTCGCCTATATTCTCTTCATCTAATTTTTCTAATTCTATAACTATATTAGGCACATCTCCTGATACATGTGCTTTTATAGTACCTTCCATTGCTTTTTTATTTACATAGTCTAATCCTTTTCCTGCTAAGTAATTTAATCCATCTAAATTATCTTCATCTATATTTATTGTTATATCTGAATTTGGATTTTTTATTGATATAACTGTTTCAAATAAGTTTCTTCTACCTTCTTGTATATATTGTCCCATTGAGTGTAAATCTGTTGTAAAATCAACTCCTGCTGGGAATATTCCTTTTTGGTCTTTTCCTTCACTTTCTCCATATAGTTGTTTCCACCATTCTGTAAAATAATGCATTTTAGGTTCATAATTTACTAATATTTCTATATTTTTATATAATTTATTTAAAATATTTCTTACAACTGCATATTGATAACATTCATTATATTTTAAATTTGAATCATTATATCTTTCTTGTGCTATTCTTGCACCTTCCATTAACTTATCTATATCTATTCCTGCTGTTGCTATTGGTAATAATCCAACTGCTGTTAATACTGAATATCTTCCTCCTACATTATCTGGAACAACAAATTGTTCATATCCTTCATTATCAGCAAGTGTCTTTAATGCTCCTTTTTGTTTATCTGTTGTTGCATATATTCTACTCCTAGCTTCTTCTATTCCATATTTATTTTCTAATATTTCTCTAAAAATTCTAAAAGCAACTGCTGGTTCTGTTGTTGTTCCTGATTTTGAAATTACATTTACTGAAAAATCTTTATCTCCAATATATTCAATTAATTCATTTATATAGTTAGGGCTTAAATTATTCCCTACATATAATATTTGAGGATATTTTCTTTGCTTGTTTGGTAGCATATTGTAAAAAGAACTTGTTAAAGCTTCAATAACTGCTCTAGCTCCTAAATATGATCCTCCTATTCCTATTACTACTAATATATCTGATTCTTTTTTTATCTTCTTTGCCGCCTTTTTTATTCTAGCAAATTCTTTTTTATCATAATTTGTTGGCAATTCAAGCCATCCTACAAAATCATTTTCATCATTTGCTCTTCTATGTAAATCTTTATGTATATTTTCAACTTGTGCTTTATATTCTAAAATACTTTTTTGACTAATTCCTGTTTCTTTTAAATTTAATTTAATATTCATCCTTTGCATACCTCTTTTCTATTTTATTTTAAGTTATTATATACAACTAGATAATTTATTTCAATAGAATTTTTCAATTTATTTTATCACTTCATTCATTATTTTAGCTAAATATTTCATACTCGTTAAACACTGTTCCATTGTATTTCCTGTTGCTCCCACTTCAATTATATTTGCATATTTTCCAGCATGTTGATTATATCTAGAATTTGTAAGCATTATAGGCTTAAAAAGTCCTGGATACATTTCTTCTGCTTTTTCTTGTATTTTTATTGCAAATTTTAAATTTTGATTCCAATTTGGATGCCATAGCCCACCATTATTAGTACCTATTACAAACATTATTTGTGCTGCCACATCTTTTTCTCCTATTTTTACTGTTGGTGCATAGTCACTCCTACTCCCTATTGCATCTCGATGCAAGTCTATTATTATATCCGATGGATTTGTCTTTAATAAATTTTCAACTGTTTTTAAAGATTTAGTATATGAGCCATTATATGATGGATAATCATTATAACTTGTATCGTGAATTATATTATATCCATATTGTTGTAAGTGATTTGTAAGTTCTGTTCCTACCCTTGTTACTGTAAAATTCAGGTCTGTTGTTCTAAAATTTCCTGTTGGTGTATATTGATAGTTTTCACTTGGAGTATAGCTTTCACAACTATGTGTATGGAATATCATTATATTTTTATTTTGTATTGAAATATCTGGTGTTAACATTTCTTGTGTTAATTGATAGTCTGTTTGATTTTTTATTTTTACTTTTCCATATTCTATATTGAAACTTTCTTTTATAGGATTGTTAGTAATAACTTCTGTTTTTAATCCTTCCTGAGCTATTTCAACATTTCCTTGTGTCTTTTCTTTTGGGTTATCCGGATTACTTTCTTCTTTTTTTGTATTTTCTTCATTATTTTCTTTATTGGCTTGTTTTATTCCTTTATTCTTTTCTTCTTCACTAATCTTTTTATTTTCTTCTTTTTCTAATCCATTTATTGTACTTATTTGAGTCCCTATTATGCTGTGCAATATATTCTTATTTCCATTATCTTTTACATCGTCTTCACTTGCTACTTTTTTATACTCTTCATTAACTTGTGCCATTACTGGTATAGAAGTATCTAAACAAGCAAGTAGATTTTTATTAAAAAAACTACTTGCTGTATTTTGAACATTTTCTTCTATTTTTTTTACATTATCTTTTGTATTTGTAACATATTTAGTAGTTACAAATACAATTAAAATTAATACAAATATGCACATTATATATTTGATAATATCTTTCATTTTCCAAACGGCAACATTAAACATATATATATTCTCTCCTTGTCCCAATTTCTCCTATATATATGTATATGCTAAGTTTTTGATTTTATGCTAAGTTTTTAATATAAATAATATCTAATATTACAAATTAATATTTATTAAGTTTTGTACTCTTTTATTACAATATTTAAAAACTTTTATCTTCTAGCTTTACATTAGTTTTACCAATTATATCTTCAAAAACTTTTAAAATTTCGTCATTACAATATATTGCTCCACATGGTGCATTGTCTTCTCCTACTTTTACAAACACATTTATATTGTTTCTATCTCCTTTGAAATATTTTATTGCTCCTCTTAACTTTGATTTTTCCTTTTCTGGTATCCCTGTTATGTCTAGAATCAATACTTTTTGTTTTTGTTCTCCAAATTTCTTTATTTCATTTGCTACGATTTTTGTTTCCTCATCTTCTCTAATGCTTAATCTACCTTCTACCATAACAATATTTTCCTCTACTAAGTTACTACTAGAATTTATATACGCATTTTCAAAAACAATTATTTCTGCTTGTCCATATAAGTCTTCAACTGTTACAAATGCCATAATTTTATTGTTTTTTGTATATTTTTTCTTTATTGATGTTATTATTCCTGCATATTTTACTTTTTGACCATCTACATATTTGCTTTTTTCTTGGCTCATGTTTTCCATATCAAATTGTGATGAGTTTTGCTCATCAATTTTTTTCATTTCTATTGTATTTATATTTGTCTGCATTTCTATTTGATGTCTTATTTTTTCAAGTGGATGACCTGATATATATATTCCTAACATTTCTTTTTCAATAGATAGCAGTTCTTTATCTGATAATTCTTCATGTTCTTCAAATTTGTACTTTATTTCTTCCATTTCTTCTCTATCTTCGCTAGTTCCTAAATCAAACATTGATACTTGTCCTGCAAATCCTTTTTTCTTACTGGATTGTATTACATCTATAATATTTTCAAATGATGCTAATAATGTACTCCTTGTTTGCTCAAAATTATCAAATACCCCAGCTTTTATTAAGCTTTCCACACATTTTTTATTAACAGCTTCGTCTGCTATTCTCTCACAAAAGTCTGTAAAACTTTTATATTCACCATTTTCTTTTCTTTCTCTTACAATATTATCAACGGGTACAGTTCCTACATTTTTAATACTTCCTAAGCCAAATCTAATTTTTCCATTTTCAACAGTAAATTTTGTGCTACTTTTATTTATTTCTGGTTTTAATATCTCTATTCCTAAGGCTTTGCATTCATCTATATATTGTGGAATTTTATCTAAATTTCCTAAAAAGCTATTTAATGTAGCTGCCATGAATTCTGCTGGATAATATGCTTTTAAATATGCTGTTCTATATGCCACAACTGCATAACAAGCTGCATGAGATTTGTTAAATGCATATTTAGCAAACTCTGCCATCTCATCAAAAATTTTATCTGCTGATTTTTCGTCTATTCCGTTTCTAACACATCCTGGCACTACTATATTTCCGTTTTCATCTTCTTGTCCATGTATAAAAACTTTTCTTTCTTTTGCCATTACATCTAGCTTCTTTTTTCCCATAGCTCTTCTAACCAAGTCTGCTCTTCCTAGGGAATAACCTGCTAAATCTCTAACTATTTGCATAACTTGTTCTTGATATACCATACAACCATATGTTACATTTAAAATTGGCTCTAAGCTTGGGTGAGTATATTCATTGTGTCCCGGATTCTGTTTTCCTCTTATATATCTTGGGATTTGGTCCATTGGTCCTGGTCGGTATAAAGATACTCCTGCTATTATATCTTCTAAACAGTCTGGTTTTAGCTCTTTCATAAAGTTTGTCATACCTTGTGACTCAAACTGGAATATTCCACAAGATTTTCCTTCTTGCCACAATTTATATACCTTAGGATCTGCCATTTCCTTATCAAATTCTACATCTATTCCTCTATTTTGTTTTACTAAATTTATTGTATCTTGAATTACAGTTAAAGTTCTTAGTCCTAGAAAGTCCATTTTTAATAATCCAAGTTCTTCTAATGTAGTCATAATATATTGAGTTGATATTTGGTTATCTCTAACATATAAAGGTACATATGTATCTACTGGGTCTTTTGTAATTACTATACCACACGCATGTGTTGAAGCCTGTCTTGGCATTCCTTCTAATCCCATTGCTATATCTAAAATATTTTTTACTTGTGCATCATTTTCATATTGCTCTTTTAATTCTTTATTTTGTTCTAATGCTTTTTTTATCGTTATATGTAATTCATTTGGTATCATTTTTGCAAGGCTGTCTGCTTGTGCATATGGAATATCTAAAACTCTTGAAACATCTCTTATTACCATTCTTGCTGACATTGTTCCAAAAGTTATAATCTGTGAAACATGGTCATGTCCGTATTTTCTTGATACATAGTCAATAACTTCTTGTCTTCTCTCATAACAAAAATCGACATCAAAGTCTGGCATACTTACTCTTTCCGGATTTAAAAATCTTTCAAAAATAAGTCCATATTTTATTGGGTCTATATCTGTAATTCCTATTGAATATGCTAAAATAGAACCTGCACCAGAACCACGCCCTGGTCCTACTGGTATTCCTACTGATTTAGCATAATGAATAAAGTCCCATACAATAAGATAGTAATCTACATATCCCATCTTTTTTATTACACCTAATTCATATTCTGCTCTATCTAAAATTTCCTTAGATGGATTTTCTCCATATCTCTCAACGAGTCCATCATCACATAACTTTTTCAAATAATCGTAATGTGTCTCAAATTCTTTTGGCACATCATAATTAGGTAATATGGTATGACCAAATTCAAATTCTACATTACATTTCTCTGCAATTTTTACTGTATTCTCAATTGCATCTGGAAAATTCGCAAAATATTCTGTCATTTCCTCCGGAGACTTTACATATAATTCATCTGTTTCAAATCTCATTCTATCAGGGTCACTCATTCTTTTTCCAGTTTGAATACATAATAATACCTCATGATTATATGCATCTTCTCTTCTTAAATAATGTGCATCATTTGTAGCGACCAGTGGAATATCTAATTTTCTGGCTAGTTTTATTAATTTTTGATTTGCTAATACTTGCTCTCTTATTCCATTATTTTGTATTTCAATATAATAATCTTCTCCAAAAACTTTTTTATGCCATAATGCTATTTCTTCTGCCTTTTCTTCTTGTCCATTAAGTAGTGCTTGGTTTACTGCTCCTGCTAAACATGCACTTAAACAGATTAGTCCTTCACTGTATTTTTCTAAAATCTCTAAGTCTATTCTAGGCTTATAATAATATCCATCTACAAATCCTAATGATACTAATTTACTTAGGTTTTTATAGCCTTGATTATTTTTTGCTAGTAATATAAGGTGATTATATCTATTATCAATATTAGACTCTTTGTCAAATCTTGAACGAGGTGCAACATATACTTCACAGCCTATTATTGGTTTTATTCCTTCTTTTTTACAAGCTTTATAAAAATCTATTGCACCATACATTACTCCATGGTCCGTTAAAGCAATTGCTTTCATTCCTAGTTCTTTTGCTCTTATTGGTAAATCTTTTATTCTATTTGCTCCATCTAACAAACTAAATTCACTATGTATATGTAAATGTACAAAATCTGACATTAGTTTTCCTCCTATTTTTATAATTATTTTATATATAAAAACTAAAAAGGTAAGAATGATTACCTTCTTAGTTTTTAATTGTTTGGCTAACACTCAAACCATTTGTTTATGATTGCCCACATAATAGTATGAGTACGCCGGATTGGTATGTCTTTTAAATCATCATTTTCTAAATAGCACTGTATGCTTGGTACATCTTTTGAACTATTTCTTGTCACATCAAGTTGAATTTTTACCGTTTTAGGTAAATATTTGCTAAGTTTTGTCGAAACTTCATTATCATCTTTATAAAAGCTCTTTATGAAATCCATTAACTCAGCTTGTGATTTTCTTGATATCTCTCCTTTAAATACTATTTGGCCGTTTTCTTTCCGTTCTAATTTAATAATTTCATTCATTTTACATACCTCCTAAAAAAGCTATATTTATAGTTTCTTGCTGACAGTCTTATACCGTCAAAGTTACCAAAAGCTCTCGCTTTATTAAGTTATTATATCAAATTTGCTATTTTAAAACAATACATTAATGCTTTAAGTTTTGCTATTTTTTGTAAAACAGTTTATATAGTTATATTTTCCGTTCTATTTTTTATATTTAAGCTAAAAGAGCTATGATAAAAACTAAAATATTTCTATCATAACTCTTAATTAATCATATATTAAAAATCTTTATTTGTAATTATCAATTTATTAATAATTTTCTGCTTTTATTTCAAAAAATGCTTTTGGGTGGCTACATACTGGACATATTTCTGGTGCTGATTTTCCAATTACTATATGTCCACAATTTCTACATTTCCATATTCTATCACCGTCACGGCTGAATACTAATCCACCTTCTACATTTTCTATTAATTTTTTATATCTTGCTTCGTGTTCTTTTTCTATTTTTGCAACTTCTGCAAATAAATATGCGATATGATCAAACCCTTCTTCTTTTGCTTCTTTTGCCATTCTGTCATACATATCTGTCCATTCGTAGTTTTCTCCTTCAGCTGCTGCTTGTAGGTTTTCTACTGTTGATTTTATTTCTCCACCTTGTAATAATTTGAACCACATTTTTGCGTGTTCTTTTTCATTATCAGCTGTTTCTTGGAATATTGCTGCTATTTGTTCATATCCTTCTTTTTTTGCTTTTGCTGCAAAATATGTGTATTTATTTCTTGCTTGAGATTCTCCTGCAAATGCCTCCATTAAATTTTTCTCTGTTTTTGTTCCTTTTAAATCCATTATAAATTCCTCCTTAAATTTATTTTTTTGATTTACAATTTTCACATATTCCATATATGGCTATACTATCTATTTCCATTTTTATTCCTATTTGTCTTATTATTTCCTTAGATATTTCTTCGTTATCAAAAGTATAATTAAAATCAAATACTTTACCACATTTGTCACATATTGCATGATGATGATTATAATGTAAATAATCATATCTATCTGGTCCTATTGCCATTTTTAGTTGTTTTATTTTCCCTTGTTCTACTAGAATACTTATATTTCTATATACTGTACTTTTACTTATCTGAGGCTCTTTTTTTGTTACAATATTATATATCTCCTCAGCCGTTGGATGTATGCGATTTTCTTTTATTACTTCTAGTATTATTTCTCTTTGTTTGGAATAGTTATTCATAAATCTCTCCTTTAAATTAGGAATAATTCCTAATTTCTTTTTATATGATATATTATCTTTTTATTTTTGTCAATAGAATTTTTACATTTTTTTCTTTTTTGTTATTAATAAGTATATCACATTTTTTATAATGACATACAATATACTATATATTTGTTTTTACAATATATTATTTATTGATATATCTTCATTATAAAATTGGAGGATTATTATGGCTTCTTACGAATTTATTACTTTTATCTCTACTCTTGCTTATAGTATTTCCCAAAATAAAACACAAGAAGAAGTTGAATTATTGGCTTTATTTTTTACACAATTAGGAGATACTTTGTCAACTTTATCTAATATAGAATTTAAATAACATATTTTTAATTTTAAACTTTTTTATAAATTAATAAAATGTAAACTTAACTTGAAAGAATATATATTTTAATATCATTAAATGCTTAATGATATTTTTGCCTAAATTTCTATCATTAGTTAGTAAAACTAGGTTAGGACTATTCTAGATGGTCCTATTTTATTTTGCTTTTTATTATTGATAATTGTAGAAATTTTTATATATAGAATTAAAGAATTCCGAATAAAAAAAAAGCTGCATTCAGCTATTACAAAATATATAAATAAAATGGTACCGATGGTGGGACTCGAACCCACATGGTTTCCCGCTGGATTTTGAATCCAGTGCGTCTACCAATTCCGCCACATCGGCAAATCAAATTACCAATATATATTAGCACATATATTGGTAATTGTCTACTCTTTATTAAATAATTTTTAAAATTTTTATATTAGTTATACTCTTAACTAGTAAAAATGTTTTGCTTTTCCTCTTCTCAATTATGCTTAATTTTTTAATGATAATATTTTATTTTTCTTCTTTTATATCCATTTCATAAACAGTTATTGTTTTTACTGTAATTTTTGAAAAATCATCTTTTTCATTTTCAAAAGAAAGTATTTTAAACTCCTGCTTTTCTTTTTCTATTAACTCTTGTTTTGATAAGTCTACTAAAATATTACTTGATATATCTTGTCCTAATGGTAAAGTTTTATTTTGATTATCATAAAATATAATATTTGTATAACTAATTGCATTAATTCCTCTTTTTAAGTTTACTTTGTATAGATTTATTTTATTTTCTTTTTGTTTTATAATATTTTCTATTTCAATCTCTGGATTTATATTAAAAATATTTAAATTATTATTGTTTAACTTTTCATTACTATATGCTTTATATACTGGTAAATCTTCTGTTACTACTACTTTTTTCAATGCTTTTTCTACTATTTCTATAACATTTTCTAATTTAGATTTATATCCCATTTGCTTTGTGTTTTTATTTAGCTCTAAAATATTAAATTTGTCTTTTGGAATTTCTCTATGTTTTTTGTTTCCTATTATAGAAATCTTTGTAGCATCTTGAGAAATTCCTCCAAATATATTGAATTCTTCTACCTCATCTAATCTTGCTTCTTCTTTTGCTTCTTTTTTTATATTTTTCAAACTTGTTTCTATATCCTTTGGTAAGACCTCTTTGTTTTTTATTTTATTCAATATATTTATTAAATTAGTTGTAGTTATATATATAGCATCAGTTTCTTCTTTGGATAATGCTTTTCTTTGAACTTTGTCCATAGTTTTTCCAAAACTTTCAATATCTTCATTATAATCAAAAATCTTGGTTATTTTTTTTATTATGTTTACCTCTTCTTTTTCTCCTTCTGCTAATGCTGATGTTTCATCTTTGTTACTATATTTCCAAAATTCAAAAATACTTTTTTTATGACTATCAATTTCTTCTATAAACATTGTAGCATTTTCTATTTTTTTAGCCATATTCTTGTTTTTCAATTTCAATGCATTTATATCCATTAATATGTTTTTTATTTCATTCTCTTTATTTTCATATTCTTTATATAGTTCTATTAACTCTTCTATTGTGTAATTTTTCTTAGTTTTAATTACTTTTTTTTCTACAATTTCTTTTTCTATTTCATTAGTTTCTTTTTCATTTTCCTCTTTTATTTTCTTGTTTGCTTTTGTCTTTGTTTTCTTTTTGTTATATTTAAAATAATATTTAAATTTACCGAAAAATGTTTTTTTACATTCTAAAAAAGTCGATATTTGTTTTTCTTTTGCTAAATACTCTATTTCTTGACTGGCTGATTCTATTTTTAAATTTTCTAATTTTATTTTATTTTCAGCTATTAGTCCTTCGATTTTTTCAATATTTGTTATTCCAATATTATATTGTTCACTAATCCAATCTGATATTGTTTCATACTCTATTTTTTTTCCATTATTATAAAATTCAATACTACCATCTTTATTTATCTTTGTTCTGAATTCAAAATGATGTGGTAGTTCTGTTTGCAATATAAACATTGCCTTCAATAATTTATAAAATTGGTTTGCCTCTACTAAACTATTCAATTTTATTTTATACGAACTTTTTATTTTTCCATATACTTCTGTTTCTCCTACTATTTGTATTGAAGCTTTGTTACTTTTGCTATATACTTCATATATCAAAGGCCAGTCTTTCGTAAACAACCATAAATAATTTTCTATATCTTCATATTCTTTCTTTTTTAAATAATCACTTTGATATGATACATTTCTAATTGGTACAAATATTTTTCCTGCTTTTTTCTTTTCTAGTTGTTTTTTTAATAAAAAGAAAAAAGTTGAATAATCTGAATCTTCTGTTGGAACTAACATAAAATATTTATTTGTATTTTCTGAATAATATATTTGCCATAAGTAATTACCCTCAAATTTTACTTTGAATGGTATTTTTTTATTAAGTTTTGCTTGTTCTTCTTCAATTTTTTCAATTTCATCAATTTGTACTTGTTTTAGCATTTTTAAAAATGTAGTATGTTTTAAAAAATTCTCCTCATTTTTATTATCTAAATAATCTATAAGCGGACTTGCTTTTTTATATTTTTCTTCTAAATCATCCATTCTATTTGTAGGAGATAGTAATATTTGTATATCTTTTATTGGTATAAATCTATATTGCCTATATTGTTTTTCATCATAAAATTTTGGTATTCTAAACTTTAAATCTTCAAATTCATTTATTTGTTCTTGTATATTATCTAAATCTATTCCTAAATAATCTAATTTTTCTTTTATTTCATCTTTTTTAGGCAATTTCCTAGTCTCCCTTCTATTTACTTTTTTATTTTATTATTTCATAAAAATTTTTCAATTGATATCCATTTTCTTCTAAGTATTGTATTATTTGTGGCAATGCCTCTGCCGTTACTTTTTTAGCTTGTGCATCGTGCATTAATATTACCACACTATTTTTATTACCTATTGTTTCTTTTAATCTTTGCATTTCAAATTCTATTGTTGGATTTCCTGTTTCTGCGTCGCCATTTAACGCATTCCAATCTATATGCAATATATCATTTTCATTTAATAATTGATTAGCTTGTTTTTTTATCTCTGCATATTTTCCACCATTTAGTCCTCCTGGAAATCTAAATAAGTGTGAACTATATTCATTTTCTCCTATCGCCTTTTTTACTGAATCTTCGCATTGATTGTATTCTTCTAATACAGACTGTGGTGATTGATATATTGAAGAATATATATGTGAATATCCATGATTTGCTATATAATGTCCTTCTTCATATATTCTTTTTACTGTTTGTGGATATTTATCAACATTTGTCCCTAACACAAAAAAAGTTGCTGGTACATCTTCTTGTTTCAGAATATCTAATATGGTTGAGGTATTTGATGATGGACCATCATCAAAAGTTAAAAAAGCTCTTTTTATTTCAGATTTATAAATATTATCAATATTGTTTCTTCCTGCATTTGTCAATTTAGGCAATTTTTCTTGTCTCTTTTTTTCTATTTCTTCTTGCCTCTTTTTTTGTTCTTCTTTTAAAATTGATAATTGTTTTGCATATTGCTTATATACTTTATAATTATTTGACATATCTATTATATTTTTTGTTATAAAAATTGTACAAATTATTATTATTAAAATCATTACTACTAAAACTACTTTATTTCTGTTTATTCTAGCCTTTGGTTGTAATATCATATAATTATCCTCTTTTTTACACATTTTATTTCCTTTTCTTTTTTACTTATTATATACCATATTTCTACATTTTAATAGTTATTTTTTTAAAAACTTTGAAAATTTTTGTGGTCGGTGATTTTAGGGTCGAAGCCAAGGATGATTTTGGGGTCGGAGATGATTTCGGGGTCGGAGACAAAAATCATGATTGGATAACTAAAAATAAATTAAAATAATTATTTCTATTCCCAATCATGATTTTTGTCTCCGCCCCCGAAATCATCTCCGACCCCAAAATCATCCTCGGCTTCGCCTCCCAAAATCGCCAACCCTAAAATCATATTATAATTTATTTATTTTTCATAATAGATTTTAAGTCTTCAACTTCTTCTTCCATATTTAATCTCATAAATATAGGTTCACCTTTTTCTATAACTTTTAAGTTTTCTAACTTATCATAATCATTTATAGTGTTCCAGCTTTTTAATTCTTCCTCTTTTATTCCTATTTGTCTAAAAATGTTTTCTGCTGTTTCTGTCATAAATGGTCTAATTAGTATTGCAATTTTTCTCAAGTTTTCTATCAAATGATACATTGAAGATTTTAATTCTTCTGTTTTTTCTTCTTTTGCTAATGCCCATGGCATTGTTTCATCAATATATTTGTTAGTTCTTGATACTAAATTCCATATTTCTTGAATGCTATTTGCTATTTCATAATTATTAAATTTTTCTTCAAATTTTTGTATTTGCTCAATACAATTTTTTTCTAGTTCTTTGTCAATTTCATTTGGTGTACCATTATATTTAGGTACATTTCCTTCAAAGTATTTGTTTACCATTGAAACTGTTCTATTTAATAAATTACTTAAATCATTACATAAGTCGAAATTATATCTTTCTATAAATGCTTCTGGCGAGAATATTCCATCTTGTGAAACTGGCATTTCTCTTAATAGAAAATATTTTGTTGCATCTAATCCATATCTCTCTATTAGTGTTTCTGGATAAATAACATTACCTTTAGATTTTGACATTTTACCATCTTTCATCATTATCCAATTATGTACTAATATAGTTTTAGGTAGTGGTAAATCTAATGCCATTAAGAATATAGGCCAATATATTAAATGAAATCTTGCTATATCTTTTCCAACGATTTGTAAATCTGCTGGCCAATATTTTTTAAACAATGTATCATCATCTGACATATATCCCAAAGCTGTTATATAATTTGTTAATGCATCTAACCATACATATATTACATGTTTTGGGTCTTTTAGTACTTTTATTCCCCAATCGAATGATGTTCTTGTAACACATAAATCTTCTAGTCCTGGTTTTATAAAATTATTTATCATTTCGTTTTTTCTATATTCTGGTTTTATAAAATCAGTATTTTCTTCATAATATTTTAATAATCTATCTGCATATTTTTTCATATTAAAGAAATATGCCTCTTCTTTCATTTTCTTTACTTCTCTTCCACAGTCAGGACATTTTCCATCAACTAATTGTGTTTGAGTAAAATATGTTTCACAAGGTAAGCAATACCACCCCTCATATTCTCCTTTGTAAATATCGCCTTGTTCCATAAATTTATCAAATATTTTTTGGACTATCTTTTCATGTCTTTCTTCTGTTGTTTGAATAAAATCATCATATTGTATGTCCATCTTTTCCCATAATTCTTTTGCTTGTTTTGCCATTTTATCTACGTATTGCTTTGGAGTTTCTCCATTTTTTTCTGCAACCTCTTGTATTTTTTGTCCATGCTCATCTGTTCCTGTTAATAGATAAGTATCTTCTCCTTTAAATTTGTGATATTTTTTAATAGTATCTGCTAATACTGTTGTATATGCTGTTCCTATATGAAATTTACCACTTGGATAGTATATTGGTGTAGTTATGTAAAATTTTTTATTCAAAAGTATCATCTCCCTTGTTTATTCTAATTCTATTAGTTATATTACCATAAATAAATTAAAAAGTCCATTTTTATTGCAATTTAAGTTTCAGTTTTTTATATTTTATAAATTATATTATTTTAGAAATAGCTTAAAATACTCCTCAATTAAAAATAATTATTTTCCAATTTTTTTTGCTTTTCTTATTATTAAGGAAAAAGAGCTTTTTCTTCTTATTCTTTTTATATAAGAAAAATTAAAACTGCCCCATAAAATTTTATAGGGCAACTTTTATTCATTGTTCTATGATTTCTAAAGCATCTGGAAGAGGTTTAATCAAAAAATTTTGAGAAAGTTTGTCATAATCCTTTTTTAACATACAATGACAAAATCTAGCATAAAAATAATCTGTATCATCATCTTTTATACAAAAAATTATATCATTATTCTCATCAAAACTTAAAACCTCTCCAATAGTTCCGGCTTTTGCTAATCCTTTTTCTGATAATGGAACTATTATTAAATTTCGTCTATCTGCTCCCAAATCATTAAGCCGTAACCTATATATCATATAGATTCCTCCTCTCTGCTAATAATTTGCATTGTACACATATTATACTACAATAATTTCCAATTAACAATTTTATTTTACTTTTTTTTACATTTTTTTATTTTATTGTAATTAGTTAGGTGTATATTTTTTATTATAAAAATTTATATAATAATTTTTATTATAAATTTATTCAAATAAAGTTCTTATCTTTTTTATTAAATAATGGCTTCCACCATCAGCATTATCTTGTTCGTTTTCAACCATTCCAATAATAATTTTGTCACCTTGTCCTTGGTTTGTTGTAAAACAGTTAAACCATCCTAATGTTCCACTTGTATTATCATTTTTATCAACTTTTAATTCTGCTGTTCCAGTCTTTCCTCCTATTGTTATTCCATTGTTTAATTTCATATCATTAGCTGTTCCAGAAGGATTTTCTACAACTTGTATCAAGTCTTCTTTTATTGTATTTGCTGATTCAGGAGAAAAAGCATTTTCTATTAATATTTGGCCTTCATTTCCTTCTTTGTATTCGATATATGGTTTTAACATATTCCCATCATTTAAAAAACTTGAATATATTGATGCCATATGTATTGGATTTACTAGTATATTTCCTTGTCCAAATCCTGAATCTGCTAATTTTCCTTCTGTATCTATTCCGTCTGAGTTTGAAAATTGAGATTTTGCCAATGTTAGTGGGAATTCTATTTCTTGATTAAATCCTATTTTATTCATACTTTGAGTAAATACGCTTGAACCTAGTCTTAATGCAACTTGTGCAAAATATATATTATCTGAATACATCAACGCATTTTGCAAGTTTTTTGGTCCATCATATCCTGTTAAAGTTGTTACTTTATAGTCTCCCCAACTAGAATCTTTTTGCCAACTTGTACCTGTATAGCCTAAATCTTCATTTGCTGTAATTTTATTATTTGTTAATCCTATGGCTCCTGTTATTGGCTTAAATGTTGAGCCTGGACAATATTTTTGTAAAAATCTATTATATAGTGGTTTGTCCTCATCTTTATTCAATTCTTCCCATTTAGCATTTGTCATTCCCAAAGAAAAATCGTTTGAGTCAAATGTTGGTGTACTTATTAATGCTAATAACTCTCCTGTATGTGGTTGCATTACTACAAATAGACCTTTATCATCTTTTAATTGTGAATATAATCTTTTTTGTATATCGCTGTCTATTGTTAATTTTATATTTTCGCCATCTTTTTGCTTCTGCCTTGCTATTTCTTTAACAGCTTCTCCTTTTTCGTTAACAATATATATTGTTACTCCATCTTCTGCTCTTAATCTATCTTCATAAGCTAATTCTAATCCTGATTTTCCTATTAAACTTGTTGAAGTATATCCCTTATCTGCATATTTTTTTAGTTCTTCTTCATTTATTGTTTGAACATATCCTATTAAATGTCCTGCTTCTTCTCCTAATTTATATACTCTTCCATCTACATCATTTATCAAAATTCCTGGAATTTGTAATAGTTCATCTTTTAATTGTGTATTTTCTTTAGACACCTTTTTTAATGGTACAAAAGTATCTTCTTTTACATATGATTTTGATAATTCACTATTTATATATTCTGTTGAAATACCTAAAATTTGTGAGATTTTATTTATATTTTCTTCTTTATTTTCTCCTAATTTTCCGTGGTACAATGCCTACCGAAGAAACCTCACCATCATACGCTATTGGGTTTTCTCCTCTATCTAATATTGAGCCTCTTTTTCCCTTTACTTTTTCTACTTTTACTCTATAATTATCTTTTAACTCTGGAAATATTAATTCTGATTTCCAATCTAATTTATATGTCTTTTCTTCTTTAATAAAAGATACATTATTAGAAAATTTTACTATACCTGCTGAAGTTAATAATTCTTGGTCATATGAAATTTTTTCTTTTTTATTTTCTTTTGTTTTTTCATTAACATTTATTTTTGTAATTTTTCCATCTATACCTTCATAAATATTTTTGTTTCTTTTTACAAATTCTTCTTTATTTATTTTTTCTTTTGAAATACTACTTATCATTTCATACATTTCATCATATTTTCTGTCATTTATTAATGCAAAATATTTATTTAAAATTTCTTCTGGCTTTTCTTTTGGCATATTTCCTATAACTATTCCTATAATTATTGCAATCATTATTAATACAATTACTATTATGGAAATTATTAATCCCTTTTTATCTTTCATACTACATTCCTCCAATTAAAAATAATTTGGCATTCAACATTGTTATATTTTCTATATAATAAATTTAATAATTTGTTCAGCTAATTCCTCTTCTTTATTTTCATATCCATGATTTGCTCCATCAATATAGTCTATATCTTTATTTTCATTTTTTATTATATTATTTACCATATCAACCAATTCATCAGCTTTTTGTAATATCATCTCATTATCATTTCCCCATCTCATAAATAATGGAACATCAATATTATTTAATTTTTTAAGTTCTGTATCTCTTCCGTAACCTGCAAAGTCTATTTCTTTATTATCTCTAGCATATCTTAAAAATGTTTTTACACTTACAGGATGTATAAAAGATTCCTTTGGCATTAATTCATTTTTCTTATTTTGTTTTTCTTGTTCTTCGGCATATTCTAAATATTTGTTAAAATTCTCTCTTAGATAAAATTTTAAAGTTTGAGGAATATCAATTAAAGATAGTAAAATCACTCCCTTTACCATATTTATTAAATCGTCTTGTTCTTCTTTTAACTCATTATATGAATATACTATTTTAGTGCAACCTAGGCTATGTCCTTGCAAATATATTTCTCTATATCCTAATTCTTTTAGTTTTATCATTGCTCCTACTATATCTTCATATCCTTCTGTTACATCTTCGAAAGTTGTACCCATTATGAATTTCTCTTTTTTTTCTTCTATATTTCTTATTGTATATTTTACTAATTCGCTTCCTCTATTATTAAAACAGAAATAATCTATATTATTTTCATTTGCTTTTTTAGATATTACTCTATCTCTTTTTTTCATGCAATTAGAGCTCATTCCATGAACAGCTAAAATAACTTTATTAGTTTTTTCTTTTGATTTATATAATAACCCTTCTAATATAATTCCATCTGTTGCTAAAAATTCTATTTGTTCCATATTCTTCACCACCTAAATTATTTATTTTAAGTTTTCTAATATTTCATTTTTGTCTGTTACTCCTAAAAATGTTTTTACAGGCATTCCATTTTTAAATATTATTATTGTAGGAATACTCATTACATCATACTTAATAGCTAATTCTTGATTTTCGTCTACATTTACTTTTCCAACTTTTACACTATCTTGCAATTCTTCTGCAATTTCATCTATTATTGGTGACATCATTCTACATGGTCCACACCAATCAGCATAAAAATCAACTAAAACCATCTTTTCTGATTTTAAAACCTCCTCTTCAAAATTTCCTTCATTAATTTTTAAAACACTCATTTTTTACCTCCTAATATAAATTGTTATAATTTTTAAATTTTATAATAATAATTTTAATATTAAAATTATTTAATTATATTTATTTTTCTCCCCTTTTTTATTGTATAGGAAAATCATCTGCTATTTTGACCATATTTAAGATTTATCCTTATACAACATTTTTTATTTTATATCTAAGTTCATTATAAAATCATTTTATTATACATATTATACATTTTGTTTAACTCTTTTTATTATTTCTAATCCTGCTTTTGTACCTTCGTAAACAGCTTTTGAAATTTGTAAAACTCCTCCTGTACAATCTCCACAAGCATATATTCCAGGTATATTTGTCTCCATTTTTTCATTTACAACAATTTTATCTTTATTTGTTATTATACCCAATTTTTTAGCAAATTCATTACTTCCTGCTACTCCTTTTGCTACAAATATTCCATCTGTCTTTATTATTGTATTATCTTCAAGTTTTATTTGTTCTACTCGTTTTTCGCCTTGTATTTCTTCTATTTTTCTTGTATCTATTTTTACATTATCTGCTCTAAATTCTGGTGCTTTTTCTCCATCTGTAAGAATTGTAATTTGATTTGCTAAATTTATTAGTTCATTAGTTTCTGAAATTGCATATTTTCCATTTCCTATTACTGCAATATTTTTATTTCTATAAAAGAAACCATCACAAACTGCACAATAACTTACTCCTTTTCCTTCAAATTCTTGTATTCCTTTTATTTTTGGTACATTCTTCTTGTTTCCTGTTGCTAATACTACATTTTTTGTTTTATATTCATCTTTATCAGTTATTATATTAAATCCGTTTTCATTTATTTTTATATTAATAACCTCTTCTTCTTTTAATTCTACTCCTAGACCTTCGGCTTGTTTTATACCTTCATTGTATAAATCTTTCCCTGTTATTCCTTTTGAAAAGCCATAATAATTTTCTATTGTTTCTGCTTTTTCTAAATTTGAATTATCTTTATATATTATCATTGTGTTTAAATTTGCTCTTTTTGTATATAAACTTGTTGATATTCCTGCTGGACCTGCACCTATTATAATTACATCAAACATATTTTTTACCTATAACTTTCTATTAGAATTACTGTTCTTCCGCTTCTTGTTGTTCCTGTAAATTCCTTTATTATAAATCTTCCTTTTCCTCTTATTGTTATTATATCATTTAATTTTATATTTTTAGAATTCTTTGTTTCACTTTGTCCATTTATAAATACTCTTTCTTGGGCTATTATTTCAGAAGCTTTACTTCTTGATGTTCTTGCTAAATCTGAAACTATATTGTCCAATCTTAGTGAAGGAACAATTATTTTTAATTCTTCTGTTTTTATTTCAATTTTTCTTAACTCTTCTAAGTTTACTATTTTTATATTGCTATTTTCAAATCTTTTTAGTGAAGGTAGTTGCTCTTTTAGTATATTTGAAAATTCATTTATAACTATAATATCTGCTCCATCTTTCGCAACTATAATATCTCCAACTTTTTCTCTTCTTAACCCTAATTTAACAATTCCACCTAAATAATTTCTATGAACATATTTATTATGTTCTTCTTCTGGTAATTCTATTTTTACTACTTTTAACATTTTATCATAATTCTTTTGTATCATTGTTTCATTATATTTATCGCCATATACTATTAATATTTTTCTTTCTGCGTTTTCATAGCCACCAAATAAGATATAATTTTCAAATTTTATCTTTTTAAGAAAACTTTCTACTAATGAAACTTGATACATATCTAAAAAATCTGTATATTCTATTTTTCCTTTTTTACTTACATTTTCAATTTTATCTAATACTTGTGCTAAACACATTTTATCTTCTTGTTTTTTATAGTCTTTTAAAATATCTTGTTTGTTCATTTTGAACTCTCCTTGTTTTATAATAAATTTAATAAAAATTAATGTATAAAATTTTCATTAATTATAAATTAAGATTTAACCCTTTATATATTTAAGCAAAATTAAATATTGATAATTATAAGTTTTATTTTTTGTTTCTTATTTATATATTTTTATAAATATCATTTAATTTAAAATTTTATTTTTTATATCATCAATAATATTCTCTTCGTCTAATCCATATATTTTTTCTAATTCTTGAACTGAACCATGTTGTATAAATTTATCCGGATATGCAAAACATTCTAATTTAATGTCTTTTAATTTTTCATCTATAATTAGCTCTTTTATTGCTGTTCCCAATCCATTTATAATAGTTCCGTCTTCTATTGTTATTACTCTTTTTGTCTTATCTATTGAATTTTTTATATTTTTAGTATCTAGTGGTTTTAAAAATCTAGCATTTATAATTTCTACACTTATACTCTCTTTTTCCAGCTTTTCAGCTATTCTCATAGCTCTTGAAACCATTTTTCCAATCGCTATTATAGATATATCTTTTCCTTCTTTTAATATTTCTGCTTTTCCTTCTTCTATTTTTGTATATTTGTAATTTGTAGTTTCTTGGAATTTGTAGTTGTCTTCTCCCCCTCTTGGATATCTAATAACCACTGGTTTATTTAAATTCACTGCCATTTCCAACATTTCTTCTAGTTCTTTAAAATCTTTTGGTGCCATTATAGTTAGGTTTGGAACTAATCTAAAAAATGCCATATCTAATAGTCCTTGATGAGTTTCTCCATCTGCTCCTACAATTCCTGCTCTATCCACACACATTACTACTGGCAAATTTTGTATTGCAATATCATGTATCACTTGGTCATATCCTCTTTGATAAAAAGATGAATATATTGGTACAACTGGTATCATACCTTCTATTGCCATTCCTGCTGCTAAACCTAATGCATGTTGTTCTGCTATTCCTATGTCAAAAAATCTTTTTGGAAATTCTTGACTAAATTTTGTTAATCCTGTTCCATCTTTCATTGAAGCAGTTATTGCCACAATTTTTTCATTTTCTCTTGCTAGTTCTACTAATTTATCTCCAAAAACTTTTGAATAATCTTTTTTCTTTTCTTTTCCCGCTTTTCCTGTTTCTATATCAAATGGTGCTGTTGCATGGAATTTATCCGGATTTTCTTCGGCTATTGAATATCCTTTTCCTTTTTTAGTTAAAACATGGATTATAACTGGATTATCAATTTGTTTACTTAGCTTCAAAATATTTTCTAGTTCTTCTATATTATGCCCATCAACTGGTCCTAAATATGTAAACCCGATATCTTCAAAAAACATTTTTGGAATTATTAATTGCTTTATGCTTCTTTTTAACCTTTGAATAATTTTTACTGTTGGCTTACCTATCACCGGTACTTTATTTATAATTTTTTTCATAGATACATTTGATTTAGTATATGTCTTTTTAGTTCTTAGCTTACTTAATAACATATTAAGTCCACCTATATTTTTAGAAATACTCATCTCGTTATCATTTAAAATTATTGTCATTTTTGTTTTACTATACCCAACATCGTTTAAAGCTTCTAAAGCCATTCCACCAGTCATTGCACCATCACCAATTAGTGCTAATACTGAATATTTTTCATTTTTCAAGTCTCTTGCTCTAGCCATACCTAATGCTGCTGAAATTGATGTTCCACTATGTCCTGTGTTAAAATTATCGTATTTTGATTCATTAGTTTTTGGAAAACCTGCTATTCCATTTAGTTTTCTTAGTGTTTTTAAATCTTCTTTTCTTCCTGTTAAAATTTTATGCACATATGTTTGATGTCCTACATCCCATACAATTTTATCTTTTGGAAAGTTAAATACACTATGTAATGCTATTGTTAATTCGACTACTCCTAAGTTTGATGCTAAATGTCCTCCGTTTTTTGATACAATTTCTAATATATATTTTCTAATTTCTATTGCTAATGTTTCTTTTTCTTCTATGCTTAATTTTTTTAAGTCTTCTGGATAATTTATTTTTTCTAACATTTTATCACCTTTCATTTTAGAATGTGTTTATTTTATCATAAATTTTGATTTTTTTCTATTATTTTGTTGTATTTTTTTGTTGTTGTGTTAAAATATATACATATATTTTTTAGGAGGATTTAAATATGAAAAGAAAAATTTTTATTACTTTATTTTTACTTTTAATTTTAATTGCAAATATTTCTTTTGCTTCATATGATACAGTAACTATGACTGTTGTTGAAGAGCCTGTTTGCAATATAGAATTTGGTGAAAATTCAAAATTTGAAAAAAAATTAGTTGCCAAGGATATGAGTAAAAAAGAGGTAACTATACAATTACAAGTTGTAAATAACGAAAAATCAATTAAACCTACTGGTGAAGTAATGTTAGTAATTGATAATTCAGATAGTATGCTTGATACTGTTGGCAATACTACTAGAGAAGATTTAGTTGTAAATTCTGCAAAAACTTTAGTTAATAATCTATTAAAAGATAATAAGAATTTAAAAATTGGGGTTGTAAGCTTTTCTAGTAATACTACTGTTTCTAAAGAAGGAACTATTGAAGACGCAAGTTTAGTTTCAGAATTATCAAATGATGCAACTAAGTTAAACAATTCTATATCAAATATCCAATATAATGGACCTAGAACAGATTTAGATGCCGGAATTACTTTGGCAAAACAACATTTTACTACTGAAAAAAATAATAAGTATATGATTGTTTTAACAGATGGTGTTCCTAATATTGCAATCAATTTCGATAAAAATTATTTTTCTGATGATGTAATCAAAAAAACTAATACATCTTTAACAAATATAGAAAAAAACAACATAAATTTAATAACAATGTTGACTGGAATTTCTGAACCAGATAAAAATCCATTACCAACAGTTAATAAAACATATGCTCAAATAATATCAGAAATATTTGGTACTCAAGCTAAGCCAACTGCTGGAAAGTTCTATTATATACAAGATAATAAAATTGAAGAAACTATAACAAAAGATATTTATAATGATTTGTTACCTATTGAAAAAAATTTAACAAATATTAAAATTGTTGATTATTTCCCAAAAGAAATTATAGATAATTTTGAATTTGCATATGTTCAAAATTCAAATATTGGAAATATATCTGCTGAAGTTGATAAAACTACAAACTCAATTACTTGGACTATTCCAGAATTAAAAGCTGGTCAAACAGCTACTGTTCAATATAAATTGAAATTAAAGAAAAATTATAATGTTTCTATTGTTGATAAAATATTAGATACTAACGAAAAAGTAGATATTACTTATACAGATTTTGATGGTAAAAATCAAAGTAAAACATCTGATGTTACACCTAAATTAAAACTTACAGAACCACCAAAAATTTTACCAAATGCTGGTAAACCAATTTTTATGGCTTTATCTGGTGCAATTATTGGAATTTTAATTTATTCTTTTGTGAGATATACTATAACTAGAAATAATATGAAACATTAATAAATGCAATATATTTTAATATTATATATATTCATAACAAAAAATAATTCTGATTTTTATTTTAAATTTCAGAATTATTTTTTTATATTTTAATTTCACTACTTTTATTATTATTTCAATAATTAATCTTTTTTATTATTAATTATTTACATCAATTCTTTTTCTATTTTTAACAGCCTGTTATATTTTGCTACTCTGTCTGTTCTACAAGGTGCTCCTGTTTTTATTTGCATACTATTTATTGCTACTGCAATATCTGCTATTGTTGTATCTTCGGTTTCTCCTGACCTATGAGAAATTATAGTTCTATAATTATGTTGTTTAGCTAATTTTATTGTATCTAATGTTTCTGTTAATGTTCCTATTTGGTTTGGTTTTATTAGTATCGCATTTGCAACATTTTTTTCTATACCTCTTTTTAATCTTGTTCTATTTGTAACAAATAAGTCATCTCCTACTAACTGGACTTTATCTCCTATTTTTTTAGTTAGCTCTTTCCATGATTCCCAGTCTTCTTCTGCAAGTCCATCTTCTATTGAAGCTATTGGATATTTTTCGCATAAATCCACTAAATATTGTATCATTTCTGACTTTGTTTTTAATGTATCAGTTTTCCAAAAATAATATCCTTCTTTTCCTATTTTTTTAGCTTCATCAAACATTTCTGTACTTGCAATATCTAATGCTAAAACTATATCTTTTTTTGGTTCATATCCTGCTTTTTTTATAGCTTCTATAATTATGTCTAATGCTTCTTCCTCATTTTTTAAATTTGGTGCAAATCCTCCTTCATCTCCTACTGCTACACTATAACCTTTTTCTTTTAATACTTTCTTTAATGTGTGATATATTTCTACCCCTCTTTTTAGTCTTTCTTCAAAAGTAATTTTTCCTATTGGCATAATCATAAATTCTTGTATACTTATATTATTGTCTGAATGCTTTCCACCATTTAAAATATTCATCATTGGTATTGGTAATTCAGTTGCATTTATGCCACCTATATAGTTATATAATTCCATTCCCAAAGCATTACTTGCTGCTTTTGCTACTGCTAATGATACACCTAAAATAGAATTTGCACCTAAATTAGATTTATTAGGTGTATCATCTAGTTTTATCATTTTTTCATCTATTAGTCTTTGCTCAAATATATTCATTCCTTTTATTTCTTTTGCTATTTTTTTATTTACATTTTCAACTGCCTTCTTTACACCTTTTCCTAAATATCTATTTTTATCTCCATCTCGTAATTCTACTGCTTCAAAACTTCCTGTTGAAGCACCTGATGGTACTGATGCCACACCAACATACCCATCTTCTGTTACAATTTCTACTTGTAATGTTGGATTTCCTCTAGAATCTAATATTTCTATTGCATTTATGCTATTTATGGCTAAAAAACTTTTCATATACTTATTCCTCCTAACCTTTTTATTCTAGTATATCCATTTTTTTACAAGCTATTCTTCGTCATTAGTTCTTTTTCTTGTAAATTTACTTTTTAGCCATAATCATATTTATGCAGCTTCATTATTGTTCTTGTTCCTTAATTCATATGCATATTTCAAAGTAATCTCATTAATTTCACCTGATGAAATTCTTGCAATTTCTCTTATTATTTCTTCTTCTTCTAATTGTTTTATTTTTGTTTTTGTTCTATCCCCATTTACATCTTTACTTATAAAATAATTAGAATCTGCATTTGCTGCTATATTAGGTAAATGCGAAATACATATTACTTGATGTTTTTTTGAAATTGCTTTTAATTTATTTGCAACTGAATTTGCAGCTTTTCCACTTATTCCTGTATCTATTTCGTCAAATATTAATATTGGCATATTGTCTGTATCTGCTAAAACTTTTTTAATTGCTAACATAGTTCTTGACATTTCTCCTCCTGAGGCTATTTTTGATAATTCTTTTTCGTCTTCTCCTAGATTTGTTGTTATATAAAATTTCACTATATCTTTTCCATTTTTATAAAATTCGTCTTCCATATATTGAACTTTTACATTTATTTTTGCATTTTTCATCTCTAAGTCTTCTAATTCTCTATTTATGTTTTTACTTAATTTGTCAGCACCTTTTTTTCTTATATCACTTATTTTTATTCCTAATTCATTTAGTTTTTCTTTAACAATATTTAATTCAGTTTTTAATTTTTGATTATATGAATCTAAATTTTCTATATGATTAATTTCTTCCTTAATTTCATCTTTATATTTTAATATTTCTGATATATTATTTCCGTATTTTCTTTTTAAAGAATATATTAAATCTAGTCGTTCTTCCACATAATTTCGTTCTTCTTCATCAAAGTATATATCATCTTTATAATTGCTTATATCTCTAGCTAATTCTTGTAATTCATAATATGAATTTTTCAATTCTGTACTTGCTTTTTCATATTTTTTATCAATGTTTTCTATTTTTTCTAATGCTCTGATTACCATACTTAAACTATCTATTGTATTTTCTGATAATAAAGTATCTGCTTCTGTTAAATTTTCTGATATTTTTTCTGAATTTAAAAATATTTTTCTTTTTTCTTCAAGTTCTTCCTCTTCGTTTATCTTCAAATTCGCTTCTTCTATCTCATCTATTTGATATTTCAATAAATCTAGCTTTCTTTGTCTTTCTTTATCATCACCATAATTCACTTTTAGTTCATTTTTTATTTCTATATATCTATCATATAGTTTTATATATTCTTCTTTTTTATCTCTTAATTCACTAAAAATAAATCCATCTAAATATTTTATATGTGATTTAGTATCAAGTATCGTTTGGTTATCATTTTGTCCATGTATTTCAATAAAGTTTACCATAAATTCTTTTAATTCATTTACTGTTACCATTCTTCCATTTATTTTGCACATATTTTTTCCATTTATATTTATCTCTCTTGATACTATAATATTTCCATCTATGGAATAGTTACTTTCTGGATTATACATACAAAGTTCTACAAATGAATTTGTTTCTCCTTTTCTTATCATTTCTTTTGAAAACCTTCCTCCTGAAATGATTTGTAAAGAATCTAT
Organism: Clostridia bacterium; assembly: GCA_048355915.1. Lineage (GTDB taxonomy): Bacteria > Bacillota > Clostridia > TANB77 > CAG-508 > CAG-269. The sequence goes on along the minus strand of DBGCHZ010000013.1, from coordinate 87,216 downwards.
TATTAAGGTTTTTCCTGCTCCTGTTTCTCCTGTTAGGACATTTAGTCCATTATTTAAATCAACAGTTAAATCTTCTATTATTCCTATGTTTTTTATATGTAAAGATGAAATCATTTGCATACCTCCTAATTTATCGCTTTTTAAATATTTAATTTAAGTAAATATTCTATTTTATATACTAAAAAAATGTTCGCATTTATTGTATCTTCATTTTTTATAAATGTCAATACTTTTACGAACATTTTTTCTTTTATTTGTAAAAGGTATTTTCTGGTTTACACAAAATTTCTGACAGTCCCCCTAGGTCACATCAAAGCGCTAAGGAGCCAACACCGGGCGAAACGAACCGTTGTGCATAAGCAGCGCCATTGTTACCGTAGAAAGAAAAGCTACCTGCTCCTGTAACAACATAAGTGCCCCCACGAACGAAAAACGGATAAGATCCGTTAGGGAAGCTAGCACATGCGTTGAACCACGAACCTGAATTATTGCCATTGTATGTTGATGATGATATTTCGTATACTGCATCTCCTTTATTTTTATTTCCTGCTATCAGATAATCTTCCTTTATATCTATATCATTCATTGAACTATAATATACTGTTTTATATTTTGTACTTGTTGATTGCTCTTCTTCTGTTGCTCCATATATATCTCCTGCTATTTTTCCTCCATATGTTTCTAAGTTTACATTTTTATTATTTACATATGACGCCACATATTCATATGCTCCTCCATTTAAGTCATATACTCCTGTTGCATTATGTGTTGTTGATTGTGTTTTATTTGTTGTGTATATTTCTTCTACTGTATTTGTTCCTCCTGTATAAAATGCTGAGCTTTTATTCTGTTCTACCTTTTTCTTATTTGTTCCATATTTACTATGTGCCAAATATACTGTTAATCCCCATTCACTATTTTTCATCATATGACTATTTAAATTTGTACTTTCTCCATATGTTGCATTTTTTCCTGCTTTATATTGGTCATTTATTGCCATATTTCTTAAACTTTTTAATCCAGGTTTTACACTTACTCTACTTGCATTTCCACTACTATATGTTCCTGTTGCTTCGAATTTTCCTACCCATATTCCTGGAAGTTCTCCAAATCCCCCTCCTGTTTCTGCATTAGCTGTGAATGCTGGATGCACTAACCATTTTGTTTTTCCTGCTTCTGGGTCTTTTACATTCATTGTTATTTCTCCATATTCTCCATTTAAGAATCTATTGTTTGTATCTATAAATGCTACTTCTATTGTTCCAGCTTGGTTCGTATGATATCCTTCTGTTATTTTATATGCATATCTTGGTATCCATACCCACATACTTCCATCTGCTGTTGTTGCATTTGCCCATTTGCTTCCTCTTTGAGTATCTGATTCAGGTCCTACATATTTTATTGGCTTCATATTTCCTTTTAATACTGGTACATTTACATTTGCTTTTCTGTCTCCGTTTGATACATCGTTATAACTATACCATTCTAAATCACTTCTACTTGTTTCTTCCCATAAAAATCCTTGGGCATTTACTGATATTATATTTGTATTTCCTGCTTTATCTGTAACATTAAATTCAAATATTCCGTTTTTGGTTATTTTATATGTTGTATCATTTTCTTTTCTTATAAAATTAGTTGTTTTATTTGTTATACTCGCTATTCCTGACTCTCTGTCTGTTGCCGTTATTTTTATTGTTGCCTCGTTTGCATCTTGTGATTCCATACTTACGGTTCCACTTCCTGTTGGAAATATTCTATCTATATTACTTACATTTCCTGTTGCTGTTGTTCCATAATTTGTTCCATCTGTTAGTCTTGCATATATTGCTCCGTTTTCTGTCATTTCTACTTTTGTTTGACTATTATAATTATTCCATGTTCTTCCATCTTTACTATATTGTAGTTGATATCTTTCTGTTGTTGCTGTTATTGTTACTATTACATTTCTATTTGTCCAGCCACTTGGTGAATAACTAAAATAAATATTGCTATTTCCTCCTGGTATTTCTTCTGTTGTTCCTATTACTTCTGCTGACTCTATTTCGTTTCCTGCATTATCTATTGCTTTTACTTTTATTCTATAATTTGCTTGTGGAGTTAATCTTCCAAATGTATAAATATTGCTTGTTTGTTCTTCTGTCCAACTATTTCCTCCATCTTTACTAAATCTATATCCTCGTATTCCACTTTTTCCATTTGTTCCAGTTGCTTCTTGATCTATTGCATTTGCTGTTACTTTTATTGTATTTACACCTTCTAATAATGTTGGTGTTGATATAGTTGGTCTTAACCTGTCTATATTTGTTATTTGTGTATTTATACTTCCTGTTGATTGTTGAGTATCTTGATTATATAGCCTTGCATATATTGTTTCATTATTGTTTTCTACAATTATATTTCCTGTATACATTTGCCAACTTCTATTATCTTTTGAATATTGGATTTTGTAGTCTGTTGCTGTATTTGTCATTTTTACTGTCACTGCTCCGTTTGTCCAATTTGTTGGTGTTTTTGTTATTTGTATTTTTTCTGCTGGATTTGGTAATTGATTTGTTGTTTCAGTTATCGCTGTTGTTTCTCTTTCATTTCCTGCTTTATCTATTGCTTTTATTTTTATTTGATAATTTGCTCCTGAATTCAATCCATTAAATGTATATGTTCCACTTGCTTGTTCTCCTGTCCAACTTGCTCCATTATCTTTACTAAATTTGTATCCTCGTATTCCACTACTTCCATCTGTTAAAGTTTTTTCTGCATCTATTGCATTTCCATTTACTATTATTGAATTTGTTGTCTTTCCTTGAATATTTGCCGTAAATTCTTTTGGTTGTAATCTATCTATATTGTCTACTGCATATGTTGCACTTTTTCCTGTCTTTCCTCCTTTTGTTAGTCTTGCATATATTGTTTTATTTTCGCTTATTTCTACTGGTGTACTATATCTTGCATAACTATTTCCATCTGTTGAATATTCTATTCCATATCCTTGCTCATTTGTTACTATTTCTACTCTTACCGGTCCTCTTGTCCATCCATCTGGTACTTTTGTAAAGTTTATTCTTCCTTCTCCATCTGGTAGTATTATTTCTTGCTCTGTTGTTCCATTTGTTGTATTTGTTTCTATTTCATTTCCTGCATTGTCTATTGCTTTTACTTTTATTGGATATGTTGTCCCTGATTGTAAATTTCCATATACATATCTTCCTTCTGTTATTAATCCTGTCCATGTTTTTCCATTGTCTTTACTGAATTTATATCCTTTTATTCCACTTTTCCCATCTGTTGTTGTTGCTTCTTTATCTGTTGTATTTGCTGTTATTTCTAGTCTATTTTTTGTTACTTTTATTGTCAGTGCAAATGTGTTTGGGGCTAATCTATCTATATTTTCTATTCTTTTCTTTACAATTTCTGTTTTTTCGTTCTTTTCATTTATTCCTCTTGCTTGGATTTCTGTTCCGTTGTCTTGTATTTCTATTTCATTTCCATACTTTTTCCAGTTCTTTCCTCCATCTATACTATATTCTTTACTTACTTTTGTTATATTACTTGTTATCTTTACTTTTACTTTTCCGTTTGTCCAATTTTCTGGATTACTTGTTATTGTTATTTTTACTTTGCTTATATCTACTCCTGCGTTTCCTCCACCTTCTTCATTTCCTACATATGTTGTATCTTCTATTGTTACTTCAAATCTATATCCTTCTTTTGTTACTACTATTACTACTTTATTTGTATGGTCTGCTGTTATTTCTTTTGCTTCTTCAAACATTTTATCTTTTTTTACTGCTTCTGCATATTTGTCTAAAAATTTATCTATATTCACAGTATAGTCATCTACATATTCTCCATGTTTGATTATTTCTAGCTTTTCTTTATATTGTGAAATTTCTGTTTCAGTCTTTGCTTCATCACTTTTATTTATTATTCCATTGTCGCCTGTTATTGCTGATATTGATATTCCTGCTAATATTAATAACACTATTATTGTTACTACTAAGGCTATCATTGTTATTCCTTTTTCTTTTCTTAGTGTAGTTCTATTCATTTTTAATTATCCCCCTTCTTTTCTTATGTTTTATAATACAATAATAAAGACAGCAACAAAAACCTGTATTTTCTACAAGTTTTATTTCTGTCTCTTTCTTTTATGGTATTATTTCTTTTTTCATTAAACATATAGTGTGTGTGTGTGTGTGTGTACTCTCTCAAGGCTTTCAGCTAACATATTATTTTTCTTCCTTTTCTTTTGATTTTATTCTTTTATTTACATTTTACTATATATTTTTTATAATATCAACTAAATATTTCCTTTTTTTATTAAATAATGGATTTTTCTTTAATATCTAATCTTCTTATTTTTTAATCTAAAATAAGAACTAATTAAAATTTTAATCTTTTATATATAATTTTATATTTCCTTTTCTATATTCTTCAAGTATTTTCTCATTTATTTCTTCTTCTACATCTCTTGCTTTTTTAGGATGAACTAAGTATCTTAAATTTAATTCTATATGTGCTCCTACTATTTTTGTATAAATAATTGGTTCTAAGTAATTGTAATAAATTCTATATTCAAATATTTCTTCTTCTACTGCATCTTCTGTTTTCTTTGGTATTTCTTTTAATACTTCATTATTATGTAATATATCATATATAATTTCTTTCGTTTTTTCTACATCTGAATCTAATTCAATATCAATCTTCATTTCATTCCATATGTATTTAAATACTTTTGTATAGTTCTTTAATGTTTTAGTAAAGATATATGAATTTGGTACATGTACTATTCTACCTGAGCTTTGCTCTGCATTTACTCTTTCTCCTATTTCTAACATTTCAAATCCTAATGCATGCATATTTATTACATCACCTTTTATACCGTCAATTTCTATTCTATCTTCTACTTCAAATGGCTTTCTAAAATTAATATATATTCCTGAAAAGAAATTGAAAATTATTTCTCTTATTGCAATTGTTAAACCTGCTGATATAAAGCTTATTAATGTGATAATTCCTTGAATTTTTTCTCCCCATATTAAAATAATTATTATTAAAGAAATTATTGTTAGTATTATTTTTATTTTTCTATTTCTAAAATATTTTTTCTTATCATTCATTGGTAATTTTGCATATACTTTTCTTACTATTAATTTTAATATTCCAAAAATTAATAGTACAATTATTGTTAATATTGTTAATCTTATATATTCTACATCTATTCCTAATATTTTATTAAGATAAAGTGAAAAAGTATTAATATATTTCATTTTTATATCCTCCTTCCATATTTTATTATCATAAAAAAATCAAATCACCTTTTAAAGGTATTTCTCTCTCCTATTTTATAATTTACTAATTTATATTTTGATTTTATTCAAAAAGAATAAAAAATTAAAATTAATGTTAATACCTTTTTAGTATTTATAATTAATTTTAATTTTTTATATATTTTAACAATATAATTATTAAAAATTATTATATTATTAGTTAAAACTCTAAAGTTATTCTCTTTAGAGTTTTATATTTCTAAATTTATTATCATTTTATTTATTCTTCTGTTTTTGATTCTATTAAGTCTTTCATTGTTAAATTTATTCTGCCTTGGTCATCTATTTCTGTAACTCTAACAGTTACTTTATCACCTACATGTAAAACATCTTCTACATTTTTTATTCTTTCTTTTGATATTTGAGAAATGTGTAATAATCCTTCTTTTCCTCCACAGCCTAAGTCTACAAAAGCTCCGAAATTCATTATTCTAACTACTTCTCCATAGTAAATTCCATTAACTTCAACTTCTCTTACTATGTCTTCTACCATTTCTAATGCTTGTTCTGCTTTTTCACTATCATTTGAATAGATAAATACTTGACCATCTTCTTCTATATCAATTTTTACACCTGTTTCTTCTATTATTTTGTTTATAACTTTTCCTCCAGGTCCTATTACATCTTTTATTTTTTCAACTTTTATTTGTGTTCCAACAATTCTTGGCGCATATTTTGAGATATCAGCTCTTGGTTTATCAATTACTGGTAACATTACATCTTCTAATATATGTTTTCTTGCGATTCTTGTTCTTTCAAAAGCTTCTTTTATTATATCATATGATAATCCATCTACTTTTATATCTACTTGTATAGCTGTTATTCCTTTTTCTGTTCCACCTACTTTAAAGTCCATATCTCCAAAGAAATCTTCTAGTCCTTGTATATCAACTAACATAACATAGTCTTTGTCATCTTCTGGATTAGTAACTAATCCTGTTGAAATTCCTGCTACTGGTCTTTTTATTGGCACACCTGCATCCATTAATGCTAATGTGCTTCCACATATACTTGCTTGTGATGTTGAACCATTTGAAGATAATACCTCTGATACAACTCTTATTGCATATGGGAATTCTTCTTTTGAAGGAATTACTGGAACTAATGCTTTTTCAGCTAATGCTCCATGTCCTATTTCTCTTCTTCCAGGTCCTCTTGATGGTCTTGCTTCTCCTACACTATAACTTGGGAAATTATAATGATGCATATATCTTTTTGATGCTTCTGTGTCAATTCCATCTAATACTTGTTCTTCACTAGCCATTCCTAATGTTGCAACAGATAATACTTGAGTTTGTCCTCTTGTAAACAATGCACTACCATGTGTACGAGGTAATAATCCAACCTCACATGATAATGGTCTTATTTCATCAAGTTTTCTTCCGTCTACTCTTTTATGTTCATCAAATATTAAATGTCTTACACATTTTTTCTCTAATTTATAAATAGCTTCTCCTATGTCTGATTTATGTTCTTCTAAAGCTTCTGTTCCAAATTTTTCTTCATAAGTTTTTGCTATTTTTTCAGATAATTCTGAGATATTGTTATCTCTTGTTTCTTTATCTTGTTCTTGAACTTTTTCAGTCATTTCATCTTTGAAATTTTCTTCTATAAAATCATATACCTCTTTATCTACTTCAAATGATTTATATTCAAATTTTGGTTTTCCTATTTCTTTTTTCATTTTAGCAATAAATTTACATATTTTCTTTATTTCTTTATGTCCTTCTTTTATTGCATTTAACATTATATCATCTGGAACTTCATTTGCTCCTGCTTCTATCATAGCAATTTTTTCTTCTGTTCCTGCAACTGTCAATGTTAAGTCACTTTTTTCTCTTTGTGCTTCTGTTGGATTGATTATAATTTCTCCATCAACTAGTCCCACATTTACTGCTGCTGTTGGTCCTCCAAATGGAATATCAGAAATTGATAGTGCTGCTGAAGCTCCAATCATTGCTGCTACTTCTGGTGAATTGTCTTGGTCAACACATAATACTGTTGCAACAACTACTACATCATTTCTAAAATCTTTTGGGAATAATGGTCTTAATGGTCTATCTATTGCTCTTGATGTTAATATTGCTTTATCACTAGGTTTCCCTTCTCTTTTCATAAAGCTTCCTGGTATTTTACCTACTGAATATAATTTTTCTTCATAATCTACTGATAAAGGGAAAAAATCTATTCCGTCCCTTGGTTCTTTTGATGCTGTTACATTAACAATAACAACTGTATCTCCATATCTAACTAATACACTTCCATTAGCTAATCCTGCCATTTTACCTGTTTCAAAAATAAGTTTTCTTCCTGCTAATTCTGTTTCATAAGTTTTAAACATAATTTACCTCCTAAAATTATTTTGCACCAAATTTTAAATTCTAGCAAATTTAATTTAGATTGTAACCTCTATAATGTATTATAAATTTATGATTATTACTCAATATATTTTTATTTTATTATAGCTTATCTTTATAATGTATTTGTTACCTACTATCTATTAATTTACATATTTCATAAATTTTAACTATAATTTTATTAATAATCTATTTCATTATGTGTTTTTTATAATATATTATACAAGCTACTTACCTAATTTAAAATTTGCTATAATCTCATAAAAGCCCATGCTAAAATAAGCTCTGGGCCTTTACCTTTAATTATTTTCTTAATCCTAATTTTTCAACTATTGTTCTATATCTATTGATATCTTTTTTAGCAACATAGTTTAATAAATTTCTTCTTTTACCAACCATTTTTAAAAGTCCTCTTCTTGAATGATTGTCTTTTTTGTGAACTTTTAAGTGTTCTGTTAATTCATTAATTCTTTCTGTTAAAAGAGCGATTTGTACTTCTGGAGAACCAGTGTCGTTTTCTTCTCTTTTATATGTGTTAATTATTTCTTGTTTTCTTTCCTTTGTCATTTTTACACCTCCTATTTTTGTTTGTCCTTTAACTGAGCTTAAGATTTGGTGCTTGTCTTGAAGCTAAGTAAAAGGTATGTTTTTATGAACATAACTATTTTACTATATTTTTTATAAAATTTCAAGTATTAATTAAAAAAATCTGCCATTTCCATGTGGTTTTGTCAACTACATGAAACAAATTTTGATTTTATTTTATATCCCTGCTATTTTTCTTATTTAATTCAACATTTATATCTCCAAAAAGATTTTCTTGATTTGTTTGTACTTTACTTCTTCTAGACATTTCTAATAATCCACTAAATGCTGTTACAACCTCTTGCTTATTACGCTTTTTCAGTGAATAAAATTTATTAAATACAAATTTCTTTTGTTTTACTAAAATTTTATACATTTCTTTTACTTTGCTTGATACTGTATAGTTATCTGTTATTGCTATTTTTTCGATGTTTTTTGCATTTTGGTTTATTTTTTCACGATTTCTTTCAATCAAATTTCTATATATTGTTGGAATAACTAAATTGTCATATTCCCTTTCTATTTTTTGTTTTGGCAATTCTATTTTTTCCTGAATTTTGTAATATCTTTTAGAATTTTGGGCATATTGTTCTTTGAATATTTTACTTATTTCTTTAAATTTCTTGTATTCTATTATTCTTCTTATAAGTTCTTCTTCTGTTAATTCTTCTTCTTCCTCTTCTTGTTTTGGCAATAATTTTTTGGATTTTATAAATAATAATGTAGATGCCATAACTAAAAATTCACTTGCTATTTCTAAATCCATACTTTCCATTTTTCTTAAATATTCTATATATTGCTCTGTTATTTCACTTAAATTTATATCATAAATGTTCATTTTATTTTTTTCAATCAAGTGACATAATAAATCAAGTGGTCCTTCAAAATTTTCTATTTTTATGGCATATTTTTTGGTTTCTAATGTTAATATCGACATATTTTTCTCCCTTTTGATTTTTTACTTTATTCCTCAATTGCTTTGTTTATATTTTCTGATTTATATCCCTTTTTCAATAAATACTTTTTTATATCTTCCTTTTCCATTGAAGATGATTTTTTATAGAAAATATTATTAGCTGATTTTATTTCATATTCTTCCATTTCTTCTCTATTTTGATACATATACTCATCAATATCATTTTTGTTTATTCCTTTACTCATTAATTTATATTTTATTTCTCTTATCGATAAGTTTTTTAATGCTTTAAAATTATTTATTGTTCTTTCGATATATTCTTTGTCATCTATATATTTTGCTTCTTTTAAGTATTGTATAATATCTTCTAGTAAATTTTCTTCTATTGTTTTTGAAAATTTATTTCTTATTTCATTTTCGCTTCTCTTTTTATATAAAATATATTTTAAAACTCTAATTTTTTCTCTATCAAATTCTTCTATTGTATACATTTTTATATTCCTTTTTTATTTTTTCTTTTATATTTTACTATATATTTTTTATAATATCAACTAAATATTTGATTTTAGCTAGTTAAAAAATATTATATAAAAATAATTTTTTATATAATAAATAAAAGCAATATTTTTATATTCAAATATTGCTTTTATTTATTTTATATATTTATAATTACCTTTTTTTATTAAAACTTTTATAAATCTTATAATTCCAATTATCATCTATATAAATTCAAGATATATTTCGAAAATTTTAATAATTATTTTTTGGTTATAACAATATCATATACATTAGCAAAATCAAATGTTGCTGATGTTGTAAAAGATATTGTCTCATTTGGTTTTATTTCTCCAATATATCCTGAAAGTGATGTAATCTCATTACCGTTTTTATCTAAAGCTTTTATATCAAGTATATAATCTTTTTTTGTTTCTTTTGTAGGATTTTTTACATTAGCTAAAATAACAGTAACATTATCTTTTTCTGTAATTTCTATTTCTGAAAATTCTAGTCCATCAACCTTTTTTGTTTCTTTTATCTTTTTGCTTATATTTAATTTTGTTCCATCTTCTAATATTTCAATGTTTTCTTGATTTTCCTTTTGTACTTGCTGTGTTTCGTTTTTATTTTCTTCTAATTGTTCTTTTTTGTTTTTATTATTTATAACAAAATATATTGATGTTACTACTATTGTTATTATAATTAATATTATAATCAATCTCTTTTCACTTTTCCTCATAGTTTTTCTTGGCTTATTATTTGTTGCCTTTTTACTTGTACCATCTTTGAGATTTTTTATTTCGTCTTTCTCTGTTTTTCTTTCATTTTTTTCCATATAAAAATCCTCCCTTTTCTTTTGTCAAATCTACTTTTCTATAATTTGTTTAAGTCTATCATATTTCTTAGTTAAAAACAAGTAACCAATTAAAGCCTCATATGCTGTTGAATACATATATTCATGAACATTAGAATTTTTAGGTAAATGATGATTTTGTGTATTTCTTGCTCTTCTTACAATTTCTTTTTCATCATCGTTTAATTCATCAAATATGTTTTTTAAATTTTCTGCTTGACTTTTGGCTTTAACATATTTAATTGCTTCCATATGTAATTTATTTGGTTTCATATTTGTTTCATTTACCAATTTCTTTCTAATATATAATTCATATACTGCATCTCCAACATATGCCCATACTAATGGTGATAACAAATTAATTTCTTCTTCTGGTCTATCTACTTTAAATAATTCTTCCATATTCCTTCATATAATTATCTTGTAATTATTCCTTTCACATTTTCTAGTGTTATTTTTCCTATTTTTCCATTTTTAAATTCATCTAGTATTATTCTAGCCGTTTTTTCTTCATCTATATTTCCACCAGATATCATACAACCTCTTTTTTTACCGATTAACAAAAATATTTCATATATATTTTCATTTTCTGCTTGATTTTCGTTATTTAAAATTTCATTTATTTGTTTTACATCTAATTTATATCTTTCACATAATTTATTTTTATAGTTTTCTAGTAAAAATTTTACTAAATAATATGCTATTTCTGTTCTTTGTAAAATATCATCTTTTATTGTTCCTGTAAATGCTAAGTTCAATGCAACCTCTTCACTTTCAAATTTAGGCCATAACACTCCTGGAGTATCTAATAATTCTATTTTATCATTTACTCGTATCCATTGTTTTTGTCTAGTTACCCCTGGCTTATTTCCTACACCTGCTGTGGCTTTTTTTGAAATTCTATTTATGAATGAAGATTTACCTACATTTGGTATTCCTAATACCATAGCTTTAATTTTTTTGCCAATTCTACCTTTTTCTGCATATAAATTTAATTCTTTTTCCATTATCTTTTCGATGGATTTAATTGCATTTTCAATTCCTCTTCCTGTATTTGAATCAGTTAAAACTGCTACTATATTTTGCTTATTAAATTCTTCTATCCAATTTTTATTCTGTTTTTCATCAGCTAAATCACTTTTATTCAAGATTATTATTTTCTTTTTATTTTTGGTTATATTAGCTATATCTGGATTTCTACTTGATATCGGAATTCTTGCATCTAGTAGTTCTATAACGATGTCTACTAGTTTTAAATCTTCTGTTATTTGTCTTCTTGTTTTCGCCATATGACCTGGATACCAATTGATATTCATCGATGATAAATTTTCTTCTTTATCCATTATTATCACTTCCATTCTTTTACCACTTTTGCTTCATTATATAATTTTTTACAATGTTCTATAATTATTTTTATCAGCTCTTTCATCTAGTTGTCTATCAAATTTTTCATTCTTATAAAACCAATCTGTTTTTTTATCTTTTGGATTGTTTTTTCTATTTCTATCTACTAACATATCTAATAGTACAGCTATTGGTAGTATTATTCCTATAAATGATATAAATATATTCATAAATGTTGTTGCTGGTAGTTGTCCTTCTGCTTCAATTATTATATTTATATTTTTTAGAATATCTGTTCCAAAGTACATTCCATATGATAATAAATATATCAATGCTCCTACCATCTTTCTTTTTACTACTAGTACGATACATACTAATACAACAAATAATAATATTATTTCTAAACTTTTATTTAATGGAACAATTCCTCCCATATCTTGATGTAATTCTGCCATTAATGTTACTATCGCTCTAAATGCCCAAAACATTATCATAAAACAAGCTAATAGCCATGTTGAAAAATTTTTCATTTGTATTCCCTCCTATTTTTATAAATAATTATTTTAATATTTTTATTTATTTTCATTTTGCATTTTTAATACCTTCATAATAGTAATTAAAGGCGAATGATATTCGCCTTTAATTACTATACATATTTTAATTAGTCTACGAAATCAAAATCATTTTTGAATTTTTCTTTGAAAATTTCGAATACTTTATTTAATACTTCTTCATCTTCAACACTTACATATGATTCTTCTTCTGATTCTTCATCATCACTATCTTCTACTTTTAGTATTACTACTTCGCCTTCATCTTCTTCTCCTTCTTCATCTACTGGTAATAATACTACATATTCTTCTTCGTCTAATTCAATTAAATCTAAAAATTCAAATTTAACTTCATTTCCTTCCTCGTCATTTAATATTACTATATTATCTAATTCTTCTCCATTCATATTTTCTTCCATATTTTTCTCCTTTCAAAATTATTATATTTCTATAATACATTAATTTTAAATATTTGGCAATATTTTTTTCTTATTTTACCCTTTATTTTTATTTATATACATTTCTAAAATATATACTGCTGATATAGTATCTACTATATTTCTTTTTTTCTTTTTATTAACATCAAGAAAATTCATTGTTTTATGTGCTGCAACTGTTGTTAATCTTTCATCAATTGTTTCTATTTTGATTTTGTTATATTTACATTTTAATTTGTGTATAAATTTTTCTGTTACCTCTGCTCTTTCAGTTTTAGTTCCGTTCATATTGTATGGCATTCCTATTACAAATGTATCAATTTCATATTCTTCTAATATTTCATCTAATCTTCTTAGAACAATTTTATCTGTACCATTTCTTTGAATTGTTTCTAACCCTTGTGCTGTTATATTTAATGAATCAGTTATTGCTATTCCAACTCTTGCATCACCATAATCTATTCCTAATATTCTCATACTAATCCTCATCAAGTCCTATATATTTTTTTACCATTTTTTCTAATAATTCATCTCTTTCAATTGTTCTGATTTTGTTTCTTGCATCATTGTGACTTGTAATATATGTTGGGTCTCCTGATAATATATATCCAACTATTTGGTTTATTGGATTATATCCTTTTTCTAATAAAGCACCATATACTTCTTTCAAAATTTCTTGACATTTTACATTTTCCTCTTTTTCTACTTTGAAGTTCATTGTTTTATCAAATTCCATAATTACCGTCTCCTTCCTAACTATTATTTTATACTATTATATATTAGTTATATCACTTTCATTTGGATCTGCATTATCTAAATACTCTTCTAATTTTTTCAAAACTTCTTCTAATCCTGTTCCTTTATAGTAAGAAGATAATACAAAGTTTAATCTTGGAGAAACTTCTTCTGGCAACTCTTCTTCTGGCTCTTCATAATCCTCATATGTATATTCTTCTTCGTCTTCTGGTAAAGATATTTTCATTCTTTCAAGATTATCTTTTAAATCATTTATAAAACTTGCTGTTCCATCTGCATCCACACCAGAAAATGCTATTACAAATTTAGGTCCCATATATCTTACAAATACATAATCTGGAGATATATTGTTTTTTACATATGTACTTATTTTTCTAATAACTTCGTTTCCTAATTCTCTACAATAATTTTTATTTATTTCTTGTATATTTGTTATCTTAAACATACAAATTGTAGAAATTGTATATTGATCTATAATTCTTTTTCCTTCACCATATAAATACTCTTCTGAATATAATTCAGTAAATAGGTCTTTTCTTACTATTGATTCAAGAGTTTTTTGATGTACTACTGTTTTTAATACTGAAACAATATTGTCTTTTATTACCTCTAATATTGTTATATCAACATTATCAAAATCATGTGGTGTTCCGCTTTCCATTATCCAATATCCTATATATACATTATCTATATACAATGGAAAGAATATTGCTGACTTTGCTCTACCAAATTCCATTTGTTGGTATGGTAGTCTTTCCTTTTCGTTATTAACAGTAACATATTTAGGAGTAGCTTTTTCTATACTATCCTTGAACATATCTACTTCTTGTAATGCTTTTAACGAGTCCCAATGTTTTTTATCTACATTTGAAGCTTTTACTTCATATTCTGCACCGTTAAATACTACTATTGTTGAATATTTTATTTCATATTTTTCTATTAGTATCTCATTAATCTTTTTTATCTTTTCATCAACTGATGTTGCTTCTCCTATTGTACTCATAAAGTCTTGTACTACTTGTAAATTAGTAATTTTTTGATTTATATTTTTAAATTTTTGTATTTTTTTATTTATTTTAATATTATATATTACTAATACAAGTACTACTATAATTAGTATTCCAACAATTGCTACTGTTATCACTGTCTTTTTCCTCCTATTTAAAATCTTTTTTTCATTTGGTCTAAAGTATTGTTCATGCTTGGTGAAAATGTATTATTTGCTTGATTTGTACTTACCATTGGTGGTCTATAACTTGTTCCTCTTCCTGAAATTAAAGGATAAACCATGTTTGCCAATTCTTTTAATACTTGCATAAAGTTTTTTGAATAGCCTTTTAATGTTATTTCACAGTTTATAATTCCTTCCAAATATTTTGTATATATATCTTCTTCAAATGGTATTGATATATGTTTTATCAAATTTCTATCAAATAATTCTGTCATAAAAGACATAGCAGGGTCATTATAAAATGCCATTCCTCCTATAATTGTTTTTTCTGTGATTCCCCTTACTTTTACTACCTTATTAAGTATAATTTTTAATTTCTTTTCTTCTAAAATATTTTTAGCCTTTAATTCTCTTAAAAAAGCTGTTAATGGTTGAATTGTAAGTATATCCAATGTTTGAACTAAATATGTCTCTTGTGATTGTTTAAAATATCCTATTGGTGAATTAAAATCACAATCAATTAATACAACTGAATAATTTTTTACTAATGTTTGTAATATTTCGTCTACATTTGATATTGATTCATTTTCTTCTGGTAGTGATGTAAATACTGTTAAGTTTGGATTTACATTTATTCCATTTGCAATTCCTCTTGCTAAATTTGCTATACAATTAGTTGCAATATTCCTTAATGCTTCTTCATTTTTTGTATATATATAGTAAGAATTTCTATTTTGTGTTGTATCTAATATAGCAACCTTTATCCCCATTGATGATAATAATTCAGCTACATTATTTACAATAAATGATGTTCCATTTTTACTAGTTCCTATAAATGTTACTATTTTCTTGTCAGCAGTTAGTAAAGATGATATATCAATTGTTTGTACATATTCATTATTTGGTTTTATAATTTGATTTCCAATATTATTATAAACAGAATATTGATTATTAGAGTATTGATTATTATTCATAGGTTCTACTCTAATTTCATTATTATTTGATGTATAACTTGATGAATTTGTTTCATATTCAGAATTATTTTCATAATTTATATCTTCATTTTCATCATCATATTCATCTTCTTCATTAAATCCTGGTAATATTGTACTTTCTTCATCATCATATTCACCTTCATCTTCGAATCCTGGTAAGATTGTTTCTTCTACATAATCATCAAATTCTGGTACTGTAACTGATGAATTTTCTTCAACCTCTGGTACAATATCTTGTGTTTCTTCAATATCATCAACCCCTGGTAATATTGTAGTATCTTCAACATTTGAAATTGTTGGTTGTTCTTCTGGAATAGGATTTTTTCTAGGTCTTCCTCTTTTTCTTTTTACTGGTTGAACCTCTACACTTTCTTTAACCTCTTTAATTTCTGGTTGTTTAACCTCTTCTGGAATAGGATTTTTTCTAGGTCTTCCTCTTCCTCTTTTTACTGGTTTTACCTGTTCTTCTACATTTGGTATTTCTTCAACTTTATTTATCTTTTTAACACTTTCTACTTGATGTGTTACTGGTCTATTTTCAGGCTGTAAAACCGGTTTTATTACATTCTCCCTCGCCTTTGCTTCTGTTGCTCTTTGAAGTTGCTTAATTATTTCATCATTTACAGTATTTCTATTATCTCTTTGCGTATTTGTTGTATTTTGTTGTGGTGAAACATGTTTAGATTTAGATAATTTTTTAGTTCCTCCTATATTAACAGCAGAAGGTATTACAACTGGTTTTGTCATAACTACTGCCTTATTCTTTGGCCTTAATAATTTTTCACTTGTTCCTTCTTCTTTTTCTTTCTCTTTATATCTTAAACTATTAGAAACTGAATTGTTAAAAGACATTACTTTCTGATACTTAGGTGAACGTTCTTCTAATACTGCTCTTACATTCAGTGGTAAAAATTTACTTATAATTCTTAATTGTGTATCATTATATTGTGCTGCAATATTATTAAAACTATCTATGTATCTATCTTCATTTTTACCTAAGCTTTTGTAATGAGCTAAGATGTTTTGTATTTCCATTTCACTAACATCATTTTCATTTTCAGCTTGATAATTTACCTCTTCTGAATCTATTTTATAATATAGTTTTGCTTCTTTTTTTACTCGTGGTCTGTTTATTAATCTACAAACCTCTTCTACGCTTCTGTCATTCCCAAGTATTGCATTATATATTCCTATTCCGAATAATTTTACAAGCATTTGCTCAGATTTGTTTCTTCTATCTGCACATATTAGAATAATTGGAATATCATTTCCCTTTATGTTTGAAGCTTCATCACTTATGCTATCTAATTTATCAAATATAAATTTGTCTATTTGGTCATATTGTGTATGTGTAAAAGCTTCTAAGTCTTCACTTATAACTATTCTGTCATAAGATTTATCTTTTTGTAATTCTTTTAAAATTGCATTAAAGTAATAAACATTTTTATGAGAAATTATTTCTTTGTATTCCTTTTGATATCTTTTAATTATTGATTCTGAAATTTCTTCATTACTTACAGCAAATAAAACCTTCATTTGTTACCCCCTTCCAAATTTTACGAACACTGTAAAGGCCAGTGGTAATATTTGGCATATGATTAATATTGTTACAAAAGTTACTATAAGCCCCATACCTTTTTCCAAAGTATCTAGCTTTCTTATACCTATAACATATTGGTGAATTGCTCCTATTGCAATTCCTAAAAAGCATAATGGTATGCTATATACTCTAACTAAATTTAAAATATATGCTACTGTTCCATATGCTTTTGAACCATATTTTTCTTGATAATCTGCTATTGAATTTAATTCTTTTTCTTTTATTTCTACTATTTTACTTTCTGTTTCTTCATCTAAAATACTTTCTACTGCAAATACTTTTGATGTGAATGAAAATAGTCCAAAAATAATTACTAATAATGTTATAAATATGATTGTTTTTTTCATTATATTTAATGCCCCTTTCTTCTATTTTGGCAATTTTCTTATTTTCTCATTTACCTATATATCATACAATATCTTTTATAAAATAGCAAGGAGTTTTTATAATTTATTATATAAATATTTCATATGTTTATATACACTATTTGCCCAATTTTTGTCAGAAGCATATTTAGTATTAACAGCTGTTAATGTAGAACCATTATAATATGTTCCTTGAGCTTTTTCTCCTCCATAAATCTCTGTTCCTTTTGGATTTAAATAGTATTTTACAAACACTCTTGCTATTAAATCTATACATTCAGAATAATCTGTGAATTCATATGCACCATTGTATGGATTTGAATCATAAGCTCCATACCCAAATAAATTTTTCTTTTGCAATGCAATTTTTGATGTTCCCCATCCACTTTCATGTATTGCAACAGCTGCAACGAAAATCCCATTTATATTGTATTGTTTTTCTATGTAATAAAAATATTCTGCATTATTTTCAAAAATTTTGTTTTTATCTTTATCATCTGTTAATATCTTTTTAAATTGTTCTAATGATAATCCACTTGGCTTATTTAATTTCATATCAAAACTTAACTTTTCAACATTTCCACCGTTTCCTGATGTACTACCTCCTTGATTAGATTGAAAATTTTTATCATTTGGTAGTTCTTTTTCATTAGGATTTAAATATGTTGTACATTCTTTTTTCACATATCCCCTATGGCTATCACATATTATCTTATACCATTGTCCGTTTATCTCTAAAACTTTTAGTTCATCATCTTTTGCTAATGTTGCAACTTTTGTAGCATTTTCACTTGGCTCAGACATAACTGATAACCTATCTGATGTTACATATACTTTATCACCTACTTTTACATTGTAGGTTGCAATTTTTCTTCCATTTCCAACTTCAACAATTTTATTTACAGACGCTTTTGTAACCTTACTAGACATTTGTTTTTCCTCTATTAGTTGGTCTTTTTCGTAAACTTTTTTTGTTGTAATTTCTTGTTTTCCTTCTCTTCCTTCTTGAACTACTTGCATAATACCTTTTGGTAATTTATTATTTGTTCTGTATTTAGTTATATATTCTAAAACTTCTTCATGTACACTAATTTCTTCTTTTCTGCCATCATTTGTATTTTTATTTATTATTTCTTCAATATTTATTTCTTTTGCATCACTGATTTTTATTTTTTCTTTGTTTGCTTCAATACTATCATTTGCAAACACTTCTTTTGAAAAATATAAGTTATAAAATATTATTGAATATAATAGAATTATAAAAAAAGAACAAAGATATATAATATTTTTTAAAGAAATTTTAATATGTTTTTTTGTCTTATCTTTTGAATTCATAATATCACCTAATACAATTTTAACCTTTGTGTCTATTTTTGTCAATTTTAATTTCTGGAAATATTATAACTACCGTTCTAAGCTATTGATTTTATTGTAATTTTATACTATTATATATTTGTTACAAAGGAGGAACTATGAAAAATAGAAAAAGACTTTTATTTTGTATAGTAATATTTTTATTTTTAATTTTTTTATTACTTACATATGTAGTCTTTCAAAAAATTTTAATTAAAAAAAGTTTTGAAGATTCATATTTACCTTTTGCAGATAAAAATAAAAATACTATTTTTACAATTGACAAAATAGTAATGTTCAGTAGTGCTGATTCAAAAGTAAAAACAAGTTCAGCAACTAATTTCACAATTGAAAATCTTTATCAATACACTGACATGGCTATTTTTATAAAAAGTACTAACAATGAGCATACTTTACAAAACACTTTAAAAAGTGTTTCAATAAATAATATAAAATTCGACTCCCCTCCTTCTGTTGGAGAGCCTAATTTATATTTCAAAAGTATAAATAATTTTGCAAAAAGTGATGTTGATGACAACAATATTATAACTGATAATCTAAATTTTAATATATCTTCTGAAAATATAGCAGACTTAAATGTACCGACATTATTTAATAATTTAGCTAATCCTATCACTTTAAGTTATGTTAATAAAAATATTAAATCAGATTATACTATCACAGATACATCATCCCCTATTACTTATGATGGTAGTTTATTAAAAAAATGCAATATTGATTTAAATTCAATCAATTGCAATTTATCTTTTGATATAAATATAACTAATAATCTAAATCAAAATTTTAAAACTACTGTTTTTATAGGAATACCTTTGCAAGATAATGAAAATATTATCACAAATGGAAACATCAAATTAATTAAAGATGTAAATTACAAATTTTATCGTTATAATTAAATTAGGAGGATTATATGGAAAAGAAATTAACAGACGCAGAAAAATTAAAATTAAAATATCATAAAACTGAAGAAGTAACAAATTTCAAAGATATGTTATATAATTCAGCTAAAAATTATCGTTCAAGAACTGCTTTCAAAGTAAAAGACAATGAAGGAAAAATTTATTCAATCAAATATGAAGAATTTAAAAATGATGTTGTTTATTTAGGAACGAGTTTAATAAAAAAAGGATTATTAAATAAAAAAATAGCAGTCATTGGTCAAAATAGCTATAATTGGTGTGTTTCCTACTTAGCAGCTTCTATCGTTGGAATAGTTGTACCAATCGATAAAGAACTTCATACTGATGATGTAATTAATTTTATGAATGTTTCTAATGCAGATTGTATTTTAGGAAATGAAAAAAATTTAAAACCTATATCAGAAGATATTGCAAATAACACTAATAAATTAAACAATAAAAATACTATTTTTGTATATTTTGATAATAAAAATAAATTAAATAATAATGAATTTGTTTTTGACAAATTTAAAACTTTTGGAAAAGATGATTATCTAAATGGTTTTAAAGAATTTGATGATATAACAATTGACCCAGATGAAATGAGAATTTTATTATTCACATCTGGAACTACTGGAAATGCTAAGGGTGTTTGTCTTTCTCAAAGAAATATTTGCTCTGATATCCTTTCTACATATGGTATTGTTAAAGTAAAAAGAAGTGATTTATTCTTTTCTGTTTTACCTCTTCATCATACATATGAATGTACAATAGGATTTTTATTGCCTATATATAGTGGTGCAAGTATTGCTCATTGCGAAGGATTGCGTTATATTGCAAAAAATATGTCTGAATTTCATCCTTCTGTAATTCTTTGTGTACCATTGCTTTTAGAAAAATTACACAAAACAATAGTTAAAAACATGAATAAATCATTACCTGGAAAATATGCTAAAAAAGATACTTCTGAAAACCCTTTTAATGAATTACCTTTCTTTATGAAAAAAATTGTTAAAAATAAAGTAAAAAATACTTTAGGTGGAAGATTAAGAGTATTTATTGTTGGAGCTGCTTCTGTAAATCCAGATATTATAACTGATTTCAGAAATTTAAGTTTGAATACTCTTCAAGGTTATGGATTAACAGAATGTTCTCCTTTGGTTGCTGGAAATACTGACTTTTTCCAAAAAGATGATTCTGTTGGATTGCCTATACCAAATGTTGAATATAAAATCAATAATCCTAATGAAGAAGGTGTTGGCGAAATTATTGTAAAAGGCCCTAATGTAATGCTTGGATATTACAATAATGAAGAAGAAACTAAAAAAGTTTTAAAAGATGGTTGGTTCTATACAGGTGATTTAGGCAAAATTGATGAAAATGGATATTTATATATTACCGGTAGATGTAAAAGTGTTATTGTTACTAAAAATGGTAAAAATATTTATCCAGAAGAAGTTGAACATTATTTGAATACTAGTCCTCTAATTTCTGAAGCTCTTGTTTTAGGTATTCAAAAAGAAGATGATGATGAGACATATATAAATGCTCAGATTTATCCTAATCTTGAAGCTATTTCAGAATATTTAAAAAGTAGCGTTCCTACTACTGCTGAAATTAAAAAGGTTATTTCAGATGTTGTTTCTAGTGTTAATAAGAAATTACCTAATTATAAACATATAAAGAGTTTTATTATTAGAGATAAAGAGTTTGAGAAAACTACTACTCAGAAAATTAAGAGGTATGGGGATAATATGAAAACCGAAGATAAATAATCTTCGGTTTTTGTTTGTTATTATCATTTTTTACAAATTATCATTTTAATTTGGGTTCTGTCATATCTCTGTCAATTTAGATTTTTTATTTAGTGTGTTTTCAGCATTCCAACACTTTCGATAGTATTATTACCAACGATTTTTTAATATAATAGTATTTCTTCTTATTTTTGTTTTTTACTTAAGCTCATTGTTTTTTCTTTTTCTAATTGTTTCAAACTCTTTTCAGGTGTAGGTAAATCTTCTGGCATAGTTCCACCTGCTTGTCTAATTGCTTCTCTGACTATTTCTCCAATTTTCTTATGTGTATCACAAGCATCTTTTTCAGTATCAATTTTATCTTTTTTTAACTTTTGTTCCGTTTGCGATATTCTAAATAAATTTGCTATTAACTCATCACTTCCCATGTTATCTAAAATATCTTCTCTATATCTTAAACCTTTTCTTTTAGCTATATCATTTGCTGTTTCTCCATTATATAAGCCTTTATATCCAGCATTATGAAATTTATCAAAATTTTTTATCCCTGCATTTTTAGCTGTTTGATTAAGTGAATAATTACCTTTCCTTGTTAAGTCCCTTTGGTAAAATCTCTTTTCTTCCTCAGTAAGTAAGCAATATTCTTTCTCGCTAATTTCTTGTTTTCTAGTTTGAACTGCAAAATATGTTTGTGCAAGAGCAACAACTCTTTTTCTACTATCTCCATTTTGCGCTATTAAATAGCAAGCATAACGAGTTAATTTGTAATCTTTTTGCCTTCTTTTCGCACCTGAACCTATAACTACCATTTTGTCGGCTTCGACAAAATGGTCTAAATTATTAATATTACTGTTTTCACATGCTTTTTTTGCCTTTTCTATTACTCCATCAAATTTTCGCCATTCTTTATAATCCAAAACTTTTTGTAAATCTCTAGCATACCAAAATTCAATACCATTCTCATCGATATGTTTTATCTCCTCAAACGTTTGATTATTATTTGTTTTAAATTGGTTCATTATATACCATCTCCATTTCTTATTGATTTCCATTATATTGCAAATTCATGTCTATTACAATAGCTTTGCGAAAATTTGTTTCTTTTTATATTGTAAAATTTTAACCTTATATACAACAAAAAACAACCTATAAACTTTATAGTCTATAAGTTGTTTACTTGGTGGCTTCAAGTGGAATCGAACCACTGACACGAGGATTTTCAGTCCTCTGCTCTACCAACTGAGCTATGAAGCCATTTTCTATTATCTAGAAAATTTTAAGCCTTTTTTAAATAAAAAAATGGCGACCCGGAACGGGCTCGAACCGTCGACCTCTAGCGTGACAGGCTAGCGTTCTAACCAACTGAACTACCGGGCCGTAAAAACATGGTGGTCGCTACAGGGCTCGAACCTGTGACCCCCTGCTTGTAAGGCAGATGCTCTCCCAGCTGAGCTAAGCGACCATGTCCTTTCGACATGACTTAGTATACATGATTTCTTTCAACTTGTCAATACATTTTTTAAATTTTTTTAAATATTTTTTTAGTTTTTTCATAAAAGTTCGTGTAAGTACTGATAAATCAACATTTTCAAATTTTAATTTTTTTAAATTTTTTTAGTTTTTTATTATTTATTTTTTTATTGCTTATTTATATTGCTTATTTTTTTATTCTTATATTTTTATTATTTTATTTTTTATTTGTAACAACTTTTTATAAATTACATATTATATACCATACAGAAGATAAAAAAGAAAACAAAACATATCTTTTATAAGGAAGGAGGTCTAGACTATGCCAGAAAATAGAGGATGCGGTGGATTCGGATTTGGAGATGACTGCTGCTGGATTATAATCCTTATATTATTATTATGTTGTTGCTGTGGTGGTAACAGAGGAGGATGTTGCTAATCCTCAACTAAATATGGTGGAAATATGATAATATTTTCATATTTCTACTAAAATATTATATGACATATAAAAATTGCCCTTTTATTTTAATTTATAGTATATTACAATTTTGAAATTTTATATATTTTAAAATTAATTTTTATAACTCTAAAATTAAAATATAGGGCTTTTTTTATTATTATTCATTAAAAATAAGAAAAGTAGCAAAGTTATGCAAGCAAATCTATCACAGGTATTTTTTAGGTAACTTTTACTTGTTGTATACGAAAAAATCTTATATATATTCAAGATAAAAGATTATTTTTCCTATACGATAAAAAATATCGAAAAATATATAAAGTATATTCCTCGATATTTTTTAACCGTATTTTAATATTAACTATTAACTATTAATTATATTCTAATACATTCCTTCCATTCCACCAGGCATTCCTTCATGTCCTCCACAGTTACATGATTTTTGTTCTGGTGCGTCTGTAACTAAGCTTTCTGTTGTTAATACCATTGAAGCTATTGATGCTGCATTTTGTAATGCACTTCTTGTTACTTTTGTTGGGTCTACTATTCCTGCTTTTTTCATGTCTACATATGTTTCCGAAGAAGCATCAAATCCAATTCCTACTTTTTCATGTTTTATTTTTTCTACTATAACTGCTGGTTCTAGTCCTGCGTTTATAGATATTTGTTTAGCTGGTTCTTCTAAGGCTTTTAATACTATTTTTGCTCCTAGTTGTTCTCCACCTTCTAAGCTATTTACTAATTTTTCTACTGCTGGAATTACATTTAATAATGCTGTTCCTCCTCCTGAAACTATACCTTCTTCTACTGCTGCTTTTGTTGCTGATAAGGCATCTTCTATTCTTAATTTTTTGTCTTTCATTTCAACCTCTGTTGCAGCTCCAACTCCAATTACAGCTACTCCTCCTGCTATTTTAGCAAGTCTTTCTTGTAATTGTTCTTTGTCGTAATCACTTTTTGTTTCATTTATTTGAGCTCTTATTTGTCCTACTCTGTCTGCTATTTGTTGTTTGTCTCCTGCTCCATCTACTATTATTGTATTTTCTTTTTGTACTTTAACTTGTTTTGCTCTTCCTAATTGTTCTATTGTTGTATCTTTTAATTCTAATCCTAAATCTGATGTAATAACTTCTGCTCCTGTTAAAACTGCAATGTCTTCTAACATAGCTTTTCTCTTATCACCAAATCCAGGTGCTTTTACTGCAACTACATTTAATACTCCTCTTAATTTATTTAATATTAATGTAGATAATGCTTCTCCTTCCATATCATCACATACTATTAATAGTTTACCTGATTCTTGCATTAAGCTTTCTAATAATGGTAATATTTCTTGTATATTGCTTATTTTTTTATCTGTTAATAGTATATATGGATTATCTAATATAGCTTCCATTTTTTCTGTGTCATTTGCCATATATGGTGATAAATAACCTTTATCAAATTGCATTCCTTCAACAACATTTAATTCTGTGTTTGATGTTTTTGATTCTTCTATTGTGATTACTCCATCTTTTGAAACTTTTTCCATAGCTTCTGCAATTAAATTTCCAACTTCTTCATTGTTTGCTGAAATACTTGCAACTCTTGCAATGTCTTCTTTTCCATTAACTTCTGAGCTAATTTCTTTTAATCCTTCTACTGCACTTTTTACTGCTTTATCAATACCTCTTTTTATTGCCATAGGGTCTGCTCCAGCTGCAACATTTTTAACTCCTTCTTTTATCATACTTTGAGCCAAAACTGTTGCTGTTGTAGTTCCATCTCCTGCAACATCATTAGTTTTTGTTGATACTTCTTTAACTAATCTTGCTCCCATGTTTTCGAATTTATCTTCTAATTCAATTTCTTTTGCTATCGTAACACCGTCGTTAGTTATAAGTGGTGCTCCAAAGCTTTTATCTAATACAACATTTCTTCCTTTTGGTCCTAATGTTACTTTTACTGTATCAGCTAATTTATTTACACCTTCTACTAAGGATTTTCTTGCATCTTCTCCAAATTTAATAACTTTTGCCATTTAAATCAAACTCCCTTCATTAAAGATTTAAGATTTTCTTTAAATTTACATTTTGTATAAAAATACTTGGAATTTAAAATTATTACAAATATATTTTATATGTATAATGCACTTATTAAAAAATTTACTAACTTTTCTATAAATGCTCAATTTACTATTTAAAATCTTATCTTTGTTTTTTATTAAATATTTCTAATTTTACATACTTTATAAAGTTAATTTTTATTCTACAATTGCTAAAATATCATTTTGTTTTATTATTATATATTCTTCACCTTCATATTTTATTTCTGTTCCAGAATATTTACTTACAATTACATTATCACCTTTTTTTACAATCATTGCTTCTGGTTTTCCATCTATAATATCTCCATTACCTATTTCAATTACCTCTGCAATTTGTGGTTTTTCTTGTGCTGCTTGAGTTAATATAATTCCACTTTTAGTTGTTTCTTCGCCTTCTTTCATTTTAATTAATACTCTACTTCCTAATGGTTTAATCATTTAAATTACCTCCTTTAAAAATTAGCACTCTTTCTATGTGACTGCCAATAATTTATACCCTTTTTTACTAATTGTCAATAGTATTTTTGCTTTTTCACACAAAATTCACATAGCTGGTTACAATTAACATTTTTATAATTAATTATTGTTTAAATGCTACATAAATGCTCTCAAACAAACGATAATGAGTGCAATCGGAGCAATCTACTTTTAATTATTATTTTTATAGATTACTAGATACAAAGTATAAAGTATAAAATAATAATTAATCATAAAAATGTTAATTGTAACCATAACTATTGTATTAATTATTTTTTCAATATATTCCTACTTATTTTTAACAATAATTTTGTCATCTTCAACAGTAATTTTGTTTAACTTTTCATTATCTAATTTTCCATCTAATATTTCTTCTGCTAAGGCATCTTCTAATACATTTTGTATAGTTCTTCTTAGTGGTCTAGCCCCAAAGTTTTTATCTATTCCTTTACTTGCAATTAATTTTTTAACCTTAGAATCTAGCTCTATTTTAATTTTCTGTTCTTTTAGCCTATTTATTACTTCTTGTAGCATGATATCTATAATTTTATCAATTTCTGTATCATTTAATTTATGGAATACAATTATTTCATCAATACGATTTATAAATTCTGGTCTTAATTCTCTTTTTAATGCTTCCATAACTTCTTTTTTCGTATCTTCATATTCTTTTTTAGCTTTTTCCTCTTCTTTATTTTGTTCTTTATCTAAATTATTTGCTGAAAATCCTAGTGACTTTTTATCAGTAATTAATCTAGCTCCAATATTTGATGTCATAATTATTACGGTATTTTTAAAGTTTACTGTTCTTCCTTGGCTATCTGTTAGTCTGCCATCTTCTAGAATTTGAAGCAACATATTCATAACATCTGGATGAGCTTTTTCAATCTCATCAAATAATACAACTGAATATGGTTTTCTTCTTATTTTTTCTGTTAATTGTCCACCTTCATCAAATCCAACATATCCTGGAGGAGAGCCTATTAACTTAGAAACTGAATGTGCTTCCATATATTCAGACATATCTATTCTAATAATTGCATTTTCATCTCCAAATAAGCATTCTGCTAATGATTTAGATAGTTCTGTTTTTCCTACTCCTGTTGGTCCTAAAAATAAGAATGATCCTATTGGTCTTTTTGGGTCTTTTAAGCCTACTCTTCCTCTTCTTATTGCTTTTGCGACAGCTTCAACAGCTTTGTTTTGACCTATAACTCTTTGGTGTAAATTTTTCTCTAAATTTTTTAGTTTTTCATTTTCATTTTCTGTTATTTTCTTAGCTGGAATTCCTGTCCAACTAGCAATAACATCTGCTATATTTTCTTCTGTAATATTTATTATTGATTTATTATTTTTATTTTTCCATTTCTTTTGTTCTTTTTCATATTTTGCTTTTAATTCTTTTTCTTTATCTCTTAGACTAGCTGCTTTTTCAAACTTTTGTGTTCTTACTGCTTCCTCTTTATCTTTACTTACATTTAAAATTTCTTCTTCTAATTCTTTTAAACTATCTGGCTCTGTATATGTTTTTAACCTAGCTTTTGATGCTGCTTCATCTATTAAGTCAATAGCTTTATCTGGTAAAAATCTATCATTAATATATCTTACAGACATTTTAACAGCTGCATCTATTGCTTCATCTGTTATTTTTACATTATGATGAGCTTCATATTTATCTCTTATACCTTTTAAAATTGAAATAGTATCTTTTTCAGATGGTTCATTTACAGTTACTGGACTAAATCTTCTTTCAAGGGCTGAATCTTTTTCTATAAATTTTCTATATTCATTTAAAGTTGTTGCTCCTACTAATTGTATTTCTCCTCTTGCTAAAAGTGGTTTTAAAATATTTGCTGCATCTATTGCTCCTTCTGCTGAACCTGCTCCTACTATTGTATGAATTTCATCTATAAATAAAATTACATCTCCTACTTTTTTTACCTCTTCTAATGCCTTTTTTATTCTTTCTTCAAAATCTCCTCTATATTTTGCTCCTGCTACCATACTAGATATATCAACAGTTACTACTCTTTTATCTTTTAAAATTTCTGGAACATCTCCTGCAACTATTTTTTCTGCTAATCCTTCTACTACTGCTGTTTTTCCTACTCCTGGCTCTCCTATTAAACATGGATTATTTTTTGTTCTTCTTGATAAAATTTGAATTACTCTTTCTATTTCTTCTTTTCTTCCTATTATTGGGTCTAATTTTCCTTGTCTTGCTTTTTCTGTTAAATCTTCTCCAAATTGATTTAAGGTTGGTGTTTGATTATAGCTTCCTGTTTTCTTTGAATTAGAATTGTTTTCATTATTAGAACTTAAATTTTCTCCTTCATTAATTACTCTAATTATTTCTCCATAAAATTTTGGAATATTTATATTTAATTCTAATAAGATTCTAGTTGCTATACTATCTCCTTCTCTTAATAAACCTATTAATATATGTTCTGTTCCTATATAGTTATATCCTAATTTTCTTGCTTCAATAAATGCATTTTCTATAACTCTTTTTGTTCTAGGTGTGAAACCTAAAGTTTCTTCAATTGGCTCTTCTCTCCCAACTAATTCAACTGTTATATCTAATATATCTTCTGGTGTTATCCCTTGTTTTTCTATAACTTTTGAAGCTACTCCACTTCCTTCTTTTGCTAGTCCATATAAAATATGTTCTGTTCCTATATATCTATGTCCTAACTCAATTGCAGCATTATTAGCAATCTCTATCGCTTTTTTTGCTCTACTTGTAAAATTATATGTCATGTTTTCTACCTTCCTTTCTTTATTTTTCCTTAAAAATTTGTTTTATAATTTCAGCTCTTTTCACTTCTTGTTCAATTTTTCCTAAAGTTTCTCCTAATCTTTTTTGCATATTTGCTGGTTTTGTGTATAAATATAAACTTTGTATTTGTAAATCGGTAACTTCTCTTAAAATTCCTAAATCTACACCTAATTTTATATTTGAAAGTAATTCGATAGTTTCTTCTTCTGTGATTTTTTTACAATTAGTAAATATTCCAAAACTTCTATATATTTCATCTTCTAAATCGATTCCTTCATTTGCTAAATATTTTCTTGCTTGTCTTTCATTTTTTATTATTTTTTCAGCTATTACTTTTATGTTTTTTACTATTTCCTCTTCTGTAATCCCTAAAGTTTGTTTATTAGAAATTTGATATATATCACCTATCAATTTTCCTTCTTTACTTGAGACTCCTTTCACTTCAACTCCAAAATTACTTATTACTTGTAATACTTTTTTAATATTATTTGTTTTTCTTAATGCTGGTAAATGTAGCATTACAGATGCTTTTAACCCTGTACCTAAATTACTTGGATATGCTGTTAAATAGCCATATTTTTTGCTTACACAATATCCCAAAACCTCTTCTATTTTTTTGTCTAATTCTATTGCTAAGTTTAATGTATTTTCTAATTCTAATCCTGCACTATATACTTGTATTTTTAGATGATCTTCTTCTCCTATCATTATACAAATATTTTCTTCATCATTTATTAATATACTTTTTCTATCTTGGTTTTTATTTAAAAATTCTTCTGTTACAAGATTTTTTTCTAATAGACTAATTTTTGTTATCTGATCCATATCTTTTATTCTTAGATATTTTAATCCATAACCTATTTCATATATACTTTCTTTTATTTTATTTTCTAAACTTTCTAACTCATCACTAGATAAATTGAAGCTATATCCATTAATATTTCTTGAAAATCTTATTCTTGTACTTATAGCTACATCAGATTCTTTTTCACTTTGTAAATACCAGTTCATAATTTTCCTTCTTTCTTTACAAATTTATTTTTTACTTATCCTTGTATTTTGAATTTAATTTTGATTTTTTTCTATTTCTTTTATCCTATCTCTGATTTTTGCTGCCTCTTCATATCTTTCATCTTTTATTGCTTCTTTTAATTCTAATTGTAAATTTTCTAATTTATTATTTTCTTTATTTACTAGTTTTTCTTGATTATCTACATTTTTGTTATCAGTTTTATTTTGTCTTTTTTCTATTTTACTATCTAAAATTTTTCCAATTCTTCCTGTATGTCTATTACTATTTTGTATTTTTCTAATTATAGGGTCCAATCTGTCTTCAAATATATCATAACAACTTGCACATCCTAATCTTCCTGTATTTACTATGTCATCAAATGTATATCCACACTCATTACATTTTAAAGTTTTGATATCATTAAATAATGGCATAAATTCTGGTGTTGCAAAATCTTCCATAAAATCTCCCAAAAAACTAGAAAAGTCTATTGGCATTTTAAAATTAATTTCTCCTATTCCTAATTTTTTGCTACATTCCTCACATAAATTAAATTCTCTTTTTACTCCATTAATATTTTCTGAGTATTTTACATTTGCTTCTTTTTTTCCACAATTATCACATAACATTTTAAATTCCTCCCTTATTCTAAATTTAATAACATATTTTTAAATATTTTTGCTCGTAATTTATCTTTTATTTCTTTTGCTATTCCTAAAACATTGTCACTTGTAGCTACTTTTAATAGCTTTGCTTCTTTTTTCGTAATAAGGTCATATGTTAAAAAATCACTAATCAAAATGTCAACATCATTTGATGTCATTTCATCTCCTATGTTTTTTATTATATGCATAAAATAATCTGACTTTGTGTTATTTACTTTTTTTATTGTTATATGACCTCCACCACCTCTTCTGCTTTCTACATAATATCCTTGTGATGGTTTAAATCTTGTTGAAATGACATAATTTATTTGCGACGGAACACAATTAAATTGTTCTGCTAGTTCATTTCTTTGAATTTCTACTAATTGATTGTCTTCATCAAATAATTCTTTTATAAATTCTTCTATTAAGTCTGACATTCTCATTAGATTTGCCTCCTTTGTCTTTTTATGTTACTTTTTGACTTCCTTTTTGTTTAATTTTATTGTTTTTAATTATACTTTTAAGTCTTATTTTTGTTTTAGTTTTGACTTTGACTTTCTTTGACCTATATTAATATTATACTCCCTTCTTTTATATTTTCAATATATTTTTTTACCTTTTAGGGAGTATTTTTAACTATTTTTGATTATTTTTCTTACTATTTCTATCTTTTTCTTTGTTTTTTGTCATATTTGCTAATTCTTCTGCTCTTTCTTTTTGGTTTGGTAATGAAATCCAGGCAAAATAAGAAGATACAAATTCCCCGTATTTGGTTGCATCTTCTCCTACTTCATTTTTTATTATTTCTTTGTTTTTATCCATGTTATACACTTACCTTTCTTTGTTTATTATTTTAGGTATGTGCATTTTGGTTGGATTTTATTCAATTTTTTGTTTTGATAAGAAAAGTTAATTAAATCAAAAAGTTACATTATTTTCAAATCTTGATTTTAATTTATCTTTTGATTCTTGTGATAAATTTATATTTCCTGTTAAATTTATTTTAGTGTTTGGATTTAATTCTAGTAATGCTGTTGCATCTATTATTGCATTATTTGATAAATTTATTGTTAAATTTGTATTGTTTTTTAGAACTTTTAAGTTTTCTAATTCTTCACTCCATAATGTATTATTACTTAAATCAAGATACACTAAATTTGTCAATTTAGCAAAATCTATCATTCTTCCATGTAAGTTATTATTTGACATTGATAGATAGGTTAAACTTATTGTTTTTGATAGCATATCAAAATTTGATATATTAGGATTAGAGGATATATTCACTTTTGACAATTTTGTTAATTTTGATAAGTCTGGTATTTCTGTTAATTGACTTCCCATTAGATTTAATGTTGTAATCTTATTCTCGTCACAATTTAATATTGTTTTTAAACTTTCTGTTGATACTTTTAGTAAATCTAAATTAGATATAATATCTTCTATTTGTTTTAGCTCTACTATATTATTGTCACCTAGTAAATATAAATGTTTTAAATTATCCAACTTGTTAATTGCTTTTATATTTGTAATTTTATTATTATCTAAATTTAATATTTCTAAATTTTTCATATTTTGTAATATCTCCTGTGATTTATCATCTTCTAATGTTAATCTATTTCCCGGTAAATTTAATTTTTTTAATTCTGTCATTCCATCTAATGGTTCTAATGTTTCTAATCCTTGATATGCTAAACCTAATTCCTTGTAATTATTAAATAATTTTATTTGACCTATATCTATATAAATTATTCCCCCTCTATCTAAAATTCCTCCTATTTTATTTAGTGCTTCTAATCTTTCTCCAGTATAATTATTTCTATTACCATCTATATCTGGATTTTTTGCTAAATTTAACTCTTTTATTGATGAATTCACACTGATTGGTGTTATATCAACTATCTTATTATTATATAAATCTAGTTTTTCTAAATTCATAAGATTTTCTAGTCCTTCTATTACTTTTATTTTATTTGTTTCCAATGCAAGAAATTTAAGTTGCTTCATTTTTTCTAAACCTTCTATTTTTACTATTTCACAATTATTTAAAGTTAAGCTTTTTAAATTAATTAAATTTTTTACACACTCCATACTTTTCATATTTTGTCCTGATATCGTAAGTTCTTCTATGCTATTATTAGCTGCTAAATTCCTTATTATTTCTTCATAATCTCTTCCACCATATTTAGTAAATTTTTTTAAATTTTCCAATTTTGATAAAGCTTTACAGTCTTTGTCTGGTCCTTGAATTATAGTTATATTTATTAATTTAGCACAATTCTCTATACCATCTAGCGTTACTATATTAGGTGCTATTTTACCAGAATGGTCATCACCTATTTGTAAAGTTATCAAATTAGGAAAAAACACTAAATCTTGTAAACTATCTACTTCTGGGTCTGTTATTGTTAAAATTGTTTGATTTTTCATCCATTCAAATTTCAATTCATCTTCAGACACTCCCGATATTTTTGATACATATTCACTAAATGCTTTACTACTAAATCTTATCTTCGTTTCATCTTCTAATATTTTTTCTTTTATTTCATCTCCATATTCTTTTCCATTACTTGCTATATATTTCACATTTAATTCATCATCTATTAAAAATACATCTTTTAAGTTTGTTAAGTTTCCTTTTCCTAGTCCTTGCATTGCTTCAAATGAATCTTCTTTTAATGCATAATACATATAATATTTGTCATTTTCTTTTTCTTGTACTGTTCTTGATACTTTTCCTTCTGCTAACAATGTCTCTGGTGTTAGTTCTTTTTCTTCTATTCTTTTTTCTATTTGTAATAATCTTAATTGCTCTTTTACTGCTCCTACTGCTGTTTCTATTTTTGCGTTATTCCCTTGTGTTAATATTCCATTATCTCCTGTTAGCATTGCTATTGATACTCCTGCTAAAATTAATAAAACTATTATCGTTATCACTAATGCTATTAATGTTATTCCTCTTTCATATTTTTTTATTTTTGTGTTCATTTTCTATTCTCCTTTTTCTAAAAATATTATTTACTATATACATAAAAATACAACAATAAAAACCTCATATCGTAGGCTTATATTGCTGCATTTCTATTCATAATTTTTTTATTTTTATTTATTACTAAAGATATTGTGTGTGTGTGTGTGTACTCTCGCAAGGGTTTCAGCCATCTTTATTTCCTCCTCTTTTGTTGTGTTATAAAAGTTATAAAATCATTTCTTATTAATTATTTTATTATATTTTTTACCATATATAAAATTCTTATTCTAATATTAGAAATTTTAAACATATTGAATAATTAAATTATATACTTTAATTAGTATTAATTCAAGATATCATAAGAAAAAAATACATATTTTTATAATAAAAATATACCTATTTATCATATATATCACTCTTATGAATAAATTGTTCATATATAAATTATTCATAGGAGGTATTACCTTGAAAACTAATTTCTATGTACTAAAACTCAAACGAAATTTACTACCAATAATCTTTTTACTATTTACTTTTTGTCTCTTAATTTTTTCCAAAAGTAACTTACCTGCTATAAAATCTGGTCTTTCTTTGTGGGCTAATTCTGTTGTTCCCTCTTTATTTCCTTTTTTTGTTGCGACAGAACTTCTTATGCATACAAATATAATTAATAAATTCGGTAATATTTTAAATAATTTTATGAAACCTTTATTCAATATCAGAGGTGAAGGTGCTTTTGCTTTTATAATGGGAATTATAAGTGGGTATCCTGTTGGTGCAAAAATTGCTTCAAATTTTAGAAAGAATAATATATGTTCAAAAGAAGAATGTGAAAGATTACTAAGTTTTACAAATAATTCTGGTCCTCTTTTTATAATAGGAACAGTTGGAATATTACTTTATAGAAATACGACTATTGGTATACTATTATTTATTACTCATATATTAGCATGTATAACGGTTGGATTCATATTTAAGTTTTGGAAAAGAAATTCAGTTTCTTCTAAATATGTTTCAAGTACAAGTTCTATAGCTACAAAATCTAAAAAAAATTATGCCACTTTTTCTAATTTAGGAGAAATCTTATCTGAAAGTATAACAAGTAGTATCTCTACCATTTTAATTATTGGAGGATTTGTTGTTATATTTTCTAGTATTATATCAATTCTTAAATCAAGCCATTTGCTAGAAATGTTAGAACTTATATTTACACCATTATGCAACTTTTTAAATATAGATACTAGCTTTATATCTGGTATTTTTACTGGTTTATTAGAAATAACTAATGGAATAAATATCATTTCAAATATCGCTTTTAAAAAATTATCTATGAATATTATAATAACTGCATTTTTACTTGGTTTTGGTGGAATCTCTGTTCTTCTACAAGTATTTAGCATAACTTCCAAAACTGATTTGTCAATTAAACCATATATATATGGCAAAATTCTTCATGGCTTATTTGCTGCTTTATATACTTTTATATTAATGAATACTATTCCTATTTTTTATTTTGATTTATAAGAATAATTTAATTTATTGCTAATATATTTTAGTTGTATATGGAAATAATATAAAAATTATAATAAATGAAAAATATCTATTGATTATTATTCATTTATAAAGATAGGAGATGATAAGTTTGGAAAAAGACTATAATAATTTTAATCCTAATTACCCTCCATATATGGATTTTGGAATTTCACCTGATATGAACGATATGTATAAAGACCCTATGTTTAATCCAATTATCCAATATGAACAGGCATATACATATTATAAGTATTTATGTATGCAAATGGATTATAAAATTAAATGCAAGGAATATGAAAAGATGTGTAATAATTCTTCTAGTAGAAGAGATCAAAAAATTGAATAAAAAAATTAATAGACTGCTTACTTGTAACTTGTAAACAGTCTATTTTTTTATACTATTAGCTTAAAACAGCTAGCACAATTATTCCTAAAATAATTCTATAATATCCAAATACTTTAAAGTCATGTTTCTTAATATAATTCATCAAGAATTTAATAACAAACATAGATACTATAAATGATACAAACATTCCTACTAAAAGAACTATTAATTCTATACTTGTAAATCCTAAACCAAATTTAACTAGTTTTAACAAACTTGCTCCTAACATAGTTGGAATTGCTAAGTAAAAAGTAAATTCTGCAGCATTTTCTCTTGATAACCCTATTAATAATCCACCTATAATTGTTGCTCCTGAACGTGATGTTCCTGGAAAAATTGCTGCTAATAATTGGAATACTCCTATTATTAAAGCATCTTTATATGTAATTTCTGAATTTTTTTCTCTTTTCTTTTTTCCTTTTTTGTTCCAATTTTCAATAATTATAAATGCTATACCAAATACAATTAAGGCTATTGCTATACATGTTGGATTATAAAATAATTTTTCAAAAAATTCATCAAATGCTAATCCTATTATAGCTGCTGGTACACATGCAACTAAAATTTTTCCCCATAAATCCATTGTGTTTTTATTGAAATGGGATAAAAAACCTGTTGATTTTATTCCTTCTCTTTTATTTTTAGTAATTGGCCATATCTTTTTCCAGTATATCAATACTACTGCTAAAATAGCTCCAAATTGTATTACAACCTTAAACATTTCCCAAAATTCTGGTGATACTTGTTCAAATTTCATAAATTGTTGTAATAATATTAGATGACCAGTACTACTGATTGGTAACCATTCTGTTATTCCTTCTACAACTCCAAATAAAATTGCTTTTAATATTTCTATAAACATATTTTTCTCCCTTCTTATTTTTTTGTTACAAATTACAGTTTAGTAATAAATTATTGTAACATTTCTTTATTTATATATTTAAAACATTAAATACTATTTCTTTTATATTTTTTGCAACTGTAACTGGTGCAATTTTTCCGAGGTAGTCCTAAAGCTTCAATAAAGTTCATCTTTTCATTTTTCATAAAGTTTCTATTTATACCAAATGGTTTTGATGCTAAATCAATTATTAATGCATCTTTTCTAATATTTTTTAGTTCCTCTTCTTTTAGTATTATTTGGGGTATAGTATTAATTATTATATCATATTTCCTTAATATTTCTTTTTTATCTTTAATATTTTCAAATGTTATTATCTCATTTCCATACGCTTTTCCCCATGCCTCTTCTATACTGTTTGTTGGTATAACTGTTGTTTTTAAACTTAAAGATTGCATTTTATATGATAATATTTTTCCTATTCTTCCAAATCCCATAATTAGGCATCTTGAATTTTGTATTATACTTTTAGTGTTTTCTATGATAATCTTTATTGTTGCCTCTGCTGTTGGTACTGTATTTAATATTGCAAATTCCTCATTTTTTAGTATGTCAAAAAATTTTATATTTTCTTTATCAAATTTTTCTTTAACTTCTTTTGAAATATTACCCGTAAAAATTGTTTTTCCTTTTATTTTATTTATTATTTCTTTTATTTCTAATTTTTCTTCTGAAAGTGGTGTATTAATGTTCTTATCATCTTTTGAAAAAGGTAAAGCTGTAATTATTATTTCTGCTTCATTTATTCCTTGGTCTAAATTTTCACATTGTATAATTTGTTGATTAAAATCTTTTTCCAAAAATCCTCTTTCTAAGCCATAAGTATATACTAACATTCCATCTTTTGCAAGCATTTTTGCTAATTCAATATTTCTAAAATCTCCTCCTATAAAACAAAACTTCATAAATCTTTTTCCTTTCTTACTTAATTAAAAAGCTTACATTTGTTATCTCAATATTTTACTCACATAAGCCTTTATACCAATATATTTTATTATGATTATCTTATGATTATATTTGTTTTAGATTTTAGATTATTTTAATTGAATTTGTTTTATTTATTCTATAAACTATTATCTATTCTTAATATTTCATTTTTCTTTCATCTTGACTTTTGTACAATATCAATAATATCAGAAATATATTCTCCTATAATTGGTATATTTAAAGTTACAATTTTCTGTAAAATTATAATTAAAATAGCTGTTATAATTGTAACTCCTATTCCTATTCCTACACCTCGTGCTATTCCTGCTATAAAATTCCTCTTTATAATTTCTTTTCTATTTCCTAAAAGATAACTCCATTCTTCTATATTGCTCTTTTGAAAGATTCTTATTAAATTATCTATTGAATTTTGCAATTTTTCTTTTTGTTCGTTTTTTATTTTTTTCCTATATATTCTTAAGTTATTATATATTTTTTTACAAATATTAAACATAAAAAATCCACCTTTTTATTATAGTGGATTTTTTAATTTTTTTTATTCATTTTTATTCTAATACATTACTACTATTAGTGTTATTAATATTAATTTTTGTGTTATTTTCTTTTTGATTATTTTCATTCATTGTATTTTCATTTAATGTATTTGTGTTTTGATTTTTTTGACTGCTTTTCATTTTATCTAAAGATTCTATTAAAGATTGTAATTTTTGTATGTCTTTCCCCATCATTTCCCAATCATTATTATTATTAGATTCAGTTAAATTTTTATTTGCTTTTATTATAGAATCAATTAATCCTTCAATATCTTCTGTATTTTCTACTTCTATATCAACTGCATATTTTGATAATAAATTTTGCAATGCTTCTTGTAATGAATTTCCTATTGCTACTTTATTTCCAGAAGCAACTATTACTTTTTTCAATACTGGTGTATCTGATTCATTTAGCATTGTTTGATATATTGGTTCTACATATAATAAAGTATTTTCTATTGGTACTATTATCATATTTTTTGTAATCTTTGTTCCCGTTGTTTCTAAAGACTGTAATTCTGCTGATATTGATTCATCTTCTTTTATTTGTTTATCTAGTTGCATTGGACCAACAATATTACTATCTGCTGAAAATTTATATAATTTCAATTTATTATTTGCACCATCTGTACTTCCTACTAAATATGAAATTATATTTTGTTTTTCATTTGGTGTATACATTTGTATTAATCCTAATTCATTTTTATTACCTATTTTAACCATTGTATAATATGGTTCTAAATATGTACCTGTTGATTTAGTTGAATTTACTGTATTATATTTTGCAGTATCCCATAAGTCATCTCCTCTATATAATACTTCTGGTTTTACATTATGATAAACTTCTAAGATTTGTGATTGTATTTTATATAATAGCTCTGGATATACAAAATGTTTTGCAATGTCTTCTGGTATTTCTTCATCTAAATCTTCAAATAAACTACTATATATATGATTATATGCCATTGCTATTGGGTCTGTTCTGTCTGTTATATAAAATTTCATTGTTCCATCATATGCATCTATTATTACTTTTATTGAATTTCTTATATAATTTATATCTCTAGTTTTTCCTTCATGTTGTAAGTCCGTATATTGAGAATATGGGTAACTACTTGAAATTGTATATGCATCTAATACCCAATATATTTTTCCATCATCACTTATAACTGTATATGGATTTTCATCATACATTAAATATGGTAATGCTTTTTTAGCTCTTTGAATTATATTTCTATTTATTAAAATCTTACTTTCATTAGTTATCTCACTAGAAAAAGCTAAATTTATATCGTTTTTGTAAATTCCTAATACTAATCTATCTAAAAAACTTAGTTGTAACCCTGCTTGACCATTATATGTAGATGTTTTATCATTTCCAAATTCATCTGTATAATCATATTCTTGTTTGTTTTTAGTATTTGTTGCTATTATTCCTTCATTTCCTGTATTAAAATATGTACGAGGTTCTTCAATATTTACTTTTTCGTCTTTACCTGATACATCTTTTTGTATGTATTTTACATTTCCACTTTCTGTTGTTTCTGATGCAGATGTTAGTATTTCTCCCATACCATGTGTATATTCATATGTTTTATTACTATATGTTCTTCCTGTATTAGATATTTCTCTAGGTGATACATATACTAATTCTTCTTTATCGCCAACTTTATATTTTGCTAAGTTTGCATATCTATATGTAAAATATCCTGTATTTGTTTGGTTATTTTTTAATGTTGATAACACTGCCTCTTTACTTACTATTGGTATATTATTTAATGTAAATTGGTTTTCATTTATTTCTTTTTCTGTTATAGTTCCTGAATATTCAAGATTTTCCTCTTCTATATTTAAGTTATATGCATTTTTTGTATTTTCTATATTCTCAGCTAGATATTTCTTTTCTTTGTCTAATTCATTTGTTCTTACAAATATTAAATCAAATCCAACCATTACTACAAAAAGTGCTACTAAATATATTGGTATAACTGCTAAATTTTTTAATATTTTTGCTGTATTTCTTTGTTTGAAATATTTTAAAGCTCTATATGCAAAAATTATTATAACAAATGCAAAAATTACATATCCCCATAGTTTTATAGTTGATTCTGTTATTCCTGCTCCAGTTATTTCAATTTCTCCATCTACTGTTAAAATTTTTCCTAACATTAAATTTTGTGAATTTAAAACTGTAATTATTGCTACTGCTATTATTATTAATAAAGCATTTCTTGTAAGTTTTTTCATAAATAAACTTTCTTTTAGCATATTAGGGTCTACACCATCAAAATATCTATTAAATACAATTATATAATATACTGCCATATATACTGTTAATCCTACAACAATACCTAAAAAATAATATACTAGCATTTCAATTACTGGCTTTTGAAATATGTAATATGCAATATCTAAATTGAAAATTGGGTCTGTTAATCCAAAACTTGTATTTGCTAATGCAAGCATTATTTTTTGCATCATAACTCCAGACATAACTGCACTTACAATTAGTGATATTACTAGAGCTAACGATTTATTAAGTATTTTGGGCATTGGCTTTTTTTCTTTTTCGAAAAATGGTTTTAACCCCTTCTTAATTCCCCTATTTGTAAAGTAAATTGCAAAGAATAATAATATAAAGTTAATTCCCATTATGCTATATCTGTATATTAGGTTTGTATTAAAAACTTCTACATATTTTTGTCCTAATTCTTGATACTCTAAATAACTACCTCTTACTTGAATATAACTTACCATTGCAAACAATACAATGAATATTATTACAGCTATCATTCTAATTTTACTTTTCTTACTTTTTTCTTTAGTTGTTGTAGAACTTTGTTTACTTTCTTGTTTTTGATTATTTGCTTTTGTATTATCTATGTTTTCATTTATTTCTTTTTGGCTCACAAAAACTTCCTCCTTATCTATATAATTGCTTTTACAAATTCTTCTGAATTAAAGATTTCCATATCGTCAATCTGTTCTCCAACTCCTA
The DNA here is from genome assembly GCA_048355915.1 of Clostridia bacterium. Lineage (GTDB taxonomy): Bacteria > Bacillota > Clostridia > TANB77 > CAG-508 > CAG-269. Next base: position 46,237 of record DBGCHZ010000013.1, on the reverse strand, counting down.
TGAATTTAACAGGAATCTTATTTTCTTCCACAATTCCTATAACAACTCCACCTTTGGCTGTTCCATCTAACTTTGTAAGAACTAATCCTGTTATATCTGCTTCTTCTTTAAAAGCTTTTACTTGTGAAATAGCATTTTGTCCTGTTGTTCCATCTATTACTAATAGCACTTCTTTATCAGCTTCTGGCATTTCTTTATTTATTACTTTTTGAATTTTGTTTAATTCATCCATTAGATATTTCTTATTATGCAATCTTCCTGCTGTATCAACAATTAATACATCTGCATTTTTTTCTCTAGTTATTTTTAATGCATCATAAACTACTGAAGCTGGGTCTACTCCTTCATCTCTTTTTACAATATCAGCACCAGATCTCTTTGCCCAGATCTCTAATTGTTCAACTGCTGCTGCTCTAAATGTATCTGCTGCTGCAACTACAACTTTTTTATCATCTCTTGATAATCTACTTGCAATTTTTCCTATTGATGTTGTTTTTCCAACTCCATTTACTCCTATAACTAAAATTACTGATGGTTTGGTATTTAAATGCAAGTTAATATCTGTAACATCTAATATTTTTTGCATTTCTTCTCTTAAAGCTTGTTTTACTTCTGTTTCATCTTGTATTTTTTCTTTTTTTATTCTTTCTCTTAAATTTCCTATAATTTTTATTGATGTATCCATTCCTATATCTGACATTATTAGTATTTCTTCTAATTCGTCTAAAAATTCTTCATCTACTTTTCTAAAATTGCTAAATACATTATTTATTTTCTCGTCAAATGATTTTTTTGTTTTATTTAAGCCATTTTTTAATTTATCGAAAAATCCCATTTTCTTTCTTTCCTTTCAATGTAAAATTTAACACTATACATTTTAACACATATTTTTGATTTTTTCCATATTTTTGGGGATTTTTATTAATATATGCAATAATAATTCACTACTTACCAAAAAAATGAAAACTAAATTTAGTTTTCATTTTTTCTACTTTTTAATACCATTTTTCTTTTAGGTTATTTAAAATACTTCTCTTTATAATAAACATACTACATTTATATCACTTATTTTACTTATTAAACTCTAAAAAATCTTTTGCTACTTTTTCAAGTGCCTTTCCTCTTGGACTTATTTTTTCTTTTTCTTCTATTGTTCTCTCTGCTAAAGTTTTCCCTTCATATTCGAATATACTATCAAATCCAAATCCATTTGTTCCCCTTGGGTATACAACAGTTCCGTCAAGAGTATATGTATATGAAATTTCTTTTCCTTCACAATCAATTACAGAAATTACTGCTAAAAATTTTGCTTTTGCTTTTTCTCCTACTTTGTTTACAATATGTTTCCAAAATTCTTTCTCATCACAATTATTTTCAGATGTCCAACTAAGCATTTGTCTTTTGGTATAAACTCCTAATTTATCTTCACCTAATAGTGGTATAATAATTCCAGAATCATCTGCTATGATAATGTCTCTTTTTTTTATATTGTTTTTTATAAAATTATATAATGCTTTTGCTTTTATCATAGAATTTTCTTCAAAAGTTGTTCCGTTTTCTTCTGGTTCTTGAAATTCTTTTAATGAATTTGTCGTTATGATTTCTGCATTTGTAAAGAATTTTTTTATTTCTTCAATTTTTCCTTTATTGTTTGATGCTAAATAGATTTTCATAAACTTTTCTCCTTTGCAAAAGATTTTACTTATTGGAGCCAATAAGCAGAATCGAACTGCTGACCTACGGGTTACGAATCCGTTGCTCTACCAACTGAGCTATATTGGCATATATATGGTACTCTAATATTTAGAGTACCATTTTAATTTTATTTAAATCTTTTTCCTTTATGTTTATTCTTTTTTACTTTTTCTTCTTTATAGTCATCATCAAAATTTGTATTATACCCTTCTAAGAATTTTCTTTTTAATTCTTCTTTAGATGTTGTTTTTACTTCTTCTATATCTTCTGAATCTTCTTCCTTAAATTCTTTTTGTTCTTCATTATTATTATCATTTTCTATAAAATTATTTTCAAATCCGTCATTATTATCATTTATATTTTCATTTCCAAAATATTCATCATCTTTATCATTTAATCTTGAAAATGGAATTGCTGAAAATTCTTCTGCATATGATTTACTTTTTTGATGTTTTATAATTAGTATTATTATTATAAGTAATATTACTCCTCCTGCTATTCCTCCTATTAGTAGTAACTTCTTTTGCTCTTGTTGTTTTCTTTCTTCTTCTTGCTTTGCTATTGCTTCTTCATCGATTTTACTTTTATTTATATTTATTTGATATGTAGCTATATTTTTACCATCTTTATCTGATACTAGTATAGTAACTACATTTTCTCCTTCTTTTAAGTCTTCATTTCCTACTATCTCTGCTGTATAAGTTGGTTCTGTCACTATTGCTTGTATATCTAATGTTGTTTTTTCTCCAATATATTTAGTAGAATATTCATATACATTTGTTGTAAATTTTGGTGTTAATTCCAAGTTTTCTACTTTTAATTCAGATAATCCTTCTTCAACTTTTTCTGTCGTTTGTGAAACTTCTTCTTTGTTTTCTCCTTCTCTTTTTACATTTATAGTGTAGGTCTTTGTTGTTCCATCACTAGCAGAAACTACTACATCTATTTTATTTTCTCCTATTGCCAATTTTTGAGTACCTGTTCCAGAAATTTTTGCACTAGCATTCTTAGCTGTTGCGTAAACTTCAATAGTTTGTACATTTTCTGGCACTGTTACATCATAACTAGTTTTATTAGGTGAAAATCCTGAAAAATCATTTGGTTTTATTCCTAAATTACTTAAATCTGCGCTTGTTGTGTCTGCTACTGCATCTCCTGTTACTTTTACATTTATTGTTCTAGAGTATTTTGCTTTATTAGCTCCAGTATCTGTATCTTTTGCCATTCCTGATATTGTTATTGTAGCAGTTCCTGCACTTTTACCTGTTATTGTTATTGGTATCGAATTATCTGAAATACTATTAGCAGCAGTTGCAGTTGCTACCTCTGGGTTTGACGAAGTAATGTTAACATCTCCAGTAGTATTATTTGCTATCATATTTACAGTAGTACTTTTACCAGCTTCCACATTTACACTAGATGATGACATCGATATAGATGCATATACATTATTTTGTAATCCAAAAGCCAAAGCAATTACCATTAATATAACTATTAAACATTTACTTTTTACATTTTTTTTCATAAGTACCTCCAATTATTTATTATTCGATTTTATTTTCTTTTTTTCGATACTCTCATTATAGCATTTAGAAATCTTTTAGTCAATTATAAAATTCTTTTAAATTTCAATATTTTTTTAAACTTATATCTCCATTTTTCCTTTTATTTATTGTAGAGTAGTTAAACTTCTGAAATAGTAAAACATAAAATGACTCCAAAATACCATCACTCAACAGTATTTCAGAGTCTCTACTTATAAAAATCAAATAACCATCAAAAAATCCTCAAAATATCATTATAGGTCACATAAATTGATAATGCTATCAAAATTGAAAAACCAAGTAATTGAATATTTATTTCTGTCTCCTGTTTCATAGGCTTTCTTCTTATGGCTTCTATCAACAAAATCAAAATTTTACCACCATCCAAAGCTGGTATAGGCAATAAATTAGTAACTCCCAATGATAATGAAATCAATGCCATCATATAGATAAAATCTTGCCATCCACTAGTTTTAGCTACTGCTTCTGATATTCCTACTGGTCCCATCATTTGATCTATTCCAACTCCACCTGTAAATAGCTTTTTGACATTATCTAATATTGAAAAAGCAAATTCTTTAGTTTCCATTGCACCATATATACACCTATTCCCAAATGTATATGGTGCTTTTTTCATATTAACTCCTATATAGTAAGAAGAAATATAATCTGGAGTTAACTCTATTTTTACCTCCTCATTTCCTCTTTTTACAGTTAATAACATTGTTCCCAATCCTTTTTGTTGCAAAATATCTAAGACCTTATTTGAATCTTGATTTGTTTCTTCATTATTTATTTTTAATATTACATCATTTGCTTTTATTCCTTGTTTTTCACTACTACTTCCTTTTTCCACTGCTATTACTTGACATTTTTCATCTAAATACATTCCGAGTTACTCGATTTTTTACTTCTGTTGGCTTTACTTTAAAATCAAGCATCTCATTATTTCTTTCTACTTTTATATTTAATTCTTCGCCATTTGACTTATTAATTATTTTATCTAAGTCATATTTACTTTTTATTTTGTAATCATTTATTTCTACAATTTTATCTCCACTTTGTAACCCAATTTGTTCAGCTGCATATCCATCAATTATTGAATCTACTTCATTTGATATGTATACACCTGAATTTGCTACAACTACAAAATATATAGCTAATCCAAAAATAATATTTACAGTTGCTCCTGCTAAACAAATTGCTATTCTTTTTGGAATACTAGCATTTGAAAAAGCTCTTTTATCTTCAGACCTTTCATCTTCTCCTTCCATACTAACAAAACCACCGAAGTGGTAATGCTCGTATTGCATATTTAGTTTCTTTTCCTTGCTTTTGCCATATTTGTGGTCCAAATCCTATTGCAAATTCATTTACTTTTACCTTGCAAAGTTTTGCAACTAAAAAATGTCCTAGTTCATGTATAAATATTAAAAATCCTAATAAAAATATAATTTTTATTGCTGATATTATAAATGTTATCAATCTTGCCTCCTACTAAGCCTTATGGCTAACTAATAGTTTTTAGATAAATGTTAATAATATATATGCAAATGGTGCTATAAACATTAAACTATCTATTCTATCTAACATTCCACCATGTCCTGGTATTAAATTACTATAATCTTTTATATCAACATATCTTTTTATTGTTGAAGCTGCAAAATCTCCAATTTGACCTATAAAACTTAATATAATTCCTATTCCTACAATAAATAAATATGAATAATTCATTCCCCAATATTTATTTGCTACATATGTATATAATAACATTAGCAAAATAGAACCTATTGTCCCTCCTATGCAGCCTTCTATTGACTTTTTAGGACTTATTTTGCTAAATTTGTGTTTTCCTATCGCTTTCCCAACAAAATATGCAAATATATCTGTTCCCCAAGCTGCTATTATTGCATACCAAATTAATATATTTCCATTTTGCATTCCATTTATCTTAGCTATAAACATTATACACAATACAACATATATTATTCCTATAAATGTATAAGCAATATCTTTAAAACTTGTTTTCATTTCAGTTGCAATTACTTGTGCAAATAATATTAATAATATTGTAGGTATTGCAAGTATTGCTGCTGAATTAGCTGTTTCTGGTGGCATTATATGTATAAGTGCTATACTAATACAACTTAAATAGCCTATCCATCTTACAGGTTTTGCTATTTTTGAAATTGCATTGAAATATTCATCCATTGCTAATATTGCAATAATTGCTAGGGCTATATCTACAACAAACTTGTTTCCTATTATTAAAATTAGTAATACTAATGGAAATCCTAATAGTCCTGATGTTAATCTTTTTATATCCATCTTTATTCCTCTTTCTTCCTCTTTCTTCCTTAATTTGCTCCAAATTTTCTTGTTCTTTTTTGATATTCTATAATTGCATTATCTAAATCTTCTTCATTGAAATCTGGCCAATTTTTATCAATAAATAAAAACTCAGAATATACTAATTGCCATGGTAAGAAATTGCTTAATCTTAGTTCTCCACTTGTTCTAATTAACAAATCTGGGTCAGGATCACCTTTTGTATATAAGCTATCTGATACCTTTTCTTCTGTTATGTCTTCTATTTCTATTTTTTTTTCTTTAACTTCTTTAGCTATTTGTTTAATTGCTTTTAATATTTCATCTCTTCCACCATAATTTAATGCAATATTAAATGTCACTCCTGTATTATCTTTTGTTCTTTCCATACATTTATTTATACTTTTTTGCATTCCATCTGATAGTGCTGAAATATCTCCTAATATTTTTACTCTTATATTTTCTGTATCTGCTCTTTTTGAATACTCATCTAAGTAATTTTGTAAAAGCATCATTAATGCTTTTACCTCTTCTTCTGCTCTTTTCCAATTTTCTGTTGAGAATGCATATACAGTTATATATTCTAATCCAATTTTATTTGCATATCTTACTATATTTTCTAATGTTTTTGCTCCCTCTTTATGACCAAAACTAACTGGCTTTCCTTTTGATCTTGCCCATCTTCTATTTCCATCCATTATTATCGCTATATGTTTAGGCATATGCTCTTTATCGAATTTCATTTTTTATCCTCACTTATATTATTTATTTCTATTTGCTATATATCTTGATAATTCTATTAGAAAAGTTGCTTTTTCTCCATATTCTGCTATTTCCTTTATACTATCTTCTATAATTTGATTTAATATTTCTTTTGCTTTTTCTAAACCATATTTAGATACATATGTACATTTTTTTAATTTTTTATCATTTCCTACCGGTTTTCCTAATATTTTTTCATTTCCTTCTTCTGATAAAATATCATCTTTTACTTGAAATGCTAGACCTATTTTCTTAGCATAATTAGTTAGTTTTTCTAAATCTTTGTCACTTGAATTTGCAAGCATTGCACCTATTCTAACACTCAATATTAAAAATGCGCCTGTTTTATTTTCATGTATAAAATCTAAATCTTCTGCTGTTATTTCTTTTCCTTCATACTCAGTATCTACATATTCTCCAATAATCATTTTATCTATTGCTACTGAAAATTCATTGAATATTTTCATCTTTATTTTTAGTTCTTGTTCTGATGCTGTTTTTAGCAAATCTTCACTTATAATTTTATAACTATTATTTAATAATTTATCTCCTGCTAAAATTGCTGTTGCCTCATTAAACTGCTTATGATTTGTTAATTTTCCATGTCTAAAATCATCATTATCAATTCCTGGTAAGTCATCATGTATTAATGAAAAATTATGTACCATTTCTAATGCAACTGCATATGGCATACATTTTTCTACATCATTTTTAAACAATTCATATGAAGCTAATATTAAAATTGGTCTAAGCCTTTTTCCTCCTGCTAGTAAGCTATATTCTACTGAAGAATTTAAAGTCTTTTCTAAGCAATTTTGTTTTATTATGTTTTTTTCTAATTCTTTATTTATTATTTCTTGATATTCTAACAACTTTTGTTTAAATTCCATTTTTATATTGTTCCCCTTCAAGGTTATAGTTTAACAAAAATATAAATCGTTTGTTTTAGAATTAATTATTTATATCCACAGATATTAATTGTCATATTTTCAAGTTTTTATACTGACATTATTTCTTTTTCTTTATTTGCTAATATTTTATCAATTTCTTCTACATTTTTGTCTGTAAGCTTTTGAATCTCATTTTCTGCTTGTTTTAATTCATCTTCTGTCATATTACCTTCTTTTTGTTCTGCTTTTGCTGCTTCTATTCCATCTCTTCTAGATCCTCTTACAGCTACTTTAGCTTCTTCTGCCATTTTCTTTATATCTTTTACTAATTCTTTTCTTCTTTCTTCATTTAATTCAGGAAAAGCTAGTCTTATTACCTTTCCATCATTATTTGGGTTAATTCCTATATCTGATGCTAAAATTGCTTTTTCTATATCTTTTAAAACACTTACATCCCATGGTTGAATTACTATTAATCTAGCTTCTGGAACTGATATTCCTGCCATTTGATTAATTGGTGTTGGTGTTCCATAATAATCTATTTTTACTTTATTTAATATTGCTGGATTTGCTCTTCCAGCTCTTATTTCTGATAATCTTTCTGTAAAATTATTTATTGTTTTTTCCATTTTTTCTTGTATTTTTGTATAATCCATTTTTCATTCTCCTTTTCGTCTTTATTATATGGCTATTTTTTATATTTCTTTTATTATATATCCATTTTTATGCTCTTTTTTTATCTTCTAGCCTTACATTTATATTTTACTTTATTTATAATACATTAAAATAAAGTGCAAATAGTATTTAATTTTATGTTTTATCTTATGATACTATTGTACCTATTTTTTCCCCTTTTACTGCTCTTACTATATTTTCAGGGTCTGCTATTCCAAATACTAATAATGGTATATTATTATCTCTACACATTGCTGTTGCTGTTGAGTCCATTACTTTTAAGTCTTTATTTAGTACTTCTAAGTAAGAGATTTCTTCAAATTTAGTTGCATCTGGTTCTATTTTAGGGTCAGCTGAATATACTGCATCTATTGCTTTTCCTAATAAAATTATATCTGCTTTTATTTCTATTGCTCTTAAAACTGCTGCTGTATCTGTTGTAAAGTATGGATGTCCTGTACCACAAGCAAATATTACAACTCTACCTCTATTTAAATGTTTTTCTGCTTTTCTTTGAATAAATGGTTCTGCTATTTCTCTCATTTCTATTGCTGTTTGAACTCTTGAATGTATTCCTCTTGTTTCTAAAGCATCTTGAAGTGCTAATCCATTCATAGCAGTAGCAAGCATTCCCATGTAGTCAGCTGTCGTTCTTTCCATTTGATGTCCGTTTCTTCCTCTCCAGAAATTTCCTCCTCCTACTACAATTGCTACTTGAACTCCTAAATCAACAATTTCTTTTACTTTATCGCAAATCTTTCCTACTGTCTCGGCATCAACCCCGTTTTTTTGGTTTCCTGCTAATGCTTCTCCACTTAATTTTAGTAATACTCTTTTATATTTTAATTCTGCCAAGTAATTCACTCTCCTTATTTTATTTATCAGAGTTATTCTATCACATATTTTGAAAAAATACACCTTTTTTATGCTAATTTCTTAATTTTTTCTTAATTTATTATTACCTTCCGGCCACCGCCTCCGCCGACCACCGTCCGGCCTCCTCCACCACCAGAGAATCCTCCTCCTGAGCCTGATGCTGAAGAACACGCTGATGAAATTGAATCACTTATTGCATTTGTAAAGCTTCTTGAAAAATTAGTATTCATCATAACATTCATATATCCATAATTTTTTGTTGAAATATTATTTTCCATATTTGGATATACTATTTTTAATTGTTTTAATACTTTATCCGCAATATTAAATACTGTTGCAAATACCAAAAATTTTTCCCATATTATAATTTCTGGTATTTCTCTTTCATCAAGTTTTGAAAAGTCTTTCATGTATTTTTCCAAGTCTTTCCATTTTTTTTGTTCATCAATCCCTTTTTGAGTATATACATTGATTTTATTAATTGATTTTTTATTAATTATCACTGCTATTATTTCACTAATTATTAGCATTACTGATATTACCATTCCTATTGGATTTGATTTCTGCATTAAAGTAAAAAATCCTATAATAGCAATAAATATTATAATTACAAATAATGAATTTAAAGATGTGTAGTCCTTATATTTTTTTTCTTCTTCTAAATCATAGATTTTTTCTTTTTCTAGTTCTCCTTTTGTATAAAAATTAAGTTCTGATTTTAAAGCTATAATTTTTCCTCTTTCTAATTTTTTTATATATTTTTCTAATTCTTTTACTGTTATTTTCTTTTTATCTTCACAAGCTGTTTGTAAAAATTCAAATACTACTTTTTCATCTAATGATAATTGTTCAATGTTTTCATTTATAATTTCTATCAAAATTTCTTCTTTTTTATTTTCTTTTTCCACATTAAAATTTATATATTTTTTTAAACTTAAATCCAATAACGTTGCTGAAATTATTTTCCCTATATCTTTGGGTGAAAAACCTGTTATTGTTTCTTTGTATATATGTAAAGCTTGTGCAGGCGTTGCATTTTTCCTCGGTATATCTCTAAAATATTCTCCACTTTGTGTTGGTTTATATTTTTTGTTTTGTTTTACTTCATTTGATAATTTTATAGCTTTTTTTATGCTATATGTACCTAATACGACGCTCACTAAAGTTACAAGTAATGTTGTAATTAAATTTTTGTTATCTTTTAGTCTTCTTTTTGCATTTGCTTCATTTGCCCATTTTGTTTCTTCCTTTATTACAGTGCCTAAAATTTCTTTGTTATATACTTTATTAGTTTCATTTATTAATTCTGTTGGAAATAATGTTCTTATTTCTACATATCTTCCACTTTTAAAATTGTTTATTTCAAATTCTATTTTATCTGAATCAGTTGCATAAATTTCTCCATTTAATCCTTTAGTATGTCCCCAAACCTTTATATCTTCTTTATTTTTAACCTTTTCAGGAAGAATTATGATTCCTGTTATTTTTTTTGCATCTATTTCAAAATCTTCTCCTATGAATTGCCAATATAATTCTGCATAATCATTGTATTTTGAAATCACATCATTTACTTTATATGAAATTTTATATTTTCTTTTTTCTTTTCCATTATCTAGTCCAACTCCCCATGCAATTTCAAAATCACCATTGTTATTTTTTAGTCCATAATATGTATCTTTGTCTAAATGCCATAATAATTCATTGGTTTTCTTTAAACTTTTGTTTTGTCCGTTAGTAATTTCTGTTACTTTTACATTCTGTATTCCCGAATATTTTTTATCAGTTTTAAAAGTCTTATACAATGTATTAGTTCTACTAATATCTATGTCCCATATTTCTGTTACCTCCATACTCCCATCAGAATTTATATTTGCATAAAATTCTAATCTATTTAAGTATAGGTTTCCATTTGCTTGTGAGTTTGTTGATAACAATATTATACTTAAAATCATAAAAATTAAAACTAATACTATTTTCTCTAGTTTTTTCATACACCCTCCATTTTTTCTTATATATTTTTACAAATATATTTTAACATAAAAAATAGTAATATCAACAATTTATAAAATAAAAATTAGGATTATCCTAATTGCTCATACATTAGATTAATCCTAATTTTATAAAATATTTAAAATATATCAAATTCTATTTTAATTGATTCATAACTTCTTCAGCAAAGTTTTCTTCTTTTTTCTCGATTCCTTCACCTTTTTCAAATCTTGCAAATTCAACTATTTCTGCATCTTTTTGTTTTAATAATTCAGATACTTTCATACTTGAATCTTTTACAAATACTTGGTCTACTAGACAAATTTCTTCATAGAATTTTCCAACTCTACCTTGTACTATTTTTTCAGCTATTTGTTCTGGTTTTCCTTCATTCATAGCTTGAACTTTTAAGATTTCCATTTCTTTGTCTACTCTTTCTTGTGGTACTTCTTCTCTTGTTACGAATTCAGGTCTAGCTGCTGCTATTTGCATACATAAGTCTTTTGCTAATTCTTTATCTCCTTTTGTCATGTTTACAAGAACTGCTATTTTTCCATCTCCATGGATATATTTTTCTATTAATCCTTTTGATTCGAATCTAGCAAATCTTCTTATACTTAAATTTTCTCCTATTGTAGCTATTTTTCCTATTAATGCTTCATTTACTGTTTTTCCAGCTTCAAAAATTGCTTCTTGATTTAATAATTCTTCTACATCTTTTGGATTTTTTTCTACAACTTGTTTTGCTACATCCATTACAAAAGTTTTGAATTCTTCATTTTTAGCAACGAAATCTGTTTCAGAGTTTACTTCTACTATTGCTCCAACTTTTCCATCTTCTGATATATAAGCTTCTACTAATCCTTCTGCTGCAACTCTTCCTGATTTTTTAGCTGCTTTTGCAATTCCTCTTTCTCTTAAAAGTTCAATTGCTTTTTCCATGTCTCCATCTGTTTCTGTTAAAACTTTTTTACAGTCCATCATTCCTGCACCTGTTTTTTCTCTTAATTCTTTAACTAAGCTAGCTGTTACCATTAAAATTCCTCCCTTTTATATAAATTAAAAGAGTAGAGCAGAAAAGCTCTACTCTTCTTATTTTTAAGTTTTAAACTTTTTATTAAGTATATTAAAATCTTATCTTTATCCTTAATATATATTTTTTATTTATATTAATTATATTGATTTTATTTTTATACAATTTACACTTATTAAAAATTAGTTTTCTTCACTATTTTCAACAACTTGTTCAATTGTAGTAACTTCTTCTTCAATTGGTTGTTCTTCTGTCTCAGTTTCGAAGCTTTCACCTTGTCTACCTTCAATAACTGCATTTGCCATAACATCTGCTATTAATTTAACAGCTCTTATAGCATCATCATTTCCAGGTATAGCGTAGTCTACTTCTTCTGGGTTACAGTTTGTATCAACTAATCCTACTACTGGTATATTTAATTTTTTAGCTTCTAATACTGCTATTCTTTCTTTTTTAGGATCTACTAAGAATATAACTCCTGGTAATTTATCCATATCTTTAATTCCACCAAGATTTTTTTCTAGTTTTTCCATTTCTTTCTTTAATAAGATTACCTCTTTTTTAGGTAATACATCAAATGTACCATCTTCTGCCATAGCTTCTAAATCTTTTAATCTTTTAATTCTTGTTTGAATTGTACCAAAGTTTGTTAGCATTCCTCCTAACCATCTTTGATCAACATAGTACATTCCACATTTTAATGCTGCTTCTTTCATGCATTCTTGTGCTTGTTTTTTTGTTCCTACGAAAAGAACTGTTTTTCCTTCTTCTGCTTGTTCTTTGATGAACTCATATGCTTCATCTAATTTTTTTGATGTTTTTTGTAAATCGATAATGTGGATACCATTTCTAGCTTGGAATATGTATTCAGCCATTTTAGGATCCCATCTTCTTGTTTGATGTCCGAAATGAACACCTGCTTCAAGTAATTGTTTCATTGCAACTACTGCCATTTTAAATTCCTCCCTTTTGTTATTTCTTCCATAAAGTTCATAGTTTCTTTGGACCTATTATCTAGGCACCTCCTTAAAAACTCGCTTTATGTGTTTAATTACGTTAATTATTATACATTATTTTTCTCTTAAAAGTCAATACTTTATGAAAATTTTCACAAATTCTTGTCATACAAAAATAAATTATAGTTTTAGAAAAAGGTAAAATTTAATTTTTTAATTTAATATTTTTTTATTTTTACTATCTAACCCATACTGAAACTGATTTTGCCTTAACCTTAAAATTCCCAAATCCTTCTTCATCTATTATAACTTTTTCTTCACAATTTCCTATTGCGTCTATAAATTCTTCTCCTGCTAATTCTTTTCCTATATACATTCTTTTTTCAGAATCATATTTATTAGAAATTAATACGGCAACTCCTGATTTTATATGTTCTTCGTCACCTTCTCTTGTCCAGCCAATGCAATTTTGATTATCAAAATAATCATTTTGTTTTCCATATGCTTTATCTTTTCTTATAGTTATCATCTCTTTTAGACCTTCTATTTTTTCTATATTATTATGTTTTATACCGTAAAAATCGCCATAAAAAACACATGGATATCCTTCATCTCTTAAAAGTATTATTGAATATGCTGGTAATTTAAACCATCTTTCTACATAACTTTGTAGACTTTGTTCTGGCTGTGTGTCATGGTTATCTACAAATGTTACTGCTTTACTTGGATTTTCTTTCATTAAAGTCTTGTCTAATATTTGTGTTAAATTATAGTTTTCATCTCTTGACGCATTATAGAAATTGTAGTGTAATGGAACATCAAATAGTGATGTTTCTCCGTTTGTTTCTGTTATGTATCTATGTAATTTCGAAACATCTCCACTCCAATATTCTCCAACTGCAAATAACTCTTCTTTTAAATCTTTCCTCAATTCTTTTAGCCATTGCTCATAAAAATCTGCATTAATATGTTTTACAGCATCTAATCTGAATCCATCTATGTCTGTTGTTTCTATATACCATTTTCCCCAATTTAATAATTCTTTTTTTACCTCTTCATTTTCAAAGTCAATGTCTGCACCCATTAAATAATCAAAATTCCCAAATTCTTCATCTACCTCATTTGCCCAATCTTTGTTTATAAACTTAAATATAGCATGTTCTTTTGTTTTGTCATTGTAGTCAATCCCATCAAAATGAGTCCAATTCCATTCAAAGTCTGAATATTTTTTCTTTCTTCCTGGAAAAGTAAATTTAGTTGCAACTCTTACAATTTCTTTTCCTGAGACAATTTCATTATGGTTTCCCCAATCTACTTTTTCTGCTGGAATTGTTTGAAGCATATCTGCTCCCATTTTGTGATTTAACACTATATCTGCATAACTTTCTATTCCAGCCTGTTTTAGAGATAAAATACAATTTATATATTCTTCTTTTGAGCCATATTTTGTTTTAATTGTTCCTTTTTGGTCAAATTCTCCTAAGTCATATAAATCATATACACCATATCCGACTTCGTCTTTTCCATCAATTCCTTTATATGCTGGTGGTAACCATAAAGCTGTTATTCCTATTTTTGCTAAATTTTCTGCATTTCTTGATATTTCATTCCATAAGTCTTGATTTGTTTCTAAATACCATTCAAAGTATTGCATTATTACTCCATTTATTTTTTTCATATGTTGTTCACCTTCCTAGTTCGAAATTATATCATTAATTATTTTTGGTTACAATAACTTAATGTAGTATTTGACATATTATATTGTTTTTTGTATAATTCACTAAAATATTGTAGGTTCTAGATTCTCCTATCCATTAAAATCTAAATAAATTATACAAGGAAGCGATTATTTTGAGTTATACTTATGAAAGAAAAATCAACTATTATGAAACAGATAAAATGGGAGTAGTTCACCATTCAAATTACATAAGATTTTTAGAAGAAGCTAGATGCTATTACTTAGAAAGTGAAAATATGCCATTTGTTTCTTTTGAAGAAAGAGGAATTACAATCCCTGTTTTAGGAGTAAATTGCCAGTATAAGCACCATGTAACTTTTGGTGATACTCTTTTAATTAGTGTTTTTGTTAAATCTTATAATGGGGTTAGATTAACAATGGGATATGATGTTATTGATAAAAAAACTGGAAAACCTGCAATCATTGCTGAAACTCAACATTGTTTTACTAATAAAGATTTAAAACCAATTAATTTGAAAAAAGTTTGGAAAGAATATAGTGATAAGTTTGAAAAACTACTAAAAGAAAGTTTATCATAATTCTTAGTAAAAATAATTAAAAATATATTAAAAATTGGTATAAGCTTAACATGACAGAGCAAAACATAGCATAACATAGCATAGCACAATATTATTTTTTAATAATTACTATTACATAAAAATGACTATTTTAGAAAATAAGATTTCTAAAATAGTCATTTTTATATTAACAAATTTTTAAAATCAAAATAAAAAGTTTTAATTTACACTATATCTATCCAAACAAACTCAACTGATTGCTCTGACTCATACCATCTAAACATCCAAATTTCTTTAAAAGTTCAGCTACTGAATCTCCTACTTTTGAACGAATCTTCATATCGTCTATTGACATAAATTTCCCATCTTTTCTTGCATTTTCAATTCCTAGTGCTGCAACTGTTCCTAATCCTGCAATACTGTTTAGAGGTGGTCTTATTCCCTCTTCTTCTACAATAAATTTTGTTGCACTTGATTTATATAAATCTATTGGTAAGAATTTTATTCCTCTTTCATACATTTCTAAAACAAGTTCCAATACTGGATACATCGTCTTGTCTTTTGGAGTTGCATTATTTCCTAATAAGTCAATTTCTTTCATTTTATTTTTTACTTTTTCTTTTCCAAATATCATAATTTCACTATCAAAATCATCTGCTGCTCTTATTGAGAAAAATGCTGTATAATATGCTTTGGGTTCATGTACTTTAAACCATGCTATCCTAAAAGCATTTGTTACATATGCTGCTGCATGGGCTTTTGGGAACATATATTTAATTTTTTCACAGGATTTTATATACCAGTCTGGTACATTATGTTCTTTCATTAAACTTACATATTCTGCCCATTTTGCTGGATCTTTTAATGCTTTTCCTTTACGAACTGTTTCCATTATTTTAAATGCTGGATTTGGTGGTACTCCTTGTTTTATTAAATATATCATTATATCGTCACGACAACATATTGCTTCTGTTAGTGTTACTGTTCCTTGTTCTATTAAACTTTGTGCATTTCCTAACCACACATCTGTACCATGTGATAATCCTGATATACGAATTAATTCGTCAAATGTTGTTGGTTTTGTGTCTACTAACATTCCCCTAACAAATTTTGTTCCAAACTCTGGTATTCCAAAGCTTCCTACCTCTGAGTGTATTTGTTCAGGTGTTACTCCTAATGCTTTTGTTGAACTAAATATTGACATTGTTTCTTTGTCGTCTAATGGTACTTTTGTTGGGTCAATTCCTGTTATGTCTTGCAACATTCTTATAACTGTCGGATCGTCGTGCCCTAGTATATCTAGTTTTAATAAGTTTGCATCTATTGAGTGATAGTCAAAATGTGTTGTTATAATATCTGAATTTGGGTCATCTGCTGGGTGTTGCACTGGGCAGAATTCATATATTTCCCTTCCTTTTGGAACTACTATGATTCCTCCCGGATGTTGACCGGTTGTTCTTTTTATTCCTGTACATCCTTGTGATATTCTTTTTATTTCTGCTTGATTTACTGGAATATGTCTTTCTTCATAATAATTTTTAACATATCCAAATGCAGTTTTATCTGCTACTGTACCAATTGTTCCTGCTTTAAATGTTGTACCTTTTCCAAATATTACTTCTGTATATTTATGCGCTTTTGCTTGATATTCTCCTGAAAAGTTTAAGTCTATATCTGGCTCTTTATCACCATTAAATCCTAAGAAGGTTTCAAATGGTATATCCATTCCATCTTTATCTAATTTATGACCACATTTTGGACATTCTTTGTCAGGTAAGTCAAATCCATTTTTTACTCCATAGTCTGTAAAATCTGAATATTTACAATTTGGACATCTATAATGTGCTGGTAATGAATTTACTTCTGTTATTCCTGTCATATTTGCAACAAATGAAGAACCAACTGAACCTCTTGAACCAACTATATATCCATCTTCATTTGATTTCCATACTAATTTTTGTGCAATTATATACATAACTGAGAATCCATTTTTTATAATTGAATCTAATTCCTTGTCAAGTCTTGTTTGCACTATTTCTGGGAGTGGGTCACCATATAATTCATGAGCTTTGCTATATGCTATGTCTTTAATAGTTTGCTCACAGCCCGGTATGTGTGGAGGACATTTTTCAGGTGATATTGGACTTATTGGGTCACACATATCTGATATTTTATTTGTATTTGTTACAACAACTTCATATGCTTTTTCTTTTCCTAAATAACTAAACTCTTCTAGCATTTCTTCTGTTGTTCTTAAATATAGTGGTGCTTGATTATCTGCATCATCATATTTTTGTCCAGCTTCTAATATACGCCTATATATCTCATCTTGTGGGTCCATAAAGTGAACATCACAAGTCGCTACTACTGGTTTATTTAATTTTTCTCCTAAGGCTACTATTTTTCTATTTATATCTCTTAAAGCTTCTTCATCAGCAACTTTTTCATTTCTTATTAAAAATTCATTATTCCCAGTTGGTTGAATTTCTAAGTAATCATAGTCACTTGCAATTTCTTCTATTTCTTCATCTGTTTTACCTAGTTCTATGGCTTGATATACTTCTCCTGCTTCACAAGCGCTTCCTAGTATTAATCCTTCTGAATATTTTTTGTATAAACTTTTCAAAATTCTTGGTTTTCTATAAAAATAATGTAAATGTGAAAAAGATACTAACTTATATAAGTTTCTTAATCCTACATAGTTTTTAGCCAATATTATTGCATGATATGTCTTTAATTTTTTATATTCTTCTTTTTTAGCTTCTGAATTTGCTGCAACTCTATCTATATCTTCTACTATTTCAGCTCCTTTTTTCTTTAACATATCTATCATCACTTTAAATACTTTAACAGTTGTATCAACATCATCCAAAGCACGATGTGCTACCTCTACTTTTATTCCTAAATTTTCTGCTATCTTTCCAAGTTTATATTTTTTATAATCAGGAAATAAATCTTTTGCTAAGCTTAATGTATCTAAATATGTATAGTTAAATTTATATCCCAAAGCTTTTGCATTTTGTTTTAGAAATCCTACATCAAAGTTTGCATTATGTGCTACTATTACAGTTTCTTTATCATCTCCTAAAAATTCTAATATTTTTGGAAATACTTTTTCTATGGTATCTGCATCTTTTACCATTTCATCTGTTATATTTGTTACTTCTGTTACTCTTTCTGGAATATGTTTTTCTGGATTTACAAATGTACTAAATTCGTCTATTACTTCTCCGTTTTTTACCTTCATTATTCCTACTTCTGTTATTTTTTCTGTAACAGCTGAAAATCCTGTTGTTTCTAAGTCAAGTACACAATATGTTGTATCTATACTTTGACCTTTTCCGTTATATACTGTTTTGGTATTATCAGGAGCAAGATATGCTTCAACTCCATAAATTATTTTTATATCTTTATTGTCATATCCTAACATTTTGTGAGCTTCTGGAAATGCTTGAACAACACCATGGTCTGTTATTGCTATCGATTTCATTCCCCATTTCATTGCTCTTTTTATTAAATCTGTTGCTGATGTCATTGCATCCATTTGGCTCATTTTTGTATGCATATGTAACTCTACTCTTTTTATTTCACTATTATCTTGTCTTACTGTTTTCTTTAATCCTTCACTTTCTACTATTGTGTTTGCCATTACTGTTATTTCATTAGAAAATGAATCCATTTGAGCATTTCCTGAAATTTTTACTCCTTTTGCTTTTTTCATTCTTTTTATTACTTTTTTGCTAACATCTTTATTTAAAAATGCTTTACAAGTCATACTACTTGAACCATCATATAAATCAAAACTTAAAAGTGTTTTTCCTGACTTTAATTCTCTGTCTTCCATACCTATAATCTCACCATCTAATGCTACTTTTCCATCATCTACATTTAATTCTGAAATTTTTATTACATTTTCTGTTATATTTGGATTCATTCCTAATATTAATGGTGTATCTTCATCATCTTCTGGAAGCTCTGGTACATCACAATTACTTGCAATAATAGTATTTGCCATTATTGTTACATCTCCTGCATATGCATCTAGTCCTGCTTTTCCTATTGCTTTTATTGCTTTTGCATTTTGAATTTTTTCTATAATTTCTTTTCCTTCTGAAATATCTTTTGCAAAAGATTTACAGGTAATTGTTCCAGTTCCATCATATATATCAAATATTAACATTCCTTTTCCTGTTCTTGTTTCTCTACACTCGCTTGTCAATATTCTTCCTTCTATTGTAATTCTTGAATTACTTGCTGTTATATCTTTAATATTTACTTTATTTTCTTTTGCTTTGGACGGTTTTCCCATTATATATTCTTGTTCTTCGTAGTCGCTTATATCGTCTTGTATTGGTGGAATGTTTCCTTCCATTTCCTCTTCTGGAATATATCCTTCTAGCCCTGTTGGTGGCATATAATCTGGGTCATTATATTCTGGTATATCTTGTCCACTTTGATTGTTTTCCTCTTTTTCATTTTGTTTAGCTTGTAGCATATTTAATTCTTCAATATGTGCAATAGCTTTTTCTTCTACATCTTTTATTTCTTCTTCAATTTGTTTGATTTCTTCTTTTGATAATTGTTCTATTAGATTTACTTTATACTCAACCCCAAATATATTTTTAAGGACTTTTTCTAATTCTTTATCCGTCTTTTTAGCCTTTAAAAAATCTGCACCTTTTATGTGCATTTTTACATTTATTTCTTTTCCTTCAACACTAACATCACTTTTTAATAGTAGCATTGGTCTCATTAATGGATATTTATGTGCCATATATGCAATAATATTTTTCCATTCTTTTTGTATTGAATTTAGTTTTACTCCTTCGTGATATTTTATTTTTAGGTCGATTTGTTCAAATTGAAATCTTTCTCTTAGGAATTTTTCAAAAAACCATAATTCTTTTATTTCTATATATTCATCAAAGTATATTAGTACTTGCAAGGTATTTGTCTTTTTTATTACATTTAGTCCTTCAATATTTGCATATTGTATGTTTGAACTTGTTTTGTAATCACTAAATATATCTTTTACTTTTTTTGTTTTTGTATTTTCTTCTGACATATTTTTCTCTCCTTACTATGCCATCATATAATATTAGCAATAAAATTTAACTGGATATAGCCGCATTATTTCTAATAAATTAGGCAAATTTAAGACCTCCTTCACGTGCATATTTAAAAAATAGATGTGCTCCTCTTTCAACTATTTTTTTAAATTCTTCTACCTCTTCATCTGTATACTGTCCGTCCCTTTCTAATATTTTATAACTAGGGAGTTTAAAAACAACTGTATCAAATCCGTATTCAGTAGGTCTTTCAAAAGAAACTCTAATATATTCTTCTCCATTGTCTTTTTTACGAATATCTGAAAAAACTAACTCTGTTTCATCTGGATATTTGCAAAGTGTATATACCATAATATTCACTCTCCTTTTTATAATTGTTATATATTATTTACTTTAATTTGTATATTAATGTGAATGTCAAAATAAACATTAACAATTAAAATTCATTTTATATTTAATATTATAGCACATTTTTACTCGAAATTACCATACATTTTTTAAATACAACGAAAATACTGGTTTTAAAATTAATATTTAATAAAATTTTACAAAAAAGAGCAAAAATGATATAATAATGTCGAATTTAGTTAATAGATATATACTTAAAATATAAAAAAATAAATGAAAGGAATTGGTTATATATAAAATTATGGTTGAATTACTTTCACCTGTTGGTGATTTTGAATGTTTAAAAGCTGCCGTTCAAAATGGTGCAAATAGTGTATATTTTGGTGCTGATATTTTTAGTGCTAGAGCTTTTGCTACTAATTTTGACGATGAAACTTTAGAAAAAGTTATTGAATATGCAAAAATAAGAGGAGTAAAAACAAATCTTACATTAAATACATTAATAAAAAATGATGAATTTGAATCAGCACTAAACTTAGCTAAAAAAGCTTATAAATTTGGAATTGATGCTATTATTGTTCAAGATTTAGGTTTAGCAATGAAATTAATAAAAACTTTTCCTGATTTACCAATTCATGCTAGCACTCAAATGACGGTTCATAATTTGAATGGAGCTTTAAAGCTACAAGATTTAGGTTTTAAAAGAATTGTTCTTTCAAGAGAACTTTCTGTAAATGATATTGATTTTATTTGTAAAAATACTGATGTAGAAATCGAAACTTTTATCCACGGAGCTTTATGTATTTCTTATTCTGGTCAATGTCTTTTTTCTAGTATGATAGGTGGTCGTTCTGGCAACAGAGGTAAATGTGCTGGTCCTTGTAGATTACCTTTTGAGTTATTAGAAAATGATAAAAAAATAAATTCAGGTTATCTTTTAAGCACTCGTGATTTATGTGGTTTAGATTATATCCCTAAGTTAATTGAATCAGGTGTAAAATGTTTTAAAATTGAAGGTAGAATGAAAAATCCTGAATATGTTGCTACTGTAACTAGAATTTATAGAAAATACATAGATTTAGCATATTCTAATAAAGAATATATTATAGACGAAAATGATAGAAAAGAACTATTACAAGTTTTTAATAGAGGTATGTCCTCATCTGGTCATTTATCTAATTCTGGAAATAAAGATTTGGTTTATAAGGAAAAACCTAATAATATGGGACTTTATTTGGGAAAAATCCAAAAATATAATGATAAAAAAGGATTAATTACAATCAAACTAAATGAACCTATTAAAATTGGTGATACAATTTCTGTTGATTACGAGCAAGGTTCTTATACTATTTCTGAGTTAATGAATTGCAAAAATAAAAATATTACAGAAACTAATATTGGTGATACTGTAATTATTGGTAGAATGAAGGGAAATATTAAATTAGGAAATAAAGTTTATAAAATGAGTTCAAAGGAATTAAATGATTTAGCAAAAGCTAGTTATTCTAAGGAATATAGAAAAGTTGCTCTTAATTGCAATATTTCTATAAAAGAAGGAAAGCCTATTGCAATTTCAGTTTCTTCTGCTTCTAATATAGAATTATATAAAGATTTATTTATAAATTATGTTTCTGATTTAATTCCATTGGAAGCCAAAAATAGACCTTTAAATGAAGAAACTATAATCAGTCAATTTTCAAAAACAGCTTCTACTCCTTTTGAATTTAAACATTTTAATATAGATTTAGATGAAGGATTGTTTATTCCTAAGTTAAGTCTTTTAAATGATTTAAGAAGAAAAATTTTAGATTTAGTTGAAGATTATGCTCTTCATAAAATAAAAAGAAATAGTTGCTTTAACTTAGATGGTAATAATTTGCTATATGATGAATTTACTTTAAGAAATGAGTCTGATAATAATAACTTAAATTTGAATTGTACTCCTGATAGTATTGAAAATAACTTAATTTCAAATTACCAGTATGGAGATATTAAAGATAGTTTAGATTCAAATGCTAACTCTAAAAGCTTTGATATTTCTTTATTATTAAATATTTTAAATATTGATTATGATTATTCAAAATTAAGTGATAATATAAAAAATGTCTATATACCTCTTAAATATTTCACTAATAGAAATTTTAAAGATATATTACATACATTAGATAGTAAATTTAATATATATATTTATATGCCAACTATTATAAAATCAAATTATAAAAATTTGTTATTACCAAATGTAGAAAATACTTTGCAAAATTATAAAATACAAGGTTTTGTAATTTCTAATATATGCAATTTCAAATTATTAGAATCTTTATCTAAAAACTTTAATAAAAATTTTGAAATAATTACTAACTATACTTTTAATGTATATAATAACAATACTATTTCAGAATTAAAAGATTTAGGAGCAATTAGATATACCATTTCTCCTGAATTAGATAAAACTACAATTAATTCTCTATCAAATTGTAATATTTTATGTAATGAATTAATTGTATATGGAAAAACTCCAGTTCTTAATATGAATTATTGTTTACTTGGCGAAACTGATAAATGTTATCCAACTTGTAATCAAAAGTGTAATAGTAAAAATTCTTATCTTTTAAAAGATAGGCTTAATATGACTTTTCAAATTTCACCTGATAATATTCAAACTGTTACAACTATTTACAATAGTAAAATAACCTCAATTTCTCCTTCTGATTTTAATATTAATTTTGCTAGAATTGATATTTTAGATGAAAATATTGATGAGATTAATAGTATTGTTTTAAAAGTTAAAAATGGTGAAAGATTAGAAGGGAAAAATTATACTAATGGGAATTTGAATCGTGAGATTTAGAATAAAAAAGGACATAAAATAAACTTTTATTTTTAAAATATCTGTTTATTTTATATCCTTTTTATTTTATATTTGCTTACTACTTAACTCAATTATCAAATCCATATTATCATCTTTTGCTGACTTATTTTTTCTAATTGCGCCACATTTTTTACATCTGTAAATAATAACATAACCTTTTTTGCTGTCAATTTCTAAGCTAACAGGCTCTAAGTCTCCATGGCATTCCTCTTGTCTATCTCCTGGATTTTTATCTACATGCTTTGAGTGTAAACAAAAAGGACAATGGTCTCTACAAGAATAACCTAGTTTTGTTACTTTTTTTCCACAATTTTCACATATAAACTCTTCATCTATTTCTGTAAATCTTCTACTATTTTCCATATAAAAATCTATTCCTTTCTTGCTTTACTCAAATAACATACCTATTATTGAAATATTTCTGCTTTATTTTAACTTAATCTATCTTTACAACTATCTCTTTTCGAGTTTTTTATAATTTATAATATTTAATACTTAAAATTTCCTCCACCTAAAAATTCTTTTAATAATGAATTATTTGGTATGTATTCTTTTGGTATTTCTTCAAAATATTTTAACATATTCATTATTCTTCTTGCTTCTGCATATTCTGGTTCTTTGTTTGTTATCTGTTGTAATAAAGGCATTACTATTGGCTTTAATGCTCCTAATTCATATATTAAAGATGTATTAAATACAAAATCTGCTCCTTCTTGGAATGGGAATATATTTTTTTCTTCTCCCTCATTTACTTTATTCCATGTGCGTATTGTACTTTGTGCTGAATATCCTCTAAATTGATAATCTCTTACTATTCTTCTTACTAATCTTGTGTCTGTTGTTGATATTCTATTAAATCTATCTAAGTTTAATACTGTTAATGCACTTATATATATTTTATATTTTTGTTCTGCTGGTATTTTACTTGTTAACTTATCATTTAAGCAATGTATTCCTTCAATTACTAATACTTCATCTTTTTCTAATTTTACCATTTTTCCATTATATCTTTTTGTTCCTTCATGGAAATCAAATTCTGGCATTTCGATTTCTTCACCATTTAATAATTTTGTTAAATGGTCATTAAATAACTCTAAATCTATTGCTTCTATACATTCAAAATTGTATTCTCCGTTTGCATCTCTTGGTGTATCTTGTCTTTCAACAAAATAATTATCTACTGAAATTGTTACTGGTTTTATTCTATTTAATCGTAATTGTATTCCTAATCTTTGTGCAAATGTTGTCTTTCCTGATGAAGATGGACCTGCTATTAAAATCATTTTTATATTTTTATTTTGTGCTATGTTATCAGCTATTTTTGCTATTTTCTTTTCATGTAATGCTTCTGCTAACATTATTATATCATTTACTCTTTTTTCTCTTATTGCTTCATTTATTTTATATGTTCTTTCTATATTTAAAATTTTATGAATGTCGTCATATTCTTCCATTGCCCATGCAAGTTTTTTAGTTTCAACAAGTTCTGGTAATACATTTGGATTTTTTTGACTTGGATATCTAATTAAAAATCCATCATTATATTTTACAATTTCAAATATTTTTACTATTCCTGTTCTATTAGCCAAAGTTCCATAACAGTAGTTATAATAATCTTCACAAAAATACATAAAAATTTCATCATTATTTTCTAAGTCAATTTGTAATCTTCCTTTTGAAGTATGTTCTTTTTCAAAGAAATCTTTTGCTTCTTTCATATTCATTACCACTTGTTTAATTGGTAAATCTTGTTCTATTATATTTTTTACTTCTTTATTTAATTTTTTAACTATTTCATCTGTAACTTTTTTTCCTATAAAATCACAAAACATTGAATTTCCTAATTGGTAGTTTACCTCCATTCTTTCATCTGGATAAAGTTTTTCAAATGCCTTTCCAACTATGTATATTAATGTTCTTCTATATACTTTTTGTCCTTCCTTTGATGAAATATCTATTAACTCTAATTTTCCATCTTTTTCTATTTTATAATCTAAATTTACATATTCATTGTTAAATATTCCTGCTATAATTGGGTATTTGCTTTCTTCTATTTCATCTTTAAATAAATCACTAATTTTCATTGGTTCTTTTATTTCTTTTATTTTATCTTTATATTGTATCTTCATAAAATTCCTCCTTATATTTTGTATATTACTAATATATTTTATATGATTTAATTTTATAAGTCAAATTTATTTTTCATTTTAATATCATAAATTATATTTGACAAAACACAATATATACTATATATTGTTCTTACCTTTCTCAAGGTAGAAAGGAGGGTTGTTTTTTTATGAAAGAACTACTTAAATTGTTAAAACTTTATTTAATTTACTTAATAGTAAAGCACTTAAAGGATTAAACAAAAAGGAAAAGACTAGGAAAAGTTTTGAGAGACTTCCTAGTCTTTTTACGTTTTTTTATTTAGAACTACTTATCGACGTCTTGAGTGTATTATAACTCATATTTTATTATATGTCAAATTTCATAAAATATTAAATTTACAATAAATTACATATTTGACAAAATATAAGATGTAGTATATATTTATTTTACCTTTCGCCAGAAGGTAGAAAGGAGGTCATTATGAAAGACTTACTTGAAGTGCTAAAACTTTTATTGATTTATTACATAATAAAGCAATTGAGTAAATAGCAAAAGAAAAAGACTAGGAAAAATGTTTTGAGAGACATACCTAGTCTTTTTTTGCCATTATTACTTGACTTACTTTGCAATTGCTAAACTTATATTAGCATATATTTTATTATATGTCAAATTTTACAAAATATCTAACTATCTTTAAATTTTTGTAATTTTAAAATTCAGACTGATTTATTATGAATATTTATCCATTTTAACGGATATACTTTTAGTATATATATTTTTAGGAGCGTGATTTTATGGATTTAAAAAGAGTATATTCTATTTTAGATAATAAAGAAAAATGTGATATTTTTTATGATGATAGACCTGTATGGATTCAAGGTGTAAATGAAAATATAGCCAAAGTTGGATTTATTGATAATTTTGAAGAAAAAGATGTTTTTATTAATGATTTATATGAACGAAATTTATATAATTAGTTTTATCTCATGCTAGTATAATAAAGTAAATCCCCCATACAAACAGTATGGGGGGATGAGGGTTATTTGTGATTTTAGTTAATAATCAAATAGTCATAAGCATAAATTAAATCGGGGTTTACAATATTTTTATTATCCTTTAAAATTTCCTCTACCGATGTATTGTAATTTAATGCAATCTGACTTAAAGTATCTCCTGGCTGTATTATATACTTTCCAATAGCAATTTCGATTACAAATACATCTGTATTGCTTTCTTTAACATTCCAATAAATTGGAATATTATTTTCTTTCAAAGCAGAACTCATAATTTCAATTATATCTGTATATACTTCTTCATAATCACTATCTACTGGAAGTATTATTTGTAAAGCTGCTTTTGTAACATCTTTTTCAAATGATTTTTTCAATGTCTCTAATTTACCATTATCCATTAATGTTGCTATTTGAATAAAGTCCACATCTTCATCAATAGTGTTTACCATTTTTTTATAGTCATTTATATCTTTGTTTTTTAAAATATGATATTGCACATTTTGATGATTATTTAAGCTACTTATAGCCCATGTTGATTTATTCCCAGTCTGTTCATATTCTTTCAAACAATATCCTTTTAGCATATTTGAAATATCTTCAAAAGCATTATATTTAGAAATATCTGTCTGCTCATATACATCAGATGTCATTACATCCTGTGGTTCTAAATCAGCTGGTGTCATTACATCCTGTGGTTCTAAATCAGCTGGTGTTAAAGCATATGCCCGATTACAAAGCCCAAAACATAAAAATAAAGTTATTACTGTTGCTAAAAATTTTTTCATTGTCATTTCCTCCTTTTGTTTCACCCTCATTATTTATGTTAATAATTTATAATATAATTATAACACATTTTATCTATTTTAGCAACTAACAGTAACTCCATAAAAAAATAAAGTATAATTAATTTATGATAATATCTTAAACAATAACCTTTGAAAATGTCCCAAATATAAAATAAAGTTTCCAAACTTATCAAAAGTTGGAAACTTTATTTTTTACTCATCTTTAAATGAATTTATTCTAAACAATTTAAATAATTCAACTATTACAAGTGGTGCAAGTGCTAACCCTACTAATTCTAATATATTTTGACTTGGTAATACTGGTATGCTAAATACTGCTCTTAATGGTGGTATTGCTAATATTCCTATCATTAAGGCTGCTGATGCTAATATTGCCCATATCAATTTACCATTGTTAAATACTTTTGTTTTAAATATTGATTTTTTATTATTTCTAATATTAAATACATGAACTAATTCTGAGAATGCTAGTGTAATAAATGCCATTGTTTGACCTACTTCTATTTTTGATTCATCTAATGTTAATCCTTCTAATGGTTCTGTTGTTGTTGCAAGTCCTATCATAAATGCTGCTAGTGTTAATAGTCCTATCATTACACCTTGATATATAATTCTCCATGTCATTCCTTTTGTAAATACACCTTTTCCAGGTTTGTTTGGTTTTCTTTTCATTATATCAGAATTTGCTGGGTCAAATGCTAATGCTAATGCTGGTAATGAGTCTGTTACTAAGTTAATCCATAATATGTGAATTGGCAATAATATTTCTAGATGTGCTATATCTGTTATTCCAAACCAATTTGCAAATAATGGTGTACATAGTGTTGCTAAAAATAGCACTACTATTTCTCCTATATTACTTGATAATAAGAATTGTATAACTTTTAATATATTATCATATATTCTTCTTCCTTCTTCTACTGCTGATACTATTGTTGCAAAATTGTCATCTGTTAAAATTACATCTGCTGCTTCTTTTGCTACGTCTGTTCCTACAACTCCCATTGCACATCCTATATCTGATGTTTTAAGTGCTGGACTGTCATTTACTCCATCACCTGTCATTGCAACTATTTCTCCATTTTTTTGCCATGCTTTTACTATTCTTACTTTATGCTCTGGTGAAACTCTTGCGTATACTGAATATTTTCTTACATTTTTTTGTAAGTCTTCATCACTCATTTTTTCAAGTTCTTGACCTGTTATTGCTTCACTTTCGTTTTCTAATATTCCTAGTTTCTTAGCTATTGCTGTTGCTGTAATTTTGTGGTCTCCTGTAATCATTACAGTTTTTATTCCTGCTGTTTTACATTTTTCTACTGCTTTTTTAGCTTCTTCTCTTGGTGGGTCAATCATTCCAACCATTCCAACAAATATCAAATCACTTTCAATATTTTTTATTTCTTCTTCTGTTGGTTCATGGTCAAATTCTTTATATCCACAAGCTAAAACTCTTAATGCTTCTTTTGCCATTTCTTCATTTTTTTCTCTAATTATTACAGCATAATTTTCTAAGTCTTCTTTGATTTCGTTGTTTAATAAATAACCTTTACATATTCTTAATAATTCGTCTACTCCACCTTTTGTATATGCAATATATTTATCATTAACTTTGTTTACTGTTGTCATTAATTTTCTATCTGAATCAAATGGAACTTCTGCTACACGAACCATTCTATCATATATTGATTTGTCAAAATTTAGATTAAATGCCATATCTACTAATGCTGTTTCTGTTGGATCTCCTGTTAATGTTCCATCTTTTGCAATTTTTGTATCGTTACAAAGCATATTGGCATAAACTAATTTTGTCATATCTTCATCTATATTATTTTTATCAATTGACACAAAATCTTTTATTTCTTTATTTAAGAATACTTTTTCTACTGTCATTCTGTTTTGTGTTAATGTTCCTGTCTTATCAGAACATATAACTGTTGCACTTCCTAATGTTTCTACTGCTGGTAATCTTTTTACTATGGCATTTTTCTTTACCATTTTTTGAACACCAATTGCTAGAACAATTGTTGAAACTGCAACTAATCCTTCTGGAATTGCTGCAACAGCTAATGATACTGCTGTCATAAACATATGAATTGGTTCTTTATGTTGTAACAATCCTATTATGAATATAAATACACAAATAGCTAATGCTGCTATTCCTAAAGTTTTTCCTAATTTATTTAGTTTTTGTTGTAGTGGTGTTATTTGTTCTTCTGTTTGATTTATCATTTCTGCTATTTTACCAACTTCAGTTGTCATTCCTGTTTCTACTACAATTCCTTTTCCTCTACCATATGTTACTAAGCTAGAAGAAAATAACATATTTGTTCTGTCTCCTATTCCAATCTCTGTATCTTCTATTTTTTCAATTGTTTTTTCTACTGGAACAGATTCTCCTGTAAGTGATGCCTCTTGTGATTTTAAATTTACTGCTTCAATAATTCTTAAATCTGCTGGAATGTAATCACCTGTATCTAATACAACGATATCTCCTGGTACTAATTCCTTTGCTGGGACAACAGTAATATGTCCGTTTCTAATAACCTTAGACGCATGGTCTGTTAATTTTTGTAACGCTTCTAATGACTTTTCAGCTTTAGATTCTTGTGTTACTCCTATTATTGCATTTACAAGAACTACTATCAATATAATTATTGTATCAGTAATCCCTTCCCCTTCTGCTACACCAACTACTCCAGATACTATTGCTGCTATTATTAAAATTATGATTGAAAAGTCTTTGAATTGGTCTAAAAATCTTTTTAACATTGATTTTTTCTTTTTTTCTTTCAATTGATTTAGACCATATTTTTCTCTTCTTTGCTTTACATCTTCATCTGTTAGTCCTGTTTCGATATTTGTGTGTAGCTCTTTTTCTACATCCTCTACTTTCTTGTTAAACCAGTTATGATTTTCCAATGTTCTTCCTCCTTTTGTAATTATTTTGGCATTATTTTAATTTTTTTATGTCAAAACACACATAAAAAGACCTTTAAAAGGTATTGTTATCCTTTTAAAAGTCTCGCTTACTCATTCCTAAAAGCTTACTAACCAGATAATAATTATCGCGACTGTTGATTAGTAATTTAAAAAGCTACTCCCTTTTAAACTTATTTATGCATATTCCAACTATCTTTTAATGCCAATATATATATCTTTTTTATAAGTATAATATTTTCATCTATTTTTGTCAATTCTTTTTTAGAAAACATTTTTCTATTATCAAATATTCTTTTTCTTATAAAATCTTCTAAATTCATCTTTTTCACAAATTAAAACCTCTCTTTCGTATAAAATACATTTGACTTTTGTATATAAAGAGGTTATACTGATAGTAACACCTCTTTATTGAGTGTTGTTATAAAAGAGATAGTAATAGATTTCGCGGTCTTCTATCTCTTTTATCTATTTTATAAAATTAAAATATCTTGTCAAGTTTTTTGCAGTCATTTTCGACAAAATCTCCTATAATATTTCTAAATTTATTTCTCTTTCAACTTTTATCTGAATATAATTCCAATCTAGTTTTGAGATATATTCCAGAGAAATATGTGACATAAGCTTATTTTTTTTAGCATATTTATTCCATTCTTTTACTAATGGAAACTTTTTATTTTTTTGTGTCAATTCTTTTAGTGCATTATATGATATTCTATAATAAATTATCATCATTGAGCTTTCAGGAAATTCTACTTCTTTTATTGACTTATAGTATATATTTAATAAATCATCAAATTCTTTACTAATCATTTGCGAATTTTCTGAATATATCCCATATTTCCTTATACTTTTATCTAATTTTTTCCTTATAGTTTTTAAATTTTTTATTACTTCGCTCATTTTTATCACCATTATTATTTTATCATCATGCTTTTAGTTAAAAAATACATTTTTGATTTTATATAATTTTCATTGTAAAATCATCTGTTCTTATTTTACATTATTAAATAATATTTTCTTTTTTTCATCCCGCTCTTCTCCTTTCTTTTTATATTCACTCTAAGTATAATATACTTTAAGTGAACTGTCAATCTTTTTCATTTATTAAAGAACTTTGTCTTTATTTATTGAAATATGTTCTATATGCGTGTTATAATTGTTGACGAGGAGTGATACAATGAACAGGATAAAAGAATTGCGTAAACAATTTGGATATACTCAACAAGAACTTGCTGATAAAATTAATGGTGCAAAAAGCACTATTGCAATGTATGAAAACGAATCACGCAAACCTAGTATAGAAATTTTAATAAAGTTATCTGAAATATTTGATTGTAGTATAGATTATATTCTTTGTAAAAGTGATGTTAAAAATAATATTTTAGAACTAAATGATATAGAAATTGCCTTTGCAAATGGTATAAAAGGCTTAAATAAAGAGAATCAAGAAATTTTACGAGAAATTATGGAGGATTTATTAAAAAAACAAAATAAAAATTAAAAATGAATACTGATGATTTATACAAAAGACTACAACAAGAAAATATACATTATATAAACCAAAAACTCTTTTTTACTCCTGGTGCGATTGTGCATTATGAAAATATTACAGCAATAGTTGTTGATAAAGAGCAAATTAAAAATTCTACACATGAAAATACAGTTATAATTCAAGAATTTGGTCATTATTTAGCTAATTCATATTACAAATCTAATGACCCTTATGAAATAATAAATGATATGGAACAATCTGCTGATATTGCGGCTTGGAATGAATTTTTTCCTTATAATGAAATTAAACAATTGATTAATAGTGGTATATCTACTGCAACTGAAATAGCAAATCATTTTAATGTAAATTCTGATTATATTGCTAGATGTTTAGATTATTATTATGATATTAGTGATGGATTTAAAAAATAAATTTAGAAAATTTAACTTTACTGTTTTAGTTGAGCAATTAAGAGTTCTTAGTAAAAAGTGTACATAGCATTTAATCTATTCTACTCATCATTAATATAGGGAGAAAATCTATAATATTAATTTTCTCCCTATTCTTTGTATTTATTAACTCAATTTATTCTTAAATAGAATTATATTTGGTGACCCCTACGGGAATCGAACCCATGATTCCACCTTGAGAGGGTGGCGTCTTAACCGCTTGACCAAGGGGCCATAAAATTTACTTATTATTTATACCACTAAATTCTATTTTAGTCAACTCATATTGTAAAATTACTAAAAATCTTAAACTTTTGTTGATAAAAATCAAAATAAATTTTCTAATTTAACCTTTTATATTTTAGAAGAATAAAATATTATGATAACTTTTTTCATTTCATATAATATTTTATTCTTCTTTATTTAATATTTAGTATTCATTATTTATATGCTATTCATACCATTCCAATTCCCAATCATCTAGGATTACAGTATCTCCTTCACATACGCCCATTTCTTTTAGTTTTTCATCTATTCCCATATTTTTTAAGCATTTTTGTAAATAATACATTGATTCATTATCTTCAATATTTACTCTTCCCATTAGTCTTTGTACTGCTCTTCCAGAAACTATGAATACTCCATTTTCTTCTCTAATTGACCATTCATCTTTTTTATCTTCTAATGTATAAACAACTTTATCTTCTATTTCAATTAAATCTTCTTTTGGTAAGTTTTTCAATTCTTCTGCAACATAATCGATTAATTCTTCTATTCCTTGTTTTGTTGCTGCTGATATTTTAAATAATTTTAGATTTTCTTTTTTGGCTAATTCTTCTACTTCTTTTAGTAATGTTTCATCTTGCATTGCGTCAATTTTATTTGCTACGATTATTTGCTTTCTCTTACTTAATTTTTCACTATATTTTTTTAATTCTTCATTTATAGTATTAAAGTCTTCTACTGGATTTCTTCCTTCTTGTCCTGATACATCTAAAAAGTGTAGCAATAGTCTAGTTCTTTCAACATGTCTTAAAAATTGGATTCCTAGACCAACACCTTCACTTGCACCTTCAATTATTCCCGGAATATCTGCAATTACAAATCCATCTCCATTTTTTGTTTTTACAACTCCTAAATTTGGCTCTAATGTTGTAAAATGATAATTTGCAATTTTAGGTCTAGCTTCTGTAACCACTGATAAAAATGTTGATTTTCCCACATTAGGAAAGCCTAATAGTCCTACATCTGCAAGTAGCTTTAATTCTAGAATTATTTCCTTTTCTTCTCCCTTTTCTCCATCTTCTGAAAATCTAGGAGCTTGTCTTGTTGCTGTTGCAAAATGTGAGTTTCCTCTTCCTCCACGACCACCTTTTAAAATCAATTCAGTCTGGTCTGGATTTGATAAATCTGCAACTACCTTTCCTGTTTCTACATCTTTTACTATTGTCCCTATTGGAACTTTTATATATAAGTCTTTTCCATATTTTCCATTGCAATGACTGCCACTACCATTTTCTCCATTTTCTGCTTTAAATTTTTTATTGTATCTAAAATCAATTAATGTGTTCTTGTCTTTATCTACTTGGAAATATATATCTCCACCTTTTCCTCCATCGCCTCCATCTGGGCCTCCTGCTGCTACATATTTTTCACGACGGAAAGTTGCTGCTCCATTTCCACCATCTCCTGATTTTATTATTATTTTTGTATAATCTGTAAACATATTCTCACCTCTTTAACTTTTTGTTTTTTTACACTCATTTTTTGTTAGTTTATCTAAAATATATAAATATCCAATCTCTGTATTTTAGCTAATCATCATTATCTTTTTATTTTGTTTAATGTTTCAAAAATAAACTAATTACAAATATCTACAATTCATCAAAATAATCTAATTTCATAGCACTTTTTACTTTTTTCATTGTTTCCTTTGCTGTCTTTCTTGCTTTTTCAGTTCCCTCTTTAAGAATTTTATCAACAAGTTCTATATTATCCTCATAATATTTTCTTTTTTCTCTTATTGGTCTTAAATATTCAATTATATTTTTAGCCAATTCTCTTTTACAAGCAACACAACCTCTTTTTCCAGCTTTACATTCTTCACATACTGTTTTTACATCTTCTGAATTTGTAAATAAATTATGATAATATGCAACCATACATACATCAGGATTTCCCAAATCATCTTTTTTTATTCTATTAGGGTCTGTTACAGCACTCATAACTTTTTTTGTAATTTCTTCTTCACTATCAGATAAGTAAATAGCATTACCTAAGGATTTACCCATCTTTTCATTACCATCAAGACCTTTAATTCTTTTACCTTCTGACAATACAATTTTAGGTTCAACTAAAACCTCTCCATAAATACTATTAAATTTTCTAACAATCTCTCTTGCTTGTTCTATTAAAGGCTCTTGGTCTTCACCTGCTGGAACTAATTCACCTTCAAAAGTTGTTATATCAGCTGCTTGACTTACTGGATAACCTAAAAATCCATAAGTAACACTTTCTCCAAAAACATTTTTCTTTTGAGCAAGTTCAGTTTTAACAGTCGGATTTCTTTCCAATCTTGCAATTGAAACCAAATTAGAATAATAAACAGTAAGTTCAGCAGTTTCAGGTATCATAGACTGTATATATATAGTAGTTTTACTAGGGTCAATACCACAAGCCAAATAATCCATAGCAAGTTGTCTAACATTATTTCTAACCTTTTCCGGATTATTAAAATTATCTGTTAATGCTTGAACATCAGCAATCAAAATATACATATCATACTCACCACTATTTTGCATCTCAACCCTCTTCTTCAAAGAGCCAAAATAATGTCCAATATGCAATCTCCCTGTTGGTCTATCCCCCGTCAAAATTCTTTTTTTCATAACACATCATCCATCCTTAATTAAAATTCATCACTTTATTTTATACTATTTTATTATACTAAATTAACTTTTTAAATTCAAGTGACTACTTTTCAATAAATATTATAGAGTAGTTAGAAACTAGTAGTGTAAATAATTTTTTATATTAATGTGTGACTGAAATAATTTTAGAAAATCTTTGCAAAATTTTAGGGTAATGTCCGTGTGGTCACTTTTCCCAAAAGAGACCAGCACAGAAAGGGCACCAAAAATTTTGCAATAGAATTTCTTAAATTATGAAAGGAACCATTAATATAAAAAAATTATTTACACTACTAGCTTCTAACGGCTACTTTCTAACAATCCACTCAAAATCGCCACACTCAACTCACACAAATCTTGCCATCAAATCATACTCACTAACATCTATAATTTCGCAATCAACAAAATTATTCAAAATTTCTTCAAGTTTTCTATTTCCATCATTCTTAATATACACTACTCCATCTATCTCTGGAACATCTTGAAAGCTTCTACCAACGAAATAATTTCCATCAAAAGACATATCTTCTACTAAAACAGTCATTTTCTTTCCAATTTTCTTTTCTTGATTTTCTCTTGAAATATCCTTTTGTTCTTGCATAATTCTATTATATCTAGACCTCTTCGTATTTCCATGCACTTGATTTGGCAATTTTTCAGCAGGAGTTCCCTCTTCTTTTGAATACATAAAAGCTCCTAGCTTATCAAACCTAGCAAATTTTATAAACTCTTGTAATTCTTTAAAATTTTGCTCTGTTTCTCCGGGAAATCCCACAATTAAACTAGTTCTTAAAGTCACATTTGGTATTCTATTTCTTATTTTATTTATTAGTCCTGTTATTTGTTCTTTATTAGTTCTTCTATTCATCTTTTTTAAAACATCATTTGAAATATGTTGAATAGGTATGTCAAAATATTTTGCTATTTTAGGATTATTTGCTACAATTTCTATCAAATCATCTGTAATTCCTTCTGGATAAGAATATAAAAATCTAATCCATTTTATTTCTTCTATTTTTGATAGTTCCTGTAATAACTCTGCAAGTTTTCCTTCGCCATATATATCTTCTCCATATTTAGTTGTATCTTGTGCTATTACAATTAATTCTTTAATTCCTTGTCTTGCTAAACCTTTTGCCTCTTCTAAAATATCCTCCATTTTTCTACTTACAAATGGACCTCTAATATATGGAATTGCACAATATGTGCATCTATTACTACAACCTTCACCTATTTTTAAATAAGCAAAATTTTTCCCTGTTGTTATAACTCTGTTTAAAAATTCTTCTTGTTTCAACATTGGCATTGCAGGGATTTCAGAAATCTTCTTACTTGTCATATTTTTTGACTTTTGAACTATATCTCTTTTAATTAAATCTTCTATCTTTTCCCAAATCTTATCATATTCATCAATTTTTAAAAACAAGTCTACCTCTGGAATTGCTTTTATTAATTCTTCATAATATCTTTGAACTAAACAGCCCATTACAATTAAATATTTGCATCTCTTATTCTTGTATTCTGCCATTTCTAATATTGTATTTATTGCTTCCTCTTTTGCAGATTCAATAAATCCACATGTATTTATTACCAAAATATCTGCTTTTTCTTCATCGTTTACTATATTGAATTTGTGTTCTTTAAAAATTCCAATTGTTGCTTCTGTATCTATTAAATTTTTGCTACATCCTAAGGATATAAAACCTACATTCATTTTTACTACAATTCCTTTCTTTTTCTCTGCTATTTTAGTTTTCTTGTTTTTATCTTTTTAATTCTTATGACTACAAATATGTTTTCTTGTCAATTCCATTAATTCTAGTCTAGAAAATCCTTCAACTTGTGTCTTTGTTCTATCTTTTTTTAATTCTTGTTTTAATAATTCTTCTATCTTTTGCTTATTTTCTTCATTTTTCATATCGATATAATCAATTATTATTATTCCGCCAATATCTCTTAATCTTAATTGCTTTGCAATTTCTTTTGTTGCTTCTTCATTTACTTTATATACTGTATCACTTACACTATCTTTCCCTGTATATTTCCCAGTATTTACATCTATTGCTGTTAAAGCTTCTGTTTTATCTATTGTAATAAAGCCCCCACATTTTAACCATATTTTCCTATTTTTGCTCTTTTCTATTTGCTTTTCTAAATCATATGTTTCAAAAATTGAAGCTTCACTTTTTATAGCAAGTTGTATATTTTTATATTCAGCATTTTCCTTTTTTATTCGAATTACTGTATTATAATCTCTATTATCACATACAGTAATTTTTTCTAAATTTTTCTCAACTAAATCTAATAACATTTTTTCTACTATGTCTTGACTTGTATATAATAATTGAGCTTTGTTTTCATTTATATCAATATTTGTTGATATAATCTCTTCCCATTTGTTTTCAATATATTTTATATCTTCTATTAGTTCCTTATCTTTTCCTTCTGCTGATGTTCTAATAACTGCTCCATTTCCTTCCGAAATATTTTCTTTTACTATCTTTACTAGTCTTTCTTGTTCTTTTTTATCTTCAATTTTTTGTGATATTGTTATTATATTTGTATTTGGCATTAATACTATATATTTACTTGGTAAATTTATATGTGTTGATATTCTTGCTCCTTTTTTATCATTGCTATCTTTTTTTACTTGTACTAATAATTTTTGATTTCTTTCTACCACATCAGTAATATCTTGTTTTTTGCTTTCTTTAATTTCATCTTTTTTATTTATTTGAGGTATTATATCTTCTAAATGAATAAAACTATTTTTTTCTGTTCCTATATCAACAAAAGCTGCTTGCATTCCTTTTATTATATCTTTTACAATACCAATATAAATATTTCCTTCTTTTCTTTCATCTTTATTTTCTTCTACATAATATTCTATTAAATTTCCATTTTCTATAAGTGCTATTTCTTTATTTTCTAATGTTCTTTTTATCATTAATTCTAGCATTTTATTTTCCTTGTATAATATATTTAGGTTTTTTAATGGGCTTTACCTATAAACCATTTTACATACTTTTATACATGAATTTATTAAATTTAATATTTTGCTTTTCTTTGTTTGCATAAATATTTTAATTAAATTTATTCATTGCAATATCTATTCCGTTTTTTATTATTTCTGTAACAGCTTCTTTTGCAGTAGATGTTCCTTCATCTAGCTGTTCTAATTCTTCTTTGGGAACTTTTCCGATTACATAATTTATCATATCATTCTTATGTTCCGGAGTTCCTATCCCTACTCTTATTCTTGAAAATTCTTGACTACCTAAGCTATTTATAACAGATTTCATACCATTATGAGAACCAGGTCCACCTTTTTTTCTTATTTTTATCTTACCTGGTTTTACATCTATATCATCATATATTACTATTATTTTATTTGTATCAATTTTATAAAATTTTATGGCCTCTATTATGCTCTCGCCACTTAAATTCATATATGTTTGTGGCTTTAATAAAATAACTTTTTCATTTTCTATTATTCCAGTTCCATATATTCCTTTAAATTTATTTTTATTTATTTCAATATCATAATCTTTTGCTATTTTATTAACAGTATCAAATCCCATATTATGTCTTGTATTTGAATATTCTTCTTCCGGATTTCCTAACCCTACTATTAAGTACATTTAAAATCATTCCTTTAACTTTTTTAATTTTATCTCTTTATTAAAATTCCTTTATATTTTAACTGTTTTTTGCCTTTTTTTCAAGTCTTTTATACTAAAAAACATTTACATAAGTTTAAAATTGTAAGTCATAGCTTAAATTTCACAAATTATTCACATAAATTTATAGTAAAATAATAAAACTTATGATATACTAATTATAAATTTTGAAAGGAGTTAAATTTATGTCTATTGTAAAACAACGAATGTTAGATATTCTCAATTCTGTGCCTAATGACTATTTTGATGGTCTAAAACCAACTCAAATGGTTGGGAAAATTATGATTGAATATCTAAAAAGATATGATGAAGATGAAACAACTATTATTCCTGGTACTAATAAACATTTGAATCTTGAAACATTAAAGGAAATACTTGAAGAAAAAAATTAAATAAAAGGAGGTCCCAAAATGGAATTTATGAAAAAAACTTTAAATGAAATAAATATACAAGAAGATACTTTATACAATATTATATATGACTTATTTTTATTTGCTGGGCTTAAAGAAAGTGAAGATGACATTAAAAACGGTAATGTTTGTACATTAGAAGAATTAAAACAGCACATTGATGAATTGGAGGCGAAATATGCAAATAATAATATCTGATGAAGTAAAAGATGTAATTACAGATATATTTAATTATTCATCTAACATATCTGCCAATTATGCAAGTAAAATAGTAAACAAATTATACGATGAAATTTATAATTTACAATCTTCTCCATACATTGGCCGATATGTCCCCGAGCTTTTAAATAAACACTATCGAGAACGAATTTGTAAAAATTATAGAATAATTTATTATATCTCTGAAAAAAATAATAATATTTATATTCGATACATATTTTCTAGTAGACAAAGCTTTAATTTATTTCTTAAAAAGCATAACATAGAACTATTTGACTTTTAAGCAAATTATCAATTAATTCTTTATTTATTATATTTTTATTTATCTATTAAAATTAACTGTTCATTTATTATTAATTCTTAAAATTTATCATATAAAAATTATATTTTCATTTATACATATATATTTTTATTCACATTTTATACATTCTTTATCATATCCATATCTTTTTTACCTATTATAATTATTCAAATTATAATTATTTAACTCTCTTTTCAAAATAATTATTTGTAAATAATGTTTAAATGTTTTACAATAAATAGTTAAATTACTTTCTTTTTTGTTAGTTCTTATTCTTTCTTTGCCAATTCTACTGGATTATTTATCCCCTATTTAATTTGCAAAATAAATTTCAAAAAAACTGCCCTATAAATATATTTCTATATCTTAGGACAGTCTCTTTTATTTATAATTATTCTGCTGATTCTT
This sequence comes from Clostridia bacterium, assembly GCA_048355915.1. GTDB lineage: Bacteria > Bacillota > Clostridia > TANB77 > CAG-508 > CAG-269. The sequence goes on along the minus strand of DBGCHZ010000013.1, from coordinate 6,208 downwards.
CTGTTTCTGGAGCTTCATAAGCTTCTAATATAGCTTTTTGAATTTTCTCTCTAGTTTCAGCATTGATTGGATGAGCTATATCTTTGAATTCTCCGTTTGGAGTTTTTCTACTTGGCATAGCTATAAATAATCCATTTTGGCTTTCGATAACTTTGATATCGTGAATTACGAATTCATTATCGAATGTTACAGAAGCAACAGCTTTCATTCTGTTCTCTGAATTAACTTTTCTTAAACGTACATCTGTTATTTGCATTTTGTGCACCTGCCTTCCTTAAGTTTTAAAAATATTTTGTACATATTTTTTATATCTTATGTACAATTATATTATTCTTCATAAAAAATCTTTTTCCTTCTTTTTTTTACATTTTTTTAAATTTTATTTAATTATATATAATTGCATCTAATTATATATAAAAAATGTGTAAGCTAATTGTGTAACTTAATAAAATTTATTGAATATAATATAACCAAATGACATAACTAAATAACGAATTTTTATCTAATACAATGAAATTTCCTTTAAACTATTGAATTTTTACATATAAAATTGTATAATCTATCTGTTAAAAAGGAGTGTTGATTAATGCCTAATATAGATAATATAAAGAAATATAAAAATATACATATGATTGGAATTGGTGGAGTTAGTATGAGTGGAATTGCCGAAATTCTGCTTAATTGGGGTTTTAATATTACTGGCTCTGATTGTTCTAATTCTGAAACAGTTGAAATTCTAACAAAAAAAGGAGTTAAAGTTACTATTGGTCATAATAGTGAAGATGTTAAAAATGCAGATATAGTTGTTTACTCTGCTGCAATTAAGCAAGATGACCCTGAAATGGTAATTGCTAAACAAAATAATATTCCAACTATTGAAAGAGCTGATTTTTTAGGAGAATTAACTAAATGCTATAAAGATACTATTTGTGTTTCTGGAACTCATGGAAAAACAACTACTACTTCTATGATTTCTCTTTGTTTTGTCGAGGCCATGAAAGATCCTAGTATCCAAGTTGGTGCTTATTTAAAACAGCTTGATGGTAATTATAGAGTTGGAAATAGTGAACATTTTATAATTGAAGCTTGTGAATATGTTGAAAGTTTCTTGAAATTTTTCCCTAAGGCTGAAATTATCTTGAATATTGATAATGACCATTTAGATTATTTTAAAAACTTTGAAAATATAAAAAATGCTTTTATAAAATATGTAAAATTATTACCTGATGATGGTTTATTAATTTTAAACGGTGACGATAATAATTGCTTAGATTTAAATCAATATACAAATTCAAAAGTTATTACTTATGGTATTACTAATAAAAATACAAATTTCTTTGCTGTTAATATTGTTTTTGACAATGATGGATTTGCTGAATTTGATGTATATCATAACGATGAATTTTTTGAAAGAATAAAATTGTCAGTTCCAGGAATGCACAATGTTCTAAATGCTTTAGCTTGTATTTCCCTTTGTAATGAATATGGAATTGATAAACAATCTATCAAAAACGGATTATTAAAATTTACTGGTGCCCATAGAAGATTTGAATTTAAGGGAAAAGTAAATGGAATAGCAAGTGTTTATGATGATTACGGTCATCACCCTACTGAAATTATAGCAACTGCTAAATCTTTAATGAATAAAAAATATAATAAATCTTGGGTTGTTTTTCAACCACATACTTATAGTAGAACCAAAACCTTATTAAATGATTTTGCAAAGGCTTTATTAAATTTTGACAATATTATCGTTTTAGATATTTATGCCGCAAGAGAAACTAACACTTATGGTATTTCTTCTAAAAATTTAGTTGATAAAATTAATTCTCTTGGTAAAAAAGCTTTATATATTCCTGATTTTGACGAATGTGTAAATTATATAAAAAATAATGTTAAAGAAAACGATATTATTATGACTCTGGGTGCAGGAACTGTAACTAATATTGGTAATATGTTAATTAAATAATGATTTTGGGGTCGGAGACAAAAATCATCATCTCCGATTCCATTTTATTTCAAATTTTATCTCAATTTCTATCTCGTTTCTATCCGTTTTTTATCTCCTTTTCTATCTCGTTTCTATCTCATTTTTATGACTATCTTTTTATGCTCTTTGATGATTTTTGTCTCCGACCCCAAAATCATTTTTATCTCATTTTCTATCTTATCCTTATGACTATCTTTTTATACTCTTCGATGATTTTTGTCTCCGACCCCAAAATCACACGACCCCAAAATCACAAAATCACCACCACAATCACCACAAAATCATTGTTGTATTTTGACAATATTTGTATTATAATGTAAAAGACAATAATTGTTAATTTTAAACATTTATTGTAATATTTAACAACTGTATATAAAGGAGGATTATATGAGTAAATTATATGATATCTATTCATCTTTAAAATCTAATGAATCAAATTCTGATAAAACTTTATATTTATTTAAGTCTGGAATATTTTTTATTTTAATTGATGAAGATGCAAAAATTGCTTCTAAAATTTTAAATCTAAAAATTACTTTTCTTACTGAAAATGTTGTAAAGTGTGGCTTTCCTGTTTCTTCTTTGAAAAAATATTCTTCATTATTACAAGCTACTGATTATAACTTTCAAATTATTGACTCTAATTCTAATATTAGTTACTCTTTGAAAAGTTATTCTTTAAATGAGAATATAAAAACTTTTTTGTCACAAGTTTCGAGTTTAGATACAAATTCTTTGTCAGTAAGAGAAGCTTATGAGCTTTTAGATAAGTTAAAAAATACATCTAATAATCTTTTAAAAGGAGTATTCTAAAATGTCTGATAATAAAAATAATTTGCAAATATATCAAAAATATTTAGAAATGATTTATTATACTAATGATTTAGTTAGAAAATATCCAAAGTCTGAAACTTTTGCACTAGTTAAAGAAATTAAAAGTACTTTATATGCTGGTTTAAGATTATTAATTTATTCTATTAAAGTTTATAATAAACAAGAAAAACTAAAATATCTCAATGAATTTGATATAAACTTAAACCTTTTGAAAGTGCATATTCGATTATCTTATAAATACAAATACATTTCAATGCAAAACTATCAAACTTGGTGTAATCATATAACTAATATCTGTAATATGTTAGGAGCGTGGATTTCTTCATGTCTAAAAAAATAAAAAATTGTTTCTATGAAAATTTGACTTTTTCAAAATTATTACAAGCTCATGAAAGAGCAAAAGTACATAAATCTTACAAAAATGAGGTTATTCGCTTTGAATTGAATTTGGAAAACAATTTAATTAATTTATTAAATAATATTAAAAATAAAACTTATCATTTAGGAAATTATTATAGTTTTACAATTTATGAGCCTAAGGAAAGACTTATAAAAGCGCTTCCATATGTTGATAGAATTGTTCACCAATGGTATGTTGAAGAATTTATTAAACCATATATTGTCCCCAAATTTATAAATACATCTTTTGCTTGTTTGACTGATAAAGGTACTCATAAAGCTGTTTGTGAGGTTCAAAAGCAAATGCGTAAATTTAAAAGAAATTATGGTGATTTTTGGGTTCTAAAATGTGACATTAGTAAATTTTTTTATAGCATTGACCCATATATTTTATTTAATATTATGAAAAAATATATATCTGATAAAGAATTGTTATCTTTTACTAAATTACTTATATTTGATAAAAGAAATATTAATGACACCGTAGGTATTCCTATTGGAAATTATTCAAGTCAGTTTTTTGCAAATATTTATTTGAATGAACTTGACCAATATGTTAAAAGAACTTTAAAAATAAAATATTATACTAGATATATGGATGATTTTATTTTACTACTACCTACTAAAAAAAGTTGTATAGAAATAAAAACAAAAATACAAAATTTTTTGACTAATAAATTACATCTTTCTTTAAATAATAAATCAAAATATTATCCTTATAAAATGGGAGTTAATTTTTGTGGTTATAGAATTTTTACAACTCATCGTTTACTTAGAATTAGTAGTAAAAAGAAAATTAAGAAAAAAGTAAAAAGCTGGAATCTTTGCTATGAAAAAAATAAATTAGATATTTCTTTGGCGCTTCAAAGTCTAAATTCTTGGCTTGGACATTCTTCACATTGTAATTCATATAAACTCCAGCAAAAGATTTTAAATAGTTGTAATTTTATTGTCAATTCAAATTACTATAATAATATAGAAAAATCTCTAATAGAAATGATTGAATATGATTCTTTATAATTAATATAATTACAAATTGGCTGTTATAGAATATTTTTATATATTCTATAACAGCCAATTCTCGTATTCTCGGACTTTCGCCATTTTACTACTTGAACAAGATAAGCTTAGAGCTTAGAGTTAATTATACTCATACTGTTTATGTATTTATGATATAGGAACTTGCCTATACCAAAGGAATTAAACTTCTTTGATACTAATCCTGTTGAAAATATTTTTGTCTTACCTCTCGGTATTCTCCTTGAAGAATACCCATCTGGGATAGAAACTTTATGTTTCTTGTTGTATCGAAGTGCTACACAACAAGCACTGAACGGAACCCGTTGTTGTTGTTCGGGTTGCCATTAGTAATGTTCGAATTGAGCACACCTGCATTGGAACCATTATTGCAATTGCCCCCGCGTTTCACGAACGGATACGCGCTACAGTTTAATCCCTAATTTTATTAACTTATTTATATTTTCTTGCCATTCAATGTGACAATTTTATACTCCTGACTAATTTTTACCGGTTCTCATTTTTTTATTTTAAATAATTTATACACTTTATGATACCCATCATTAATCTTTACAAGTTATAATTCTCTCCCGTATTTTCACTTAGCACATATTAATATTTTGTGCCGAGTAAAAGGAATTTAAGAATTAAGTCACATTCAAAGTGCTACACAACAAGCACTGAACGGAACCCGTTGTTGTTGTACGGGTTGCCACTAGTAACGTTCGAACAGAGCACACCTGCAACGGAACCACCATCGCAACTGCCCCCGCGTAACACGAACGGAGACGCGCTATGTCCTATTAGTACATAATCATTATCCCATGTTCTTGCAAGATTTTGTGTTCCTTTTACTGCTTCCTGAGCTGTTTTGAACCATCCCCATGGTTGTGAATTATTCTCTGTTCCTGGTGTAAATGGAGCATAGAATGAAAATTCCGTTGATACCTCATTTACCCCTATTCCTTTATGTTTTGCCATATTATTATAGTTTGCCTCTGTTATTCTTCTTCTTGCCTCATGATGTTTCTCTTCTCTTTTATTCCAATCCCATAATTCTCCTTGTGTTAATGTTGTTCCATCACTTAATGATATTTTATTTGTTTTTTCTTCTTCACTTGTTTCATATGCTTCCCATAAACTTGCATATGTTGGGTTTACTTTTCCATTTTCAAAGTATTTTATATTTCCATCTGCACTTTTTCCATAGTAGGTTAAATTTCCATTTCCATTATCTATATATGCTGCTACTCTTTCCCAGTTTCCTCCACTCATATCATATATTCCTGTTACATTTCCTGTTGTACTTGATAGCACTCCATTTGATGTATTATAGTTATGAGCGTCATCTGTTCTACTGTACCAACCTTCATCAGTTGTTCCTTTTGGTCCTTGTCCTGTGTACATATCGTACCAATGGCTATTAGGAACTAATGAACCTGCTCCATTTGTTTTTGGTACATTTCCATATTGGCTATAACATAAGTATGCTACTGCTCCCCATTCGCTATTTCTTATTAAATGGCTATTTGCGTAATCTAGTCCATATTTTTCCTTTTGTGCTCCTGCTATATCCATGCTTCTTTTTTCGCTTTCGCCTATTGATATATATCTCCAACTTATTTTATTTGGTAAACTTTTTGCTATTGTTGTTTCATCTGGTGCATATTGTTGTGAATTTGAACTACTTGTTCCATTTCCTACTGCTTGTCCATCTTTATTTGTTCCACTTGCTTCGAATTTTGATACCCATATTCCACTTAGTTGGCCTCCACTTAAACTAAATGCTGGGTGTACTATTGCTGTTGTTTTTGTATCTACACTTTCGTTTATTGTATATTCTTTATTATTTTTATCTTTATTTGTATTTCCTTTTAAGAAATTTACCTCTATATTTTTCTCTCCTGCTATTCTATATGCATATCTTGGTATCCACACATACATGCTTCCTAACTCATTTTCTTTTAC
>DBGCHZ010000012.1:0-1221 GCA_048355915.1 Clostridia bacterium | reverse complement strand
CAGGGTAATTTCATGAAATATTACAATTTGTAATATTTCCAATAAGTTCCAATAGTAAATTATCATTAAGCAAGCAGTTAAACAATTAGATTTAACTGTTTGCTTTTTTCCTTTTAAATAATTTTTATGAATACTTACTCCCATCTTTCTAAAAATATTTATGTTTTCTTGTGCTTTTTGTGTTAGTATTTTACATCTATCTTCATCATAAGTTACATCTAAAATATGATGCATACTTTCAATTTCCCAATGTTTCCTTGTATAAGATAATAATTTTTCTGCTGTTGTATTTTTGCTACTTAAGTAGCAACTTATTTCTTCTGTTTTATTTCCATTTCTTTCTACTTCTCTTTTTACTGCAAATATTTTTTTTAATCCTTTCCATTCTGCTATATAATCAGTAAAAAATGCTATCTCATTTAATACATAACATGTTCTTTTTTCAATCCTTCCATGACTTTTTTCTGTCGTGCTATATATTTCATATTCACAGTCTGTGTCCGTTTCATTCATATATTTATCATCAAACATTGCATATACATCTTCATATAAATTCCATTGATTTGCTTTTAACTGTAATACATAATCACCTTTATTTTCTATTATTACTTGGGCTGTCTCTTTTTGACAATGCATTGCATCTGCTGTAACTACCATTCCTTCTATATTTAGCATTTCTATTAATTCTCTTACTGCTGGAATTTCATTGCTTTTACTATCTACTGTTTTTTGTCCTAACGATATTCCTGTATCGGTATATGCTGTCACTATGTTCATCATTGTCTCAATTGTTTTTATTGCATTTGTTGATTTTATTGCTTTTCCATCAAACATTACTTGTTTAGCTTCCTTTTTTATTAGTGTATTTAATATACATACTACACTTAATGATAACCATTTTGGATTTATCATTGCTATTACTCTTGTTAATGTTGATTTTGATGGTATTAATTTTATATTAAATTCTTGTTCTAGAAATTCCTTTTTATTTTTTCCATAGTCTATTATTTTATCTAGTTCATCCATTCCACATAATATTGCTATCATTATTAATTTTAAAATATCTACTAATGAATGTGTTATTGTGTATTGGTCTCTTTCATCTTCTATTATTCCAAAATACATATTGAAAATCTCATTCATACTCATTTTATCACCATTTGTATTTTATCATAACATATTAAATATTACAATTTGTAATATTTTATGAAATTACCCTGA
>DBGCHZ010000011.1:0-1791 GCA_048355915.1 Clostridia bacterium | reverse complement strand
TTTTTATAATGATTTTCAGAAATATACAATCCTTTTTCATCAATATACATCAGATTTGGATTATATGTATATTCAGGAAAAACAGTCTCACCTATTATATTAAAGTTTTTATCTAGAATTATAATAGAAAATATCTTTCTTCCAAAATCCCACAATTCCATATAGTTTTCTCTATTATCTATCTCTGTTTTCAAATAGCAAACTCTATAATACACATCACGGTATTTATCATATAATAAGTTACCATAATTTGGATTTTCACACATAGATTTTAATGTTCCATTATAATCATTCGGCATCACAACCCTATCAATATAATTACTTTTTACATTCACTCTTTCAACAATATTGTGATCTATAGAAGTTATAAATATATCTTCTTCATAGAAAAAAGAATAGATAAATTTATCACCATTAAAACATCTACTAAAATACAATTCTACACCAGCATTCTTTTTTTTATTATCTGCACCACTAAATCGGGGATATTCAAATGGAAGTTCTTGTACATTCCCTGTATTTAGATCAATCATTGCAGATACAGGGTTGGGATATTTCCATCGATTACACTCCGACAATACAAAAAGATTATTATTAAATTTAAGTATAGGGTGATAACTAAACGACAAAGAGTTACATGCGTTTAAAACATTTCCATCTTTTGATTTTCCATAATAAATTTTTTTATTTATTTTCCCCTCTTTATTTACACTATATATTTCCGGGAGCTGTAAACTCGTCAGATAAATACTATCTAGACTGTCAATATAATACCCTAAGAAAAAACCAACTCCATTATCTCCCTCTATATCAAGATCTATTTTGAAGGCCATTTCTTTTGTCTGTATATCATAAAAAACAATCTGATTTTTGAAACCATTTTGAAAACTAATATATTGATGTCCATCTTTATCTGTATAAGGAAATAGAGCTTTAATATATGGTTCTACATCATAATTCAAATCAAATGTCATATTACTATCCTTTTCCAAGTAATACATATAATTTATTTTTTCACAAGACAAAAGAGAAATTAAGCTTGATAATATTATTAGCAAATAATATCTTTTCATTTTATAAGTATTTGAGATAAGTTTCAATCGTAATAATTAGGTTCTACAACGAATTATATAGATCAAAACAAAGTTATTTTATTACATATTTCACTACAAAAACGTTATAGAACCATAAAATTAATCACATGGAGCACAACCGATAGACCCACTATTACAACAAGCTCTTGTATCTAAGTTCAACCAGCAACTCCAATGAGTAGTACATTCTTCACCCGCAAGAGCTTCTATATTGCTTAAAGCTAATCCAGACAAAGAAGGATCAATATTATTTTTTAGAATATTAATCATCACCAAACAGAAAACAATAACAATAAGAATAATTCTTAATTTCTTCATAACGCTCATAATATAATTATTTATAAGATCTTTATATTTTGCCTAATCTTCTTTAGTTAGAATAAGATATCCTCTGTATATTTTTTTACATTTAAATAAATTTTAAACTTTCACATCACCTCCTTTCTGATAATATTTTGGAGCGAAGAACTTGCTGTGATAGTTTCTAATATATCAGGCAAGTTTCCCTTTTATAATTTGACTTTATCAAATCGTATTTCCCCGTACATTGAGTTTAATTAATTGATTTGTATTACATTTTACTGTGATTGTCTCATCAAAGAGTCCCTTATTTTCAGGTGTCACTCCCACTTTAATATGAAGAGATTCACCGGGCTGAACTGGATGTTTATCAAACAAAGCTTGAGCACATCCACAA
>DBGCHZ010000010.1:0-75900 GCA_048355915.1 Clostridia bacterium | reverse complement strand
AGAGAAAATCTATACTTAGATGCATATCACTCAAAAACAGAAGATGGAACAAATATAGAGGTATATGAGAAAAGTGGAGGAAATGGACAAGAGTTCAAATTAGAAAAAATATCTAATAGAAGCGAAAAAACAATTCCAGAAGGTACATACAAAATAGTTCCACAAGCTAATAAAAACATAGTATTAGAGGCATCATCAAGTAATAAAGACAATAATGGAAAAATACAAATTTGGCAAGATTTTAATGCAAAAGCACAAAAATTTAAAATTCAATACGAAAAGGGATACTATAAAATATTATTAGGACACAGTGGAAAAGCTCTAACAGTAAAAGATAGAAAAATTCAAAGTGGAACAGATGTTGTTCAATATGATTGGAATGGTGGAGATAACCAAAAGTGGACAATAAGAGATAATGGAGATGGGAGTTTTGGAATAATGCCATTTTCAAATCATAAATTAGCATTAGATATAAAAGGTCCAATAGAAAATGGATCTGTAATGGAAATATATAATAATGAAAAAAATATAAAGCAAAAGTTCTGTTTTATAAAATCAAATCTAGGAGTAGAGATAGATACAAATAGATATCCAGGTGTAGGAGAAGCAATAGATAGAATTGTGGAAAAACATCCTAACTGGGAATTTGAAATCTTATATACTAATTTAGATTTTAATACAGCAGTTCAAGGGGAATATGAATATGCAAATAAAAGAGGAAATTTAGTATATACACCAACATATAAAGGAGATTGGATTGCACCTAATCCATATGTTGATGGACCTTGGGCATCAGCTTCATATAAAGGAATAGCATATTTTATGGATACAAGAAATTTCTTGAATGATATAGATGCATTTCAATTTGTAGACTTAGGAAATTACGCAAGTAGTGGAGCAACAATAGATTCAATAAGAAATCAAGTTGAAGGAACATTTTTAAATGATTATGTTGAAGATATCAGAAGATTATGTGAAAAAAATAATTTAAATCCATATTATATAATAGCAAGGTTATTCCAAGAACAAGGAAAAGATGGTTCTGCAACATTAAATATGGATGGTGGAGATGGAAAAAGATATTTTAACCCATTTAATATAGGAGCAGTAGTAGGAAATGATGTTGCAACAGCTTTGGCAAGAGCTAAAAAAGAAGGTTGGGACTCTATGGTAAAAGGACTTGAAGGTGGAATGAAAATTGTAAAAAGTGGTTATATAGATGTAAAACAAAATACTTTATATTTAAACAAGTTTGATGTAAATCCAGCAAGTGGAGGAGGATTTTATAACCATCAATATATGCAAAATTTATCAGCTGCATATAGTGAAGCAAGTATAATCAGAAGTTGTTATGCAGACACTAATACATTAGATAATAAAATAAAATTTATAGTTCCAGTTTATGAAAATATGCCAAGAGAATTTTCAGAAAGGCCAACAGGTCAAGGAGGAAATAACCAACCAACATCTGATAAAGGACCAATGAGTGTTAAAGTAGTTGATACACAAATGGGATTAGCGTTGAGAACAGAGCCATCTACAACAGGAGGCTTGATAGAAAGAATGCCAACAGGAACAATACTTCTTTCAGTAGAAAGATTATCAAATGGATGGCATAAAGTAATTGCACCATCTGGAAACATAGGATATTGTTCAAACTCGAATTTACAAATAATTGCAGATGAATCTAATTGCAATGATAGGGTTATGGTAAGAACAGCAGATGGAATAGGAACAAATGTAAGAACAGGTCCAGGAACATCATTTGATTTAATAAAAGCAGTAGCAGATGGAACAAGAGGAACTCGTATAATAACAAATAAATATAATTATGATGGATACTGGTGGGACGAAGTGATTTTTGATGATGGTACAAAAGGTTTTGTAGCAACAAACTATTTAGTAAAAGTAGATTAATTAGAAAGGGGAATGGTAAATTAATAAAATAATTAGTTTGCCATTCTTTTAAAATTATAAAAATTATTAGAAAATTTAAAATTTGTAACATAAGGAAAAAAGATATTGAAGATTAAAATTTATTTTCAAAAGAAAAGTTAGATAATTTATAATAAGTGTAACTTAGTGATAATTATTTTAATTTAAGAAAGAGAGGAAAGAAATGAAGGTAATTAGTCCAAATATAAAAAAGATATTGATAATAGGAATAATATTTTTATCAGTTATAGGAATATATAGCATTGTGTATTCAGCAGATAAATTTGTAGACATTCCAGTACCACCTAATAGTGCTGGAAAAGCAGATTTTACATCAGAAGAAGGCGAAGAAGAAGCAAAAAAATATGAAGAAAATAAAATAAAAGAAGAACAAAATTCAAGCAATACAATTCAAGAAAATATAGAAAAGTCAGGAAATAATTATTTAAAAAGTTTAAGTGTAGAAGGATATAAATTAGAGCCAGAATTTAATATGCAACAAGACAATTATGTAGTTTATGTTAGTGATAAAAGTAAAATAAAAGAATTAAATATAATTGCAGAACCAGATGATAAAAAAGCTAAAGTGGAAGGTGTAGGAGCAGTAAAAATAACACCAGAACAACAATATATTAGTGTAAATGTTATAGCTGAAAATGGCAACTTAAAGGTATATACAATAAAAATAGAAAATCAAGCTAATAAACCAGAAGATAAAAGTAGAGGAATAAATGTGATGATTACAACAATAATAGTTGTTTTAATAATTGGAGGAGTAGTTATAATTACAGATAAAAAATCAAAGCATAAAAAATAAATGATAGATTCACATATATTGAATAAAAAAGTAATTTAGAATATTAGTAAACTATAATTAGAAAATGATAAAATATATAAATGGTAAAACAGAAATAAAAAGTTGAATAATTTAAATAAAAATGTTATTATAATTAAGTAATATATATAATTTATAAGGAGAAATGCAAATGAACAAAAAAGTTTTTATAATTTTTATAGTTTTAGCCTTAATAATTATATCAACTGTTTTAGCAATAAAACTAAATAATTCCAAAAACAATAATCAAGATAACAATGGCTTAGAAAAATCTGAATTATCAAAAGATGAAATTAATAAAAACAACTCTAATTCATCAGATGCTTCAAACTCTTCCACAGAATATAATACTGAAAAAATAGAGCAAATAAAAAAAGAAATAAATGCAACTGCAAACACAGAGATTTATGAAATGGGGGAAGAGCCAGGAGGGAGAAAAATTCTTCAAGTAAAACCAAAAGTCCAATTTAGTGTGGATTTTGCAGGAATAATAAAAAATGGTAAACCTGAGGAAAAAGAATTAAATGAGTTATTAAAACATATTCCTAATAATACAGGAATATGGATATCAGACCAATCAAGAGATAGATTTTTAGAATTATTGAAAAATAACGATATACAAAATTTTAGCATAACTAATGAGGGATATTTAAAGATTGATTTTAAAGTTGAAAATGCAATATCAAAAAAATTAGAAAATATGATAAAATCAGATAAACTATATATAATAAACATTACAGGAAAAGCATATGAAAGAGATTATATTACAGGAGAAATTGTAGAATATCCATTTGAAGATATGGACCCAACTCAAATAATAGAACCATATAGTGACGAAAATAAGGTGATTCTTGAAATAACAACAAATAAACGAAAAAACTTAACAAATAAAGAAATATTAGAAACGATAATTCAATATTAATAAAATATAAATAGTGTCTTATAAATCTAATACTTATATTAGATTTTGAGATTAGTAAGAAAGGATGAATTTAATATGGAAAATATAAAAATCTTTGCATGTAGCAAATATGCAGAACCATTCACAAAAGAAATATGTGATTATTTAGATTTGCCAATGGGCGAAATAAATAGAATGAAATTTAAAAATGACAATAATTTTGTTCAATTATTAGAAACAGTTAGAGAACAAGATGTGTATTTAGTACAGAGTAATACACCACCAGTAAATGAAAGAATAATGGAATTATTAATAACTATTGATGCAGTAAAAAGAGCATCAGCTAAAAATATAAATGTTGTATTGCCATATTATATTTATTCAAGGTCAGATAAAAAAGACCAACCACGAGTTCCAATAACAGCTAAATTAATGGCAAAATTAATAGAAGCAGCAGGAGCAACAAGAGTTATTACTTGTGACCTTCATAATCCAGCAATACAAGCATATTTTGACAAAATAAACTGTGACAGACTTTCGGCAGAAAGATTATTAGAAAAATATTTTGAAGATAAAAAATTAGATAATAAAGTTATAGTTGCAACAGATGCAGGAAGCTCAAAAAAAGCTTATAAATATTCTGAATTTTTTAATTGTCCAATAGCAATGCTTGATAAAAGAAGAGATGGAAATAATGACAAAGCAATTGGGACAACCATTATAGGAGATGTAAAAGGCAAAAATGCAATTATATTTGATGACGAGATAGATACAGCAGGTTCTATGATGGAAACAGTAAGAGTATTAAAAGAATTTGGAGCAGATGCAGTATATGCAGCTTGTACTCATGGAGTTCTTTCAGGACCAGCAATAGAAAGAATAGAAAAATCACCTATAAAAGAATTAGTTATAACAAATACAATTCCTTTATCAGAAGATAAAAAAATAGATAAAATAAAAGTAGTATCTATTGCACCACTATTTGCAGAAACTATAAGAAGATTAAATGAAAAAAGACCGTTAGGGGAACTATTAAAGAAATTTATTTAGAAAATTATAATGAGAAAATAAAACTATATAATAAAGATTTTATGTAAAAATTATGTTATAAATTTATATGATAAAAAATTTAAATAAAAAGTATATAATATAGACAATAAAAAAATATAAATAAATAATTAAGAAAAGGAAGTAGCAACTATGAAAAAGATAAGTATTATAATACCAGCTTATAATGAACAAGAATCATTACCAATATTATACGAAAGATTAACAAAACTTATGGAAAATTTAAATAATTACGACTTTGAGGTGCTATTTGTAAATGATGGGAGTAAAGACAAAACAATCGAAATTATAAAAGAATTAAGAGAAAAAGACAAAAGAATTTGTTATGTTGATTTTGCAAGAAATTTTGGAAAAGAAATTGCAATGATAGCAGGACTTGATTATGCAACAGGTGATTGTGTAATATTTATGGATGCAGACCTGCAAGATCCGCCAGAATTAGTGCCAGAATTGGTTAAATACTGGGAAGAAGGTTATGATGATGTATATGCAAAAAGAAAATCTAGAAAAGGTGAAACTTGGCTAAAAAAATTCACTTCTAAAATGTATTATAAAGTATTACAACATGTGACAAGAGTTGAGATACAAGAAGATACAGGAGATTTTAGACTACTAGATAGAAGATGTGTAAATGCTTTAAAAAAACTTAGAGAATCTCAAAGAAATACAAAGTCTATGTTTAGTTGGATAGGATATAAGAAAAAAGAGGTTTTATATGATAGAGACCCAAGAGTTGCAGGATCAACTAAATGGAATTATGGAAAATTAATGGATTTAGCAATAGATGGAATAACATCACTTACAACATCACCTTTGAGAATATCTACTTTTATTGCAATACCAACATTTATAGTGTTATTTGTTTATTTTGTATATGTTATTGCCAAATGTTTTGTAGTTAATCAACCAATACAAGCTTATCAATCAATTATATTATTGATATTATTCTTTTCTGGAATACAAATATTGTTATTTGGAATTGTTGGAGAATATTTAGGAAGAATCTTTAATGAAACTAAAAATAGACCATTGTATTTAGTTAATGAATATAATGGTGAAAGAGAAATGAATGATTAATTATATTAGATTTGGAGAGTGAAAAAACAAAAGTATGAAAAAAATATATAATCGACTAAAAGAAGATAGGACAAAAAATAATTTGTATATATTTGGAGCTATGTTGATTTTTACAATTATTATTTGTTCTAACTTTTTTAAAGTGCATTTTGCACAAGATACTTATTGTGTATATGTAGATGGATATGATAATTATATACATCATTTCTTGATGTTAGGAAGAGTATTTTCTGCATTACAAATTTGGCTTACAAAAGTATTAAATATACAATTTGAAACAATGATTATATTAAGCTCAATAATTTCAATGTTTCTTTTTGCGTTAACATGGTTTATGTTATATAAATTTACAATGAAATTAATTAAAAAGGAAAATAATATATTAATAGCAGGTATTATTTTTCCTATTTTATTTAATTTTTGTACATTTGAAACAATGATTTTTGTAGAATCATCAGTTATGGCTCTTTCAATATTTTTATCAGTATTGTCAGCTTGTATATATACATCAGATATAAAAAATAAAAATATTTATGCTTTTACAATTTTAGCAATATCAGCATTGTGTTATCAAAGTTCGGCTTCTTTATTTGTACTAATTTCATTAGTATTTATTGCTTATAAAAATAAAGATAATATAAAAGAAATATTTAAGAAATCAATAGGTGTTTTCTTGTTTTGGGGATTTTCTATGATAATAAGTTTAGCACTTACAAAAATAATGGAAGCACATTTTCAAACTGTTGATAGAGCAACTACATTATTGTCAATTAATGAAATAATAAATACTTTTATAAGATTTGGAAAGGCGCTTGTATTAGAAAATCTATCAATAGGACCAGAAGGATGGTATTTAGCATTTATTGCTATACTTAGTATTATTTTTATAATACGAGTAATTAAAACAAAAAAATATTTTCATATTTTTGAATATATTGTATTAATATTAGTTGCTTGTCTATTACCATTGTTACCTTTGGTAGTAATACCTGTTTCTAGTCAGTATATAGAATCGAGAATGGCGATGTCATTTGGAGCTATTTTGGGAATTATCTTGCTATATCTTACAATTGTAATGAAAAAAAATATAGAAATAAAGGATTTTACAGATAAAATAGTTTGCTTGATAGTTATAGTATTGTGTGCTATAAATGCTATATATTTTATAAGAGCTTCATCTGAAAATATGGCTACTGGATATATAGATAGAAATGTTGCAATGTCTATATTAGAGCAGATTTCTGAGTATGAAAAAGAAAATAATATTAAAGTAGAAAATATAGTGATTGGTTATGATGCTAATCCTACTACTTATTATGATGGACAATTAAAGTTGAGGAGTTCAACAGCAAGAGGTATGGCTACAAATTTTGCAGTTATTCAAACTTTGAAATATTATAGTGGAAAAGATTATAATGCTGTTTACGAAGCACCAAAAGAAATACAAGAAAAATTTAGTCAACTAAACTGGGACTATTATAGTGATGAACAGTTATTTTTTGATGGAAATACTTTATATTTAGGTATATATTAAAAATGATTTTTTGTTTTGACCTGATTATTAGGGTCGGAGCAAAAAGTCATTTTTATTTAGAATTTTCAAGTAAAATAGTATAGTGAATTACTATGATAATATATAATCAGATTTATTTTCAATTAATTAATTTTAATATATAATGATTATGTAGAATTTACACAAAATTCACTTGTAAAAAACTATATATTGGTGTAAAATACAGTAGTATTGTAAATAATAAACTAGGAGGAAAAATAGTAATGAGATTTGTAACAGATGATAAATCGAAAGAAGAATATAAAAAATTTTTAGAAGGGCATGAAAGATGTAATTTTCAACAATCATTAGAGTGGGCAGAGGTAAAGAAACCTAATTGGAAACCAGAGGTTATACTTGCAGAAGATGATAATGGCAATATAATTGGTTCATTATGTGTATGGATTAGAAAAATGCCTATTTTTGGTAATATTATGTATTCTTCAAGAGGACCAGTATGTGATATTCACGATATGAAAGTAATGAAGCAATTAACAGATGGTGCAAAGGAACTTGCTAAAAAATATAATGCAATAGTTTTAAGAATTGAACCAGATATTTTAAGTAGTGATGAAGAATTTAGAAAAGTTGTTACAGAATTAGGATATAAAATAAAAGATGATGCGAAAGACTTTAAAGATGAAATACAACCAAGATATGTATTTAGACTAGATATAAAAGGTAAAACAGAAGAGGAAATAATGGCAGGGTTTCATCAAAAGTGGAGATATAATATTAGATTAGCTGGAAGAAAAGGTGTTGTTGTAAAAGAAGGAACAAAAGAAGATTTAAAAGATTTCCACAAAATAATGATAGAAACGGGTTCAAGAGATGGTTTCATAATTAGGCCATTAGAATATTTTGAAAAAATGTATGATTGCTTAGGTCCTGACCATATGAAAGTATTAATGGCTTATTATAATGACGAACCAATTTCAGGAGTAATACCAATATTTTATGGTAATAAGACATGGTATCTATATGGAGCAAGTAGTAATAGCCACAGAAATTTAATGCCAAATTATTTATTACAATGGGAAATGATAAAAATGGCAATAGCAAGAAAAGATGATGTATATGATTTTAGAGGAGTATCTGGAGTTGTTGATGAAAGCCATCCTCAATATGGGTTATATAGATTTAAAAAAGGTTTTGGAGCTACTTTTACAGAATTTATAGGAGAGGTATATTTACCATTTAAACCATTAAAATATAAATTATACAAATTTTCAGAAAAAGCATTTAGAACTTTAAGACAAATGAAAATGAAATTAAAAAATAAAAATAAATAGATTACGACAATAAATAGATGGACTGTGAAAATAAATAAATTAAAAAATTAATAGAAAAGATAGGCTTGAATAATATCTAAATTTTATAAATTATTCATTCTAATTTGCACCTTAAACGGAAGGATGATATAAAGAAATGAAATCATTAGTTATACAAAAAAAGGATTTAGTACATAATATAGAAAGAATAAAAGAACATACAAATATAAATGGAAAAGATGATTTTGGAAATTCAGTAAAAATAATTGCAGTAGTAAAAGGAAACGGCTATGGATTAGGATTAGTTGAACTTACAAAGTTTTTAATTGATAATGGTATTTCATATTTTGCAGTTGCTACAATTGAAGAAGCTTTAGAATTAAGAGAAGCAGGAATAAAACAAGATATTTTAATGCTATCAACAATTAGTATAGAAGAAGATATAGAAAAATTAGTAAACAACAATATAATAATTACAATAGGTTCTAAAACTGATGTTCAAGTTGCAGAAAAAGTGGGAGAAAAATTGGGAAAAAAAATAAGAGCTCATTTAAAAATTGATACAGGATTTGGAAGATATGGCTTTGTATATGATAATAGAGATGAAATGGTAGAAACTTTAAAAGATTTGAAAAATATAAAAATAGAAGGTACTTTCTCACATTTTTCAATAAGTTTTTACGATGATAAATATACAAAAGAACAATTTAATAGATTTATAGATGTTGTTGAAATTTTAAAAATGAATGAAATCGATACAGGAATGCTTCATATATGTAATTCATCAGCCTTTGTAAAATTTCCTAATATGCATTTAAATGCTGTAAGAATAGGTTCAGCATTTTTAGGAAGATTATCAGTTAAAAATACATTAGGATTGAAAAAAATAGCACAGTTAGAATCAGAGGTAACTGAAATAAAAGAATTGCCAAAAGGATTTAATATAGGATATTCTAATACTTATACAACAAAAAAAGAAACTAAAATTGCAATAATACCATGTGGATATATGGATGGAGTAAATATTACAACTGATAGAGATATGTTTAGATTTATTGATAAATTAAGATATATTGTAGGAGATATAAAAGATTTATTTAGAAATAAGCAAATATTTGTAACCATAAATAACAGGAAATTTCCTATTTTAGGTAGAGTAGGAACATATCATGTTATTTGTGATATAACTAATAAAGATATAAAAGTAGGAGATAAGGTAGTATTTAATATAAATCCTAAATATGTAGACTCTAAAATAAGAAGGGAGTATAGGTAATGAAGCAAGAGGAAATAAAAGAAGAACAAAAAGAAAATGTTAATGAAAAAAAGAATAAAAAAGGCTTTTTTAAAAAGATATGGTATTCTATAACAAAAATAGAAAAATATCCAGAAATGGCAATAGATGGTGTAGGAAAAGCAGTAGCTTATTTAGCTAAATTAGTAATTATAATATCTGTTATTCTTTCAGTTTGGTTAACATATCAAACATATACAGAATTAAACAATGGACTAGATTATATAAAAAATGAATTTCCAAACTTTTCATATAAAGAAGGAAAATTGAGTGTAGAAAATAACCAAGAGCCATTAATCTTTGAAAGAGAAGATATTGAGAAAATAATAATAGATACAGAAACAGATTCACAAGAAGAAATTAATAGTTACTTAAATTCGATAAACAAAAATAGTGGTGGAATAGTAGTAACTAAAGACAAGATAATAATAAAAAATAGTGTAACAGATGGAGCTATTCAATATAACTATGCAGATATTTTAGGGGCTTCAGGAATACAAGAATTTTCAAAAGAAGATGTAGTAAATCTAAAAAATAATACTAATATGACAATACTAGTAGTAAATGTATTTTTAACCTTATTTGTATATGGATTTATCATGTACTTTATAACAACATTATCATATGTATTACTAATAAGTGTATTAGGTCTTTTAGCAACATCAATGATAAAAATGAAGATGAGGTATGCTCCTATATTTAATATGTCAATATATGCGATAACTCTTTCAGTGATATTAAATATAATATATCTAGTAGTTAATATCTTTACAGGATTTGTTATTGAATATTTCCAAGTAATGTATATTGCAGTTGCAACAATTTACTTAATTGCGGCAATAATGATTATGAAATCTGAGTTTATAAAAAAACAAGCAGAACTAATGAAAATAGTAGAGGCACAAAAAATTGTAAAAAAAGAATTAGAAAATAACAAAGAAGAAAAGAAAGAAGAAAACGGAGATACTAAGGAAAATAAAGAAAACCAAAATGGTGATAAAGAGAAAAAAGACAAAAAAGAAAATGGTGAAGAACCAGAAGGACAAAATGCCTAAAAAGAAAATAGAGAATAGCTAAAAGAACAGAATATGTAAGAGAAAATATAAAAAACAAGAATGAAAAAGTATGCAAGAGGAAAATAGAAAAAACAAAAATGAAAAAAATATACAAGAGGAAAATTATAAAGAACTTGAAAAATGCATAAAGGGGAAGAAAGGAGAAATTCGTATAATAAATATTTAAATTATGCGAGAAAAAATTATGAATCAGGATAAAGAAAAAGTAAATCAAAACAAAGACAAAAAAGAAAACAAAAAAAATCTTTGGTTAATAATAATACTATTACTTTTATTGACAGCACTAATAGTAACAACAGTGTATTTAATGAAAAGTAAAGATAAAGAAGACAAAAAAACATTAGCATATACAGATTTGATAAAAGAAATATCATATGGAAATATAGAAAAAGTTGAATTAACAACAGGTAGTAAAAATGCAAAAGTAAAAATGAAAAATGAAGAAGAGGAAAAAAAGGCATTAATACCAGATACAGAAGCATTTATAACTCTAATTCAAACAAAAGTAGCAGAAGGAAATGAAATAGAATTAGTACAAAAACCTCAAAGCTTTTTTGTACAACTACCAGGAATGATATTTTCAATCTTACCAACAGCTGTTATGGTAGCATTATTTGTTATGATTTTTAAAATGCAAGGTCTAGGAGAAAAAGGAAAAGTTTATGATGAAACTGAAAGAAAAACAAAAATAAAATTTGATGATGTTGCAGGATTAGAAGAAGAAAAAGGTGAACTAAAAGAAATAGTAGAATTTCTAAAAGAACCAGAAAAGTTTACAAAAATGGGAGCAAGAATTCCAAAAGGAGTATTACTATATGGTAAACCAGGAACAGGTAAAACTTTAATAGCAAAAGCAATTGCAGGAGAAGCAGATGTACCATTTATTTCAATGAGTGGTTCAGAATTCATAGAAATGTTTGCAGGTTTAGGAGCATCAAGAGTTAGAAAACTATTTGATAAAGCAAGAAAACTAGCACCATGTATAGTATTTATAGATGAAATTGATGCAATAGGTTCAAGAAGAACATCAAACAGTGGAGCAGAATCAGAAAACAATCAAACATTAAATCAATTATTAGTTGAAATGGATGGATTTGGTTCAGAAGAAACAATAATAGTATTAGCAGCTACAAATAGACCAGAAATGTTAGACAAAGCATTACTAAGACCAGGAAGATTTGATAGACAAATAACAATACCAACACCAGACTTAAAAGGAAGATTAGAAATATTAAAAATTCATAGTAAAGATAAAAGAATATCAGATGATGTAAATTTAGAAAGTATTGCAGAAGATACAGCAGGATTTACAGGAGCTGAACTAGAAAATATTTTAAATGAAGCAGCAATTATTGCTACAAAAAATAAGCATGAAGAAATAGAAAATGACGATATAGAAGAAGCAGTAAAAAAAGTAACAGTTGGACTAGAAAAGAAAGACAGAATTATATCAGATAAAGATAAAAAATTAACAGCATATCACGAAGCAGGACATGCAGTAGTAAGTAGATATTTACCAACTCAAACAAATGTAAAAGAAGTATCAATAATACCAAGAGGCGTTGCTGGTGGATATACAATGTACAAAACAAATGAAGATAAATACTATATTTCAAAAACAGAAATGCAAGAAAAACTAATAGCATTATTAGGAGGAAGAGCAGCAGAAAAACTTGTATTAGACGATATATCAACAGGAGCAAGTAATGACATAGAAGTAGCAACTCAAATAGCAAGAGATATGGTAACAAAATATGGTATGAGTGATAAATTAGGACCAATAGATTTCCAAGGAAAAGAACCATATGAAATTCAAATGTTTGGAGAAAATATTGGAGATAGAATTGGACAAGAAGTTAAACTATTAATAGATACAGCATATAATGATGCTCAAATATTACTAAGAGAACATAGAGATAAGTTAGATGAAATAGCTGAAACTTTATTAAGAAAAGAAAAAATAAATGAGCAAGAATTTAATGCAATTTTTGAAGAAAAATAATATTATAATATATTAATTAATAAAAAAATTTATTATGAATCATTATAAATGAATAAAAGACTATTTTAGAATGTAAAATATATTTATATTCTAAAATAGTCTTTTTAAGTAAAAATTCATTTTATAGCTAGAAACCAAAAATATTTTAAAAATACTTATGGAAATTATTAATTTATTATTTTTTAATTAGAAATATATGGATGAATAATACCTAAATTACAAACTATTTAATTTTTAATGCACTTTTTATTTAAAATTATATATTATACTATTAAATTTGATTTGAAATATTTAAAATTAAATTATCAAATATACTATAAAAAATTCATACAAAATACTTAATAAATATATAAAATATAAAAGAAATATGATATAATTTCAAAATAATACTAAAAATAAATATAAAACTTTAAACAATAGAAAAAAGAATTAGTACGGAGACTATATATAGTCTCCAATATTAATAAATTAATGAAAGAAGGTAATATTTCTATGAAATTAGAAAGTATAGAAGAATTAGAAAAAATGGCTAAAAAAGTGAGAAAAGGAATAATAGAAGAAGTATATAGTCACAACTCAGGACACCCAGGAGGTTCGCTATCAATTGCCGACATATTAACAGTACTATATTTTAAAGAAATGAATATAAATGAAAAAAATCCAAAGTGGGAAGATAGAGATAGATTAGTGTTATCAAAAGGTCATTGTTCACCAGCATTATATAGTGTATTAGCACATAGAGGATATTTTCCATTAGAAGATTTAAAAACTTTTAGAGATATAAATAGTTACTTACAAGGACATCCAGATATGAAAAAAATTCCTGGTGTAGATATGACAACCGGTTCTTTGGGACAAGGACTATCAGCGGCAAATGGAATGGCAATTGCAGGAAAAATGGATAAAAAAGATTATAGGGTATATTGCGTATTAGGTGATGGAGAAATTGAAGAAGGTCAAATTTGGGAAGCTGCTATGGCGTCAGCTAAATATAAACTAGATAATTTATGTGTGATAGTTGATAATAATAATTTACAAATAGATGGAACAATAGAAGAAATAATGAGTTCATATCCAATAGATGAAAAATTCAAAAGCTTTGGATTTGAAATAATAAAGATAGATGGGCATAATATTCAGGAAATAATTGACGCTTTTGATGTGGCTAAGAATATAAAAAACAAACCAGTATGCATAATAGCAAAAACTATAAAGGGAAAAGGTATTTCATATATGGAAAATCAAGTTGGCTGGCATGGAAAAGCTCCAAATGAAGAACAATACAGAGAAGCAATGAAAGAACTAAATAAGTAGGGAGAATTTAATGGAATTAATAGGAGAAATTCAAAGTATAGTTTATTATAACGAGGTTAACAGTTATATGATAGCAGACTTTGAAACAGAAGATGAACTAACAACAATAGTAGGATATTTACCATTTGTAGGTAGTGGAGATAATTTGAAAGTAATAGGAAATTTTGTAGAGCATAAAAAATATGGAAGGCAGTTCAAAGTTGAAACTTTTGAAAAATTAATGCCTCAAACTTTGAGTGCTTTGGAAAAATATTTATCAAATGGTAATGTAAAAGGTATAGGAGAGGCATTAGCTAAAAGAATAATAAAAAAATTTGGAGAAGAAACTATTCAAGTTTTTAAATTTGAACCTAAAAGATTATCGGAAATAAAAGGAATTTCTGAAACAAAAGCACTAGAAATGTCAGAAAGTTTTCTTGAAAATTGGGAAGTATGGCAAATAGTTGGCTTTTTAGAAAAGTTTGGGATAGGAGCAGAATTCGCTAAAAAAGTATATAAACTTTTGGGAATAAATGCTATTGAACAAATAGAAGCAGACCCATATATTTTGATAGATATAGCAAGGGGAGTCGATTTTAAACAAATAGACCAAATGGCATTGGAACTAGGAATTAGTTATGACAATAATAAAAGAATAGAAAGTCGGAGTAAAATATTCATTAATAAAAGCAACATATAATGGTCATTCATGCGTTTTAAAAGAAAATTTAATTGAATATGTTAGGACTTTATTAGATGTAATGACTGAAAATATAGAAGATGCATTAATAAATTTAAAAGCAAAAGATGAAATAGTTATAGAAGAAAGAGATGATGGGACAGGCACTTGGGTTTATTTAAGTTATTTTTATAACACAGAGAAAGAAATAGCAATAAGAATAAAGAGTCTTCAAGAATCAGCTAATGTGAAAAAAATAAAAAATATAAAAGTTGCATTAAAAAAAATGGAAATGAATTCAAATATAGAATTATCGGAAAAACAAAAGGAATCAATAGAATTAGTAAATGAAAATAATGTAACTATAATAACAGGAGGACCAGGAACAGGAAAAACAACAATTATAAAAAGTATTATTGATATTTATAAAGAAAAAGGAAACAAAGTAGTTTTATGTGCACCAACAGGAAGAGCAGCAAAAAAGATGACAGAAACTACAGGAAAAGAAGCTTCAACTTTACACAGATTACTAGAAATAGGAAAAATAGATGAAAATAATTTTTATCAAAGTGCATCAGAATATGAAGGAGCACCAATAGATGCAGATTTAATAATAGTTGATGAGTTATCAATGGTTGATATGTTTGTTATGAGTTATCTTTTAAAATGTATATATAAGGGAACAAAACTAATTTTAGTAGGAGACTGTGACCAGTTGTCATCAGTAGGACCTGGAAATATTTTGAAAGATTTAATATCATCAAATACAATAACAACAATTCATTTAGATAAAATTTTTAGACAAGCTGCAAAATCGAAAATTATATTGAATGCACATAGAGTCAACAATGGAGAAAAGTTTTTATCAAAAGAAGATGAAGAAATAACAGAAGAAACGATGGAAGATTTCTTTTATATAAAAGAATTATCACAAGAAAAAATGCTAATGCAAATAGTATCTCTATGTACAGGAAGGCTAAAAAACTATGGCGATTATGATTTTTTTCAAAGCATACAAGTATTAACGCCAACAAAAAAGGGATTATTAGGAACTAAAGAGTTAAATAAAGCACTACAAGAAAAGCTAAATCCAAATTTAGAGAACTTACCAGAAAAATCAAATATGGGAGCAACATTTAGAGTAGGAGACAGAATAATGCAAGTAAAAAACAATTATGATATAGACTGGGAAAGAGAATCAGCTTCTGGAAATGTAGAAATAGGAAAAGGTGTTTTTAATGGTGAGATAGGAACAATAACATTAATAAGTGAAAGAGATAAAATTGTAGAAATAAGATTTGACGATGATAAAACAGCATATTATGATTATTCAGAATTAGACCAAATAGAACATAGCTATGCAATAACGATACATAAAGCACAGCGGTAGTGAATTTGATGTAGTAATTATGGCAGTTCCTCCATCTGCACCAATATTATTAACAAGAAACTTATTATATACAGGAATAACAAGAGCTAAAAAATTGTTAATAGTTGTTGGAAATGATAATGTAGTAAATTATATGATTCAAAATATAGATAGTAAAAAAAGAAATACAGGGCTAGAATATAAACTTAAAAAATGATTTTAGTGATTTTGTGGTTTCAATTTTTATTATTTAAGCTGTTTTGGGGGCGAAAAAATCATTTAAATAAATTTTGTTAAAAATAAATTTAGTTAATTAAAATAAAGGAGAATGATGCATATAATTTTAAAGCAAAAAGATAATAAAAGTATAAAGAAATTTGAAAAAGAAATATGTAATTACAATTACGAAAGCATTTTTAATAAAATTTTAAATCTATTTTTTCCACCAGCTTGTGGAATCTGTGGAAAATCAAATAATGATTGGATTTGTAGTAAATGTTTTAAAAGTATAGAAGATAAAGTAAAAGCAAATATTATAAAAACAGCTTCTTATGCAGAAATAGAAAATATAGGTGATAAACAAGAAATAAAAAAAGAATTAAGTGAGAATTATAAGGATAATGTATATGTTTCAGAGATAATGTATTTATTTAAATATGAAGGAAAAATAAGAGAAATGATTATAGATTACAAATTTAATGAAAAATCATATATATACATTACCTTTGTGAAAATTCTGTTAAAAAGTAAAAAAATGTTGGAAAACATAAAAAACTATGATACAATAATTCCAGTTCCAATAAGCGAAAAAAGATATAAAAAAAGAGGATATAATCAAAGTTATTTATTGGCAAAAGAGATATGTAAATATGCTAATTTAAACTTAGAGGAAAACTGTTTATATAAGATAAAAGATAATGTTGAACAGAGCAGTTTAAGTGGTTTTGAGAGACAAGAAAATATAAAAGGTGCATATGAATTAAAAAATATGCAAATACTAAATAATAAAAAAATTTTATTATTGGATGATGTATATACAACAGGAGCTACTGTAAATGAATGTGCTAGAATTTTAAGCAAAGCCAAACCAAGAAAAATAGGAGTTTTTATTTTAGCAAAAGATTAAAATATGTGTAATTTGACAAAGGAGGAAAACAGTGGAAGATTTAGTTGAAAGTATTTTAGATTATGTTAGATCAGACTATACAGATTATGCTATTATGATAAATGGTGAATGGGGCTCAGGAAAGACTCATTTTTGGAATCATAAAATTAGAAAAAAGATAGAAAGTATGCAATTAAATGGAAAAAAATTCACAACTATTTATATGTCTTTATATGGTATTTCAAACTTAGAAGAAATAAGCAAAAAAATATTTATAGAAACTACACAATTAATGGATAAAAATTTAAGAAAATTTATGGACGCAAATGAACAATCTACTATTCCAGAGTATGCTAAAACAGGAATAGATATGGCAAACTTTTTCGGAGTAACACAAAATGGCGATAAAGTAGATTATGCAGACTTTTTTTCAACTGATGATAAAGTACTTTGCTTTGATGACTTAGAAAGAGCAAATGTAGATGTAATCGATATATTAGGATATATAAATAATTTTGTTGAACATGACCATATAAAAACGATAATAATATGTAATGAAAAAGAATTATCAACAAAGTTAAAAAGCTCAAATATAGAAATGAAAACTTTTATTGCAACATATTTATTAGATAAACAAAATGAATTAAATAAAACAGACAAACCAATGGTAGAAAAAATACAACAAAAAATAGAGAGTGTATTTGATAAAGCTAATGATTATGAAAGAATAAAAGAAAAACTTATAGGTGAAACATTTGAATATGCACCTAAATTTGATTATATTATAAATGGGATTTTGATGAGATATGAAAATAATCCAGATTTAATAAGATTTTTAAGAGAAAATACAAGATTGATAATATCAACATTTGAAAGAAGTGGAACAAGAAATTTAAGAATACTAAAACATGCATTAGCAGATTTTCAAAAAATATATGAGATGGTAAGTAAAAGTTATCCAAATACAAGCCATAGAGTTATGCAAACAATGTTAATATTTACAATAGCTGTTTCGTTTGAAATAAAAGCTGGTAAAATAACAAAAGATAAATTTGTAAATATTAAAGATAATGAAGAATACAAATCTATACTTGTATCATCTAGAATATTAATGGATAATAGACAGTTTTATATTAAAGAATTTGATAACAATTACTACTATAATTTTAAATCAGAATATAGATTCTTTAAATTTATAGAATATTATATTAGAACAAGAATTTTTGATATGAAATTGTTTAAAGAAAATATGGAAACAATAAGAAATACAATTGATACAGAAAATTTACCAGGTTATAAAAGATTACTTACAGAGGAATATTGGAAAATCTCAGATGATGAGTTTGATAAAGTAATAAATAGTATTATTGAAGATGTAAAACAAGGTAATTTGAGACTTATTGATAATGTAAAAATATTTGCTTATTTTAGTTATTTTGTGAAAAAAGATTTAATTAGCTATGATTTAAAAACAATAAAAAGTGTATTTTTTAATGGTATGAATTTAGCTTCTTTGAAATCAGAATATTGTTCAAATGTAGAAGAGGAATTAAGTAAAATAGCTATTGATGAAGATGCAGAAGATATGGAAGATATATTAAATCATTTTAATATGTTAAATGGTCAATTACATGATAAAATGTATAAAGAAAAAGCAGAAGAGGTATTTAAGTGTATACCTATGAAAATGGAACAATTCTACGAAAAATTTGATAAAGAATGTATGAATGTACCAATATTTAAGTATTATGACCCATATCAAATGTTCCAAAGAATTTCATGTGCAAGTAATGAGGATATTGTATTAATAAAAGAAAAATTAGCTAATAGAGCTGATAAATATACAAAAGAAATAGAACCAGAAATGAAAAACATTAAACAATTAAAACGAGTAATTGATGATTATTTAAAAGGAAAAGACCCAAGCATAAAAATTGTAATGTTAAAAGAGTTTTCTGCAAATTTAGGATATATATTAGATAAATATAAGTTGGATTCATCAAATCAAAAAGAAGAAAAAACAGAGATGACAGAAGAATAAAATATTTATTTGATGTATTGAGAATATTTATAAATTATATGTTAAAAAATAGAATAAATAATAGATAAGTTTATAGTTTATATAAATATAAAATGATAATTCCAAACTAAAAGATTAATAGATATTTAAACAAAAGCATTTAAATATCTATTAATCTTTTTTTGACAAAAAATGAATAAAAAAACAACAAAAAGAAATAATAACAATATAAACAAAAATATAGAAAACAAAAAGGGAGGATAATTATGAAAGCAACTGGTGTTGTAAGAAGAATAGATGATTTAGGAAGAGTAGTAATACCTAAAGAGATTAGAAAAACTTTAAGAATAAAGGAACGGAGATCCATTAGAAATATTTACAGATAGAGAGGGACAAGTAATATTGAAGAAATATTCTCCAATAGGCGAACTTTCAGAATTTGCCTCTGGTTATGCAGAAACACTTTCAAAAACAACAGGTCATATAGCATGTATTACTGATAAGGATACAATAATTGCAGTTTCAGGTGGTTCAAAAAAAGAATTTTTAGAACAAGATGTAAGCCCAGAACTTGAACAGCTTATGGAAGATAAAGGAATTTATGCAAGTAACGAAAACAGTGATATTTCAATGCCTATAACAAAAAATGATAATAAAGAAAGAAAATACAATTCACAAGTAGTATATCCTATTATTTCAAATGGAGATACAATAGGAACTGTAATATTAATGTCTAAGGAAGCAAATAGCAAAATGAATGAGGTAGAAAAGAAAGTAGCACAATCAGCAGCAACATTTTTAGGAACACAAATGGAAATATAAAATCGTATGGGGTAAATCCTCTTACGATTTATTTACATAAAAAAATTGACAAAATAAAAAAAATATATTATAATAAAAAACAGTTGTTAGCAAAAAAGCTAAAAAGATGAGATTTTATTAAATAAACCTAAAACATATAAATGCATAGAATAGAGATGCAATATGCATATTATAGGATAAAAAATAATAAGAAGAGAGAACGGAATTTATTAAGAGAATAAGTGGAAATGTATCAAGGAGAGAATAAATACATTTTATATTTAGAAAAAGTAAATAATAAATTAGGTCAAATTAGTTTTAAGTTTAAACTAATTTTTTTAGAGATTTAATAAAATTAGAGAAAATATAAAATTGAAAGGAGTTTTTATGACAGAAGAAATAAAAAATAAAGAGATAGAAAAGAAAGCAACAAGAAAAACTAGAGAAGGAGGAAATAAAACAACAACAAGAAAAAGAACATATAATAAGAACACAAATAAAGAGAGTAATGAAAAAAATACAGAAAAGAATATACAAAAAAAAGATTTGAAAAAAGAAAATAAAAAAGAAAATAAAAAAGAAATAAAAAAGGAAACAAATAAAGAAACAAAAACAACAAGAAAACCAAGAGTAAACAAAACTAATAAGAAAAACAATACTATATTTAAACAATCAAAATTGAAAATTATACCATTAGGTGGATTACATGAAATAGGAAAAAACATAACAGTATTTGAATATGAAAATGAGATTATAGTAGTAGACTGTGGATTATCATTCCCAGAAGATGATATGTTAGGGATTGATTTAGTAATTCCAGACATAACATATCTTGAAAAAAATGTAGATAAAATTAAAGGATTAATAATAACACACGGACATGAAGACCATATTGGAGCAGTACCATATTTATTAAAGAAAATAAATATACCAATTTATGCAACAAGATTAACAGCTGGTTTAATTAGAAATAAATTAGAAGAGCATAAATTATTAAGATCTACAAAATTAAATGAGGTTGTGCAAGGACAAACAATAGAATTAGGAAAGAATTTTAAAGTAGAATTTATAAGGAGTTCACATAGTATTCCAGACTCAGTAATGTTAGCTATAACAACACCGGCAGGAACAGTATTACACACAGGAGACTTTAAAGTTGATTATACACCAATAGATGGTAAGATAATGGACTTTGGAAGAATAGCTGAATTAGGAAAAGAAGGAATATTAGCTTTAATGTCAGATAGTACAAATGCTGAAAGAAAAGGATTTACAATGTCTGAAAGATCAGTAGGTGAGGTGTTTGATAAATTATTCTTACATTGCACAAAAAGAATTGTGGTTGCAACATTTGCTTCAAACGTTCACAGAGTACAACAAATAGTTAATGCAGCGGTAAAACATGATAGAAAAATTGCAGTGTGTGGAAGAAGCATGATAAATATGATAGCAACTGCAAGAGAGTTAGGATATATAGAATGTCCAGAAAATATATTTATAGATATAGATATGATATCAAACTATCCAGATGAAAGATTAGTTATAATCACAACAGGAAGCCAAGGAGAACCGATGTCAGCCTTAACAAGAATGGCAGCGGGAGACCATAGAAAAGTAAAAATCACACCAAATGATTTAGTAATTATATCAGCAACACCAATACCAGGAAATGAAAAATTTGTATCAAAAGTAATAGATGACTTAATGCAAATAGGGGCAGAGGTTGTATATAGCTCATTAGAAGCGATACATGTTTCAGGACATGCTTGTCAAGAAGAACAAAAACTAATTTTAGCACTAGCTAAACCAAAATATTTTATACCAGTTCATGGTGAATATAGACAATTAATAGCTCATAGTGAAACTGCTCAAAGTATGGGAGTAGAAAAAGATAATATTATTATGATGTCAAATGGAAGAATTCTAGAAATTAATGAAGAAGGGGCAGAATTTACCTCATCAGTACCAAGTGGAAGAGTTCTTGTAGATGGATTAGGTGTTGGAGATGTTGGAAATATAGTTTTAAGAGATAGACAACATTTATCACAAGATGGTCTAATAGTTATAGTTTTAACTATGGACGCATCAACAGGAGAAGTAGTTGCAGGACCAGATGTTATTTCAAGAGGATTTGTATATGTAAAAGAATCAGAAAATTTAATGGATGATGTAAAATCAGTAGTTAGACATGAAATAAAAAAATGTGAAGAAAGAGGAATTAGAGATTGGGCAACAATAAAATCAGCAGCTAGAGAGAATTTAAGAGATTACATTTTTATGAAAACAAAAAGAAATCCTATGATTATTCCAATAATAATGGAGGTATAGAAAAATACCGTAATACCAAGGTTTCAAATGATTTTGGGGTCGGAGTGAAAAATCACTCCGACCCCAAAATCATTTTTTTGAACGGACTTTAATAAAAATATCCAAAAGTGGTTGACATTTCCTAAAAAACATTATATAATATAAAAGCATGAATTAAGCGAAGAAGCCAAATGTGGCTACACCTTTTGAAATAGTAGAGGTGGAGGGAACTTTGGTGGAGTATGTCATGGCAGAGACCAGGCGGTAAGTTTTATAAAAATAGCACTTATCCCAGAATTATCATGCATATTTTGGGTTTTATTTATACAAATTAATGTTACTTTCAAAAGACCCGTAGAAACTATTTAAAGATTATTTTTTAGATAGTTGCAAAGTCTTTTTTATAAAAGTAGCATTGAAAACACCAGAGTGCGTTTTAACTTGCCACGGTAATTTAGATAGCAATTATAGCTATCGCAAACAAAAATAATTTTTAAGAAGGAGGGAAAATTACAATGGCAAAACAAGTAGCAACAAGCGAAAAAATTAGAATAAGACTAAAAGCTTATGACCATGTAATTTTAGAACAGTCTGCTGAAAAAATAGTAGATACTGCTAAAAAAACAGGAGCAAAGGTATCAGGTCCTATTCCATTACCAACACAAAAAGAAATCGTAACAATATTACGTTCTCCACACAAATATAAAGATTCAAGAGAACAATTTGAAATGAGAACACATAAAAGAGTTATCGACATTCTTTACCCAACACAAAAAACAGTTGATAGTTTAATGAAATTAGAATTACCAGCTGGTGTTAATATCGAAATAAAATTATAATTAATAAAATTATAGTAATTTAATTTTAGACTACAAATAAATATGTAGCATCAAAACCAAGCTGATAAGTAAATAAAATACATATAAAATTTTATCAGCCAATAGTTAGGAGGAAATAATAAAATGAAAAAAGGAATAATCGGAAGAAAAGTTGGAATGACACAAATCTTTGATGAAAAAGGAAATGTTATTCCAGTAACAGTTATAGAAGCTGGACCATGTGTTGTAGCACAAGTTAAAACAGTAGAAACAGATGGTTACAATGCAGTTCAATTAGGATTTGGAGATATAAAAGATAAACATATCAACAAACCAGAAGCAGGACATTTTGCAAAAGCAAAATTAGCTAACAAAAAACATTTAAGAGAATTCAGAATTGATTCAGTAGAAGGAATTAAAGTTGGAGATGAACTTAAAGCAGATGTTTTTGAAGCTGGAGAAAAAATAGATGTTCAAGGAACATCAAAAGGAAAAGGATTCCAAGGTGTTATCAAAAGACATGGACAACATAGAGGACCAATGGGACATGGTTCTATGTATCATAGAAGACCAGGATCAATGGGATCTACATCAACACCAGGTAGAGTATTTAAAGGTAAAAAATTACCAGGACATATGGGAAGAGTTACTGTTACAATACAAAACTTAGATGTAGTAAGAGTTGACATGGATAAAAATGTAATATTAGTAAAAGGTAGTGTTCCAGGACCAAAAGGAGCAATATTAAAAGTAAAATCAGCTGTAAAGGCTAGTAAATAGAAGGAAGGAGGAAGAAAGAAATGCCAAAAGTAGATGTATTAGACATGAAAGGTAAAAAAGTAAGTGATATAGAATTAGCAGAAAGCGTATTTGGAATTGAACCAAATGAAGCAATAGTTCACAGTGTATTAGTAAATTATTTAGCTAATCAAAGACAAGGTACTCAAAGTACAAAAACAAGAGCAGAAGTTTCAGGTGGTGGTAGAAAACCATGGAGACAAAAAGGAACAGGTAGAGCAAGACAAGGTTCTATAAGAGCTCCACAATGGATTAAAGGTGGTATTGCATTAGGACCAAAACCTCGTTCATACAAATATACAGTTAATAAAAAAGAAAGAAGACTTGCTATTAGATCAGTATTAAGTTCTAAAGTATTAGAAAAAGAATTAACAGTAGTTGATAAATTAGAAATAAAAGAAATCAAAACAAAAACTATGGTTAAAGCATTAGCAGATATGAAAGTTGAAGGAAAAACATTAATAATTCTTCCAGAAAACAATAAAAATGTTTTAATGTCATCAAGAAATATTGAAGGAGTTAAAACAATAGTTGCTAACAACATAAACATATTTGATTTATTAAAATATACAAATCTAATTTTACCAGTAGATACTGTTAAGAAATTAGAGGAGGTGTACGCATAATGTTACCAGAAGAAATAATAATAGCACCAGTTGTTACTGAAAAAAGTAATGACCAATTACAAGAAGGTAAATACACTTTCAAAGTAAATAAAAAAGCAACAAAAGTTGAAATAGCAAAAGCTGTTGAAAAACTTTTTGAAGTTAAAGTATTAAAAGTTAATACAATGAAAGTAAACGGAAAGAAAAAAAGAGTTGGATACCATGTAGGTAAAACATCTGACTGGAAAAAAGCAATAGTTACTATTGATACAAATCCAACAGAAGAAACTTACTTAACAAAAGGTGGAAAACAAGTTAAAGCTTCTAAGAAATATAAAGATTCAATCGAAGAATTTATGGGAGCTTAGTAAACAAAAAATCGTTTTACCACATTTAATATAAAGAAATAATAGAGTGTGGAAAGGAAAACGATATTAAATAAGAAATATCGAGAAACAACTCGGATAATAAAGAATATCTGCAAGATAGAGCAGGAAAAAGTCTATCAAATAATAAATAAGGAGAGAATCAAAAATGGGAATGAAACATTTTAAACCATATACACCATCAAGAAGAAATATGACAGTTTCAGATTTTGCAGAAATAACAAAGAAAACTCCTGAAAAATCATTACTTGCAAAGAAAAAGAAAAATGCAGGTAGAAACTCATATGGAAGAATAACTGTAAGACACCAAGGTGGTGGAAACAGACAAAAATATAGAATAATAGATTTTAAAAGAAGAAAAGACAATATGGAAGCACAAGTTATTGGTATCGAGTATGATCCAAACAGAAGTGCAAATATAGCTTTAATTCAATATGAAGATGGAGAAAAAGCATATATATTAGCACCACAAGGATTAACAGATGGAGATAAAGTAGTATCAGGAGAAACAGCTGATATTAAACCAGGAAACTGTATGCCAATAAATGCTATACCAGTAGGTACATTAATTCATAATATCGAATTAAATCCAGGACAAGGTGGAAAATTAGTAAAAGCTGCTGGACAAAGTGCTCAATTAATGGCTAAAGAAGGAAAATACGCACACGTAAGATTACCTTCTGGAGAAATGAGATTAATTTTAGCAAAATGTAGAGCAACAATCGGTGTAATAGGAAATAGCGACCATGAAAACTTAAAAATTGGTAAAGCTGGTAGAAAAAGACATATGGGAGTTAGACCAACAGTTAGAGGTTCTGTAATGAACCCAGTAGATCACCCTCATGGTGGTGGTGAAGGTAGAGCACCAATTGGACACGCTGGACCACTTACTCCTTGGGGTAAACCAGCTCTTGGATACAAAACAAGAAATAAAAAGAAATTATCAAATAAATTTATCGTTAAGAGAAGAAAATAGAATTTTATGGGTTAAATTGTTTTATGTTATAACAAATTATAGCCCTAGAAAAGGAGGAAACTTAAATGTCAAGATCAAGCAAAAAAATACCATTTGTAGCACCTGAATTATTAAAAAGAGTAGAAGCTATGAATGAAACAGGAGCTAAAGAAGTTTTAAAGACATGGTCAAGAGCTTCAACAATATATCCACAAATGGTTGGTCATACAATAGCTGTACATGATGGAAGAAAACATGTTCCAATCTATATTACAGAAGAAATGATTGGTCATAAATTAGGTGAATTTGCTCCTACAAGAACATATAAAGGTCATGCAGGAGAAAAGACAACTAAAGTTAAAAAATAAAATATAATCGGTATTATATACTATAAAAAAGGTCTAATAATATGCTAGTGGGGAATGATAATTCCCCAAGGGTACGACCTAGAAAAAGGAGGAGAATGAAGTGCAAGAGCAAGAAACAGTAGTAGTAAACGAAGCTAAAGCAACTCTTAAATATACAAGAATATCAGCTAGAAAAGTAAAAATAGTTGCAGACTTAATAAGAGGAAAAAATGTTGATGAAGCTTTAGCAATCGTAAAATTCACACCAAAAGCATCATCAGAAATTATAGAAAAATTATTAAAATCAGCAATTGCTAATGCTGAAAATAATCATAATATGAAACATGAGAACTTATACGTTGCTGAAATCTATGCAAACCAAGGTCCAACACTTAAAAGAATAAGACCTGCTGCAAAAGGTTCAGCTGTAAGAATAAGAAAAAGAACAAGTCATATAACAATAGTAGTAAAAGAAAAATAGAAGATAGGAGGTTTTAAAAGACCATGGGACAAAAAGTACATCCAACAGGTGTTAGAGTTGGTATAATAAAAGATTGGAACTCTAAATGGTATGCAGATTCTAAAGACTTTGCAAATTATTTAGTAGAAGACCAAAAAATCCGTAAATTTTTAAAGAAAAAATTATACGCAGCTGGAATTTCTAAAATAGAAATTGAAAGAACAGCAAAATTAGTAAAAATAAATTTATATACAGCAAAACCAGGAATTGTAATTGGAAAAGGTGGAGCTGGAGCTGAAAGCTTAAAAGCTGAAGTAGCAAAATTAATAGGAAAAGATGTTAACTTAAACATTGTAGAAGTTAAAAATATTGATACAGATGCACAATTAGTTGCAGAAAATATTGCTGGACAATTAGAAAGAAGAATTTCATTCAGAAGAGCTATGAAACAATGTATGCAAAAATCTATGAAAGCTGGAGCTTTAGGTATAAAAACTGCAGTATCAGGAAGATTAGGTGGAGCAGACATGGCTAGAACTGAATTCTACAAAGAAGGTAATATACCACTACAAACTTTAAGAGCTGATATTGATTATGGATTTGCAGAAGCAGATACAACATATGGAAAAATCGGTGTAAAAGTTTGGATATATAAAGGAGAAGTTCTTCCTGCAAAGAAAATGGAAGGAGGAGACAAATAATGCCATTAATGCCAAAAAGATCAAAATTTAGAAAAATGCAAAAAGGTAGAATGAGAGGAAAAGCAACAAGAGGAAATAAAGTTACAGATGGTGAATACGGAATCCAAGCAGTTACAGCTGGATTAATCACAGGTAACCAAATAGAAGCAGCTCGTATTGCTATGACTCGTTATATAAAAAGAGGTGGAAAAGTTTGGATTAAAATATTCCCAGACAAACCAATAACATCAAAACCAATCGGTACTCGTATGGGTAAAGGTAAAGGTGCTCCTGAATATTGGGTAGCAGTTGTAAAACCAGGAAGAGTTATGTTTGAAATATCTGGAGTTCCTGAAGAAACTGCAAGAGAAGCATTAAGACTTGCTATGAACAAACTACCTAATAAAACAAAATTTGTAGCAAGAGAAACTGAAAAGGTAGGTGAAAATGATGAAGATAAATAAAATAAGAGAAATGTCTTCACCAGATTTAGAAAAAGAATTAGGTGAACTAAAAACAGAATTATTCAAATTAAAATTTAGTTTAGCTACAAACGGATTAGACAATCCAATGAAAATAAAAGAAGTAAAAAAAGATATAGCTAAAATAAATACTGTATTAACAGAAAGAAAAATAGCAGAAACAAAAAAGGCATAAGCTATTAAGAAAGGAGAAATCTAAATGGAAGAAAGAAATCTTCGTAAAGTTATGGTAGGAACTGTTAAATCAAACAAAATGGATAAAACAGTTGTAGTAGCAGTACAAACAAGTGTTAGACATAACACATATGGTAAAACAGTAAAAAGAACATATACTTTAAAAGCTCATGACGAAGAAAATGTTTGTCAAATTGGAGATAAAGTAAAAGTAATGGAAACTAGACCACTTTCTAAAGATAAAAGATGGAGAGTAGTTGAAGTTTTAGAAAAAGCAGATATTAAATAAGATAATAAATAAATGAAATGATAAGAAGGGAGGAACCAAAAAATGATACAACAACAAACAAGATTAAAAGTAGCAGATAACACAGGTGCAAAAGAAATTATGTGTATTAGATGTTTAGGTGGTTCTTTTAGAAAAACATGTAACATCGGAGATGTAATAGTTGCTTCTGTTAAATCAGCAACACCAGGAGGCGTTGTTAAAAAAGGTGATGTTGTAAAAGCTGTTGTTGTTAGATCTAAAAAAGGTCTAAGAAGAGCAGATGGTTCATATATAAAATTTGATGAAAATGCAGCTGTAATAATAAAAGAAGACGGAACTCCAAAAGGAACTCGTATCTTTGGACCAGTTGCAAGAGAATTAAGAGAAAAAGACTACATGAAAATATTGTCTTTAGCTCCAGAAGTTTTATAAAAATAGTAAAATAGAAGAAAAGGAGGCAATCTCTAATGAGAATAAAAAAAGGTGATAACGTTCAAGTATTATCTGGAAATGATAAGGGTAAAACTGGAGAAGTATTAGAAGTAATTCCAAAAGCTGATAAAATCATCGTTAAAGGCGTTAATGTTAGAAAAAAACACGTTAAAGCTAGAAAACAAGGAGATGAAAGCGGAATTATATCAGTAGAATGCGCTATTCCATCATCAAAAGTAAATATAGTTTGCTCAAAATGTGGAAAAGCTACAAAAATAGGATATAAAGAAGATAAAGATAAAAAAGTTCGTATTTGTAAAAAATGCGGAGCAGAATTAAAATAAGAAAGGAGGATTAATATAAATGGAAAAATTAAGAGAACAATATGAAAAAGAAGTAATCCCAGCATTAATGAAAAAATTCGGATATAAATCTGTTATGCAAGTTCCAAAGCTTGATAAAATAGTTATAAATATAGGTTTAGGAGATGTAAAAGAAAATCCTAAATCATTAGAAAATGCTATGAATGATTTAGTACAAATTACAGGTCAAAAACCAATAGTAACAAAAGCTAAAAAATCAATAGCAGCATTCAAATTAAGAGAAGGTGTTAATGTAGGTTGTAAAGTAACATTAAGAGCAGATAAAATGTATGATTTTGTTTACAAACTATTTAATGTAGCACTTCCAAGAGTTAGAGATTTTAGAGGAGTATCAGCAAATTCTTTTGACGGGAGAGGAAACTATGCTATGGGTATAAAAGAACAATTAATATTCCCTGAAATCGAATATGATAAAGTTGATAAATTAAGAGGTATGGATATTATATTTGTAACAACAGCTGAATCAGACGAAGAAGCGAAAGAGTTATTAAAATTAATGGGAATGCCTTTCAAAGCTTAACTTTAAACGGTAAAGATTTTTGAGGAAGGAGATAATAAAAATATGGCTAAGAAATCTATGAAGATAAAACAAGCTAGACCACAAAAATATAAAACTAGAGAATATAATAGATGTAAATTATGTGGAAGACCACATGCATATATAAGAAAATATGGAATATGCAGAGTTTGTTTTAGAGAATTGGCACATAAAGGAGAAATACCAGGAGTTAAAAAAGCAAGCTGGTAAAATTAATTAAATTAGTATAAAGAAAAATATATTTAGATGAAATAATAAGATTTATCTAAGACATACAAAAAAGAAGAAGGAGGGAAGTAATAAATGAACATTACAGATCCAATTGCAGATATGTTAACAAGAATAAGAAATGCAAATAGTTCAAAACATAAAACAGTTGATATACCATCATCAAAAATGAAATTAGGTATAGCTGAAATATTATTTAGAGAAGGATATATAAAATCTTTCGAAGAAATAAAAGATGATGCTCAAGGAATAATAAGAGTAACATTAAAATATGACGAAAAAGGAACAAGAGTAATAGACGGATTAAAAAGAATTAGTAAACCAGGATTAAGAGTATATGCTTCTAAGGAAGAATTACCAAAAGTTCTTAATGGATTAGGAATAGCTATAATTTCTACATCTAAAGGATTAAAAACAGATAAAGAAGCAAGAGAATTAGGAATCGGTGGAGAAGTATTAGCATATATCTGGTAATAAAAAAAGAAGGAGGGAATTTTAAAATGTCAAGAATAGGAAATAAACCAATTACAGTACCAGCTGAAGTTACAGTTAAAATTGATGGACAAAAAGTTACTGTAACAGGACCTAAAGGAACATTAGAAAAAGAAATACATAAAAATATATCTTTAGAAATGGCTGATAACACAATTAAAGTTGTAAGAAAAAATGATGAACCTCAAAATAGAAGTTTACATGGTTTAACAAGAACTTTAATAAACAATATGATAATTGGTGTTACTGAAACATATAGTAAAGAATTACAAATAAATGGTGTTGGTTATAGAGTTGCAAAACAAGGAAACGACTTAAACTTAACATTAGGATATTCACATCCAGTAATATTCGAAGCACCAGAAGGAATTACTTTTGATGTACCAAATGCAAATACAATTATAGTAAAAGGTATAGATAAAGAATTAGTTGGTCAAACAGCAGCCGTTATAAGAACTAAAAGACCACCAGAAGTATATAGAGGTAAAGGTATCAAATATGCTGATGAGGTTATTAGAAGAAAAGAAGGTAAAACTGGTAAATAAAATAAATTTAATTAAATATTACGTTTTTCACAGTTTAAATTTACTAATCAAGTTGATAGTTTGTAATAATTGTTATTACTTTGTTTAGAACATTAAAATGTAAAATAAGTAAAATTTAGTTTAAATTAGAAATGAAAAATAAAGATTCGAATTTATAGAAAGGAGAATAGAAATGGTAAAGAAAACAGATAGAAAAATGGAAAGAACAAGAAGACATATCCGTGTAAGAAGAAAAATATCTGGAACAGCAGAAAGACCAAGATTATGTGTTTATAGAAGTAATACAAACTTATA
This sequence comes from Clostridia bacterium, assembly GCA_048355915.1. Lineage (GTDB taxonomy): Bacteria > Bacillota > Clostridia > TANB77 > CAG-508 > CAG-269. Next base: position 44,430 of record DBGCHZ010000010.1, on the reverse strand, counting down.
TGTACAAATAATCGATGATGTTGCAGGAAAAACTTTAACACAAGCCTCAACATTAGATAAAGAAATAAAAGTAAAATATGCAAATAAAGAAGCAGCTAAAGAAGTTGGAACTTTAATTGCAAAAAGAGCAGCAGAAAAAAATATTGAAACAGTAGTTTTTGACCGTGGTGGATATATTTATCATGGTGTAGTTAAAGAATTAGCTGAAGCTGCAAGAGAAGGCGGATTAAAATTCTAGTAAATATTCGCGAAATTTAATATAATTAATATAAGTTTATTTACATTAGTTAAAGGAGGGAAAAACTAAACGATGGAAGAAAGAAATAACGAATTAAAAGAAAAAGTAGTTGCTATCAACAGAGTTGCTAAAGTTGTTAAAGGTGGTAGAACTTTTAGATTTAGTGCAGTAGTAGTTGTTGGTGATGAAAACGGACATGTAGGTGTTGGAAATGGTAAAGCAGCAGAAGTTCCAGATGCTATAAAGAAAGCTATTCAAGAAGCTAAAAAGAATTTAGTTGAAGTACCAATAGTTAATACAACAGTACCTCATGAATATATTGGAGCATTTGGTAGTGCAAGAGTAATGTTAAAACCAGCTGAAGTTGGTACAGGAGTTATAGCAGGAGGAAGTGTTAGACCAGTATTAGAACTTGCAGGATATAAAAATATAAGAACAAAAGTTATTGGAACAAACAATCCAAGAAACGTTGTTTATGCTACAATAAAAGGTTTACAATCTATGCAAACAATAGAACAAGTAGCTAAAAAAAGAGGTAAAAAAGTAGAAGAAATTTTATAATAGAATTAGACAATTAAATTAAGGAGGTGCTAACCGAGAATGAAACTAAGCGAATTAAAACCAGCCGTAGAAAGTGTAAAAAGAAATAGAGTAGGTCGTGGAATGAGTTCAGGTAACGGAAAAACATCAGGTAGAGGACATAAAGGTCAAAAAGCTAGATCTGGTGGTGGAGTAAGAAGAGGATTTGAAGGTGGACAAACACCATTATATAGAAGATTACCAAAAAGAGGATTCACAAATATTCACGCTAAAACATATACAGAAGTAACATTAAAAATGTTAAATAAATCAAAAGCAACAGATGTTACAGCTGAAACTCTATTAGAAGAAGGAATAATTGGAAAAACTAACGATGGTATAGTAATTTTAGCAACAGGAAAATTAGAGAAAAAATTAAATGTTAAAGCTAAAAGATTTACAGCTAAGGCAAAAGAAGAAATAGAAGCTTTAGGTGGAAAGGCAGAGGTGATTTAATTGTTTAAAACATTAAAAAACGCATTAAAGACACCTGATGTAAGAAGACGATTATTATATACATTGTTATTAATAGTTGTATTTAGACTAGGTTGCTATATAACAGTACCTGGTGTAGATAGTATAGCTTTAAACCAAGCAATGGGAAATACAGAAGGCATTGCCGGATTAATTGATATAATTTCTGGAGGAGCCTTCTCAAGATTCTCTGTTTTTGCAATGTCAATAAGTCCATATATTACAGCTTCAATAGTTATTCAATTATTAACATTTATAATTCCATCTTTAGAAAGATTAGCTAAAGAAGGAGGAGAAGTAGGAAAACAAAAAATCAATAAATATACAAAGATTTTAACATTAGTTTTAGCATTAGTTGAATCTATTGGAATCTATTTCTCATATAAATCAACAGGAATATTTGTTGATAACAGTTTCTTAACAGGAGCTTTAGTAGTAATAGGACTTGTTACAGGAACATCAATATTAATGTGGTTAGGAGAACAAATCACAAGCAAGGGAGTAGGAAATGGTATTTCACTATTAATATTTGTTGGTATAGTTTCAAAGTTACCAAGTGCTATCACAAGTATTTGGGGATTAATTATGACGGAATCAGGATTTAGTACAGTGGGATTATTAACAGCTTTGGGAATGATAATAGGATCAATAATTTTAATAGCAGGAGTTGTATTTGTACAACAAGCTGAAAGAAGAGTACCAGTTCAATATTCAAAAAGAGTTGTTGGAAGAAAAATGGTGGGAGCACAAAATACACATATACCATTAAAACTTGCAATGGCAGGGGTTATGCCAGTAATTTTTGCTTCATCATTCATGACATTTCCAGCTATGATAATACAAATATTTGTAAAAGACATAGCAAATCAAACAGGATTTTTAGCAGGACTATATAAATTTTCAATTGCAACATCTACAACAAATGTGCCAATTGGATATACAATAGGAAATGCAATAGTATATTTACTATTAATATTAGGATTCACATTCTTCTATACTTATGCAACATTCAATCCAGCAGAAGTATCAAATAATATTAAGAAAAATGGTGGATTCATACCTGGAATAAGAGCAGGAAAACCAACAACAGAATACTTATCATCAATAATTTCAAAATTAACATTCTTTGGAGGATTATTTTTAGCAGTAATAGCAATTTTACCAATGTTATTGAGATTTACAAATCTAAATGTTGCATTTGGAGGAACATCAATCTTAATCGTTGTAGGAGTTGCGCTAGAAACAGTTCAACAATTAGAATCATTCTTAGCAATGAGACATTATAAAGGATTTTTGGAAAAATAAATTAAGTAAAAGATTTTTGGGGACAGAGGAAAACTCTTTCCCCTAAAAGATTTTATAGCTGATGATTTTGTGATTTTGGGGTCGGAGACAAAAATCATCGATTCAAAATTTATTTTTTATTAATAAGTGATTTTGAAAATCTTAATATTTTCAGGATTTAAAATAAAAATACTAAATTAAGCTTATAAATAAAATTAATTTTAAAATCAACAAAAAATTTCAAAGAAACTTGCGATAATAACTTTTTCAATGTATACTATAATCAAAAAAATATATATTATATATTGAAAAGGCTATTATGTCTAAAACAAAAGTGAAGGAAGTGTTATATATGACAATAATTATGTTAGGAGCACCAGGAACTGGTAAAGGAACAGTTGCAGGAATATTATCAGAAAAATTAGATATTCCGCAAGTATCAACAGGAGATATATTTAGAAAAAATATAAAAGAGCAAACAGAATTAGGAAAATTAGCAAATGAATATATATCAAAAGGAAATTTAGTACCAGATGAGGTAACAATTGATATAGTAAAAGATAGATTGAAACAAGATGATGTACAAAAAGGAATTATATTAGACGGATTTCCAAGAACAGTTAAACAAGCAGAAGCATTAGATGAAATTTTAAAACAAGAAGGAAAAGAGGTTGATATAGTTATAAACTTAGAAACACCAGAAGAAGAAATAATAGAAAGAATAGTAAATAGAAGAGTATGCTCTAATCAAGAATGTAAAACAGTATATAATTTAATATTGAATCCACCAAAAGAAGAAAATATATGTGATAAGTGTGGAGCTGAATTGGTTCAAAGGGCAGATGATAATGTTGAAACAGTTAAATCAAGATTTAGAAACTATATAGACCAAACAAGTCCATTAGTAGAATATTATACAAAAGCAGGAAAATTACAAACAGAGTTAGTAAGTAAATCAGTTAATAAATTAGGAAAAGATGTAGCAGAAGATATAGTAAATATATTAAAAAATAAATAAATTAACTTTGCACAATAAAGCTAATATAAAATCTCTTTATTTTATTGTATAAGAAAATTAAAGGATATAGGACAAGCATAAGTTTTTTAATGTTTATGTTTGTAAAACTGATTTTCTTTAAATTAATTAAATAGATTCATTTTAATATATTAAATTTATTAGAAAGAAGGATTATAAAATGGTAACAATAAAATCAAAGAAAGAAATTGAACTAATGAGAGAAGCTTGCAGGGTAGTAGCTTTAACATATAAAGAACTAGAAGAAAAAATAAAGCCAGGAATGACTACATTAGAATTAGATGAAATTGCAGAAAAAACTATGAGAAAATTAGGAGCTATTCCAGCAGAAAAAGGATATGACATAGGAATAAGAGGTGTTCCTAAATATCCAGCATCTATATGTGTATCTATAAATGATGAAGTAATACATGGAATACCATCAAAAAATAAAATAATAAAAGATGGGGATATAGTAAGTGTTGATACAGTAGCTTTAAAAAATGGTTTTAATGGAGATGCAGCAAGAACTTTTATGGTAGGAAATGTTTCAAAAGAAGCAAAAAGATTGGTAGAAGTTACAAAACAAGCATTTTTTGAAGGAATAAAATTTGCTAAGCCAGGAAACAGAATTGGTGATGTATGTCATGCAATCGGAGAATTTGTTCATTCACAAGGATATTCAGTGGTAAGAGAATTCCAAGGACATGGAATAGGTAGACAAATGCATGAAGATCCGGGAATTCCTAACTATGGAAAAGCAGGTAGAGGAATAAGATTAGAACCAGGAATGACACTGGCAATAGAACCAATGGTAATAGAAGGAAAACCTAATATATTGGAATTAGATGATGGTTGGACTATAATAACAGAAGATGGAAGTTTATCAGCTCATTATGAAAATACAATTTTAATTACAGAAAAAGAGCCAGAAATATTGACAATTCTTTAATAATGTTGTATACTTAAGTAGTTATTATCCATAATAGGATAATTTTGTAAAAAAATATAAAAAATTTGCTCTTTAAGGAGGGGGAAAATTTGGCAAAAGAAGATGTTATTGAGGTTGAAGGAGTAGTTGTAGAATCACTACCAAATACTAACTTTAAAGTAGAACTTGAAAATGGACATCAAATATTAGCTCATATTTCAGGTAAATTAAGAATGAATTATATAAAAATTTTACCAGGTGATAAGGTAAAAGTTGAACTTTCACCATATGACTTAAATAGAGGCAGAATCACTTGGAGAGCAAAATAATATAAGAATACAAAAGAAATAAATATTTAACTAGGTTTATATAAATTAAATATTAGTAAAAGTTAAAAATTAACCCAAAAATATATCTATTCATTGGAAAAAATAATCCATGTAAAATTTAAGGGAGGTGCAAAAATGAAAGTAAGACCATCAGTTAAAAAAATATGCGATAAATGTAAGATAATAAAAAGAAAAGGTGTAATTAGAGTTATTTGTGAAAACCCTAAACACAAACAAAGACAAGGTTAATCCTTAAATAAGTTAATAACACAAATTAGGTAGCGGCTGTGAAACCCAAGAAGGTTTACATATCAAATTTGTGTTTATATATATGTCCTTTAAAAGCTTAAAGACTAGAGTAAACGCTAGTGCATTTCACCTTTAAGACAAAATTGGACAAACAACAAAATAAAAAATTTTGGAGGTGCAAAAAAATATGGCTCGTATAGCAGGAGTAGATTTACCTAAAGAAAAAAGAGTAGAAATAGGACTTACATATATTTATGGAATAGGTGTAACAAGTTCTAGAAAAATCTTAGAAAAAGCTGGAATAAACCCAGATACAAGAATAAAAGACTTAACAGATGATGAAGTTAATAGCATAAGAAAAGTTATTGACGAATCATATACAGTTGAAGGTGATTTAAGAAGAGAAGTAGCATTAAACATCAAGAGATTAACAGAAATAGGATGCTATAGAGGACTAAGACACAGAAAAGGTCTTCCAGTTAGAGGTCAAAGAACAAAAACTAATGCTAGAACAAGAAAAGGTCCTAGAAAATTAGTTAGTAAAAGCAAAAAATAATTAAAAGAAATCTTATATAGAAAATATCTAATGCTTATAAGGAGGGAAATAGATAATGGCTAATAAAAATACTACTAGAAAAACAGTTGCAAGAAGAAATAGAAAAAATATAGAAAAAGGTCAAGCACATATCCATTCTAGTTTCAATAATACAATAGTAACAATAACAGATGTACAAGGTAATGCAATATCTTGGGGAAGTGCTGGAGAATTAGGATTCAAAGGTTCTAGAAAAAGTACACCATTTGCAGCTGGTCAAGTTGCTGAAACAGCAGCAAAAACAGCAATGGAACATGGTTTAAAATCAGTAGAAGTATTTGTTAAAGGTCCTGGAGCTGGTAGAGAAGCAGCAATTAGAGCATTACAAACAGCAGGATTAGAAATAAGTGCAATCAAAGATGTAACACCAATACCACACAATGGTTGTAGACCACCAAAAAGAAGAAGAGTTTAATTAGAATTTATATAAAATGACATATAAAAAGATATATAGTATCATTATGTCAAAGAAATTTTAAAAATATCCAAGTAACAAGGAAAAAATTCTATTAGTTTAGAATAGAAAAAATTATCCTTTGTCATTAGAAAAGAAAGGAGAAATAAAATGGCAAGATATAAAGATGAACAATGTCGTAGATGCCGTAGAGAAGGACAAAAATTGTTCTTAAAAGGTGAAAGATGTTATTCTGATAAATGTAGTATTTCAAGAAGAAATTACGCACCAGGACAACATGGACAAAAAAGAGCAAAACTTTCTGAATACGGAACTCAATTAAGAGAAAAACAAAAAACTAAAGCATATTATGGAGTTGGAGAAAAACAATTTAGAAAATATTTTGAAATGGCTTCAAACAAAAAAGGTGTAACAGGTGAAAATCTATTACAAATATTAGAAAGCAGATTAGATAATGTTGTATATAGATTAGGATTTGGTACATCAAGAGCACAAGCAAGACAATTTGTAAACCATGCTCAATTTGAAGTTAATGGAAAAAGAGTTGATATACCATCTTACTTAGTAAAACCAGGAGATGTTATATCTGTAAAAGAAAGCAAAAAAGATAACAGTACTATTAAAGTAAATGTTGAAGAATCTAGCAAAAGACCAATTCCAGCTTGGTTAGAAAAAGACAGCGAAAAAATGAGTGGTAAAGTAATCAGATTAGCTTCTAGAGAAGATATAGATCTTCCAATCGAGGAACATTTAATAGTAGAGCTTTACTCAAAATAATAATAGTAGATAATAAAAGTTTAGTCAAAACTTTAAGAAATTTACTAAAGAAACCTATGAAGTTTTTTAAAAAGTTTGAGATGTATTCTCTAATATTAGGAGGTAAAAATGATAGAATTTGAAAAGCCAAATATTGAATGTCTAGAGGTAGATGATACAAATAATTATGCAAAATTTGTATGTGAACCATTAGAAAGAGGTTATGGAGTTACAATAGGGAATTCTCTAAGAAGAATACTACTTTCATCACTTCCAGGATGTGCAATAACAAGTGTTAAAATTGATGGCGTATTACATGAATTCTCAACAGTTGCTAATGTTGTAGAAGATGTACCAGAAATAATAGTAAACTTAAAAAATGTTAGACTAAAATTTGATGGAAATGAAGAAAAAGTTTTAAGAATAGACCATAAAGGTGAAGGTGAAGTATTAGCAGGAGATATAATAACAGATGGAACAGTAGAGGTATTAAATCCAGATTTACATATAGCAACTGTTTCAGAAGGTGGAAACCTACAAATGGAAATGACTGCTGATAGAGGTAGAGGATATAACTCATCTGATAAAAATAAAAAACCAAATCAAGATATATCTGTTCTTCCAATTGATTCTATCTATACACCAGTAAAAAAAGTAAATTATCAAGTAGAAAACACTAGAGTTGGACAAATGGTAGATTATGATAAATTAGTAATAGAAGTTTGGACAGATGGAAGTCTTAAAGCTCATGAAGCATTAAGCTTAGCAGCAAAAGTAATGACAGGTCATTTAGAATTATTTATTGACTTATCAGAAGCAGCTAAAAATACACAAGTAATGGTTGAAAAAGAAGAATCTAAGAAAGAAAAAGTCTTAGAAATGTCAATCGAAGAACTTGAATTATCTGTAAGATCATTTAACTGTTTAAAGAGAGCAGGAATTGCAACAGTTGAAGATTTAACAAATAAAACAGAAGCAGATATGATGAAGGTAAGAAATTTAGGAAAGAAATCTTTTGATGAAGTAACTGCAAAATTACATGCATTAGGATTAGACTTTGCTAAAGATGATGAATAGGAATATATAAATAAGGGAAGGTGAAAAAAGTGGCTACAAATAGAAAATTAGGTAGAAAAACAGATGTTAGAATGGCAATGTTAAGAACTTTAACAACAGACTTAATTATGCATGGTAAAGTTGAAACAACATTAGCAAGAGCAAAAGAAGTAAAATCAATTGCTGATAGCATAATATCACTTGCAATAAAAGAAAAAGATAATTTTGAAATGGTAGATGTTAAAGTAGTTAAAGCTAAACTAGATGATAATGGAAATAAAGTAACAGAACTAGTTAAAAGCAAAAACGGAAAAGAATACTTAAAAGTTGTAAAAGAAGAAAAAGTAGAAAAAAGACAAAAAGACATGCCATCAAGATTAAATGCAAGAAGAAAAATGATGAAAAAAATAAACAAAGTAAAAGATAGCAATGGTAATAATGTAGATTTATTAGATAAACTATTTAATGAAATAGCTCCAAAATACGCAGGTAAAAATGTTGGAGGTTATACAAGAATAGTTAAAGCTGGTCCAAGAAGAGGAGACGGAGCAGAGGTTGCTATATTACAATTAATATAATTGATTGGAAAAAGAGTTGAATTTTATATTTAACTCTTTTTTTGCAGATAAAATTGTTAAATTAATTGATTATAAAAAGTAAATAATACATAAAGTAATAAGAATAAAAAACTGTTTGGGAAACAGAATTTAAAATCACAAAAAACATGAAAAAACATATAATAACTCATAGGAGGAATTAAAATGCTAGAATTTATATTCAGTACAATGTTCTGGACATTAGCCTTTTATGGGTTATTTGAGCTTGTAAAAAATATTATATATATATGTACATATACAAAATTAAAATCAGATGGAATATATGTTATAATTGCAGTAAAAAATCAAGAAAATAAGATTGAAGGATTTTTGCGTTCAATTTTATTTAAAATATTATATGGTAGAGAAGAAGAACTAAAAAATGTCATAGTAGCAGATTTAGAATCTAACGATGATACAAAAATAATAGCAAAAAAATTATCCAAAGATTATGAATGTTTGAAAGTTTTAAATTGGAAAGAAACAAAAGAACTGATGGATAATATAGATGAAAATTAGTAAAAATTATATTAAATTATAGAATATATAAAAGTTAATTTAAGTGTTGAATTAATATGTAATATTACTAAAAAGCAAATTCAGTAAAAAAATAGTTATATAAATTATGAAAATGAATTTAAATTGTAGAATTTCATTCAATTTTATGATATAATTTACAAAAAAATTAGGAGGTAGGATATGCCTAAATTTTTTGTGACATCAAATGAAATTGAAAATGATAAAATAAAAATAAAAGGTAAAGATGTAAATCATATAAAAAATGTATTAAGAGCAAAAATTGAAGATAAAATAGATATTTGCAATACAGATGAAATGAAAGATTATAAATGTGAGATTGAAGAACTTACAAGCGATTATGTAACTTGTAAAATTATTTCAGAAAAACAAAATGATTCGGAGTCAAATGTAGAAATAACAATTTTTCAAGGTTTGCCAAAAGCAGATAAAATGGAACTGATAATACAAAAATCAGTTGAATTGGGAGTAAATAAAATAATTCCAGTGGATATGAAAAGATGTGTTGTAAAGTTAAAAGATAAAGATAAAATAAAAAAAGTAGAAAGATGGCAAAAAATTTCTGAGGTAGCATCAAAGCAATGTGGTAGAGGAATTATTCCTAAAATAGGACAAGTTATTAAAATAAAAGAAATTGTAGATAGAATTGAGGAATATGATGCAATATTAGTAGCATATGAAAAAGAAGAAAATAATTATTTAAAATTTGAAATAGATAAATTAAAAAAATTAGAAAAAGACAAGAAGAAAATAGCCATTGTAATTGGTCCAGAAGGAGGACTAGAAGAAGATGAGGTAAAAGAAATTCAAGAAAATGGTGCTAAGGTAATAACTCTCGGAAAAAGAATTCTTAGAACGGAAACAGTAGCTTTAAATATGATTAGTATATTAATGTATGAACTAGAAATTTAGGAGGAAGAAATGCTAAAAGAAAAGAATAAAAAAATTAATAAGGAAAGTACTAATGCAATGATAAAAATAGAAGAAAAAAATAAGAAAATGCCAAAAGAAATTTCACAAGGCATATTAAAAAAGATACTAAAAAATTTGATAGTAGCAATTTTTATTATGGTATATTTTATAACATTAAATATTTTATATACGAATTTACAAGAAAATATGTTGTTAGATATTGTAAAAATATGTGCTACTGTGTTATTAGTTACTGGAATAGTTATAATAGAGATTGCATATAAAAAAGACAATGGAACATTAGCAATAACTGGTATAGAATTATTAGTATTATCAATGCATAGCTTATTTATAAATCATGTTACAAAAGTATTAAATTATGATTTTAGATTATATTTACTAACTTCATCATATGTTTTTGCAATTTATTATGTATTAAAAACAATTATAATATATACTAAGTCAAGAAGAAAATATTTACTTAGTTTTAGCGATGTTTCAGACATAGTAAAGAAAGATGAACCAACAGTTAAAGAGGCAAAAAAAAGGAATATAACAGATGATGATAATGAAATAGAAGATATAACAGAAAGTAAAGTAATAGAAAGCAAAAAGAATGCAAAGAATAAAGAAAAAACATCTAAAAAAGAAGCTAATAATATAAAAAAGGATAAAAAAGAATTAAAAAAAGATAAATTAGAAAAAGAAGAAACAAATCCAAAAAATCAAAAAGAACCTAAAACAAAAAGAAAAACTACTACTAAGAAAGCTGAAAAAGATGTTAAAATAAAAGCTAAGGAAAAAGCAGAACAAATAGAAGAAATACAAGAAAATAAAATAGCTAAGAAAACTAAAAAGACAACTGATAAAGAGGATAAAGAAGAAATAAACAAGACATCTACAAAGAGCAAAGGTACAAAAAATAAAAGTAAAGCATCAAAAAAAGAAATAGAAGAAACAGAAAAAGTTATAAAAAAAGATGAAAATAAAAAACAAGAAGAAAGCAAAAATGAAGAAAAGAACCAAGTTCAAAAGCCAAAAAGTAAAAGAGGAAGAAAACCAAAAAAAGAGGTAGAAGAAAATGATTAAAAGCATGACAGGATATGGAAAGGAATCTTTAATAATAGATTGTAGAGAATATCAAGTTGAAATAAAAAGTGTAAATCACAGATATTTAGATATATCAATGAAATTACCTAGAACTCTAAGTTATTTAGAAGAAAAAATGAAAAAAATAATAGCTTCAAAAGTAAAAAGAGGAAAATTTGATGTATATGTAAATTTTATAAATAACTCAACAGAAGGAAAAAATATAAAAATAAATACAGAAATTGCTAAAATGTATATAAAAGAATTAAAAGATTTGGCAGAAAGTGAAAATCTTATTTCAGATATAAATGTAATGGAAATAGCTAAATTACCAGAAGTTCTAAATATACAAAACACACAAGAAGATGACATAATTGAAAAAGAACTAGAAAAAGTAATAACAAATGCAGTTGATAATTTAATAGCAATGAGGGGAGCAGAAGGAAATAAGATAGAAACAGATTTAATAAACAGATTAGATATAATAAATGAAAAGGTAAAAGAAATATCTGAACTTTCTACTGGACTTATTCAAGAATATGTAGTAAAATTAGAAGGTAGAATAAAAGAATTGTTAACAGATCAAGATATTGATAAAAATCGATTAGCCCAAGAAACAGTTATATATGCAGATAAATGTTCAATTCAAGAAGAGGTTACAAGATTAGATAGTCATATAGCTCAATTTAAGCAAATATTAAATAGTAATGAAGCAATAGGAAAAAAATTAGACTTTCTAATTCAAGAAATGAATAGAGAAACAAATACAATAGGTTCAAAAGCAAACAATTTAGAAATAACAAATGCAGTAATAGAAATAAAAACACGGTTTAGAGGACATTAGGGAACAAATTCAAAATATAGAATAGGAAGGATTGAATTATATGCAATTAGTAAATATAGGATTTGGAAATATTGTTTCAGCTGAAAGAATAGTTGCAATAGTTAGCCCAGAATCAGCACCAATAAAAAGATTAGTACAAGAAGCAAAAGATAATAAAACAGCAGTAGATGCTACTTATGGAAGAAGAACAAGAGCTGTTTTGATAATGGATTCAGGTCACATTATCTTATCAGCAGTTCAACCAGAAACTGTTGGTGGAAGAATTGATAAAAATATATCACAAGATGATAATAAAATTTAGGAGGAATTAAATTATGATAGTAAAACCAAGTGTTACAGAATTACTTACAAAAGCAAACAATAGATATGAATTAGTTATAGCTACATCTAGGAGAGCAAGACAAATAGCAGCAGGAGATGAACCTATGACAAAAGTAAAAGAAGAATCACCAGTTACTTTAGCAGCTAATGAAATAGCAGAAGGAAAAGTTGAAATTGAGAGAGAAAATGAAGTAGTAGAAGAGGAAGATATAGAAACAAGTACAGAAGAAAGCGAAGAACAAAATTAATATAATCTAAATAAAAAATAAAACTAAATTATAAGAAGAACAAAGCTAAAACAAAGAATAAAGTTAAAAGTTACAAAATAAAAAGGAAAATAGCAAAAGGAGTAAATAGAATGTTAGTAATATTATCAGGAGTTGCAGGAGCAGGGAAAGATACAATAAAAAAAGAGCTAATAAAAAGAATGGAAAATGTGGAATCTCTTCCATCATACACATCTAGACCAATGCGTGAAGGTGATGTAGAAGGAGGAACATATCATTTTGTAACAAAAGAAGAATTTGAAGAAATGATAGAAAATAAAGAATTTTATGAATATGATGTGCATCATAACAATTATTATGGAACTTCAAGAAAATTATTAAATGAAAAAATAGCAAGTGGAAAGATAATAGTTAAAGATATTGATGTAAATGGAACAGAACATTTAAAAGAGCTTTTAGGACAAGACACAAAGGTAGTTACAATCTTTTTAAGAGTTCCAAAAGAAGAATTGCGTCATAGATTAGAAAATAGAATTGATAAGCCAAAGCCAGAAGAAATAATTTTAAGATTAAATAGATTTGATTATGAAGAATCAAGAATCAATATATATGATTATGTATTAGTAAATAATGATTTAGAAAAAACAGTGCAAATAATAATGACTATATTAGAAAACGAAAAAAGATTAGAAGATAATAAATAAGCAACAAAAAACAAAAGCGAGTTGATTAATTTACTTACTAAAAAAGATAAATATCAACTCGCATTTAATTATTTATGTACAAATTGTATATATTAAAATAAAGTTTTAAATTTTATATAAAGAACATAAAAATGGAGGGATTTCTATGAATGACAAAATTGTTATAAAAGGAGCAAAAGAACATAACTTAAAAAATATAAATTTAGAAATACCAAGAGATAAATTAGTTGTAATAACAGGTCTATCAGGTTCAGGAAAATCTTCACTAGCTTTTGACACATTATATGCAGAAGGTCAAAGAAGATATGTAGAAAGTTTATCATCATATGCAAGACAATTTTTAGGGCTAATGGAAAAACCAGATGTAGAAAGTATAGAAGGTTTGTCACCTGCAATTTCAATTGACCAAAAAACGACATCTAAAAATCCTCGTTCAACAGTAGGAACAGTAACAGAAATATATGATTATATCCGTCTTTTATATGCCAGAATTGGAGTACCATATTGTCCAAAATGTGGAAAAAGGATAGAAAAACAAACAATAGACCAAATTGTAGACAATATTATGGAATTAGAAGAAGGAACAAGAATACAAGTTTTAGCACCAGTTGTTAGAGGTAGAAAAGGTGAATATACTAAGCAATTAGAAGAATTTCAAAAAGATGGATTTGTCAGAGTAAGAATAGATGGAGAAATATATGAATTATCAGATGATATAGAACTTGATAGAAAAAAGAAACATAATATTGATTTAATAGTAGATAGATTAGTAATAAAAGAAGATATAGTTAGTAGATTAACAGAATCTGTTGAAATTGCTTTAAAACACGCAGATAATTTAGTAACAATAGATATAGTAGGGGATAAAGAAAAATTATATAGTTGTAATTATGCTTGTCCTGACTGTGGATTTAGTTTTCCAGAACTAACACCAAGAATGTTTTCTTTTAATAATCCTATGGGAGCTTGTCCTAAATGTACAGGTATAGGATATTTAATGAAAATGGACGAAGATTTAATAATTCCAGATAAAAATAAAACCTTATATGATGGAGTAAAAGCATTTGGTTCTAGTACAATGAAAAAAGGAGATACTATGGCCAAAATGTATTTTGAAAGTATAGGAAGACATTATGGTGTAGAAATAAAAAATAAAAAAATAAAAGATTTGCCAAGAGAATTTTTAGAAAAAATATTATATGGTACAGGAAATGAAGAAATAGACTTTGAATATCAATCACCAGCAGGAACAAGAAAATTTAAGGCTCCATTTGAAGGAGTAATACCAACATTAGACAGACGACATAATGAAACAAAATCACAAGGTATGAGAGATTTTTATGAAATGTATATGAGTAATTCACATTGTAATGAATGTAATGGAGCAAGATTAAAACCAGAGATTTTATCAATAAAAATAGGTGATAAAAATATTAATGAATTAACAGAAATGTCAATAGGAAAAATTAAAAATTATTTAGATAATTTAAATTTAAATAAAACAGAAAAAATGATTTCAGATTTAATATTAAAGGAAATTCATCAAAGATTACAATTTTTAATAGATGTAGGCTTAGAATATTTAACTCTATCAAGAAGTGCAGGAACTTTATCAGGAGGAGAAGCACAAAGAATTAGATTAGCAACACAAATAGGTTCAGGATTAACAGGAGTATTATATATTCTAGATGAACCAAGTATTGGGCTACATCAAAGAGATAATGATAGATTGTTAGCAACGCTAAAAAAATTGAGAGATTTGGGAAATACATTGATAGTAGTAGAACATGATGAAGATACTATGTATGCAGCAGACCAAGTAATTGATATAGGTCCAGGAGCAGGTACACATGGTGGACAAGTTATGGCCCAAGGAACAGCAGAAGAAATAAAAAATGTAGAGAAATCTATAACTGGAAAATATTTAAGTGGAAGATTAAAAATACCAGTACCTAAAAAAAGAAGAAAAACATTAAAATCAAAAGTAATTGAAATACAAGGTGCAACAGAAAATAACTTGAAAAATATAAGCGTAAAATTTCCACTAGGAGTATTTAATTGTGTCACAGGAGTATCAGGCTCAGGAAAATCAACATTAGTAAATGAGGTTTTATATAAATCAATTGCAAAAGAATTAAATGGTTCTAATGAAAAACCGGGAAAATGTAAAGGAATAAAAGGAATAAATCAAATAGATAAAATAATAAATATAGACCAATCACCAATAGGAAGAACACCTCGTTCAAATCCAGCAACATATACAGGAGTTTTTGATTTAATAAGAGATATATTTGCAGCAACAGAAGAAGCAAAATTAAGAGGATATCAAAAAGGAAGATTTAGCTTTAATGTAGCAGGAGGAAGATGTGAAAGTTGTAATGGTGATGGTGTTCATAAAATAGAAATGCACTTTTTACCAGACATTTATGTACCATGCGAGGTATGTAAAGGGAAAAGGTATAATAGAGAAACATTAGAGGTAAAATATAAAGGAAAAACAATAGCAGATGTATTAGATATGACAGTAGAAGAGGCGTTAGAATTCTTTGATAAAATACCGAAAATAAAGCAAAAGCTTCAAACTTTATATGATGTAGGACTAAGTTATATAAAACTAGGTCAACCATCAACAACTTTATCAGGAGGAGAAGCACAAAGAGTTAAACTCGCAACAGAATTATCAAAAAGAGCAACAGGAAAAACTTTATATATATTAGATGAACCAACTACTGGACTGCATATAGCAGATGTGCATAAATTAGTAGAAATATTACAAAGACTAGTTGATACAGGAAATACAATTATTGTTATAGAACATAATTTAGACCTAATAAAAACTTGTGACCACATAATAGACTTAGGACCAGAAGGCGGAGAAAATGGTGGAGAAATAATAGCAGTAGGAACTCCGGAACAAATTTGTAAAAATGAAAAAAGTTATACAGGAAAGTTTTTAGTGAAATATCTTGAATAATTTGGTAAAAATAATTAAGTTAAAAAGTAAATTATAGTTAAAAAAGCTCTATTGATTATAAAGAAAATATAATTAGTGAGGTATAAACTATAATTTACTTTTTTGTTAAAAGAAACAAAGATTATTAATAGTTTAAATTTTGTTTTTTTAATTTTATAAGTTATGTTATTTTATAAATAGATAAAAATATTGCACAATTAGAAATGTTTAACAACTGAAACGGCAAATATAGTTATATAAACTATTTTATAAAAAATGCCGAAACTTAAAATTAATAGATATTGACAAAAATAGATATGCATATTATAATCAAACAAAAGTTCTAAAAATGAAAAAGTGGAGATGATATAAAATGGATAATAAACTTATAGGAAATGAAAATAATATATTATTTTATACAGATGAAGAAGATAATATTAAAGTTGAGGTTATTTTACAAGGTGAAAATGTTTGGTTAAATATAGATTCTTTATCTAAATTATTTAAAATTGATAGAACAGGCATAACACGACATATAAATAATATTTATAGAGATAAAGAATTAGAAGAAGATAGCACATGTGCAAAAATTGCACATATGGGGAATAATGGGAAACAACAATATTTAAAAAGTTATTATAATTTAGATATGATAATTTCAATTGGATTTAGAGTAAATTCGAAACCAGCTATAAAATTTAGAGCATGGGCAAATAAAATATTAAAAGATTATATGATACAAGGTTTTTGTTTAAATGAAGAAAGATTTTTAAAGGGAAAAAAATCTGATCAAGAATATTTTAAAAGATTATTAGAAAAGATTAAATTAATTAGAACAAGTGAGAGAATGTTTTATCAAAAAATAACAGATATTTTTGCAGAATGTAGTTTAGATTATGATAAAACAAGTGATTTAGCAAGAGAATTTTATGCTACTATACAAAATAAGTTTCATTTTGCTATAACTAAAAATACTGCTGCAGAGATAATATATAATCGAGTAGATAGTAACAAAGAAAATATGGGATTAACTTCTTGGAAAGAAGCTCCAAATGGAAAAATATTAAAGTCAGATGTGACAGTAGCTAAAAATTATTTATCTGAAATGGAACTTAAGAACTTAAATAATATTGTAAATATATTTCTTGACATAGCTGAGGACAATGCTGAAAGGAATATACCTATGTACATGAAAGACTGGAAAAAAGAAGTTGATACAATTTTATCGATAAGACATTACGATATTTTGGAAGGCAAAGGAAAAATTACTAAAAAAGAAGCAGATGAAAAAGCTGAAAACGAATATGAAAAATATAAAATAGTGCAAGATAAAAAATTTATATCAGATTTTGATTTATTAATAGAAGAAACAAAGATTATTAATAAATTGAAATAAAAACCTAGTTTAAAGATAAAGAATATAGTAAATTAAAATATTATAAATTTGTGAATAAAAAATTCAATAAAAAGAAAACTAATACCAATGGAGGTATTAGTAATGTATAATTTTAGAACAGACTTAGCATCAGAAAGAAGAGACATATATCAAAAAGCAAATAATGTAGAAGGACAAATTAATGGAGTTGAAAGTGAACAAGAAGAAATAGATGAAAATTTAAAAGTAGAAAGAGTAAGAATAACAAATGAGGAAGGCGAAAAAGCAATAGGAAAACCAATAGGCACATATGTTACAGTTGATATAAAAGGATTAAAAATAGCACAAGAGGAAGAATTAGAAAAGGCATCAACGGTTGTTTCAAAAGAACTAGGAAAAATTATAGATAAACATATAGATAAGAAAGGAGAAATTTTAGTAGTTGGATTAGGAAATATATATGTTACTCCTGATAGTTTAGGCCCAAAAGTAATTAATGATATTGAAGTTACAAGACATATAATAAATTATTTACCACAATATGTAGAAGAGGGAACAAGAATGGTTAGTGCAATATCACCAGGGGTATTAGGAACAACAGGAATAGAAACTGTTGAAATATTAAAAGGTATAGTAGATAATATTAATCCTAAATTATTGATAGTAATAGATGCCTTAGCTTCTAGAAGCATTGAAAGAATAAGTAGTACCGTTCAAATATCTGATACAGGAATAGTCCCAGGTGCAGGTGTTGGTAATACAAGGCGTGAAATAAGTAAAAATAGTTTAGGAATACCAGTTATAGCAATAGGAATACCAACAGTAGTTGAAACAGCAGTATTGGTAAATGATAGTTTGGATTTATTTATTGAAAAACTTCAAGATGAAGCAAAGTCTAATGATTACTTAAATAGACTAAAAGAAGAGGATAATTATGAGGAAATAAAAGAAGCTTTAATTCCTAAGGAATATAATTTAATTGTGACACCCAAAGAAATAGATGAGTTAATAGAAAATATGACTAAAATTGTAGCAACGGGGATTAATCAATCAGTATAATTATAAACTGTTTCTACTGGTTAATTTGAAATGTTATAATATAGTAACTAATTATTAAAAGTATTGTAATAAATGTATTGCAATGCTTTTTTTATATTGATATAATCTGAATATAAAATATAAAAAAGGAATTAATATTAATGAGTATTTTCGTAAAAAGAAAAGAAGAAAAAACGCAAAATAAAAATGCAGAAAATAATGTTGAAAACAAAAAAGTTAATTTAAAAGAATTAACCATTGAAGAATTATTAACTAAGCTAAGAGAAGATAAAAATTGGACTTATATACATTTGATGCAAGAATTAAGTAGTTTAGGGAAAATAGTAAACGAAAAAGAAATAAAAAAGTGGGAACTAGGTTTAGAATATCCTGATACAGAAACTATATATAAATTAGCACAAATATATGTTATACCTTCTGAAATATTTATAAATGCTAAAAATAATAGTTTCAAAAAAGGAAATAATCTTATTAATTTTAGATTAATAAAATGGGTATGTTATTTTACGGGAATATCATTAAAAGTTGCATATTGGGGACTAATGATACTTTACGGAGTACTTTTAATATTAGCTTTATGGTTTTTTGTTGATATTTCAGGAAAAGTAAAAAATCCATTTATATAGAAGAATTATTGAATAATTGCTTTAAATAAAAATAATCAATTCTAATAATTGTAATAAATGTAATATGAATAAAAAATTTTAAAAAAATAAAAAAATGTTGTATTTTAAAAGCGTTTAATGTATAATTTAATAAAATATGAAATGAAAAGAGGTTTTTTTATGGAAAAACAAGAAAAAAATGAAAAATTAGAAGAAAAAGTAGAAAAGAAAGAAGGCAAAACAGAGAATAGCCAAAAAGAAAACAAAGAGGTAAATAAACAAGAAAAAGCCTCAATTAAAGAAAAAACAGAAGCAACAAAAACAGCAGATGAACCTAAATTTAAAAAAGCATCTACTGAAACAATAAAAGCAGAAACAAAAAAAGAAACAAGCCCAAAAGACAACAAAAAAGAAAAAAATATTAAAGCAAATAAAGAAGAAAAGAAAAAAGGTAAATCAAAAACCGGATATCTAATAGGAGGAGTTGTACTATTAGTTATTGCATTAGCTTTGATTATGGCTTTTATAGTATTACCAAGTTCACCTGAAAAAACTGTTGATGGATTATTTAATTCTTTAAAAACAGGAGATTTTCAAGCAGTAAAAAAATATGTGACTAATTCAGAAAAAATAGATGATATAAATGAAGAAAATGATACCGAAATAGAAAAAGAGGGAAAACAATTACTTTTTAATAAATTAGAATGGAAAATAGTAAATTTAACAAAAGAAAATAATGTAGCAAAAGTAGAGGTAGAAATTACAAATAAAGATTTTAAAACAATAATGACAAACTTTATGAAAAAAGTTGTAAAAGTAGCTATGAATGGAGAAGCAATTAATGAAGAAAAACAAGAACAATATTTATTAGAAGAATTAAAAAATGATTCAATACAAAATGTTACAGAAAAAAGAGAATTAGAATTAGAAAAACAAGATGGAAAATGGAAAGTAAAAGTTGATGAAGATGTAATAGTATCTTTACTACCAGGGCTTGAAGAGGCAATGAATTCATTAGAAACTATGTTTGAATAATTTTTTAGATTTTAATAATTGAATTTACAAAATTATATTTTAAGATAATTAGATATTTCAAAATTTTAAATATAAAAAAGGACTGTACTAATATATTATAGGACAGTTCTTTTTGTATATAAAAACTTAATGTTTATTTTGAAGCTGTATAGAATTTTGAATATCAAAAAATAAAAGTGCTAAGTATTCCATAGATATTTTTAATTATCAGGATTTGCTATTTTTATTACATTTTTATTTTTATATAACTTACAAATATCACAATCTGTGCATATTTCAACTCTATTTTCAAATACTAATTGTAAAGTAGTGATAAATTCATTAATTGAGTTATCAACTAAGTGAATATATATTTTTTTGGGTAATAAATTAATTAAGGTATTTAAAATATAGTCATTAGAAGAGAAACTTATATCACTTAAATATTTTGCATTAAAGATTTTATCAGATATATTTATTATATTTTTATTTTCATCCATTAAAATATTTTCATTTGAGTTACAAATTAAATGAATTATATTACTGTTAGCAGTTTGAGAGTTAATATAAAATCGTAATAAAGATATAAATTCTTTGTATTCTTTTTCTACTAAATATAAATTCACTGCTTCACTAATAATTTCATTTAAAGTTTGGTAATATTCGGATATTCTAAAATTTAAGAATCCAGTTAAAACTATATGTTTATTTTTAGATATATATTCTAAAAAACTATTATATAAACTTGAAAATTTCTTTTCGAATTTTTCATAATAATCATCAGTTAGAATAGAATAGTAATAATTTAAAATTTCTTTTCTTTCATTATAATCAAAATAAAAATAATTTTGGAGAATGATTTTTTCTAAAATAGTATCTTCTAGCTCGTCAATAACTAAAAAAGATAATATATTACTTAATTTAGAATAAAATTCATTAGGATTATTTCCTAAATAGTGGATAATAATATTATGGTAATGTTTGAATTTATTTGTAGAAAAACAAATATCTTTTAAGTTACTATATTTTAATTCATTTAGTAGATACTCTATCAATTTAGAATTGTTTGTTTTTATACATAAAGATTTCATATTCAAAATTACCCCTTTCTAATTAAAATTAGTATCTACCAAAAAATAAAATCTATACCTTATAATATGATGAAAAAAATAAATTGTGATTTGATGTTTTATAATATGTAAGGACTATATTTTATATGGAAAAAAGTTATTTCTGATACTATAAAACGAAAAAGTAGAAGAAAAAATAAAATTTTATAGCTAATAACAAAAAACGAGTTGATTAATAATAATCATCTCGTTTTTTAAATTTATTAATAATAAATCATATAATCAATATCAGGAAATACACAATCTTTTTTAGAAATATCATCTAAAAATTCTTCATCGATTTCGTCATTTTTAATTTGATTATATAATTTAGTAAATCTACCAATATGGTCTTTTATTCTTTTTTTGGCATAATCAACCATTGTGCCATTTGTAATAATAAATAGCCAATCACTACTTTGAGCAAGTAATAATTCTCTTGCACATTGGTTAAGAGCTTTTTTTCTTAACCCTTTACTATTAGGGAAAGTTTGAGCCAATTCACACATTCTATCACCTGCTACATGTAAATGTCTATGAGCATAGTCATTCGTAGGGTTTAGCCAAACCTCACTATATCCATTTGCACCCCAACTTGACCTACAAGGAGAAGCAACTTGCATGTTTGGATATTTATCAATATATTCAGAAGGTGTTATTAATTCAAAATTACAATCATCATAATAAATTTTCTTAAATAAAATATATAACCAATAAGGACCTTCATACCACCAATGACCATATAGCTCAGCATCATAAGGACATAAAACAATAGGTGGGTTTTCAGTATATTGAGCTAAATTAGCTATTTGAGAATTTCTAGAATCCAAGAAATGACCAGCTTGTCTTTCAGCAGAATCCTTGGCCCATTGCAAGTTATAATAATCTTTAAATTCGCTTTTTCCAGTAATTCTATAATATTTTATACCTGTATGAACTCTAACTCCATTATGTGCAATATATGGTTTTATATAATCATAATCAGCTTCATAACCTATATCACGGTAAAATTCACGATAATTGAAATCACCAGGATAACCATTTATTGAGCTCCATACTTGCCTAGAAGATTCAATATCTCTACCAAAAGCTATAACGCCTTCAGGTGAAACGATAGGTGCAAAAGTTCCATAAAGTGGTGTAGGGTCAGCATATAAAATTCCATGAGATTCAGTTATAATATAATCAATTCCAAATTCTTTTAGGTATTTATCTGATTCAGGTACATACCCACATTCAGGAAGCCAAATACCTCTTGGTTTTCTACCAAAATATTTTTCATATGTTTGTACACCAACTGCAATTTGAGCTTTTACAGTTTTTTCATTTACATATAAAATAGGAAAATAGCCGTGTGTAGCACCACAAGTGATTATTTCTAAAACACCAATATCTTGAAAATGTTTAAAAGCATTTATTAAATTGCAATTATAAACATCTTTAAATAGGTGTAAGTCATTAGAATATCTTTCAAAGTAATAATGAGAAAGTTTATTTAATCTTTCATCACCAGCAGTCCTTTTAATTTCTTTTTCTGATAATTCTATTAATTTTTTTAAGTAATTAATATATTTTTTTTGTAATAATTTATTATCTAACATAGAAAGTAGAGGTGGTGTCATAGACATTGTAATTCTAAAATTAACTCCTTCATCTACTAATTTTTGAAAATTTGTTAATAATGGTATATATGTTTCAGAAATGGCTTCATATAACCAAGATTCCTCTAAATAATCATCACTTTCTGGATGATGAATAAAAGGAAGATGAGCATGAAGCACAAAACTGACATAACCTTTTTTTTCTTGCATTTAATTATTTCTCCTTTGCTTAAATATTAGAGTAGAAACGACAGTATTAAAAATTTAATCTTAAACTATTACATATCATTTCGTTTTACAATAAGATTTATTTTAATTCTTATTTATATTTTATTATTATAGATTTTATACAATAGAACAATAAAAGAGACATTTGAGTACATTCTCAAGTGTCTCAAATTATTTGAATTGGGATGAAGAAAATCCAGATGATGGATTTCCAGAAGAAGGATTTGATAAATCAAAAATATCTTCAATATTTTCATCTTTGTAAATTGCCTTATATAAATCATATATATTATAAATTTTTCCCATATTTCTCATAAATGAAATATTAGCATTTATATTTTTATTAGTTACATTCCCTGTTTTAGTATTTTTAAAATAAACCATATTTTGATTTTTATTAAATAAGACATGGTCATTTGGAGATTCTATTTCATTTGAACTAGAAATATATATGTAATTAGTATTTTCATTATTTTCTAATTTAGCAATAGGACGCCTTCCTAATTCAATTCTATAATCGCATTTTGCATCATTTATATGTAAATACCAACTATTTGCAAAATCATTTATATCAACTTCAAAACTGTAATTTAAAGTATCATTATGAACAACTAATACAGGTTTAGTATTTTCAAAGAAATTTTCTCCGTATTGCTTTTTATAGTTATCTCTATCTTTATCAGAAATATCCCAATAAATAAATAAGTTATTAGGAGTTTGTGCCAATACTTTTACAACAGTTTGGTTATATCTATAAGGTAAATCATAATATTCTATAATATTTGTTTTTTTACTTTTGGTGTTTTTAGAAATAGTATTTTCTAGATTTACTTTTTGGATACCTTTAATTTTAGTTAAAGAAGAATCAGTTGATAATGAATTGATTTTTTTAATATTTTGAGTTTTTGTACTTGTTTTTTTAGAATTATTATAATTATTTTTAACATTTTTGCTTATTGAATTTTTAGTTTTAGAAACATTAGATATTTTGTTTTTTGTACTACTGTTAGAAGCTTTTTTTGAGTTTTTTTCTGTGCTTTTTTTTGTAATATTATTTTTTATTTTACCTGTTTCTTTAGTTTTTCTTGGCATTATTAATCCTCCTATGTATATCTCATTATTATAAACAATATCTTATACTAAAAATAAAATAAATTCAAGTATAATATTAAGTTTTTGTAGATTTTTTGGAATAAGTGTAAATTTATAGTTTTTAAATTAAAAATAGAAAATACATAAATTAATTATTGAAGATTAATAAAATTTTTCATAGTACAATTAATATGTTTGATAAACTATAAGTAAGAAGGAAATATCTTTATAAAAGCTCGACAAAAAATAATAAATGTGCTAATATAATGATAGTATTAAATGTATATTGGGGTATAGCCAAGTGGTAAGGCAGGTGGCTCTGACCCATCGATTTCGTAGGTTCGAATCCTACTACCCCAGCCAAACAAAAAATATATAAAATGTTTAAAGAATTTTAATAATATTTAATACAAATATAAATTGCTTAAAAAATATTAACAAAATGAGTGAATATTAATGGAGGAATACATATGAAAAAAAATGAAAAAGGAGTAACATTAATTGCATTAACAGTTACTATAATAGTCTTAATAATATTAGCTTCGGTAGGGATTACAAGTGGAATATCTACAATTAATTCATCAAAATTAACAAAGTTTACAGCAGAAATGAAAACAATGCAAGAAAATGTTAACGAATTGTATAACAATTGGAAAATAGGAGAAAAAGTTACATTAGGAAATATAGAATACACAGGAGATGAAATTTTAAATATAGGAAAAGACCTATTGGCAGTACAAGATAAAGTAAATATTGTATTTAAACCACAATCAGAAAATGGTTCAGGAATAATTGAAAAAGAAGGGTATAGATATTTTGATTTCGAGACATTAGGTCTTTTAGGATTGAAAAATATGCAACAAGAATTTTTTGTTAATATAAAGAAAAGAAGCATTATAAGTACAGAAGGAATAAAAAATAAAGGAATAATATGCTATACTTTAAAGCAATTACCTGATGGATTATACAATGTAGAATACACACCGTTATCAAATGAACCAGTAGATTTTGATATTAACGGAAAATATTTATCAGATGGAAAAGGAAGAATTGATATATATAATATTACTTATAATGGACCAATAAATAAATGGCAAGTTAGATACAGAATAAAAGGTGAAGAAAAATGGCAAATAAAAGAAGAATTTACTGGCAATGAGACTGAAATAGAGGTTAATAAAATCGGAACTTATGAAATACAAGTATATCATGGAGAAGAAGCTGTTTCAACGATAAAAGAGGTAAGTATAAAAAATTAAATAAGTATAAAAAATAACCAATTAATTGATTTACAAAAAATAATTGGTTATTTTTTTATATAAGTATATAGAAAAAATTACTAAAAAATTTTTAAAATTAATATTATATATAAATTTTAATAGATAATAATTGAAAAAATCAAAATTTTATTAAGAAGATTAAATATGGTAAAAAATAAGTTTTATTAAATAGCTCTAACAATTTAAATTATGAAAACCTCTAAATTTTCTTTACTTTTATAGAGTTTTGCTATATAATATACAAAAACAAAATAGGATGTAATAGTTTAAAAGAATTTAATCTTTTATAACTGTTTTTGTGACTTTGAACTAAGTAAGAAAGGAATGAATTGTATAATGCAAGAAAATAATCAAGAACAAGAATTAGATTTTAATCATTTAATGCAAATAAGAAGAGAAAAATTATCAGAATTACAAGAACAAGGGAAAGACCCATATGAAATAACAAAATTTGTTAGAACAAATACAGCAGGAGAGGTAAAAGCAAATTATGAAAAATTTGAACAAAAAGATGTAACAGTAGCAGGAAGAATAATAGCTAAAAGAATAATGGGAAAAGCATCATTTTGTACAATACAAGATTGTGATGAAAAAATACAAAGTTATGTAAGTATAAATGATTTAGGAGAAGAAAGCTATAAAGCGTTTAAAACATGGGATATAGGAGATATAATCGGTATAACAGGTTTTGTATTTAAAACAAGAACAGAAGAAATATCAGTACATGCAAAAGAGGTAACATTACTTTCAAAATCTTTAAGACCATTACCAGAGAAATTCCATGGATTAAAAGATCCAGATTTAAGATATAGACAAAGATATACTGATTTAATAGTAAATCCAGAGGTAAAACAAACATTTTTAATTAGAAGCAAAATAATTAGCAATATAAGAAATATTTTAAATGAAAAAGGATTCTTAGAGGTTGAAACACCAATACTAAATACTATTTCAGGAGGAGCTACTGCAAGACCATTTATAACACATCATAATTCATTAGATATAAATATGTATTTAAGAATAGCATTAGAATTGAACTTAAAAAGATTAATAGTAGGTGGATTTGATAAAGTATATGAATTAGGAAGAGTATTTAGAAATGAAGGAATGGATATTAGACATAATCCAGAGTTTACAATGCTTGAATTATATGCAGCATACCAAGATTATAATGATATGATGGATATAACAGAAGAATTATTTTCAAGAACAGCAAAAGACGTTTTAGGAACAACAAAAATAACATATCAAGGACAAGAAATAGACTTGACACCAGGTTGGAAAAGAATAACAATGATAGATTCAATAAAAGAAGTAACAGGAATAGACTTTAATGAGATAAATACAGATGAAGAAGCTGTTAGTCTAGCAAAGGAAAAAGGAATAGAAATACCAGATAAAACAAAAGAAACAAGAGGAGATGTTATAAGCTTATTCTTTGATGAATATGTAGAAAAAACATTAATACAACCAACATTCATATATGATTATCCAGTTGAAATATCACCATTAGCAAAAAAATCTGTAAAAGATAAAAGATTAACAGAAAGATTTGAGGTATTCATAGGTGGAAGAGAATATGGAAATGCATTCTCAGAATTAAATGACCCAATAGACCAATACGAAAGATTCAAAAAACAAGTAGAAGCAAGAGATGCAGGAGATGAAGAAGCTGGAATGATGGATGAAGATTATATTCAAGCATTAGAAATAGGATTACCACCAACAGGAGGATTAGGAATAGGAATAGATAGATTTGTAATGCTATTAACAGATGCTGCTTCAATAAGAGATGTATTATTATTCCCAACAATGAAACCCCTTAACTAGGAATAACTAAAAATAAATCAAATAATATTAAAAAATTAATATTAGAAAGAGGAATCTATGAAAGAAGAATTAAGTGATTTTTTAAAAATAGCTTATAAATATAATAGAGTTAAAGAATTAAAAGAGGCGTTTGAAGAATATCCAGTTGAAGAAGAATGGCATAAAGGAAAAGTTTTTATAGTACTTAAAAATAAATGACAATAATCATTAATAAAATTTAATCAACTAAAATTAGATTTTAATGGTAAATGAAACAAAAAAGTGCAACATTACAAAAATATGCAAATGTTGCATTTTAAATTATGAAAAAAGAAAAGGGATGTACAATAATTTTATTTTCGTGAGAAACGAAAGACTAACAAAATATCAACATTTAAAAACTGAAAAATGTTGTAGAAGGAGAGAAATAAAAATGTTCAACTTTTCATTTGATAAAAGAATTATATATATCATATTAGGAATAATGGTACTATCTATGGTAGTACAATATGTTTCAAATCCAGGAATGCTAATATCATTATTAGTTAGTGTACCAGGAGTTTTAATAGCGATAACTTTTCATGAATTTGCACATGCATTTGTTGCTGACAAATTAGGAGATGATACAGCAAGAAGAGAGGGGAGACTAAGTTTAAATCCGTTTGACCATTTAGACCCAATAGGAACTTTATTATTACTATTTGCAGGATTTGGTTGGGGAAAACCTGTACATGTTAATCCTACAAATTATACAAGAAAAATGTCTATGGAAAAAGGTGAGGCATTAGTATCAATTGCAGGACCTGTAATGAACTTTATATTAGCAATTGTTTTTTCATTAGCTTATTGTTTAATATATAAATTTGCTGGTGTATCTTTCCTATCATCATCAATAGGAGAAGTAGTAATGCTATTAATATCAACAACAATATCAATTAATATAGGATTGGGAGTATTTAATTTAATACCATTACCACCATTAGATGGCTCAAAAATAATAATGCCACTTTTACCATATAATGCAAAGCAATGGTTTATAAATAATGAAAAAATATTCTATATTATATTTGTAGTAATTTGGATTACAGGATTAGCAGGAACAATTATTTCGCCAGTTATTAATCTAGTAAGTACTGGAATTCTTAACTTTGCTAGATTTATAACAGGAATTGGTTAAAAATATAATATGAAATCTTATATAAAAATAGATTTGAATTTTTAAAAATTAAATAATAAATAGTTAAATATAAAAATAATATACAACTAAAAATTAAGTATTAAATAAAAAGTAAAAAGGAAAAATTATATTGAATCCGAAGAAGGGAATAAAGATGAAAGATATAATAACACTAGGAATTGAATCAAGTTGTGATGAAACTTCTGCTTCAATAGTAAAAAATGGAAGAGAAATATTATCAAATATAATAGATACTCAAATTCCAATACATGAAAAGTATGGTGGAGTAGTTCCAGAAATAGCTTCTAGAAATCATATAGAAGCTATTTCTAGAGTTACAAAAAAAGCATTATTGGAAGCTGATATTACATTTAAAGATATAACAGCAATTACACCAACATATGGACCAGGGCTAGTTGGAGCCTTATTAGTAGGGCTTTCTTATGCAAAAGCTTTAAGCTATGCTAATGATATTCCTTTAATTGGTGTTAATCATATAGAAGGACATATAGCTGCAAATTATATAACATATAAAGAATTACAGCCACCTTTCATATGTGTAATGATGTCAGGAGGAAATACACAAGTAATATATGTTAAAGGATATACAGATTTTGAGGTATTGGGAAAAACAAGAGATGATGCTATTGGGGAAGCTTTTGATAAAGTAGCAAGAGTGGTAGGTCTTGGTTATCCAGGAGGACCAAAAGTTGATAAACTTGCACAAAATGGAACACCAAATATAGAATTACCAAAGACACATTTTGATAATTTAGATTTTAGTTTCAGCGGAATAAAAACATCAGTGATAAATCTTCATCATAAAAATCCTAATATAAATAAAGCCGATTTATGTGCTAGTTTTCAAAAGACAGTATCAGAAATCTTAATTGAAAATGTAAAAAAAGCAATTAAAATGACGGGAGTAAACACAGTAGTTTTAGCAGGAGGAGTTTCATCTAATAGTTATATAAGGAATGAATTTAAAAAGTTAGAAGAGGAAAAATATATAAATTTATATATGCCAGACTTAAAATTATGTACAGATAACGCTGCAATGATAGCTTCGGCAGGTTACTATAATTATATAGCTGGAAAAAGAGATGAGATGAATTTAAATGCAATACCAAATTTGAAATTGTAAAAAATCTACAACCTGATAATACATTAAGAACAAATTAGAAATTTATAATTTTGGATAAACTTTTGAAGATAAAATGCAAAAGAAAAGATAATTAATGTAAGAACAAATTAATTAAACATATATAAATATGAATAGGAGAAAAAAATGTCAATATATACAATAGCAGATCTTCATTTATCATTTAATGAAGATAAGCCAATGAATGTATTTGGAGAAATTTGGAATGATTATGAAGAGAAAATAAAAGAGGACTGGAATAAAAAAGTAAAAGAAAATGATTTGGTAGTTTTGCCAGGAGACTTTTCATGGTCAATGTATTTAAAAGATACATATAAAGATTTTGAATATTTGAATAAACTTACAGGAAAGAAACTATTATTAAAAGGAAATCATGATTATTGGTGGACTACGGTTACAAGTATGAGAAATTATATAAAAGAAAATGACTTTAAAGATATAGACTTTTTATATAATAATTCATATAAATTTGGAAATACCATAATAGTAGGAACAAGAGGATGGATTTTATCAGAAGAATCTGAAGCAAAAAGAATGATAAACAGAGAATCAGCTAGGTTAGAATTATCAATAGAAGATGCACTAAAAGTAAAAGAAGATGATGATGAAATTATAGCATTTATGCATTATCCACCAATTTTAAAATCAAATGTTCAAAAAAATGAAATGAATGAATTTATAAAAATTTTAAAGAAATATGATATAAAGAAATGTTATTATGGACATTTGCATAGTTCTTCAATAAAAGATGCAATAGAAGGAAACTACTTTGGTATAGAATTTAAGCTAGTAAGTGCAGATGGGTTGGACTTTAAACTTGAGAAAGTATGCTAATTTTATTGACAAAGAAAATGCAAATTGATAATATTAGTATATAATATAGAAAAATGTTGAATAATGTCTAAAAATATATTCATAAAACAAGTATTAAAGTTGTAAGAAGAGAAAATACTTGCTATATACTAAAAATTGTATATATGCTTAAATAAAGTTGATTTTTCTTATATAATTAAAAAGATAAGGAAGGAAGAAATCAAAAATGAAAATATATCCAAAAGCGTATTTTGGCAAAGTAGAAGAAATAACTATTGAATTTTTGAAGAAAAACAAGTTAAAAGCCTTGATTTTAGATGTAGATAATACATTAATAGATAAAGAAAGAAATATTACAGAAGCAGTAATTGAATGGGTAAGAAACTTAAAAGGACAAGGCGTAAAATTATATATATTATCAAATAGTAACAATAGTGAAAAAATAGAAGAAATATCTCAAAAACTTAAACTACCATATCATAAATTTGCTATGAAGCCATTAAAAAGAGGATTTAAAAAAGCTTTAAAAGAACTAAATGAAAAAGCAGAAAGTACGGCAATAGTTGGAGATCAAATATTTACAGATATTATAGGAGGAAATAGATGCAATATTTATACAATTTTAGTAGATCCTATAAAAGAAAAGGAATTTTGGTATACAGCTTGGAAGAGACCGATAGAAAATAAAATAAAAGGCAAATTAGATAAAAAAAGTAAATAGAAAGAGAAAAATAAAGTATAAATAATAAAATTACAAATAAATACTAAATTTGTAAAAATTACAGTTTATATATTAAAAAATAAATTAGACTTATTTTCAAAGGAAAATAAAAAAGGAGAAAAGAATGTATTTTAACGATGTACATATTGGTTATTATTTAGTAGCAGCAATCTTAGGTCTATTTGTAGGACAATTGGTAGATTGGGCAAATAATAGATTACCAGAATATAAAAAGTTTTTATCGAAAGATATATTTAAAGAATATAAAGAAAATTTTAAACCTAATTATATATTAATGTTATTAACTTCGGCAATATTTGTAACTTTAATTTATAATTATGGTATTAAAGATACTTTAATAGCAAATTTAGATTTAATAAAATTTATGATATTAACACCATTATTATTATCAGCATTTGTAATAGATTATAGATTGCAAATAATTCCTAACAGATTGAACCTTACAATATTTGAAGTAGGATTAGTGTTTGCATTTATATATGGACTTTCTGATGTAGCAATAACTATAAATATGTTATTAGGAATGGTAGCAGGTGCTGGAATATTTTTATTAATCACATTAATAGGAGGACTTTTTTATGGAAAAGAGGCCATGGGATTTGGTGATGTAAAATTAATGGGAGCATTAGGATTATATTTTGGATTATCAAATATAATAATAGTAACATTAATATCATTTTTAATTGGAGCAATTTTGAGTATAATATTATTAGTAAGTAAAATAAAAAAATCAGATGAATATATACCGTTTGGACCATTTATAGTAATAGCAACATTTATAAGTATATATATACCATTTGAAACAATAAAAATGTTTTTAATGAAAATTTTTACATTAGGAATGTATCAATAAATATAGCAAAAAGGGAAATACTATATTAACAAGATGATAAAAAAATAATTTGAAATATTTTATAATATAGTTAGAAAAGAAGATATAGAATTTACAGGAGATGATTTTTTATGAATCCTAAATTACAATGGTTAAGAAATAAAATGGCAAGTTTGGATTTGCAAGGGCTAATTGTTTCAAATCCAATAAACATAAGATATTTAACAAATATAGAAGCAGAAGGAATATTATTATTAACTAGAAAAGAAAACATTTATATAACAGATTCAAGATATATAGAACATGTACATACTACTTTAACATTATTTGATGAAATAATAGTATATGATGCAAAAGATGTTTCAAGAGATGACTATGAGAACTTTTTTATGTTTTGTGAAAATGTAGGATTTGAAGAAAATTATGTTACATATGCAAAATATAAAGAATATATTAGAAAATATAAAATCAATAATTTAGTAGAAACAGAATATATAATAGAAAAACAAAGAATGATAAAAGATGAAGAAGAAATAAAAAATATTCAAAAAGCATGTGAAATAACAGATAATTGTTTTTCATATTTACTAGAATATATAAAACCTGGAATGACAGAAAAACAAATTGCAAGAGAAATAGAAGAATATTATAGAGATAGAACAGATGGATTATCTTTTGAAACAATAGTTGCATCAGGAGAAAATACATCAAAACCTCATGCAGTACCAACAGATAGAAAAATTCAAGAAAAAGACATAATAACAATAGACATGGGGTGCAAAGTTAATGGATATTGTTCAGATATGACAAGAACAATATTTGTAGGAGAAATACCAGAAGAAATAAAACCAATATATAATTTAGTATTGAAAAATCAAACTCAAACAACAAATGACTTTAAAGATGGTGCAAGTACACGATTACTTACAAAAATGGTTGAAAATGACTTTAAATTAAATGGATATGATTTAATTCATAGTTTAGGTCATGGTGTAGGAATGGAAATACATGAAGCTCCATATATAAGTTATAGGTCAGATGCGCAATTAAGAGAAAACATGGTAGTAACTAATGAACCTGGAATATATATACCAGGAAAATACGGAGTAAGAATAGAAGATACTATTCAAATAACAAAATTTGGTTGTATAAATTTGACTAAATCTGAGAAAAATTATATTGTAATATAGCCAAAAACTTGATTTTTTCAGCCATTTGTAGTAAAATAATAAAAGTCGATAAAATATATGAAAATTGAAAGGAGAATTATTATGGCATCAGTTTATTCAGCAGGAGATTTTAGAAATGGAACAACATTCGAAATGGAAGGAAACGTTTATAGAGTAGTAGAATTTCAACACGTAAAACCAGGGAAAGGGTCTGCATTTGTAAGAACAAAATTAAAAAATGTTATTTCAGGAGCTACATTAGAAAAAACATTTAACCCATCAGACAAATTCCCAGCAGCACAAATAGAAAAGAAAACAATGCAATATTTATACAATGATGGAGGTCTATACTATTTCATGGATAATGAAACATATGACCAAATGCCATTAAATGAAGACCAAATAGGTGATTGTTTAAAATACTTAAAAGAAAATATGGAAGTATCAATGTTATCATATAAAGGAAATGTTTTCACAGTAGAACCACCAATATTTGTTGAATTAGAAGTTACATATACAGAACCTGGATTTAGTGGAAATACAACAACAACATCTGGAAAACCAGCAAAATTAGAAACAGGTTTAGAAATTCAAGTTCCACTATTTGTTAATATAGGAGATATATTAAGAATAGATACAAGAACTGGAGAATATATGGAAAGAGTAT
Source organism: Clostridia bacterium (assembly GCA_048355915.1). Classification (GTDB taxonomy): domain Bacteria; phylum Bacillota; class Clostridia; order TANB77; family CAG-508; genus CAG-269. The sequence goes on along the minus strand of DBGCHZ010000010.1, from coordinate 10,592 downwards.
AATAGAAAGGTGTGACATTACTATGACAGGACTAAAAGAAGAGTATACAAAATTTTTAGCAGATTTAGAGAAAAATATAAAAAATGAAGAAGACTTAAATTATATTAAGCAAAGATTTGCTTCATTTGTTGATGTTATTATTGACCAAATGGAAAAAATAATATCATATAAAGAGGTAAAAATGCAACAATTAGAAGATACTCAAAAAGAATTACAAGATAAACTAAATAAAATGGAAAATATAATTAATAATATCGAAAAAGATATTTATTCAGAAGATGGATTTGACTTTGAAATTGTTTGTCCATATTGTAATTATCAATTTATAATCGATGTAGATGAAGATAAAACAGAAATGGAATGTCCAGAATGTCACAATATTATAGAACTAGACTGGACAGGAGATGTTTCAGATGATACTACTGAATTTGAAGGATGTAGTGGAAGCTGTTCAACATGTTCAGGATGTGATTCTAATAATGATTATATCGAAGAAAATGAAGACGAAGATAATAATCAAAAACAAGAAAATGACGATGATATGTAGTGATTTTGGTGATTTTGGGGTCGGAGACAAAAATCATGATAGTTAAATATATTAAAAAACAAAAAGAGGAAATTAGAAAAGTTATTAAAAATTAAACTTTTTTAACTTTCTCTTTTTCTTTTTCTTTGTTTGAACTAATATAAGCTAATATATAAGAAAAGTTATGAAAATTTTCAGTTTGATAATATAAAATAAAGATAATTTAGGATATTGGAAAGTTTGTGTAGACTTTAAATTTTTTATGATAGTTTTTAGAAATTAAAATTTTATAACAAAATAGCCACTAATAAATTCTTAAAAATAATTCAAAGGATTCTGATAAATACCATCTAATCTTATTCCAAGGTGTAGATGAGGTCCCGTAGTTGCCCCATTAGTAGGATTACCATCAGAATCTTTATATTGATTTCCGGGAACACCATAAACATTTTTAGGTCCAACATGACCAATAACTTGACCTTTCTTCACAAAATCACCAACATTTACAATAAAATTAGGGTCACAATGACAATATGTAACTCGTAAATTATCAAAAGAAAGAGTAATGGTATATCCACCAGCACCGAGAAAATTTGTGAATGTAATTTCACCGTCATTAACAGCAATAAATTTGCTACCAACGGGAGCAGGAATATCAATACCAGAATGAGAAGAAGAGGCACCAGATGTAGGAGAAGGTCGTTTACCAAAATATGAGCTTATTTTAGTATAACCAGGTAAAGGCCAAACAAAACCATTAGGATTAAAATCTAAAATTTCGGAATTATCAGGAGATATACCGGAGATAGAATTTGAATTTATAATTGGAATAAAAAATATTGAAATAAAAAGTATAAAAAAAATAAGAAAAATTAAAAAATTTTTGAATAATTTATAAATAAAATCACCACCTAAGTTTTATTGTAAATAAAATATTAGCACATTTATTAATAATTGTCTATACCTGTGTAAATTTATTTTTAAGTTTATCATAAAAATTTAAGAAATTATTTCAATGTTTGCTTGTTTTTTTTATTTAAAATATTGTATATTAAAAATCATAGGAAATGAACAAAAAGCAGATGTGTGTTGCCACTTTACTACATAGTTTTTAACTATGAGAAAGTGAGGTGGTGTTTATGGTAGAATTTTTACTATTCCTAATTATAGTATTTATGATTTCAATAACTATAAACTTAGCCTTATTGACAGTTGTATACATAATGTGGACGAATAAGGAATAAATAAAAACACTACATTTTGCTTTGGACGGCAATGTAGTGTTTATCAAATATATTGGTAACACACATTTCTATATGTTCATTTCCTATTTTTATTATATATAATTATTTTACCATTGTCAAATAATTATATTAAATTTTTCTAAAAGTTAATCAGAATTAAAACTGATAATAACTAGAATTACTAAAAATTAAGTTCATATAAAATTTTAATCGTTTTTACTAAAAAAATTCCCTAACTATGGAACCACCATTAAAACAAATAAGGTTCATATTAGGGAAATATGGCAGGGGTAGTAGGATTCGAACCCACACAGGCGGTTTTGGAGACCGATGTGCTACCATTAACACTATACCCCTATATGTGACAATTAATATATTAGCACATATATAAAAAATTATCAAGATTTTTTTGAAAAATTATTGACTTTTTTTTATAAAGATAATAAAATATACTAAATTAAATAAAAAATATTACAATGAAAAAGAAAAAATACTGTAAAATTTATTTAAAGAGAGTTGGTGCTGGTGAGATACCAATAATAAATAAGTATGGGGAGCTTTGGAGTAATATATAAATTAAGGTGCTTAAAACTTTTAAAAGTTTTAAGAATTAGGGTGGAAACGCGGAAATGTAGACTTTCGTCCCTAGCTATTTATAGGCTAGATTCGAGAGTTTTTTGTTTTATTTATAAAAAATGTAAGTTAAATAAATATCAAAATAGTGGTTAAAATTATAATAAATATAAAATAAAAGCAAAAACTAAAATTAAGAACCTTGCTAGTTTATTAAATAAAGGAGGAATTTTTATGGTAGAGTCTATGGAAAAAATTGTTGCATTATGCAAAAGTAGAGGATATATATATCCGGGGTCAGAAATTTATGGAGGTTTATCTAATACTTGGGATTATGGTCCATTAGGAGTAGAATTAAAAAATAATATAAAAAATGCGTGGAGAAAAAAATTTATTCAAGAATGCAAATATAATGTGGGATTGGATGCAGCGATATTAATGAATCCAGAAACTTGGGTAGCCTCAGGTCATATTGGAGGATTTTCAGATCCATTAATAGACTGTAAAGAATGTAAAACTAGACATAGAGCCGATAAATTAATAGAAGAATGGGCTCATGAAAATGGTAAAGATATGATAGCAGATGGAATGACAGACAAAGAATTAATAGATTTCATAAATGAAAATAAAATTCCTTGTCCAAAATGTGGAAAAACTAATTTTACTGATATAAGAAAATTTAATTTAATGTTCAAAACTTTCCAAGGAGTAACAGAAGATACAACATCTCAAATATATTTAAGACCAGAGACTGCTCAAGGTATTTTTGTAAACTTTAAAAATGCAATGAGAACAACAAGAAAAAAATTACCTATGGGAATAGCTCAAATAGGAAAAGCATTTAGAAATGAAATAACACCAGGAAACTTTATATTCAGAACAAGAGAATTTGAACAAATGGAATTAGAATTTTTCTGTAAACCAGGAACTGATTTAGAATGGTTTGAATATTGGAGAAGCTTCTGTAAAAATTGGTTGCTTAACTTAGGAATTGATGAAAAAAATATTAGATTAAGAGATCACAGTAAAGAAGAATTAGTATTTTATAGTAAAGCTACTACTGATATAGAATTTGCATTCCCATTTGGATGGGGAGAATTATGGGGAGTAGCTGATAGAACAGACTATGATTTATCAAAACATATGGAACATTCTAAACAAGATTTAACATATTTAGATCCTGAAACAAATGAAAGATATGTACCATATTGTATAGAGCCATCACTTGGAGCAGATAGAGCTGCATTAGCATTTTTATGTAATAGTTATGAAGAAGAAGAAATTGCAGAAGGAGATACAAGAATTGTTCTTCACCTACACCCTGCAATAGCACCATTTAAATTAGCAGTATTACCATTATCTAAAAAATTATCAGAAAAAGCTGAAGAGGTATATGAAAAATTATCTAAGAAATATATGTGTGATTATGATGTTACAGGAAGCATAGGAAAAAGATATAGAAGACAAGACGAAATAGGAACACCATATTGTGTAACTGTTGATTTTGATACATTAGAAGATGAAACAGTTACAGTAAGAGATAGAGATACTATGGAACAAGTAAGACTAAAAATAGACGAATTAGATAAATGGATTGAAGAAAAGTTGGAATTTTAGTAGAAATTTACTCAGAGATATGATATAATTATGAACAATAAATTTTAGGAGGGTACGCATATGACACAAAAATTTTATACCTTTGAAATGGAGCAATGTGAAGGCAACTTTATAAGAGTACGGAAGATTTTAAATGGACGGTGCTTTTGTGAAGGAAAGTGTGAGTGGCTATCTGTCGAGGAGCAGAAAAAAACTAGAAACCTATTAATGAGAGAAGCTTTTTATTTAAATTATCAGAAAGAAGGATTTCCGAAAATATTTAATATAAATGGGTTCGAAATTATAAAAGAAGAAGAATTTGTAATTAAATACATTACAGCAGGAATTAAGGTTGCTCAGTCTTCTTATGATTTGAAATTAATCGATGAAGAAAAAGAAAAAAAGATAGTGAATATACTTTCAAATTTATGCTTAAATAATTTAGAAAGCGAAAATCAAGGGCATTCATTGATTTTTATGATTAATGAGGTAGAAAGAATTATTTACGGTTATTAAGTGTACTAAAACTCAGAGGATAAAAATTCCTCTGAGTTTTCATATATTATAATAGAAAAATAAAATTGTATTTTTGTAAATTTATGTAGAAACATTATTTGATTAGTATAACAAATAAAAATATTAATAAAAAATTAATAAAAAATCTATATTTTATTTATAAATCTGTGATATCTTATATCAAGGATAGGAGAGATGAAAAATGTATAACATTTTAGTTGTAGATGATGATAGAGAAATAGTAAAAGCAATAGAAATCTATTTATCAAAAGAAGGATACAATATATTAAAAGCATATGATGGAGAAGAAGCTTTAAAAGTAATGAAAGAAAACGAAATTCACTTAGTAATATTAGACATAATGATGCCAAATAAAGATGGGATAGAAACATTAGAAGAAATACGAAGAACAGAAACGATACCTGTGATTATGTTATCAGCAAAATCCGAAGATTATGATAAAATAGAAGGATTAAATACAGGTGCTGATGATTATGTTACAAAGCCATTTAATCCATTAGAACTTATAGCAAGAGTTAATTCATGTATAAGAAGATATGTCAATTTTGGAAATTTGAATAAAGAGATTCCAGATAAAGCTTTAAAAACAGGTGGGTTAGAGTTATATGATGAAACAAAGCAAGTTATAGCAGATGGAAAAGAAATAAAATTGACAGCAACAGAATATAACATTTTAAAATTCTTATTAGAAAATAAAGGTAAAGTATATTCAATATCACAAATATATGAAAATGTATGGAATGAAGAGAGTTATGGTGCTGAAAATATTATAGCAGTACATATAAGACACATAAGAGAAAAAATAGAAATAAATCCAAAAGAACCTAAATACTTAAAGGTAATATGGGGAATTGGATATAAAATTGAAAATATATAGAAAAAATAAGATAGTTCAATTTAAATAATAATATAAATTTATAACTAATATTATCTAAAAATAAGAGATAAAGTAAATAAGAGATTATTATATGAATATTACAGATATCAAAATGAAAAGGAGGAATTTTAGTATGCAAAAATTAAGGCAATCAACATTAATGAAAATTTTATGTTATTTATTAATACCAGTAATTGCAGGAATTTTAATACTTAGTATAGCTGACTTAGTAATTGTATCAGAATATGGACAATTAGATGATAAAAATCAATACTTGGAAAAAGCTAATTTTGGAGAGAATTATCTTTATTCTATAATTTCAAAAGCTAGATATATAACAAAAGTAAAACCAGACATGTATGAGTATGGTGACTATACTAAAATAGAAGACAATAATTATAAGGCATCTATATATTATAATGACTATAATTATGACAATTCATCAATTAATAGTTATATAAATTATATAATAGTAGACGAAAAGACAGAAAACTTATATACAAATATAAAATCATCAGACTATACAAAAGAAATTCAAGAAATAAAGAATAAAAAGAATTTTTGGAACTATGAAGATGGAGAAATAACAACCAATATTGATTCTATAAATCAAGACAATGCAAAATATATATTGGCAACATATAGTAAGAATTATTTAGAGGGAGTAAGAGTATATTCATACTTTGATGAAGAAGCATATGGATATTCAAATTCTTATTATATTCAAAATGTAGTATATGAAGCATTTAAAGATAAGCAAAATTCACCAGTGTACTTAATACCAATAACATCAGTTCTTTTACTAGCAATGATAATATATTTAGCATGGTCAACTGGACATGAAAAGGGAAAAAATGAGATACAATTAAATGGAATTGACAAAGTACCATATGAAATATTAATAACAATAGTAATTTTAGCATTAGGAATGTTTATAAGTATTGGAATAGCAACAGTAGAAACTAGAATTCCACAAAAAATGTTGATACCATTAATAGTTATTAGTTATTTGGGAAGCTATGGAAGCTTAGCAGTTGGAATTGCAACTACAATAAAAAGATTAAAAGCAAAAAGTTTTTGGCATTCATTTTTAATGTACAAAATATATGTATGGGTAAAAGAAAAAGCCAAAGGAATTTTCAAACTAGTTTCAGATAAAAATAGTTCAAAAAGAAAAATTACTATATTTTATTGGGGATTTATAATAGTAAGTAGTTTACTGTTTTTAATGACAGCCTCAGGAATAGGAGTTATATTATTACTAATATTTTGGGGTTGGATATATATACTTATGATAAAATATATAGAAAAGGTAGATAAAATAAACCAAGCCTTAAAAGAAATATATGAAGGTAATCCAAATGTACATTTAGAAAAAGAAGAATTAACAGGGGTTTTGAAACAAATGTCTGAATATATAAATGATATAGCAGGTGGATTTACGAATGCAATAGAACAGAGTCTAAAATCAGAAAGATTAAAAACAGAATTAATAACAAATGTATCACACGATATAAAAACACCATTAACCTCAATAATTAATTATGTAGATTTATTAAAACAAGAAGATATAAAAGACGAGAAAATAAAACAATATATTGATATATTAAATCAAAAATCATTAAGATTAAAGAAACTAATAGAAGATTTAGTTGAAGCTTCAAAAGTATCATCAGGAAATGTAAAATTAAATATAGAAGTAATTGACTTAAAAGAACTTTTAGCTCAAACAATAGGTGAATTTGAAGATAGATTTGAAAGTAAAAATTTAAACATAGATATAGAAATTCCAAATGAAGAAGTAAAAATAAAAGCAGACAATAGATATATGTATAGAGTAATTGAAAATTTATTTAGTAATATAACTAAATATTCAATTGACAATTCAAGAGTATATATAAGCTTAACTAAACAGAATGATAGAATTAAGTTGGAAATAAAAAATATTTCGAAAGATAAATTAAATATAACGCCAGATGAATTAATGCAAAGATTTGTAAGAGGTGATAAATCAAGATATACAGAAGGTAGTGGTTTAGGATTATCTATTGCAAAAAGCTTAACAGAAATGCAAGGTGGAAAATTTGATATAAATATAGATGGAGATTTATTTAAAGTAATAATTGAATATTAGAAAGGTGCTAGTCCTGGAATATAAAAAATATTTCTGGGGCTAGCCTTTTTAATTATATTCCATAGATAAGAACTTGTAAGCTCCAAAAAAGGCACCTTTTCTTTGCTGAAATTTTATCTTATAAATTTTCACGGAACATTATCCTTTTTAGTAGCTTAACAATTTCTAATCTGTTCCATATAATATAAAAAGACTAGCCCCAGAAATATTTTTTTATATTCTAGGACATAATTATAATAATGTAAAAATTTAAGAATTTTAAGAAAAGATTTGACAAATCATATTATTTAATAGATAATAGATATGAACAAAAAGAAGAGGAAAGTTTTGAAACACTAAGGAGGAAAAAATTATGTATTTATTTAATAGAATAACAGTAAATCCACAACTACCAAAAAGGATTGAAAAGTTAGGAGAAATTTCAAACAATTTATGGTGGTCTTGGAATACTGAGTTTTTAAGATTATTTCAAAAAATAGACAGAGATTTATGGGAACAATGTGCAAAAAATCCAGTTAAATTTTTAAGGCATGTATCACAAGAAAATTTAGAAAGAGTATCAAAAGACATAGCTTTTTTAAAGGAATATGACAAAATTGCTGAAAACTTTACTAATTACATGAATAGCAAAAACACATGGTTTTCTAGTAAATATCCAAATAATAAAAAAGATTTAATAGCATATTTTTCAGCTGAATATGGATTAGACCAAACTATTCCAATATATTCTGGTGGATTAGGAATTCTTTCAGGAGACCATCTAAAATCAGCAAGTGATTTAGGATTACCACTTATAGGAGTAGGTCTATTATATAAAAATGGATATTTTAATCAAAAAATAAATGGATATGGACAACAAGAAACAGAATATCATAATATAGATTTATATGATTTACCAATAAATCCTGTTAAAGATGAAAAAGGAGAAGACTTAACAATATATGTTAAATTCCCAAAAAGAAGATTATATTTAAAAGTGTGGCAAATAAATGTAGGAAGAGTTAAACTATATTTATTAGACTCAGATATACCAAAAAACAATGAAGAAGACAGAAATGTTACTTTAAGATTATATGGTGGAGACCAAGAAATGAGAATAAGACAAGAGATTGTTTTAGGAATGGCAGGAGTAAGTTTACTTACAAAATATCTTGGATTAAAACCAACTGTATATCATATGAATGAAGGACATTCTGCATTTTTGAACTTAGAAATTATAAAAAATATTATAAAAGAAAAACAAGTATCATTTGAAGTTGCAAAAGATATTGCAAGTTCAAAAACAGTTTTTACAACACACACACCAGTACCAGCAGGAAATGATATATTCCCAATTGATTTAGTAGAAAAATATTTTAAAGATTTTTGGCCAAGATTAGGTATTTCAAGAGAAGAATTTTTGAAATTAGGAATGAAACCAGGACCAGATATGGATACAGGATTTAATATGGGAATTTTAGCTTTAAAAATTGCTGGAAAGAAAAATGGAGTTAGTAAGTTACATGGAGCAGTTTCTAGGGAATTATTTAGCGAAGTATGGCCTAATATTGCAGCAAATGAATCACCAATAGGATATGTAACAAATGGAATTCATACTTGTACTTGGCTTGCACCTAGATTAAAAGAATTATATAACAAATATTTAATTCCATATTGGCAAGATAATATGCATCAAGATTATGTATGGGAAAAAATAAAAAATATACCAGATGATAAATTATGGCTTGCACATATTGAAAGAAAAAGAAAACTAATAAATCTAGTTAAAGAAAATACAACAGAAAGATTAAGAAGGTCAGGATACAGTTATGAAGAAATAAATGAAATAGTATCAAAATTAGACCCAAATGCTTTAACAATAGGATTTGCTAGAAGATTTGCAACATATAAAAGAGCAACATTAATATTTAAAGATATTGAAAGAATGACACAAATTATGAATAATACTGGAAAACCAGTACAATTAATATTTGCAGGAAAAGCACATCCAGCAGATAAAGAAGGTCAAGATTTAATTAAGTATATTCATGAAGTATCTATGATGCCACAATTCAAAGGAAAGATTTTCTTACTAGAAAACTATAATATAGCAATGTCTAGATATTTAGTAAGTGGAGTAGATGTATGGTTAAATAATCCAAGAAGACCTATGGAAGCTTCAGGAACAAGTGGACAAAAAGCATCTGTAAATGGAGTTATAAATTTTAGTGTATTAGATGGATGGTGGGCAGAAGGATATAATCAAAACAATGGATGGACAATAGGAACAAATGCAGAATATGACTCTTATGAAGCACAAGACATGGCAGATAGTCAAAGTATGTATCATACATTAGAAGAAAAAATAATTCCAACATATTATGATAAAGACAAAAATGGTATTTCTAAAAAATGGTTAGAATTAATGAAAAATTCAATCATAACAACAGGAGGAAAATACAGTACAGCTAGAATGTTAGTTGATTACACAAATGAATTATATATACCATTGTGTAATTTAACTAAAAAATATTATGAAGATATCGACAATGTTGCAGCATATAATTCTTGGAAAAAAGATTTATATGTAAATTGGAAAGATATAAAAATTACACAAGGTAATAATTTAGACAATATAACAATGGACGCAGGAAATAATATTGAAGTAGCATGTGAAGTACAATTACCAAATATAGATGTAGAAAATGTAACAGTAGAAGCATATTATGGAAAAATCTTAGAAAATGGAATTGTAGAAAATGTAAGTATAATTCCAATGGAATTACAAGAGGTTGACGAAGAACATAAAAAATATTATTTTACTGCAAAAATAGAATTAACTTCAGGTGGAAATTATGGTTATACTTTTAGAGTTATGCCAAAACATGAAATGCTATTAGAACCAGCTAATTTAGATTTAGTAAAATGGATAACTAAGTAAGAAATTTAATATAAAAAATTGTAAAAGGGCTTCACTAGAATATAAAAAATATTTCTGGGGTGGAGCCTTTTTAATTATATTCCATAGATAAGAACTTGTAAGCTCCAAAAAAGGCACCTTTTCTTCGCTGAAATTTTATAAAAATAAAATTTCACGGAACATTATCCTTTTTAGGAGCTAAACAA
>DBGCHZ010000009.1:0-1259 GCA_048355915.1 Clostridia bacterium | reverse complement strand
TTGATGGATGCCATGGACCATCTTTGCGGTTAAGAATTTCGTAGGCATTGCCTTATCGTGGCATGCCAAACATTTCTGTGCATCGGTCGAGGCTGCTTGTGCAACACCACAAGCCAAAGCCATCATTAAAGATGCGCTTAATAATTTCATTGTGTGTTTCATGGTGGGGTCTCTTGATAGAAAAGAATCTGAGAAGGATTTTATTTTACTTAAACGAAGCTTAAAACTCCATCAAGCAAAATGAGTATTTTGTTTATGTAAAAGATAATTTTTACTGCTTTAGTAGTACTTCAACGTTATTTTCGATAGTTATTTTTTAATATGAATAAAAAGCAAAATTACATACAAATTTTAATATTTAATAGTGTCGATTATTTTATTCGTCGGATGAGTGAAATTTTTTCATATAAATTGGAATTTTATATTTGTATTAAAATAAAATTTTTAAAATTAATATTTGATAAAAATCAATTACATATAAGAACTTATATCAGAAGTAATATTCTGTATCTGTTTCATTTTTGATAAGAGAAAATAAAAAAAAGTTTTATGGAAAAGTGATGTTTTTAAAATAAATGAATGAATCAATGAAGAGTTGTTTTTAAGCGTCAAAGTTAGTAAATAATTTCTTAATTTTATATTGCTTGATAAGCTGTTTATGATTTAATAAAATTTTTATGGATAGTTTTTTTTTATCAGTATAATGCATTTCAATAATATCTATAAATTGCGGAATATTTTACACGGAGAAATGCAATGAAAAAAACTCAATTAGTGCTAGCTTTGTTTACATCATTTGGTTCGATGGTTTATGCCAATCCTTTTGACAATACATTGATAATCAATGATAACAAAGTTTTTTCTGATGATATCCTAATATCAGTGAATCAAAAACTTGATTCGGGCGATACAACTCGTAATGGTCTTTTTGGGATTGATGCCCAAAACGGATATTATGGTCATTTTGAAGGCTCTAATATTGATATTTCGGTAAATAATAGTGGTAATGGGTTTGCTATTGGGGCTGGTTCTATTGTAAAAATGGGTGGTCAAGAAAGGTCATATTCAAAGAGTGAAATTATTCTTGGTAGTAAAGAAACGAAAAATATTAATATTGCTGTTCAAAGCCAGAATTGGTCGGTTGGATTATTGGCAAAACGTGATACAGGAGCCTCCTATAATAATCCCAAAAGTGATGGTCGTCTCGAAGTCAATGGTGATAATTTAGTAATCAATGTAAATAGTACTGGTACAGGTTA
>DBGCHZ010000008.1:0-1571 GCA_048355915.1 Clostridia bacterium | reverse complement strand
CCAGAAGAAACAACATATTCATTGGTGAAGCAATTCCCATAATCGCTGAAATTTTATTCATAATTTGTGGAAAAAGCGTCAAAATAAGTATACATATTCCAACACCTAACCATGTCAATGAATATCTTAATTCCAAAGCCTTTTTTCTTACCATATTAATAATATATACTATTCCCCAAATTATAATTATAGAAATGATAATTTGAGCCTTTATATTCATTGTCATTATTTTTTCTCTCCTTTTCTTATACTTTCAATTAATATCGCCAAACTCACCTTTATCATATAATAAATTGATTTTCCTGCCGAAATAGAAGAAACTCCTCCACTTCGTTCTTTCATAATGACAGGAATTTCTTTAACTTTCTTTTTTCTTCGTAAGATAGCAACAATACTTTCTGGTTCTGGATAATCTTTTGGATAATCGGACGCAAACATTTCTATTATATCCTTATTGATCATACGTAATCCAGAAGTAGGATCTGTTATTTTCTTTCCTGTAAGCAGCTTTATTAATCCCGTAAAATATTTGATTCCTAAACGTCTTGCTCCAGATGACTGAAACCCTTCTTTATTTATAAATCGAGACCCAATAACCATGTCCAATTTATTTTCCACTAAATATTCTGCCATTTTTTCTAAAAATTGCGGATCATGCTGACCATCTCCATCAACCTGAACTGCCAAATCATATCCATTATTCAATGCATATTTATATCCTGTTTGAACAGCCCCACCAATCCCCAAATTAATAGGTAAATCCACATAATTGAAATGATTTTCTTCACAAATCTTTTTCGTATTATCTTTAGAACAATCGTTAATAATTACATAATCAAAATCATTTGTTCCCTTTTCAATCATTTTAATCGTACGCTCAATATTTTCTTCTTCGTTATAAGCCGGTATAATAATAAGTTTTTTCATAAGTACCCCCATCCTAAAATATTTATTTTTTATCATTTTTAAAGACCAAAAATTTACCCAATATGTAATTAGCCAATACTGCAGCAAATGCTAAAATTACTTTTGCGGCCAATTTTCCATCTATCATTCCGAATTTCAAGTTTCCCATTCTACAAATGGATACCAAAAAAAATAATCCAAATTCTTCAATAATCAAAAATGTAACTATCCTAGACATAACAAACGAAATCAATTCTTTTACCCATACTTTTATTTTCCAGCTATGACTTTCAAACACAAAATATTTATTTGTTATAAACGCAAATAATGTAGCACATATAAAAGAACCTACATTTGCAATTAAATAATATTCACTTCCAAAAAATTTTTCGAAAATCACAAAGGAGCCAAAATTTACAATAGTTGTCCAAACACCAAAAAAAATATATAGTATAGTTTCTTTATTAATAATCTTTTCAATTTTTTTCTTCATTTTCATTTCCTTCCTAGTCATTCTGATACAGTATAACACTCTTAAGATAATGTGTCGAGTTCGAATATAAATATTATTTCTAAACATTACGCCTTTTCCAAAGTAATATTCCTTATTTCAATAAATTCATTTTTATTAATTTTTACAACCATCTACAACATCTAATTCTATT
>DBGCHZ010000007.1:0-4424 GCA_048355915.1 Clostridia bacterium | reverse complement strand
CAAATTATAAAACATGCCCTTCAGTTTTATATAAAAAGACCTGATGCAAATGAAAAAGATTTAGAAAAAGAAAAGAAACTTCTAAAAAAAGTAGAAAATGAAGTAAATAACTTCAAAAAATCAAACAATATCAAATAAAGGATAAACGTTATGAAAAACAAAAAAACACTTAAATTATTAATCTTATCAATTATTCTTTTTTATGTAATAAATATATACGCAATGAATTATAACAGTGATTTTTATGTTAATGATACTTTATCATGTTTTATGAGCCCTGTTCCAATACTATTTATCGGTTATTTATTATATATGATTTTAGAACCAGTGATAGAAGAACCATTAAAAAAATATTTTCCTCTTATTTATATATTTATATCTACAATAGGTATTTTCTATTTAGTAATAAGATTTTTTTAAGAAATTAGTATTACTTAATCTTATATAATCAGATAATAAAATAAGGAGCAAATAAAATGAATAGTAATTATTTAAAAAATATTTTATCCAATAGAAATATAAGTATTTATAGGCTATCAAAAATCAGTGGTATTGGTGATGGACGACTTAATCAAATTATTAACAATAAAACAAAAAGTCCACAGATTCAGACCGTTGTAAAAATAGCAAAAGCACTTGATCTAACAAATGATGAATTTGCTGAATTATGCGGATATAGAAAGGATGATTAGGATGAAATATTTGTTAATAAAGAAAAATAAATTGCCTCAAATTCATGAAACAAATAATATTCCTAATGTTATAACAAAAATGTTTGGAAGAAAATTTAGAATATTAAATGAAAATGATATTGCATATTGTAGATCACAATCTGTATATGCTACAAAATTAGATTTAGTAAGAGATTGCATGTGGATTGGTAGATATGAGCAATATGGAAGCAATGAGGAAATAAATAGACCACTATATGCAATGGTAGAAAAGAAGCATAATAGTGGCGCAGCAATTTATGGTGATTTTATAATTACAAATTTCAATTTTACTAGTTTAACTAATGAGCAAGTAAAATATTATAATTATTTTTTTGGAAAAAGAAGTATTGATGATGCAAACAAATTAATAATAGAATATCGAAAATTATTTAATTGTTAGGTTCAAATTATATGTTTTTTTCAATAATAGAGTTAATGATTTTGCTTTTTCAATATCGTTAGTGTAACGGAGTGTTAAATGATTATTTTGTAGAAACTCAATGATAATTTTAGACTGTTTTAGACCGTAGATATTTCTTATTTTTTCTTCCATTTTATTGCTGATATTTGCTGTTACTGTTGTTTCAAAATATGGTTTATATGTTTTTGGATATTGCATACGTTTGACATGTTTTTTTAATTGTTCGTAATTGTAGTTTTCAATTTCAGTAATGTTAATGTTTTCTATTTTTGAAAATAAATATTCAAAAAATGGTACAAGAGAACGTTCGTTTTTTTTGAAAATAGGCATTATATATTTATAGTAATCGCCTAAATATGGATTTATGGTCTTAATAGTGGAGTTATTATAATCTTTTGTTTCAATATCAAAAGGTAGAAAGTACTGATTTTTATCAATATAAAATTTAATATGGATTTGTGTATCTAAACCATGTAAAGAGCTATAAAATAGAGACACTTTGTGATTGTTGTAGTTAAAATTGTAGCGAACAACCTCGTAATTGCTTTCTTTGTATATGTTTATTATATTGTTAATTCCGTTTGTAATATTCATATAAATCACCTCTTATAGAGTTTATTATAGCTCATTATAGTGAGTTACGCAAAAAGTTAAGAAAGGAACAACATAATGAATAAAAATTTTTTTGAAGAACTACTTAATAAAAAAAAAATTACAAGATACAAGCTTTGCAAAATTACAGGGATTAGTAGTGGTGGATTAACTGATTTGTTAAATAAAAAAGTAAAAAATCCAAGAATTGACACACTGTTAAAAATAGCAAAAGCACTTGATCTAACAAATGATGAATTTGCTGAATTATGTGGATATAGAAAGGATGATAAAAATGGAATATAAAAGTTTACATTTTTCTAAAAGTCAAACAAGTATTCTTAAACACTTATACACTATATTGACTGATGATAATGAAATATTATTAATATTATTTAATCAATTATACTGCGGTAAAAACAATATAAAGAATGTTGAGTTGTCCTATGATCAAAAGCATCTAACATTATTAATTGGTGATGTAGATGAGACAAGTAAAAATATCATTGAAAGGAAATACACACTTAATGAAGAAGACTTTAATATAAAAAAAAGAAAAATAAAAAATTATGTAAATATTAAAGAAGATTTAACTATGATCTATTATTACAAATATATAGAGAGAAAAGAAAAAGATAATATTTTGATTATCAATTCTATTTCTAACTCTCAATATAATGCATGTTTAAAATTAGAAAAACTTATTAAAAATACCAACATTAAAAAAGAAGAAAAATTAGCTATTTTATAATAGCTAATTGTTTAATATTAAATATTTCTCCAAATATATACTTATTTTTTGAATTACAGTCGATCATTAATACCATTGAATTGTTTTTGTATTTTTCTAATTTTCTATCAAGATATAAATATTATAACTCGTTATACCGAGCCATTCAATATAACAAAAGGAGCTAAATATGAATACTGAATATTTAAAAACATTATTTACCCAAAGAAAACAAACTAGATACAAATTTTGCAAATTAACTGGTTTTAGCAGCGGTGCTCTAACTGATATTATGAATAAAAAAGTAAAAGATCCCCAAATCTCAACTGTTGTAAAGATAGCAAAAGCACTTGATCTTAATGAACATGAATTCGCTAAATTATGCGGATATAGAAAGGATGATGAAAATGAAAAAAATATATAATATTATTAGAAAATATTTTAAAAAGAACAAAGACATTGAGAAAATTGTTATTACTCAAAAACTAGTAAATTTAATTCCAGAACTGAATAAATTGTATCATATTGATTTTAAGTTAAATTTATTTGACTATATGGATGCAAACGGAGAAATGCAAAGTGTTCGATTTAAAAGAATTTCTTATATTAATACACCAACTCCTCAAAGTGACAATATGATTTCAATTGAAATGCAATCAAGTGGAATAGGAAAAATTGCTGAAGAAGTTTGCATTTATCATTATGATAAAGCCCTTTATGATATTTATGGAGCTAGGTGATTTTAGAAAGGAGAATTATTATGTCTACAAAATCTTTTATTATAACTGCATTTGTTCTATTTATTATTCGACTAACGCTTCGTATTTTTTGTTATGATGCAACTTTTGGTTTACGATGATAAGATTCCATTTGAAAATGACAGATTTTATAAAAAAGAAATAAAACTGCAGGACATTCCGGACAAATGTCCGGAATAATAAATGAAGGTATAAATACGAGTGGATAAAGATTTGACAGATTAACGGTTTGGTAGACTTGTTGTTCTAAAAAGAGGCAGGTAAGATGAATAGAAATCATTTAAAAAGGAGAAATTTTATGAATATAAATATTTTGAAAACCCTAATGGAAAAAGAAAATATTTCTATGTATAGATTAAGTAAACTATCTGGTATAGAAAACAAAAGCATTTGGAATATCGTTAATAACAAACGAAAAGATCCCCAAATCTCAACTGTTGTAAAGATAGCAAAAGCACTTGATCTTAATGAATATGAATTTGCTGAATTATGTGGATATAGAAAGGATGATGAAAATGAATTTAAAAAATAAAAAAACAAAAGATAATTTAATTATAGGATCAACCAATAGTGGTAGACAAAGAAAACTTATAAATGAAATGCCATATACATATTTAAAAGATGAAATAGAAAATAAAAATATTCCTGAACGTTTTATTAATTCAGTATTTAAACAAAATTTTCCTATAATGGATACTTTAATAATTTTGCATTTCATAGAGAAAGATGGCTATGATGTGTCATCATTTGAAATATTTGATTCAATCTATACCGTAAAAAATGATCCGTACACAGAAGTGTATATAGTATTTAAAGATATAAAAAAAGGAACTGAATTCTTAGTATTGTACCATGATGATGTAAAAAAATGTCAATTTGGTTATTGCACACAAAAAGGAGAAGTATTTTCTCCAAAAATAACTATAAAAGAATGTGTAGACCATTTCGATAGTAATTATTGCTTTGTTAATCTTTAGCATTCAATAATTTGTATATTGTTTTATAAGAGTAGATCAAAAACTCTCCAGCTTGATAAAGACCATGCCATTTCATTCTATGATCTTTATCAAGCTCGTAGTTTTTGAAAATATTTTTTTTAAATGAAAGCTAAAAAATCTTCCACCTTGACAAGCAAATGAACGAGCTTATTCACTCGTCAAGGTCGTTATTTTTTAGCAGGGTTTATTTAGGATTCTATCCTAAATAAACTT
>DBGCHZ010000006.1:0-40913 GCA_048355915.1 Clostridia bacterium | reverse complement strand
GAAGAAGGATTTAATGCAAGTAAAAATGTAAATAGTCCAAAAGTAACAAGTGGTATGATACCAATAAAACATAATGGAACAGACTGGGTAGTATGTTCAAAAGATGACCCAGAATGGTATAACTATGATGATACAAAAAAATGGGCCAATATCATGTTAAGTGATGGGACATACAAAGAAGGAAAAGTACAAGAAGGACAAATAGTAAAAGAAAATGAGCTAGGAAGCATGTATGTGTGGATACCAAGATATGCATATAAAATAGCAGGAGAGAAAAATATAGAGGTAAATTTCTTAAAAGGAAATACAAATAAAGATAAAAATAATAAAGAATATACAACAAATGAAAATGTAGATACAAAAACAACAGCAATAGTACATCCAGCATTTAATTTAGGAGGAGAGCAACTAAGTGGAATATGGGTATCAAAATTTGAGGCAAGTGGAACAAATAAAAATGGACAAGCAGTAGGAAACGGAACAAATAGTTCAAATTCACAACAATATATACCAGATGAAACAACAATAGCAAAAAGCCTACCAAATAAAATAAGCTGGAGATATATAACAATAGGTGAAAGTCAAAAAAGAAGCATGGACATAGCAGGAAATCAAAAAGAAAAATATGGACTAGAAAATGCAAATAGTCATTTAATAAGAAATAGCGAATGGGGAGCAGTAGCATACTTATGTTATAGCCAATATGGAAATGTACCAAAAATAAATGGAGCAGGTACAATAGGTTCTAATAATAGTTATTGGTATGATATGTACACAGGACAAGGAGCAAAAGGAACAAATGATGAAGGCTGGTACAATAGAACAGATGATACTCATAACTATAATACACAAAATGGAATGTTAGCAAGTACAACAGGAAATGCAACAGGTATATATGACATGAATGGAGGAAGCTGGGAAAGAGTAGCAGGATATTTAGATAATGGAAATGAAAACCTAAATAATTATGGGAAAAGTGCAGATGGAAATATAAAATATTTTGAAAATGGAAAAGTAAACCCAACATATGCAAGTTTATGGGAAGCATATGAAACAAGTGAAGAAGAAAAAACAAATAAAATAGCCCTAGGAGATGGAACAACATTAACACAAGGAGAATTATGGGATTGGAATAAAAGAGAAGAGAAACATCATGAAGCAAGAAGAAGAATAACAGAAGCAAATTATAGAAATATGGCAAAACATAAAGGAATAGGAGCAAATGAAGTATCAGCAGAAATTTCATTCTATGCGCCATATGGAATAGAAAATAATTCACAACCATGGGGATGGTTCAAAACAGCTCAGGAAGCAGTAAAGGGAACACAAAATCTTGCAAGAACATGGGATAACGATTATGTACTTATAGGACATAGCGCGTATCCGTTCGTGAAATGCGGGGGCGGTTGCGGTGATGGTTCCGCTGCAGGTGTGCTCAGTTCGAACGTTACTGATGGCACCTCGGCTGCCTACAACGGGTTCCGTTCAGTGCTTGTTGTGTAGCATTTTGGGAGTATGTAAATATTTTTGTGTAAATCGATTTTACTTTTTATGAAATTATATATTATTTTATGAGCAAAAATTGTCTTTTTACAATTTTTGCTTTTTATATTTTTCCTTCATACATTATCTCTAATTCTCTAGTACTGCAAATGATATGACTTTATGTAGGAAAACGGCAAATAAAAATGTCGTTTTTTTTTGTTGAATACGAAAAAATAATATTATATTTCAAAATAAAAGTAGACTCTTCTAATACAATAAAAAAGGACATCAAAAACTGATATCCTTTTTACTTATAATATTTATTTTTTAGTATTACTATGTTTACTATCTTTAACTTTTTTTACATTTTCAGATTTTACTTTTTTAGTATTTTTATCAATAGTTTTAGAAAAATCCTTATTTTTATTAAATACAAAATAAGTAATTAATCCCATACCAATTACAACTGCTAAAATAGAAATAATTCCACCAACAAAAGGTATTAGGCAAATAGCCCATAAAATAGTTGTTGTTAATATTAATATTCCTAAAATACCAACATTTTTAGAAATTTTTAATTTTTTGCAAATTAAATTATTAATAGCAATTATAGTTATAGATGTACTTAATGCAAATAACAATACTAAAATAGTTAATAATAAAATTGATATTGAAGCTGTTATATTTATAAGTAGTAACAATATAGCTAAAACTGTTATAGCAATAGGTACTAAAATTCCGCAACCTAAGACAGGTAATATTTTTTTACTAGCAATTAAATTATTTGTAGATTTTAAAAATTTAGGTGCTAATAGAAAACTTAATCCCCAAATTACTAAAACAAGTACAAGTAGACTTCCTAGTGAAATTAGATATGTAGAAATTGTTTTATTTGATGTTTGTGATACTTGTTCAAAATTTACTTTTCCAGAAACTGCTTTTTCAGGAATAGATGATTCTTGTGATGATGAATAACTTAAATCACCAGCTATTGAACCAGCATTAGTAACAGTACTTCCATTTTGAGTGTCCTGACTTGGAATTGCAAAATTGATTTTTTTACATCCTACATAGGCATTTCTTCCAATAACACCATTTATATTTAGGATAGAAGATGATACTCTGATATCTCTATAAACATATCCATCAATAGTAATGTTATTAGCAACAGAATATAGGTCATAAATAATTCCTTTTATATTTACATTTTCAGCTGAAACAAATAAATTACTAAAAATGTAAGCTTGTTCGCCAATAGTTAAATTTTTAGCACAAACAAAAACATCTCCTCCTATTTGAGAATTAATTGTAACATTGTTACCAAATACGAATACATTACCATCAACAATATAATCAATAGTTACATTATCTTGAGCAATATATACATCACCCTTTTTCATAGAAGCTTCTTGACTATTATTTTGGTTAGGTGCGTTAGTTTCTTGATTAGGTGTTACCTTGTTTTCTGTGCTATTATTATCAGTAATTGTTGCATTTGTAATTGTATTATTTTCATTGTCAGCATTGACTATTGGTAGTGAAAATGATAATAACAGCAAAATAATAATTGGTATAACTATAAACTTTTTCTTAGTCATAAATTTTCCTCCCATAATATTTATTAATATACAAAAAATATATATCTTAAATTTAGTTTTGTCAAGTAAAAAAGACTTATAGGATTCTATTTTTTATGGTTATAAAAAAGTATTAAAAGCTATTTTTTACTATTTTCAATAAAATAAGCACAATCAGAATCAGAAGAAATATTAGAAGGAAGAATTAAAGTATAATTACATTTTCCATCTTTTTGATAAATACAATTAAGAGAACAATTAATATTTGTCAAAAAATCACCTCATAATATATTATACAATAAATGTGTAGAAATATTCATGCTATAATAAAAGTTGTAAATTTGTTACATATTTAAGAATTAAAAAATGAGAAGATAAAATAAAACTTTGCTATTTTATTTATATAATAGCAAAGTTTGGAGTATTTTATTTTGGTTATATTTCTTTTTTATTAGTAATATCTAATTATAACTATTATTTAAAAAATTTATTAAATATACATTAAAAAAGTATTTATTGCTAATATTGATATATTAATGTGATTTACTATAAAATTCACAATAATTATTTACAGGGCAAGTATCACATTTAGGATTTCTAGCAACACAACTATTTCGACCATGCCAAACAAAAAGATGATTAATATCTTTTAAACTATCCTTTGGAAAGAACTTTATCAAATCTTGTTCAATTTTTTCAGGTTCTTTTTCTTTCGATAATCCCATAAGATTAGAAATTCTTTTGGCATGAGTATCTACTGCAATTCCTTCGGCAATTCCGAATACTTCTAGCATGATGACATTAGCACTTTTTCTACCAACACCAGCTAAGCTAGTTAATTCTTTCATAGTATGAGGAACTTTACCATTAAAATTATTAATTATTTGATTTGCACATAGTTTTATATTTTTGGCTTTATTTTTATAAAAGCCACAAGGATGAATAATTTCTTCAAGTTCTTTAATATCTATATTTGCAAAGTCATCAATAGTTTTACATCTATTAAAAAGGGCAGGAGTAGTTTTATTAACTCTTTCATCAGTGCATTGTGCAGAAAGCATAACAGCTACTACTAACTCAAAAGGTGTGGAAAAATCTAAGCTACAAGTGGCATCAGGGTATGCAGTTTTTAATTTTGAAACAATTTCTTTGGCAAATTTTTTATTCATAAATACAATCCTTTCTCATAAGAAATAAAATTGAACAAATAACTTGAAATTATTGTAATTTATTCAAAATTATATTTCTGGTACAATAAATTTTTATAATAATATACTAAATATATTTTTAATAAGAAAAATTAGTATAAAAAATATCTTATTAACATAATTTTATATAATAAATATATCAACTAAATATTTAGGTGTCAAGAGTTTTACATAAAAGTAACAAATAATAGCAAAATGAATATTATATATAAGAAAAGTAGTGAAGCCATACAAGCAAAGGTATAGCAGGTCATTTTAGAGGTCACTTTTACTTGTTATATACGAAAAAGTCTTGTATAGGAGCAAGATAAAAGCTGATGTTTCATATATAAAAAAGATGGAGGTAATAAAATGTGTAATTTGTTAAAAAAGACATTAGCAATATGTTTGATAGGATTTGGATTGGGAATATTATTAGTTTTATTGCTTCCAATGACTGGTTGGCTATTTATAATAGGGCTAACAATTGTTGCAGTGGGTCTTATGTGGCTTGCTTGTTAGAAAAAGGAGGGGATACATATATGACAATAGTAGTAAAAAAAGTTCCAAAATTCTTGAGGGGATTTGTGAAATTAATATTTAGGATAAAGGATTAAAGATGAATTTTAAAAAATTTATTATAGGGCAAAACATTCTTAAAAATTATTAGTTGTATCATATATATTTGAGGAATTACTGTTACAAGTGATTCTTCAAATATTTTTTATTCCTTTATTAATAATTTTTCTTGAAGATTTAGTTTCAAATGCTAAATTTAACCATTGACAAAATGTATATGATTTATATATACTATAAACATAAGAGTTAGACCTATTTTTGTAAATAGAGAAAGTACATTGAAAAGTTCATATTTCTGTTTAAAGTAAAATGTAAAGAAATCTATTTGTAAGAATAGGAATAACTATCTAAAAAAGTAAAATACTATAGATATAATTTAAAATATTTTAAATTATAAAGAAAAAAGTAAAAAGAAAACAAAAGAGGGAGAAAAAATGGAATGAATGATATAGAAGAAAAAGACAGAAATATGAAAGAAAAAAATAATTCAAAAAGTAAAATTACAAGAATAAAAGAATTAAAAAAATCATCAAAAGGTATAACATTAATAGCATTGGTAATCACAATTATAGTATTGCTAATCCTTGCAGGAGTGAGTATAGCCATGCTAACAGGAGATAATGGAATATTAACCCAAGCAAAAGAAGCAAAAGAAGCAAATATAGCAGGAACAGAAAAAGAGCAAATAGGGTTAGCTATGCAAAGTTTAAAAATGAAAAAACAAGCAGATAATGTTTCAACAATAGTAACATCAGCAGAATTGCAAA
This sequence comes from Clostridia bacterium, assembly GCA_048355915.1. Lineage (GTDB taxonomy): Bacteria > Bacillota > Clostridia > TANB77 > CAG-508 > CAG-269. The sequence goes on along the minus strand of DBGCHZ010000006.1, from coordinate 35,318 downwards.
AACAATTAAGAGATGATGGAGCGAAAAATGTAACAGTAGAAAGTGGAGCAAATGATAGCTTAGTAGTAAAATATGCAGATAGTAAAAATACATATACAGTAAATCAAAATGGAGAAATAGTAGAAAGTGGAAGTAATCAAGGAGCACAGCCACCAGTACTACCAAATTTACCATCAACAGAAGATACAAAACCATTTTTACCAACAGGCTCAACAGTAGTAGAAAGTGACCTAAATAAAGGAGTGGTAATAAAAGACTCAAATGGAAATGAATGGACATGGATAGAAGTGCCAAAGAGTATATATACAAATACAGCATATAACGGAGGAACAGCACCAACAAGTTCAACAGATTATGCAAAGATAGAAAGTACAATGCAAAAATATGCAGAAGCATATAGAGTAAGTTGGTATACAGATGAATGGTATTCAGAAGCCCAATATGGATTTACAAGTGCAACAGAATATAATAATCATAAAAATGCGATGTTAAAAAGTGTGTATGAAAGTGGAGGATTTTATATAGGAAAATATGAAGCAGGAACAGAAACATTAAGAACATCAGCAAGTGCACCGCTAACAAAACCAGTAATTAAAGAAGGAGCATATCCATATAATTATGTAACAAGTAAACAAGCACAAGAAAAATCAAAAGAATTAGCAACAGGAGGAAAAACAAGTAGTTTAATGTTTGGAATACAATGGGATTTAGTTTTAAAACATATAGAAAATAAAAATGGAAAAACACAAGCAGAATTAAAAAATGATAGTACAACATGGGGAAATTATAGTAATGCAACATTTGAAATAATAAAAGGAAAATATTCAACAGATAATGGGAAAACATTCACAGAAGTAGAAGGAAGATACACAAAGCCATCACGTAGTGGTGTAATATTAACAACAGGAGCAACAGAAAGAAATAGCGTGTTGAATATATATGATTTGTCTGGAAATGAACTTGAATGGACATTAGAAAAAAGCACGTATACCGACAGTCCGAGTGTTATCAGGGGAGGCTATTACGGCTACGATGGCTCTAGCCATCTAGTTTCTTACCGCGGTTACAGTAGCACTTCTATCAGCAGCTACATTCTTTCTTTCCGCTCAGCTTTATGGTAGGACTGAACGCTAGAGCCGTAAACCATAAAAGCCAAAAAAGTTAGTTTAAAAGTAGGGAGTAAAAAAAGAGTATCTTAACGACTTTTGAATTAGAGAGTGTATAATCTAGTGTGTAGAATTTAAAACTACATGCTAGATTTTTTGTATTAAGAAATTTATATAAAATATTAAAAAAATTCACACACTAATCTTGACAAGCCCTAACGTGGCGCCACTAACGTGGCGTTTTTTGTGCCTTTCAGGCCCAAAACGCCATAAATAATATATTATATAAGAAAGTGGTGATTAAATGGGATATTGTCAAATGATAGAAATATTGCAAAAAAAGAAAAAGGAAAAATAGTATTCTGTAATTCAGGAAATTTTTATGTAGCAATAGGAAAAGATGCAGTATTACTAAATAATTTGATAGGATTAAAAGTAAGTTGTATAAAACCAGAAATATGCAAAGTAGGATTTCCAATATCTTCATTGGAAAAATATACTGAAATTTTAACAGAAAAAAGATATGGATTTATAGTTTATTACTTTGATAAAGAAAAAGAAGAATACATAATGTGGCTACTAGAACAATTAAAAAATAAAACATATAAGCATGGAGGATATACACAGTTTTATGTAACAGAGCCTAAATTAAGAAAAATAGAAAAATCAAGATATATAGACAGAATAGTACATAGATGGGTAGTAGATAATTTTTTAGAACCAGCATTTGTACCACAATTTATACCAAGTTCATATGCTTGTATAAAAAATAGAGGAATGCACAAATCATCAATATATGTGCAAGAAAAAATGAAACATTGTAAAATAATATGGGAAGAATATTATATTTTAAAGATGGACATAGCTAAATATTTTGACAATATTAACAAAAATATTTTATTAAAAATATTAGAAAGAAAAATAAAAGACAAAGATTTGATATGGCTAATAAAAGAAATATTTTTTGCACAAAAAAGAGAAAAAGGCTTAGAAATAGGAAACTATACTTCTCAAATGTTTGCTAATATTTATTTAAACGAAATAGACCAATATATAAAACATAAATTAAAAGTAAAATATTATTGTAGATATTTAGATGATTCAGTTTTAATGGTAAAAACAAAAGAAGAAGCAAAAGAAATTTTAGAGAAAATAAAAATATTAAGAGGAAAATTATATGAATTTATGTTTTTTAATTGCAAAAGTAGTAAGTGAGATAAAATTTGATTTTATATTAAATAGCAAAGATATATCAATAGTAAGATTTTGTATAGAGTTAGAAAATAAAAGTGTAGTAATAGTAAAAGGATATAATGAAATAGCTGATTATTGTTATAAAAATTTAATAAAAGGTAGAATAATAGGAATACAAGGATATTTAAATTCAAATAAGGAAATCGTAATAAGAGATATTAATAGATTTGTATAAAAATATCATGCTTACATAAATATTTATAAAAGCAAAACTTAAAACTATGATAAAATAATTTCCTCAAACATAGAATTTTGAAATGAAAAAACAAGCAAAGCAAAAAAAGAGCCTATGCTCTTTTTACTTTACCATCTCTTAAACATTTAGCACATACATGAATTCTTTTAGCTTCACCATTAACTAAAACTTTAACACTTCTTAAATTTGGTTTCCAAGTACGTGGTGATCTTTTACTTATATGAGAACGAGTAATGCTAAGTTTATTTCCGTGACTTACTGATTTATCACATACTTCACATCTTGCCATATCTTAATTGCACCTCCTAAATTACTTAAATAAACTGACTATTGACAATTTTAACATAAAAGCAAAAAAAAAACAAGCATTTTAGAAAAAATATTTAAAAATCCTTGCAAAATAGGAATTTTATGGTATAATAAATGGGCTATAAGAAAAATGAAAGGATTGAAGAAAATGGAATGTAAAGTAGAAAAAACTAAAAATGCAAATGAAATTAAATTAGAAATGACAATAGAAGCTGAAAAATTTGATGGAGCTATACAAAAAGTATATTTCAAAAGTGCAAAATATTTTAATATACCTGGATTTAGAAAAGGTAAAGCACCAATGAATATTGTTGAAAAATATTATGGTAAAGAAATATTTTACGAAGATGCTTTTAATGAATTAGTACCAGAAGAATTATCAAAAGCAGTAGAAGAAAATAAATTAGAAGTTGTAAGTAGACCTGATATAGAGGTTACTCAAATAGGAAAAGGACAAGACTTAAAATTTACAGCTATTTTCCAAACAAAACCAGAAGTAGAATTAGGGAACTACAAAGGTGTTGAAATTAAGAAAATAGAATATAAAGTAACAGAAAAAGATGTAGCACATGAATTAGAACATATGCAAGAACATAATTCAAGATTAGTTTCAGTAGAAGATAGACCAGTAGAAAAAGGTGATATCGCTAATATTAATTTTGAAGGATTTGTTGATGATGTTGCTTTTGAAGGTGGAAAAGCTGAAAATCATGACTTAGAAATAGGCAGTAATACATTTATCCCTGGATTTGAAGACCAAGTAATTGGTATGAAAATTGATGAAGAAAGAGATATAAATGTAAAATTCCCAGAAGAATATTTTTCAAAAGATTTAGCAGGAAAAGATGCAACTTTCAAAGTTAAAGTAAATGAAATCAAGAAAAAAGAATTACCTAAATTAGACGATGAATTTGCAAAAGATGTTAGTGAATTTGATACTCTTGCAGAATTAAAGAAAAGCATAAAAGACAAACAAAAAAAGCAAAATGAACAAAAAGCTAAATATGAAACACAAGAAGCTGTTATGAAAGCAGTATGTGATGATATGAAAGTTGAAATACCATCAGGAATGATTGAAACAGAAACAGAAAACATGATGAAAGATATGGAACAAAGACTAGCATATCAAGGATTAAAATTAGAACAATATCTTCAAATAATGGGAAAAACAGCAGAAGATATGCAAAAAGAATATGAACCTCAAGCAATTGAAGCTATAAAATCTCGTTTAGCATTAGAAGCTATAATAAAAGCAGAAAAAATAGAGGTAGAAGATAAAGACGTAGAAGAAAAAATGAAAGAAATGGCTAAAAATTACGGAAAAGAAAATGATGAAGAATTCTTAAAAAATGAAAATGTAAGAAGCTACATAAAAGAAGGATTAAAATCAGAAAAAGCAATAGAATTTTTAGTAGAAAATGCAAAAATAAAAAAATAATTAAATGAAATAAAAGCTGGGATTGAATAGATTAGTTTATATTTACTCCTAGCTTTTTGGACTTTTTAAATCTTATAGAATATATTAGTAAATATAATATATTAATTAACTAATTAAATTTTTGTATTAGTTAATTATATCTAATAAATTATCTATAAATAACTATAAATTATCTATTGAAAATATATTGATTTGTTATATAAAGCAAAATAATTAAAAAAAATTAAAAGTAATTCAATAACTAAAATGTATATAAGGATAATATAAATTATATAGTTAAAATATAGTATAATTTAAACTTTTAAGGAGGAATTTTTATGTTAGAAAAGAACAGTTTAGTACCATATGTTATAGAACAAACAAGCAAAGGTGAAAGATCATATGATATTTTTTCAAGATTATTAAAAGATAGAATTATATTTTTAGGAGAAGATGTAAATCCAACAACATCTAGTTTAATAATAGCACAATTATTATTCTTAGAGTCAGAAGATCCAGATAAAGAAATTTATTTATATATAAATTCACCAGGAGGTTCAATAACAGACGGAATGGGAATTATAGATACAATGAATTATATAAAATGTCCAGTTTCAACAATTTGTATAGGAATGGCAGCTAGTATGGGATCTGCATTACTTGCGGCAGGAGAAAAAGGAAAAAGATTTGCAACACCTAATGCAGAAATATTAATACATCAACCATTAATAGGTGGTGGTGGACTTTCAGGTCAAGCAACAGAAATTAAAATACATGCAGACCACTTAGTAAAAACAAGAGAAAAATTAAATAAATTTTTAAGTGAAAGAACAGGTCAAACAGTAGAACAAATTGAAAAAGATACAGAAAGAGACAACTATATGACAGCAGAGGAAGCTTTAAAATATGGATTAATAGATGGAATTATGGACAAAAGAAAATAAAAAATAATAAAAACAGTATAATTTTATAATAAATAAACATATAATATTAGCAGTTTTTAATATATTTAAGGAGAGATAAGATGGCAAAAAATGATGTACCAAAAAGTGTTAGATGTTCTTTTTGTGGAAAATCACAAGAAAATGTTAAAAAGTTAGTAGCAGGACCAGGAGTATATATATGTGACGAATGTGTAGACCTTTGCGAAAGCATAATAGAAGCAGAATTATATGATGAAGATAGAGCAGGTTATACATTAAATGAATTAAACAATATACCAACTCCAGTAGAAATAAAAAAAATATTAGATGATTATGTTATAGGGCAAGAAGAAGCTAAAAAAACATTATCAGTAGCAGTATATAATCACTATAAAAGAATTGCACATGAAGAAATAGCGGATAAAGATGATGTAGAAATACAAAAAAGTAATATTCTATTATTAGGTCCAACCGGATGTGGAAAAACTTTACTTGCAAAAACACTTGCAAAGATACTAGATGTACCATTTGCAATAGCAGACGCAACAACACTTACAGAAGCAGGATATGTAGGAGAAGATGTTGAAAACATATTATTAAAATTAATACAAGCTGCTGATGGGGATATACAAAAAGCACAAAAAGGAATAATATATATAGATGAAATAGATAAAATTACAAGAAAATCAGAAAACCCATCAATAACAAGAGATGTAAGTGGAGAAGGTGTTCAACAAGCACTACTAAAAATAATAGAAGGAACAGTTGCGTCGGTACCACCACAAGGAGGAAGAAAACATCCAAATCAAGAACTTATACAAATAAACACAGAAAATATATTAATAATATGTGGAGGAGCTTTTGAAGGGCTAGAAGATATTATTAAAGACAGAACAGGAAAGAAAACAATAGGATTTGGAACACAAATTGATACTAAAAAAGATATTGATAAATTTGAAGTATTTAAAGAATTATTACCTCAGGACTTATTGAAATTTGGATTAATACCAGAATTTATAGGAAGACTACCAATAGTTGCAACACTAAGAGATTTAGATAAAGAAGCATTAATTCAAATATTAGTAGAACCAAAAAATTCTTTAGTAAAACAATATCAAAAATTATTTGAAATAGATGGAGTTGAACTAACATTTGAAAAAGAAGCATTAGAAGCAATAGTAGAAAAAGCAATAGAGAGAAAAACAGGAGCAAGAGGATTGCGTTCTATAATCGAAGAAATAATGAGAGATATAATGTTTGAAATACCATCAAATCCAAATATAGAAAAATGTATAATAACTAAAAAAACAGTCCTAGAAAAAGCAGGACCAGAATTAGTAATCGGAACTAAAAAAGAAGAAAATAACAAAGCAAAAGGAAAAAAGGCAAAAAGACAAGTACCAACATCAGAAGAAAAAGAAACAGCATAAGAATTTTTGTGATTTTGTGTGATTTTGGGGTCGGAGACAAATGATTTTTGTCTCCGACCCCAAAATCATTGAAAATAAACAAATCTTATGATATAAATAAATCAATCTAAAATAAAAAAATAAATATATAGAAATAGGAGAACACATGATAGCAGAAGTAATCATCAATAGAGGTGCAAAAAAACTAAATAGAACATTTGACTACAATATTCCAAAAGACTTAGAAGAACTGATACTGGTAGGAAGTAAAGTATTGGTGCCGTTTGGTAATGGTGGAAAATTAGCAGAGGCATTTGTAGTGGGAATAAAAGAAACATCAGCGTTTGAATTGAAAAACATAGCAAAGCTAGAAGAAAACTTAACAGACAAGCAAATAAATCTTGCAAAATGGATGGCAAATCGATATTTTTGTAATATTTCTGATTGCATCAAATTAATGCTAACACCAGGAACTAGAAACAAAAAAAAAGAAAAAAGAATACAGGACAAAACAATAAATTGCGTGTACTTAAAAAAAGATATAGAAGAAATTGAATTTGAAATAGAAACAGGAAAGATAAAATCAGAAAAACAAAAAAGACTTTTAAACTTTGTAAAAGACAATGAAGGAACGACAGTACCAGAAATTGAAATGTTTACAGATTGCGCAAGGGGAATTGTAAATACCTTAGTAAAGAATGGATATTTAGAAATTATTGAAAAAAAGGTAGAAAGAAATCCACTATTAGGAAGAAATTGTGAAAAAACAAGTAGTCTTAATCTAACAGAAGAACAAAAAAATGCTTATAATAGTGTGGAAGAAACAATTAATAAAAATGAATATAAACAATTTTTACTATATGGAGTTACCGGTTCAGGAAAGACAGAAGTTTATTTACAGTTAATAGAAAAAGTATTGAAAATAGGAAAAAATGCTATTGTGCTGGTTCCTGAAATATCATTAACTCCACAAATGTTAGATAGATTTATTTCAAGATTTGGAAAAAGCGATATTGCTATATTACATAGTAAATTATCAATAGGAGAAAGACATGATGAATGGAAAAGAATAAGAGAAAAAAAAGCTAGAATTGTAATAGGAGCAAGGTCAGCTATATTTGCACCTATTGAGAATATAGGAATAATAATTGTTGATGAAGAACATGATAGTTCATATAAATCAGAAACAAATCCAAGATACAATGCAAAAGAAATTGCAAAAATATTAGCTAAAAAGAATAAAGCTCCATTATTACTAGGTAGTGCAACACCAGACATTAATACATTTTATAATGCTACAAATGAAGATGAAGAAGGAAATACAAAAATTAAATTATTAACACTTACTAAAAGAGCAAACCAATCTTCACTTCCTAAGGTAGAAATAATTGACTTAAAACAAGAATTAGCAAATGGAAATCGTTCAATGCTAAGTATGGAATTATATAATAGTATAGAAGAAAATATAAGCCAAAAAAGACAAACAATATTATTTTTAAATAGAAGAGGCTATTCAACATTTATAATGTGTAGAAATTGTGGATATACTGTAAAATGTCCAAACTGTAATATAAGTATGACATATCATAGTTATGAAAAAAAATTAAAATGTCATTACTGTTCATATGAAGAAAACTTAGTAACAATTTGTCCAGAATGTCATAGTGATAAAATAAGATATTTTGGAACAGGAACACAAAAGTTAGAACAAGAAATTAATAAACAATTTCCAAATGCGACTACAATTAGAATGGATGTAGATACTGTTACTAAAAAAAATTCACATGAAGAAATATTAAATAAATTTAAAAATGAAAATATAGATATATTAATAGGAACACAAATGGTCGTAAAAGGACATCATTTTCCAAATGTTACATTAGTTGGTGTTATAGCAGCTGATAGTTCTTTAAATATAGATGATTATAGAGCAAATGAAAGAACTTTTCAGATTTTAACACAAGTTGCAGGACGAGCAGGAAGAGAAAATTTACCAGGAAAAGTAATAATACAAACATATAATCCTGATAATTTTAGTATAATATGTGCACAAAAACAAAATTATGAAATGTTTTATGAAACTGAAATAGCATTAAGAAAACAGTTGAAATATCCGCCATTTTGCGATATAATATTAATTAGTTTTAATAGTTTAAATGAATATAATATAAAAAATGTTTCAAACGAAATGTATAAAAAACTATTAGAAAAATTAAATCAAGAAGAGTTTAAGATATTTAGACCAATGCCATCTCCAATAGATAAAATTCAGAATAGATATAGATGGAGAATTATAATAAAAGGAAATATGACAATTGAAGCAAATGAAATATTAAATCAAACTTTAAAAGAAATTTATAGTAGAAATATTAAAGATATAAGAATTTCAATTGATGTAAATCCTAATAATATGAGTTGATATAATATGAAATTTTATATGAAAAATAAAAATAATTTTAAAATAAAATTTAGTATAATTATCACGATTTCAAATTTTGTGAATAACTTTTGTAGTTATAAAAAATGTTTAAGTTAAGAAAATTTTGATAAATATAAAAGTTTTTGTATTAAGTAAGAAAGGATGAATTAAACTATGGCAATAAGAAATTTAAGATATCAAGGTGATGAAATATTAAAGAAAAAATCAAGAGAAATACCATTTGAAGATATATCAAATGAAAAAATACAATCACTTATAGATGATATGATAGAAACAATGCATAAATATAATGGTGTAGGATTAGCAGCAGTACAAGTTGGAATATTGAAAAGAGTAGTAGTAATTGACCTTTATGACGACAAAGGACCTATCGTGTTAATAAATCCAGTAATAGTGAAAACAAAAGGAGAACAAGAAGTTGAAGAAGGGTGCCTAAGTTTTCCAAATGAATTTGCAAAGGTAATTCGTCCAGCAGAGGTAACAGCTGAATATACTGATAGAGAAGGAAAAAGAATGAGAGTAAAAGCAAAAGAACTGTTAGCACAAGCAATTTGTCACGAACTAGACCATTTAGATGGAGAATTATTTATTGACAGAATAGTTCCAGGAACTTTGGAATATATTGATCCAAATTCAAGTGAAAAATAATAAAATATAAATAAAAATGCAAAATATAAAAGTTTTAATATTTTAATTAAATAAATATTAAGGCTTTTATAATTATAAGATAATATTTAATAAATATTTATTATTTTAATTCATATTAAATATTAAGATAAAAAATCCATTAAAAATTATACGAGAAAGGATAAAAGTATTATGAAAATAGTATTTATGGGAACTCCTGATTTTGCAGAAGAAAGTTTGAAAGCTATATATGAGGCAAATTATGAAATTATAGGAGTTGTAACAAATCCAGACAGACCAAAAGGTAGAGGAATGAAAATGGTAGCTTCTCCTGTAAAAGAATTTGCAATAAAAAAAGATTTAAAAATATTTCAACCACAAAAAGTAAGAAATAATGAAGAATTTATAAATGAAATAAAAGCATTAAATCCAGATGTAATTTGTGTTGTGGCATATGGAAAAATATTACCAAAAGAGATTTTAGAAATACCAAAATTAGGATGTATAAATGTTCATGCTTCATTGCTCCCACAATATAGAGGTGCAGCACCTATACAATGGGCAGTATTAAATGGAGACAAAACTACCGGAATTACTACTATGTATATGGATGAAGGAATGGACACAGGAGATATGATTCTAAAAGAAAAAGTTACTATTGGTGAAGACGAAACAACAGGAGAATTGTGGGATAGACTTTCTAAATTAGGTGGAGAACTATTAGTAAAAACATTAAAAGACATAGAAAATGGAACGGCAACTAGAACTAAACAAGAAGGAGAATTTTCAATGGCACCAATGCTAAATAAAGAAATGGCTAAAATAAATTGGGAAGAACAAACAGCAGAACAAATAAAAAACTTAGTGAGAGGTTTAAATCCAATAATGGGAGCATATACATTTTTAAATGGTAAGAAAATTAAATTTTGGAAAGTAGATATAGCAAAATCAACTGAGTTAATGGTTGGAGGTCCAATGGACTTTATGCGTGATGGAACTGTTATAGTTTCAGATAAAAAAGATGGAATATTTATAAAGACAAAAGAAGGAATTTTAAAAGTAATAGAAATTCAAGGAGAAAATGCAAAGAGAATGACAATACAGGAGTTTTTGAGAGGAAATCCTATTGACGAATTTGAGGTTTTTGAGTAAGAAATATTTGATTTTTTTAAAGAAATATTATATATTATATTAATAAGTCAAATGCTTGAAAATATTAGGAGATATAATTTATGCGAACATTAAAATTATTGTTTACAGATAAGGAGTTTCGGGATTTAAGGAAAATAAGGATAAAATTTAAGTTTATATCTTTGCCAATTCTATCACGTTGGAACGAATATGTAAAAACAAAAAAATTATTAAATAATTTAAATAAAGAATATTTTATTGATTTATTATTGCTTTTAGATATTTGTATTCTATCTGAGGATAAAGATGAGGAACTATTTCAAGAAACAAAGAAAGAGATTCTTAGCAATAAAATGATTAATAAACATCATGATTTTAAAGAATGGTTGATAAATACTGATTCAAGTGAAAATGACTATTCTAGAGTACAAGAAATTATAAATAGTTATACCGAAGAAGCACAATGATGATTTGCAGTATGAGAAACTTGTTGTTTTTCATACTGCTTGTTGCTATAAAAACAAAGAACTAAATTATTAAAATTTACTGATAAAGGTTGTAAAAATCATGAAAAATTGATATACTTAAAACACAGAATTTAAGTATATCAATTTTTGATATCAAAAAGGAGGAATTCAAAAATGGAAGAAGAAAACAAAAATGTTGAAAATGGGGAAGTTGTAGAACTTGAAGAAGAAATAAAAACAGAAAATGAAGGAATAAAAATATCTAACGATGTAGTTGCAGTAATTGCAGGAGTTGCAGTTTCAGAAGTACAAGGAGTATCTGGAATGGCAGGAGGATTTGCAGGAGGAATTACAGAGGTTTTAAGTGGAAAGAAAAACCTAGCAAAAGGAATTAAAGTTGAAATAGAAGATGAAAAAGTAAAAATTGATGTAAATATTATTGTAGAATATGGGTCAAGAATACCAGATGTAGCATTTGAAATTCAAAATAGAGTAAAAAAATCAGTAGAAAATATGACAGGATTAAAAGTTGAAGAGGTAAATGTACATGTTCAAGGTGTTAATACAGATGTAGTTAAGTCTGATGAAAACAAAGAAGAAGAAAAAACAGAAGAAGATAATTAATTATATGATGGATGAAAAATTATAAAATATAACTAATCAAAAAAGGTTTATAAAAATTATAAGAAATTTTACATTATATATAATAAGAAAAGGAGAATAAAAAATGAAAATTTTAGAAAAAGTTACATTAATAATATATTCTTATGTAATACTAATAATTTCTATATTAGCTTGTTTATTAGTATTTGGATGGGTAGATATTGACTTAGTAGGAGAAATAATAAAAGGAGCAATAATTAGTAGTACATGGGGAAAAGTAATTTTAGGTGTTAGCGTAGTATTTATATTACTTTCAATTAAATGTATATTCTTTGATTCAACATCAAGAGAACAAATAAAAGAAAGACAAGGTGTTTTACTAGAAAATGAAAGTGGAAAACTAATGATTTCTAAGGAAACAATAGAAAACTTAGTTAATTCAGTAGCAAAAGGATTTAAAAGTACGGAAGATGTAACAACTAGAGTTGAATTAGATAAGGATAATAATGTTAAAGTATATGCAAATTTAATAGTAAGTGCAGATGCAGTTATAAAAGATTTATCAGCAAATCTTCAAACTAGTATAAAAGAAAAAGTAAAGAAAGCAACAGATTTAGAAGTAAATGAAGTTAATATAACTGTTAAAAAAGTTGCTCCAAAAGAAGAAAACGCATAAAGTCAAAGTTTATACTTGAACAAAGAAAGGAAGTGTAAATAATGAACAATTTTAAAGAGTTTTGGAATCAATATAAAGGTGCAATAATAGGAATAGTAATAGCAATTCTAATATTAATAACAAGATTAGATAAATTAATTTTAGCAATAGTTGTGTTATTCTTAGGAGCATTTATAGGAAACTATGTTCAAAGAAATAAAGAAGAGGTTAAAACAAAATTAAAAAAATTTATAGATAAAATGTAGATGGAAAGGGTAATTATGAATAGAACAGCAATTAGAGAACAAGCTTTTAAATTGTTATATAGTATAGAAATACAAAACAAAAAAACAATAGAAGAGCAAAAAGAACAAATGGACTTATATTTTGAAAGTAATAGTATAGAAAATAAAAATGCAAAAGAATATATAGAAGATGCAATTTTAGGAATAGAAAAAAATAAAGAAGAAATAAAATTACAAATCGAAAAGAACCTAAAATCTGATTGGAAAATAGAAAGAATTTCTAAAATAGATTTAGCAATTTTAAAATTGGCTATTTATGAAATAAAATATAAAGAAATACCTTTTAAAGTAGTTATAAATGAAGCCGTAGAATTAGCCAAAAAATATGGAGAAGATTCATCAAAAAATTTTGTTAATGGGATTTTAGCAAGTATAGTAAAAGAATAGCATTTATAGGGATATTTTATTTTTAAAATATCCCTAGTTTAAATATAAAGGAGAATAAAAAGAAAGAAAAAATATTTTAGCTCTATGAAGGAGAATAAAAAGAAAGAAAACAGAAATCTTTCAGCTATATGTTTGAGCTATGGTGCTATGAATCATAATATTTTTCATTTCAATAGAAAAATTCAATTTGAAGAAGATAAGAAAGGAATATATTTTTTATGAAATATGCAGAGATGGCAATAAGTGTTACAGATTTAAATAAATATATAAAAGATAAAATAGCAGATGACGAATATTTAAATAATGTTTTAATAAAAGGAGAAATATCAAATTTTAAGCATCATTATACAGGTCATATGTATTTCACATTAAAAGATGAGAACTCTTTAATAAAATGTATAATGTTTAAATCATATGCTCAAAAATTAATGTTTGAACCTAAAGATGGGACAAAGGTATTCGTATTTGGAACTGTATCAGTATTTGAAAGAGATGGAATATATCAAATATATGTAAAAGCAATGGAAGAAGATGGTGTAGGAGATTTATATACCAAATATCAAAAATTGAAAAAAGAATTAGAAGAAAAAGGATTATTTGACATAGAAAATAAAAAGAAAATACCATTAATGCCAAAAGTTATAGGAGTATTAACATCACAGACAGGTTCTGTTATTAGAGATATAATAAATGTATCAACAAGAAGAAATCCAAATGTATATATCCGACTATTACCAGTACCAGTTCAGGGAGAAGGTGCAGCAGAAAAAATAGCTAAGGGTATAGAATACATGAATGAAAATAACTTGGCAGATGTGCTGATACTAGCAAGAGGAGGAGGCTCACTAGAAGATTTATGGCCATTTAATGAAGAGATTGTAGCATACAGTATATATAATTCAAAAATACCAATAATTTCAGCGGTAGGACATGAAACTGATTTTTCAATATCTGACTTTGTAGCAGATTTAAGGGCTCCGACTCCATCAGCAGCGGCAGAATTAGCAGTTCCAGATATTTATGAACTAAAACAAAAAATAAATACATATCAAAACAGATTAAAAATATCTTTAACTAAAAAGGTAGAAATAATGAAATTAAGATATGAAAAATGTATGTCAAGTTTTGTATTTAAAGAGCCAACAAGAAGAATTAATGAAAATTATATAAAATTAGACTCATATATAAAACAATTAGAAAATTTGATAAATACTAAAAATGAAAAAGAAAAAAAGAGATATGTAGAATTAGTTGCAAAATTAGACACATTAAGTCCACTAAAAACTTTAATGAGAGGTTATTCAATAGCAGAAAAAGAAGGAAAAATAGTTAAAAGTGTAGATGAATTAAAAAAAGATGACAATATTGATATACGACTAACTGATGGAAAGGTTCAAGCTAAAATAATATAATTAGTTAAATATTATATTGAGAATTTATAACGATTATAAAAGCAAGAAAGGAAAATAAAGTATGAAAAAGAATTTTGAAGAGCAAATAGAAGAATTAGAAAGCATAATAAAAGAACTAGAAGCAGGAAAGTTAAACTTAGACGAATCAGTTGAAAAGTTTGAAGCAGGAATGAAAATATCAAAAGAATGTAGTAAAATGCTTGAAGATGCAGAAAGAAAAATTACAATATTACTAAACAAAGATGGAAATGTTGAAGAAGAAAATTTTGAAACAAATGAGTGATAAATAAAGAGAATATAAAGAAAAGTAGTAAAGTTATATAAAAATAGTTATTGCAGTTTTATGAAACAATACTTTGCTATAAATATGTAAGATAAAAGTTGAGAATTCTATATAAAAAATATTATCTAAATAAAATAAGAAAGGGGAATACAGTGTGAATACATTTATGGATTTTATACAAAACAAATATATATATATACCATTTTTTCTATGGTTTGGAATACAATTATTTAAATTAATATATGATTTAGTAACAACTAAAAAATTTAATTTTAAAAGGATAATGGGAGCAGGAGGAATGCCAAGTTCTCATTCAGCTGTTGTAGCAGGAATAGCAACATTAATTGGAAAATATGAAGGAGTAAATTCACCTATATTTGCATTAGCATTTATAGTTGCATTTATAGTAATGTATGATGCTTGTGGAGTAAGAAGAGCAGCAGGAAAACAAGCAGAATTATTAAACAAACTTATAGAAACACCAGGATTAACAGGAGTACAAGTTTCAGAAAAATTAGTAGAAGTGCTAGGACATACACCAGTACAAGTAATAGTAGGAGCTTTAATTGGTGTAGGAGTAGGTTTAATCGCATAAAGTTTGTTAGTAAAAAATAAGATGTTTAAATTAACAGAAATATAATGGTACGGAAATAAAAATAACTTTTACAAGATATATTTTTAAAAAATTTATATGTATAAATTATATATAAAATAAAACATAAAATAAAAAATATAAAGTTAAATTTATATTTTATATAGCAAAATTTAAAATATATTATTAGTAAATTTTAGCTATATAGAAGAAAGGAGTGAAAATGACTGATATAGAAATAGCAAAAAGTGTAAAATTAGAAAAAATCACTAAAATAGCTAATGAAATAGGAATAAACGAAGAAGATATTGAGCAATATGGAAGCTATAAAGCAAAAATATCTGAAAAAGTTTTTGAAAAAGTAAAGAATAATAAAGATGGAAAATTAGTATTAGTAACAGCTTTAAGTCCTACACCATTAGGAGAGGGAAAGACAACGGTTTCAATAGCTATTGCAGATGGATTAAGAAAAATAAATAAAAAGTCAATTTTAGCTTTAAGAGAACCATCACTAGGTCCTGTTTTTGGAATAAAAGGTGGGGCAACTGGAGGTGGAAGAGTACAAGTAGCTCCAATGGAAGATATAAATTTACATTTTACAGGAGATATTCACGCAATTACTTCAGCAAATAATTTATTATCAAGCATAATTGATAATCATATATACTTTGGGAATGAATTAAAATTTAAAAAAGTTGTATGGAAGAGATGTGTTGACTTAAATGATAGACAATTAAGAGTTATAGAAACAGGACTATCAGGAGAAAAAAATATAGTTCCAAGACAAGATAGCTTTGATATAACAGTAGCGTCAGAGATAATGGCAATATTATGCTTAGCAGAAAATATAACAGAATTAAAAGAAATGCTAGGAAATATATTAGTTGGATATGATGAAAATAATAATCCAATTTATGCAAAACAATTAAAAGCAGAGGGAGCAATGGCAACTTTATTAAAAGATGCAATAAATCCTAACTTAGTACAAACCTTAGAACACACACCAGCAATTATACATGGTGGACCATTTGCAAATATTGCTCATGGATGTAACAGTATTAGAGCAACTAAATTAGCATTAAAATTAGGAGAATATGTAATTACAGAAGCAGGATTTGGGGCAGACCTAGGAGCAGAAAAGTTTTTGAATATAAAATGCAGAAAAGCTAACTTAAAGCCAGATGCAGTAGTTATTGTAGCAACTATAAAAGCAATAAAATACCATGGAGGTATTGAAAAAGATAAAATTCAAGAAGAAAATATAGAAGGAATAAAAAATGGAATAGAGAACTTATATAGACATATAGGCAATATAAAAAATAAATTTGGATTAAATGTAATAGTTGCTTTAAACAGATACAATTCTGACACAGAAGAAGAAATTAAATATATTAAAGAAAATTTAGAAGAAAAAGGAATCGAAATAAGTGTAGTAGAAGGCTGGGCAAAAGGTGGAGAAGGAGCAAAAGATATAGCACAAAAACTTATAAAATTAGTTGAAAAACAAGAAAAATTTGAATTTACTTATTCTTTAAAAGATGATATAAAAGAAAAAATTGAAAAGATAGCCAAAAACATATATGGAGCAAAAGGCGTAATTTATGAAGAAGAAGCTAAACAAAAAATTGAGCAGTTAAAATCAGAAGGATATGAAAACTTACCTATATGTATTGCGAAAACTCAATACTCATTTTCAGATAATCCTAAAAATCTAAAATGTGATGACGAATACTATATAACAATTAGAAATTTAGAATTAAAAGCAGGAGCAGGATTTATAGTAGCTTTAGCAGGAAAAATAATGACAATGCCAGGATTGCCTAGACATCCATCAGCAGAAAATATTGACATAGACGAAAAAGGAAATATTGTAGGAATTTTTTAAAGTTTATTAATGAAAAATTTTCTATGTTACTTTTAAGTGAAATGAGAAAGGAATGAGTTTTTTATGAATTTAAAAGAACAAATTTTAAAATATAAACCATATAATGAACAAGAAGAAAATGATAAAGAAATGTTATTAGAATATATAGATACATTTAAAGATGTTCTAACAAGAGAAAACAGAATGTGTCACTTTACGGCTTCTAATTGGATTATAAATAAGCAAAGAACAAAAATACTAATGGCATATCATAATATATATAAATCTTGGGCTTGGACAGGTGGCCATGCTGATGGCAATGAAAATTTATTAGAGGTAGCATTGAAAGAGGCAACAGAAGAAACAGGATTAAAAAATTTAAAAGTATTAAGTGATGGAATATATGGAATAGAAATACTTACAGTAAATAGTCATATAAAAAGAGGAAAATTTGTACCAGCTCATTTACATTTAGATTGCTGTTTTCTATTAGAAGCAGATGAAAATGAAGAATTAAAAATAAAAGAAGATGAAAATAGTGGTGTTAAATGGTTTGATATAAATGAAATTATGAATATTACAAATGAAGAACAAATGAAACCGATATATATGAAGCTGAATAAAAAGATATCTGAAATTTTATAATTAAATATAAAAATATTAAGAACAAAACAAGGTGAATATTCATCTTGTTTTGTTCTTAATCTAAGAAAAATGAACGTCAAATAAGGTTCCAAATATCTTATATAATGTGGAAAAATTAAAAGTATAAAGTATATATCTTTAATATAATAATTGGGTTTTAAATAAATAACAAATATTGACAAAATCTAGAAAAACGAATATAATGTTATTAGATAGTATATAATATACGATAAATGTTATATAATAATAACAAAAAAGGGGGGGTAAAATTTATGAATATTTGTAAATTAGTTTTAGAATATATTGAACAATATCCCGAAGATGAGCCAATATTTATTGAAGATATAAAAATGCATATTATTCAGAAATGCGAAGATGAAACGAAACAAGAAAATGTATTAAAAAATATAAATGTTATTTTAAATAGATTAAAAAATGAAGGTATTATAAAAGCAGAATACAAAGGTGTATATTATAAACCAATCATTACTATGTTTGGAGAAATGGGATTAGACAAAAAAAAATTAATGCAGTTAAAATATTTGGAGGACCGAGAAGGAAATATAAAAGGATATATTGTTGGTGCAAAATTATTTAACAAATTAGGATTAACGACACTAGTGCCTAATGTGACTGATATAGTAACAAATGAATGTAAATATCATAAGCAATATGATAAAAAATTAAGGGCATATATAACAAAACCTAAAATAGAAATAACAAATGAAAATTATAGATATTTACAGTTTATAGATATATTAGTTAATAAAGATAATATTAATATTGAAGCACAAAATGAAAATGAAATTTTATATAGTATCATAGAGGAATGCGACTTGAAATTTGAAAAAATTATAAAATATGCTAGAGAAACAAATAATAAGAAGGTAATGGATAAGTTATTTGTATTAGCAAGATAGGAGAGGAGATAAATAAATTGTTATTTCATCTATTGAAAAAGGATTTTAAAAAATTTATTGAGGATATAAGTAATAGAACAAATATAGATGTAGATATAATAGAAAAAGACTATTATGTATGTTTAGTCCTTAAAGAACTAACATTAAAGCAAAATTATTTAAAAGCATATTTTAAGGGTGGAACAGCTGTATATAAAATTTTAGATACAATGAATCGTTTTTCAGAGGATATTGATTTAACTGTAAAAGTTTTAGAAGAAGAATCTAATACAAGAAATAAAAAGAGATTAAAAGAATCGGCTTTAGGATATAAAATTGATGGGCTAGAATTAGTTAAAGAAGAATGTATAGATAATAAAGGTAGTATTACAGGATTTTACAAATATGAATCTGTATATGAAAATAGTGAAATACCTTTACAACGAGCAGGGAAAATACAGGTAGAGGCAACATCGTTTACGGTAAGTGAGCCAACAGAAAAATACTATATAGAGCCTTTATTATATAAATTAGCAAGTGAAAAGGAAAAGAAGATTTTAGAAGAAAAATTTGATATTTCAAAAATAGAAATTGAAATAATAAAATTAGAAAGAATGTTTATAGATAAAATATTTGCAGCAGAATTTTATTATATTAGAAATATGTATATGGATGTATCAAAACATTTATATGATATATCAATATTATTTAATAATGATAAAATACAAAAGTTATTGGAAAACAAAAAAGAATTATCAAAACTAATAAAATATAAAAGGCAAGAAGAAAAAGCAAGAATTGGTGGAATTGATTCTAAAACAAAAATAAAAGATTTTAATTATTTTAAACTAAATTTCACACCTGAATTGATAAAAGAATTTGAAAATATGCAAAATAAATATGTTTTAAATGAACAGTACAAATTTTCTATTAATGAAATTAAAGAAATTTTAAATAATATATATATAAAATTAAAAATAATTATATAAATTCTGATATTAAACATTTAGAAAGACCCAATACAGTAAGTATTAGGTCTTTTATATACTTTAGGTTTTACAATACATAAAGTTATTACAAGAAATATTTAATTATAAATAGAAATTTATAAAATAGCACCAAGAATCAATATACCAATTATATCATTATAAATTTTATCAAACTGAGATAAAGGTAAAGGATTTTTACCAATACCAGCTTCAACAGTAAATCCGGGCTTATTATAATTTTGAATAAACCAATCTTTATACCCAGCAAAGCTAGAATTATAAGGACTATAAGCTAACTTATATCCACTAGCAATAGAAAATTTTTTACCAATTTCAAAACTTTTAGGAGGCATATAATTTAAAAATCTCCAATAAATTTCTTGACCTTGAGTATGAAAAGCTATAACTAAATCAAAATTATTAATTAAAGTAAAATTATAAATAGCTAAAGCTTCAGGTTCTGTAAGTGGTCCATAACCAACGAAATCTCGTGGAGCTGGTCCGTGTAAAACCTTGGGAGTATTTTATTTGTTTAGCTTGTTCCCAGTTGGCTGGAAATTGCAAGTTTAAATCTACACCCTTAATATTTGCTTTCCAACCAGAAGGAAAAGGTATATTAGGAAAATTACCAGCAATATTAAAACAATTACGATATACTCCGAGAATTTTTATTTATATTACCAGTTACCAAATTTACTCCATCAGGATTTACCATTGGCATAATATAAATAGAACAAGAACTGAATAAATCTTGAATAGAGTAATTGTAAATCTTACTATTTGAAACATAAGCATTACAATAATTTTCTATGAATTTCATTAATAACACAGATGTAATCCATTCATTTGCGTGAAAAGAAGCAGAATAAAAAACTTTTTTATTTCCAGTTCCTAATCGAATAACATTAATAGGATTTCCTAAATTACTTACTCCAACTGATTTAATATCTAAAAAAGGAAACTTTCGATATAATGTGTTTAAATTAGAATTAAGTATGTAAGAACTGTAAGGTACATTTGTTGGAACTATAAAATTATTCATTAACATCACCTGCTTTTATTATATGTATTTATAAAAAAATGGTTAATATAAATTTTTTGAATATAAATAAAAAAATGAAATAATATAAACTAGGAGGTTTTAAAATGTTAAAAATGAAAGAATTACAATATCCAATAAATGCATTAGAACCATATTACAGTAAAGAGACCTTAGAAATTCATTATAATGTATTATACAAAGGGTATGTAGAAAATACTAATAAAACAGAGGAAAAGTTAGAAACTGCAAGGAGATTACAAGATTTTAAAAATATAAAATGTTTAGAAAAAGATTTATCATTTTTTGGTTCAGGAGTAATTTTACATGAACTATTTTTTGAAAATATGGGACCTGCAATTCCTACAAGTCCAAATAAAAGTTTAATGGAAAAAATGATAAAAGATTTTGGAACATATGAAATATTTAAAGAACAATTCACAGAAAGCTCAAAAGTAGTAGAAGCATCAGGTTGGAATTTGTTAGTATGGGTACCTAGATTTAATAAACTAGAAATATTACAATGTGAGAAACATCAAAATTTAACATTATGGGGTTGCATACCATTATTGGTTTTGGATATGTGGGAACATTCATATTTTTTACAATATAGAACTAATAGGTCAGAATATATTAATGCTTTTTGGAATATTGTTAATTGGAATGCTGTAAATAAGAGATGGGAAAGAATAAATTAAAAAACTTATAAAGATGATATAATTTAAAAATATAAATTAATAATATATATTATAAGAGGAATGTTAAAATTAAGAAATTTTAGCAAAAGTAAAAGGTAGATATCTAATGATATATCTACCTTTTATCTGTATTAACCAAATAAATTTTTAAATAACTTTTTAAAAAAATTGGGTTGTTTTTTACTATTATTTGAATTGTCATTTTCTGATGTGGGTTCTAGAATATCACAGATAGTTAATCTCAGACATTTTTTGTCATCAGATATTTCTGAATATATGTCATTCATGACAATATCGTTTATATCACCATTCATAATTTTTTGCATAATGTATATTTGATATAAATTGATTGGTTCTCGGTCTATATCAGTTAAAATTTTTCCGTCATTCCGATAAAAATAAAATTGGTTTTTATTTTCGGTTTCTGCTAATGTGAATGTTCCATCTGATACTGTTAAAAATTTATTTGTCATAAAAAATCCTCCTTGACAATAGTTATTGTTAAAAAGTTACAATATAAAACTTACTCATTGTAAGTTGAGTTATGTAAATATTGTATCATGAATTTATAATTTTTTCAATAGTTTAATTAAAGTAAAAAATAATATCAAAACTTATAATGAGTAGTTTTGATATTATTAACTATGGTGGAGATGAGGAGAGTCGAACTCCTGTCCATAATATCTTCCAAATGAACCTCTACAAGTTTAGTTTGTTTTTTATATTCATTTTAATTACACCAACAAACAGGTTTAATTAAAATATAGCTTTTTAAAATACCCACCATTATAAAAGCAATAATGGTTTTGTTTCCTACAAATATGACACTTTATCTAAATGCGTAGGAACATTTAGCAAAGCGTAGCTGCAACTAGGCAGCTAAAGCGTACTCATTATTATTTTCTGCGTTTATTTTTAATTTCCCGTTTTTTAAAGTGGCCAACGAGAATCCACTACCTGCTATTCATTTTTCTAATAATATGTCGAAACCATTACATCCCCATATTTGTTGAATATAGAGTTAAACAATATTATTATACTATAAAATATTATTTTTATCAATAAATTTTGTTCAACATTTTCAAAAGTTTGTATGCATAAAACCATATTGCAAACCTTGACTAATCCTAGAAAAATTGATAAAATCATTACAAAAATAGAACATAAAAATAAATAGATAAAATACACAATAAATTTATATAACAAATAGGAGACCAAAATGAAAATTTCAGTACTAACACCTACATATAACAGAGAAAAATTACTAGAAAGATTGTATAAAAGTCTAGTAAAAAATTCTAAGTATGGTGTAGAAATAGAATGGCTAATAATGGACGATGGTTCAACAGACCAGACCGAACAAAAAGTGAAAACTTTTATTCAAGAGCAAAAACCACACATTCAAGTGAAATATTACAAGCAAAAAAATCAAGGTAAAATGGTAGCTATAAATAATCTAGTAGAAAAGGCAACAGGAGAATATATGATAGACTGTGATTCAGATGATTATTTTTCAGATGAAGCCTTTAAAGTAATGTTAGAAAAAATAAACGAAACGACTAACGAAAAAAATATATATGGATTATGTTTTTTAAAACATAGTACAAATGGAGAAAATATAGGAAATAATTTTACTAAAACAAGAATAACTTTGTTTGATTTACATTATAAAGAAAATGACCAAGGAGAAAAAGCAATTTTATTTATATCAAAGATTAGAAAACAATATAAACATAAATTAGAAAATGGAGAAAGATTTATAACAGAAGCAAGGTTATACTATGAAATGGACGATGATAATGATATATTATGTTTTAATTTTCCAATTATGATTTGTGAATATCAAGAAAATGGGTACACTAAAAATCTGAAAGAGCAATTTATAAAAAATCCTGTTGGATATTATAAATATTTTAAAGAAATATTAGGAAGAAATATGAATGGTACATTATGGTCAAAAAGAATGTATGCAATAAAACATTATATATTATTTTCGACATTAACAAATAATGATAAAATTTTAAAAGATATAAAAGGAATTTTAAATAAATTTCTAATAACCATATTATACATACCAGGAAGAATAATGACTAAAAAGAGGTTCAAATAGGAGGAACTTATGAAAGAAAATAAAAAAATATCTGTTATTATAATAGCAAATAATAATACAGAAAAATGCTTAGAAAATATATTTAAACAAAGTTATATAAATGATATAGAAACAGTAGTTTTTTATAAAAACAAAGAAATAGAAAAAAAACAAGATATGCAAAATGAAGAAAAAGAGAATAATGAAAACCAAAAAGAAATAAATGAAATAGAAGAAAATAAAGAAGAGTCAACTGAAATAAGTGTAATAAAGGAAAAATATAAAACTACTAAATTTGTTATGTTTGAAAACAATATTTTTAAAGCCATAAATGAAAATCTAAAATTAATAAATGGAGAATATATATCAATTTTAAATAGTGAAGATAATATGACAATAGATTATTATAGAACTATGACTAATTTGGCAGAAGAAGAAAATGCTGATATTGTTATGAGTAATGCTGTTTTAGAATATTCAGATGGTGGAAAAGCATATTTGAATTTAAGTGAAGCTTCACTTAAAAACTTAGAAAATAAAAATATTTTAAAGGAATATATAAAACAATCAGGCTTGTCATTTTTGTGGAGTATATATGGTAATAAGATATATAAAAGAGAACTATTTGAAGAAACTTTAAAAGAAATATGTAAAAAAGAAGAGGAAATTCAAAATTTTTACTTTTTTACAGTAATGTTTTACTATGCCAAAAAATTAAGAATAGTAAATAATGAGGTTTTATTCTATAACTTTGAAAAAGAGATATCAGAAAGTGTTAGAAACTTTACCAAATGTAATGGAATAAAAAAAGAATTAAAAGAAATTACAAGTAAAAACTTTATATATATTGAAGAGTTTTTAAAAGAAAAGAATTTAGCTGAGTCAATAGAAAATTGGAAAAATAGATATTTAATTGAAGATAGTGAACTAAAAAAAGATATATTGACTAAAACAAAAACTGCTTGGAATGATAATTTAGAAAAACTAAAAAAAGAGATAATAGATGAAAAAACACAAGTTGTAAGTTTTGATATTTTTGATACATTAATAATGAGACCATTTTGGAGTCCGATAGATTTATTTACATTTTTAAATAAATATTTTAGAGAAATAAATAAAACAGAAACAGGAATAGATTTCTCAAAAATAAGAGTAGAAGCAGAAAAAGTTGCAAGAGAAAAATTAGTTAAAAATAATAATAAGAGAGAAGAGATAACATTAGATGAAATTTATCAAGAAATTCAAAATGTAATAAATGTTGATAATGATATTATAGAAAAAATGAAGAATAAGGAGCAAGAATTAGAAATAAGATTTTGCACAACTAGAAAAGTGGCAAAAGAAATATATGAATTAGCAAAATATCTTGGAAAAAAAGTTATTTGTACATCTGATATGTACTTACCAATTGAAACAATAGAAAAGATGATAAATAAAAATGGATATTATGTAGAAAAGATTTATTTATCATCAGAAATTGGATTAACTAAGTTTCATAAGGATTTATATGATTATGTAGCAAAAGACTTGAAAATTGAGCCAAGTAAAATAGTTCATATAGGTGATAATTATTTTTCAGATTATGAAAATGCAGTAAAGTATGGAATAAATGGACAGTTTTTACCAAAAGCAGTAGATGTATTTTGTAATGAAAATATAACAAATGCATTAGGGAGTTTATTTAAAACAAATTTACCTATGTGGGAAAATAATTCAAATGGTCTTAATTTTATAGGAATAAGATGTATGCTTGCATTAGTTGCAAATTCATATTTTGATAATCCTTATAGAACTTTTAATAATGAAACAGATTTTAATGCAGACTGTAATTTAATTGGATATTATGCGTTAGGAATGCATTTGTTTGGAATAGCAAATTGGCTTTTACAAAATGCCAAAAAAGAGGGATATGAAAAAATAGTCTTTTTTGCAAGAGATGGATATTGGACTTTAAAAGCCTATCAAATATTAGAAAAAATATATAAAGATTCACCAAAAACAGAATATTTATATATTTCCAGACGAGCATTGATACCAGTAACTTTGAATAATAAATTTGATTTTTATAAATTATCAGAATTAATAGATATATATAAATATACACCTAAAACAGTATTGAAATATATAAAAAATGTATTATTTAATTTAGAAAATTTAGAAGCAGAATGTAATAAAGCTAAAATAGACATTAATAAAAAATTTAAAAATAAAACAGAATTTAATAAATATATGAATTTAATAATTGATAAATTTTATGACAAAAATAAACATTCAGAAATAACGAAAAAATTAGAAGAATATTTTTCTAAAATATTTGAAGGTAAAGCTTGTGCTTTTGATATAGGTTATAGTGCAAAACCAGAAATGTATTTATCAAAACTATGCAAAAAGAAAATAGACACATATTTTGTGAATATAAGTAATGAAGAAGCATATGAGCATTCAAAAATAGGTGGTTTTAAATTATATTCATATTTTGATTATAGACCAACTATTACAGGAGTAGTAAGAGAAAGCTTGATGTCAACATCTGATTCTTCTTGTATTGATTATAAATTTGACGAGAATGGAAATGTCATACCTGTATTTGAGGAAAAAACATATGATTATCAAAATAGATTTATTTTTGATTCAATGCAGGAAAAAGCATTAGAATTTATTAAAGATTTAGTTAATATATTTGAAAATGATTTAGAAGATTTATATTATCAAAGATATTATATTTCATTACCTCATGAAATGTATATAAATTCAGCAAAAAAACTTGACCAAGAGATTTTTTATGGAATAGATTTTGAAGATGCTGTTGGTTTAGGTGATAAAATAACAGCAGTACAAGAGTGGAATTCAGAAATGGAAGAGAAAAATCAAAAGAGAACAGAAGAACTATTTTATATAAATTATACAAAAGATTTAAAAGAAGAAATATCAAAGTTAAAAGAAAAATTAGATTTAACTCAGAATGAGAAGAAAGAATTATTAGATACTTGCAAGAAAAGAGAAGAAGAGATAAATCAAATATATAACAGTAAAAGATGGAAATATATGAATAAAATAGACAAATTTCTAGGAAGAAAAAACTAATTATAAACTTGACAAGTAGAAGTAATAAATATAATATAGGGGAGAACAAGAAAGGTGAATGATATAATGAAAGAAAACAAAAAGTTATCTATAATTGTACCAGTATACAATGCAGAAAAATATATGGAAAAATGTCTAGATAGACTACTAGAACAAACTTATAAAAATATTGAAATTATAATAGTAAATGACTGTTCTCAAGGAAATTGTGAAGAAATTGCTAATAAATATCAAAAAATAGATAGTAGAATAAAATATATAAAACATGAAAAAAATAAAGGATTATTTCAAGCTAGAATCACAGGTTCAAGCATTGCAACAGGAGAATATATAGCATTTTTAGATAGTGATGATTATGTTTCAATTGATTATTATAGAACATTAATGAATAATATAATTGAAAATGATTCTGATATAGCAATGGGAAATATGGTGCTTGAATATGATAATGGGAGAAAAGAAGAATACAATTTATTTAATACAAAAAGACTTAATTTGCAAGGTGAGGAATGTTTAGAAGAATATTTTGAACAAGAAGGCTTATCATTTGACTGGCATATTATTTGGAATAAAATATATAAAATGGAAATCTGGAAAAAAGCTTTAAAACATTATGCAAAAATAACAACACATTTATTAATGACAGAGGATTTTGCATTTTCAACAGTATTATTTTACTATGCTAAAAAGCTTACAAATGTTCAAACTGATTGTGTATATTATTGTAAACATGAAACAACTTCAACCTCAATTAATGATTTGAAATTTAAAAAGTTTAATAAAAATATAACAGATATAACAACATCATTTAATTTTATAGAAAATTTCCTAAAAGAAGAAAAAATATATGATAAATACAAATATAAATTCAATAAATGGAAATGTCTATATGCTAATCAACAAAAATCATATGTAGAAATGTCTGAAATGCCCAAAGAAGAGAAAAAAGAAGCACAAGATATGATAGAAAAATTTTATCCAAATGCAGAAAAAATATATAATTCAGAATATATTTATAGTGTAGTAACTAAATGGAATGATGGATTGGAAAAATTAAAGTTAGCTATTTGTGATGAAAAATTAAAATATATAAGTTTTGATATATTTGATACTTTAATAAAAAGACCATTTTTCATTCCAAAAGATTTGTTTATATTATTAAATAAATATTTTAGAGAATATACAAATAAAGAATCTGGTATGGATTTTTCAAAAATCAGAGTTCATTGTGAACAATTAGCAAGAGAAAGAATTGAAACAGATGAATGTCAAGAAATTACTTTAAATGAAATATATAATACAATTGAAACAGAATATGGTATTGAAAAAGAAATACTGGAAAAATTGAAAAACAAAGAAATAGAATATGAAATAAGATTCTGTGAAAGAAGAAACATTGGTTATGAGTTATATACATTAGCATTAGCAAAAGGAAAAAAAGTAATATTTACATCTGATATGTATTTACAAAAAGATGTAATAGAAAAAATATTAATAAAAAATGGATATACAGAAAACGAAAAATTATATTTATCATCAGAGGTAAAACTTACTAAATCAAGAGGGGATTTATATAAATATGTATTAGAAGACTTAAAAATATCAAATGAAGAAATGTTACACATGGGGGACAATTATCAATCAGATGTTGAGACACCTACTAAATTAAAAATAAAAGCAATGCATTTACCAAAGGCAACAGATGTAGCATTACAAAGTAATTGCTTTATGAAAATGTTTACACAAAGTATGCCATTTTGGAGAGATAATGCAACTTCAATGAATTTCATTGGAATAAGAACAATGTTAGGAATGGTGGCAAATAAATATTTTGATAACCCATTTATATCATTTAATGAATATTCTGACTTTAATGCAGATCCATATATAATAGGATATTACATATTAGGAATGTATACCTTTGGTATATCAAAATGGTTATTAGATGAGACTGAAAATAAGAATTATAATAATTTAGTATTTATGGCAAGAGATGGATATTTACCGATGGAAGCATATAGAATAATGAAACATTTATATAAAAATGCGCCACAAGAGAAATATCTATATGTATCAAGAAAAGCATTAGTTCCAATAACAATTATGAGCAAATTAGACTTTTATAAATTGCCTGAATGTATAAATGTAACAAATCATACACCAAAAGACATTTTAAAATATTTAAATGCTTGTATCAAAGATAATGCTAATACAGAAGAAATATTAAAACAAAACCAAATAGATGTAGATAAGAAGCTAAAAAATATAAATAATTTTAACAAATTTATTAAAGTTGTTGTGGACAACTTATATGACGAAGAAAAAAGTAAGAAAAATTTATCTTATTTAAAATCATATTTTGATAAATTCTATGATGGAAATTCAGCAACATTTGATATTGGATATAGTGCAAGACCAGAAATGTTTTTATCAAACTTATGTCAAAAACCAATTGATACATTTTTCTTAAATATAAATATGGATGAAGCTTTTAGACATTCTGATATGAGTAATTTTAAATTAAAAACATTTTTTGATGGTAAACCATCAGCAACAGGATTTGCATATGAATCAATGTTATCAGCACTAGCTCCATCATGCATAGGATATGATATAAAAGAAGGCAAAGTAGAGCCAATGTTTGAAAAATATAATAAAACATATCAAGAAGAATTTATAATTAGCATTATGCAAAATGCAGCAATAGATTTTGTAAAAGATATTACTGAAACATTTGGAGAAGAAATAAAAGAATTATATTATGAGAAATATTATATATCATTACCAATGATGGCATATATAAATTCTTCAAAAGAAATAGATAAATCAATATTTAATGCAATTTATTTTGAAGATGATGTACGATTAAAAGAACCAGTAAAAATGACAACAGAATGGAATAAAGAACTAGGATATAAAAATCAAAGAACAATGGAAGAATTGATTTATGGTGGAGGTTCAATAAGAGTAGACAATTATGGGTATTTAGATTATAATAGATATCCAGATTTAGAACATCATAGTAAACCAGTTAGATTTATGTATTACATATTATTTGATAGACCTACATTTAAAAGAAGAATGAGAGAAACATTTAAAAATCATAAAATAATTTTTGGAATAGGAAAAGGAATGTACTCTTTTGGAAGTAAATTCAAAAATGTAGTATATAAAGGAATCCATAAGATAAAAGGAGGACAGAAATAGTGAAAGAAAAAGAAGATTATGCAATAGAGGTACAAGATGTATATAAAACCTTTAATGTATATTTAGATAAAGCCAACAGTTTAAAAGAAAAAATGCTATTTTGGAAAAGAAATAGAAAAGAAGTAAGAGAAGTATTAAGAGGAATTAACTTAAATATAAAAAGAGGAGAAGCAGTAGCATTAATTGGAGTAAATGGAAGTGGAAAATCTACATTATTAAAATTAATGACTAAAATAATATATCCTAATAAAGGAAAAATTGTTATAAATGGTAAACTTACATCTTTACTAGAATTAGGTGCAGGATTTCATCCAGACTTTTCAGGAAGAGAAAATATATATTTTAATGCTTCAATATTTGGATTAACAAGAAAACAAATAGATGATAGATTAGAACAAATTATAGAATTTTCAGAATTAAGAGACTTTATAGATAACCCAGTTAGAACATATTCTTCGGGTATGTTTATGAGATTAGCTTTTGCTGTTGCAATAAATGTAGATGCAGATATTTTATTAGTTGATGAAATTTTATCTGTTGGAGACCAACATTTTCAAGAAAAATGTATAAATAAAATGAAACAACTAAAAGAAGAGGGAAAAACTATGGTGTTTGTAACACATAGTTTGGATTCAGCAAGAGAATTATGTGACAGAGCTGTATGGTTATGTAACGGAGTTTTAAAATTAGACGGAAAAACAGATGAAGTTATTGAAAAATATATAGAAGAAACAGCATAAGAAAGGAGAAATAGATGAAATTTTTTAAGTCATTATACGAATATAGAGAATTATTAAAAACGAGTATTAGTAAAGATATAAGAGGAAAATATAAAAACTCAATATTAGGAATAATATGGTCATTTTTAAATCCACTTTTACAAATTGCGGTATATGCGATAGTATTTCCACTTATTATGAAAAGTGATTTACCAAATTATACAGTATTTCTATGTTGTGGGTTAATACCTTGGAATTTCTTCTCATCAGCAATTTCAAGAACATCTTTCACAATGATAGAAAATGGTAATATTATAAAGAAAGTATTTTTTCCAAGACAAATATTACCAATATCAGTAGTAACTAGTGAAGCAGTAAACTTTATAATTTCAACAGTTATAATATTAGCATTTGTTTTAATATATGGAATGGGAATTACACAATTTCTTATTTTCTATCCATTAGTATTATTAGTGCAATATTTATTATTAATAGGAATTTCTTTTATAGTATCTAGTGTAACTGTATTTTTTAGAGATTTACAACATTTTATAGGAATTGCATTACAATTATTATTTTATGCAACACCAATAGTATATGCATCAAATACTATACCAGAAAATTTCCAATGGATATTAAAGTTTAATCCAATGACATATGTAATTAATGGATATAGAGATATATTCTACTATCAACAAGCACCTGATTTGGTTTCATTACTAATAGTATTAGGTATTAGTATAGCATTATGCGTAGGTGGTTATATGATATTTAATAAATTACAAAGAAGATTTGCAGAGGAAATATAGTTAAAATTAAAATGATGATGATAAATTGTATATTATAGATAAATAATTAGTGAAAGGACTAAAAAGATGAAGAAAGGTAGTTTTTTACCTAAGATAAAAGATTTTTTGAAACAACACTTAATGCTTATAAGTGTTGTTTTGGGAATGTTTATTGCGTTAGGATTAAAATTAGAATTTGTAAAAGATACAAATTTTTTAGGATTTACAGCTAGAGCTAATGATATGGTATATTTAATATTTACAATAGGAATTTGTATATTAATATATTATACAGCTAAAATAAAAGATAAAAGGCTGTGGATAACATCAATAATTGTAGGAATAATTTTTGCGATATGCTATTATTTTGGAGATATTCAAAATAACTATATGTATACATATGTACCAACAAGCAAAAAATTTATTTTATATTCAATAATAAAATTAATGACATATTTTATACTATTTACAAATTGTGTAGCAATATTATTTAAAAAGTTACCAATTTTAGCTAGTAAATTTAATAGCAAAAAAGAATGTAAGTTTTTTACTAATAACAAAAAATCATTTTGGATATTAGCATTAGTATTTTTTGTATCATACATACCATTCTTTTTAAATTATTATCCTAGAAATGTAAATACAGATAGTGTAGGAAGCTTATATCAAATATCAGGATTATCACCATATAGTAATTTTCAACCAATATTGTACACACTAATACTTGGAGGTCTTTGGAATTTAGGAAAATTGATATTTGGAACTTCAGTAGCTGGAATAGCTGTATATACTATTTTTCAAATGATATGTACAAGTTTAGTATTTTCAACAATTATTTATTATATGGCAAAAAGAAAAGTTAATATAAAATGGAGATTTATTACATTTTTATTTTTGTTTTTAAATCCAATGAATGGTTGGTTTGCAGTAAGATGTGAAAAAGGTATGTTATTCCACCTAAGTTTAATACTTGTTGTAATTGGAATAATTGATATTATACATGAAAGAGAACAATTCTTTAAAAATAAATGGAAACCAATATTCTTTGCAATAATTACAATAATAATGGTATTTTTAAGAAATAATGGAATATATGCTTTATTACTTGCGTTACCATTTTTAGTTTGGGCTTGTAAAAATATATGGAAAAAAGTAGTAGCTTTGTTTGGAATAATATTAGCAGTAGTATTTACAATACAAGGACCAATATTTAAAATGCTAAATATAAATTATTCTAGACCAGGAGAAGTTTTATCAATACCAATGCAACAATATGCAAGAATTACAAAATATGCAGGAGATAGGCTTTCAGATGAAGATAGAGAAATTATAAAAAAATATTTTCCAGTAAGTACAGAAGAATTGACAAGTGAATATTTGCCATGGATGGCAGACCCAACTAAATGGAATTTCTCACCAGAGGAATTTGTAAATGATAAATTTACTTTTATAAAACAATATTTTAAATTTGCATTTAAATTCCCTGTTCAAACAGTATCATCTTTAGTATTAAACACAGGAAATAATTATAGCCCTAATTTTAACATATGGGGAATAATAAGAGATTATGGAACTGAAACACATGATGCTTATGGTACTTTAAGTGAAGCAGATAAAGAAACACTTGATAAATTCTTGAAAGACAATTCTATTGAAGCAGAGCCAATAGTAAGATTTGAATTTTTAGAATCAATAAATAAAGAATTAATAAAAGGAAATATACCAGTTATATCAAATTTATTTAGCAATATAGGGTTCTATTTCTGGATTTTAGTATTATGTTTTGCATATTGTATTTATAAAAAAGAATATAAAAATATAGTAATGCTATTACCAATATTAGGCTTATGGGCAACAACAATAGCAGCACCAATGGTAGATTTAAGATATATATATCCAATGTTCTTAACAGCACCATTGTATATAGGAATAATTATTAGAGATTGTAAATTCAAAGAGGAAGAAGAAAATGGACAAATTAAAAGGATTGAAAAATAAATTTTTAAATAAAGAAGTTATTATGTATGTAATTTTTGGAGTAGCTACAACGCTTGTTAATTTAATAGTTTCTTTTGTATTAGAAGGTATTGTTAAAATAGATGGAGAAATTGCTAGTTTTATTGGAATTATAGCTTCAATTCTATTTGCATATTTTACAAATAGAAAATGGGTATTTAATACAGAGGCAAAAGGAATAAAAGAAAACTTAAAAGAATTTGGGAAATTTATTTTAGGAAGAGCATTTACAATGATAATAGAGCAAGGTGGAGTTATAATACTTTATGGCAATATGAATTTACCATTTATGCCAGTTAAGCTATCTTTGACAATCATTGTAATAATATTGAATTTCTTTTTTAGCAAGTTTTTTGCTTTTTCAAAAAAAGATAAAAATAGTTAGTAAATTAAAAGTAGAGATTAATAAGTCTCTACTTTTTTTCTGTAAAATTATATATGCAAATTATGAACCCAAAATAGTAATGAATTAGAAGATTTTATATATTAATATTTTGTTACTATTTAGCAAAATTTGTAATTGACTTGGAAGGGGTTTTGTGATAATATTTTTTCAGATATAGAATGGGAGGTATTATATGAAAAGATTAGTTCCAATAATGTTAATGATTTTATTAGTAATACAAATATTTGTACCATATATTTCATATGCAGAAGAAAGTTTGAAAAATACAAATACACATAACAATATTGTTTTGAACGAAAAAGAGAATGTAATAGATTCAAACAATAATAATATTAGTGACAAAACAGAAGAAAATGATGTAAATAATAGTAATACTAATAGAAATAATGCAAATAATATGAAGAACAATGAGATAGTAAGTAATAGTAATATAAACAAAGTAGAAAATAATACAACAACTGATAATACAGTAGAAGAGCAAAAAGAAAATAAAGTGGAAGAAGAAAAAATACAAGAAACGGAAAATAAAGAAAAAGAAGAGTTACCAGAAGAAATAAAATTGTTAAAAGAGAATGAAAGATTAGAAGAAGGAACATATAAAATATTAATGGCAACAAATCCAAAACAAAGTTTGACAGTAGATGGAGGAAAGACAGCAAATGGAGCTAATGTGCATTTATGGGAATACTTAGACACACCTCAACAACAATTTAAAATAAAATATGATAAAGAAGGATATTGTGAAATAATTCCAGTACATTCAGAAAAAAGATTAGATGTAGTAGGTTGGGGAAATGAAGCCAATATAGACCAATGGGAAGAAAATGGTGGAAGCGATAACCAAAAATGGATAATAAAGAAAAGTGAAAGAGGAAACTATAATATAGTATCAAAAAGACAAAATTTATATTTAGATGCATACCAATCAAAAATACAAAATGGAACAAATATACAAGCATATGAAAAAAGTGGAGGAAATGGACAAGAGTTTAAACTAGAAAAAATAAAAGAAGAAGAAAAACCACAAAAAACAGTAGAAGAAGGAACATATAAAATAGTGATGGCAATAGCTCCAACTCAAAGTTTAACAATAGACGGAGGAAAGAGAGAGGACGGAGCGAATGTACATATATGGGAATATGTAGATGCTCCACAACAACAATTTAATCTAGTATATGATGGAGAAGGATATTATGAAATAATTCCAGTAAATTCAGGAAAAAGATTAGATGTAGTAGGTTGGGGAAATG
This sequence comes from Clostridia bacterium, assembly GCA_048355915.1. Classification (GTDB taxonomy): domain Bacteria; phylum Bacillota; class Clostridia; order TANB77; family CAG-508; genus CAG-269. The sequence continues at coordinate 109 of DBGCHZ010000006.1, read as the reverse complement.
AAGCCAATGTAGACCAATGGGGAAGCAATGGAGGAAATGACAATCAAAAATGGCAAATCAAGAAAAGTGAAAGAGGAAATTACAATATAATATCAAAAAGAGAAAATCT
>DBGCHZ010000005.1:0-3474 GCA_048355915.1 Clostridia bacterium | reverse complement strand
AGAGAAAATCTATACTTAGATGCATATCACTCAAAAACAGAAGATGGAACAAATATAGAGGTATATGAGAAAAGTGGAGGAAATGGACAAGAGTTCAAATTAGAAAAAATATCTAATAGGAGTGAAAAAACAGTAATAGATGGTAATTATAAAATATCTCCAAAAACAAATAAAAATATAGTAGTCGAAGCTTCAGCAAGTAACAATGATAATAATGGAAAAATACAGATTTGGCAAGATTTTAATGTGGACGCTCAGAAATTAAATGTAATTTATGAAAACGGATATTATAAAATTTCAATGAAACATAGTGGAAAATATTTAACAGTAAAAGATAGTAAAGTTCAAAAAGGAACAGAAATCGTTCAATATGATTGGAATAATGAAGAAAGTCAAAAATGGATAATAAGAGACAATGGAAATGAAAGTATGTCAATAGTTTCATTTGCAAATAATAATTTATCAATAGAAATAAAAGGGAATATAGAAAATGGCTCTATACTTATACTAAATGAAACAAGAAAAATTGATAATCAAGAATTTTCTTTTACAAAATCTTTTAATAAATATATAGAAGAAGGTACATATGGTTGGACAGGATTAAAAGTAAAAGGAAATGGTAAAGGAGGAGAATATTTACCATTTTATAAAATTGGAAATGGAAATAAAAAATTATTTGCTAATTTTTCAATACATGGATTTGAAGACTCTTATAATAGAGATGGTGAAGAATTAACATATATTGCAAATGAATTTTACAATTATTTAAAAGAAAATATAACAGAAGATTTAGTAAATGAGTGGACTATATATATATTACCAATATCTAATCCAGATGGGCAACACAGTGGTTGGACTAATAATGGACCAGGAAGAACTACGGTATATAGCTGGGCTCCTGAAAATAAAGGAATAGATATGAATAGATGCTTCCCAGTAAATTACAAGCCAATGTCAGGAGATAGAAATTATAATGGAAATCAACCATTACAAGCTTTTGAAGCGGAAAGCCTAAGAAACTTTATATTAAACAAAAAAGGAACTCAAAATATTGTATTAGATGTGCATGGATGGCTTAATGAAACAATAGGAGATAATGAAATAGGCAAATATTATAGAAATGAATTTGGCATATCTAATCATATAGGAACATATGGAAGTGGATATTTAATTCAATGGGCAAGAAGTGTTCCAAATACTAGATCAATGTTATTAGAATTACCAGAAGTACAAAATCATACACAGGTAGTTCAAAGAAATTATGCTGATAAATTTATAAATGCGACAATGAAAATGTTAAAAGATTTTTAGAGAGAAAGAGGAAAAATAATGAAAGTATTAATTATAATTCCTGCATATAATGAGGAATTGAATATAGTAAAAACAGTAAATGATGTAACATCAAATACTAATTATGATTATGTAATAATAAATGATGGTTCAAAAGACAAAACAAAAGAAATTTGTGAACAAAATAATTTCAATATTATATCATTACCAATTAATTATGGATTAACAAGTGCAGTACAAGTAGGAATGAAATATGCATTAAATAATGATTACGATGTAGCAATACAATTTGATGGAGATGGACAACATCAAGCTAAAGAACTAAGCAAATTAGTAAAAGAGGTGGAAAATGGAGAAGATATAGTAATTGGATCTAGATTTGTAACAAAATCTAAACCTAAAACTATGAGAATGCTAGGAAGCAATTTAATAACATTTATAACAAAATTAACTACTGGAAAAACAATAAAAGATCCTACCTCAGGAATGAGAGCATATAATCGAGATGCTATAAAAGATTTAGTTTATAATTCTGGACTATCTCCAGAACCTGATACAATTGTATATATGTTAAAAAAGAAGAAAAAAATTAAAGAAGTACAAGTAGAGATGAAAGAAAGAGAATTTGGAGAAAGCTATTTAAAACCATTAAAAGCTATAAAATATATGGTTAGTATGTTTTGTTCTATAATCTTTATAAGATCTTTTACTAAGAATGTTGGAGGTAAGAAATGTCAGTAACATTAAGAGTATTATTAATTATAGGTTCTACAATATCTTTCATATTATGTGTAAGAAAAATAAAAAAATCAGAACTAAAAATTGAAAATTCAATAATATGGCTTTTAGGAAGCTTATTATTGATATTAATGAGTATATTTTCAGATGCGGTTACATGGATTTCAGTAAAACTTGGATTTGAAGCACCTGTAAATTTTGTATGGATGTGTACAATAGGATTTTTATTAATAGAAACGTTTTTAGATAATATAAGAATTTCAAATTTGAATGAAAAAGTAAAAAATTTAAACCATTATATTGCACTTAAAGAAAATGAGGAGAAGAAGGGAAAAGAATAAAATGAAAATAATAAGTATAATAATATATTTAATTTGTTCAGTAGGTGGATTAGTGTTAATAAAAGCAGAGGCAAATAGTGCTACTATTGCAATGCAAAATGGAGTTTTTAATTTGTCAATGGGAATAAAAGCTATATTAGGATTTTTATTATATATTGCTAGTTTTTTGATATATACATTTTATATTATAAAACAATTTGATTTAAGTTTTATATTTCCTATAATTACAGGAATAACTCAAATATTAGTAATTTTAGCAGGAGTATTTTTATTTAAAGAGTCAATAAATACATATGCAATAGTTGGAATATTCTTAATTATTGGAGGAATAACACTACTAAATATAAAATAAATATAGGAGGGTATCTATGAAAAAGTTAGTACCAATAGTATTAGTCATTATGATATTGGCAGTTCAAGTATTTATACCATGTATTTCATATGCTTACGAGATAGTAGAAGAAAATAAAACGCATAATAATATAGAAACAGAAAAAGAAGAAAATAAAATCGAAAATAAAGTTGAAGGGAATACTACTAATAAAATAGAAAACAATACAACAACTGAAAACAGTATAAATCAAAATAATACAAATAAAACAGAAAGTAATAACATAATAAACAACAATACAAATAAAATAGAAAGTAACACAACAACTGATAATACAGTAGAAGAGCAAAAGGAAAATAAAGTAGAAGAAGAAAAAATACAAGAAACAGAAAATAAAGAAAAAGAAGAGTTGGCCGAAGAAATAAAATTGTTGAAAGAGAATGAAAAATTAGAAGAAGGAACATATAAAATATTAATGGCAACAAATCCAAAACAAAGTTTGACAGTAGATGGAGGAAAAACAGTAAATGGAGCAAATGTGCATTTATGGGAATACTTAGACACACCTCAACAACAATTTAAAATAAAATATGATAAAGAAGGATATTGTGAAATAATTCCAGTACACTCAGAAAAAAGATTAGATGTAGTAGGCTGGGGAAATGAAGCCAATGTAGACCAATGGGGAAGCAATGGAGGAAATGACAATCAAAAATGGCAAATCAAGAAAAGTGAAAGAGGAAATTACAATATAATATCAAAAAGAGAAAATCT
>DBGCHZ010000004.1:0-1460 GCA_048355915.1 Clostridia bacterium | reverse complement strand
TTTTGCATAGCTTCATGCGCAAAAATCGAACCGTATAAACCAGCTCCCACTACCAAGTAATCATACATTATAATATAACACCTCTCCTATTTTCAAATCTACACTCTTAAAATTTGCCTATTTTAATTCTTATTTTTCCACTTATGAATATGTAATCAAAAAAAAGCCATATAATAACCATCTTAATAAAAGAAATATTAATTATATACTCTAGAATTTGATTTGAGTAAAACATAACAAATAATCCATAACTCACATACGCATACAAAAACAAATTTTTGTTTACAATAGATTTTTGATTTAATACACAAGTTCTAAAATTGCTATATAATATTGATGCTACCATAGAAATACAAAAAGGAACTATTAGAATCCCAATTAAACCAAAATCAGCATAGTACGCTCTAAATGCAGTATAAACATTTCCTAAACTTACTCCGTTTAAATATCTAAATGTTGCATATGTGTTATATCTTAAATCAACACCACTTCCCCTCATAAACGTTGCCAAAATTCTCGTAAACGTTTCTTCCCCCCAATATGTAGACTTATACTTTTCATTTACAAATAAATCAAACAATTTAAGTGGTGATGCTAAATGCCCAGATATATATTCTACTATTCCTAATTGATCTTGTCTTCCAATTGTAAATTTTATAAGGTAAAAAAATAGAAACATTCCTGCAAATATTAATGCCATTTTCAGTATAAGTTTTCCATCAATATGCTTTTTCTTTTTCTTTATCAAATAGTAATAATAATAAATAGTCAAAGAAAATACAAAGTAATGAATAATTTCCCCTCTGGATCCAGATAATATACCGATAGCACATGGATACAATACAAGCAAAATTAAGGAATGGTCAAATATTTTTTCTACGAAATAATTATTTATAAGAATATATAATGCATAATATCCCACCGCATAATTAATAGTTTCCATATTTGACACAATACTAGGTATTCGTTCCGACCCAGATAGCATCTCCATCCTATATGCATATATTAAGCTCGATAAATTTCCTCCACTTATTGAAAGTGCTAATCCAATTTGACTAATAAAAGCAATTACAAAAAAAGCACTACTCACAAAAAGTATAATTTTTTTATTATACATTTTTATGTATTCTATATTTGTTTCTAGAAATCGATTAAAAGATTTATGTCTTAATTTGTAAGAAATATTCACAAAAATATTTCCTACACAAAAAGAAAGAATACCCAATACTAATAATGAATATGCCTTAAAACTCAAGTCAAGTTGCAATCTCTCACTAGAATATATTGCTATATAACTACAAACAATAAACACGGCTGACACTATCGCTGCTGGGTTAAAAATATCTCTATAATGAAACAAATATATTATTATAAATATAGCCAAAACTGATATAAACAGCTGAAAATTCATAATAATCAACACTCCCATTATTTTAACTTTTAATTTAGTATTTTAAACT
>DBGCHZ010000003.1:0-2509 GCA_048355915.1 Clostridia bacterium | reverse complement strand
GCACCAATTACAATTAATTTTTCCATTAAAATCCCCCCCTCTTTTTTCTATTAAAATATCCCTTTATTTCACTACTATTACGTAAAATAATAATAAATGTACCCCCATATATTCCAATAAATATGTATCTCAATATTGCATGAGAATATAATAATGTAATAATAACCATCGCAGCAATTCCCAATATTACAACTTCTCTCACAAACTTATAACTATACACGTTGTTTAATTTTATTCTTTTAACCAAAAACATATGAATTAATAATAAACATAAATATCCTACTAATGTAGTATATGCTGCAGCCAAATATCCAAATTTAGGGATAAATATCCAATTTAAAATAAAATTAATAACAGCTGCAGTTATACTAGCACAAGCCATTCCTATAGTTTTTTTCTTAAATTGTTCTACATTAACAAATAACGTATAAAGGAACTGACAAACACATCCCATAGAAACTGGTGTCATTACATATATAGCTTCCATATAACTTTTTCCACCAAAAAGTAATAAAATTTCCGGAGCAAAAAGCATTATTCCAATCGCCAAATAGAAAAAAGCACTTATATATTTCTTTGACACCACCTGTATTTCTTTCAATTTATTCTCAGATAACATTTCTCCTAGCCAAGGTGCAAATGCGCTATTCATGGAACCAATTAAAATTGTAATCATCGAACCACATGTATAGGCTAAGCTATATAATGCATTCTCTTCTGAACCACAAATATTCGTAATCATAATTCGATCCATTGAATTTAGTATTGTAAGTGACAATAAATGAGGAATATAAGGAACGCATATTGGTAACGCATATTTCCAATCGTCTAAATTTACCCTTTTTCCCTGCTTCCAAATATAAATATAAATAATAATTCCAATAAAAACAGTTGGAATAGCACTTCCTAATATTCTTCCAGACAATTTAGTTTCAAAAAAAACAACCAGCACAACGGATAATAAAGCAGTCCCAACAGATACCACTGTACTAATTAAAACAGACATTTTATATTTGAAGTAATATCTTTCTCGCGCTTGAAACATATTAATTGCAGGTAAAAAAATCAAATACACTACCATACAATTAATATACTTTTTATCAACCCCACTGATTCTTTCAAAAAAATTTCCAAAATTCAAAAGTATAAACCAAAAAGCAGCAGATAAAGTACTTAATACCAATGATGAAAATATATATGAATCAAATCGATTTTCATAATCATATCTTGCACTTATAAATGTACTTTCTAAATTTAATGTAACAAATATCGTAAGTATACTTAACCAAGATGTATAATTATTGTACAATCCAAATTCTTCATGTGTTAATATTCTTGTAAAAATAGGTGTGGTTATAAATCCAATAGATTTTGTCGCAAAACTTGCAATCGTATACCATACCCCTGATTTCAATGCTTTAATGTTATTATTCATATTTACACCTTAATTTTAATCCACTTATTTTCAATAAGTTCAATTGGATTATCAACTTTCATCCATTTATCTGGACTGATTACAATTTTGTCTTTCGAACAGGACAAATATTGCGCCCACCAACTAAACGTGCTATTAGAAATAATAAAATGCTTACATTTTGACATGTAAAACATCTTTTCAGTAATACTTAAACCAGGAATTTCATATACTTTTTTCCCTTTAATATTCATATTTTTTTCTACCCATTCGACATCATCAGAAAAAATAATAAAACAAGGATTTGAAATTTTCTCGCAAGCAACATTTACTGAAGAATAAAAATATTGAGGGGTACAAATATATCTATCATTTGAGATTGTAGTATCATTTACAAAATCCTTTCTCCTTATAGATACACAAACAGAATTTTCATTTAAAATATAATTTAAAAACTCATTATCAATATTATCAGGTTTTGGGACTATCAAACTCTTATTCTTTTCATCCAATATATAATTATCAAAATAACGCCTATCTTCATAATATCCATTGATAAACTTATTTTTAAATGGACATTTAAATGCATATTCATAATAACCATTAGACAACCAATAAATCCCCATAAAATCTAAAAATGGCTGCCATTTTATTTCATACATGTATATTTTTTGGTATGAAGCATTTCTTGGTGTAAATAATCTATAAATAAGAACAACTAATAATTGTAATATATTCATGTTCTTAAAATAAGTAAATTTATCTTCAAGCAGAGAAAAAAAATCCACATTAAATTTCAGTATATCTTTACTCCAATTTTTTCTATTTACTTTATAGAAATCCAGAACAAGATTATCGTTATATTCCATTTCAAGCCTTTTACCAAAATAGTATTGAAAAATTTGATTACCTGCTCGGCCTTGTAATCTAGCATATATCATTTTTTATATTCCCTTCAACCATTTCTTTTATATATTCAATAAACGTGTCTCCTGATTCAATATTACATTTACTACATTGATCAACAACACAATTCGAAATATTCTTTATTACAGTAACGACATCTCTAAAATTCTCCGGAAAAAAAATACCCTT
>DBGCHZ010000002.1:0-4868 GCA_048355915.1 Clostridia bacterium | reverse complement strand
CAATAATACAAATCCCAATCATTTTTAATGTCTTTTTACTCTTTTCCATAAGTCATTCCTCCTTTGACACCTTTAACATAGACTATAGAGTCACTTTATACTCAAGTATTTTTTGAAATATTTTTTATATTTCCTCTCTACACTTATTATTTTATTTATTTTCTTTCTAATAGATATCTTTCTGGCATGGAAGTGACTTTTATGGCACGAAAATAAAAAAGCAGGCTATTTTGACCTACTTCATTGATTGAATACTTTTAAAAACACATAACTCATTATCTTGTGTCACCTTATATTGAGCATCTAAATATTGTGACAATTGTTTAATAGAATTATCAAATGTTAGTTTCATATTTTTTGAAATCAGAACTTCGATAATATTTATAACCAAATCAAATAAAATCATGATATCAGATACTCCCTATATTGAAACATAAATTCATCTACATATTTTTTCCCAAGCGTAATACATGTTTCATCCTTTAATATAATATTATTTTTGTCTACTTCTTTAATGTACATCATAGATACTGCATAGCTTCTATGAACTTGTACAACAACAGGACTATCTATCAATTTTAAAGCATCTTTTAAACTAGAACGGTAAGTATATGTTTCTTGATCACACACAATACTAATATCATGTCCAAAAGATGTAATATAATGGATATCTTTTAAAAAGATACTTGTCTTCCGTCCATAATAATCAAATGTGATCATCTTCATTGTCTTTTTGTAATAAATATTTAATAGTTTAAATAATTCTTTTAGATCATTTTCTAAATTTTGTTTTCTTACAAAATAGAATGGTTGTGTCGTAAGAGAAGAAAAAACTAGTTCTTGTCTTGATGATACATAAATAATTGGATAATCAACATTATTCATCTGTAATCTTTTTATAATGTTGATACCATTTAAATCTTTTAAATCAATATCAATAAATAATAAATCAATATCTTGATATTGAGAAAAATCATCAAACTTTTCATTTATTTCTGCTACTTGATAACTTTTAAAAATACCCTTTAAAAAGTTATCAATATAAGCACTTAATTTATAACTAAATTCTCGATCATCATCTACTACTAGACATTTCATTTTTCATTTCTTCTTTCTTTATTTATATGTTGTATACTTTTAAAGATACAAATATTATCATCCTGAGCAATTTTATATTGAGCATTTAAATGTTGTGCTAATTGTTTAATAGAATTATCAAATGTTAGTTTCATATTTTTTGAAGTTAAAACTTCAATAATATTAAATCCTTGCTTTTCATAAATGTTAATTGTTATTTGAGTAGCTTCTTTTTTAAACAAATTAATTACTTTAATTAAGTACTCAACATACTCTCTATCCAAATAATAATCTGAATGTGAAATATTAATAGATGTATGAACATCTATCCCATTATTACTTAAATCATTAATTTTTTGATTCATAAAATAATCAAAATAAGGATTATCTGTATTAATAATAGCTTTAAACTTTCCAAAATTACGGATATACTGATCTATCAACTCAATATTTTCATCATACTTCTTATTTTGTTCATTTAGTTTTACTTGCATTAAGATATACCTTAAATTATGTTCCAATTGATAGATGTCTTCAGACATTTTAGAAAGTACTTTTTCATTTTCTTTCTTGTATCTTATTTCTTCATTTTTTAAACGAATACGTGTAGACTCTTCATTTTCTTTCAAGAGTTTTCCATAAATATTAAAAATCAACACAATTGCCACATAAACTAGAGCAGCGCAAAGTAAATTTATCAATACATTAGCGTTATCAAATACATAACTTATACCTAGAAGATAAGCAACAACAAGCAATATTAATATGATGATAACAATTGTTAGCCATCTTTTAGTATTCAAATTTGTGTCATAGGTTACTTTTTGTTTTAAAAAAAGTAACGCAACTATCAAAAATAAAATTTTAGACAAAACTGTCATTTCTGGTAAAGATAACGAGACTATACTTATATAAGAATTTACCAGATTCCCAATAATTAAGGCACAAACGTCACAAGCAACATCAATAATTAAAGATAAAAAACAAATAATAATACTCTCTATATTAATCTTTTGTCCAAAAACCTTAAGAAAAGCAATTATCACTATACTCGTAACAACTATTAAAAAACCACTTTCATTGATGAAAATACTCCCAATAGTAAGCGTAGAAAAAACTGTTAAAATAAACAACCACAACTTTTCTATCTGCTTAAAATCAAAATATTTATAAATGAAATAGCATATGATAGAACTTTCTACAATATTTATAATCACATCAAATAAACTCATAATAACAACCCCTATAAATTGATATTTATCCTATTTATATTTTGTATGATATTATTAATTTCTTTCTTTTATTTAGCGTGAATTATCCATTTAATAGCGTAAAATTATTATTTTTAATACAATGCTACTTATATAATGTATAATTAACTTATAAGTTATATAGAAAATTAAAGAGGTTTTTTATGAAAATAGCAATAATAGACGATGACATTTCTTTTTTAGAAATGTTTAATAAAAAAATAAATTCAAGTATGAAAAAAATATTCGATCAAGTAATCATTGATCAATATACCAATATTAATCTTTTTCCACTTCAATATGATATCTATTTTTTAGATATTGATTTAATTGATGATAATGGTATTTCTATTGCAGGAAAAATAAAAGAAAATGATAAAAATGCTTTGATTATTTTTGTAACATCTAAAAATAATCTTGTTTTTTCTGCTTTAAAAGTACAACCTTTTTATTTTATCCGAAAAGGTAATTTGGATGAAGAATTTGAAACAGCATTAATGCTTTTAAAAGAACATTTCAATCAAAAATCATATTTTTCTTTTAAATATGATTTTGAATATATCAAAATATTAACTGGTGATATCTTATATCTAGAAGTTGACAATCATTTAACATCACTTGTAACGAAATTTAAAACATATCATCTCTACAAACCATTGAAAGAAATTATGAATGAAATAAATTCAGATGATTTTATACAAATAAGCAGAAAAAATAGTGTTAATATCAAACATATTAAACAATATAAAAAAAATGCAATCCTTTTAGATAATAACCAAACATTAAAAATAGGTATTGCATTTAAAAGCGCTGTAGCAGAGAGGATGATAAAATGATTTTTGAAATTGTAAACAACTTATTAGAAAATTTCTTGCTTTCATACTTTATTAGTTCTTTTATCAAAATGAAGCACAATAAAAAGAAATTTATAATAATTACAATGATTATCAATATGATTATAAGTACAATCATGACATCCTATTATTTAGTTGGTATCGAGCAAACTTTAGTTATTCAATTATGTATTTGGATTTGTTTATACTTGTTCCATGATGATTTTTCATTTCAAGATATTGCTGTTGCCTTATTTTGTAATTTAATGCTTTTTATTTCTGTTTATGCAATGACTATTCTATGCAATTCATTATTTGAAACTCATTTTTTTAATTCATTTAGTAGTCAGACTAAATATGAAATCAATATAATATTAGAAAAAATATTTTATTTTACATCACTATCATTTCTTTTAAAAAGAAAATTACCATTTTTAAAGAAAGACGCTCCTTATATTAATTATTTAATTTCTTTTGAATTTTTTATTATGTTTATCATGGCATATTACTTTTTAGTTAATATATTAAATAACATGCCTAATATTTCTAACCATCTCGTATTTATTGGCTTCCTTGTTCTCATTATTATTTTTAATATTGTTTTCAATAAACTTATTGAATCCAACGAACTTTTATTAAAAACAAAATTAAAAGAACAAGAAAATAAATATATTCAAGAAAATTTAAACTATATTAAAACCATTAAATATGATGTAGACAACATTGAACACCGTATGAATTATATTTTACAATCAATTGAATATGACTTAATTAATGAAGATTATTTAGAAGCTATACATAAAATAAAGGCTCAAAAAGAAACTGTACTAAGTATTTCACCTATTATAGTCACAAATAATGAAACCTTTGATTTTATCTTAAATCTAGAAATCAAATCTTTATTACAAGACGGAAAAGAAATTAAAACATGTATCTCTATTTCAGAAAATGCAGTATACAATCATCCTGTAGCTGCCTATAGAATTACTAAACTTTTAAAATATATTTATAATTTCTATCAACATGTTGAATTGTTTATTGCCGAAAAAGAAAATACATCTTTAGAGGTCAAATTTATTATTCCACATTATTTAGAACTTTCTTCATCATTTGAAGATGAATTAAATACCTTTGATGATTATTCTATCTCTATAATAAAAAATGATGAAACAATGGTCATTCAATATATAGACAGCCTGTCCTCTTACCATTAAAAAATCAGGAAATACCTCCTGATTTTTCAAATATTCAATTCTACATTAATATTTGATGAATGATTATATTGGCTATAAATCGCATGTGCATGATAGTATTCATTATTCTTCAAATTATAAAATGTAAATGTTATATTTTCTTTTTCAATCGCTTCACTAAATAGGGAGAAAATATTATATAAAATATCTTTATTTTTCTTATCAAAATTTTCATTCACTTCTAAGAAAACACACCATGAACAATGAACATACTGTAAAATATCATTTTGAATTTCTTGTTTATTATCATATTGATAACATTGAATCTTATTCTTACTCAAGAAACAATTTATTTTATTTGTAAACGATTCTTTTTGAATATTAGCCACAATAATTTCATCAAATATTTTCATTTCTTTTTTTATACTGTTTATTAATTGATCATTATTATCATTAATAATAACACAGGTTACTTTGGGTTTTATTAATTGAAAGCTATTACGTACAATTCTATT
>DBGCHZ010000001.1:0-1124 GCA_048355915.1 Clostridia bacterium | reverse complement strand
AATTGGCTGTTGCTTTTTGTGGATATAATTTCTTATTAGGATACAAAGTTTTACTAGGATATAGGCTATTATTGGCAAAGTTTTTAAAATTATTATCTATTGTAATTTCGCCTATTCCTGTTTTAGAGATGTTTAAATTTTCCACTAAATATTCCTTCAAATATTTATAAGGCAAAATACCAAATCCTAAGCTATAAAGTTTTGGAAAAATTCTTTCATATTCCATACCTAAAATTTCATGTATTCCATCTCCTGTAAGATGGTATGGTGTTTTTATCTTAGTAGAATTACTCCAAAACTCCATATCACTTACAATTTTATCAATCCTACTTATTATTACTGGTTGTTTTTCTTGTATTACAATGTTGTATTTAGAAACATTTATGTATGCATACATAACAAAAACATTTAAATTATAGTCATACATTCCAAATCCTATCTCTTTTATAGTTTGTCCTTTATAACTAGATATTGGATTATAATTGTAAGCTGTCTGTTTTTCTGTGTAAATATATTTATTTAGTATGGAATTATCTGTTAAAACTTCTTGCATAGTTCCTTCTATCAATGTATCAAAATTCATTGTTGTAGAAGTTTCATCTATTTTTGTGTTTGTTTTTGTTATATTTACAACACAATGTGTTAATTCTTTAGATGCAAATTCTTTAAAACTATTTGCAAATAAGTCTAGATAATTGTTCAATATTAAATTAGTAAACTTTCGTTGTTTGTTTCCTGTTCTTATGCCAACTTCTAAATTTTTTACTTTCATTTTTTTAACCTCTTAAAATCATATTTAATTCATTGTTGTAGTCTTCATTCATGTTAATTTCATGTATTTCTTTTACTGTTTCTTCTTCGCTATATTCTACAACATATTCCATTTCTGTTTGACTATTTTGCTCTTGTATGTCAGAAGACTTTCTAAATAAATCTATAAAATTCTCTAATAAATTAGTATTTCTTAACTCTAAATAGTATCTACTTTTTTTATTCCCGTCTTTACTTTCTTTTATTGAAGTAATTATAAAAGTTCCTTCTGTAAAATATTCTGGTAAATCAAATTCTATTTTATCTCCAACATTCAATTTATTATCTTCATCACAATTTATTGTAACTTCTTT